>CAVRZD010000001.1:0-42439 GCA_963725645.1 uncultured Actinomycetes bacterium
GGCCGACGCGCTCGAGCACATCGGGCGAGGCCTCCTCGCCGACCGTCTCGTGCAGGAGGTAGTCGTTGGGGTTCTGCAGCAGCAGCGCGACACGACCGGCGGCTTCGACGCGGCCGCGGGTGGGCGCGTTCAGGCCGCCGAGGTGGCGCAGCGGGTCGACTTACCGGCGCCGTTGCGGCCCATGAGCGCGACGCGCTCGCCCGGCGCGACGGCGACGTCGACGCCCCGCAGGGCAACGCGCCCGCCCGCCAGCTCACACCGAGACGCCGCGGGCGCGGACGGCGAACGGCTCACGCGCGGCGCGGCGACGCCGGGGCCGCGGCGCCGCCGGCGCCGTGGGTGCCGGTGCCTCGTCGAGCAGTCCGTGGGCGCGCAGCGTGGCGCGCGCCTGCTTGACGCCGCTGGGCGGCGGGCGCAACCCCGCGCGCTGGAACAGCCGCGCGCCCGGGGTCTGCAGCGCGGGCGAGCTCTCCGCTGCCCACTCGAGAAACGCGCGCGGCGGGGCATCGCAGGCCACGGCCCCGTCGTGCAGCGCAATCACGCGGTCGGCGTGCGACAGGCAACGCTCGAGGCGATGCTCCGCCAGGACCACCGCCGTGCCCCACTCCTCGTTGAGCCGGCGCAGCAGCCACACGAGCTCGTCGCCGGCCACCGGGTCGAGCTGCGAGGTGGGCTCATCGAGGAGCACCAGGCGCGGGCGGCCCGCGAGCGCGGCGCCCAGCGCGACGCGCTGCAGCTCGCCACCGCTGAGCTCGTCCGTCGGGCGGTCGAGCAGCGCCTCGATCCCCAGCGCCAGCGCCACTTCCTCCACCCCGCGCGCCACGGCGGCCCCGCCCTCGCCGCGGTTCTCCAGCGGAAAGGCAAGCTCGTGGCGAACCGTGCCGAGCACGACCTGCGTCTCGGGGTCCTGGAAGAGGCTGCCCGCCACCGCGGAGATCGCCGCGGGCCCGTGCTCGCGCGTGTCGAGGCCGCCAACCACCGCGCGGCCACCGAAGACACCGCCGTGGAAATGCGGCACGAGGCCGCCCGCGGCGCGCAGCAGCGTGGACTTGCCGCAGGCCGATAGCCCGGCGAGAACGACGAACTCGCCCGGCTCGATCGCCACCGACACCTCGCGCAGTGCCGGCCGCGCCGCCCCGGGATAGACGTAGGTCACGCGCTCCAGCGCCAGCACGCTCACGGCTCGATCCCCCGGCGGTCGAGGAACGGCGCCAGCGCGACGACGATCAGCGCGCCGGCGAGCAGCAACTCGCCGGTGCCCACCGGCGCTTGCAGTGCCGGGTAGGCCTCGAACGAGGCCACGCCGACTGCACGCGCCGCGACGGCGAGCACGACGAGCACGCCCGCGGCGGCCGCGAAGGCCAGGTCGTGGCGCGACCACGGCGTGCGCTCGCGGCGTGCGCCGCGGGCGGCGCCGTAGCCGCGGACCTCGAGCGTGGCGGCGACGTCGACCGCGCGGTCGAGCGCGTTGGTGGCCACCGCGCGCAGCACGGCGATGCGCGGCCCGGGCTGCGGCCGGCACGCGTGGGCGTCGGCCATGCGCCGCGCGTCACGCATCAGAACGGGCACGAGCCGCGTGGCCAGCGCCGCCGTCAGCGTCGAGCGAAAGGAGACCCGCCGGAAGGCGCGCAGCAGCTCGTCGGGATCAACGGAGGCGGTGAAGAGCGCGCAGCAGAGGATGACCACCAGGACGCGTCCGCCGAGCACGAGGCCGTAGACCAGCGCCTCGACGGTGAGGTCGACCTGCCCGAACGGCGGCACGTCGCCCAGCCGCGCGAAGACGGTCAGCCCGTCGCGCACGACGAGCGCGTTGACGATCGCGACCACCAGCGCCAGCGGCAGCGTGTAGCGCGCGCTGCGGGCCACCTCGCGTCCCACGCCGGCCGCGGCCGCGGCGCCCAGGACGGCGGCGGCCACCACGCCCAGCGCGAGCGGATGCTCGAACGCGAGCGCGCAAACGGCCAGCGCCACGCAATAGGCGCCGCCGACCGCCGCGCGCGCCGCATGCAGCGGGCTGGCGCGCCGGCGATAGCTCATCGCGCCACCGGCAGCGCAATGGGCCGGTCGTGGCTGACCACGAGTGCGAAGCGCTTGGAGAGCGCCCCCTCCTCGAAGGCCCGTGACGCCGCCGCCACGCCGGCTTCGTCGGTGCCGGTCACCACCCACGTCGGGCGTTCGTCGCCCGCTGCGGTGGCGGCCACCAGGCCGGTGCGCGCGCGGAGCGTCCGCACGGTACGCCCGCGCGCGTCGACCGCCACGATCGCGCGGCCGCCATCGACGAGCCGCGCGTAGACCCCACTGGCCGCCGGCCCGCGCTCGAGCTCGTCGACCGCGTGATCGTGGCGCAGCACGGCCCACGGGCCGACGAGCACGCGCAGCGTCTGCTCGACGTGCGCGGTGAGCAGGCCACCCGTAGCCACCCGCACGCGGTAGGAGGCAAGCCGCTTCGAGACCTGCCGGCACGGCGCGCTGCCCGGGGCGGCGCATTCGACGCGCACGGGCAGGCGCTTGCCGTCGATGCCGTGCACGAACGGCTCGGGGAACGAGCCGACGACGGCCGGCACGCGCATCGCGGCGCTCCAGTCGTGGCGATCCCACCACACGCGATCGCCCCCCCGCAACCTGGTCGCCGCGGCGCCACGCGAGGCCTCGACCCCGTTGACGTAGTAGAACCAGTCGAGCTGCCGGCCCGCGCTGCCCCCGCCCGCGAGCCCGTCGATCGACTGCACGAAGCCCCCGCCGAAGCGGGTGGCGACCTTCGCGTTTCGCTGCAGGAGGCGCATCACGGTCTCCCCGCCACCCACCGCCGGCGCCGCGAGATCACGGACCGAGCGGGCGCCGAAGTCCTGGGTGATCGTCAGCTTCGTCGCGGCCGGCTTGGCCCCCGCGCCGAGACCGCAGCCCGAGAGCGCGAGGGTTGCCGTCAATGCGATGGCCGGCGCCCGCCTCACGACACCCGAAACACCACGCGCGTGCGCGTGCGCTGCAACAAGGTATCGACGTTGCCCGCGCGGTCGCGCGCCTGCAGGTCAAGCACATAACGTCCGCGCCCCAGCCGCGCAGGCAACAGGTAGGACCACGCCTCGCGATCGCCGACGCTCAACCACTTCCCGCGACTGGCACCGCAGCGCTTCAGCGTCGCGAAGCGCTCGCTGCGCCCGTCGAACGTCGCGCAGCGCCCACCGTCATTGCGCGTGAGGCGCAGGCGCACCGAAGCGAGCCCCGACGGATCCGCAGCCACGATGCCGCTCAGCGTCCGCGGCCCCCTGCCCTTGCCGAAGCGCTGGCCCTCGCGGATCGAAACGATCTTGCCACGCGGAGCGCGCCGATCCTTCGTGCCGCACGCGCCATCGTCGCCGGTCGTCACGCAGCTCGAGACTCCCGTCGCCGCGACCGCACTGCCGCAGGCGCCGTCGGCGCCGTCGGTGACGCAAACGCGTACCCGGTTCGAGCGGATCGCTCCCGCCTTGGTCGCCTTGAGATCGTGGTCGCCGCGCGCGTCGTACGGCCCCACGGTCACGGCGCCATCCGCACCGCTGCTCCCGGCCTCGACGGTGGCGCCGGCGACCGGCGCGCCGGTGACCTGATCGGTCACGTGCAGGGTCATGGGCTGACCCGGCGCGGCCGTAGCGGGCCCCGACAGCCTCAGGAGCGGCTCGCTCCCGGTGCCGTACGCGAACAGGACGTCGTCGCCGGTGCTGACCGGGTCGGCACAGGCGCCGACCGCGGCGGAGACGCCGTTGCGGTATTCGACGAGGAAGGCGTTGCTGCTGGCGTCGAAGGCCACGCTCTCGCCCGCGATGGTGTCGAATGACGGGCTGCCGAGGCTGTCGGACCACATCCCGGTCACCGAGAACGGCGCCTGCGCAGCGGCCGCCGCGACCGCGGCGCCGCGCGTCGGGACCGCGGTCGGGCTCGTGCCCTGGTTCGCGGCCGTGCCGTCGCATTCATGGCTGACCGAGTCGCCGGTGAACTGGAACGGGCGGACGTCCGTCGTCACCGGTCCCTCGAACAGGGTCCGCGTCGGTCCTTCGATCCGCAGGTTGACGGTCACCGAAGCCGCGACGGCTGGTGACGCCGTCATCGCAGGCAAGGCCAAGGCAATGGCGGCCAGACCGAAAAAGCGTGCTCTCATCAGAAGCCACCCCTTTCCACGAGGGCGTAGGCGCTTGTCGGTCGGAGGCAGGTCTCCTGGCTCCCGGGCCTACCGCTCCTGCGCCTTCCCGGTCGGCGATGGCCTTCCAGTGGCTCGAGCCCAACGCTCGTGCGGGGCGGCGTCCCCGGTCACAGTGGCGGGTCCGCGCCGGTCTCGCACCGGCTTCCCTTCGCCACCGACCTATGGATGGGCGCCATCCTACACCGCGGCCGGAGCACCGCGCTCGATCCGGAACGGCCTATCTGACCCGTAGGTCTATGCGGCCCGGGCGACGGCCGCGACCCCCCATCCCGACGACGTGAGCCGGCGCGGCAGACAGATTGCCGGCGGTGCTCGCCATATGGCGGAGTCGGCATCGACGAACGCTCGCATCCCCGAGGCAGGAGCAAGCTCGGCTGGACTGCATCGCGCGGCGCGACGGCACGGTAGGGTCAACCGATGCCCGTCGCCTGCATCGGCCACTGGTACACGTCGCTGCTCTACCTCGCGCCGGTCGTCGGACTCACGGTGTTCCTGTCCGCCAAGACGAGGCTCGAGAACCGACGCGAGGCGCGCGAGGCAGAGAGCCGAGCACCCGACGCCCACGGCAGCGGCCGTCAACGAAGGCGCACACGCCGGCCGCGCGGGTCCGCGACTGCGTGACGCACGGTGATGTCGTCCGGGGCGGACTCATCGCGCGCCACCGCGCGTAGATAGATATGGACGAGCGGCTCGTGGGCATTGCGCGTACGATCCCCTCCGGCGTGTCGCGTCGCGACCAGCACATCGTGTTCGGCCTAGCCGCTGCGACGGTGGCTCTTGCGGTGCTGCAGTCGCTGACCGGGCTCAATCCGGATGTTCTGTTGGCGGCGCCGGCGCTGCTGCTGTTCCTTCCATTGCTGGCCGGGCGCTACCTCGGCGAGCACGGGCTCGCGCGGCTCGCTGCGCGGTGGCGCCCACCGCGGGCGCGAGCGGTGTCGAGCGCGCGGCCGGTATCGCGGGCTCCTCGCGTGCTGGCTCGAGGTGGGCGGCTGATCGCCGCCGCGCTCGCTGAGCGTGCGCCGCCTGCGCTGCTGCTCTCGCGCTAGTGTCGTGATTCGTTGATTCGGGTGCAGTAGCGGGCGATCGAGTCGAGGATCTGGTCGGCGGTCTTGGTCCAGACGAACGGGCGGGGGTTGTCGTTCCAGGTGTCGATCCAGGCGCGGATGTCGGTGTTGAGTTGGCGCACGGAGCGGTGCGCGCCGCGGCGGAGCTTCTTGGTCGTTAGTTCGGCGAACCAGCGCTCGACGAGGTTCAGCCACGAGCTCGAGGTCGGCGTGAAGTGCAAGACGAAGCGTGGGTGCGCGGTGAGCCAGTTGCGGATTGCCGGCGTCTTGTGCGTGGAGGAGTTGTCAAGGACGAGGTGCACGTCGAGCTCGCGCGGGACTTCGCGGTCGATCGTCTGCAAGAACCTCTTGAACTCGATCGCGCGGTGGCGGCTGTGCAGCGCGCCGATGACCTTGCCGGTCGCCAGGTCCAGCGCGGCGTAGAGGCTCGAGGTCCCGGCCCGCTTGTAGTCGTGCGTCGCGCGCTGGGGGGTGCCGGGCAGCATCGGCAGGATCGGCGCGGTGCGATCCAAGGCCTGGATCTGTGACTTCTCATCGACGCACAGCACGATCGCGCGCTCGGGTGGGTCCAGATAGAGCCCGACGACGTCGCGGACCTTGTCGATGAACTGCGGGTCTTTGGACAGCTTCCAGGTCTCTTGGCGGTGGGGCTGCAGCCCGAACGCCTTCCAGATCCGCAGCACCGCTGACTGCGTCAGGCCGACCTCGCGCGCCATCGAGCGCGTCGACCAGTGCGTCGCATCCTTCGGAGTCGTCTCCAGCGTGCGCACGATCACCTCCTCGACCTGCTCGTCGGTGATCGTCCGCGGGCGCCCCGGCCGCGGCTCGTCCGGCAGCCCGTCAAGGCGGTGCTCGGCAAAGCGCGCCCGCCACGTCGCCGCCATCCCGCGCGAGATGCCAAGGCGCTCACCGATCTCGGTGTTCTTCAGACCCTCGGCCGCCAACAACACGATCCGTGATCGCTGCGCCAGCGCTTGCGCGCTCGTGCGCCGCCGCGCCCACGCCTCCAACTGCGCGCGCTCGTCGTCGCTCAACTCGATCGCAACAGCAACGGGATTCGGCATGAACCCCTCCTACCCACTGCCAGCAAATTAATGCATCACGACACTAGTAGGACTTCGTTAGGCGGCAGCCTGCGCTGGCAGGTCGGGCAGTGCCCGTGCCAGCAGGCCAGCGCGGTCTGGAGTTCGCGCTGGGCTTGGTAGAGGCTGATCAGGCGGCCGCCGTCTGAGGGGGGCCGTGGCGGCCGGGGTCGCGGTGCAGGCGGGTGCAGGTCAGGAACGCGTGGGCGACGGTGACGCAGGAGAGGTGGTGGTGTAGGCCGCGGTAGGTGCGGCCTTCGTAGTGATCAAGGCCGAGGCATTGCTTGAGTTCGCGGTAGTCGTGCTCGACGCGCCAGCGCAGCTTGGCGGACTGCACGAGCGACTCGATCGGCGTGTCGACGGGCAGGTTGGAGAGCCAGTATTTGACGGGTTCGTCGTTGCCGGGCGGCCATTCGGCCAGTAGCCAGCGCTCGGGCAGGACGCCGTCGTGGCCGCGTTGGGCGTCGTTGGCGGGGCGCACGCGCAGCGCAAGGAAACGGCTGCTCAGCGGGCCGCGGTCGCCCTCACGCCAGCCGACCGTGCGGGCACTGGCGAGCCCGGCGGCGACGGCCAGGTCGCGCAGGCTCTGGGCTGGGTCGGGGTAGCGCGGCGCGGGTGGCCGGCCGCGGCCCTTAGAGGCCGCCGTGACCGCGACGGCCGCGGCGGGCTGAGCCGACGTGACGCCTTTGACCTGCACGACGTACTGAAGCTCGCGTTCCTCGAGGCCGATGCGAAAGGCGGTGATGTCGCCGTAGCCGCCGTCGGCCTGCACGACGCGCCGGGGCAGACCCCACGCGATCAGTTCGTCGAGGATCCCCAATGCCAGTTGCCACTTGGGCACGTGGCGCACGTGCTCGGGGATCTTGGCGCGCTGGCGGCGCTCATTGTCGGCGTCCCACGCCGCCGGCAAGAACAGCCGCCACCCCAACGGGCACGACGCCCGATCGCTCGCGGCGTTGACCGACACCAGCACCTGACAGTTGGCCGTCTTGCCCAGCGCCCCGCAATACTGGTGCGCGACGCCCGGCGAGAAGCGACCGTCCTTGGGCAGCGCGGTGTCATCGATCACCCACCCCGCCGGCTCGATCTCTGCGGTCATCCGCCGCGCCAGGCGCCGCCGCACCGCAGTGTCATCCCACGGCGAGTCGGTGATGAACTGCTGCAACCCCTGCTCATCGCCATCGGGCAGCCGCGCGGCCATCGGCTGGATCGACTTACGCCTGCCCTCCAACAGCAGCCCACGCACGTACTGCTCGCCCTTGGCGCGCTGATCACAGCGCGCCAACGACCCATACATCTCCTCGGCGAACTCGATCAGCGCCGTCCGCGCGGACTCCAGATCAGCCGCCCTGACCCCGTACTCGCCGACCCTCACCGCCATGACGCCACGATTCCCTGCACCCGCAAGAACTCCTGCACACAGCTAACGAAGTCCTACTAGAACCCCCAGGTTTCGGAGTGACTCCCGTGGGGGGTCCAGTGCCAATTGGTGCCAAACCCCGCCCTCCGCGAAGGCCTTCAGCCGGGCCCGGTCCTCCTCTGAGAAGCGCATCGCGTGCGCGTAGACCCGGAGCGTGAACTTCGGATCCCTGTGGCCGAGCTGCTCCATGACGTACCTCGGGTCGCGGCCCAGTGCGATGAGAACCGACGCGTACGTGTGCCTGAGCTTATGGGGCGTCACCCCGCGCGGAAGCGGGTGCTGGCGGCGGTCGGCCAGCAGCTCGTCGGCCCGTTCGAGCACGGGCTTGAGCACGCGCTTGTTTGATGTTGTCCTTGTCACGCCGTCCGCCGCGCGCCGTCGGGAAGAGCAGGTCGTCGAGGCCGCCGGGGTGGCTGGCCTTGTGCTCGGCAAGGATGTCGTGTAACACCGGCAGTAGGTCGATGGTGCGCAGGCCCGCCGCCGTCTTGGAGCGCCCGACCTCGAAGCGTCTACGGGCGAGGTCGACGTCGCGCACGAGCGCGTGCCCCACCTCGTCGTCGCGCGTCCCGGCGAAGACGAGCGTCCCGATCAGCGCGTAACGGCCCGACGTGCGCGACTTGGTGGCCAGATCCAGCTCGCGCGCGGCGTCGAGGAGCGCAACGATCTGATCGACGCCGTCGAGGTGCACGGGACGCTGCTTGGTCGGCTTGAGCTTGCGCCTGCGGGGGTTCACCCGAACCGGGTTGCGCGCGACTAGGTCGTACTCGACGGCGACCTCGAGGATCTGCCCGAGGCGTGTGATCGTCTTGTTTATCGACTCGGCCGACAACGACCCCTCGTCGACCTTGCCTTGGCGATAACGGTCGACCTCGACGATCGTGATCTCGGCGGGCAGCGCCAGGTCCTCTGAGATAGCGGCGAGCAGCTCAGCGCGTGCGTTGTGCGGGTAGAAGTGCCCCCCAGCGCGGGCGCGGGAGCTACGATGTTCTGGGGTCGTAAAGGCCCAGCGCGGCTACTCCGCCCCGTAGTCACGGCTCCGGACCGACCGACGGACACAACCGCGCGCTCGGATGCACCCCATTCCTCGTGTCGTGCTGCCTGCAGTCCCGAACGCTGGCCGAGGTCGCGCTGGCGTGGGCACCGACCCGGCGGACTCTCGTGGAATTTCGCGTGGAACGGATCGTTGATTGAGAGAACTGCCTCTCGTCGATGGACGCAGCCATCATGGGAGTCGGTCATCGGAATCGAGCATGGAGGCTCGAAGGCAATGAACACGCATCGGACAGGGCAGAGCGTGATCCACGGCGGGCATCTCTGCCTCGTGGGTCCGGTCGCGCCGGAGATTCGGCTCAGTCGCCGAGAAGTGCGGACAATGCTCCGGGTTGCCGTTCTGTTACGTCGGCGGGCCGCTCGCCTGCCAAAGGATTCCCTGCTGCGAGCGGAACTGATGGAAGCGGCCGAGTACTACGCGACCGGCGCCGACCAGGCAGCGATGGGTCACTCGCGTCACGCGGCATGACGCGACTGGACCTGCGTGAATCGTCGGCTAACGCTCGGTGAGCAGCCGGCGGCTTGACGTCGTGGCCGTCACGACCGTGACGGATACGCCGAGCTGTTTCACCCGCGATGGCAGGTCGCGATGCAGCCAGTGCGACACGCGCGCCGGCAGCGTCGAGACGATCACCTCGTCGAACGGCTCGCGCTCGAGTGTCTCGCGCACCGCGACGAGCGGGTCGGTGTCGCCGATGAGGCCTTCGACATGCCCGCCCGCTGCCTCCTCCAGCAGCGGGATCGCGAGCTCGAGGGTCAGCGCCGCCTCCTCCGTCTCAGGGTCCCAGTAGGGACGCGGTACGAGCAGTACGAAACGGCATCGCTCGTGCGTCGCACGGCTGCGCACCTCGTCCAAGAGCCTTGGCGTGCCCGCCGTGCGGTACGCGACGATCAGGATGCGTCTCGGGGTGGAGGGACTCTATGTCGAACCCTTCGCTCGGTTCCAGAAGTGTCTCAAACGTGCCGGCCCCCGCGTGACGCGGAGCGTCTACACGCGGTAGAGGAAGGTGTACATCGCGGAGGGGCTGCTCTGGGTCCACCTCGCGAGGCAGTAGCGGCACGTGCTGCCGTCGTCGGCGGGCACGTCGATCGTGCTCGGCGGGCGGCCCTGGACGACGTGCGCCTCGATGCGTTCGCCTCGCAGCGGGCCGTCGTCCAGCACGGCGGTGATCGTCGTCCCGACGTCCTCCTCCGAGGTGCGCGCCCCGGAGGACCCGCGGTGGCCGAGGGTCACGGCCATGACGTCGGCCGCCTGGCCCTTGGTGGCGTCGTTGGCCGTGACGATGTGCGACAGCCCTGCGGCGATCGTGCCGCGGTCGGCGTTCAATCCCTTGGCGATGTCCCCGGTTGTGCTCTGCGGGTGGTCCTTGAGATATTCGACGATGCGCCCCTCGACGTCGTCCTTGCGCCGACGCGCCGTGGCGCGACGGCTACTGGCGCGCCGCGCGGTCGCTCGACGCGCCGAGCGCTGTGGCACCACTTGCAACCTGGCGGGCGTCGGATCTGGCGACTCTGGCGTGAGCGCGCCGTCGACGGTGCGCTGCGTTTGCATGCCGAAGACCTCCTGACCCTCTGGAGGTGTCGCGCGACAGGAGAGGGAACGAGACCCAGCGCGTGAGCCATCAGCCGGCCCCGCGGGTCTCGATCATGGCCTCGAGCTCCGCGCCTCGGCGCTGTCGCGCTTCGGTTGCTTTCGCTTCGAGGGCTGAACTCCTGGCCCGCAGGGTCAGCTCAACTACTGACCGTACTCCCTTTTCGGGCCGGTTCCTCGCGTGTGACGCAGTCTCACGCTTCTCCTATGCGCTCAGTGAAGACGAGCGCACGGCAAGCTCCTTGTTGCCCAGACGGAGGCTGTTTGCGGGTACGGCAAACAAGTCGTTCTACCGGCACGGGCCAATCCCGAATGTAGACGGAGAGCCGCACCGGGCTGTTGCGACGGTGGCGCGAGAAGCAACGCGTGAAGCGCGAACGCACCGGCCCCAGCGCCGAAGCGCAGCAGGAACAGCGCAACGCCGACAAGGTCGTTGAACCTACGGTGGTCGCCAAGAAACGCCGGAAGGATGTTTCCGCCGTAGGCGGTGGGGAGCGCCAAGGGGTGCCGGCGCTCCGACGCGAGCGGTCCCATGCAAATGCGCTCGTGGTTGACGGTCCATGAGGACGCGAGTAGCGTCGGCATCGACCATTAGGAGAGGCCGCCATTTCCGATGGGTTCGGAGACGCCAAGGACCACTGGGTGAGTCGATACCGGCAACGCCGCGCCGAGCGGCAGGCGCTTCGAGCCGACCGCCGCGCGCGGCGCAAGGGGCGCTTGGGGGTCAGCGCCGGCGATGCTGCCGCGCAAGCCAGGTCTTCAAACTTTCAGAGCGGGGGCTACTTCACAACGAACCCGCCTCCGAAGCGCTGACTTCGACCGCGGCGCCAACCCGTGAGATACACGAGGGTCTCGACCGGATCTGCGTGAAACGGAACGCCTCCACAAGGTGCCGTTTGGATGCGGGGTGTTCCTCTGCGGATTGGGTGGGCAGAGCAGTGCCAGTCGGTGACGGCTACTCGCCCGCCGACTCGAGCGCGTCGGCGAGCGCCGCGGCGGCGTGAGCGACGGCCGCGTAGGCCGCCACGATGTCGGCCAGGCTGTCGCCGGCGCCGGCCGTGTTGAGCTGCTCGACTGCTGCATCGAAGCGCGCCCAGAACTCGCCTGGACCGCGCCGTCCCGTCCCGGGGCGCAGCTCATATGGCGGTCGCGCGCGCTCCGAACCCTCGATCGGTCGCCAGGCAAGCCCGGCGTCCAACGCGCGCGCGTGCGCGTCGCGCATCGCTGCCGCCGCGTCAGACAGCGACCGCAGACGCGCACGAAAGCCGGTGTCGGGTGGCGCCTGCTCGTGGGCGCGCGTTGCGTCCGCCCACGCCGACCGGGCGTCGCGGACTGCGCTCCACGTCTGCTCCTTCGCGCCCGCGGCGCTGGCCCGAGCCCGCTGCCGGGGAACCTCGCTCACGCCACGTTCCTACCGCACCTAGCGGCGGCTCTCTACGCCACCGGGTCGAACCTTCGGCTCAGAACCCGCACCGTCCGCAGAATCCGTCGGCTGCAAAGACGCACAGACGGACACATACGACCATCCTGATGTAGTGTCAAGGCGAAGACGATGACGCAAGGCGAAGACGATGACGCCCAACGAAGACCCCACCGAACTGCTCACGATCGAGGAAGTCGCCGGCCGCCTGAAGGTTAGAGAGAAAACCGTGCGCGACTGGATCGGGCGCGGCGAGCTCGACGCCTACAAGATCGGCAAGGAATGGCGTGTGCGCCGAGACCATCTCGAGCGACACATCGAAGCCCGGCGCGTCGGCGCCCACCCCGCCGCCACCGGCGGCCTCTGGGATCCCGACAGCGCCACGTAGCGACGTCGCAGCTCGTGCGCGGGCCACTGCGCCGCATCTACAAACGTCACGGCCCGCGCTGGCACCGCACGGAGTGCTCTCGCCTCACACGCGAGAGGTCGCAGGTTCGCGCCTCTGCGTTCTTGTGGCGGACAGCCTTGACCGTGGGGTGCGGCAGGCCAGAGGAAAGGTGACCGAGCAGGGAGTCGAACCCTCCGAGCTACTTCAGTTCAACGGATCGACCAGCTTGAGACCGTGCGAACCGACGTTCCAAAGTCTTGATCAACGCTCGGCGCAACCACGCGTTTTGCGTCGGACTCGAGTGACGCTACGCCGCACGGCGCGGCAGGTCAACCGCTCATCCCTACACCTTGACTGTTGCGTCCGGCATCGGCGAGTGTGGCTGAGGCGCCGGTCGCCGCCGCGCTGGTCCAGAACGGATGCGCCATGTGACCATTGTTCGCCTGACGCTGATCGACAGCTTTGAGCTCTCCTATGACGGTGAGCCCGCTCGTCTGCCCCTGAGCTCGCAGCGTCTCGTCGCCTATCTGGCTCTGCGGGGCCGCCCGATGCTGCGCATCCACGTCGCCGGCACGCTCTGGCTGCATGCGAGCGAGAACCGCTCGTATGCGAACCTGCGCACGGCGCTCTGGCGCCTGGGTGGCTCGCGGCAGGCGGTCATCGAGGCCACGACGAGCCACGTCGGGCTGTCGCGCGCGGTGGTCGTCGACGTGCGGCGCATGACCGCGCTTGCCCGCGGCCTCCTCGAGCATCCCGAACAGGCCGGCGAGCTCGAGAGCTCCGAGCTGGACGGCGACATCCTGCCTGACTGGTACGACGACTGGGTGCTGGTCGAGCGCGAGCGACTGCGTCAGCTTCGCCTCCACGCGCTCGAGCGGCTCGCCGAGCATGCGATCGGCCAAGCGCAGTACGGGCAGGCGATCGACATCGCCCTCACCGCGATCCAGGCGGATCCGCTGCGCGAGAGCGCACACCGTGTCCTCATACGGGCCCACGCCGCGGAGGGCAACAGCAGCCTCGCGATCCGGCAGTACCGCGACTACTGCCGGACGATCCGAGAGCAGCTCAAGCTCGGGCCGTCGCGCGAGCTGCGCGAGCTCGTCGCGGACATCGTCGCCTGAGCCGCGCGTCGCAAAGGGTGGCGGTCGCCGGCTCTCGGTCCTCTGCCGAGACGCCGCGGTGACGCCGGTGCGACGCACGACGAACGCCCGGGCCGACGGCCCGGGGACGGGCGGCCCGTACGGTCGCATCGACCTGTCTGAGGGGAGCCCGCTCCTCTGGACCCCAATTGGAGGCCGTCGATGCCAGTCCAGACCACGTACCCGGGGGTGTACATCGAGGAGCGCCCCTCCGGTGTGCACACGATCGTCGGCGTGAGCACATCGGTCACGGCGTTCGTGGGCGCGGCGTCGAGGGGGCCGGCCGACACGCCCGTGCGGGTCTTCAGCTTCTCGGACTACCTGCGCACCTTCGGGCCGCCGCTCGACGAGCTGTCGCCCATGGGTCACACCGTCCAGCACTTTTTCATCAACGGCGGCTCGCAGGCGGTGATCGTGCGCGTCCTGGGGGACAACGCCGCGGCGGCGTCCACCACCTTCAAGGAGACGCTCACCACCGGAACCGACGTGCTCCAACTCACCGCGATCGGTCTGGGGGAGTGGGCGAACAAGATCGGTAGCGTCGGATTGGAGGCGGAGGCCGACCGGGAGGAAACAGCGAATCCCGACGACCTGTTCAACGTGGTCGTGCGGTACCGGACCCTTGATCCCGCGACCAACACCACGGTGGTCAACGCCATTGAGGACCATCTCAACCTGTCGATGTCGCCGAAGCACCCGCGCTATGCCCTCAATGTGCTCGGCGGCTCGCAGCTCGTCGCCGCGAGCGTTCCGGAGGGACTGACGGGCGGTCAGGGGAAGTCGGAGAGCGCCGCGCCGCTCGGCGATGAGCTCACGATCCGCCTTCCCGCCACGCTGCGCGTCGCGGTCGACTTCGGTCCGCCGGCGGATCTCGTGCTGTTCGCGACCGAGACGGGCGACGTCCCCAAGCCCCTTGCGGACATCGTCGACGCGATCACCACCGCCCTCGGCGACGCCCATCTCGCTGCCGCCGCCACGCTGGACGCGAACAAGGTGAAGCTCGAGTCCAACGCGACCGGCTTGGACTCGGCCGTGACCGTCATCCCGGCGCCGGTGGGCGACATCAGCAGCGCACTGAAGCTCGGGCGTGCCTATGAGGGGACCGAGATCTCCGGATCTGCCGCCATGCGCCCGGCAACGACGCCCGATCCGCAGGGATTCGCCGACGGAGCCGACGGAGACCCGGTGCAACCCCGCAACGTTGTCCCTTCGCAGCCTGCGGCGGACACCGGAATCCGCGCTCTGAACTCCCTGCTGTTCCCGCGCTTCAACCTCCTCTGCCTACCGGGGCTGACCTCCGACAACGACGCAGAGCTGGCGGCGGCCATCTCGTACTGCAAGGACGAGCGCGCATTCCTCGTCGCGGACAGTCCGTTCGCTGACTTCGCGACGATCCCGCCGAGCCTGGGCAGCCTGCCGGCGCTGGGCGAGCACGGCGCCATCTACTACCCACGCCTGAAGGTCGTCGAGGCGCTGGCCGGCGGCACGACACGTACCCTCAACCTGCCGCCGTGCGGCGCAGTCGCCGGTGTGACGGCGCGCATTGACGCTTCGCGTGGGATCTGGAAGGCGCCCGCGGGGCGCGAGGCGGGGATCGCCGGGGTCAGCGCACTGACGGCCGACACCGACGACAACGTCTCTGGCCAGCTCAACCCGAGGGGCATCAACGTGCTGCGTGCCTTCCCCGCCGCCGGCATCGTCGTCTGGGGCGCACGGACGCTCAAGGGCGACGACACGGCGTCGTCGGAGTTCAAGTACATCCCGGTTCGGCGCCTGACCGACTACATCGGCAGCTCGCTGTATCTCGGCACGCAGTTCGCGGTCTTCGAGCCCAACGACGTGGACCTCCATGCGCAGCTCCGGCTGGCGGTCGGCACGTTCATGCGCGGCCTCTTCCGGCAGGGCGCGTTCCAGCAGAGCGAGAGCCGATCCGAGGCCGACAGCTTCTTCGTGAAGTGCGACGCGGAGGTCAACCCGCAGTCGGAGATCGATCTCGGCCGGGTCAACGTCGTGGTGGGTTTCGCGCCGCTCAAGCCGGCGGAGTTCGTGGTCATCACGATCACCCAGATCTCCCAACTGGAGGGATGACAATGGCCCAGTTCACCGTCAACGCGACGCGCTTCGACCCCTACAAGTCGTTCATGTTCCGCGTGAAGTGGGACGGCCAGTACGTTGCCGGCCTCTCGAAGATGAGCGCGTTGAAGCGCACAACGGATCCCGTCGTCCATCGCGAGGGGGGCGATCCCTCCTTCGAGCGCAAGAGCCCGGGAACGACGAAGTACGACGCGGTGACACTCGAGCGCGGCCTCAGCCACGATCTCGCCTTCGAGTTGTGGGCCAATTCCGTCCACTCGCTCAAGAGCCCGATCTCGCTGAAGAACTTCCGCAAGGACATCACCGTCGACGTCTTCAACGAGGCCGGCCAGAAGGTGCTCTCATACCTGCTCTTCCGCTGCTGGGTCTCCGAGTTCCAGACGCTGCCCGCGCTCGACGCCGCGACCGCGGCAGTGGCGATCGAGACGATCAAGCTCGAGAACGAGGGGTGGCAGCGCGACGAGTCGGTGACCGAGCCCGCGGAGATCTAGCCGGAGACCGCGATGGCCTCGTTCAGCGCTGCAGCCGCGGTCGCTGCGCTCGGCTCCGCCGACAACGAGCTCGGGCAGGTGCTGGCGCTGCTCCGCGCGGCCGGTGTCCAGGAGCCTGAGCAGCTGACCCTCTCGGTCGGCGACCGGCGGCTCCTGGCGCTGCATCGGTCGCTCACGGGGCGCGACGTCGAGGTGGCGGCGACCTGCGCCGAGTGCGAGGCCGTGAACGAAGCGGTGCTGTCAGCGCGGACGGTCCCGCCGCATGCGGCGCGCACGGCGTGGCTCGCGCCGGGTGGAGGCCTGCGCGAGCCGACCTACGGCGACCTTGTCGACCTTCCGGCCGATCCGAAGGTCGCGGAAAGCGCGCTGGTGCGCCGCTGCATCGTCGGCGCCCTCGCACACGTGCCGGATCCCCAGGAGCTCGAGCGCATCGACGGTTCTCTCGCGGGCCCCATCAGCCTCGCGTGCGCTGCATGCGGCGCGACGATCGACATCGCCGCCGATGTCGAGCGTCTCGTCCTCGAGAGCCTCCAGCGGCATGCCGCGGAGATCGAGGTCGAGATCCATCTGCTCGCGGGCGCGTACGGCTGGTCGCTGCCGGCGATCGAGGCGCTGCCGGACGACCGCAGGCGGCGGCTCGCGGGTCTCGTGGTGGACGGGCGATGACGCACGGGACGCGCCCGTCAGCGGCGAGCCGCCTGGTCGCGCGAGCCGCCCGCCGTGCGGTCCGGGCCGCGGACAGCTTCTCCGGCCAGCACGAGGTCGAGGTCTTGGAGCCGCCGCAGCCGCCCGCCTCGGCCTCGCGGGTGGCGCCCTCGCGGTCCGACACCGGCCCGCCGCCAGTGGCGCCCACTCCGCCCCGCACGCCGGCCCCTGCGCGGGACGCCGCGGTGGTCGCCGCCGCGAGGCCACCGCGGCACACCGAGCCGCGTGGACCTCGGGCTTCGGCCCGTGCGGCGCCGCCTCATCCACCGGCCGTGATCGACGAGGCACGGCGTCCTCGGCCCGACGCCCGAGCCGCCGCAGAGCCCGAGCCGGCCGCGCCTCGGACTGCGGACCTTCCCTCCGCCGCGACGGAGTCGCCGTCGGCCTCTGCACCCATCCGGCTCCGTGAGGAACCGCGGGAACGTACCGAGCCGGTGGGCTGGCTCGGGCTGGCCGACGCCGGACCCGCCGATGTCGCGCCGCCGGTCGCACCGGCCCCGGCCTTGTCCCCCGTCGTCCCTGAGCCCGCGCAGCCGGCGGCGCGAGACGCGCCGCCGGCGAGTTCCGCCGCTGCGGTGCCGCAGCCGGCGACTGCGCCACGGTCCGTCGTGGCGCGCGCCCCCGCCGCGGCGCCGTCCCCGGTGTCGTCGCGGCCCAGCGGCCAGCCGGCCGTGCCGCCGCGCGCGGCCGCCCCGCCGCAGGTGGTGATCGATCGGATCGAGGTGATCACGCCACCGGCGCGCAGGCCCCCGCCAGACCCGATGGCGTCGCTCCTCGACCGCCGAACCGCGGCCTCCCGCCACGTCCGAGGCGGTCGATGATGGCCGGCGTCACCGCCATCCAGGGCGTCGACGACACCCTGAAGAAGCTGACGAGCGACGCCGTGGCGTCGCTGTCGCCAAGGCCGGAGGTGACGGTCGGTCCGCTGGACCGTGACACCGACGATCTGCGGCTGAACTGGTTCCTGTACCGGATCAGTCCGAACGCGGCGTACTGGAACATGGAGTCCCCGGCGACCGGCTGGAGGACTGCGCGCGGCAGCCCGCCTCTGGCGCTGCGCCTGCAGTATCTGCTCACCGCGTTCCCGGCGAGCGTCACGAACGGGGGCGACCAGGAGCAGTTCGCGCACGCGGCGCTTGCTGCGACGATGCAGGCCCTCCACGCCAACGCGATCCTCGGCGAGGGCGATCCGGCGACGTCCGCATTGGCCAAGCCGCTCGTGGAGCCGCTGCGGATCTCGCTCGACGCGCTGGACCTCGAGTCGCTGTCGAAGCTGTGGACGGCCACGACGCAGCCGCTGCGGCTCTCCGTCGGCTACGAGGTCAGCCTCGTCGTCGTCGACCCGCCGTCGACCCATATCGCCGGGCCGCCTGTCCGCGAGCGACGCGTCGTCGTCGCTCCGACGCTCGGGCCCCGGCTGCGCTCGGTCGATCCACCGCGCGTGAGCTTCGGCGACGTGCTCCTCGTCGCGGTTGAGGGGCTGACGGCCGGGGCCGCGTTCACGCTCGCCCACGAGGCCGCCGATCCGGCAGGCCCGGCGTCCGGCTGGCCGATGACCGCGGTGCCCACGCCGCAGGCGCTGCCCGGGACCGTCGGGTTCACGCTCCCGCGCGCCGACCTCGCGCCGGGCGCGAGGCGGCTCGACGTCACCGCGACCGAGGGCGGGCTTGCGCTCGGCCATGACAGCATCGGCCTCAGCGTCGTGCCCGTCGTCACGGGCCCAGCGACCCCGCTGGCCGCCGGGGTAGCGGTAGACCTCGACACGGCGCACGCGGCCGCGGACGTCGAGGCGTTCCTCGGCGGGCAGCCCCTGGAGATCGCCGCGGTCACCTTCGTCTCCGCCACGAAGGTCCAGCTGACGCTCCCGTCGACGACCCCGGCTGGCCCCGCCGAGATCGTGCTCCGCGCCGGCAAGGTCGCCGGGCCTGCGCGCGTCGTCGAGGTGGCGCCATGACCCCCGGCGGGGGAAGGCTCCGGCTCGGCCTCGAGGTGCTATGCGTCGCGCTCGGCGCCTACCTCGAGCGGTTGCAGTCGGTATGGACGGCCGCTGCCTCCCGCGAGCACGCGGCCGGCGCCGACGTCGCTCAGGCCGTCGCGGCGGTCGGCGCGCGCCCGGAGCCTGGTGTGGCCGCGCAGCGCGACGTGCGAGCGGTGCTCGCGCAGAGCACGCCGCCCGACGATCCGCTCGCCCGCCTCTCCGACACCCTCGGCCTGACCACGGGCGAGGAGCTCTGCGTCGCAGCGGCGTGGTGGGCGGACGCCGATCCGCAGTTCGCGATCCTGCTCGGCTGCGCCCATGACGACGGCGCCCGGCGCCACGCGTCGGCCGGACTCCTACGGCTCGTGCTCGAGCCGTTCGCCCTCACCGCACCGGCCACGATCGACGAGGCGGGTGTGCTGGTCAGCGGCGGAGCGCTCGAGCCTGGCGCCGGCGCGGCCGGCGCTCTGCGGCTCACGCCGACCGCGCGGCTCGTGCTCGACGGGGCGGTCCCGGCCGCGCTGCGACCCCCGGTGCCGGCGCCCGAACGGCTCGCTGGCACCTGCGCCGCCCTGGCCGGCCACCTACAGGAAGGTCGTGGCGGCATCGTGTTGCTCCAGGGCCCTTCTGGGATCGGCAGGCGCGGGGTCGCCGTGGAGGCGGCGCTGCGCGCCGGGCTCGTCCCCATCGGCCCCCAGCGCCCCGCGGCCGAGCTGAAGCTGCTGGCGCGGCTGCGTACGGCCGTCCCCGTGGTGCCGGCCGAGGCGGTCGCGGAGCTCGGCTGGACCTCTGCGGACGGGCCACTGGTGGCCTGGGGGCCGCCCGCTCGGCGGGAGTGGGAGGCCTACGTGGTGCAGATGACGCCGCCGCCCTACGAGCACCGTGCCCAGCGGTGGGTCGACGTTCTGACGCAGGCAGGCATCGAGGCCGGCGAGACGGCCCGGCTCGCGCCATCGCTGGCCGCGCGCTTCGCCTTCAACGAGGCCGACATCGAAGCGATCGCCGGCCGGGCCGCCCTCGACGCTGCGTGGAGCGATCGGCCGCTCGACGGACCCTTCGTCTGGGAGGCGGCACGCCGGCAGCCCCAACGCGTCCTCGACCGGTTGGCCGCCCTCGTCACCCCGATGTTCTCGCTCGACGATCTCGTCCTGGCGGGGGAGACCGATGCGAAGCTGCGCGAGCTCGTGGCGCACGTCGCGCTCCAGCACGTCGTCCTCGACGAGTGGGGCTTCCGGCGCCGCCTGCCGCGCGGACAGGGCGTGGCGGCGCTGTTCATGGGGCCCTCGGGCACAGGGAAGACCACCGCGGCGGAGGCGCTCGCGTGCGAGCTACGCCAGGACCTGTATCGGATCGACCTGTCGGCGGTGGTCTCGAAGTACATCGGGGAGACCGAGAAGAACCTCGCCTCGGCCTTCGACGAGGCGGAGCGCAGCAGCGCCGTCCTCTTGTTCGACGAGGCCGACGCGTTGTTCGGCAAGCGCACCGAGATCCGCGACGCCCACGACCGCTATGCGAACCTGGAGGTGAACTACCTGCTGCAGCGGGTGGAGACCTTCACCGGGCTGGTCGTCCTCACCAGCAACCGGCCATCGGCCATCGACGAAGGCTTCCTGCGCCGCCTGCGGTTCGTGATCCGCTTCGATGCGCCCGACGCCGGCCTCCGACGGCGCCTCTGGGAGCGCTCCTTTCCCCGCGAGGCGCGGGTCGGGACGCTCGACTGGGACGCGCTCGCCTCCGCGGAGCTCGCGGGCGGCAGCATCCAGGCGGCGGCCCTCGCCGCCGCGTATCTCGCCGCGGACGACGGTGGCGTGATCACCGAGGCGCACGTCGAGCACGCGCTACTGCGCGAGCATCAGAAGCTGGGCAAGGCATGGGCCGGAATCCGACCGGGAGCCGCCGCATGACCGAGCGACCGCTACGGCTCCGCGTCGTGGCACCGACGGCCCCGAAGCCCTCGCTGCTGCGCGCAGCGATCGCTGCGCGGGTCGCGGGCCGGGCCTTTCCGTCGCGCGCGGAGGACGCGGTCGCCGCGCGCGTGGCCGAGGCGGTGCGTGAGCAGATCGCCGATCGCGGCGAGGGCCCGCCGTGGCGCTGATCAAGGGCCTCCTCGCCTCGCTCGACGACCCGCTGCTCGGGATCGTCCCGACGATCGTCCCGTTCCAGTACAACCCGACCGAGCTCACCCGCGTCTTCCGCACCGAAGCCGCCGGCGGCGAAGACCCCAGCGCCGGCGCGACGGGGTCGGCGCTCAGCGCGGCGCGCCCCGCTCCCGAGGACTACACGGTCAAGCTCGAGCTGGACGCGACCGACGGCCTCGAGAAGGGAGGGCCGCTGACGACTGCGCTCGGCATCTCGCCGCGCATCGCGGCGATCGAGATGCTGATGCAGCCGGTCGGCTCGTCGCTGCTCGGCGAGCTCGCCGGCGCGTTGACGGGAGGGGTGCTCGGCGGCGGCGGAGCCACCATCCCCGCGGGCCGGCTGCCGCTCGTCTTCTTCATCTGGGGCCCGGCGCGCATCACGCCCGTCCGGCTCACGTCGCTGACCGTCACCGAGACGGCGTTCGACGAGCTGTTGAACCCGATCCATGCCAGCGCCGACCTGGGCCTGAGCGTGCTGCGCACGACCGACCTGGCGAAGGACGACACGATCGCGAGGGCGGCTGCGACGTACTACCAGGGCGCTCGCGAGGTCAAGGCCGTGCTCGCGCTGCCGCAGCTCCTGGAGACGGGCTGACATGGCGGCTCCCGACCCCACCTCGCGCTACGCCGGCCTGCCGACGATCTCGATCGTCGCGCTCGACGGCTCGGCTCGCGTGCTGCTCGCTCCGCGCGTGGTGGCCCAGCCGCCGGTCCGCGGCGCCTACACCGTGCGGGCCGGCGATCGCCTCGACCTGTTGGCGCACGTCGCCGCCGGCGACTCCACGCGCTGGTGGCTGCTCGCCGACGCCAATCCCCACCGCGACGCGACGCGCGTCGAGCAGCCCGGCCAGACGATCGACCTGCCCGATGCCTGACACCCAGCTGCTCATCGAGCTCGACGCGGAGCCCTTGTCGGCCGAGGACCTCGACCGCGTGCTCGAGGTCCAGGTCGAGGAGTGCTGCGACGAGGCCGACGCGCTCACGCTCGTCGCCGGGGTCGAGCCGGGCGCCGACGGCGAATGGGTGAGCCCGCTCGACGCACTGCTCACGCCCCAGACCCCGGTCGCGGTCGAGGTCTCGCGCGGCGACGCGACGTACCGCTTCGACGGCCTCTCGACCGAGGCGGCCTGGGAGCTCGACGCCCAGGGGAGCTCGCGCCTCACCATCAAGGCGGTCGACCGCACGCTCGAGCTCGATCTCGAGGAGAAGGTGGTCTCCTGGCCTGGGACCGCCGAGAGTGCGATCGCCGAGGCGATCTTCTCGTCCTACGGCCTGGCGAGCGAGGTCGAGGCGACTCCGGCCGCCCCCGACCCCGACGTGCACGTGCTGATCCAGCGCGACACCGATTGGGGGTTCCTCCGGGCTCTGGCCGGCAAATGGGGGTACGCCACCTACCTGGAGTCCGATGCAGGCAGCGCGATCGGGCACTTCCACGCGCTCGATCCGCTCGCCGACCCGCAGGGCCAGCTCGCGCTGGGGTTCGGCGGGGATGCCCTGCGCGTCGAGGCGCAGGTCGACCTCGTCGCCGGCGAGCGCGTCCAGGTGTCTCGCATCCCCGTGCTGTCGGATGCGCCCCAGACCGCCGACTCCGCGGGCGACGACGAGTCCCAGGGCCTCGTCTCGCTCGCCGGCCAGGCCACGGTGCTGCTCGCGCCGGCCGACGTCTGGGGCGAGGTGGAGCCGCTCGCGGCGGCCGCCGGGCTCGCCCGCCGGTCGGCGTTCGCGGCCCGACTCACCGTCGAGATCGACACCGCCGCCGTGGGCCTGCTCCTGCGGGCCAAGCGCACCGTGCTCGTGCAGGGCCTCGGGTCGTCACTCTCGGGCCTGTACCTGGTCGAGCGCGTGCGCCACGTGCTCGACGTCGGGCACCACCGTCAGCAGCTCACGCTCGTCCGCAACGCGCTCGGCCTCACCGGCGACGAGCCGTTCGGCGAAGGCTTCGGAGGCATCCCGTGACCGAGCGCTTCTACGGCAAGTACCTGGCCATCGTCGTCGACAACGACGATCCCAAGGGGCTGGCGCGCGTGCGAGCGCGGGTCCCCGAGGTCTTCGGTGAGGAGACGACGGGTTGGTGCCTGCCGTGCAGCCCCTACACCGGCTCGGGGACCGGGCTCGCCGCGGTCCCGCAGGTGGGCAGCCTCGTCCACGTCGAATGGCCTGCCGGCGACATCACCCGGGTGCCGATCTGGTCGGGCGGCGCCTGGCCCGATGGCGAGGGCGTCGAGGAGGCGGGCCCCGACGCCATCGTGTTGACGACGCCGGCCGGCCACCGCGTGGTCGTGCGCGACACGTCCGGCAGCGAGGCGATCGAGATCGAGGCCACGTCGGGGGCGAAGATCGTGCTCGACGCCGACGGCGTCGTGGTCGAGTTCGGCAGCCAGAAGATCGCGGTGTCGCGCACCTCGATCTCGCTCAACGACGGGGCGCTCGAGGTCCGCTGATGCCCGGCTACATCCTCGACGCCGGCGCCACGATCACCTGCCCGCACGGCGGCCGCGTCACCGTCGCGCCCCGGGCCACGCGCGTGGCGCTCGCCGGCAAGCCTCCGCTGCTCGTCGACGACACGGCGGTGATCGCCGCGTGCCCGTTCAACGTGTCGGGCGCTCCCTCCCCGTGCCTCAGCGTTCAATGGGTGATGCCGGCTGTGCGCGTGACGGTCGAGTCCTCGGCGGTCCTGCTGTCGACCTCCGTCGCGATGTGCATGAACGCGGCCAGCGCCCCCCAGGGCACGGCGCTCGTCAGCGGCTTCCAGACGCGGGTGAAGGCGCAGTGAGGGCGGCGCGGCATCCGTACCGCCTGACCGGCGCGCGCAGGCTCGAGGAGGCCGAGCTCGAGCGCCACGTCGCCGATCTGGTGCGCCTCGTCCTGCTCACCGGTCCGAGCGAGCGCCTGCACCGGCCCGACTTGGGCGCCGGGCTGGGGGCGACCACCCTCTTCGAGCCTCTGGACGCGGCCCTGACGAGCATCGTCGAGGTGCGCGCTCGGGGCTCGCTCGACCGTGCCCTCGGCGATCGGATCGAGGTCGTCGCGATCACCGTCGAGCGCTCCGGCGAGTCGACGCTGTCCGCCGAGGTGACCTACCGGCTGCTGGGATCGGAGTCGCGCACGCGCGTGGAGGTGGCGCTTGACCGCTGACGCCGAGCTGCTGGCGCCCGTCTGCCCGCCCGCGGCGCGGCCCGAGGCCCTGTTCGACCCCGCCTCGGGGGTGCAGGGCCTGCGCGGTGCCCAGGCGCGCCTCGCCGGCTCGACGCGCGTCGTGGACGTGTGGCTCTACCAGCCGCCACCCGCGGAGCTGGCCGACCCGGCGCTCTGGACCCTCGAGCCCGCCCCCGGCGGCACGCACGTCGCGGTGACCGCTGCCGCGCTGTCGCCCAATCCGGCGCCGCACCTCGAGCTCGAGCTCGCCGGGCTCCCCGACCCGGGGCGCTACCGCCTGCTCGTCGAGCCGCCCGCCGCCGTGCCGTTCGACCCGCTGCGCACGTGGCTGGCCGTCCGCCTGCGGCCCGAGTGCGATGACCTGGGCAGCTGCTTCGGTCTCGAGGAGCCGCCCGCGCTCCCCGCACCGTCACCCGTGGGCGACTACCTGGCACGCGACTGGCGCGCGCTACGACGGGCGCTCGTCGAGCACCTCCTCCAGGGCGACCCCGCGGCCGACGTCTCGATCGCGGACCCGACGATCACCCTGATCGAGCTCTTCGCCCACATCGGCGACGTCCTCGGCTACCGGCTCGACCGGGTCGCGACCGAGGCGTACCTGGAGACGGCGCGCGAGCGCACGTCGGTCCGCCGGCACGCGCGGCTGGTCGACTTCGCGGTGAGCGACGGCCTCGCGGCGGAGGCGGCGGTCCACGTGGTCGTGAGCCCCGAGGCGCCGCCCGTCGCCGTCGAGGCCGGAAGCGTCGCGGTCGACGCGCCCGGCTCGGATCTCGCCTTCACGCTGGAGGCGGGGCTCACGGCCGATGCGCGGGTGGGGGAGATCCCGATCTACGACTGGGGCGAGGCGGCGTGCTGCCTGCCGGCCGGCGCGACCGAGTGCGTCCTCGTGCGCCCGCAGGCCGCCGATCCGCTCGGCGACACGTGGCTGGTGCCCGGCGGACTGCTCGTGTTCGAGGTCGTCGATCCCGACGACGCGGCGCGCCACGCCAGCTGGGCGCAACGCCTGCAGTTGTGGCCCACCGACGCCGCGGGCGCGGCGCGCTTCCGCGACCCGCTGCCGAGCCGGGCCGCGCAGGTGGTCGAGCTGACGGCCGTGGAGCCCTTCGGCGATCCGCTCCTCGGCGCCGGGCTCGCGCTGTACCGCGTGCACTGGCGCCCGGAGGATGCGCTCGTGCGGTCCTATCCGGTCGGGGTCGACACGAGTGCCGGAGGCGCCGAGGTGACCGTCGCCCGCGCGAACCTGGTGCACGCTCACCACGGCAGGCTGGTCGACGGCCCGCCCGGCGCGACGCTGGTGCCGCGGCTCGCGGACTGGGCGGAGGGCGCGACGGAGCCGCCGGCGGAGCTCTCGCTGATCGCGGCGGGGAGCCCGGCCGCGGGCCGGCGCTCGGGCGGGCCCGGCCTGTCGATGGCGCCCGCCCGCCTGCCGGACCGTCCCGAGCCCGGTCCGCATCGCCTCGACGTCTCGGTGCTGCTGCCGTCCGGCCTGACCGTGGCGGCCACCGTGCTGCGCAGCCTGCTCGACGCGACCGGCGCCGAGCTCTCGGCGGTCGTCGACCTCGAGGAGCACGAGCCGCCGATCCTGCGCTTCAAGACGGGCTCGGTCGGCCAGGCGCCGCCGCTGGGCAGCCAGGTGTCGGCCGCGTACGAGGTCGGGGGCGGCACGCGCGGCAACGTCCCCGCGAACGCGTTGCGGATCCTCGAGGAGAACGCGAGCGCCGCGGGCGAGACGCCCAGCTGGCAGGTGGTCGCCGGCGTGGCCGTGCGCAATCCGATGCCGGCCGTGGGCGGCGAGGACCCCACGCCACTGGACAGCGTCCGTCGTGACGCCCCGGAGGCCTTCGCCGCCGAGCCGCGCCGCGCCGTGCTCCCGGCCGACCATGCCGAGGCGGCCGCGCGCAGTCCTCTGGTCGAGCGCGCGATGGCGCAGCGCTCGTGGTCGGGCTCGTGGCCGGTGATCGCCACGGTCGTCGATCTCGCGGTCGGCGGCACCGACGGCGACGAGGCGGCCCGGACCGAGCTCCAGGCGCAGCTCGACGACCTGCGCATGCTCGGCACCGAGGTCGCGGTCGTCTCGGGGACCCCGGTGGGGCTCTTCATCGCGCTTGAGGTGTGCGCGCGCCCGGGCGCCGATCCCGGGGAGCTTCGCGCCGAGATCCTGGGTGTGCTGCGACCCGGGCCCGACGATCGCCCGGGGCTCTTCCACCCGAGCCGCCTGACGCTCGGGTCGGCCGTCTACCTGTCCACCGTGGTCGCGGCCGTCGCCGCCCTGTCGCGCGTCGACGCGGTGGCCGTGCAAGAGGCACGGCGTCTCAGCGAGCCCGCCCTGACCGTGCACAATGTCATCACCTTCGGACCCGACGAGGTGGCGGTCCTCGACGACGACCCTGCCCGCCCCGCTCGCGGGCGACTCGACGTGCGGGTGCACGGGGCATGAGCTGCACGCCGGTCGTCCCCTGTCAGGCCGCCCCGGCCGCCCTGGGCCTCGTTGCCCCCGTGCCCGGCCAGGTTCCGCTGCGCCGGCGCGTCGGCGAGTACCACGCCTTCGTCCGTGACCTGATCGCCCACGTGGAGAGCGAGCCCGCGGGGGGAGGCGTCCTCGGCCGCGACTGGGACGTCGAAGGCGATCCGCAGGCCTCCACGCTGGTGGGCCTGTGGGCCTACGTCGCCGAGATCGTCGCCGCCTACTCCGAGCTGACGGCGGCGGAGGCCTATCTGTCGACCGCGTCGGACTGGACCGACCTGCGGCGGATCGCCGGTCTCGTGGGCTCCCGGCCGCGGCCTCCCGTGGCGGCGCAGGGCTGGGTCCGCGTCGTGGTCGACAAGGCTGCCGACCCGCTGATCGCGGCCGGGACACGGGTCCAGGCGCCCGGGACGCCTCAGCGGGCGGCTCAGACCTTCGAGGTCGCGCAGGACACGCAGCTGCGCTCGGATTGGAACGAGCTGACCGCGACGCGGGTGCCCGTGTCGGTGCAGCCGGACGGGCGACGCGTCCGCTTCCTGGGCGATCCGGGCTTCCGCACCGGCGACCACGTCCTCTTCGTGCAGGAGAACCCGGTCGGCGCCCCGTGCGGTGACCCTCCCGACCCGGGATCGTCCTGGGACCTCGGCGACTGGCTCGCGCTGCTGGCGTGGATCACGTGCGTGTCGCTGCGCGGCGCGCCCGCCACGGCGCTGGCGATCGCGACGGTGGTGGGCCGCGAGGACGAGCTGGGCACCGCGCTGGTCGAGTTCGACCGCGACCTCGACGGGATCCTCGCGATCCCGGCCGGCGTCTACGCCGCCTACCGCGTCCAGGAGACGGCGGGCCAGGCGCGCCGGCTCAGCGAGCTGCTTCGGGTCCAAGGCGGCGCCGCCGAGAACGTCCACGTCACGAGCGACCTGTATTCCCTCCCGGTCGGCGCCGTGGACGCCGCCGCCGGGACGCTGATCCTCGACGCCACCCTGGAGACGCTCTCGCGCGACCAGACGGTCGCCATCGTCGACTGGGCGTCCGGCCGCTGCGACGTCCTGCCGGTCGCGGCCCACACGCCCGTCAGCTGGGAGGTCACGCCGGGAACCCCGACGAGGGCCTCGCGGCTCGCGTTCGACACCACGGAGGCGATCGCGACCCTGTCCCTCGCGGAAGGGCCGCTCACGGCGTACGTCGTGGATCGCCGGGTGATCGCTCGTCACTACGAGTTCCCCGAGGAGGCCACCGGCGCGACGGCGAGCCAGCTCCGGCTCTACCCCGCGCCGCAGGCGTCCCCCGAGCGCGTAGCGGTGAGGACGACGGTGAGCGGCACGCCCACGTGGGAGGTGCTCGCGTGCCGCGACGCCGCGGTCCAGGAGACGGTGGACGACGGCGCCGGCCTCACGACGGCGGTCGGCCTCATCGTCGACCTCGTCGACGGCCCGCCGCGGGGCGACCTCGTGCAGGCGCAGGCCAGCGCGAACCTCGCCCTGGTCCGCCATGGCACCACGGCGCACGCCACGCTCGGCAGCGGTGACGCCACGCAGGCCGGCCAGCGCTTCGTCATTCCCGACGCGCCGATCGCCTACGACGTCGACGCGACCGGCAGCCTCGTGCCGACCCTGGCAGTCTCGGTCGACGGCCTGAGCTGGGCGGAGGCTCCGAGCCTCTACGGCGTCGGAGCGGCCGAGGTCTTCGTCGTCAGGCTCGACGCCGACGGCGGCCAGACCGTCGAGTTCGGCGACGGCGAGCAGGGCGCGCGGCTGCCGACCGGCCGGCGCTCGGTCACCAGCACCTACCGGGTGGGCGGCGGCACGGCGGGCGAGGTCGAGTCGGGTGCGATCAGCAGCCTGCTCGGGAGCGTCCGCGGCGTGAAGAAGGTCGAGGGCGCGGGCGCGACGAGCGGCGGGGCCGACCAGGACGACGAGCGCGATCTACGCGCGCTCGTGCCGGGCCGTGCCCGGGCCTTCGGGCGCGCGGTCTCGATCGAGGATCTGGTCGACCTCAGCCGCGGGTATCCCGGCGTGACCCACGCCGCCGCGTGGACGGGCTCGGGCCCGCCCGGCTGTGCCTGTGGCGGCTCCGGGCTGCACCTGGCGTTCCTACGGGCGGGCCCGGCCGGGCCGCGCGCCCCCGACGCCAACGAGATCGGCGCGCTGGCGAGCTTCCTGGACGCGCGGCGCGACGCCACCGTCCCCCTCTGCGTGTGCGCGGCGGTGCTGACGGACCCACCCGTCCTGATCGAGGTCGCGCTCGCGGTCGACCCCCGCCGCGACGTGGGGGAGGTGGTGGCCGCCACGCGGGCGACGCTCGTCGATCCCGACGGCCCGCTCGCCGCGCTCCAGCGCGAGCTCGGGCAGCCGCTCGACCGCTCCGACGTCTTCGCCGTCCTGCATCGAGTCGACGGCGTCGTGGGGGTCACGAGCCTGGTCGTGCCGGGCGCCGGGGCCGACGTCGAGCGCCGGCCGGCGGCGCGCTTCGAGCTGATCGTCCTCGATCCCGACGCGATCGTGGAAGGGGCACCCGCATGAGCGCGCCACCCGTCGCCGCGTGGCTGCCTCCCGCCCTGCGCGAGACGCCCGACGGCGAGCCCGAAGCGCCACGCCTGCTGGACCTGCTGCTCGCCGGCGTCGACGAGCAGCGTCGCGTGCTCGAGCAGGACATCGACGCGGTCTGGGAGGACTTCTTCATCGAGAGCTGCGCCGACTGGGCGGTTCCCCACATCGGCGCGCTGCTCGGCCTCCCCCTGGACGCCGGGCGCTCCGAGGTCGCCTATGCGATTGCGCTGCGGCGGCGCAAGGGAACGCCGGCGGCGCTCGAGGACTTCTCCGAGGTGCTCACCGGCTGGACGGTTCGCGCCCTGGAGGGCTGGCAGATCACGCTGTGGGCCCAGCGGCTGCGCCATCCGCCGCCGCTGCGGCCGGCGTCCGTCGATCTCAGAGACGGCTCGCGCTTTCGCGTCGGCACGCCGTTCGAGCGCATGCGCCGCAGCGTGACGCCGTCCGGCCCGTGGTCGCCGCGCGCCGCAACGGCCGTCGTGTGGCCGTGGGAGGTGCGCACCTACCTCAGCGCCGAGGCGGCGCCGCGGCCGGAGGCGGGTCGCGTCGCGCTGCACCCGCTCGGCGCCGAGGCCCCGCTCTATCTCCGGCCACGCCCGCTGCGCGTCTCGAGCGACGTCGGCGCCGCCGGGACGTCGCGCACCGGCGACGAGCTCGATGCTCCGGTCCGTGCGACCTACCGCGTGATGGAGGCCCTCTCCGGGCCGGGTCAGATCGTCTATGGCGTCAACTGGGAGCTCGCGGCCGAGCACCCGCTGGCCGCCGGCGCGGAGGGGACGTCGCCGACGCTGCTGGCGCTCTCGGTCGACGGTGCGCCGGTGCCGTGGGACAAGCTGCGCTTCGGCGCGCTGCCGCCGGGAGCCCCGGCGCCGGCCCCGCCGGCGGCGGACGAGGCGGTCGTCGACATCGCGCGGGGATGCGCGGAGCTCGGCTCCGGGCTCGCCGGCACGGTTCGTGCGACGTGGCACCGTCCCGTGCCCGGGGATCTCGGGGCGCTTGCGAGCGACGCCGACGTCGACCCGTCGGCGCGCGTGGTGGTGGTCGTCAACCCGGCGCTGCCGGCGACGGGCAATGTCGTCAAGACGCTGGCCGCCGCCTTCACGAAGGCCAGGTCGCTCAGCGCCGTCCTGCGCCCCGAGGACTCCGACCCCGAGCACCCGGACGTCGAGATCCGTCTCGAGACCTCCGATCGCCTCAACGCCCCGCCGGCCCAGGCGTTCGTCCCGGACGTCCCGCGCTGGCGCATCGTGGCGCAGCGGCTCGCGACGCCGACCATCGCCGGCACCCTGAGCCTCGACCTCACCGGCGCCTGCGTGACGCTCGAGGGCGTCTTCCTCGACGGCCATCTGCGGCTGGGCGCGGACCTCGAGTGCGTGCATCTGCGCCACGTCACCATGAATCCCGCCACGGGCCGCGAGGTGCGGGTCGCGGCCGGCGCATGGGGCCTGTGCCTGCGGGCCGAGCGGTCGATCCTCGGCGCCATCCGCGTCGACCTCGGCGCCGCGCCGCTGGTGCTCGAGGACTGCATCGTCGACGGTCGCGGCGCACCGCTGCGCGTCTGCGCCGAGAGCCCGGCCGCCCCGCCCAAGGATGCGATCGGCGCCACCAGCACCTTCCCGCCCGCCTTGGAGGCGAACGGCGTGACCTTCGCCGGCCCCGTCCGGCTCGAGGCCCTCGACGCCGTCGACTGCCTGTTCCTGGACGGCGTCGAGGTGCTCCAGACCCAGGAGGGCTGCGTCCGGCACTCCTACCTCGGCCCGGGTCTCAGCGCGTCGCCCCGGCATCCCGTGACCTACCGCTGCGGGCCGTTTCCCGCCCCGACCTTCGACTCGATCGGCTTCGAGGCCGGCGGCTACTACACGCTCGCGCTCGAGCCACCCCACCCGCTGCAGTCGGCTGCGAGCGACGGGGGCGAGGTGGGCGCGTACCACCACGCGCGCCGGGCCGCCCGCGTCGCCGTCCTTCGGCGGCGGATCCACGAGTTCGTCCCGCTCGGCCTGCGTCCCGGCCTGGCGCTGGCGACCTGGGAGGAATGATGACCGGCGACTACACCAAGGTCCCGCTCCGGCCCGCCGATCGCTGGTCCGGTGCGCGCATGCAGCAGGGGCGCGTTCTGCTCGATCACGAGTGGAACCTCAACCTCGATGCTGCCGCTCGGACGGTTCGCGGCGCGGCCGCGGATGTGATCGGGCCCGCCGGCGTGGTCGCCGGGTCGTCCGCGTTCGCGGTCGGCGTGACGGCGAGCGGCACGCTCGAGGTCAACGTCCGTGCCGGGCGGATCTGGGTCGACGGCCTCATGGCCTACGCGCCGGCGGACTTCGGGTACTTCGAGCAGGATCAGATCGAGCCGCTTCCGGCGACCGGCACGGCGCTCGTCTACCTCGACGTCTTCGAGCAGCACGTACAGCCGGCCGAGGCGCCGGACGCCCTGGTCGACCCGGCGCTGGCGCCGGTCGACAGCGCCGCGCGGACACGGGTCGGCTATCGCGTCCGCTGTGCTTCGACGAGCGCCGACACCTGCGAGGAGGCGCTCGACGGCCTGGCCCTCGTGGCGGCCTCGACCGGCACGCTCTCGATCGAGCGCGTCGCGCCCGCGGCGCCCGCCGATCCCTGCGCACCGCCTGGCGATCCGCTCGGCCAGCTGCCCGACGGGCTGTTCCGCGTCGAGGTCATCGACCCGGGCGGCCCCGGCGACGCGCGCGTCGCCTGGTCGTTCGAGAACGGCGCGGCCACGGTCGCCGTCACCGAGGTCGCCGGCGACCAGGTCACGCTGAGTCCCTCGGCGTCCGTCAAGTTCGCGGCCGGAGAGCGCGTCGAGGTCTCCTGGCTGGCGCGGCGCGAGGACCGCGTCGCCCACGGCGCGCTCTACACGATCGCGCAGTCGCCCGAGACGGCGGCGGGCGGCGACATCCTCACGCTCGATCGACCGGTGACCGCGCCGGCCGGCGCGGACGGGCTCGTGGTCCGGCGCTGGGACGGCGAGGCGGTGGGTACGGCGAGCGCCGTCTCGGCCACCCTGCGGGGGAACGATCTGGGCGTCCGCTTCAAGGCCGGCCCGGGCGCCTTCGTGGCCGGGGATGCCTGGGGCGCCCGTGTGCGCGAGGAGGAAGGGGTCGGCATCGAGGTGCGCGCCGACGCGCCGCCCGACGGCGTGCGCCATGCCTTCGCGCCGCTGGCGCTGGTCGACCTCGACGCGCGGGCGGTGCTACACGACTGCCGGCCGACCTTCGTCCCGCTGACCGCGATCAAGCCGAGCTGCGGCTCCTGCACGGTCTCCGCCGCGCCGGGCGACGACCTGCAGGCGGCGGTCGACTCGCTCCCCGCCGAGGGCGGGGAGCTGTGCTTGGCGGCGGGGCTCTACGCGCTGCCCGCGCCGGTCACGCTGGCCGGGCGTCTGCGCGTGGTGGTCTCGGGGGCGGGCCCCGCCACCGCCCTGCGTGCCACGCAGACCGAGGCCGCGCTGATCGTGCAGAACTGCAGCCAAGTCGAGATCCGCCACGTCCGGATCGAGGGCGGCAGCCCGAGCAAGGGCGACCCCCAGCTCAACGGCGCGCTGACGGTGGTCGCCTCGACCGAGGTGACGCTCTCGGAGTGCTCGCTCTCGTGTCCGGAGTCAACGGCTGGACGGTCGCAGACATGCGTCACGGTCCGCTCCGGCGGCGGCCGCGACCCCGACGCGATCCGCATCGAGCGAAACCGGCTGAGGGTCGGTCCGTGGGAGACCGGGGTCCTGCTCGTGGACGTGGGTCACGCGGTCGTCGCGGGAAACCAGATCCGCATCACGGGCGACCCCGAGGGCGCGGGCGTCCGCGCCGGAGGGGAGCCGCTGGGGCGTGGCCTGCGGACGCTCATCGAGGCTGCCGTGCGCCCCGAGGCCGAGGAGGGGACCAGGGCGGTGGAGGTCCCCGGGGCCGAGCCGCTGCACGTCCTCGCTGGCTCGGAGGCCGAGAAGCTGATCGTCGCCCTCGCCGCGCAGCTCACGGCGAGTCAGGTGCAGCGCCGCGGCGCGTTGAAGGCGCTGCAGGCGGCGGCCCGCCGCGCCGCCGACGGGCCGGCGCGCGCTCGGCTGCCCAAGTCCGCGCAGGCCGTGATCGGCCGGCTGCAGCTGGACCTGCGCGTCGTCGGCCAGGGCATCGTGGTCGGCGGCGCGCGGGCCGGCACCGTCGAGATCGTCGACAACCTCGTCGAGGACGTCGTCCAGGGCATCCACGTCGGCGTGTCGGACGGCGACCCATCGGCCCGCGAGGCGGCGGACACCGTGATGATCGCCCGCAACGTCGTGCACGCGCACGTGCCGTCGAGATACGACCGCGACCGCCACGCGGTGTTCGTCGGCAACGCCCGCAGCATCCACATCCTCGACACCGTCGCGACGCTCGTGCGCGCCGGCGCGATCGCGCTCCCGTTCACGACGCCGGTCGAGGCCATCAGGATCCACGGCGAGCTCGGCCCGTTCCTCACCGTGAGGCAGTCGAGTCTGCGCGGGTTCCGGGTCGGCGTGCGCGTGGTGGCGGTCGGACCGGTCCCCCAGCCGCGGATGTGGCTGGTCGCGGAGACGCTGGCCCTGGGCGCGACGACCACGGTCGACGCCCCGGCCGGGGTGCAGCTGGAGCGCAACTCGCCGTGACCGAGCGCGCGCTGGAACCACCGCAGACCGCAGGCGCGGTCCCTGGGCGCGCCGTCTCGGCGCCGGCCGCGCGTTCGCTCGTCGCCTTGCCTGCGGCGGGGCACGAGTTGCTCGCCGTCGCCGGCCGGCGGGTGCCGGCGATGCAGGCGACGCTCGAGGTCGGCCCGGTCGACGATCCGCTCGAACGCGAGGCCGATCGGGTGGCCGAGCGGGTGATGCGGATGCCCGAGCCGGGCACGGTGCGCCGCAAGTGCGCGTGTGGCGGCGAGCCCGGCCCCGACGGCGAATGCGCGCGCTGCCGCGCCAAGCGCCTGGGACTGCAGCTCAAGCCGGCGGCCGGTGCGATCGCGACCGTCGCTCCGCCGATCGTCCACGACGCGCTCGGGTCGCCGGGTGCGCCGTTGGAGCCCGCCACGCGCGCGTTCTTCCAGCCGCGGCTGGGCGCTGACCTGTCGCACGTGCGTGTCCATCGCGACGACCGAGCGGCCGCGTCGGCGCGTGCCGTCGGTGCGCTGGCCTACACCGTCGGCTCCGACATCGTCTTCGCCGCCGGTTCCTACGCACCCACGACGCACGACGGCCGCAAGCTGCTCGCCCATGAGCTTGCCCATGTCCTGCAACAGCGCACGACCACGTCGCTGCAACGTCAGGTGCCGCCGATCACACCCACCTGCAACGCGGTCCCCTATCAACCCGGGCTCACGCCGTGCTGCGATGACCGCGTCATCTCCGGCCCGGCGCCGCCCGCAGGCACGCAGTGTCAGGACCGGACGACCCGCGACAACGAGTACGACGGATGCAGCGTGCCGGATTTCCTGGTCGGTCCCGGGGAGAACAAGGACAACCCCGGGGGCGCGTACGACACGTGGTTCTCCGATCCGAGCATCCACGGCACGCAGATCCGGGACTTCGAGCCGAAGCTCCCGTGCGACGTGCACGACAAGTGCTTCCAGACGTGCGGTGCCGACAGAGCTGCGTGCAACGCCGAGCTCTTTCGCGCTGCGCGCGCTGTCTGCAACAACTCGAGGCAGCGTGGCAGGGCGCTACAGAAGTGCATCGATGCCGTCGAACTGGCGGAGAAGCTGTTGCCAGCCGGCTCGATCGGCCCGTTCAACGACCGCCAAGAGGAGTATTGCGTCTGCTGCCCGCCGGGCCTCGGCCGCCTCACTGCCACCACGTCGATCTGGTTCGCCTCGGGTCGCGCCGAGCTCGACGCCGCCGCCGAGGTAGCCGTGACGGACTTCGTCGACCGCTACCGAGCGGCCTTGACCGGGAACTGCGAGGTGACGCTCGTCGGACACGCCAGCCCGCTGGGGTCCGACGCGGACAACCAGACGCTCTCCGATGAGCGCGTCAAGAACGTCCGCGCCGCGATTCAGTCACGCCTGGCTCCGGCCAGCGTGATGTGGATGTTCGGACGACCTCTCGGCGAGCAGTTGGGCGATCTCGAACGCCCCGAGGACCCGACCGACGACTGCCAGGAATACCGCACGGTCGAGATCATCCTGGTCGCCAAATGACCCGGGAGCCTGCCCACCAGCCGGTGACGTCGCCCTCGCCGAAGCCCGCCCGGCCTGAGTCCACCCGTGGCACGTCGTCGGCCGGCGCCACGCCCGAATCCGGCCACGAGCTGCTCAGGGTCGCCGGGCGACGAGCAGCGTCAGCTGCCCAGGGGACGATCGACACGGTTGCCTCGCTCCCGCGCAGCAACGTGGCGGCAGAGCTCGACGCGGCGCGCGGCGGCGGAGAGCCACTGTCGCAGCCCGCTCGCGGTGAGCTCGAGCGGGGCATGGGCGCGGACTTCGCCGCGGTGCGCACGCACCGCGGCGCACGAGCCGACGCGCTGGCCGCCGCTCTCGGCGCGACCGCCTTCACCGCCGGGACGGACGTCTTCCTGCACCGCTCCGCACCCCAGCCGACGACTCCCACGGGTCGCGGACTGCTCGCGCACGAGCTCGTCCACGTCCTCCAGCAGTCCGCCGGTCCCGTCGAGGGCCGCCCGGGCCCCGGCGGTCTGCGCGTGAGCGACCCCGACGACCGCCATGAGCGCGCCGCGGCGCGGGCCGGCGAGCGCGTCGCGTCGGGCGCCCCGGTTGACCTCGGCCTCGCCCTCACCGCGCCACGGGGCGCGCCCGGCGTGGTCGTCCAGCGCCAGACACCGGCTGCTGCGCCCGAGACATCGATCGGGGAGCGCGTCGCGGAGCTCGAGCGGCGCCAGAGCGTCACGGAGGCTCGCCAGGCCTCGGTGGACCAGGACGCTCGCTGGCGCGGGACCTTCGGCGCTCGCTTCTCGAGCTCCACGCAGGCCATCCTTCGCGTCAGCGGCGCGTTGCAAGGTGCGCACGACGGCTTCAGCCGGGCGCAGGTGGAGCAGGCCGAATTCGACCAGCTCGCCAATCAGCTCTTGATCGCTGCCGTGTCGGTCGGGTTCGCCGCGGCTTTCGAGCCGTTGCTCAGCGCCTCTCTCGGGCGCATGGGCATGGCCGCCGAGGCCGCTGAGGACATCGTCGAGCGATGGGAGAATCCGTCCGTGCAGGCCGTCGGGACGATGAGCAACCTCGTCCCCGCGACGCAAGCCGTCATCAGCGGTCCCGGGCCGCCGGCGGCGACGGTCGTGCCGACGGGAGATCCCTTCGCGCTTCTGACCGGCAACCTCGAGGAGATCGAGCGTCACAAGCAGGCGATGGAGATGGCCTTCAGCGCTCGCGCCGGCCAACGCGCCAGCGCGTCCGACGAGCAGGTGCTCGCGTTCGATCTTGCCGCGCAGGAGAACGTGTACGCCACGCTCTTCGCGGGACTCACGGCGGCCTCGGCCGGCGTCGAATCCCTCAAGAGCGCGGATGAGCTCGTGGTCATCATCGAGCGCCACCTGTGGGCGGGGTGGATCAAGCAACACGGTGCGGTCGCGATCGGAGACACGCTGTCCCCTGTCGCGCAGGCGCCCGAGCCCCGCGACCCGGACGCGTGGACGCGGCCCGTGGGGAGCTATTCCGTCGCGGCCGCCGGCGCCTACGTGGGGGAGGAGCTGAATGCGATCGGCGTGTCCCGCCTCGCGGGCGTCTCCCTGAGCACCCACTGGTTCTTGCCGTCGCTGCCGCTCAACTGGCCCTACAAGCTCGTCACGTGGGCCTTCTCGTATCGCGAGAGCGCGGAGCGAGCCGTGCTGGACCCCACGCGCCCGACGCCGACCGAGTGACGGGCGTCGGGGGTGAGTTCGGGGTGCCTGCGGGCTGTGCATCCACGACGGGCGAGCGATCGGCGCGGCACTCGGCCGCAGCGCGAGCGCAAAGCCGCCAGCGTTGTAGAGCATCAGCAGGTCGTCGTCGTAGCGTCGCGGTGGCCGCGCACCAAAGCCGAAATACGTCTCATAGAAGCGACGTGAGCGTGCCTGGTCGCTGACGGGAAGCGCGAGGTGATCCACCGGCCACGAGGTTACGAGACCGGTGCGAGCCGGGCACACGGCGCTCGTGCTGTCGGTGAACGGAGCAGGTGCGGGCTGTCGGCGCCACACGGTGACCCGAGTGCCCGGTCGCATGGATACGAGCACGCCCGCAGACCGACGGCGCGGCTGCTGCTGTCAGGCGCAAGCATCGCGCTCGCCGCCCGCGCTCGGCGGCGAGCGCGTCGTCGGCGACCTCAGCGGAAGGCCGGCAGGCGAAGCACCTGCCGTGGCCCCTGAATTGGATCCTTGCCGTCGTAGCGAGGGTCGGTGTGCTCGATCTCGGCGAAGTACCACGGCGCGAGCAGGTCCGGGCCACCGGTGAACGCGTCGGCCCAGTAGACGAGCCGCAGGTCGGTCAGCTTCGAGGCGCGCGTGCTGCAGTCCTTGCGGTCGGCGAGCCCGTCGCGAATCGCGGCGGCCACGTCGTGCTCGCTGACGAGCTCACGCTCGTCGTGGCGTGACAGCTTGTCCCACAGGCCCGCGTGGATCATCACCGGCCGATCGTCGGTCTTGAAGACCATCCGGACCTTGGCGCGCGGCCCGGTCACCTCGATGCCGTTCAGCGCGATGTGCGAGATCACGTCCGTCTTGGCCTTCTCCGATCGCCGCTCCTTGCCGTCGAAGACCACCGCTTCCGTCACGCGCGCGTCGAGCTCGAACTCGAGCTCGCCGTCCTCGACGTCGCCCGGAAGCAGCTCGGCCTCGCTGAGGAACGCGTCGGCCCACTTGCGGGCCGCCGCCGCGGTGACGGTCCGCTTCACCGGCTCTGCCCACGCGAGCGTCTGGTCGACGTAGAACAGCACGCCTGCAAAGCGCGCACACGGCTGGGCATAGGCGAGCGCCCGCACGCCGTCATGCGCCACGAGCGCCTCCTCGGTGCCTTCGAGCTTGGCGTCGAAACCCAGACGCTTGGTGACAGTGCCGAGGCGTCGCGCGTCCAAGCGCCTCGTGGTTCGTCGGTAGAGCACGACCGATCGAGTCATCTCACCCTCCTCAGCAGGCGTGCGGGACCCACGTCCAGCTGAACCAGTTGGCGGCACCGGGCACCGGATCCGGGCTGACATGGCCCCGATCCCAGATGTAGTCGTTCTGCGTGTCCGTGCCCTGCGTGTTGGCGTACAGGACCGCGGCCTCGTAAGGCGCGGGCTGCACCATCGAGGTCATCGCGAACCAGGCATCGATCACCTTCAACGGGATGCGCCCGATCAGCCACTCGGGCACGCCGTAGACCACCGTCGGCCAGCGGCCGTCGCAGTAGGCGCCAAAGTAGCTTCCCGGAGTGGCGAGATCGAGGCTCACCGTGGTGAACGACAGGATCGTGTGCAGGCCCTGGAAGGCGTCCGCCCACCGGTCGAACACGTCCAGGTTCGCGGCGCCGAGCGTCGCATCGAGCTGCAGGGTGTTGCAGACCTCGAGCGCGAGCCACTCCAGATCCCCGGTGCCCAGACGCAGGTCGCCGTTGGACGGGCCCGAGTAGCCGTCGCACTCGACGAGGTTGTCGTCGGGAACGTCGCAGCGGAAGTAGAACCCCCACGGGCTGCCGTGGCCGGTGAAGTAGGCGAAGTCGACGGTGTCCGCCCATTGCGGCGCCGTGCCGCCCTTGCTCGTGCGCTTGAAGTCCTCCTCCCATGCGTTCCCGTTGCCCCAGTTGAACGAGCCGACCCACCCCTCGTGGTTGACGAGCTCGTTGTAGAAGCCTGGCGCGTCCTCGTGCTCGTGCGTGAGGGCGTTCAGGCAGTCATACGCGTCGATCCACTCGACGCCGACCTGTTTGGTCATTGACCCACCTCCATCGCCAACATGCGATTTCGCGACCGCTCTCGACGTACACGATTGCGGGCGTTGGGTGCGTGAGCGATCGCGCCTGGCGGCCTGCGCACAGACGAGAGACCGCCACGCCGAATCTACGTCGGGCTGCGCAGGCGTGCTCGGCGTTGCGCAACCCCGATCAGGAAGGTTGAGCAAACCTGTGCTAAGCGCGCTGCGAGCGCGTCGACCGACCGCACGGGCGCCGCTCTAGCCGGTGCGGTGTCTCGACGCGCAATGGAAAGGAGCAGTCACGATGCTTCGTCCGGCACGCGGCGCGGCTGAGCGACGAGCCCGATCCGTCGAATCGCAGCGGTGAGGCCGACGACGAGTCGCAACCCGCTCGGCGCGACGCGCGCGACGCGCGCCGTGGTGGCCCAAGACATCGCCACCTTGCGTCAGGCCCTGCATACCGTCTGACGCCGCGTCGGCGCCGCGCCCTGCCGCCGAAGATCTTCTCCGACTGACCACGCCCTGCAGGGAGTCCGCGTGCCTCGCTCGTCCTTGTTTCGCCGCAGCCTGGTTCGTGCGCTCGGCGCGTTGTTCGCGGCCGCGCTCGGCTGATCACATCACGACGCCAATCCCGCCGGCTCCTTCTTCTTGGCCGGCGCGCCTGTGTGGCGGTTCGCCCACTCGAGCGCGTAGTCGGCCACCGCTTCCCAGCCGGGCGCGCCGGCCGTGAAGTGCGGGCGTCCCGCGAACTCCTTGTAGTCGACTACGGCTTTCGACTTGCCGAGGCGCTTCGCGGCCTCCCTGCTCACCGACGCCGGGATCGTGTGGTCCTGGTCGTTGCCGATCACGAGTAGCGGCGGGCGGTCGTCCTTGTGGAAGTCGACCTTGGTGACGGCGCGCGGATTGAAGTTGGCGAACGCCGCCTGGAAGACCACCCGGCCGGGGGCAGGAACGTAGTAGCGCGCATAGGCCGCCTCGGCGTCCGCGTCGCTCATCGTGTTCGTGAAGGAGAAGCGGAACTGCTTGGGCGTCAGCGGGATGGTCTTCTTTCGGTTCGCCGGGTTGCGGAGCGCCGGGAAGACGGTGCGAAGCTCCGCGGGCGGCAGGCGCAGCACGCCCTTCACCGGCGCCGGCGACAGGCCGACCCCGGCCGCACCAAGGCCGCGATCGAGCAGGAGTTCGGTCACGAGCCCGCCGGTGGAGTGCCCCATGATCACCGGCGGGGTGTCGAGGCCGCGGATGATCCGGTCGTAGTGGTCGACGACCTCGGTGACGCCGAGCCCGTTCAGGACGGACGGGTCGCGGCGGAGGGCCTCGACCTCGCCCTCCATACGCGGCCAGGGCGGCGCGAGGACCTCGTGTCCGCGCTCCTCGAAGCGCGCGTTCCAGCCCTCCCAGCTGCGCGGTGTGAGCCAGAGACCGTGGATGAGGACGATGGTGGGCATGCGAGGGCCTTTCGGTCGGGTGCGGGCAGAGGCCGAATCGGCGCGGTCGCCGGGGTCGCGCCCGGCTGCGCGCTCGCAGCCAAGGACCGGACAGCGCCCCGATCCGTGACAACGCATGCACTCCCGGCAGCTCTGCCGAGAGATCGCCGCCCGGCTCGCTTCGGAATCTGGGACTCTCGCGTTGGACTGCCATGAAGGAGGGCCTCCCCGGTGGCACGCTCCGCGTGTTCACCGAGGAGCGAGCTCGAGGAGGCCCACGCTCATGTTGCACGCTGGATTGGATCTGAGTCGCCGCAAGATCGATGTCTGCCTGCTGTCGGCGGCTGGCGAGATCGTCGAGGAGTTCGCGTCGGCGCCCGATGCCGACGGCCTGCTTAGCCTGGCGCGCCGGGTGGGGCGTCACGAGCGGCCGGTGCGGGCGGTGATCGAGTCGATGACCGGTGCGCGGTTCGTGCACGACCGCCTCGAAGCGCTGGGCTGGGACGTGCTGATCGCCGACGCGGCCAAGGTCAAAGGCCTGGCGCCACTGGCGTGCAAGACCGACAAGATCGACGCGCGCGTGCTCGCAGTGCTCTCGCATCGCGACCTGGTGCCCGAGATCTGGCTGCCCGACCCACGCGTCGGGCGCGAGCGCGAGCAGGCTCGCTTCCGGATGCATCTGGTCAAGCACCGCTCGATGCTCAAGCATCGCATCCACGCGACGCTGATCTCCTGAGCGGCCCGTGCCCGGTCACGGACCTGTTCGGCGTCGCCGGCCGCGAGCCTGCTGGATCGCCTCGACGTCCCGCAGCCGTGGCGCGGGACCGTCGACGCGAGCCTGCATCTCATCGATGACCTCGACCGCCAGATCGACGCGATCAATCGCGAGCTGCGGGCCTCGGGCGCCGACCATCGCTATGTGCCGTTGTTCTTGACCGTCCCCGGGATCGGGTGGGTGCTGGCGTTCACGATCGCCGCCGAGATCGGCGATATCGCTCGCTTCCCGTAGACCAAGAAGCTGTGCGGCTACACCGGCCTGTGCCCGCGCGTCTACCAGTCCGGGGACCGCGACAGCCGCGGCCCGGTGACCAAGCAGGGACCGAAGTACCTGCGCTGGGCGATGCTCGAAGCCACCATGCACGCCCTGCGCCACCCGGCTTACCGTGAGCGCTACCAGCGCAACAAGCGCCGGCTGGGCCGCCAGCGTGGCGCCAAGGTCGCTCGATCGACGTCGCCCGAAAGCTCACCGAAGCGATCTGGCACATGCTCACCAACAACCAGCCCTTCGCTCCCGCCCCGGGAGGCTCCGCTTCGTCTGGCCGCCTGACGGCCCTTTTGGACTTGAGCCCCCGGAGCCGGCCTCCAATGCCGCCTTGTCCTGCCGCCGAGCAGGCCATAGAGAGATGAGCGCCGCTCGCCCACGACCACAGCAAAGGACAACGACCCGACACCACCCACCCCGTTGACAAACCACGCCTCCTTCTATAGAGAGACGAGAACGGGGAGTGATCCGGGTACGATCGCGTGGCTGAGCGGGATCGACGCGAATGGCGGCGTGCCAACGGTCCCTGACCGGAACCGAGCGTCATGCCGGTACGAGGCGCGGCAAGGAGGCGCAGATGCCACGGCGGCCGCCGCGATCACGGGCGTGCTCGCAGTGGCTGCGCTGACGGCGACGGCCGCCAAGACCGCTAAGCACTCAGACGGGACCCGGCGTGGTCGTCGGTGTACTCGTGGTCGTCTGCGTGATTGCGCTTGGCGTGCGAACGGTCGCTGGCTTGAGCGCACGCGTAGCGGTCTGCTACCGATCGGCTCGACGATGTTTGATGACGCGCGGACCGACCTGCGCCGCTCCGAGCCTGAGGCCGACGCGCTGCTCGCCCGTCAGCGTGCGCTCGCGGTAATGGGCGACACGACAATCTCATTCCGTTCGCGCGCCGATTGCGGCGGGCGGCTACGCGGCCTTGTAGCCGCGGTTGGCCTTGACGGCCGCGCCGTCGCTGACGAGCTTGGTGAGCGTGGTCGAGACCGTTGGGCGATCGATGCCCGTACTACCTCGGCCACGTCGCCCGCGGTCTTGGGCGCGTCCCTAATCGCCTCGAGGATGAGGCGGCGGTTGTCCACCTGGGGCGCGACTCGTGGGCGTGCGCGCCGCGCCGCGGCGCCCACGGCCCCCGCTGCGGTTGGCCGAGCGACTGCGGCCGGTGCCGGGCTCGATCGCCTCGAGCCGCGCGATCGCAGTCCGCAACTGCTCAGCCTCATCGACCAGTGGCGCGAGCTGCTGC
>CAVRZD010000002.1:0-1437771 GCA_963725645.1 uncultured Actinomycetes bacterium
CACCCAAAGCGCACCTCAGGCCGGCCGATCGGCAGGCGAGCGGCTCCGCGGAGCCGCCTCAGGCGTTAACGTGAGATGATCGGCTTCTTCACCCAGGTGTCCGGTGAACCGGGCGCGCCGCACGTCTCATTCTCCGCACGGACTCCCCCTGATCCGTGGGCGCTGTTCCACCGCTGGAGGTTTGTGCGACAGCCACCGTGGAAGGCGCTAGCGAGGTGGCGCATTAGTGCTGCGCCCGCTCGTCGTCGGAGCGGTAGCAGCGCGCACCGCGCGGTGCGCTATTGCAGATCGGGCGAAGCCGGCACCGAGATCCCGTGATCTGAGCAGAAGCCCGCACCTCAAATGGCGATGACGATCTTTCCTTGGGCGTGTCCTTCTCCCTGGTATCGGAGAGCCGCAGGGACCTCTCTCAACTCATAGCGCCGATCGATGACCGGCGTGACCTTTCCGGCTTCGCCGAGCTCCTTCAGAGCGACCAGATCCTCCCGGTTGTGCCTCACGACGAACACGCGCATCCTCTGGCGCACGAACGGTGACAGCGAGAGCACCTTGATCTGGCGAGCCAGCCCGAACCAACGACCGAGGTCCAAGACTCCGACCAACACGTACGTCCCGCGGGGAGTCAGTACCCGCCTGCAGTCAGAGAGAGAGCGGCTCCCGACCAGATCGAGCATCACGTCGTAGCGCTGCCCGCTCTGGGTGAGGTCCTGCCGGGTGTAGTCGATCACGTGGTCCGCGCCGATCGATCTGACCATGTCGATGTTCCTCGTGCTACAGACGCCCGTCACCCGCGCTCCGAACGACTTGGCGATCTGCACGGCGAACGTGCCCACGCCGCCCGACGCACCGTTGATAAGCACCTCGTGTCCCGGCTGTACACGCCCCTGGTCGCGAACGGCATCGAGGGCCGTGAAGGCGGAGTCCCCGACGGCCGCGGCCTGCTCGAACGTCAGAGTGGCCGGCTTCGGCAGCAGGTTCTTCTCTGGAGCGCACACGTACTCGGCGAAGGCGCCCCTGCCCCAGCCGAACACCTCGTCGCCGGGTCGAAGCTGCTTGACGCCTCCGCCGACCGCCTCGACGTGCCCGGCCAGATCAAGCCCTGGCACTGCGCGCCTTGGCTTGAGCACGCCGGACGCCATGCGCATGGCATATGGAATGCCCCTCAGGAGGTGCCAGTCTCCGATGTTGACGGCCGCTGCACGAACGCGTACGAGGACCTCATTGTCTTTGACGACCGGGTTATCGATGTCCCTGAACTCCAGGACATCAGGCGGGCCGTACCTGCCTTGGACGATCGCCTTCATCGTGTTCTCCTGACCGTCACAGGTTGGTGCATGGGGAACCTATCCTCAGAGCACGGTGCCCGCGAGGGCCGCTGTGGACGGCCACGGCAGTGTGCCGGCGCGCCAGCCGATCCGCATCCGCCGCGAGCCGTGAGTGGCGAGCCACACGCCGTCAGTCGCTTCGCGTGCGCGTGGAAGCGAGTGTGTCGCTGGTCGGAGCCCCAGGTGCTTGCAATGGACGAGGCACGAGAGCGCGAACCGGCCAAGGCGAGGTCCCGCATTTTGGCTGACGAAAGCGGCAGTTCGAAAAGGCGATGAAACCGCGGTCATCGCCCGAATCGACAGGGAGAGAATGGAATCTGCGGGGATTCGCCTCGCAAGCCCAGTTCCGGCAGACCGCGTTTTTGGGGGTTTGTCGCCGAGTTCGAGGGTTTGGAGCGACTGTCTGAAAATCGTGGTGTCCCCGGTTCGAGTCCGGGTCTCGCCATCGATCGAAGCCCGATGACTACGCGATTCACTGCTAGTTGGCTGTAGTCGTCGGGCGGCGAATCCAGTCCGGATATGGGCGATGAACTGGCGACGGTCGCCTTTTCGCTCGATCCCCTCGGTGGGCGGAACCCGTGGCCATGGGGCATCTCGCCCGTCGTTCGAGACCAAGCGACGACGGAAACCACTCGTGGTGTCATCCGTGCGATCGGCCCATCGTCGAGAGACGGGCGCTACCGCCTTTACGCGAAAGGGGTAGTGGGATGACGCTCTTGTGCTGCGCCCGCTCGTCGTCCAAGGGGGCTGTGTTGAAACGGGCCATCTGCGCACTCGCATCTACGCAGCAGCAGCAGTCAAACCCATCCGGGCGTGCACTTGTGGCCTGGTGGGTTTTCCTGGTGGTGACGTGGGTACGTCGTGGTGCTCTGAGCAGGGGAGCTGCTGGCTGTGGCGGCGTTCCTCGGCTTATGGGTCCTGATACGTTCAGCGTGTCGTCATCGGTGGCCCCTCTTGAATGGGAGGGCGTCTCAGCGCGAGAACAGACGAGAGACGGTTTCGTGCGGTCACGCGCGCTCTAGCGAAAGGGAGTCAGCATGTCGCACATGGGAAAGTCGCACCTCGTCATCATGTTTACGGTCGGGCCTGACGACGTGGCCGAAGGAGATCGCCTCTTCGCGAGCCACGGCGAGTGGATGAAGGGGCATCCCCGCGAGGGCGATGTGGCGCTGCTGGACTACACCGTCTCCAAGGGCCCGGAGCTGTCGAACCCGATGGACCCGAACTCGGAGCCGACCGGCAACACGATCTTCGTGATCGATGAGTACTACGAGTCACCGGCCGGTATCGCCAGGCACTGGCAGGACACGACGGACAACTGGCCGGAGATGTCCTCCGCCGCGCCGGCGTGGTTCGCCAAGGCCACGATTGTGACACTGCACAACGGCACGATCGTCCAGGCGCTCTGGTAAGACGTTCGACGCCTGCATGAACGTCGATCGAAGGGACGAAGGTGCACGCGATTGCGTCGCACCAGCAAACCTCGCCTGAGTCCTCCTTCGGCCGAAAGCGAGGCCCCAACGACGGCTCCGACTCTGTCGCTCCGGACGAGGCCCGGGAGCGCGAACCGGCCAAAGGCGAGCTCCCGCATTTGCTTGCGAAGGCGGGAGCAGGCGCCCGGGTGACGGTCGCAAACAGCGACGGTCGGAAAAGGCGATGACTCCGCGGTCATCGCCCGAATCCGCGGGGAAAGAATGGAATCTGCGGGTATCCGGCCCGCAAGGCGGCTGCAGGACCCCGCCTGGTTGCGGGCCTTTTCGCCCGGTTCGAGGGTTTCGAGCGAGCGTCTGAAAATCGTGGTGTCCCCGGTTCGAGTCCGGGTCTCGCCATACCGGAAAGCCGATGGACTGGCGATTTACTGCTATCGGGGGTAAGGAATCGGACCGCGAAACCGCGCCGGATTTGGGCGACGAGCTGGCGACTGTCGCCTTTTCGATGGATCCCGCGATGCTGCTCGCGCCGCACGATCTCGTCGAGCAGCGTGGGGTCGTGCTTGCAACAGGCACCGGAACGCACGGGCGGCTGCCGCCGCATTCTGCGCCGTCGATCAGTGCCGTGGTATCCCGTGGGACCCGCGCCAGCCCGATGCTCGGCGCGTTCCTCAGACCGCGAGGGCGTCGCAGTGCTCGGCGCGCAGGCACTCGCGGGTGCGGCGCATGGCCAGGGTCATGACGTGGCTGCGGATGGGGACGTCGTCGTAGTTGTCGAGGATGGCGTCGGCGCAGGCGCGGATCTCTCCGTCCGAGCGCGGGCCGGCGAACTCCTCGGCCAGCGGCGGCAGTAGTCGGTAGAGCCGCGCCTGGTGGGCGGTGCGGTCGGAGCGGATGGCCTCGAGCTTGTTCTCGACCAGGTCGCGCACGCGGACCTGGATCTGGTCGCGGATGGCGCGCACCTCCTCGATGGTGTGGCCGGCCGGGTCAGGGATGTCCCAGTCCTCGACCGTGGTGGGGACGTAGGGGCAGGCGTCGCCGCAGCCCATGGTGACCGCCCAGTCGGCGTGGAGCTGCATCTCGCGCAGCAGCTTGCGCGGACGGCGCGCGGAGAGGTCGATGCCGACCTCCGTCATCACCTCGAGCACCTCCGGCCAGATGTGTTGGGCGGGATCAGAACCGGCGGACTCGGCGCGGATGTCATCGGGGGCGAGCTGCTCGAAGAAGGCCTGGGCCATCTGCGAGCGACCGGCGTTGTGGTTGCAGACGAACAGCACGTACTTCATTGACAGTTCCTCCTCAGGCAGCGACGACGAGCTTTTCGGCGTACTCCTCGGGCAGGCCGGCGGCAGCGACCTCGCGGGCGACCGCCTCGGCGTCATACTCCACGCGTTCGATCGACGCGCTCAGGCCTTGGCCGGATGACTCCAGGACAGCGAAGGCGCCGCGGGGGTCGCCGTCCTTGGGCTTGCCGACCGAGCCGCAGTTGACGAACAGCACGCCGCCGTGCTCGTGGATCCAGGGCTTGTGGGTATGGCCGAAGACCAGGACGTCGCAGTCGGCGCCGGCGGCGATGCGCTCGAAGGTACGCGCCGGCTTCTCCTCGAACAGGTACTCGTTGACCTTGCGCGGCGAGCCGTGCACCAAGCGCACCCGCTGGCCGCCCAGCTCGAAGCGCAGATCGAAGGGCAGCTCGCGCATGAAGTCCGTCGCGGCCGGGTCGGTGTGCGCAAGCGTCCAGGCCACCGACTGCCGCCCCAGCTCGCGGTCGTGCTGGTCGATGTAGGCGCAGCCGCAGTCCTCCTCATCGCGGGCGATGGCGTAGTCGTAGTTGCCGTAGATGGTCGGGATGCCGCGCTGCTCGATCAGCCGGCACACCTCGTTGGGGTGAGGGCCATAGCCGACCAAGTCCCCGCCGCAGTAGACCTGCTCGATCCCCAGCTCCTCGATGCGTACAAGCGCCGCTTCCAGCGCGGGGAGGTTGGCGTGGATGTCGGTGATCACCGCGACGCGTCGCATCACCGGCTTAGGCTATCCATTGACAAGTCTCGCTTCAATCGATATACAGAGATTGATGGCTGTCGATCTGGAACTCACGCCCAAGCAGAAGCGCCCCGCCGGGGAGCCTTGTTGCGAGCCTGTCGTCTACCCCGACGTCGAGCGCGAGCAGGCTCAGCGCTTGGCCGCAATCGCCAAGGCGCTGGGTGATCCGGTCCGCCTCCAGCTCGTCGACGTCCTGCGTAAGCACGCCGGCAAGGTCTGCGTGTGCGAGCTCGTCCCGCTCTTCGACCTCTCCCAGCCCACCGTCTCCCACCACCTCAAGGTCCTGCGTAAAGCAGGCATCGTCGGCTCTGAGCGCCAGGGCCTGTGGGCCTACTACTACGTCCTTCCCGACGCCGTGAAGGAGCTTTCCGCATGGCTGACCTGACCGACCCGGGAATCCGTGAGACCGTCCGCGAGCGATACGCCGCCGCCGCCCGGGTCGCCGCCGACACTCACGGGTGCGGCTGCGGGAGCGGGGCGCAGACGTCCTGCTGCGCTACCGAGGTCGCGTTGACCGACGAGGACGGCGCTCAGGTCTTCGGCGACGCCCTCTACGCGGGCACGGACACCGCGGGCGCCACCGACGCGGCGGTGGCCGCCTCGCTCGGTTGCGGCGTGCCTACGGCCGTGGCCAACCTCAACGAGGGCGAGACGGTGCTCGACCTCGGCTCGGGCGCCGGCGCCGACGTCCTCATCAGCGCCCGCCGCGTCGGCCCGACCGGTACGGCGATCGGGCTGGACATGACCGACGAGATGCTCGAACTCGCCCGGCGCAACGCCGCCGAGGCCGGCATCGCCAATGTCGAGTTCCACAAGGGCTACATCGAGGAGATCCCGCTGCCCGATGCGTCCGTCGACGTCGTGATCTCAAACTGCGTCATCAACCTCGCCGCCGACAAGCGCAAGGTGCTCCGCGAGGTCGCACGCGTGCTGCGCCTGGGTGGGCGCTTCGCCGTCTCCGACGTCATCGCCGATCCCGACATGGACGACGCTACCCGCGCGGACATGGCGGCGTGGACCGGCTGCATCGCCGGAGCGCTCACCGAGGAGGAGTTCCGATCCGCGCTGACGGCCGCCGGGCTCGTCGATGTCGACATTCGCGAGACCCATCGCGTGCACCAGCACGCGGTGTCGGCGATCGTGCGCGCCAGCAAGCCTGCGGGCCACGTCTGACCGGCTTGGCTACGCCCCCGGTGTCACGGGCAGGACGTTACCCGTCATGCTCGGCCCCTGGCCCCCTTGAGTGCGCAGATCGACCGACATCGATTTGCACTCGTCGATGCAATGTGCCACGGTTCGATCGCCACCTCGGCGCGCGGCCGCAGTGGCCCGGAGCCGCCGAGGCTGCTAGGTGCGAGGTTTCTCCTGAGCACGCCTTCGGGGACCCCGCAGACTTCCGCGGGCGGCCGTCCCGCTGCCGTTCCATTGCGTAAGGTCGATGCAACGGAGCGCGGAGAGCCGATCCCCGAGCACCAACCTGATGACCCAGACCGCCGCCGATCCATCCGAAGCCGCCGTCATCCGGCGCCTATCGACGCTCGACCGGTTCCTGCCACTGTGGATCGCGCTCGGAATGGCCGGCGGCCTGGCGCTCGGGTCGCTGGTCCCGGGCCTCAACGACTTCCTGGACAAGCTGAAGGTCGGCACGGTCAGCCTCCCCATCGCGCTCGGGCTGCTGCTCATGATGTACCCGGTCCTCACCAAGGTCCGCTACGAGGACATGGGCAAGATGCGCGGCGACGGGCGCATGTTCGGCGTGGCACTGTTCCTCTCGTGGGTCGTCGCGCCGGCGTTCATGTTCGCGCTGGCCTGGCTGTTTCTCGCCGACCAGCCCGCCTACCGCACCGGCGTCATCGTCGTCGGCCTGGCGCGCTGCATTGCGATGGTGCTCGTGTGGAACGACCTCGCCGGCGGCGACAACGACCGCGCCGCCGTCCTCGTCGTCTTCAACGCGATCTTCCAGGTCGTCGCATACGCCTTGCTGGGCTGGTTCTATCTCAACGCGCTCCCCAACTTGTTGGGACTGGACACCCAGGGCTTCGAGGTCAACATCTGGGAGGTGGGCCGCACGGTGCTCATCTTCCTCGGCATCCCCCTGACCGCCGGCTATCTCACGCGACGCTGGGGGCTGCGGACGCACGGCCGCGAGTGGTTTGAGTCCAAGGTCATTCCGCGCATCGCGCCCATCACGCTCTACGGGCTGCTCTTCACCATCGTGCTGCTGTTCGCCATCCAGGGCGATGCCATCACCGCCGACCCGCTCACCGTCGCGCGCATCGCCCTGCCGCTGCTGGTCTACTTCGCCGGCATGTGGACGCTCGGCTTCCTCACCGGCCGAGCGATGGGCCTCGGCTACGCCCGGACCGCGACGCTCTCATTCACCGTCGCCTCCAACGACTTCGAGCTCGCCATCGCCGTCGCGGTGGGCGTCTGGGGCGCCACCTCCGGGCAGGCGCTCGCCGGAGTCGTCGGCCCGCTCATCGAAGTCCCCGTGCTCGTCACGCTCGTCTACGTTGCGCTCTGGCTGCGCGGGCGCTGGTGGCCCGACCAGCCCATCGCGGCGACGGCGGCACCCGAGCCTGTCCGCGAGCCGGCCGCAGAACCAGCGAGAACTCGATGAACTGCTTGAACTGCCATCCCGACCAGACGCCCGCCGTCGCGGTGTGCGGGCGCTGCGGCGCCGGGCTGTGCGCCGAGCACGTGAGCGAGTCCGACGAGTACCTGACGTTCCTCATGCCGGTCAACCGCCCGGTTCCCGCTTCGCCACCGGCGCGCAAACTGCGCTGCGCTCGCTGCGCCGCGGCCGAGCACGCCCAGCAGGAGCGGACGTCCGCATGAACGACCGCCGTGCAATTCCGCCGCCCGTCCGATGGACACTGCCGATCACCTCGACGACGAACGCGATGGCGACCGCGCTGTTCGTCTGCCTGCGTAACGCGGGACGCTCACAGATATCGGCGGCGCTGTTCGAGCGCGCGGCGAGCGGTCGCCACCGAGCGCTTTCGGCGGGAACGCTCGCCGACCCCGATGGGCGCGTGCATCCCGAGGTCGTGCAGGTCATGCGCGAGGTCGGCATCGACGTCTCCGATCGCCGCCCGCAGAAGCTGACGCACGGCGCCGGTCGCGAGCCAGCCGGGTGACGGTCGGAAGGCGACGGGCGGGAAAAGGCGATGAGACTGCGGTCATCGCCCGAATCCCGATGGAAAGAATGGAATCTGCGGGTATCCGCGCCTAGAAGCCATGTCGCCGAACCCCCTTGTGTGCGGGGTTTTCGGCGCGGTTAGAGGGTTTCGAGCGACTGTCTGAAAATCGTGGTGTCCCCGGTTCGAGTCCGGGTCTCGCCATCGGCAGAAGCCCTGAACCTCGAGGTGGCCGACCGTCGCGGATGCCTGACCCCAACGGGCAATGCAATAGGCGGCGAGGCCGACGGTGCGCGGGCTCGTCGTCGGAGGGGCCGCGTGACCGACGCGTATGAGCGCTGCCTGCCGAGCCCGTGGGTCCCGACGCCCAGCTTGACGCGCGGCCGTACCCTTTGTTCGGTGCGACGGGCTCAGGGAATTGCTCTGCTTGCATGCGCGGCGACGCTTGCGATCGCCGCGCCCGCTGGTGCCGTGACGATTACCGAGTTCCCGACCGACGGCGGGCAGCTGCCGCGCTACATCCACGTCGGGCCAGACGAGCACCTCTGGTACGCCGAGGTCGCGGCGTCCACCGCGGCGATCGGCCGCATCGGCACGGCTGGCGAGCGGTTCGCGCCCATCGCCCAGACCGTCAGGCCGGTCGACCTGGTCACGATGCCGGACGGAACCGTCGTCTGGACCAGGGACGACGGCGGCCTCGGACGTCGCCTCCCGAACGGGACGGTGCAGACGACCGGCGCTACGGGAGGCAGCGCGTACGCGATCGCGCTGACCGCGTCGGGCGATCTGCGGTGGGGGTTCAAGAGGATCGGTTCCCCCGCGCCCGACACCGGCGCCGTCTGCCGCCTCACGAGCGACTTTCAGACGTTCTCCATCGCCTGCGCGCAGGATCCGGCCGGTCCGCTCGTCAGCACGCGCGTCACCGGCCTCGCTCTCGGCGTCGACGGTCGCATGTGGTCGGCCGCCTACGAGGGGAACGACGTCGGCCGGATGACCCCCGGCGCCGACGCCTTTGATCTGAAGGTCGAGCCTCCGGTCGGGTCGGGACCCTCGCGCCTGGCGCTGGGCCCGGACGGAAACCTGTGGGTGACGATGTACGACGCGAGCGCGATCGACCGCATCGCGCCGAACGGTGCGCGCACGCGCTTCCCGCTCGCTCCAGGACTGGGCCCCAACGACATCGTCGAGGGGCCGGACGGGGCCCTGTGGTTCACCGAGCTGAAGGGCGATGCGATCGGGCGGATGACGCCCAGTGGTCAGGTGCGGGAGTTCAAGCTGGCGCCGGGGTCGAAGCCGCTCGGGATCACGAGCGGGCCCGACGGCGCGTTGTGGTTCACCGACAGCGGCACCGCGAAGATCGGCCGTCTGCAACTGGATCCCAGCCAGGGTGGCGGCGGTGGTGGCGGCGTCGTCGACCGGCTCGCACCGCGGTTCCTGATCGGCGCGGCGTTCAAACCCAAGCGCTTCCGGGTGGCGAGCGGGGCGACCCCTACTAGCGCGAAGGCTCGCAAGACCACACCGAAGGGGAGCTCGCTTTCGTACTCGCTGTCGGAGCCGGCGGCGGTGACGATCGTGATCGCCCAGCCGCGGTCTGGCCGCACGGTGGGAAGGACCTGCCGCGCGCCGTCACGCTCGAACCGCCGCAAGCGCCGCTGCACGCGCTACGTGACGGTCGGGACACTGAAGCGCCGGAGCCTGCAGGGGCTCAACAAGATCGCGTTCACCGGGCGCATCGGGCGCCGCGCGCTGGCGCCGGGCTCCTATCGGGCGACGGCGACGGCCAAGGACGCGGCCGGCAACGTCTCCAAGAACAGCACCGCGTCGTTCACGATCGCCTCACGCTAGCTCGCCCCCGAGTTACTCTCGCCGCGTGCCTGCCAAGGCGGGAGCGTGCGGTCGGCCCACGGTGGGAAAAGGCGATGAAACTGCGGCCGTCGCCCGAATCCCCATGGAAAGAATGGGATCTGTGGGTATCTGCGCCCGGCAGGCCTGTTGCCGGACTCCCTTGTTTGCGGGGTTTTCGGCGGGGTTAGAGGGTTTCGAGCGAACGTCTGAAAATCGTGGTGTCCCCGGTTCGAGTCCGGGTCTCGCCATCGATCAAAGCCCGATGAACAGGCGATTTACCGCTATCGGGTGCAAACAATCGGACCGCGAATCCACGCCGGATTAAGGCGACGAGCTGGCGACCGTCGCCTATTCGAGGGATCACGCGATCGCCCCGAGCTCGTGTCCAGCGGGCATCGCGCCGCAGGTTCGAGACCAGGCGACCACGGAAACCACTCGTGGTGTCATGCGTGCGATCGGCCCATCGTCGAGAGGCGGGCGCTACCGCCTTGACACGGAAGCGGTAGCGACGTCGTCTCCTCGCCGGTTCCTACGTCTGCCGGCCGGATCAGCGCCCTGCTTCTGGCGAGGACTAGAACTGCGGCATCGCGCGGAGGCCAAGTCGTGCTTCGTTGTTGGCACGGGACTACGTGCTGGATTGCGTTCCGTGAACTACTCCGCGTTCTCTCGGCGGATTAGAGCCGCTCGCGGTCGCCAAACGCCTATGCTGGTGCTTATCGAGGCGTCACCCTGCGGGCCACCGAGTCTTTCTCCGCCGCGCTCGACGCCCCGGCGCGGAGCCCAGGCGTCCTGCAGGACCAACGGCAGTGGCTTGATGCAGGACGGTACGGGTGCGCGCTAGGCAGAGACAAGCACCGACCGGTGCGAGACGGGGGACTCCGGTGAACTACGGATGGCGCGCACGGCGGACCGGCGCCTTGGTGCTGGTGTGGGCCTTGTTGGGGGGAGCGGCATGCGGTTCGAGCGCGGCCAGCGCTGCTTCGTCGTCGGGTAGGCATGCCGTGGGTGGTCCTCTTCCCGCGCGGACACTGGCCAAGGTGCGGCAGATCGTCCGTCGGTTCCGGGACACGAACCACACCCCAGGGGCCATGATCGGCATCTGGAGCCCAAGGGGGACGTTCGTCAGCGCGACCGGCGTCGCCGATCTCGCCACCGGGAAGCCGCTGAACACCGACATGCAGTTCAAGATCGCCAGCCAGACCAAGACGTTCACCGCCAACCTCATTCTTCAGCTGGTCGGTGAGGGCAAGGTCTCCCTCCGTGACCACATCTCCAGGTGGATCGCGGGTGTGCCCAACGGCAATCGGATCACTATCCGACAGCTCCTCAACCACACCAGCGGGCTCGGGGACGGCTTCTCCCTCGTCCTGGCGCACTTGGCCACCGGCTGTACCGTCCATTACTTGCTCACGACCGAGGCGACGGCACCATTGGTCGCGGCGCCCGGCACGAAGTGGTCCTACAGCAACTACGGCTACAACCTGCTCGGACGGGTGGTGGAGCTGGTTACCGACCAGAATCTGAGCACGGCAATTCGGCGGCGGATCGCCGTGCCGCTCGGCCTCCGCCGAACCCTCCTTCCAACCTCGGGCAACGGCCTGCGCCGGCCGTTTACCCACGGCTACGGGACCGGCGAGGTCGGCCCGACCCAGGCGCCCACTGCCTCGGATGACGCCACCGCGCTGCCGGGATCGTGTCTGTGGGCCCACGGCGGCATGGTCTCCACGCTCTCCGACATGCGCGTCTGGTCCCGGGCCCTTGCGACCGGTGCGCTCCTCAAGCCAGCGGTGTGGCGAGAGGCGAAAAGGAACGCGGTCCCGTTCGAGTTTGCGCAGAACTACAACGGACCCGGGCGCTGGAAGTACGGGTTGGGGTTCGTCGAGTCCGGCGGGTTCATCGGCGGAACCGGGAGTATCTCCGGCTACGAGTCGGTCGCCATGTACTCGCCCGCTCGCCGAACGGCGATCGAGGTGGTATCCACGAAGCAGCCCAATGCGATCACGCCTCCGCCCATGTTCCAGGCGCTCGCGATGGCGGTCTTCGGCCCCCACATCGGCTTCGGGCTCACCCCCGCTCAAGCCCTCAAGCCCAACAGCTTCGGCGCGGGGCCGGCCCCGGAGTGAGTCGAGAAACCGTAGCGTCGCGCCCCGCTCAGCACTCCTGAGTCGATCATCGAGCTAAGGACTATCCGGTTCACCCAGCCATACGTCGACCTGGGCGAGAGCCGCTTTGCTAGTAACGGAGTCATCCCCGCCGCTATCGGGAACGAACCCGCAAAGGCGGAAAGCAGGAGCCCGGGCTGCTGCGCCAATCGCTCAGCCGTTCCCGCTGCCGGCGAGGCCCGAGAGCGCGAACGCCCAAAGGCGAGCTCCCACATTTACTCGCCAAGGCGGTAGCGGCGGCCGGGTGTGAGGTTGGAAAAGGCGATGAAACCGCGGTCATCGCCCGAATCGCCATGGAAAGACTGGAATCTGCGGGTATCGGTGGCCGCGACGCCGGTTGCCGGACCCGCCTGTTCGCGGGGGTTTTCGCCCGGTTCGAACGTTTCGAGCGAACGTCTGAAAATCGTGGTGTCCCCGGTTCGAGTCCGGGTCTCGCCATCGGACGAAAGCCCGATGACTACGCGATTCACTGCTATTCGGCTGTAGTCGTCGGGCGGCGAATCCAGGCCCGATATGGGCGATGAACCGGCGACGGTCGCCTTTTCGCTCGAACCCTTCGGTGGCCGGAACCCGTGGCCATGAGACCACGGAAACCACTCGTGGTGTCGCGTGTTCGACCGGCACTTGTGCTGTACGGAATCTGTGTGTACACTCGACCTATGGCCACGACCAAACAGCGCTGGGATTTCCGCGTCGAGCCCGACACCGACCGCCTCGTCCGCGAGGCGGCCGAGACGTCGCAGCGAACACTGACGGACTTCGTCGTCGACGCCGCGGTCCTCGAGGCGGAGCGACTGCTCGCCGACCGCACGCAGTTCGTCCTTGACTCCGAGCAATGGGGGCAGTTCGCCGCCGCGCTCGACCGCCCACCGCGCGACAACCCGGGGATCAAGAAGCTATTCGCCAAGCCGAGCGTCTTCAGCGCCGAGTAGCGCGTGGCCTACCGGCAGCCCGAGCCGCTCGCCAAGGGCCACCGTCTTGACGAGTTTCGCTGCGGCGAGCCGGCACTCGATGAGTGGCTGCGCCGGCACGCGCGCACCGCACAGGCCTCCGACGCCGCCCGGGTGTTCGTCACCACGGTCCCCGGCACGTCGACCGTCGTCGGCTACTACGCCCTCGCAGCCGCCCAAGTCGCGCCCGCGGATGCAACAGCCCGGGCGGTAAGGGGCCAGCCCGAGGCGCGCGCGGTACCGGCGGTCCTGCTCGCTCGGCTCGCCGTCGACGAGCGCCACCAGCGCGCCGGCATCGGACGATCGCTTCTTCAAGACGCGCTACTCAGATCCGCGCAGGCCGCCGACTCAATCGGCGCGCGTGTCCTACTCGTCCACGCCAAGCACGACGCCGCCAAATCCTGGTACCTGCAATACGGCTTCGAGGAATCACCAACCGACCCGCTCCACCTGCAACTGCTCATGAAAGACATTCGCAGGTTCCTCAACCGGTTCACATAGACGTCGAGGCGTCCCGCTCACCGTGACGCGCCGATGCGAGCCAGTCGCGCGCGATGGCAACAGTGCCACCGCGTCGCGTTGGATCGCCGCGCCGGCGGCGCCAGTGGAAAAGGCGATGAGACCCGGGGCATCGCCCGAATCGCCATGGAAAGAATGGAATCCGCGGGTATCCGCGCCCGGCAGACCTGTTGCCGGACTCCGCTGTCTTGCGGGGTGCTCGCCGGGTTCGAGGTTTTCGAGCTAACGTCTGAAAATCGTGGTGTCCCCGGTTCGAGTCCGGGTCTCGCCGTCCAGACTCGTCGGGCTCGAACCGGTTACCTCGCTCGCCGTCCGGGCTCGCCTCGGGTTCGAAATCCGGGTCTCGCCATCAGTGAAGGCCGCGCGCCGGCCGGGACCGCGACGCTGCCAAAGATCCCAGATGCCCGCACGATTGGCCATTACGAACGCACGGAGCTACAGTCGGTCGTCGTGCCAGTGGGTCTCAGCGAGGCGGACATCGAGTACATCCGCGCCGGATACCGGATGCTCGCAGAGGGAGACCCGGCGTTTCTGGACCGCTATGAGCCCGACGCGACGCTCGTCTTTCCGGCGACGTTGCCCAAGGGCGGAACCTACGGGAATCCCTGGGACGCGCTCGAGTTCTGGACGAGCACGAGCGAGCTGTTCGAGGAGCCGCACCCGGAGCCCGAGGAGTTCATCCGCCAGGATGATCGGCTGGTGGTGCTGGGGTGTTTCCGTGGACGCTCGCGGGCGACGGGGGAGCGGGTTGCCGTTCGCTTCGCTCACGTATTCGGGCTCAGCGACGCCGTGGGGCCGGTGAGCGAACAGAAGGCCACGTCCGTCGAGGTGTTCATGGACACCGCGGCCTTGCTCGCCGCTCTCGTCGAAGAGCCTCGGCCGAGCTGACGTGATCGAACCCCGGATCGCGTACGTCAAGAGCCGCGGGGTCAACGTCGCCTACGCCGTGATCGGCGAGGACTCTCAGCTCGATCTGGTCATCGTGCCGGGATTCGTCTCGCATCTGGAGGCCGCGCTCGACTTCCCACCGGTGCGGCAGGGAATCAGTCGCCTGAACCGGTTCGCCCGCGTGATCACCTTCGACAAGCCGGGCACCGGCCTGTCGGACCCGGTCGAGGGGGTCCCCACGCTGGAGGAGCGGATGGAGGACCTGGCGGCGGTGCTGGACGCGGCGGAAGTCGAGCGTGGGGCCCTCCTCGGAGTCAGCGAGGGCGCGCCGATGTGCGCGCTGTTCGCGGCCACCCACGTCGATCGCGTCACGGCGCTGGTGATGTACGGCTCCTACGCGAAGGGATCGTGGGCCCGGGACTATCCGTGGGCGCCGACCGCGCAGCAGGCGGCCGCAGCAGCCGAGGTGATGGAGGAGGCGTGGGGGCAGGGCGTTTGGCTCGACGCGCTCGCTCCGAGCTTCGCTGCCGATCCGGAGCTCGTGCGCCTATGGGCGCGCTTCGAGCGCCAGGCGGCGAGCCCGGCGATGGCAACGGCGATCAGCCGCCTGGCGACCGAGATCGACATCCGCGACGTCCTGCCGGCGATCTCGGTCCCGACCCTGGTCGTCCACCGCCGCGGCGACATGAGCTGGCCGATCGAGGGCGCGCGCTACATCGCCGAGCGGATCCCCGAGGCAAGGTTCGTCGAGCTCGAGGGCCACGACCACTTCCCGTTCGCCGGGGACGCCGACACACTGATCGACGAGGTGGAGGTGTTCCTGACCGGCGCGCGGCCGGTACCCGAGACCGATCGCCGTCTGCTCACCGTGCTGTTCACCGACATCGTCGGCTCGACGGAGCGCGCGGCCGAGCTCGGTGACGCGCGCTGGCGGACGCTGCTCGCGCGTCACGACGAGATCGCCCGCACCGAGATCGAGCGTCACGGCGGGCGCGTCGTCAAGACGATCGGGGACGGCTTCCTGGCGACGTTCGAGGGGCCCGCCCGCTCGATCGCCGCCGCCCGCGCGCTGTCGGCGGCGACCGCCCCTCTTGGGATTCGCGTGCGCGCCGGCCTCCACACCGGGGAGTGCGAGCTGATCGGCGACGACATCGGCGGGATGTGCGTCCACCTCGCCGCGCGCGTCTGCGCGCTGGCCGCCCCAGGAGAGGTGCTCGTCTCGCGAACGGTCAAGGACCTCGTCGTCGGCTCAGGCATCGCCTTCGCCGAGCACGGCGCGCACGAGCTCAAGGGCGTCCCGGGCACGTGGGAGCTCTTCGCCATCGCATGAACACGACCATGAACCCGGCTGCTACTTTCCGCTCGCGATGGCGTGGGGCGACGGGTTCTACCGCAAGGCCACGGAAAGGATCGAGCAGCGCATCGGCGAGCCTGTCGAGGTGATCGGCTGGGCAAGCCGATCGGGTGCGATGGGCGCGGTGGTCGCGGGCACGGTACTGCGTGGCGCGGAGACGGCGATGGACAGCCCGATCGTTACCGGAGCCGCTGCGCCCCCCGGGCGCATGCGAACCGGGGATGCTGGCAAGGGCACGCGCCTGCCAATGAACTTCATGGTCGCGCTCACCCCGACCGCGTTTCGGGTGTTCAAGATCCGCAAGACCTGGACCGGCGTGAAGATCAAGAAGGAGCTCGGCGCGCTGCCACGGGAAGGCCTACGAATCGAGATTGACGACGGCGGCATCACCAAACGCTTCCGCCTCGACGGCGCCGACGGATCGGCACTCGGCTTCGAGATGACACGCGCGAAGTTCGCCACGAGCTTCGCCGAGGATCTGCGCGCTGCGCTCGCCTGAGCGCCTCGGCGCCTGAGCGGCGCGGTCCGCTTCGCCTGCGGCTCTGAACTCGGTGGATAAGGCGACGAGACCGCGGTCGTCGCCCGAATCCCCAGGGAAAGAATGTGAATCTGCGGGTATCCGCGCCGCGAGGCGGGTTTCCGGAGGCCGCCTGTTTGCGGGGCTTTCCACCGGGGTTAGAGGGTTTCGAGCGAACGTCTGAAAATCGTGGTGTCCCCGGTTCGAGTCCGGGTCTCGCCATCGTCATCTATTCCGGTCCGGAACGTGCGCTCCGCTGCCGACCGGGCGGCGCGTAGCATGGGGCCGCAGGCCTCATGCGAATCCCGTTAGCACGCCATCGGACTGCCGATTCGAAACCTTGGCCTCGGTATCGTTTGGCCGGATGCCGGACGCTGATCTGAGGCGTTTGCCACCGCGCTGGCGTTTGATCGCGGTTATGCCGCTGGCGGTGTTAGCCGTCCATCAGCTTCGCTACTACCTGGCTTACGGACCGCGTGCTGACCGCGAGCTGGCCGACCAAGGGCACGCGTATCTCACGTCTGTGACGCCTTGGATCGTGATGCTCGCCGCGGTGGGCTTCGGCGCCTTGGTGTTGCGCCTTGCTCGGGCGTGGGCCGGCGAGCAGGTTGATGAGTCGACGCCGCGGCGCAGCTTCGTTCGCCTGTGGGCGTTGACGGCCGTGGGCTTGGTCGCCATCTACGTGGGTCAGGAGTTGCTTGAGGGCTTTATGGCGACCGGGCATCCCGGTGGTCTGCTTGGAGTGTTCGGCGACGGCGGCTGGTGGGCGGTTCCGGCGGCGGTCGCCGTTGGCGGCGTGGTCGCGCTGGGGCTGCGTGGCGTGCGGGCCGTGATGGCCCTGGTCGCGCGTCGTCGTCGGCCTGGTCGCTCGCGCGCCGCCGCGGGCCGATTTGGGCCGCGAGCGCGGGTGGATCTTCTCCCGGCTGGCCCGCTGGCCAGTTGCGCTGCGGGTCGCGCTCCGCCGCTCGCCGCTCTGATCGGTCCGTAGCGCCTGCGGCCCTTCGGCCTTGCGGGCGCTGTTCCCGCAACCGAAGGAGTCCATCTACATGTCGCGCTTTGCGCGGGTCGCGCTGTGTGCGGCGGCGCTGCTGGCGCTGTCCGCCTCGTCGGCGGTGGCCCACGACACCAGTCCGAAGTACCAGTCGTTCTACAACGGCGTCAAGCCGAACGTCTCGGGCGTTCAGGCTCAGGTGCTCGGCTTTGACAACCAGTACGAGATCGTCAACCCGGCTCACAAGACGATCGTCATCTACGGCTACAACGGCGAGCCTTACGCCCGCATCCTGCCGGACGGCACGGTGGAGGTGAACACCCGCTCGCCGGCGTACTACCTCAACCAGGACCGCTTCGGCGCGGTCAAGGTCCCAGCGAGCGCCAATGGGAACGCCGTGCCCCAGTGGAAGGTGCAGGATCAGTCCAACCGCTTCGTCTGGCACGACCATCGCATGCACTGGATGGCGCACACCCTGCCGCCCCAGGTCAAGGACCAGCACAAACGCACCACGATCTTCAAGTACGCGATCCCGGTGCGGGTCGACGGCCAGCCGGCCAACATCACCGGGACCCTGGTGTGGCTGGGCACGCCCAAGGGCTTCCCGATCGGAGCGGTGATCGCCCTGGTGGCCGTCGCGGTGCTGGGTCTGGCCTTCGTGCTGTTCGTGCGCCGCCGGCGAGCGCTGGCGACCTCGCCCAGCACGCCGGTCGGTGGAAAGGCGGAGAAGGAAGCCTGGTAGTGCGTCGGCGGCTCTGCATCACCGTCTTGTTGGCGATCGTGCTTGGCCTGGCCACGGCCGGGTCCGCGTCGGCGCACGCCATCCTCCAGGACACATCGCCGCCTCGCGGTGCTGACCTCAAGTCACAGCCGGATGCGGTGGTGTTCCGCTTCAACGAGACCGTCGAGGGCACCTTCGGCGCCGTCCGCGTCTACAACGCCAAGGGCGACCGCGTCGACAAGGGCGACGCCTTCCATCCCGGCGGCAGCGGCCCGCGCATCGGAGTGCACCTGAAACCGAGTCTGCCGCAGGGGACCTACACCGCGACCTACCGGGTGATCTCGGCCGACGGTCATCCGGTGGCCAGCGGTTTCGTGTTCTCGATCGGGAAGCCGGGAGCCGCGGGGGCGCCCGTGGACAAGCTGCTCGGTGGTTCGAAGGTGGGCCCCGTGACCGAAGTGGTGTTCGGGGTGGCCAAGGGCCTGGAGTACGTCGCCCTCGCGGCCGCGCTCGGCGGCTTGGTCTTCCTACTTTTCGTCTGGCCGGGAGCGCTGCGTGACGCGTCCGGCGGTGAGGAGGAGTGGCGCGCGGCGTCCGAGGCGTTCGTGCAGCGACTGCGACGGCTCCTGCTCCTAGCGTCGCTGATCGGAGCACTGGCGGCCGCGCTGGCGGTGGTGATGCAGGGCGCAGTGGCGGCCGGGATCAGCGGCTTCTCCGCGCTTGACCCAACCATCGTGCGCGAGGTGCTGGGCACCCGCTTCGGCACCATCTGGGGCCTGGCTGTGCCGGCCTGGATCCTGACCGGTGGCCTTTCCGCGCTGCTGCTCCGCACACGGGCACGAAGCGCGGCGCCGGCGCTGAAGCCGGCCGAGGTGGGCGCCACCGGTCTGGCGCTGCCAGGGGGCAAGTCGGCCGCGGGTCTGATCGCGCTGCCGCTGTTGTTCCTGCTGCTGGTGCCATCGCTGTCCGGGCACGCAACCACCCAGAGCCCGATCGGGGTGATGTTCCCGTCCAACCTGCTGCACGTGCTCGCGGTGAGCCTGTGGTTCGGCGGGCTGGTGGTCCTGCTCGTCGGGCTCCCAGCGGCCACGCGACAGTTGGAGCGCAACGACCGCACCCGGCTGCTGGCCGGCGCACTCGCCCGCTTCTCACCGCTGGCCCTGGCGGCGGTGATCGTCATCTTCACCACCGGCCTGATCCAGGCCTACGTCGAGGTTCGCTCGCTGGACAACCTCTTCACCACCCAGTTCGGGATCGCGGTCTTCATCAAGTTCTGTCTGCTGCTGGTGCTGATCGGGATCGGCGCCTACCACCGCCGAGTCAGCATCCCCACACTCAAGCGGCTGGCCAGAGACGGCGCACCACCCGGCCAAGGGGGTGTGCTGCTTCGCCGCGCGCTGCGAGTGGAGGTGGCCGTGATCGTGGTGGTGCTGGGAGTGGCTGCGGCGCTGAGCAGTTACGCGCCCTCGATCGCCCTGCAGACCGGGCCCTATGCCACTACCCGCAACCTCGGACCCCTGCAGCTCCAGGCCACGGTCGACCCGGCACGAGTGGGGCCCAACCAGGTGCATCTCTACTTCTTCAACCGCCGTGACGGCTCGCAGTTCACCGGGGCCAAGGAGATCACGGTCACCGCGTTCCAGCCCACCAAGAAGATCGGCCCGCTGCCCGAGCAGGTCAACCTCTCCGGACCCGGTCACTACACCGTTTCGGGCGTGATCCTCTCCGCGCCCGGCACCTGGGTGTTCGACGTGATCGTCCGGGTCTCGAAGTTCGACCAGTACGAGACCAAGCTCAAGGTGCCGCTGCGATGAGCCGCGTCTCGGACGGGACCGAGCTGGCGGTGTTGCGCCGCGAGCAGCGCCGGCTGCTGGTGCTGGCCGGGATCACGGTCCTCTGGCTGCTCGGGCTGCAGGTGGCCAGCGTCGAGGCCGGGCTGCTCTATCTCGCGCCGGTCCTCCTCTTGGTCGCGTTCCTCCTCGCAGGCACCTACCCGGGCGAGCGACTGATCGCCGGCGTAGCGGCGCGTCGTCTCCGTCGCCGTCCGCCGCGCCGACACGGCCCCACTCTCCGATCAGCTCCAAGGACTTGCGCCCGAGGTGGCGTGCTCTTGGCCATGGCTCTGGGCGGCCGCGCTCCGCCGCCCCCGACCGCGCCGCGACGCAGCGTTCGGCGGCGCGCAGGTGCCCAGCCAAGCAAGACAAGGAGCTACATGCGAAAGCCAATGACAGCCGCGGCCGGTCTGGCGACGGCCGCTGCCCTCGCCCTGCCGGGTATGGCGCGGGGTCACGTGAGCCTGCACCCCAACACCCTGCCGGCAGGGTCGGGACCGACCCTGTATGTGCGAGTGCCCAACGAGGAGGACAAGGGCAACACGGTCAAGGTCGACATGCAGGTGCCACCCGGGTTCACCGATGTGCCAACCGGCTACATGCCCGGCTGGAAGGCCCAGGTGCTCACCCGCAAGCTGGCCACGCCAGTCAAGACCGACAACGGCACCGTCACCGAGGAGGTCTCGGAGATCATCTGGACCGGCGGAAAGATTCCGCCGCATCAGTTCCTGCAGTTCCCGATCCTGGCCACCGTTCCTGACAACGCCAGTGGTCAGACGCTGACGTTCAAGACGATCCAGACCTACGACACCGGCACCGTCGTCTCCTGGATCGGGCCGGCCGGCTCAGATCATCCGGCGCCCACGGTCAACGTCACCGCCAAGGGCGGGGCGATCCAGGACATCGCCGGCACCGAGGCCGGGCCACCGCCGCCCAGTTCCGGCGGCTCCGGCAAGTCGACGAGCGGAACGACGACGGCGAAGGCCAGCTCGTCCGACAGCGCCAGCAAGGGTCTCGGGATCGCCGCACTGATCCTCGGGATTCTCGGCGTGCTCATCGGCATCACCGCGCTGGTCATGCGCGGCCGTTCGCGCAGCGGAGCCGCCGTTGGATGACGCAGAGCGCCGGCGGGTCCACTCGGGGCCCGCCGGCACTCGCCCTCGCCACCGCAGCCATGACCCTGACCCGCATTCTCAGACTCCGTCCCCTCACCGCCGTGGCCGGCGGCCTTGCGTCGTTGAGCTTGCTGTTGCCGGATGCGGCCAGCGCGCACGGACTGGTCGGGCGAGCCGACCTTCCAATCCCGAGCTGGATGTTCGCTTGGGTGGCGGCGATCGTCCTCGTCATCTCCTTCGTGGCATTGGCCACTCTGTGGCCGCAGCCGCGACTGCAGCACGTTCAGCCGCGTCCCCTGTTGCGAATCCCCCGCGCGGTGGACTGGATCTGCGGCACTGTCGGAGTCGGTCTATTCACCCTGGTCGTCTACAGCGGCTACGCCGGCACCAGCGTCGCCACCTCGAACCTCGCCCCGACCTTCATCTACGTCCACTTCTGGGTCGGCGTCGTGATCCTCAGCGTCCTGCTCGGCGACGTCTTCCGCGCCTTCAATCCCTGGCTGGCGGTCGCCCGCTTGGTGGCCTGGCTCGGCCGCGGCCGTCTGCGCGCGCCCTTCCAGTACCCGGCGTGGCTGGGCCGCTGGCCGGCGGCGATCAGCATTCTCGTCTTCGCCTGGGTCGAGCTGGCCTACAACGACAAGGACATCCCCAGCACCCTGGCGACGCTGGCCCTGGCCTACGCCGTAACGCAGCTCGTCGGCATGGCGTTGTTCGGGATCGAGGCCTGGAGCCGCAACGCGGATGGCTTCGGCGTCTACTTCAGCCTGCTCAGCCGCCTCTCGGCCCTTGTCCGCCAGGGCCAAGTGCTCTGCACGCGCCGCTTCCTCTCCGGCGCTCCGGAGATGCCCGTCGTGCCCGGCAGCCTCGCCCTGCTTTGTGTGGCCATCGGCTCGACCACCTTCGACGGCTTCTCAAACGGACTGTGGAAGGACGCATCCCCCACCGTGACCAACTGGTTCTCCGACCTCGGAGCCGGCCCCGCCACCGCCGTGCAATGGGCCTCCACGCTCGGGCTGATCGGCTGCATCCTCGTCATCTCCGGCTTCTACTGGCTTGGCGTGACCGGCATGCACACCATCGACAGCCGCCACAGCACCCGTGAGCTGGCCGGCCGTTTCGCTCACACGCTCATCCCCATCGCCTTCGCCTACGCGCTCGCCCATTACTTCTCGCTGCTCGTCTTCCAAGGCCAGGCCGCCGGCTACTTGATCTCGGATCCGCTCGGCGACGGCGCCAACATCTTCGGCACCGCCAACGCGCAGATCAACTACAGCGTGATCTCCAACAGCGGCATCTGGTACGTACAGGTCGGCGCCCTATTGGTCGGACACGTCTGTGGCCTGATTCTCGCTCACGACCGCGCCCTGGCCGTCTACCAGCGCGTCCGCGACGCCGCCCGCTCGCAGTACTGGATGCTCGTGGTCATGGTCGGGTTCACCAGCCTCGGCCTGTGGCTGCTCTCGGCGGTCAGCCAATGACTCCCGCGCAGATCCTCGTCCTCGCGCACTTCGGACACTGGTACTTCTCCCTGGCGGTGTTCGGCAGTCCCGTTCTGCTGCTGGTTGCCGGACTCGGTTACTCAACCTGGCGGGAGAAGAGGCACCCCGGCAAGAAGGGCCCGCCGGCCACGGCATACAACCCAGGCGCGGGGAAACGACGAGCGCAACACCACAGGAAATCGTCCGCGCGTGGCCGCTCGAGGAGCCGCACACGAAGAGCACGACGCTCCAGGCGCCGAGCCTAGCCTCCCATGAGCAGCCGCCAGGAAGAGAAGAGGGATCGCGCCTAGCGTGGCGGCAATCCGACTCCGGCCGGATCGCAGGGCGCTGACCTCGGGGATTCGCTCGGTCGGCCGTTCGTGTGGAGGTCGGGTATGGCCTCGACGCGCAGTAGGCGCCAAACGGTGAGAGCGGCGAGGACAGTCATGAGCGTGGCGCTGGCCACGCACCAGTGGCAGATCGCCTTGATCGTGAACAGTTCGCGGTAGGTGAGGTAGGCGCTGAAGCCGAAACCGACGAGGGCCAAGCCGGCTCCGGCGAGTCTGCCCGCATCACCCTTCAACCATGTCGAGGCGAAGATGAGCACGTAGCCCCCGAGCCCGAGCGCTGCGACCGAGACGCCGGCCAGGTCGGCGTAGCGCGATGACTGCACCGTCTCGCAGCCTCCGTGAGAGAGGCATATGGGTTTGATCCCCGCGTAGTGAACGTAGGTGAGGTAGCCCGCAATCCCGATGCCCAGGAGCGCAAGTCCCGCGATGATCCTGCGCAATACGCGGTCACTCATCACTTCAACAGGCGATCGATCGGCCCAGTGAACTGCGCCGGATCAAACGAGGCCACGCTCAGGGGTTTGCCCGTCTGGCCGGTGCGACCGAGCAGGAACGACGGCGTGCCGCTGAAGCTCTGGCTGCCGTACAAGCTCGATGCCTGCTGAAGCGCTTGGGTGACCGCCCCCGAGTTGCGCTGTGCCATCGCCCGCGTGGTGTTGAGACCTGGGACGCCCGACGCGATCTGACTGACGTAGGCGTCGGTCGCATACGCGGTGTTCTCGTCCTGCTGATTGTCGTACCAAAGCTCGGTGAACTGCCACAGCTTGTTCTGCGCGCCTGCTGCAAGCGCAAAGCGCGCCGCGCGCTCAGAATCCCCGGGTGGCGACCCGACAAAGGTCTGCGGCTCAAAGACGATCCTCAGTTTGCCCGTGCGGACGTAATCCCGCACCAGCGTCGGCAGCGCCTGGGCGCTGTACTGGCGGCAGATCGGGCACTTCAGATCAGCGAACTCGACCAGGGTCACGCGGGCGCTCGGGCTGCCCAGCGTCTGGCCCTGTTGCGGAATGCCGGCGAACATCGCCCCGACCTCCGCCGACTGCGGCGGCCGCGCCCCAGCCTTGATGCGCTTCGTCGCGCCGCCGCCACTGCTCACCACGATCGCCACAACCAGCACGACGACGGCCGCGGCGGCGACAGCTCCCAAGAGGAGCAGGCGATGCCGGCGCTGTGCCCGCGCCTCGAGCTCGCGCTCAGCGGCTTCTCGCTGAGCCCGCGCTGCCGCTTTTTTCGCCTGACGAGTGCTCACGACCAAGGCCATGTACTCACATCATCGCCATCCAACGCCTCGGCTTGAGCGCCTTCCCACGCACGGGGCGAGGGGAACGCTGGATGGCTGCAGGCACTCAGGCTCATGCTGGGAGCTGAAGCGCAGATAAGACTAAGCCAGCGCGCTGCAGGCCCCACGCGCGCTACTAGAGGCTTGATGTGGGTTGGCCCGCTGGGCAGGAGGCGGGCGGTGACATAAGAAGAGGGCCTCCGGCTCTGCAACCTCGTGATTGGAGCACGAGATGTGCGCTTCGCTGGAGACCCTCGTTATCGCAGCCTACGTGTTCGCCGACTCGTTGGCGATCCCTCGCCCGGGCCCGGCTGGCAAAGTCAGCGACGCTGAGCTGATCGCGCTTGCGGTCGCCCAGGCGATCACTGGCCTTTGCTCTGACCGCCAATTTCTGGGGACCGTGGGTGGGCTGTTGCCGGGCTGCTTCCCGGCGCTGCCCGACCAATCGCAATACAACCGCCGGCTGCGGCGCCTGGTGCCGTGGATCAGCACGGTCCAGTTGATGGTCGCCGAGCTGATCGCCGAAGGCCACATCCGCCTCGTTGACGGCACCCTGATCGCGTGCGCCAACTACCCCGGCTGCGCCACCCACAGCGAGTTTGGCGGGCACGCCAGCTACGGCTACTGCCCATCTAAGAGCGAGTTCGTCTGGGGCATGCGCCTCGTCATGATCGCCGACATCAAGGGCGTCCCGGTGGGCTATGACCTCGTCGGCCCCAAGACCGGCCAAGAGCGCGACAGCGCCGTTCACCTGGCCGCCGCGCACCCCGGCAGCCTGCTCTTCGCCGACGGCGGCTTCTGGGGCAAAGAGCTCGACGCCTCGATGAAGCTGATCAACGTCGAGCTCGTCACTCCCGACAAGCACCAACTCGGACACCGGCCACCCAACGAGATCGCCAAAGCCCGCATCCGCCTGATCATCGAATCGGTCTTCAGCAACCTCAAGACCCAAATGCGCCTCAACCAGCACCTCGCCAAGACCATCGGCGGACTCGTCCAGCGCATCGCCCAACGACTGCTCGCACTCACGCTCGCCATGTTCATCAACAACCAGCTCGGCCGTCCACCCCGCGCCCTCGCCGCCTACGACGGACGATGAACCCACATCAAGCCTCTAGCCGCGAACGAAGGTGATCCGGTCCGAGCCTTGCGTGCAGGTGTAGTTGACGCGGATCAGACCGGTGGTCACCTCGTGGCCGGTGCACTGAAACCCCTGGGCGCTGTAGCGGCAGCCAAAGCAACTCTTGGCCGCGCCCGCCACGGCCTGCGCGGTGCTGCAGCTCGCTCCGGTGGTCGAGACCTGAAACGCCCCGTGGCTCGTGGCCTGAACAAAGACGACGTTCGGGCAGCTTTGTGCCTGCGATCCACCGCCGCCTGATCCGGCGGGGGTGCCGCCCGTCTGCGATGTGGACGTCGCTGTGTTTGAGCCCTGGCCGGCCGTGGTGGTCGGCGCGGCGGTGGTGGCCGGGGCCGGCGTCGAGGCGCTGGGTGCCGGCTGGGTGACGCTCGCCGGGCTCGGGGCTGCGGGTGCCGCGGTAGTAGCGGCCGATTTGGACGAGGAACCGCACCCGGCGGTCAGTGCGGCCAGGGCCGCGACGATCGCCAGCGCCGTGAGGCCTTGCATTCGAGGTGCGCCCCGCGATCTCATCGCCGCGGAACTCTAGCCAGCGGTTGGCGGTGCCAGTCGTGCCGGCAGGGGTGTTAGCGGTGGTTGTTCCAGAGGTAGAGCAGGATCCGCTGCATCAGCCCCGAGGTCTCGCCCCATCCCGGACAGCAGGTGGGGCCGCCGGGGGCGCTGATGCCGATCTCGATGTGCGGACCCGAGGAGATGCCGACCTGCCCGCAGCCCATCTCGGCGATCGGCTGGCCCGCGGTGACATGCGCGCCGACGGGCACGAGCGCGGGCTTGGCGTGCCCGTAGTAGATGTAACGCCCGGCGTAGGGGCCGCTGGCCACCTTGAGGATCGGCGCCCAGGAGCCGAAGCCGCCGATCCCCTCGCCCACGATCGTTCCGTCGGTGACGGCGACCTCGGTGACCTTGCTTCCGCAGTCGCCACCGTTGCTGGGGATGTCGACGCCTTGGTCCTGGGACCAGTAGCCGGTGCTGGCGACCTCGGAGCGCGGGCGCAACGGGAACACCCAGCCGGCGATGCCGGTGACCGGGGTCTTCGCGGCGTGGGCGCTGTTGAGCGCGGCGCGCGTCGCCGGCCCGACCTCCCCCACCACCGGCAGCCCGTGGTCGCGCTGGAACTTGCGCACCGCGGCGCGCGTGTGGCCGTCAAAGCGCCCAGTGACGCGAGCGTTGTAGTGCAGCGCCTTCAACCACACCTGGAGCGTGGTCACGTCGGCGCCGCGCATGCCGTACTTGAGCTGGCGATGACCGAGGGATGCCTGTGCCTCCGGACCGCCGCCCGAACCGCCGCTCGGCGGCTTGGCGGTCGGACTCACGCCACCCGTGCCGGCAGACGAGGACGATGTCGCACCGGTTCCGCCCGAGGCCGCGCCTGCGGACGCGACCGAGGCCAGCCCGATGAGGGCCGCGAGACCTGTGGCAACAAGCAATCGGCGGAGAGTCATCACTAATGCTCTTCGACTCGCGGCACGGGCAGCTCCCGCGCTGCAAGGCGACCTGCACGTCGACTGACATCGCGCCTACGGAGTTAGCTGACGGGCTCGCGCTGACCGATTGCGCTAGCCGTGGACCACCACGGCACTCGCCCCAACATTGGTTCCCCCGCTCCCCGGTCAGACCGGGGACTCGGCGTTAGCGCGGCAAAGTAGCAACCGAGCGGCGTTATGTCGAACCGGAACCGGCAGCGAGGATGCCACCCGGGTACGGGCCGGTCGCGCGTTCGGTGAGCAAGGCCGGGACGCCAGATCGGATGTCGGCCTGCCAGACGAGCCGAGGCGCGCCCGCACCGGCCGGGGCCGGCGTTGACGACGTGGCGGCTGCGTGTGAGCCATAACCGCAACCGGCCAGGCACAGCAGACCGCCCGCGGCTAGGAGCGCCCCGCCTCTCCGAGCCGCTGAGGCGCGCTTAGTTCGAGGGCCTCGTTGGAGGCGCGCGAACCAGGCGATCGCCGCGAGGAAAAGCAGGGTGGCAACGTAGAAGTTCAGCCGCAGGCCGAGGATGTGCTGGGCGGGGTCGACCCGAAGCAGCTCTTCGCCGATGCGCCCCAGCGAGTAGCCGGCGACGTAGAGGACGAACAGGCCGGGCGCGCGGATGGTCCGGCGTTTTCCGAGCCAGACGAGCAGACCGGCCAGGAGAAGATTCCAGATCAGCTCGTAGAGGAAGGTGGGGTGAAACGTCGTGTAGGAGGCGTAGCCGGCGGGGCGGTGAGCCGCGTCGATCTGAAGGCCCCAGGGCAGGCTGGTGGGCCCGCCGAAGAGCTCCTGGTTGAAGTAGTTGCCGACCCTGCCGATGGCCTGGGCGACGAGCAGCGCCGGGGCGGCGGCATCGAGAAAGACGGGAATGTCGGCGTTGCGGCGGCGCAGCACCCACAATCCGGCCAGGGTTCCGGCGGCGATCCCGCCCCAGATGCCCAGGCCGCCCTGCCAGACCGCAAACGGCCCCCACCAGTGATCGGGCACCTGATTCCAGCTCGTGGCCAGGAAGTACAGCCGCCCGCCGATGAGGCCGGCGGGGAAGCCCCACAGCGCCACCTCGTAGACCAAGGCCCGGTCGCCGCCGCAGGCCTCCCAGCGCCGCACGGTGATGGCGACGGCTGCGAGGACCGCGACCACATACGCGAGGCCGTAGGCGTGAACGAACAGCGGTCCGAGATCGAAGCCATTGGACGGCGGGCTGGGGATGGATGCGAGGGGACCGGTCACGTCGATGTCGGTGCGGGGTGGCGAGACGCCTCGCGGGCTAGCTGCGCAACCCATGTTGGCGGATCCGATTCCTCCGAGACTCGCGAGACGCCGCCATGGGCCCGGCTTGTCCGCGGCCCACGGTTAGCACAAGCACGAGAGCCGATCACGGCCTCGGGCCTGTCACTAGGTCCGTGCGCGTCGCCGGCGGAGTAGGACGAGCGATCCGCATGCCACGGCGATCGCCGCAGCGGCGATTCCCAACCCGATCCAGGGTCCGCCGCCCTGGGAGGTCCTCGAACGAGACGCGGGCGGCGTGCTGACTCCCGACGGAGTCGGTGAGCCCTGATCCTCGGTCAGCGGGTTTGCCGGCACCGAGATCCTGCGGCCCGAATCGCTCGCCAGCTTGGCCACCCCGTCGACCGCCGCCTGCCCGAGCGACAACCCATCTGTCGTGTTGAGCGCGGTGCCTTCCACCACGTGCTGCGCCCGTGAGCTCACAGGACCTGCCACCCCGTACCCGTTGGGCATCACCACCAGGAGTGCGGCTTGCGCGGCCGCGCGGGCGCCGGCCCCCTGCCGCGCCTTGACCGCCGTCGGTACGTGAGTGCGGTACTTCGAAGGCCCAGCGGCCAGCTCCTTGTAGAGAAAGCGCGCGTACTGCTGGGGGTGGCCGAACATCGCAACCGCGGCCCCCAAGTCATCCTCCGAGGCGATCACCGCCAGCCTCACGGGGAACGAGGCGGCGTTGGCGTTCGCCGCGACCTGCTGCACGTTGTCCGACAGGCGCACCGGCAGCACCTGACCGTAGGGAAGGTAGACCTGCTGATAGAGCAGAACGTCGCTGGCCGGATCTCCATCGGCGGCCGCCGCCGGTGCGATCACCAACCCGACCGAACACGCGACCACCACCCACGCCCACCACGAGCACGCCGATCGCCGGACGGCGCGCAGGCTCACCGGCGCGAACGCCCTCGGTGGGTTTCCGGTGCCCTGAGGCTCGGCGCTACCCTTCGGCTCGTGTGCGCAGGTTGTGCAATGGCTGCGGCCGCCGGGGCCACCGGCGTTCGGACTTGGCTTCAAGCCCACCATCTCACCTGGCTGACGCCGGCCCGGATGCGCGCCGCAACGGCCGCCTTGTTCGCCGCAGCGTTGATCGCCTCATCGGTCGGCTTCAGCGGTTCGACCAAGGGCTCGCCCCCTCCGGCGCCGACTGCGACGCATGCGTCGCAGGCCCGCTAGCCCGGCTCGCGGCGTCGCTTTCGAGGAATCCCCGCGGAACCTGGTAGGCGGTCAATCGCCACCTCGGTCGGACCGGCCGCCGCGTTACCGCGCGCCATAGGGCCATCGGGGTCAGGACCGGGATCTCGACTCGGCGGCCACCGACGGCGACGATGGCGCTGTTAACCCTCGTCTCCAGGTCGGGTTGGTCGCCGCAACGTTCCCTGATGAAACGAAGCATCTGACGCGTCGGGGCGTAGGGATCGACCTTGCGGCGGCCACGGCGCCGGGTGGTCCGCCAGGGCGCCTGGGGGTCCTGCAGGGTCCGGATGAGCGGGTCAGGAGTAGACACGCTCAGCGCTTGGCGCGAGCGCGCGTCGTTTGACATTCCGGGCAACGCCCGCGCAGCACCACATCGTGGCCGTCGATCTCGAACTCGATCTTCCGTGAGAGTCGACTGATGGCCCGTTCGAGCGGGGGGTCCTCAAACGGCACGATCCGCCCGCAGTCCTCGCAGACGACGTGGTGATGATGCTCGCCGCTTGAGTGCAGCGGTTCGTAGAGCGCTTCGGCCTGCCCGACCTCAACGCGCTGCACAAGGCGCAGGTCCTGGAGCACCTCAAGCGCCCGGTAGACGCTGGCGATGGCGACGCCGCGTTCGCCCTGGCGCAGCGCATCGTGGATCTCCTGGGCGCTGCGCGCGCAGTGTTGGCGATCGAGGTAGGCGATCACGGCATCGCGGGCGGCGGCGCGGCTGTAGCCCGCTCGTTTCAGCGCGCTCTCTGCTTGAGCGCCCCACTCGGACGCCGGGTCTTGTCTGCGCTTGGCGGCACTCATGCGGCGGCGCCCTCCTCGGGCGCGTGGAGCTGCGGGCTGGGGCGGGCGTGTCGGACGGTGGTGCCAAGCCGGTGAGCGCCGGCAGCCGTCACGTACGCGGCGACCATGACCACGGCGATCGACGCGCCGGCGGCGGTCCGCAGGTAGTAGGAGGCGTAGAGGCCGAGGACGCCACTCACGATCGCCAACGTTACGGCGGTCAGCATCATCGGCAGCATTCTGCGGCTGTGGAGTCGCGCAGCGGCGGCCGGCGCGATCAGAACCGCGACCACGAGGAGGTTGCCGAGCGCCTGCACGGCGATGAGCACGGCAACAGCGATCAGCACGAGCACGGCGAGGTCGGCGAGCAGTGGTGAGGCGCCGACCGAGCGCGCGCTGAGACGATCGAAGCCGACGGCGAGCAGCCGCGTATGCAAGAGCCGCAGCGCAAGGAGGACCGCGACGGTCAGCGCGCCGGCGAGGACCAGGTCCGTCGAGGTGATGGCGAGGATGTCGCCGAACAGCAACGTCTGAACGCCCGGCGGGGAGGCCGGCGAGAGTGCGAGCAGCACGCCGAGGCCGAACAACCCGGTGACGACGACGGCGACGGCGGTGTCGCGTCCGATGGTGGGAATGCGCCCGGCGAGCGCGATGGCGATCGCCGCCACGAGCAGGCCGGCGACGCCGCCGAGCAGTAGCGGGATGCCGGTCAGGGCGGCGATGACCAGGCCCGGGAACATGGCGTGGGGCAATGACTCGGCGCTGTAGGAGGCCTCGTAGAAGACGATCCAGCAGCCGAGCGCGGCGCCGCTTGCGCTCAGCAGCAGGACCTCGATCAGCGCGCGTTGGAGGATGACCTGGCTCCATGGATCGGCCAGCGCGTGCCAGATCGCGCTCATGGGTTCGCCTCAGTGCGCATGGTGGTGATGCGGTGGCAGGATGGCCAGTTCCTCGCGTGCGCCGTCGCCGGGAAGCGAGACGATCGCCGCGCCGTAGGTGGCTTCGAGCACCGGCCGGGTCAGCGTCGGTGCTGGCGGCCCGAACGCGATCTGACGGCGGTTGAGGCAGAGCACGAGATCCCAGGCGCGGGCCTGCTCGACATCGTGCGTGGCCATCATGAGCCCGCGTCCCTCACCGGCCAGGCGGTCGAGGAGCGCGGACAGCCGCTCGGCGCTGCTGGCGTCCATCCCGGTGAAGGGCTCATCGAGCAGCAGCAGCCGCGCGTCCTGAACCAGCGCGCGGGCGACGAGAACCCGCTGGCGCTGCCCGCCTGAAAGTTCGCCAAACGAGACGCCGGCCAGCTCACGCAGACCGACCTTCTCCAGCGCGTCCAAGCCCTCCTGGCGCTCGTGTCGTCCCGGCCGGCGCCACCACGGCAGTCGACCGATCGTCCCCATCAACGCGACGTCGAGCGCCGTGACCGGGAAGTCGAGGCGGGAACGCTCCGTCTGAGGCACGGTCGCGCAGCGGTCGTTGACGGTCACGCGGCCGGCGCGCGGCGCGAGCTGCCCAAGCAGCGCCCGAAACAGCGTTGTCTTCCCGCCTCCGTTGGGCCCGAGCACGGCGATCCGATCGTGCGCGCGAACCAGAAAGCTCACGTCCTCAAGCACGGGCGCGCCGCCATAGCCGACGGCGAGGTCTTGCGCTTCGGCGAGAACGTCCTGATCGCCGGGACTGGCTTGCGGCTGCTCGGACTCAGTGCGCGTCTCCATCGAAGTTCCCAGCCGCCCGCTCATAGGCCCGCGATCGTGCAGTGACGGGCTCCACCCGTGAACCCTTGAAGCATGGCGTCGGCGTTGTGGGCCTCCATCCGCAGGTAGGTGGCGCCCGACGATCCACGCGGGCCGAGGGTGTCCCCGTAGAGGGTCAGGTTCCCGATCGCCCCGGTCGCGTGCGCCACGCTCTGCGCGAGCTTCGGGTTGATCGAGCTCTCCAGGAAGACCGCTCTGACCTTCTCCTTGCGCACCTGGTCAGCCAGCGCTGCGATGTCGCCCGCCGAGGGCTGGGCTTGCGTCGTCTGCGAGGGGATGATGGCGCCGACCACCGTCACCCCATACCGGCGTGCGAAGTAGTTGAACGCGTCGTGGCTGGTCACCAGCTTGCGGGCGCCGGCGGGCACAGCGGCGAAGCAGGCGCGAATGCTCGCATCAAGGCGAAGCAGCTTGCGCGTGTACTGCTCGGCGTTGGCCGTGTACTCGGTGCGGTGGGCGGGATCGACCTTGATCAGCGCGTCACGGATCGCCATGACCGCCGCTTGCGCGTTGAGCGGGTCATGCCACCAGTGCGGGTCATACCTCGAAGCCTCTGGCCCGCTTGACTCCCCGGGCACACGCAGCGTGTTGCTGTTCGCCAGGTTTACGACCTTGGGCTGTCCGCCGGCCTCGCTTACGACCTTGGACATCCACTTGTCGAGGCTGTCGCCGTTGACCAGGACGAGCTTGGCACCGGCGGTGGCGGTCACGTCGTCCGGGCGTGGCTCGTACTCGTGTGGATCGCTGTTGGGCTGCAGTATCTGGTGCACGTCGACGCGCTTGCCCCCGACCGCCCGGGCGAAGTCGGCGATCTGCGTGGTGGTGGCCACCACGCTGACCCGATCGCCCGAACCGCTGGAGGAGGTGCTGCAGCCGGCGAGCAGCAGCGCCGCGGCCGCCGTCACCGCGACCAGGGAGCGCCGCGACAGCATGCGGACCGCGGCAGTGATCCCGAAGATCGCGCCGGTCAGCACGGCAATCGCCGCCCCTGGCGGCACGTTGGTCTTGACCGACAGCCATAGGCCGACCGTGCCCTCCGCCGCCACGAGCAGCACCGTGGCGATCTGCCACGTCCACAGTCGGCTGGTCAACAGCCGGGTCGTGGCAGCGGGAATGACCAAGAGCGCAGCCGCCAGCAGGGCGCCGACAGCCGACAGGCTTGCCACTGCGGCCAGGGCTACCAGGCCGATGAGCACGAGGTCTGTGACCGACGATCGGGCCCCGAGGGCGTCGGCGCCCTCGCGGTCAAAGCCGCTGGCCAGCCAACGCTGCCCGACCAGGAGCGTTCCAAGCAGCGCGAGGAGGCTCACGCCACCGGCGAGAGCGATGTCCCCCGTACCGACGAGGAGCAGGCTGCCGAACAGCAGTGTTTCCACGTTGGACCCCGAGTGAAAGACGTCAGACGCGAGGATGATCCCGCCGGCCAGCGCGGCGACCAGCACCAACGCCGTGACGCTGTCGTAGCCGGTCCGCTCACGGGCCGAGCCCCGGCCGACACTGACCGCGAAAACGGCAGCCACGCCGGCAGCCCCGAGCGGCGCGGCAAAACCCAGCCCATCAGCGAGGACCAGCCCCGGGAACGCCGCGGCCGCGACAGCGTGGGTGAAGAAGGCAAGCCCTCGCAAGACGATCCACGTGCCGAGCAGACCAGCCGCGAGCGAGAACACGAGGAGCTCCAAGACTCCTCGCTGCACGAAAGCCAGGTTGAAGGGTTCGAACACGAGCCGGCGGGCTCCACGGTTGCGGCGGGCGACGGTCAGCACGCAGGCTACCGAAGTTGCGAGTGAGTCGCATTATCAGAATCATGATGCGACCCGTCGGCCCGCGCGCGTTTGAGAACTGAGAACCGTTCTCGGTTTCGTTTCCCCTGGCTGTTACTCCGCCCACCTGAGAGCGCGGACCGGCCAAGGGCGAACTCCCGCATCGGCTGGTGAAGGCGGGTGCCGACCTCTGGGTGACCGTGGGAAAAGGCGATGAGACGGCGGTCATCGCCCGAATCGCCATCCTGCGATCCCCAATGACAGCGCGATTCACCGTTTTCAGGTCGGAGATTGCGTGTCGCTGAAAGGCCCGGATGAAGGCGAGGAAAAGGCGACGGTCGCCCGAATGCCATTCCCCGTCATGGTCGTCCGAGTTCGAGTATCGCGAGGAAGCGCGAACCTCAACATCTCCAGGTCTCTGCGCGTGGGCGAGGCTCGCGAGGCGGCGTATCCCGCCGCGGTCTCCGTCGAAGTCAGCCCGGCCCGGTGACACGGCTCCAGCCGTGAGCCTGTTCCGGCCGATTGGTCTCGAGATCGAGTATTCACGCCGTGCCAGTCGTGCCTCTGTCTGGGCGGCGTTCCAGTCGAACCTCGCCGGCGCCCTTAGGCCGCTGCTTGCGACCTCGAGGTTCAGGCACGCCGCGCGAGCCTGGGCGCCGTCACGCGGGCACCGTGGTGTAGGGTCGCCACGGAGGTGGGGTCAAGGAGGGCGATGCCCGAGCGAATAGTTGGCCGGTAGAGGAGTGCTGGGGCTGGCAGACGTGTCCGTTGCGAGGTGGCGGCTCGCCCGGTTATTCGGCTCGGGCCTGACGCTGTCATTGGCCTTGGCGGTGGTGGCGACAGAGCCGGTTCTGGCGGCACCGGTGAGCGTGAAGACCATGCGCATTTCCCTCGCAAGCCCGTTCTCGGTCTCGGCGCCCTGCGCGCAGGCGAACCCCGGGTTCAGCCCCGGGTTTGCGCAGGAGACCTCGGTGGCGGTGAATCCGCGTGATCCGCGTCAAATCTTGGTCTCTTGGATCCAGGATGGTCGCGCTACGGATACGGTGATGGCGTCGCGCGACGGCGGGCGCTCGTTCTCGCGGATCCTGGTTCCCGGGCTCTCGGCCTGCACCGGCGGCGCCTTTAAGGTCGCCAGTGACCCTGGGGTTGCGTTCTCCGCCGACGGGCGCATGGCCTACTTCACGGCAATCGTGGTCGACTTCACGTCCACGACGGACGAGTCGTCGGCTGCAACAAGCATGCTTGTGAGCCGATCGTTTGATGGCGGTTTCTCGTGGTCGGTGCCGTACGTGATCCAGCCACCCACGGGAGAATTCTGGGATCTGCCACGTCTGACGGCGGATCCTCGCCGGCCCAAGAGGGCCTACTACGTCTACGACCTGCGGGAGCCGCCCGGCTTCTTCAGCGGCTACAGCCTGTTGTCGACCACGACGAACGGCGGGCGAAGCTGGTCGGCGCCGCGGACGCTGTATGACCCGCAGACCTCAAACAGTTGGCCCAGCATCAGCAAGATCCTGGTCAACCGTGACGGCTCGCTGCTCGACGTGTTCGCGCTCGTCTCCACCAATCCCGCCGACCTCACTGCACCCAACCAAACGCAAGAGCTGGCGATCCGCTCTGACGACGGGGGCCGCACCTGGGGCAAGCCGATCAGGATCGGAAGCTCATCCGGGCGAGGAGTCACCGACCCTGCCACCCAGAACATCCTCAACACGTACGACACATACCCCTCGCAGACCGTCGCGCCGAACGGCGACGTGTACGTCAGCTGGCTGCAGCCCGGCGCCACGAACGCGTCCTCGAGGATCGCCGTCGCGCGGTCAACCGACCGTGGGCGCCACTGGCGTACGCGCCATGTCGCGGTTCACGGGCAGGCGGCACTGCCCACGATCGAGGTCGCCGGCGACGGCACGGTAGGCGTGCTGTACTACAACATCGACCCGGCGAGTAGCGGCGGCGACTGGCCGGCGCGGGTGGCCTTGGCCACCTCCAGCGATCACGGTCACCACTGGCGCCGCGTGGCCGTCGCTGGGCCGTTCAACCTGCTGACGACGGGCAGCAAAGCCCGCGCCTGCTGCTTCCTCGGCGACTTCGAGGGCATTGCGCGCCTGCCGCGCGGTCTGGCCGCGGCGTTCCCGATGGGAAAGCCAATCGCGAAGCACAAGGTCGACGCGTATTTCATCCGCGCCACGACATCGGGCCGGGGAGGCCGCCGAGCCCGGGCCGGAAGGTAGGAAGGAGCGCGCGAGTACCGCTCGAGCAAGGCCGGGTTGGCGTCTAACAGGCGTCCTTGACCGCTTGTCGAAGGGCCTGAGCCGGAGACCACCTCTTGCGATCCCGCCGTTTTGCGGGGAGTTTCGAGCGGTTAGACACCCTGGCGCTGTTGTCTGAAAATCGTGGTGTCCCGGTTCGAGGTCCGGGTCTCGCCATTTTTCAGACAGGCGACCACGTCTCGAGCGCCCGCCGCGCTCGCGGTACCCACCAGGACAGGGTGGCGCGGGCCCACGCCCGCTCTGCGGGGTCGGGGTGATATGCCGCGCTGTGGCCGAGGACCCAGCCGTACATGACGAGGCCGGCGATCACGCCGAGCTCGACGGCTCGGGGGTCGTCGCGATCGCCGCGGGCGCGGCGAAAGTCTTCGAGCAGGTCGTCGGGGGTGGCGTCGATCCGCCAGGCGTTGTGGCAGAGGGACCAGAAGAAGTCGACGACCGGGTGGCCCTGGGTGGCACGGCCCCAGTCGAGCAGGATCAGACGGTCGCCATCGAGGCCGATCTGCTCGTCGCGGATGTCGGCGTGGATCAGCGTCGTCCCGCACGCGTCGAGCTCAGCTGCGAGGGGTGCCGGGTCCTCGAGCAGGGCCAGCACGGGCCCGGCGACGTCATCCTCGACGGCCTCGGCGAACGCCTCCCAGAAGACCTCGTACTGCTTGGGCAACAGGTCGAGGCCGTCGCGCTCGGCGGCAGCGATCGCGGGCGAGAACAGGTGGAAGCAGTCGGGCAGCGAGCACAGGTGCGGGATCCGCTCGCCCCAGAACTCCTCCCACATCAGGTTCGCCGCCTCGAGGATGCGCCGGTGCTCTTCCCGCGACAGTCGTTGGCCGTCCGCCAGCAGGGAGTCCGAGACGTCGCGCATCACCACCCACCAGGCGTCGCCATCGCGCTCGGCGGCGAGGACCGCGTGGTCGACCGCTCCGGGCACGCGGGCGAGCACCCCGGAGGTGAAGAGGAGGCCCTCGCGCCCCTCGTCCTTGGTGTGGCGGTCGATCCAGTTGGTGCCGGGAACGATGCGCTTGGCGACGAGGCGGCGGCCGTCCTCGAGCACGACGCGCTCGAGCAGGTTTCCCGACCACCCGGTCGAGACCAGCGGCTCGTGCACCGCGACGTCGCCGAGGCCCGCGAGTAGATTCGTGTCGAGTAGGACGCCACCATTCCCGTCCGGAGAGGAGGCGGCCGTATGGGGCGAGGCCGTATAGATCCAGTGGCGATCGACCCAGCCGTCGCGCAAGGTCAGGTAGTGGCGCTGGCGGACCACGGTCCCGTCGTCCGAGGCGCGCTCGAGCCAGAGCGCGATCCCGGCGGGATGAACCCGTGGCGACCACTCCACGAGCTCCGCTGGACCGGGGAACCATGTGCCGAGCAGGGCGGTGAGCCGATCGGGTCCGGCAGCCCTCGAGCGTCCGCCCGGCAGGCTGGCGTCGAGCACTGCATCGGCGGCGTAGGCCTCAGCGAACCCGGCGAAGTCGCCGCTCGCCAGGGCCTCACGCAAACGCTCGGCGACCTGGGTCGGCGAGAGCGTCGCACCCACCGCGCTCATGGCTTCCTCGCGCGGGCGATCTTCGCTGCGGCGGGGATGGCGAGCCCGTGATCGACCCGGTACTCCTCGGCCAGCCGCTCCACGGTCCCGCGGATCCGGTTGCGGATATGCGGCGGCTGGCGCATCACCAGGCCGGCGGTGCGCACGCTGCCCCCCAGCAGGCCCCGCCAGAGCTCGTCGGCATCCACGACGCGGTGGACGAGCGACACCTTTCGAACCTCAACCTCCTCGAGGTCCGCCCCGCGCAGCAGGCGGCGGAACTCATCGTCGCCGGCAAACCGGAAGGGATCCGGGCCCGTCGCCGCCTCGCCTCCGTCAGCCAGCCCGCAGGCGCGAAGCGCGTCGAGCAGGATCCCGAGGAACCGCGAGTTCTCGGGCACGTCCCAGGTCGACAGCGCCATCCCCCCAGACCGCGCCAGTACCCGGGCGAACTCGTGTACCGCTCGCTCGGGCCGTGGAAGGTGGTTGATCACGAGGTTGCCCACGAGCGCGTCGAAGGAGCGATCCCGGAAGGGGAGCTCCTCGGCGTCGGCACGCCGGAAACTGATGGCGCCGTGACGTCGCCGCGCAAGCGCCACCATCTCGTCGGCGATGTCGACACCCGTGGCGACGGCGCCCCGATCGGCCGCTCGACTCGCCGCGTACCCGGGGCCGGTGCCCACGTCCAGCACCTGCGAGCCGGCCGCGACGCCGGCCGCGTCGAGCAGCGGCTCCGCGAGCCGGGCGGTGATCCGCCCGGTCAGCAGGCCGTAGCTCTCGGCCCTCTCGCTCCAGCCGGCTCGCTCCAGCGACTTGAGGGAATCGGCGCTGCCAGCACGCTCACGCACCGCCGCGACGCGCGCCCCGCCCATGGCGTGTCAGTCGGCCCTGGCGTAGTTGCTGGCGCCGTACCAGTCCACGACCACGACCTCCTCATCGCCGACCACCCACGCGTCGTGCCCACTCGGCAGTGAGGTGATGTCGCCGGGTCCCGCGACCAGCTCGGTCCCGTCGTCCATGCGGATCGCCAGCTGTCCGCTGAGGTGATACTGGAAGTGCGGCGCCTCGCAGCTTTGCGTGTTTGCGATCGGCTTGACGTCGTTCGACCAGCGCCACCCCGGCTCGAAGACGAACCGGCCGACCTCGGCCCCGCCGACGTTCAGGATCTCGGCGCGACCGTTCGGGAACTCGCGCGTCTCGTCGGGCGCCCGAAAGCTCTTGTGCTCCGTCTCATGCCTCTCGGCCATTCCATCCCCCTCCTGGCGTTGGTACCATAGGACAGTCTGACCTACTAGTAGGTAAGTAGTCAAGGTCCGCAGTGCCGGGCGAGGCCAACACCCGATCAAGGATCCTCGACGTGGCCGAGCGGCTCGTACAGAGCCGCGGGTTCAACGGGTTCAGCTACGCCGACGTCGCCTCGGAGCTGAAGATCAGCAAGGCCAGCCTCCACTACCACTTCCCCGGCAAGGCCGACCTCGGCGAGGCGCTCATCGAACGCTACGCCGCTCGCTTCGCCGAGGCGCTGGAGGAGATCGATCGCGGCGGGGGCGACGCGCCCGCCAAGCTCGACGCCTACGCCCGCATCTACGCCGACGTCCTACGCGACCGGCGCATGTGCCTGTGCGGCATGCTGGCGGCCGACTACGACACGCTCCCAAAGCCGATGCGAAACGCGGTCATCCGCTTCTTCGACGGCAACGAGGCCTGGCTCATCGGCGTACTCGAGCAGGGCCGGAAGGAGGGGACCCTGCGCCTCAACGGACCCGTCACCGATGCTGCGCAGACGCTCGTCAGCGGCCTCGAAGGAGCCCTGCTGATCGCGCGACCGTACGGCGACGTGCGCCGATTCCAAGCCGCAGCCACCCGGCTACTCACCAGCCTCGCCAACGCCGAAGCCGCCACACCTTCCGGCGCCGAGCGATAGGGGCCCCCTGAGGGTGCGCCCGTCGAAAGAGGCGATGGGACGCGGCTCATCGCCAGGATCGCCGACCATCCGATGCAATCTGCGGACATCTCGGCGATGTAATGCCTGACGGGAAGCCGCGGTCTCGCGGGGATTTCGCACCGGCTTGGACGCGGGCTAACGAGCCATGGCCGGACAGCCGGTCGGCTCGTCCGGATTCTTCGCCGAGTAGCTGAGGGTCACCGCCTTCGCCACCTCCTCCTCTCAGACCTCCCTCGGGACGTTGCCCGTGACGGTGAAGACGACGCGCATCGCCTTGTGCCCGATATCGGCGGTGGGACCGAACATGCAGGGGCAGCCGCCGTCGATCACGGCGATGCCGCGCTGCCGGCCGTAGGCGGCCGCCGCCTCGGAGACGCTGCCGCCACCGGGGCCGCGGTGCATCCACACGTGCTCGATCCCGAGTTCGGCGCACTCGCGCATCGTGTCCTCGGCGATCTCGGGTCGTGTCGCGATGACGACCGCATCGACACCGCCGGGGATCGAGCGCAGGTCGTGATAGCAGCGATCACCTTCGACCTCGTCCGTGTTCGGATTGACCGCGAACACTTCGTAGCCCCGCTCCCGGAGACGCTGGTACACGATGTTGCTTCCGTGATTCTTCGGCCGTCTGGAGACGCCCGTCACGGCCACCCGCTTGCTAGCGAGAAACTCCGATGCAGCCTCCTTGATCTTCTTCATGGCTTGCCTCCTTCTGACCGCTTCAGTCGGCCAGCACGCCGGCCATTCCCTTGAGGCCGACGTCCATGAGCTGCCAGGCCTTGCCGGCGTGGAACGGCTCGCCGGCGGCGAAGCGCATGGGCACCGAGAAGCCCAGGACCTTCTTGCCGAGGCGCCACAGGACCGAGGTTCCGACCTTGTAGTCGCCGTCGGCGTCGGGGCGCACCTCGACCGGACGCGCGGCGTCGCCGGTCAACTGCAGCGGCACCTGGGCGAACGTCGCCTTGTCGAACATCTCCATGACACACATGCTCACCGGGTCGAACGCGGCGGCGAACTGCTTGCCGCTCGCCTGCGACCCGATGTGCTCGGCGACGGTGTCGGCCTGCAGGAAGGCGAGGAACGCCTGCTTGATGGGGAAGTCTCCGGCGTCGCCGGGCGCGTAGAGGTCGGGCTGGCCGTTGACCTGCCGCGTCGCGGCGTCCGTGAGTATGAAGCCGCGGTCATCTGACGGCAGCGACGGGTAGCGCACCGCAGAGGTGTAGGGCGGAAAGGCGATCAGCTCGTCGAAGCCTCGGGAACTGCCGTCGCTGTAGCGGACCTCTTCCGCGGTGACTTCGCTGACGACCTCATCGGTGTGGCCGTCGATACCGCGTTCCGCGAACTCGCCCGTGACGACCTCGTGCAAACGCGGTCCGAACGCCTGGATGAACGACTGCTCGTAGGTCGACCATGTGATGTCCACGTGGTCGCGGGCATCGGCGCGGCGCAGCCAGGTCTCCAGCATGAGGACGATCTCGTAGAGCGGGCCCGAGCACTTGTTGTTCGGCGGCACCAGGAACAGCACGCGCGACCGCTCGCCGGCGCGGTCGCGGTCGCGGACGCGCTCGAAGCGCTCACGGACGCCGAGCATGGTCTGCGCCGTCCAGATCGTCGCCGCGTGCTCCGCCAGGCCCGGGACTTCTTCGGCGGCGGTGGCGGCGCCGGTGGCGATCACGAGCTTGTCGTAGCCGAGCCGGGAGTCGTCCGCGAGTGTGACGTGCCGGCTGTCGGGATCGACCTCGGCGACGCGGCCGAGGTGGAACGCGATGTCGCGGCGCGCGAGCGGCTTCTGGAGGCCCACGAGCAGCGAGTCGGGGTCGGCGCCGAATGGGATGTAGATCGTGTTCGGCCGAAACACGAACGAGTCGTTGTCCGAGACGAGCGTCAGGTCGACGTCGTCGCGCATTCGCATGCGCAGGAGGAAGGCGGTCTCCAGCGCCGCGAAACCACCTCCGAGAACGAGTACACGGGGCTTGGCGGTCATGGCTCTCCTGTCGTTCGGCCGAACGCCGAGGATTCATGGGTGCTTGTCCACCGTCATCCGTATTTCGCCACCGCGTCTGGGGCACTAATCCGAGGACCGTGCCGGCCACGGCGAGCTAGGATGCGATGCCGTGGAGAGGATGCCGTTCAGGTGCCGGGGTTCCACCCCGCCGGCCGCCGACCGGGGTCGGCGTCGTCGGCAGACGCCTGGTCGACGCGACACCCTCGGCCACCAGCGACCGGCCCCCGACGTGCATCCGTCGTGACCTGAGCGGGCCATGTCGAGCCGATCGGCGAACGACACCGCGAGCCCAGCCCGTCGAGGGCGCCGCCCGCAGCGTGCCCGCGTGGTGATCGTCGGCGGCGGGGTCGCCGGACTCGAGGCTCTGCTGGCGCTGCGCGCGCTGCTCGGCAGCCTGATCGACGTGGTGCTGGTGTCGCCCGAGCGGGACTTCGTCTACGCCCCGATGACGGTGGTCGAGCCGTTCGGCGCGGGCGAGGCCCGCTCGTTCGAGCTCGCAGGGATCGCGCGCGACCAGCAGGCGGAGCTCCATCTCGACGCCCTCGCGGAAGTCGACGCCGAGCGACGCCTGGTCCGCACCCTTTCGGGCGCGGAGCTGGCCTACGATGCGCTGGTCGTGGCCGTCGGCGCCCGGCGCCGGCCCTGGCTCCCCGGCGCGTTGACGTTCCGTGGCCGCGCCGACGCTGAACCACTGCGTGAGCTGCTGTCGGGCCTCGACAGCGGCGAGGTGAGCCGCGTGGCATTCGCCAGCCCGCCGGGGGAGAGCTGGTCGCTGCCACTGTACGAGCTCGCCCTGTTGACCTCAGCCCATGTCGCGGACCAGGGGCTCACCGAGGTCATCGTGACGGTGGTGACCCCCGAAGAGTCGCCCCTCGGCCTGTTCGGGGGCACCGCCAGCCGAGCGGTGCGCCAGCTGCTCCTCGACCGGGGAATCGCGCTCCGGACGAGCACCGCGGCCGTCGCCCTGGACGGCGATCGCCTGAAGGTGGCCCCAGGGGATCCGCTGCGCGTGGACCGGGTGATCGCGATGGCCCGCCTCGAGGGCCCGAGCGTCCCAGGGCTTCCACACGACCCTCACGGCTTCATTCCCGTCGACGCCCACGGCCGCGTCGAGGGCCTGGAGGGCGTGTACGCGGCGGGCGACGGCACCAACTTCCCGGTCAAGCAGGGAGGCATCGCGACGCAGCAGGCGGACGCGGTCGCCGACGCATTGGCCGCACAGCTCGGCGCGCCCGTGGAGCCCACGCCCTTCAGGCCGGTGCTCCGGGGCATGCTGCTCACCGGCCTCGGGCCGACCTATCTCCGGTCGGACATCAGCGGTACGGCCGGGGACCAGTCCGAGGTCGCGACGGAGACGCTTTGGTGGCCCCCGGCGAAGATCGCGGGTCGTCATCTCGGGCCCTACCTGGCTGCGGTGGGTCGCTCCACGCCACCCGGCCAGACACCTGCGCTTGCCGACCGCGAGCCGACCGGCAGGTCCGGCGCCATCGTGGCCGCCGAGCGCCGTGCGGGCCGCGACCTGGCGCTCGCGCTCGCCGACGCCGAGGCGGGATGGGGCCACTACGACGAGGCGCTGTCGGCGCTCGAGGCGGCCGAGGAGATCGAGGGCACGCTCCCCCCGGAGTACCTCGAGAAACGCGGGCGCTGGCAGCGCGGCGCCGAGCGCTCCTAACGCCATCCTCTATCCCTGCCGCGCCGGCGGGTATAGCCTCGGCGCATGCCCGGCGAGGCCGATCGCGCGCACGTTCGGTTGGCCGAGCTCGTCGCCGCGCTGTCGCTGGGCATCGATCTCGGCTTCGGGCAGCCGATGGAGCACGTGTTGCGCCAGTGCCTGATCGCGTTGCGGCTCGCTGAGCGGATCGGGCTCGACGAGCAGGAACGGGCGGCGGTCTACTACACGGCCCTGCTCATCAACGTCGGCTGTCACACGGACGCCCACGAGCAGGCGAAGTGGTTCGGCGACGACATCGCGCTGAAGTCCGCCAAGTACGACCACGACGCTCGGCAGCCTGCGGATGGCGGCGGCGAGCATGCGGCAGCTCGGGTCCGGCAACCCGCCGCTCCATCGCTTCCGGCTCGGGCTCGAGTTCGCGCTCTCGGGTCACCGGGAGGTGGACGACATGATCAACCACCACGCGGCCATCGCGCGGTCGCTGGCCGAACAGCTCGGGCTGCCCGACGACGTGCTCGAGTCCGTCGCCGCCGCCTACGAGCAGTGGGACGGGCGGGGCTGGCCGGGCGACGTCGAGGGCGAGGACGTGCCGATCGCCGCCCGGCTCGCGCAGATGGCCGAGTACATCGAGGTCGCGCACCGCGTCGGCGGGGTCGAGGCGGCGAAGGCCCTCGCCGAGCAGCGCGCCGGCAAGCAGTTCGATCCCGCCCTGGCCGAGGTCATGTGCAGCGAGGCGGACATGATCCTCGCGGGCCTCGACGGGGCCGCGACGTGGGACGCGGTGATCGAGGCCGAGCCGGCGCTCGCGGTGGTGCTCTCGGCGGAGCGCTTCGACGCCGCGCTGCTGGCGATCGCGAACTTCGTCGACCTGAAGTCGCCGTACACCCTCGGCCACGCGCGTGCGGTCGCCGATCTCGCGGCCGAGGCCGGCGTGCAGCTCGGGCTGTCGGCGGACGAGGTGCGCATGCTGCGCCGCGCGGGTCTCGTCCACGACCTCGGTCGGCTCGGGCGTCTCGAACTCGATCTGGGACAAGCCCGGCCCGCTCGGCGCCGGCGAGTGGGAGCGCGTGCGGATCCATCCGTACCTGACCGAGCGCATGCTCCACCAGTCGTCGGCGCTGGCGCCGCTGGGCACGATCGCCGTGCAGCACCGCGAGCGCCTCGACGGGTCCGGCTACCCGCGCGGGCTCTCGGGCGCCGCGATCTCCCGCCCGGCGCGGATCCTCGGCGCCGCCGACGCCTACCAGGCGATGCGCGAGCCGCGTCCGCACCGGCCACGCCCGGTCGGCCGACGAGGCGGCCGCCGAGCTGCGGGCCGACGTCAGAGCCGGGCGCCTCGACGCCGAGGCGGTCGAGGCGGTGCTCGGCGCCGCCGGCCATCGGGTCGCCGCGCCGCCGCGAGGGACCGGCCGGCCTGACGCCCCGGGAGATCGAGGTGCTCAGGCTGCTCGCGCGCGGGCTGTCGAACAAGCAGATCGCCGAGCGCCTCGTGATCTCGCCGAAGACGGTCGGCAACCACGTCGAGCACATCTACACGAAGATCGACGCCTCGACGCCGAGCGGCGGCGAGCCTGTTCGCGATGCAGCACGGCCTGCTCCCGGAGGAGGAGTTCGCCGCGGGCGTCCCCGCCTGAACGCGCGAAAGATGGGTCAAACGCCTCATGACGCCGCGCCCGCCCGCGCGTAGCCTGCGGCCACACCAACCGAAGGGGATGGAGAGATGCCGAAGGTTTCGAAGGAGAGCGCGGCGCAGGTCGACGACCACGGTCCGGTCGAGGATCGGCACGAGGACGTCGACGGCTACACCGTGAATTTCGTGTCCTTTCGCGAGGACGTCGACGCGACCCCGCTCCTGAAGGGGCTCGACGGGGACAGCTGCCAGTGCCCGCACTGGGGGTACGTGACCAAGGGCAGGCTGACCTTTCGCTTCCCGGACCACGAAGAGGTGTTCGAGGCGGGCGATGCCTTCTACCTGCCGCCGGGCCACGTGCCCCTGGCCGATGCCGGCAGCGAGTACGTCCAGTTCAGCCCGGCCAAGGAGCTGAAGGAGACCGCGGACGCGATGATGCGGAACATGCAGGCGATGCAGGGCGCCTGAGCGAGGCGTCGCAGCGAGTCGTCACTCAGGCGGCCGGGCCCACCCTGCTCACCGAGAACGCGGCGCCCGCCCGCGGGACCCCGGGCTGATATCCGTCGCGCTCTCTCATCGCTGCTCCTCGCCCGCCGACTCCGCGTACTCGTCGTGGCGGCGCCACCAGGCGTACGGCGGCGTCTGGGGCCGGCCGGCGGGTGAGTCCTCCCACGACTCCTGCCGACCGAGTGGCGTGAGGTCGAGGAACGTTCAGGTGCTGCCGAGCGCCTCGACGCCGCGACCCGCCGTGAAGTACGTGCGGAACACCCTGTCGCCATCGCAGAGGAAGACGCTGAGCCCGAAGGTCTCGCGCTGGTCGCTCGTGCCCCCGAAGTCGACGTGGGTCGAAGGGAGCAGGCCGGCGCTGAAGCGGTTCCTGGCGCTGTTCCCGCTGCCCGACCCCGCCGCGCCCGCGGTCGAGCGGTCAGCGTAGCCGGGGGGCGCAGCTGCGCGTCACCGCGTCCAGCACGCTGGCGCGGCGGCGCCCGTACTCGCGCACACGCTTGGCCGCAGCTCGATCGCGAAGGGCGTCGAGGATCTTCATCTGGCGTCTCCGGTCGGTGCGCTGAGGATGTCGAGGAGATCGCCGATCTTCTGGTTGCGGCCGATCCGCTCCGGCAGGGGCAGGTGCTGGCTGATCGTGTAGCGGTTGCGCCGACCGTCACGCTTTCGGGCCAGATACCCGGCCTCGTCGAGCTCGCGGACGATGCGATGGGCGGCCCGCTCGGTGATTCCCACCTGGTCGCCGATGTCGCGCAGGCGGATGCCGGGATCGTTGGCGATGCAGAGCAGCACCTGGGCATGATTGCTGAGAAAAGTCCACCCGGGCATGACGTTGCAGGGTATCACTAGAACACGATTTCTAGCTTTCTATGTCATGCTAACATCGTCGTCCCAACGGAAGGGGCCACTGTGCCCTACTTCAAGTGCGTAGCGTGCAGGATCCGGCTCGACCGGGCGAGTCCGGAGGTGACGCTGTTCGACGGCCTGTGTCCGATGTGCGGGACGGCCCTGGAACCGGCCAAGGACCTCACCGAGCTGGTCGGCTTCCGTGCGTTCGACCTTGCACAGGGTGACCGATCGTTCGACCCCCCTTCCGGCGGGCACGACCAGTTCGTCGGGCGGTTGCTCGACGCCATGGCGCAGCGCGAATCGGCGCAGGGGCCGGCGCAGCTCGACGCCGAGCGCTGGCTCGACGAGGGCGGGAGCTTCAGCAGCGAGGCGGTGGTCAGGTGGACGCCTCCCAACAGCTGACCTATCGCTGTCGCTGCGACCACGTTCTGAACGTCCGCGGCGGCGGCCGCCACCGGATCTTCTTCGAGCCGGCCGACTTCGGTCTCGGCGACCCGATCCTGAATGGGGTCTGCCCAGCCTGCGCCCGCCCGCTGCCCGGCAAGGGTCATCGTGGCGGCGGCGCTGCGCGGAAGCACCGCTGACATGGACACACGACCTGGACGCGCTTTACCTGGGGTTGGGCCGGGAGCACTACCGTCCCCAGCCAAAGAGAGGACAGCGATGAGATTCCCCGAGACACCCCGCAAGGGAACCGAAGGCCACCGGGACGCCGTCAGGCGCCTGGAGGAGGCGAAGGTCGAACAGATCCACACGCGCGAGCGCTACGACGGCGTCACCGGGACGGAGGAGGAGCGGGGCGCGGCCGATGCCCTGGCTGCCTCCCACGAACGGGTGGCGGCACGCGAGGCGTGGGTCAGCTGGGTCGAGCGCGGCTACTAACGGCGCCCAGCTGCGAACATGGCGCCCGGTGACGGCGTGAGCACATCCGATCCCGGCGGCGAGGCGATCACCAGCGTCGGCCTGGATCTCCTGAGAGCCGAGCTCGCCGACCTCGAGACGGCTGGCCGCGCCGACATGGCCGCGCGCATCAATGCGGCACGCCAGCTCGGCGACCTCAAGGAGAACGCCGAGTACCACATCGCCAAGGAGGACCAGGCGCACCTGGAGACCAAGATCCTGCGCCTCCGAGAGCGCCTGCGCAACGCGGTCGTCGTCGAGACCGACCGCGACGCGGCGACCCTCGCGTTCGGCCGCTCCGCCGAGGTCCTCGACGAGGAGAGCGGCCGGCTCCACACCTGGACCATCGTCGGCCCCACGGAGGCCGACCTCGCCCAGGGCAAGCTCTCGTCCGAGTCGCCCGTCGCGCGGGCACTGCTGGGGCGGGCGCCCGGCGAGGCCGTGGCGGTCACGACGCCGCGCGGGACGCGGAGCTACCGCGTCACCAAGCTCGTCTCCTAGCTCTTCTCGAGCACGAGCCGGTAGTGGTCGAGCAGCTCGCGCTCGAAGCAGACGCTGTTGGCGCTCACGCCGGAGGTGAACGCCAGGCGGAAGGACGGGCTGGTGAGCCAGCGGGGGACGAGCCGGGCCTTGAGCAGGTATTTCTGCAGGCTCGGCTCGCCAAAGCGCTTCCGCCACTGGCGGATCGTCTCGATGTAGTCGAGCCGGCCGCTGACGCTCGAGACCAGGCGGAAATGCGGTTCGGCGTTGCGGATGATCTGCTCCTGCCCGAAGGGCAGCCACGAGCCCGGGAACTGGTACCCCATCAGCGCGACGTACCAGGCGTCGGAGTCCCGCGGGGCATCGATGCTGACCTCGTCCGGCGGGATCATGTTCCGCCCGAAGACCATCGTCTGGAGGTACAGGCGACCGTTGTCGGGCAGCACGCTCGCGACCTTGCCGAAGAGCTCCCGGTAGACCTCGTCCTGCTTGCCGGCGGCGTAGTCCTCCGGCGAGCAGAAGTGCTCGAAGGCACCGAGGCTCGCCACGGCGTCGAAGGGGCCGAACGTGTCCCGCGTGACCGCCCGCGCGTCCTGGAGGCGCACGTCGAGCCCGTGCCGCCGGCAGGCGGCGGCCTGTGCCGACGACAGCGTCACGCCGACGCCCTCGGCCTCGCGGCTGCGGATGAAGTTCAGGAGCGGCCCCCAGCCGCAGCCGAGGTCGAGCACCCGCCGATCGGGGCCGATCCCGATCTGCTCGGCCACGTACTCGTGCTTGCGCCGCTGCGCCTCCTCCAGGCTGAGGGAGAAGTCGCCGTCGTACTTCGCGCCGCTGAAGTCCGCGAGCTCGCCCAGGCTGAGCCGGAAGATCCGGTCGATCAGCGAGTAGGTGAACTCGAGGTCCGCGCGCTCAGCCATGTCCCGCGAACCCTACGGCCGGTGGTCCGGTCAGTGCGAGCCGACGGCCCTGCGCGCCTGCGCCCAGGTCACCAGGCGCCCGCGATCCTCGTCCCAGAGCTTGAGCCGTACGGTGCGAAAGCCGTCCCAGAGGGAGAGCGTGGGTACTCCGTGGAAGATCGGATTCGCGTCGTGGGCGCGCTGCAGGTTGTAGTTGGGAATGCGGGCGCTGAGGTGGTGGACGTGATGCACGCCGATGTTGCCGGTGAAGAACTGCAGGATCCTCGGCAGCTTGAGGTAGGAGCTGCCCTGGAGGGCGGCGTCGGCATAGCTCCACTCCTCCGTGCTCTCCCAGTAGGCGTCCTCGAACTGGTGCTGGACGAAGAAGAGGAACACGCCGGCGGACCCGGCGAGCCAGGCCGTCGGCAGCTGCACGAGCAGGAACGCCTCCCAGCCGATCAGCCAGCAGAGCCCGCCGACGAGGACGGCGAGCGCGATGTTGGTCGCGATCACGCTGCGCCGGATCCGTGGTCGCGCGCCCTTGGGCACGAACCGCGGCCCGATCATCAGCGCCCAGATCGGCCCCACCCCGAACATCACGAGCGGGTTGCGGAAGAGCCGGTAGCCCATCCGCTTGTGCCAGGGCAGGGCGTGGTACTCGGCGACGGTGAGCGTCGGCACGTCGCCGACGCCGCGGCGGTCGAGGTCGCCGGACGTGGCGTGGTGGACAGCGTGGTTGTGCCGCCAGCTGTGGAACGGCGAATAGACGAGCAGTCCGAGGGCGACGCCGAGCCAGGCGTTCGCGCGCTTGGACGGCAGGAACGAGCCGTGCGTGCAGTCGTGGAAGAGGATGTACGTCCGCAGCAGGAACCCTGAGGCGGGCACCGCGATGACGAGCACCAGCAGGTACGAGACGCTCAGGGTCAGGTACATCAGGTAGGAGAGCGCGAGGTACGGCACCACCGAGGTGGCGATGTCGAGCAGGCTGCGGGCCATGTTCGGCTTCGCGTATGGGGCGAGCGCCTCTCGCCAGAAGGGTCGTTGCGAGCGGGGCTTCCCGCTCCGGTCGACCGGGGTCCCAGCAACAGCTTGGCTCATGATCCTCCGCGGGGCGAAAGCGCCCCGGCCCGTCGTTTAGATGACAAACCTGTCCTGATAACCGTATCCCCTATTGGGTCCGCTTTGGCGAAATGACCGATATGGCGCGCTGCCACCCACGATCGATCGTGGTCCTGACCACAGAACGAGCGGGCCATGAAGCCCGCTCGTGACTGCGCTCCGACCCCCCTGACTGCTCAAGAGCCCCAGGACTTACGTGTTGTGCCTGGCGGGCAAAACACTCCCGGGCCCGGGCGGGCCCGAGTAGGGGTCAGGCGGGGTTAGCCTACAGCGGATCCCGCCGCGAGGGGAGTCAAACCGCCGGCGCGTCCGCCGCTACGCTTGTTCCATGGCTGCCGCTCCCGCAACCGCCCCGCCCCGCCTCTCCGCCGACGAGGCCGACGCCTGGTTCGGCGTCCTCAACGCTCAGGCCGCCCTCGTGCGGGCGGTGGACGGGGAGCTGCTGGCCGCGCACCGGCTCAGCTGCAGCTCGCACGAGGTGCTGTACCGCCTCGCCCACTCCGAGGACGGCCACCTCTCCATCGGTGAGCTCGGCGCCGCCGTCGTCATCAGCCCGAGCCGCGTGTCGCGCGTCGTCGACGGGATGAGTGCGCTGGGGCTCGTCGAGCGGGTCGCCTGCCCGACCGACGCGCGCGTCTCGCACGTGGTCATCACCGACGCCGGGCGCGCCGCGCTGCCCGAGATCGAGCGGACGTTCCAGCGCGCGGTGCGCGAGCACTTCCTCGGCCGGCTGACGGCGACGCAGGTGCGCCAGCTCGCCGCCATCATGCGCCGCCTCGACACGCCCGTCGAGTGCGCGGACTAGCGCTGCGCTAGGCGGAGCGGCGGGCGCGCAGATCGGCGTCGGCGCGCCCCACGAGCGCCTCCGCTGTATCGCCGTGCTCGACCGCCGCCACGCCGACGCTGAACGACGGGGTCGGGAGGCCGTCCCAGCTGTCCGCGGCCACGAGGGCCAACCGGGCCCTGGCGGTCTCCGCGTCGGCATCGGGGAGCACGCACACGAACTCGTCGCCGCCGACGCGCACGACCAGGTCGTACGGGCGCATGTTGTTGAACATGCGCTCGACGAGCAGGCGCAGCTTGCGGTCCCCCGCCGCGTGACCCTCGCGCCGGTTGACCTCGCGCAGGCCGTCGAGGTCGACGAACGCGACCGCGAGGTCAGTGGAGTGGCGCTCGGCGCGGTAGATCTCCCGCGTCAGCTGCGACAAGCCGACACCCCGGCGCATCGCCCCGGTGAGGTCGTCGCCGGAGGCCTGGGTCCGCTCGAAGGCGACGCGCAGGCGCCCGCTCGGCTCCGAAAGCACCACCATGTACTCCTTTGTCGGCTGGCTCACCCGTCAGCATAAGCTGCCCGCAAGAACGCGTCGCGATCGTGCGCCATGCACCGAAAAAGGAGTTCTTGACGGCTCAGCTCTTCCCGGGCTGCGGGAACTGGGTCCGCAGCATGCCATCCCACATGCGATCGGTCATCACGCGCCGCTGGAAGAGCGCCATCTTGGCCGATGGCGTGACGCTGTAGCGGGTCCGTGGACGGCGCTTGGAGATCGCCTTCTCAATCTTCTTTGCAACCGTGTCGGGCCCGCCGCCGAGCTTGGCCAGCCCTCCCTCGTAGGCCTCCTTGGTCGCCTTGGACACAGCCGCCGTGAATTCTCCGTAGGCGCCCTCGGCGGGCGCCGCGTCGACGGAGCCGGCCGCGACGTTCCCGAACTCGGTCTTGATGAGCCCGGGCTCGATGATCACCACGTCCACGCCGAAGCCGCGCACCTCCCAGCGCAGCGCGTCGCTGATCGCCTCGACCGCGTACTTCGTGCCGTGGTAGAAGCCGCCGCCCGGGAACACGAGCTTTCCACCCATCGAGGAGACGTTCACGATCTTGCCCCAGCCCTGGCGCCGCATGCCGGGCAGCGTGAGCTGGCACATCCGCACGAGACCGAACACGTTGGTCTCGAACTGGCGGCGGACGTCGTCGAGCGGGACCTCCTCGACGGGTCCCGATTGGCTGTACCCCGCGTTGTTGACCAGCACGCCGACAGCGCCCTCGGCCTCCTCCACCGCCCGCACGGCCGCGACCATCGAGTCCTCGTCGTTGACGTCGAGCGCGAGCAGCTTGCAGCCCGCCTGCTCGAGGTCGGCGATCGACTCGGGCCGGCGCGCGGTCGCGTACACCGTCCACCCCTTCCCGGCGAGGTGCTCGGCGGTGGCGCGGCCTATGCCGGACGAGCATCCGGTAATCAGCACGGCCCTGGAGACGGAGTCGGTTGGCATACGGGGGTCCTCCCGGTGTGTGGCTGGCGGAGCGCCGGAGTCTATGCTGACCGTTCAGCATATGCAACCGCGGCCGCCTCGGTAGGGTCGTCTCGATGGCACAGGAGCACCTCGACCGGCTCAGCGCCGTGGACGCCTCTTTCCTGCTGCAGGAGGGCGCGAACACGCACATGCACATCGGGTGCGTGGCGACGTTCGCGGGGCCGCCGCCGACGTACGAGGACCTGCTCGAGCACGTGCGCAGCCGGCTGCACCTGGTCCCACGCTACCGCCAGAAGGTCCGCAACCCGCCCCGGCTCAGCGGACGCCCGCTGTGGGTGGACGATCCCAACTTCAACCTCGCCTACCACGTGCGCCAGACCGCGCTGCCGCGGCCGGGCAGCGAGGGGCAGCTGCTGGCGCTCACCGGCCGCATCTTCTCCCAGCGCCTGGACCGCACCAAGCCGCTGTGGGAGATGTGGCTGGTCGAGGGCTTCGAGGGGGGCAGCGCGGGCGCTGCCGGCGGCCGCTTCGCGCTGGTCGTCAAGACGCATCACTGCCTCGTCGACGGCGTCTCGGGGGTGGACCTGCTGACGGTCCTCTTCGACCTCGACGCCGTGCCGGCCAGGGCCGACACGCCGCGCGACGCGTGGACCCCGCACCCCGAGCCTTCGCCGGCCGAGCTGGTGGCCGCCGGCGCGCGCGGGCTCGTCGACCTGGGCGGCGAGCTCGTTGGCCGCGCGGCCGGCGCGGCGGCACATCCGCGGCGCACCCTGGAGGGCGTGCGCGACACCGTCGAAGGCATCGCCGAGGTCGCATGGGCGGGGTTGAACCCGCCCGCCGACACCCCGCTCACCGTGCCTCCGGGCCCGCATCGGCGCTTCTCCGTCGTGCCCTCCCGGCTCGACGACTTCAAGCAGGTCAAGAACGCCTTCGGCGGCACGGTCAACGACGTCGTGCTGGCAGTCGTCGCCGGCGGGCTCGCGGAGTTCCTGCGCTCGCGGAGCGTGCGGACCGAGGGCATGCGGCTGCGAGCGATCGTGCCGGTGTCGGTGCGCACCGCTGAGCAGCACGGCGCGCTCGGCAACCAGCTCACCCAGGTGCTGTGCCCCCTGCCCGTGTACATCGAGGACCCGGTGGCACGCCTGCAGGCGATCAGGCGGACGATGGACGGGCTCAAGGAGTCCAAGCAGGCGCTCGGCGCCGAGGCGATCATCGGCATGGAGCGCTTCGCGCCGCCGACGATCCTGGCCCAGGCCTCGCGGCTCCACTTCGCCCGTGGCATGTACACCCTCCTCGTCTCGAACGTCCCGGGCCCGCAGTTCCCGCTCTACGTGCTCGGTCGCGAGATGGAGGCCAGCTACCCGGTCGGGTTCCTGGGCGGCAAGCGATCGGTGGCGATCGCCGTCATGTCCTACAACGGCGGGATGAACTTCGGCCTCGTCGGCGACTACGACGCGCTCCCGGACCTCGACCTGATCGGCGGCGGCATCCAGTCCTCGCTGGCCGAGCTGGTCGCGCTGGCGGAGCGCCAGCGCGTGGGCGACGCGCCGGCGGTCGGGAGCTGAGCCGCAGCAGGGTTCAGGACGGCAGCGCGAACGTCTCGTCCCCGAGCGCGAACACCGGCGGCTCACCGGCGCGGGCGGAGACCGCCAGGGGCGTGTCGGGGTCGGACGTCTCGAATTGAACGGTCGCGACGCTGCGTCCGCCGAGCGCAGCCGCCAGCTCGCCGACCGCGCCCGCGAGATGCGCCAGGCCGCCGATCGTGCCCGTGACCTTGCCCTCGGCGGGATCGACGTCCATGGCGGGCAGCGGATGCACGTGCACCGACGCCAGCGGCGCGGCGCCCGCGACCGCCGGCAGGTCGCGCACCCCGTCGGCCTCCTCGACCTCCACCGCGCCGGCCGGGTCGCAGTCGACCACCACCGGCACGGCGTCCTGACCCCGGTCGAGCAGCGCGACGGCCCGGAGCGCACCGGAGCGTGCGACGAAGTCGCGCAGCGTGGCGGCGACGGCCTCGAGCGGCGGGGCGCTCATCCCGCGATCCTATGTTGGACGATCAGCATAGGCTGCTACGGTGCTCCAATGGCCGGGGCCGCGACCTCCCGAAAGCGCGAGCAGTCCGAGCAGTCGCGCGAGCGCCTGATCGACGCCGCCACGCGCCTGTTCGCCGAGCGAGGCTACCGTGACGCGTCGGTGCAGGCGATCGGCGAGGCGGCGGGCATCAGCCGCGGCTCGATCTTCTGGCACTTCGGATCGAAGGAGGGCCTGCTGTGGGCGGTCGTCCAGCACGCGTTCGCGCGCTGGGAGGCCGAGACGCTCGTGCCGGAGGTCGGCGAGGCACGCGGCGAGGAGGCGATCGCGCGCGCGCTGCGCGCCCACCGGCGCTTCCTGAGCGACGAGGGCGGAACGCTGCGGCTGCTGTTCGTCCTGATGTTCGAGGCGCTCGGCCCCCGCCCGGAGCTGACCGGCGAGTTCGCCCGGCTGCACCGCGACCTGCGCCGGCTCGCGACACCATGGCTCGAGGAGGCGGTCGAGCAGGGCGACTTTCGCGACGACGTCGACCCAGGGTCGATCGTGACGTTGATCATCGGCGCGCTCGGCGGCATCGTCTACCAGTACCTGCTGGACCCCGACGGGCTCGATCTCGACCGCTGCTACGCGGACCTCGAGCGCGTGCTCGAGCGCGGGCTCGCGGTAGCGTAGGGCGCCGCGTGCGCGCGGTCACCTTCCAGATGCCAGGAGAAGTTCGGCTCGAGGAGAAGCCCGAGCCCGAGCCGATCGAGCCCGACGACGCGGTCGTGGCCGTCGAGGCCGCGGGCGTGTGCGGCTCGGACCTGCATATCTACCACGGCCGCCACCCGGTCGAGCCGGGATTCACGATCGGCCACGAGTTCGTCGGAACCGTGATCGCCGCCGGCGACGCGGTCGAGCGCGTGGCCGAGGGCGACCGCGTGATCGGCTCGTTCGTGACCGCCTGCGGCGAGTGCTGGTTCTGCTCGCGCGGGCTCTACCACCACTGCGAGCACCAGCGGATCTTCGGCCACGGCGAGATCTCCGGTGCGCTCCAGGGCGCACAGGCCGAGCAGGTGCTCGTGCCGCACGCCAATCTCGGCCTGAGGCGCGCGCCCGAGGGCCTCGCTGACGACGTCGCCCTGTTCGCCGGCGACGTCATGAACACCGGGTACTTCGGCGTCAAGCAGGCCAACCTGAAGGAGGGCGAGACGGCGGCCATCCTGGGGCTCGGCCCCGTCGGGCTCTGCGCCGTACAGGCAGCGCGCCGCGCTGGTGCCGCCGAGGTGATCGCCATCGACTCCGTCCCCGAGCGACTGGAGATGGCGGAGCGCTTTGGCGCCACGCCGGTCCACCTCCACGAGCAGGACCCGCGCGCCGAGGTCAAGAACCGCACGGAGGGCCGCGGCGTCGACGTGTGCGTCGAGGCGGTGGGCAGCCCGCAGGCGCTGGACCTGGCGGTGCGGCTGACCAGACGCGTCGGCCGGGTCTCGCTGCTCGGCGTCCACGGCAAGCCGTGCGAGGTCCACATGGGCCTGCTCTGGAACAAGTCCTTGACCCTCACCACCGGACTCGCCAACGTGATCGGCAACTTCGACGAGGTGCTGGCGCTGATCGCCACCGGCGAGCTCGACCCGTCCCCGATCGTCACCCACCACATGCGCCTCGACGATGCGCCGGAGGCCTATGCGGCGTACGACCGCCACGAGGCGCTCAAGGTCGTCCTGACGCCATGACCCACCGGAGGAGCACGACACCATGACCATCGCCGCGCCGCCCGAGCAGCTGTCCGACGCTGCTCGCAGCTTCCTGCAGAACTCCCACCACGACCTCGTCATCGGCGGCGAGCGGCCGGGCGCCGCCGACGGGCGCACGTTCGAGACGCTCGACCCCGCCACGGGAGAGCCGATCGCGCGAGGTCGCCCACGCGGGCGCCGAGGACGTCGACCGCGCGGTGCGCGGTCGCGCGCGCGGCCTTCGAGGACGGCCCGTGGGCGTCGATGTCCGCCGCCGACCGCGGCGCGCTGATCGAGCGCCTCGCACAGCTCGTGGAGGAGAACGCCGACGAGCTGGCCGAGCTCGAGTCGCTCGACAACGGCAAGCCGGTCACGTACGCGAAGGTCGTCGACGTGGGCTCCTCGGCCGCCCACCTGCACTACTTCGCCGGCTGGCCGACCAAGATCGAGGGCGAGGTGATCCCGGTCCCCGCGCCCGACACCCTCTGTTACACGCGCAAGGAGCCGGTCGGCGTCTGCGGGCAGATCATCCCCTGGAACTTCCCGCTGCTGATGGCGGCTGGAAGGTCGCGCCGGCGCTCGCCGCCGGCTGCACGATCGTGCTCAAGCCGGCCGAGCAGACGCCGCTGACGGCGCTGCGCCTCGGCGAGCTCGCGCTCGAGGCCGGGATCCCCGACGGGCGTGCTCAACGTCGTCACCGGCGACGGCGAGACCGGCGCCGCGCTGGTCGACCACCCCGGCGTCGACAAGATCGCCTTCACCGGCTCGACCGAGGTCGGGCGGGAGATCGGCGCGAAGGCGGGCGCGGCGCTCAAGCGGGTGACGCTCGAGCTCGGCGGCAAGTCGCCGAACATCATCCTGCCCGACGCCGACCTCGACGCGGCGGTGAAGGGGTCGTGCACGGCGATCTACTTCAACTCCGGCCAGTCCTGCAACGCCGGCTCGCGGCTGTTCGTCCCGAAGGAGAACTTCGACGAGGTCGTGAGCGCGCTGGCCGAGCGTGCCGCCGGCGCGCAGGTCGGCCCCGGCCTGGACCGAAGCACGCAGGTCGGGCCGCTGGTCTCCGCCGAGCAGCTCGAGCGGGTCACCGGCTACATCGAGTCCGGCAAGTCGGAGGGCGCCGAGCTCGTGACCGGCGGCGACGCCCCCGACGGCGGCGGGTACTTCGTCGCGCCGACGCTCTTCACCACGACGTCCGACGATCTGAAGATCGCGCGCGAGGAGATCTTCGGCCCGGTGCTCGTGGCGATGCCCTACGAGACGCTCGACGAGGTCGCCGAGCGCGCCAACGACACCGAGTACGGCCTGGCCGCCGGGGTGTGGACGCGCTCGCTGTCGAACGCGCACCGGCTGGCGGCGCGCCTGCGTGCCGGGTCGGTCTACATCAACCAGTGGGGCATGGCCGACGCGTCGGCGCCGTTCGGCGGCTACAAGGCCTCGGGCGTCGGGCGCGAGCACGGGCACGACGGCCTCGACGCCTATCTCGAGATCAAGACGGTCTGGGCGTCGCTGGGCTGAATGTTCAGGCCGCCGCGGCGCGTGCGTCCTCGCCGGCCGGCGCGGCGTCGCCGAGGAACTCGTCGAGATAGCGCCACGTCGTGCGCCGCGCGGCGCGGCCCGTGAGAACGCCGAGATGGCCGCCGGGCGCCGTCTCGAACCGGACCTCCGGAGCGTTGGACAGCAGCTCGGTGATCGCGTGTACCGCCGGGACCGGCGCGATCCCGTCGTCCTCGCCCCCGACGGCGAGCACCGGGACGTGGACGTCGGCGAGGTTGATCGTATGGTCCGAAAGCTTCAGCTTCCCGCGCGCCAGGTCGTTGACGATGAAGAAGCGGTGGTAGAGCTGGCCGAAGGTGCGGCCCGGGTAGGCGAGCATGCCCGCGGTGAACGCGTCGACGGCCTCGATCTGTGCCAGGAAATCTCGGTCGTCGATGTGGCGCGCCACCGCGTAGGGCTTGAGCAGGTACTTGTCGATCGCCGCGAGCTGGTAGCCGGCGCGCACGAGCGGCTCGGGCACGCCGCCCATCAGCCGGTACAGGGCCGTCCCCAGCCGGCCGCCCGTGAACTCGGCGAGCGGGCGGATCGGGGCGATCAGGCGCACGCGCGCGAAGTCGAACGGGCTGGCGATCAACGCCACCGAGGCGACCGGCAGCACCGTCCCGGCGATGGCGAGGACCGACATGATCCCGCCCAGGCACCAGCCGACGAGGTGCACCGACGCCTCCGCGTCCTCGGACACGACGTCCACCGCCTGCGGAATCACGTCATGCACCCAGTGCTCGAGGCCCAACGTGCGGTCGCCGAAGCCGATCGCGCCGTAGTCGACGACGTACACCGGATGGCCGAGCGCAAGCAGGTGCTCGACGAGGCTGCAGCCGCGGCGCAGGTCGAAGCACGAGATCGGTGCGGCGAGCGGGGGCACCAGCAGCACGGGCGTGCCCCGCGCGCGACGGTGGCCGGGGCGCCGGAAGCGGTAGATCGTGCGCTGCGGGCCCTCGTCGATCACCGTCGCGGGCGTCGGGCGCAGGTCCGCGATCCCGCGCCGAGTCAGCAGGTCGAAGGCGTTCGCGGCCGCATGGCCGACGTCCTCGCGGTCCGGAATGACGGGCAGAGCGGGCATTTCGGGAAGCCTACGGGGCGCCTACGGCGCGCGGCGCAGTGACGCCGGAAAGGAGAGCAGCAGCTCCGCCACCCGATCCGAAGCCTCGATCTGCGGGCAGTGCCCAATGTCGGGGAGCAGCTCGATCTGCGTGTCGGGCAGCGCGCCCGAGACCCGGTCGGCGCCGGAGACGCTCACCATCAGGTCGCGGTCGCCCCACACGAGCAGCACCGGAACGGTCACGCGCTCGAGCTCGAACGGGCTCTCGAGCTCGGCGATCAGTCGCCGCCCCGTATCGAGATATCGGCGGACGGTCGCGCGGTCGCGGTGATGGCTGGTGAAGGCGTCGACGACCTCGCGCTGGACGCCGCCGGGGTTCGCGAATGCGAGCACGCGGTACGCCCGCCCAACGGCCTCGCGCACGGCGCGTTCGGGCAGCGGGACCGGGACGGCCAGCAGGCGCCGCAGGATCGGGTCGCGCTCGATCAGCCCGAACCAGCCGGCCATGTCGAGCCCCGCCGGGGCGATCGGCGCCAGCCCCGCGAGCGGAAGGTCGTCCGTCTCGCCCGCGCGCAGGGCGAGCGCGCCGCCGAGCGAGTTTCCGGCGACCACGACGTCCCCGTCGCCGGCGGCGTCGCGCACCACCGCGGCGACGAACCGGTCCTGCTGGGGCAGGACTGCCCCCTTCCGCAGCGGACCGGCGGTGGCGAAGCCGGGCAGGTCCACCGCCAGTGCGCGGCGCTCGGCGCGGGCGAGGCGATCGAGCACGTGGCGCCAGGTGTCGGCGCTGTCCGCGAAGCCGTGCAGCAGCACGACCGCCGGATCGTCGCCCTCGAGCTCGAGCACGCGTGTCTCGAAGCCCGCGAAGCGCCGGCGGTGCTCGATCAGCGGCTGCACGTGAGATTTCGTATCGCCCCGGGCGGACGCTGCGGGCGGGTCCTACCCCGCGGGCGCGCCCTCCGGCTCCGGCTGGGCGCCGGTGACGACGTAGTCGCGCGCGCGCACGAGCACGAGCGCCGAGGCGGCCCCCACGAACGCCACGATCGCGCCGATCACGAACAGTTCGTTGAGCCCGTGGATGAAGCTCTCCTTCGCCACGCGCCCGATCACACCGCGCGCCTGCGGGGGCGCGGCGGCGACGACCTCGCCGATGCGGCCCGACTGGATCGCCGTCACCACGCGCCCGCTCTCGCCCGATCCGAACGGCGACGCGGCAAGGAGCTCGCTGGCGCGCGCGGCCACCTGGTGCTGGAAGATCGCGCCCAGCCCGGCGATCCCCGTCGCGATGCCGACCTGACGGAAGGTGGTGTTGATCCCCGAGCCCATGCCGGCGCGCTGCGGCGGGACCACACCCACGGCGGTCGCGGCCAGCGGAGGATTGATCATGCCGATCCCGATGCCGGAGACGATCAAGCCGCCGAGCAGCGCGGTCCAACCGTCGCTGACGGTCAACCCGCCGCTGAACGCCTGCCCCATCCACAGCAGCGCGAATCCGACCAGCGCCAGCCCGACGACGAAGAAGCCCCGCTTGGGCAGGCGCTCGGACAGTGGGCCGGCGGCGGCGGCGACGAAGAACGAGATCAGGCTCAACGGGAGAAAGCGCAGGCCCGCCTCGAGTGGTGAGAAGCCGAGGATGTTCTGCAGGTAGAGCGTGATGTAGAGGAACATCGCGAACATCGACGCCGACAGCGTGAAGGCCACGACCGATGCGCCGGCGAACGTCGGCTTGCGGAACAGCGTGAGGTCGAGCATCGGGTGGTCCTGGCGCAGCTCGACCAGCACGAACATCACCAGCAGGACCGCGGCGGCGGCGAGGAGCCCCAGGATCAGCGCGCTGCCCCAGCCCTCCGCGTTGCCGCGGATGAGGGCGAACACGAACGCGATGAGCGCACCGGAGAACGTCGCCGTCCCGACCCAGTCGACCCCGCTCGCGGTGGGGTCGCGGGTCTCGTGGACCCGAGCCTGCGTGATCAGAATCGTGGCAATCCCGATCGGGACGTTGACGAAGAAGATCCACTCCCAACCGAGGCCCTCGGTCAGGACGCCGCCGACCAGCGGCCCGATCGCGACGGCGCCGCCGATCGTTGCGCCCCAGACCCCAAAGGCCGTCCCGCGCTCGCGCCCGTGGAACTCCTGCGCCAGGAGCGCCAGTGACGTGGCGAACATCGCGGCGCCGCCGACGCCCTGGAGGCCGCGCGCGAAGTCGAGCACGGTGGGATCGCCGGAGAGGCCGCAGAGCAGGGAGGCGAGGGTGAAGATGGCGACGCCGGCGACGAACACCCTCCGGCGCCCGAGCCGGTCGGCCAGCGATCCGGCTGCGAGCAGGAGACCGGCCAGCGCCAGGGAGTAGGCGTCAACCACCCACTGCAGCTCGTCGAAGCTCGCGCTGGTCTCCCGCTGGATGTCGGGCAGCGCGACGTTGACGATCGTGATGTCCAACAGCAGCATGAACGTCGCGACGCAGACCGCGACCAGCGTCCACCACTTTCGCTCCATGTCGGCCTCCCGGGAGTCGTTGGCTTACGTACCGTAAGCGTAGGGGCAAGGGCGTGCGGGCCCTACCCGTTTGTCGAACACCGGCCTGCGGATACACTGTTTTCTGCCGTCATGAGCTCGCGGGGCGGTCGAGGTTGACAGACAGGGGCCCATGGCAGGCGAAGGCCTTCACTCACCGATCACACCCACCGCGCTGCTGGAGCGCGACTCCGAGCTCGATGCCATCAGCGCGATCCTCGACGCCGCGCGCGCCAGCAGCGGCCGCGTCCTGGTCTTCGAGGGCCATCTCGGCCTGGGGAAGTCCCAGCTCGTGTCGGCCGCGCGCGGCTTCGCCCAGGGCACGGGCATGCAGGTCATCTCGGCGCAGGGAAGCGAGCTCGAGCGCCACTTCCCGTTCGGCGCCGCGCTGCAGCTCTTCGAGCCCCGCCTCGCCGAGGCCGAGGCGGAGGAGCGCGAGCTGCTCACCGCTGGCGCCGCGACGCTGACCGACGAGCTGTTCCATCCGGACCGCCGGGCCGGCGGATCGCGGGGATCGATCGACCAGGACGACGAGGCGTTCGCGCTCATGCACGGGCTGTACTGGCTGACGGCCAACCTGGCCGAGCGCACGCCGCTGCTGATCGCGGTCGACGACGGCCATTGGGTGGACGCTCCGACGCTGCGCTTCCTCCACTACCTGGCGCAGCGCCTCGCCGGGCTGCCCGTGGCCGTCGTGGTTGCCCGGCGACCGGACGAGGGCCACGAGCAGGCCTCCGTCCTCGACGCGCTCGCGACGCATCCCGCCGCCTCCGTCAGCCGGCTGCGCACCCTCACCCCGGCCGCTGCCGGGCAGCTCGTGTGGGCGACGTTCCCGGAGGCCAGCGAGCGCTTCTGCCGCGTCTGCGCTGAGGTGACCAGCGGCAACCCCCTGTACCTGCGGGAGCTGCTCGCGGCCGCCGTCGCCCGCCGGATCGAGCCGACCGACGACGGCGCCGTGCGGGCACGGGCGCTCGGCCCGCAGTCGATTTCGCGGATCGTCCTGCTGCGGCTCTCCCAGCTCCAGTTCGGCACGACCGCATTGGCCCGGGCCGCAGCCGTGCTGGGCGACGGCACACCGCTCGCGCTGGCCGCGGAGCTCGCCGGCCTCGAGCCCGGCGTCGCCGCCGACGTTGCGGACGCGCTCGCCGGCGCCGACGTGCTGGTCGCGGGCGACCCGGTCGCCTTCGTGCACCCCGTCGTGCGCGCGGCCGTGTACGCCGAGCTCCCCAGCGCCGAGCGCTCCTCGGCCCACGCCGAGGCCGCGCGCCTGCTGCACGCCGCCGGTGAGCCCGGTGACCGCGTCGCGGGCCACCTGCTCGAGGCCCATCCCCGGGTTGCCGACTGGGTGGTCGACGTGCTGCGCGCCGCCGCGGCCCGCGCGCTCGCTCGCGGCGCGCCCGATTCGGCGATCCGCTTCCTGCGCCGGGCCCTCGTCGAGTCCCCTCCGCCGGAGGAGCGCACGGAGATCCTGCTCGAGCTCGGTCACGCGGACGCCGTCGGCGGCAACCCGCGCGCGGTCGAGCGCTTCGAGTCCGCGCTGGCGGGGCTGCGGGACCGCGACCGGCGTGCCCAGGTCCGGCTCGCGCTCGGCCGGACCCTGCACGCGCGCGGCGCCCACACCGAGGCGGCGGCGGCGTTCGAGCGCGGACTCGACGAGCTCGGCGACGCGGAGACGGAGACGGCGCTGCGGATGGAGGCCGGCTACGTGGCGGCAGCCCGCGAGGAGCTGGCGCTGCGCCCGCTCGCCAGTGCGCGCCTGCAGCGCATCCTGGCCCGCCCGGACCGAGCTGAGAGCCCGGGCGAACGGGTCCTGCTCGCCCACGTCGCGTACGAGCGCGCGCTGCGGGGCGACCCGGCCGCCGAGGTCGCCGAACAGGGTCTCAGCGCGCTCCACGACGGCGCGCTGCTGGGAGCGGAGAGCTCCGACGAGAGCGCGCCCCACCTTGCGGCCACGGCACTCGCCTGGGCGGGCGAGCTCGACGCCGCCGCCGCCGCCGCCACCGCGGCGATCGCGGACGCGCGGTCGCGCGGGTCGGTGCTCGCACACGCCACCGGGTGTCATGTGCGCGCCCTGACGGGCTTCAGCGCCGGCCGAGTCGGCGACGCGATGGCGGATGCGCAGGCGGCGCTGGACGCGCTGCCGCGTGGGGACGAGCCGGTCGCGCCCCTCGCCCGGGCCCTGCTGTCGCGCATCCTGCTCGAGCGCGGCGAGCTCGTCGCGGCGCGCGGGCTGCTGTCGCTCTTCGGCGGCGACGAGCCGTGGACCGGGCGTGTCTCGTTCGCCGCCCTGCTCGAGGCGCGCGGCTGGCTCGCGATCGCCGAGGGCGAGGCCGACGAGGCGCTCACGAACTTCGTCGAGTGCGGCCGCCGCCAGGCCGCCGCACGTGCGCCCAACCCCGCGGTGCGCGCCTGGCGCTCGGGCGCCGCGATCGCCGCCGCCATGCTCGACGACGCCGAACGCGCGGCTCGCCTCGCCTCCGAGGAGATCGAGCTGGCGCGGGCCTTCGGCGCGCCGGGGACCGTCGGCGCCGCGCTGCGAACCGCCGGGCTCGTGACCCGCGGCGACGACGGCGTGGACCTCCTGCGCGAAGCGGTGCGGACGCTCGAGCGCTCCCCGGCCGAGCTCGAGCACGTGCGCGCGCTGACCGATCTCGGCGGAGCCCTGCGGCGGGCCGGCAAGCGCTCCGAGGCGCAGGACACGCTGCGCCGGGCGATGGACCTCGCCTACCGGTGCGGCGCCCTGTCCACGCTCGACCGCGCGCGGGCCGAGCTGACGGCGGCCGGCGCGCGCCCGCGCCGCGCCGCGCTGACCGGCTTCGACGCCCTCACCGCGAGCGAGCGACGGGTCACGGAGCTGGCGGTCGAGGGCCTGACGAACCGCGAGATCGCACAGGCCCTGTTCGTGACCGTCAAGACGGTCGAGTGGCATCTGGGCAACACCTACAGCAAGCTTGGCATCAGCTCGCGGCGCGAGCTCAAGAACGCGCTCGCGAACATCGCTGCCTGAAACGCGTTCTAGGCCCGGCCGTAGACCGGGACGGCCGCGCCACTGGTGGGCGCGGCGTCGTCCGAGGCAAGGAACGCGATCACGCCGGCGATCTGCTCCGGCGGCACCCACTTCGAGGTGTCCGCGTCGGGCTGAGAGGCGCGATTTCCCGGCGTGTCGATCACGCTCGGCAGGACCGCGTTCGCGCGCACGCCGTCATCGCGGTACTCGACCGCCAGCGCCTCGACGAACGCGATGACGGCCCGCTTGGACGCGATGTAGCCCGCGGCGCCGGAGAAGGGCCGCAGCGCGGCGCGCGTGGACACGCACACGATCGCGCCGCCGCCGGCGTCGATCAGATGCGGGAGACAGGCCTGCGCGCACAGGTAGGCCGGCCGCAGGTTGAGACGGAACTGGGTCTCGAACTCCTCGATCGGCGTCTCGTGCACGCGCCCCGGAGCGGAGAAGCCGCCGACGAGGTTGACCATGGCCCGCAGCGGTGCGCCGGCGTCGCCCGCCGCGGCCTCGACCGCCTGGCCGACCGAGGCCGGCTCGAACAAGTCGGCCTGCACCAGCTCGAGCCCATCGCGCGCCGGCAGTCGGGCGAGCTCCTTCTCGGCGATCCACGGCACGACGACGCGCCAGCCGTCCGCGAGGAACCGCTCGACAACCGCGGTTCCGAGGCCGCCGGTGCCCCCGGTGATCAGCGCGCTGCGATCCATGTCAGGTGAAGTCTCGCGCACCCGACCTACGTTGCGTGGCCCCATCGAATGCGTCCGCCCGCGGCTCTATCTTCGCCCGCATGTTCGTGCGGGAACTCGAGGACGGGCAGACGGTCGATCAGGTGCTCATCGTTCGCGAGCGCGAGGCGCGTCGCAAGCGTGACGGAGAGCCCTATCTCAAGCTCGTCCTGGGCGATCGCACGGGCACGCTGCCCGCCGTGCTGTGGGACGTCGACGCCGACGTGGCCGATGCGGCGGCGCCCGGCCGCGCCGTCCGCGTCGCGGGCACCTACGCGGTGCACGCGCGCTACGGCCCGCAGCTCACGGTCCAGGGCCTGCGCGTTGCGGACCACGCCGAGTACGCCGCCGAGGACCTGCTCGACGGCCCGGCGCGCGACGCCGCCGCGCTCGAGGCCGACCTGCGCGAGCTCGTCGCCACGGTGCGCCACCCCTACCTCAACAGGCTGCTCGAGCGGCTGCTGGGCGAGAGCTCGGAGCTGTGGGCCGCGTTCCGCGCGGCGCCTGCGGCGAAGTACTACCACCAGGCCTACCGCCACGGGCTGCTCGAGCACACGGTGGGCGTCGCCCAGGGCGTCAGCGCGATCAGCGCGACGTTCCACGAGATCGACCGCGACGTGGCGGTCACGGGGGCGCTGCTGCACGACATCGGCAAGCTCGACGCCTACGCCTTCGAGGGCCAGGCGATCGACCTCTCCGACGCCGGCAAGCTCCAGGGCGAGATCCCGCTCGGCTACTACCGCGTGCGCCGCACGATCGAGGACCTCGACGGCTTTCCGCCGGCGCAGGCCGAGGCCGTGCTGCACATCATCCTCTCCCATCACGGCGCGCTCGAGCACGGCAGTCCGGTCGTCCCGTGCACGCGCGAGGCGACGCTCGTGCACATGATCGACAACCTCGGTGGGCGGCTGGGCTCCTTCGACCGCCTCGAGAAGGCGCTGCCCGAGGGCGAGCATTGGTCGGGGTACGACCGCGCGCTCGAGGGCTCCGCCTACTTCGCGCGCGAAGAAGCGGCCTAGCCGCCGGCGCCCTCGAGCGCGGCCAGGACGACGGCGGAGTCGACGATGCTGTCGAACGTGACGGCGACGCCGTCCTGGAAGTCCCACACGTGCGCGAATCGCGCCTCGAACTCGACGCCCGTCGCGCGCGCCCGGCCCCGCAGGCGCCCGAGTACGACCACCCGCTCGCCGGCGTCGAGGTATTCGTCGGGATCTCCCCAGCCGTTCTCGACGTGGTCGTCGACCAGGTCGAAGTAGGTCGTCACGCCGTCGGGGCCGTGCCGCGTGCCGCCCCACGGAAGCGTCTCCGGCGCGTGCCAGGCGACGTTGTGCGACAACAGGCCGAGCAGCGCCGTCACGTCCCGCCGGTCGAACGCGTCATAGGCGTCGCGCACGGTTGAGAGCTCGTCTCCGGCCACCCGACGATCGTCGCAGCGCCCGCGTCCGCGCGTCAAATGCCGCAAACACCGGGGCGAGCGCGCGCGGTCGGGACCCGTCGCATGCAGGAGCTTCTAAGGTTGCGTACCCGATGGCAAAGGACACCGAGAAGCTCATCCGCCAGCTGTCGCTGATCTCCTACCTGATGGCGGAGCGGCGCCCGGTCACGGCTCTGGAGATCCGGGCCAACGTCGAGGGCTACAGCGGGATGAACGAGGACGCGTTCGCGCGGCGCTTCTACGCCGACCGCGCCGAGCTCGAGTCCCTCGGCATCGTGCTGGCCGTCGACCGCCCGGTGGACGGCCTGGCCGAGCAGGAGAGCTACTCGCTCCCGCCGGAGAACTTCTACCTGCCCGCGATCGCGTTCACCGACGCCGAACTGGCCGCGCTGCAGACCGCGCTGTCGCTGCTGGACGGCGAGTTCGCCTATGCCGAGCCGCTGCGCCTCGCTCTGCAGCAGATCTCCTGGGGCCGGCCGAGCCCGCTGCGAGCGCCCGACCAGCGTTCGGTCGCGCTCGGGATCACCGCCTCGGCCGGTGGCCACGACCTCTCCCAGCGCCTGGTGAAGGTGGACACGGCGATCTCGCGCCGCAAGACGATCACGTTCGGCTACTACACGATGGAGCGCGACGCCGAGGGCGAGCGCAAGGTGGATCCCTACCAGCTGCTGTACCAGGGCGGGCAGTTCTACCTCGTCGGCCACGCCCACGAACGCGACGACGTCCGCGTGTTCCGCCTCTCGCGGATCCGGGGGAAGGTCTCGTACGCCACGAAGGCCGAGCACGACTTCCAGCGGCCCGACGAGTTCGACCCGCGCGTGTTCGCGAACCGCATCTACTGGCAGTTCGGCGACCCGGTCGGCGAGGCGGAGATCCTCGTGGCCGATCGGATCGCGTGGCAGATCGAGCGGCACTTCGGCCGTTACGGGAGCTTCAGCGATGCCGACGAGGGGCGCGGGCGGGTGTTCGCCACGCCCTACGCGAACGCGCGCTCCGTGATCTCCTGGGCGCTCGGGCTCGGCGAGCACGCCCGCGTGCTCGGCCCGCCGGAGCTGACGCAGGAGCTCGAGGAACGCGTGGCGCTCCTGGTCGAGCGCCATCGCGGCGAGCCCGAGGTCGAGGTGCCGGACGGACCCGCCGTGCACGCGCCCGGAGCCGTGCGCCTGCCGGCGGCCGAGGGCAACGGGCGCGCCGAGGCCGCGATCCGGCCCGAGCGCTTCGCCCGCCTCGTCACGTTGGCGTCGATCCTGATCGAGGCGGGGCGCGAGGGCCGGCGCCTCTCGGTCCCCGAGGTCTGCGAGCGCCTCCAGGTCTCCGACGCGGAGCTGCGCGAGGACGTTCAGGTGCTCAACGTCGTGAACTTCGGAGCGGGCTCGTACATCCTCTACGCCGAGGTCACCGACGGCGGGGAGATCGAGGTCGACCCGGACGCCTACAGCGACTCCTTTGCCCGCCCCGCGCGCCTGCTGCCGATCGAGGCCAAGGCGCTCGTCGCGGCCATCGACCTGATCGGCGAGCACATCCCCAAGGGATCCCTCGCATCCACCCGCTCCAAGATCGTCGCGGCACTCGGCGAGGACCCGGTCGAGGTCGGGCTCCAGATCGCCGGGGCGCCCGGGGATGACCCGGAGGTCGCGCGCCTCGTCTCGCGCGCGATCTCGGGCCGCCGGCTGCTGGAGATCGAGTACTACAAGGAGGCCGAGGACGAGCTCTCGACTCGGACGATCGAGCCCTACGCGCTGATGAACGGCCGCGAGGGCTGGTACGTGGCCTCGTTCGACCCAGCGCGCGAGGACGTGCGCCACTTCCGGCTCGACCGGATCAAGTCCGCCACCGTCACCGACGAGCGCTACGAGCCGCGGCCCGAGGTGGACGTCGCCGCCGACATCGACGGCTGGCCCCGCACCGGCGAGGTCGAGGCCTCGCGACGGGCGCGCGTGCTGGTCTCGCCGGAGCGCGCCCGTTGGGCGCGGGAGGAGCGCACCGTCGTCGTCGAGCTCGACGATGGCGCCGTCGTCGTCGAGCTGGCGTACGCGGGTACCGACTGGCTCGTGCGCGAGGTCCTCAAGGAGGCCGGCGACGCCACCGTGCTCGACCCGCCCGACGCGCGCGAGGCCGTGCTGGCCGCCGCCGAGCGCCTGAGCGGCGTCTACGCCTGAGCTCGCGCGCCAGATAGCCTGCCGCCGGTGAGCCGGCGGGATCAGATCACGATGAGCGACGAGGAGGTTGCGGACTTCCTCGATCGGCACCGGGTGGCCATCTGCGCCACCAACGGCAGGGACGGCTGGCCGCACCTCATGCCGCTCTGGTACGTCCTGCGCGACGGGGAGCTGTGGTCGTGGACGTACGCCAAGTCGCAGAAGGTGCGCAACATCGAGCGCGACGACCGCGTGACGCTCGAGCTGGAGACGGGCCACGAGTACCACGAGCTGCGCGGCGTGATGATCCGGGCGCGCTGCATCCTCCACCGGGAGCTCGAGATCGTCGCCGGCGTCGGCGAGGACCTGGCCGTGCGCTACGGCGGCGAGAACGCCGCGGTCGGGCCCGAGGCCCGCGAGGTGTTCGAGCGCCAGGCGGCCAAGCGCGTGGCGCTCCACTTCGTCGCCGAGTCGATCGCCACCTGGGACCACGGCAAACTGGGCGGCGTCTACTAGATCTCTTCGCTGGCGCTCAGCTTCGCCCTCGGGTCCGCGGTCGTGCACGCGACGTGGAACCTGCTCACCGCCCGCGCGGCGGACTCGGTGGCGGGCACCGCCGTGGCGCTGGCCACCGGGGCGCGGCAGAGGTGCGCACGGCGGTCACGCCGGGCGTCCTGCTGGCAGGAGTCGGCATGTTCGCGGCCTATGCCCTCACGCTCGCGGCGCTGCGGATCGCATCGGCCGCGGCCGTGGCCGCCGTCCGCGAGTGCAGCGTCGTGATCGCGACCGGGTTGGCGGCCGTGTTCCTCGGCGAGCGGGTGGGCCCGGAGCGGGCGGCGGGCGCCGTGGTCGTGACCGCCGGCATCGTCGTCCTCGCGCTCGCGTGAGCGGGAACCGGCGCACAGTGGACGACCGGCTCGCCCGCCTGGACCGGCGGCTGTCGGCCGAGTCGCCGGCCCGCCGGTAGGCTCTCCGCGCGTGGAGGACCTCAAGGGCCTCATCCTGTCGGGCGGAAAGGGCACGCGGCTGCGCCCGATCACGCACACGAGCGCCAAGCAGCTCGTGCCGGTGGCGAACAAGCCGGTCCTCTTCTACGGGATCGAGGCCATGGCCGCGGCCGGGATCCGCGACGTCGGCATCGTGATCGCGCCCGAGACCGGCGACGAGATCCGCGCCGCCGTCGGCGACGGCGAGCGCTTCGGCGTCTCGATCACCTACATCGAGCAGGACGAGCCCCTCGGCCTGGCCCACGCCGCGCTGACGGCCGAGCCGTTCCTCGGCAAATCCCCGTTCGTCATGTACCTGGGGGACAACCTGCTCCAGGGCGGGATCGAGGAGCTCGTGACGGCGTTCCGCGAGCACGAGCCCGACGCGCTGATCCTGCTGACGCCGGTCGACGACCCCGAGAACTACGGCGTCGCCGAGCTGGCCGACGGCAGGGTCGTGCGCCTCGTGGAAAAGCCGTCCGAGCCGCGTACGGACCTCGCGCTCGTCGGCGTGTACATGTTCACGCCCGCGATCCACGACGCCGCCCGCGCGATCTCGCCCTCGGCCCGCGGCGAGCTGGAGATCACGGACGCGATCCAACACCTGCTCGACGCCGGGCTCCGCGTCGAGCCACACGTCGTCGAGGGGTGGTGGAAGGACACGGGCCGGCTCGACGACATGCTCGAGGCCAACCGGCTGATCCTCGACAACGTCGAGCCGCGGATGGACGGCGAGCTGGTCGACTCGCGAGTGGACGGGCGCGTCGTCGTGGAGGCGGGCGCCCGCCTCGAGCGCTCCAACGTGCGCGGGCCGGCGATGATCGGGGCGGGCACCCGGCTCGTGGACGCCTACGTCGGGCCCTACACGTCGATCGGCGAGGACTGCACGATCGAGAACGCCGAGGTCGAGCACTCGATTCTGCTGTCGGGCTCCTCGGTGCACGGCCTGGCGGGGCGGATCGAGTCCTCGCTGCTGGGGCGCAACGTGGCCATCGCGCGGGACGACCGCCAGCCGCGGGCGTACCGGTTCATGGTGGGGGACAACTCGGAGATTTCGATTCTGTGAGCTCTGAGGGCGCGGCCGTACGAATCCTTGCCCGCGCTGGCTCCGGCTCGTAGACAACGAGCCTCCGCCTGCCCAGACGATGTGACCGGGACGGCTTCGCCGTCCCTCCGGGCCCCGGCAGCTCCGGGCCTGCAAACAGCAGGCCCTCCGCTGCGCGGGGCGGTCAGTACCGCTTCGCGGTAGTTGTGGTGGCGCGGGTTCGTGCCTGTGCTTGTGCGGATTCGCACTTCGGTAGGCGTGGGTTGTCCGTCCGAGGCCGTAACCTCGCATTCACCGCATACGCCATCAAACCCCCAAAGGAGGCTGATGATGGCCCAGGGTTACTGCGTCAAGGAACGCAAGAAGGTCGAGATCAAGGACCCGCAGCAGGTGACCATGAAGAATGGTCGTCCCGCGATCCAGGGCACGTGCCCGGACTGCGGCACCAAGATCTTCAAGATCGGCAAGCTCTCCTAGCCCCCACCGACATTCCCCGCGCGGCGCCCCTGGGCGCCGATGCGCTATCCATAGGCGCATCATGCGCCTCCTCGTCACGGGCGCCGGTGGCATGCTCGGGCAGGACGTCGTGCATGCCGCTCGCGCTGCCGGCCACGATCCCGCGGCCCTATCCCGCGACCAGCTGGATGTGACCGACCCAGCGGCACCCGCGTCCGCGGTCGCGGCGGCGCGGCCGGACGCGGTCGTCAACTGCGCCGCGTGGACCGACGTCGACGGGGCCGAGTCCCACCGCGCCGCCGCCGCCGCGGTCAACGGCGCCGGCGCCGGTCACGTCGCAATCGCGGCGGCCGATGCCGGCCTGCCGCTCGTGCACGTCTCGACCGACTACGTGTTCGACGGGCGCGCGCGCGAGCCCTACGGCGAATCCGCGGCCACGGCCCCGCTCTCGGTCTACGGCGCCACAAAGCTCGACGGCGAGCACGCCGTGGCGCAGGCAGGCGGCGACCACACGATCGCCCGCTCGTCGTGGCTGTTCGGCACCGGCGGCCCCAACTTCGTCGAGACGATGCTCCGCCTGGGCAGCGAGCGCGACGCGGTCTCGGTGGTCACCGACCAGGTCGGCTGCCCGACGTTCACCGGCCACCTGGCCCGCGCGCTCGTGGCGCTCGCCGAGGCGGGGCCGCGCGGCATCGTCCACGTGGCCGGCGCGGGCTCGTGCTCGTGGCACGACTTCGCGGTCGAGATCTTCCGCCAGGCGGGTGTGGACTGTCGCGTGGACACCGCCACGACCGCGGAGATGGGGCGGCCCGCGCCCCGGCCCGCCTACAGCGTGCTGGTCTCGGAGCGGCCCGAGGCGCCGCGGCTGCCGGACTGGCGCGAGGGGCTGGCCTCGTACCTGGCCGAGCGCGCGCCGGCGGGGGCCTCGGCGTGAGGCTGCTCGTCTGCGGCGGCGCGGGCTTCATCGGCTCGACCTTCGTGCGTGGGCGCCTGCGCGAGCAAGGCGACGAGGTCGTGGTGCTCGACAAGCTCACCTACGCCGGCCGCGAGGAGAACCTGGCCGAGGTGCACGACGACCCGAACCTCACCTTCCTGAAGGGGGCGATCGAGGACGCGGCCACCGTGGGCGAGGCCGTCCAGGGCTGCGACGCCGTGGTCAACTTCGCCGCCGAGACGCACGTGGACCGCTCGATCGCCGATCCCGACGCGTTCATGGTGACGAACCTCCAGGGCACACACGTCCTGCTCGAGGTCGCGCGCGAGCGCGACCTGCGCTACCTGCAGGTCTCCACCGACGAGGTGTACGGCTCGATCGAGGAGGGCACGTTCACCGAGGCCTCGCCGCTTGCCCCGTCGTCTCCCTACAGCGCGAGCAAGGCCGGCGCCGACCTGCTCGTCGCCTCCTACTTCGAGACCTTCGGGCTGGCGGCGACGATCTGCCGCGGTTCGAACAACTACGGGCCCTACCAGCACCCCGAGAAGCTGATTCCGCTGATGGTCCTCAACGCGCTCGCCGGCGATCGGCTCCCGGTGTACGGAGACGGCATGAACGTGCGCAACTGGATCTTCGTCGAGGACTTCGCCCGCGCGATCGGCCACGTGCTGGAACACGGCGCGCCCGGCGAGGCCTACAACGCCGGCGGGCCCGACGAGGAGCCCAACCTCGAGGTGGTCCGCCGCATCCTGGCGCTGTGCGGGCGCGACGACTCGCTGATCGACTTCGTGACCGACCGCCCCGGCCACGACCGACGCTACTCGCTCTCCTCGGAGAAGGTGCGGGCGCTTGGCTGGGAGCCGCTGACGCGCTTCGAGGACGGCCTTGAGCGGACCGTCGAGTGGTACCGCGACAACGGGTGGTGGTGGGAGCCGATCCGCTCTGGCGAGTACCGCGAGTACTACGAGCGGCAGTACGGACGCTCGCTCGGTTGACCCTCGCGCCGCCAGCAGCCGCGATCTAGACTGGTCCCATGCCCGACCGCGCGACGGTACCGCGCGGCCGCCATGCGCCTCCGCTGGAAGTCCGCCTCTCGGTCCAGCGCCGGCGACTGTTCGAGGCGGCCGCTATCGAATTCGCCCGTTCGGGCTACGCCGAGGCGAGCGCCGAGGCGATCTCCCGTGCCGCGGGGATGTCGAAGGCGACGTTCTACGAGCACTTCGCCAACAAGGAGGAGTGCATCTTGGCCCTGTTCGACCTGGCCGCGACCGAGGTCCTGCAGGCGATGGCCGCGGGCACCGAGGCCGCCGGCACTGACCCGCTCCAGCGCATGCGCGGCGGGCTGCGCGCGTTCCTGGAGATTCTGGCCGAGCACCCGAGCGAGTCGCAGACGCTGCTGGTCGAGATCATCGGCGCCGGGCCGCGGGCCGCCCAGCGCCGCGACGAGGTGTTCGCCCGCTTCGCCGCGGCGATCGACGCCGAGAACGCCGTCGCCGCCCGTGCCGGCACGGTCGCGCGATTGGCGTCGCCCGACGACGCCTACGCGATCGTGGGCGCAGCCGCCGAGCTCGCCGCGCGTCAGGTGCGCCTGGGCGTCCCCAGCGACGTGCGCGAGCTCGAGCCCGTGATCGAGCGGCTGATCGTCGGCATGGTGGCGCCGCCCGGCGGCAGGTGAGGCCGGCGGCGGCGGACCTGGCGGAGCTCGAGGCAAAGGTCACCCGCTGCCGGCGCTGCCCGCGCCTGGTTGCCTGGCGCGAACAGGTCGCGCGTGAGAAGCGGGCGTCCTTCGCCGACTGGGACTACTGGGGCCGCCCGCTTCCGGGCTTCGGCGATCCCGCCGCCCGGATCCTCGTGCTCGGCCTGGCGCCCGCGGCGCACGGCGCCAACCGGACGGGCCGCATCTTCACCGGCGACCGCTCGGGCGACTGGCTCTTCGCCGCCATGCATCGAGCCGGCCTGGCGAACCAGCCGGCGTCGGTCGCCCGCGACGACGGCCTGCGCCTGCACGACGCCTGGGTCACCGCCGCGGTGCGCTGCGCGCCGCCCGCCAACCGCCCCACCCCGCTGGAGCGCGACACCTGCCTGCCGTGGACGGAGCGCGAGCTGGCGCTGCTCCCGCGCGTGCGCGTGGTCGTGTGCCTTGGCGCGTTCGCGTGGGACGCCGCGCTGCGGGTGCGCGCGGCGCTCGGCGAGCCGGCGCCGCGCCCCAAGCCGCGCTTCGGTCACGGCGCCGAGGCGCCAGGCGAGCCCCTCACCCTTCTCGGCTGCTTTCACCCCTCCCAGCAGAACACGTTCACCGGCCGGCTCACGGAGCCCATGCTCGATGCCGTGTTCGCGCGGGCGCGGGCGCTGGCCGGGACCGCCGGCGGCGGCTGAGCCGCGCTGCATTCACCTACGACGGTGACCGGGGCTCCCCGGACGCGCGGGGAGCCCCGGAGCCACGGTTCCCGCGGGACGACGGATCATCCCGCGTCGCCCGGTCCCGGGGAGTCGGCGAAGCGGGGTCTCAGAGCTTCGCCGGCAGACAGGCCCGGCATCGAGCTTGCAGACCTCGATGCCGGGCCGTCATCGTGCGGCGCGTCAGAAGCCGCCGCTCGACGATCGTGAGCCGCGTCCCGACGCGCGGCGTCCAGCAATTCGCGCCACCGTTCCCGCTTCGCCGCGTAGTCCGGGGTCAGCGTGCCGTCGACCGCGTCGACGACGGCCAGCCATTGAAGCGCGGAGACGTAGTCGCCGTTGGCGGCGTCGTCCTCAGCCCAGGAGAGCGACTGCAGCGTGGCACGTCGGTGGCGAGCGTCGGCATACATGCGTAGAGCGATAGCGCATCCGGTTGCGCTTCCGGTAGCGATGCTAGTCTGGTGCGTGCACGCCGTCAATGCCCGCCGTCCGAATGTCACCAGAGACCAAGCCCAAGCGATCGCCCTCCGGCCGCAAGAGCGGCCTGCGAGCGACGACGATCCGCTTCACTGCGGATCTCTGGACGCAGCTCGAAGCGGAGGCCGAGCTTGCCGGCGTCAGCGTAGCCCAGTACGTCCGCGACGCAGCGCTCATTCGCGTGACCTGGGAAGCCCTGCGCAGAGACGCTCGGGCATATCGGACGGCCGCGACCGCGCTGGACCAGCCGCCGCAGCCGCCGTCCAAGCCCCGCGAAGCCGCGCGCGAGCTGAGGAAGGAGAGCCGCGCGGTGCGCGCGCAGGCCGGCCAGGCCAGCCGACGCGCGCGTGAGCTCGCGAACCGCCTTGACGAGGAGAGGCAGGAGCTCGAACGGCAACGGCGCCGGACCGACCCCGGGTAACGCGCCTCCGCTGGCTCGGGACGCCGGCCGCGCCGCGCTAGGCTCGTCCGATGCCGCTGTCCCAGTTCTCCGAGCGCACGCGCGCGTGGTTTGAGGGCGCCTTCGCGGCCCCGACGCCGGCGCAGGAACAGGCCTGGCCGGCGATCGCGACCGGCGACCACGTGCTGCTCTCCGCACCGACCGGGTCCGGCAAGACGCTGGCCGCATTCCTGTGGGCGCTCGACCGGCTCGCGACCGACCCCGGGGCCCGCGGCGAATCCGTGGGCGCCCAGGGGGAGCGGCGCACGCGGCTCGTCTACGTCTCCCCGCTGAAGGCGCTCTCCTACGACATCGAGCGCAACCTTCGCGCCCCGCTGAAGGGCATCGGCGCCGACATCTCGGTGGCCATTCGCACGGGCGACACGCCCCAGCGCGAGCGCGCGGCGATGCGGCGCCATCCGCCCGACGTGCTGATCACGACGCCCGAGTCGCTCTACCTGATCCTGACCTCCCAGGCGAGAGAAATGCTGACGGGTGCGCAGTGGGCGATCGTGGACGAGATCCACGCCGTCGCGCAGACCAAGCGCGGCGCGCACCTCGCCCTCACGCTCGAGCGGCTCGAGGCGCTCGCCGAACGTCCGCTGCAGCGCATCGGATTGAGCGCGACCCAACGTCCGCTCGAGGAGGTCGGGCGGTTCCTCGTCGGCCCGCAGCGGACCTGCCGGGTGGTCGACGCCGGCATGCGCAAGCCGCTGGACCTGAAGATCCACGTGCCGGTCGAGTCCATGGTCGAGCCGGACGCCGGCGCCGACCTCGAGGCGGTGCCGGGAGGAGAGTCGACGCAACAGTCGATCTGGCCGGCGATCTACCCGGAGCTGCTGCGTCTCGTCCAGGAGCACCGCTCGACGATCGTGTTCGTCAACAACCGCCGCGCGGCCGAGCGCCTCGCGCTGCGCCTGAACGAGCTCGCGGCGGCGGAGGACGAGGACCACGATCCCCAGGGCCCCGCGGCGCCGCCCGAGATCGCGCGGGCGCACCACGGCTCGCTGGCCCGCGAGGAGCGCCTCGTCGTGGAGGAGGAGCTGAAGTCCGGCCGCCTCCCGTGCCTCGTCGCCACCTCGTCGCTGGAGCTGGGCATCGATATGGGCGCGGTGGACCTCGTGCTCCAGGTCGAGTCGCCGAAGTCGGTCTCGCGCGGAATGCAGCGCATCGGCCGCGCGGGCCACAACGTCGGCGACGTCTCCAAGGGCCGCATCTTTCCCAAGTTCCGCGCCGACCTGCTCGAGTGCGCGGTGGTCGCGCGGCGCATGCGCGAGGGGGATATCGAGGCCACCGTCGTTCCCCGCAACCCGCTCGACGTGCTCGCGCAGCAGATCGTGGCGATCGCCGCCTCGGACGAGGTCGTGGCCGTCGACGAGCTGCATGCGCTGGTGACGCGGACCCACAGCTACGCCGAGCTCTCGCGCGCTCAGCTCGAGAACGTGCTCGACATGCTCGACGGCCGCTACCCCTCCAGCGAGTTCGGCGACCTCCGCCCGCGAATCGTCTGGGACCGCGTGGCCGGCACGATCCGGCCGCGCCGCGGTGCGCGCCAGCTCGCGGTCACGAACGCCGGCACGATCCCCGACCGCGGGTTGTTCGCGGTGACGCTCCCCGACGGCCGCCGCGTGGGCGAGCTCGACGAGGAGATGGTGTACGAGACCCGCCCGGGCCAGACGTTCCTGCTCGGGGCCTCGAGCTGGCGGATCGAGGAGATCGGCCGCGACCGCGTCGTCGTCACGCCGGCCCCCGGCGTCCCGGGCGCGGTGCCGTTCTGGAAGGGCGACGGTGTCGGCCGCCCGAAGGAGCTGGGCGAGGCGATCGGCGCCTTCTCGCGCTGGGCGGTCGAGCAGCCCGCGGAGGTCCTCGAGCGGGACTTCGACCTCGACGAGCTCGCGGCCCGCAACCTGCTCGCGTTCCTGCACGAGCAGCAGGCCGCGACGCGCGTCGTCCCGTCGGACCGGACCATCGTGATCGAGCGCTTCCGCGACGAGATCGGGGACTGGCGCGTCTGCGTGCTCTCACCCTACGGCGGCCGCGTACACGCGGCCTGGGGACTGGCGCTGTCGGCGCGCATCCGCGACGAGTTCGGGCTGGAGTCCGACGCAATCTGGTCGGACGACGGCATCATCGTCCATCTTCCCGACGCCGACGAGGCGCCCGGCGCCGAGCTCGTGCTCGTCGCGCCGGACGAGGTCGAGGAGCGCGTCGTCGCCGAGCTGGGCTCCTCCGCGCTGTTCGGTGCGCGCTTCCGCGAGAACGCCGCCAGGGCGCTGCTGATCCCGCGCGCCTACCCCGGGAAGCGCACGCCGCTGTGGCAGCAGCGGCTGAAGGCGCAGACGCTGCTCGAGGTGGCCAAGCGCTACGGCGAATTTCCGGTGGTGCTGGAGACGTACCGCGAGTGCCTCCGAGACGTGCTCGACCTGCCCGGGCTCGAAGAGCTCCTCGGCCGCCTGTGGCGGCGTTCGATTTCCATCGTGGAGGTGGAGACCCAGACCGCGTCCCCGTTCGCCTCCTCGCTGCTGTTCGACTACGTCGCCACCTACATGTACGAGGGCGACGCCCCCAATGCCGAGCGACGCGCCGCCGCCCTGTCGCTCGACCGCGACCTGCTGCGCGAGCTGCTCGGGCAGGAGGAGCTACGGGAGCTGATCGATCCGGCGGCGCTCGAGCAGGTCGAGGCCGACCTGCAGCACCGCTCGGAGCGCACCCAGGCGGAGACGCGCGACGCCCTCCACGACGTCCTGCGCGACCTCGGCGACCTGAACCGGGACGAGGTCCGTGCGCGCGTGCTCGGGGGCGTGGACGCGGACGCCATGCTGGCCGAGCTCGAGCGGGAGCGGAGGGCGATCCGGCTGCGGCTGGCGGGCGAGGAGCGCTGGACGGCCGCCGAGGACGCGGGCATGTACCGCGACGCCTTCGGTGCGGTCCCGCCGAGCGGCCTCCCGGACAGCTTCCTCGGCCCCGTGGCCGACCCGCTGCAGCGCATCGTGCGCCGCCACGCCCAGACCCACGGGCCGTTCACGACGCGGGAGCTGCGCGACCGCTACGGGATCGATCCGGGCGTCGCGCTGCGCGAGCTCGAGCGCGCCGGCACCCTCGTGCAGGGGGAGCTGCGCCCCGGCGGAACCGAGCGGGAATGGTGTGATCCCGAGGTGCTGCGCCGCCTTCGCCGCGCCTCGCTGGCGGTGCTGCGCCGGGAGATCGAGCCGGCCGACCAGCGCGCCTTCGCTCGCTTCGCGGCGTCGTGGCAGGGGATCGACCGCCACCCGGCTCAGGGCGCCGGCATCGACCGCCTCCGGGAGGCGCTCGTCCCGCTGCAGGGCATCGCGCTGCCGGTCGAGGCGTGGGAGCGCGACGTGCTGCCCCGTCGGGTCGGCGCCTACTCGCCGACGTGGATGGACCAGCTGTGCGCCAGCGGCGAGCTCGTGTGGATCGGCGCCGGCGCCATCGGGCGGCGCTCGGGGCGCGTGGCGCTGTACTTCCGCGAGGATGCCTCGCACGTGGGGCCGCCGCCGTGGAAAGGCGACCCGCCGGCCGAGCCCGAGCACGACGCGGTGCGCAAGCGGCTTGTCGCCGGCGCCTGCTTCTTCACCGACCTGCTCGTCGACGTCGACCTGGCGCCCGAGCAGCTGCAGGAGGCCCTGTGGGACCTCGCGTGGGCCGGCGAGGTGACCAACGACGCATTCGCGCCGCTGCGCGCCCCACGGCTGACCCTGGCCCGCGCGCAGCGGGAACAGGCGCGGCGGTCCGGCCGGCGCTTCGCCGCCCGGCGCACCGGCGCGCAGGCCCAGGTGCAGGGTCGTTGGTCGCTGGTCTCGACGCTCCTGCGCGACGCGCCCGATCCAGGCCAGCGCCGGCGCGCGCTGGCCGAGCTCCTGCTCGAGCGCTACGGCATCGTCACTCGCGAGCAGGTGCTGGCCGAGGGGATCCCCGGCGGGTTCTCGGCCGTGTACGACTCGCTCGCCGCGCTGGAGACGCTCGGGATCGCGCGCCGCGGCTACTTCGTCGAGGGGCTCGGCGGCGCGCAGTTCGCGCTGCCAGGGGCGGTCGAGCGCCTGCGCGCACAGCGAGTCGACGACGAGGAGGCACCCCTCGTGCTCGCCGCGGTCGACCCGGCGCAGCCCTACGGCGCGGCGCTGCCGTGGCCCAAGCGGGACGGCGAGGCCGACGCCCGCCGTCCCCAGCGCGTGGCGGGCGCCCAGGTCGTGCTCGTCGGCGCCGAACCAGTCCTCTACCTCGAGCGCTCGGGCAAGGGCCTGCTCACGCTCGTCGAGGAGGACGATTCCCGCGTGCGCTCCGCGCTGGAGGCGCTCGCCGCCCACGTGCGCGCCGGCCGCATCCGGCGGATCGGCATCGAGCGTGTCAACGGCGAACCCGTGGCCGGCACGCCGCTGGCCGCCGTGCTGATCGAGCTCGGATTCCGGCAGAGTCCGCGCGCGCTCACCCTCAGCGCGTAGCCGGCTCCGTATCCTCGGGCGGCATGCCCGAGGGCGACACGATCCGCTACGCCGTGAACCGCATGCGCCCCGTGCTCGAGGGGCGCGTGCCGGAGGAGATCGTCACCCCGCAGCGTCGCCATGTCATGGACCGCTGGCCCGAGCGCCTCGCCGGCCGCGCGGTGCGAGCGATCGACGCGCACGGCAAGCACCTGTTCCTGCACTTCGAGGGTGGCCTCGCGTTGCACTCGCACCTTCGCATGACGGGCGTCTGGGGCACCTACGAGCGCGGGCGCCGGTGGGGCCGGTCGCCGGGCCGCGCGTGGCTCGTGCTGCGAACGCCGTCCCACGAGGTGGTCGAGTTCGACGGCCCGGTGCTGGAGCTGCTGACCGAGTCGCGGACGCGCTTCGACCGGCGCCTGGCGGCGCTCGGCCCTGACGTCCTGGCCGACGAATTCGACGCCGAGCGCTTCCTGCGGCGGCTGCGCGCGGACGACCCGACGCGGCCGATCGGCGAGACCCTGCTCGACCAGCGCACGATCGCGGGCATCGGAAACCTGTGGAAGGCCGAGTCCTGCTGGGAGGCCGGCGTCAGCCCGTGGCGCACCACGGCCGAGGTCTCGGACGAGGAGGCCCTCGCCGTTGTTGCGGCGGCGCGACCGCGGATGCTGGCCTCGGCCGCCCACGGGCACCAGGGCCGCGACCATCATGTATACGGCCGCGCCGGCCGCGCGTGCCCGCGCTGCGGCGCGCGGATCCGTGCACGTGGGCAGGGCGACGACAACCGGCGGACCTACTGGTGCCCGAGGTGCCAGCGGTGACCGCCGTCCGCCGGGTCGGGCACAAGGGCGCGAGCCTGATCGCGCCGGGCAACACGCTCGCGTCGTTCGACGCCGCCCTGGCCGCGGGCGTGGACATGATCGAGTTCGACATCCTCCCGGCCCACGACACCGGCGAGCTCGTCCTCGCCCATGACCCCGGCGCCGCGCGCCGCGGCGATCCGCCCACGCTCGAGGCGGGCTTGACCCACCTCGCCTCGCCGGCGTTCGACGGCCTGGACTTCGACGTCGACCTCAAGGGGACGGGCTACGAGGACCGCGTGGTGGAGGCGCTGCGGAGCCATGGCCTCGTCGAGCGGTCGCTGGTGTGCTCGCAGTACCCGCGCAGCCTCGACCGCGTGCGCGAGCTCGAGCCCGCGCTGCGCGTCGGCTGGTCCGTGCCGCGCGCCTCGACGGACTACACGACCACGCCGCTGCTGGGCTGGCTTGCCGTGGCCGTCCTACTGGTGTACCGGCGCCTGCTGCCCCGTCGTGCCGGTCGTGCTCTGCGGCGTGGCCGAGTCGACGCCATCATGGCCAACTGGCGCGTCGTGACTCCCCGTCTGGTTGACGCTGTGCGTGCGGCGGGCGGGGACCTTTACGCTTGGACGGTTGACGACGCGGCGCGTATTCGTGCGCTTGCGGGGCTTGGCGTGACGGGCGTTATTTCGAACGACCCCCGCCTCTTTTCCGCCCTCGCCGCCTGAGACGCCGATCAGCCTCGGCGCCGCGGGCGTGGTCGGGCCACCCCCGCCGATCTCGCAGCTTCCGGTCGTCAGCGTGGTCGACTCGCCGCTGCTCCAGCGGACCGAGACGACGCCGCGCATGACGAGGCGGTGGCCGACGCTCGGCCCCTGGTACGGGAAGGTGTAGCCGGTCTGGACGTCCTCGCCACCGCCGCCGGCGCGGTACCAGCCGGAGTCGCCGGCAGCGGCGGCGTGCCAGCCGCCGTCGGCGCTCGAGTACCACTCGACCGCGATGTTCACGGACGAGCCCCCGCGCCCGCGCGCGGGAACGTAGGCACCGACCCCGATACCGCCGGCCGACGCGCCGCCGCAGTCGTCGAGCGCCGCCGACGCCTGGCCCGATCCGGGATCGGCCACGGCCACGACCACGCCGCCGCTGGCGGCGGCGGCGGCGAGCACGGCGATGACGCATGCAAACAGACGGCGGGGGGGCACCATTGCTCATCATCGGCCATTCGCGGTCCGCCCTCAAGCAGCCGGTCTCGTGACGGACTTCGCGCGGCTCCGTAGTACCGTCGTGCCCGAGACCCTCGCCGTGGCCCTCCCGCCGAAAGCCGCCAGCGCCGGCCTCGACTTCGAGGAGCTCTACCGCTCGAGCCGCGACGATCTGTACGCCTACGCGGCCTCGCTGCTGCACGATCGCGGAGCCGCGGAGGAGGTCACGGCGGCGGCCTTCGAGCGCGCGTACCGCCGGCGGCGAACCTTCAACCGGCGCCGCGGCAGCCCGCGGGCATGGCTGTTCGGGATCGCTCGCAACGCGGCGCTCGACGAGCTGCGCCGGCGGCGACGCCTCGCCGAGCTGGCGGCCGATCCGGAGGACGTCGAGGCCGCCGCACCCGAGGAGGGCGCGGAGCGCGCCGCCGCAAGGGCCACCGTCCGCGTCGCACTCGCCGATCTGGAACCGCGCGAGCGCGATCTGATCGCCCTGAAGTTCTTCGCCGGGCTGTCCAACCGCGAGCTCGCACGCGTGCTCGGCGTGAGCGAGTCCAACGCGGGCACGCTGCTGCACCGCGCCGTGACCAAGCTCAGAAAGGCCTGTCATGAGACTGCGTAGAGACGCCACCCTCGACCCCGAGACCGCACGCGAGCTGGCCGCGCTGGACGCCGCCCTCGCCGGCGAGCCGGTGGATCCCGACCTGGCCGAGCTCGAGGCCCTGGTCCTGGATGCCCGCGACGCCCGGCCCGAGCCCTCGGCGGAGTTCTCGACCCGGCTCGACGAGCGGGTCGCGGCCGGGTTCCCGCGCCCGACGGGCCGGCGGGCGCCGCTCGCCGAGCGCCTGCGCCCGAGCCGACGGATGCTGCTCCCCGCGATGGGGGCGGCGGCGAGCATCGTGCTGGTGGTGGGGATCGGCGTGGCCGTGCTGGGCGGCGGCGGTGGGAGCGAGCCGGTCAACGACGCCGCGACCCTGAGCAAGCCGGCGGCGCCCCGGGCCGGCGCCGCCCAGAGCGAGTCGGTCGCGCCCGCCGCGCCGCCCGCGGCCACCGCCGCCGGAGGGGCTCGCCGGGTCGAGCGCCACGCCAACCTCGTGCTCACGACCGCATCCGACCGGATCGACGACGTCTCCCAGCAGGTGATCGCGGTCACCGACGGAGTCGACGGCATCGTGGCGACCTCATCGGTCTCCAGCGGCGACGGCGGCCAGGGCGGCGCGACGTTCACGCTGAAGATCCCCGCGGCCAAGCTCTCGACCGCGCTGTCGCAGCTGTCCAAGCTCGGGCACGTCCGGTCGCGAAGCGAGACCGGCGAGGACATCACCGACGCCTACGACGCGTCGCTGGCTCGCCTCACGCAGGCGCTGGCCGAGCGTCAGTCGCTCCTCAAGCAGCTCGCGAACGCCACGACCCCGACGCAGTCGGAGAGCATCCGCGCCCGCCTGCGGATCAACGGCGAGGCGATCGACCAGGCGCGCGGCGCCCTGAAGGACGTCCGCACGCGCGCGAACTACGCCACCGTCGAGCTGAGCGTCCAGCCGCGGAGCTCGGACGGCGGCGCCGGCGTGGGCTGGACGCCCGACGACGCGCTCGGCGACGCCGCGCGCATCCTCGAGGTCAGCCTGGGCGTCGTCGTGGTCGGCCTCGCGGCGCTGGTGCCGCTCGGGGCGCTCGGGCTCGCGGCCGGCCTGAGCGCCCGCGCGCTGCGCCGGCGGCGCCGCGAGCAGGCGCTCGTCTGACCCGAGGCGGATACGCTCTCGCCCATGGCGGCGAGCACCGACGACACGGCCGCGCTCCTCGCCCGGGTCCCCGTGTTCGAGACCCTCGGCCCCGAGGACCTCGAGCAGGTTGCCAGGGTCGCGGTCCCCCGCGGCTTCGAGCCCGGCGAGGTGGTGTTCCGCGAGGGCGACGAGAGCGACACGTGCTACGTCGTACGGACCGGTCACGCCCGCGCCGTGCGCGGGCACCCGGACGGGCGCACGATCACCCTGGCCTCGTTCGGCCCCGGGGACATCTTCGGCGAGCTGGCGATGTTCGACGACGAACGCCGCTCGGCAACCGTCGAGGCGACCGACCGCGTCGAGGCGGTCGCGGTGCTCGGCGCCGACATGCGCCGGCTCCTGCAGGAGCACCCGGAGCTCTCCGCGAAGCTGGTGATCGCGCTCGGCCGGCGCCTGCGCGCCGCCAACGAGCGGCTCGCCTCGCAGTCCTTCCAGACGGTCCAGAGCCGCGTCGCGACGGTGCTCGCGCAGCTGGTGGAGCAGGCGCGCGCCGAGGGCGCCGGCGAGCGCGACGTGCTGCTGACGATCACGCAGGCCGACATCGCGCAGCTCGCGGGTTCCTCGCGGGAGTCCGCCAGCCGCTTCCTCGCCGTGCTCGAGCGTGCCGGGGCGGTGACGCAGGGCCGGGGCAAGCTCACGGTCCACGATCCCGCCGTGCTCGGGCGCTATGTCTACTGAGCCCGAGTTCTCCGCCGGCGGCGTCGTCGTGCGCGACGAGGAGTGCGTCGTGATCGTGCCGTTCAAGCGCTCGCAGCAGGGCCAGCGGGTGCTCGCCCTCCCCAAGGGCCATCCCGACGGCGACGAGTCGCCGGAGCAGGCGGCCACGCGTGAGGTGCGCGAGGAGACGGGCGTGGAGGCGCAACTCGTCGAGCCGCTCGGTGAGGTGGGCTACCACTACCAGCGCAAGGGCCGGCGCATCCACAAGCACGTGCGCTTCTTCCTGTTCCGCTACCTGTCCGGGAGCACGGACGACCACGACCACGAGATCGAGGAAGCGCGCTGGATGCCGCTCGGCGAAGCGACCGACGCGCTCACGTACGTGGGCGAGCGCGAGATGGCCGCCAGGGCCCTATCCAGGGTGCAGACGGACCGATAGGCTGCCCGCACCGTGCAGGTGCTGAATTTCTACTCGGCCGTGTTCGCCGACCAGCTGAAGAAGGGCCGCAAAACGGCCACGATTCGGCTTGGCGACAAGTCCCACAAGTACCGCAAGAACCAGGTCGTCCTGGTCACGATCGGCTACCAGCACTCGCCGCGCGAGAAGATCTTCGAGGCGGTGGTCGACCAGGTCGAGGTCAAGCGCATCAAGGACCTCTCGCCGCGCGACATCGAGCACGACAATCCCGAGTTCCGCCGCACCGAGGAGATGATCCACTTCCTCGAGCAGATCTACGGGCGCAAGGTCGAGCTCGACGACACCGTCACGGTCGTGCGCTTCTCGCAGATCGTCGATTCGCCGTCGGAGCTGTCGGACCGGCTGCGCGGCATCGGCGGCGTGCAGAACTAGCGCCGGACGCCCCGCCAGTCCTTTGGCACTCCTCGCACGAGAGTGCCAAGTCACCCTTGACATCCCACCCTCCCTGGATAGAGTGACGGGCAGCTTGGCACTCGGGGTACGAGAGTGCCAAACCCGCCCCTCATCAACCGGAGGTTGCATCACATGAAGCTCAAGCCTCTCGGCGATCGGCTGATCGTCCAGGCGCTCGAGGAGGAGGAGACCACGGCCAGTGGGCTCGTCCTCCCCGACACCGCCAAGGAGAAGCCCCAGAAGGGCAAGGTCCTCGCCGTCGGCGACGGCCGGGTCAGTGAGGAGACCGGCAAGCGCACGCCGCTCGACGTCTCCGAGGGCGACGAGGTCCTCTACAGCAAGTACGGCGGCACCGAGATCAAGGTGGACGGCGAGGACCTCCTGGTCCTGCGCGAGTCCGACGTGCTCGCCAAGGTCGAGTCCTAAAGGAGATTCCGAAACACATGGCTCACAAGGAACTGAAGTACGACGCCGAGGCGCGCAAGGCGCTCGAGGCCGGCGTGGACGCCGTCGCCAACGCGGTCAAGGTCACGCTCGGCCCCAAGGGCCGCTACGTCGTCCTCGACAAGAAGTTCGGCGCCCCCACGATCACGAACGACGGCGTGACCATCGCTCGCGAGATCGACGTCGAGGACGTCTTCGAGAACCAGGGCGCCCAGCTCGTCCGCGAGGTCGCCACGGCGACCAACGACGTCGCCGGCGACGGCACCACCACCGCGACCGTGCTGGCCCAGGCGATCGTGCGCGACGGCCTCAAGAACGTGGCCGCCGGCGCCAACCCGCTGGGGCTGAAGCGCGGCATCGAGACCGCCGTCGACCAGGTCGTCGACAGCATCGAGAAGCAGTCCAAGGAGGTCTCCGGCAAGGAGCAGATCTCGCGCGTCGCGACGATCTCGGCCGGCGACGACGACATCGGCGACGTGATCGCCGACGCGATCGAGAAGGTCGGCAAGGACGGCGTGGTCAACGTCGAGGAGGGCCAGACGTTCGGCATGGACCTCGAGTTCACCGAGGGCATGCAGTTCGACAAGGGCTACATCTCGCCCTACATGGTCACCGACCAGGACCGCATGGAGGCCGTGCTCGAGGACCCCTACATCCTCATCGCCAACCAGAAGATCGGCTCCGTCCGCGACGTCCTGCCCGTGCTCGAGCAGGTCATCCAGTCGGGCAAGTCGCTGCTGATCATCGCCGAGGACGTCGAGGGCGAGTCCCTCGCGACGCTCGTCGTGAACAAGCTGCGCGGCACGTTCACCGGCGTGGCCGTGAAGGCTCCCGGCTTCGGCGACCGCCGCAAGCGGATGCTCGAGGACATCGCGATCCTCACCGGTGGCGAGGTCATCACCGAGGAGATGGGGCTGAAGCTGGAGAACACCCAGCTCTCCCAGCTCGGTCACGCCCGCCGCGTGGTCGTATCGAAGGACGACACGACGATCGTCGACGGCGCCGGTGACTCGGACGCCATCAAGGGCCGGATCAAGCAGATCAAGAGCGAGGTCGAGTCGACCGACTCCGACTTCGACCGCGAGAAGCTCCAGGAGCGCCTCGCGAAGCTGTCCGGCGGCGTCGCGGTGGTCAAGGTCGGCGCGGCCACCGAGACCGAGATGAAGGAGAAGAAGCACCGCGTCGAGGACGCGCTGCAGGCCACCCGCGCGGCCCTCGAGGAGGGCATCGTGCCGGGCGGCGGCGTGGCGCTGCTGGCCGCGATCAGCGCGGTCAAGCTCGACGCCATCGGGGACGACGACGAGCGCACCGGCGCCCGCATCGTCCTGCGCGCGCTCGAGGAGCCGCTCCGCCAGATCGCGGAGAACTCCGGCCTGGAGGGCTCGGTCGTCGTCAACGACGTCCGGAAGGCCAAGGCCGGTCAGGGGCTCAACGCGGCCACGGGCGAGATCGAGGATCTCGTCGCGGCCGGCGTGATCGACCCCGCGATGGTGACGCGCTCGGCGCTGCAGAACGCGGCCTCGATCGCGAAGAACATCCTCACCACCGAGGCGATCGTCGCCGAGATGCCGGAGAAGGAAGGCGCCGGCATGCCCGGCGGCGGCGGCATGCCCGACATGGGCGGGATGATGTAGCGAAGCGCTTCAGCGCTTCAGGTCGTACCGGGGGCCCGGCCATGTGCCGGGCCCCCGGCGTTTCAAGTCCGCGGCGGGAATCAGATCGCTGAGGCGCGGACGCGCCCGGTTTTCTACCCTCTCGAGGAAGGGAATCGGGCGCTCCGGCGTCTTAATGCACAGAGGATCCTCATGAAACCGACGCCGTCGATGAACGAGCGAACACTTGCCGACCTCGCCGCGCTGGCGGACGGATCGCTCGCGCCCGAACGACGTGCCGAGGTCCAGGCCCGCGTGGAGGCCGACCCGGAGCTGCGCGCGCTCGTCGACGAGCAGCGCCGCGCGGTGGACCTCGTACGGACCGCCGCCGCCGATGCACGTGCTCCGCTTGCGCTGCGCGAGCGCATCGAGGCCGACCGCCAGCGGCTGGGGCCGCGGGCGCGCCGCCGGCGGCGCGGGCTGCTCGGCGGCCTCGCCGCCGCACTGGCGGTCGCCGCGCTCGCGCTGGCCCTCGCCCTGCCGGGCGGGACGCCGGGTGCGCCGACCCTCGTCCAGGCGGCCGGCCTCAGCGCGCTGCCGCCCACGAGCGGGCCGCCCGCGCACTCGGACGGCTCGAAGCTGCTGAACACTGCCGTGGACGGCGTCGCCTATCCCTACTGGGGCGACAGCTTCGCCTGGGAGACGTCAGGCGCACGCCGAGACCGCATCGGCGGCCGCGACACCGCCACGGTCTTCTATGCCAAGAACGGGAAGCGCATCGGCTACACGATCGTGTCCGGCAAGGCGCTGAAGACGCCGGCAGGGGCGCACACCACGGTTCTCAACGGCGTCACGCTGCGCTACCTCACGAGCGACGGCCGCACCGTCGTCACGTGGCTGCGCTCCGGCCACACCTGCGTGCTGGCCGCGGCGAACGTCTCGCTCCCGGTCCTGCTCAACCTCGCCGCCTGGAAGGGCAAGGGCGGGGTTCCCTTCTAAGACACCGTTGACTAGGTCGAGTCCGCCGGAGGTGCGAGCGTCCTCGCCACCTCGCGGCGCGCCCGGAACAGCCTGCTCGTGATCGTCCCCTCGGCCACCTTGAGTGCACGCGCCGCCTCGGTGTACGACAGCCCGGCCACGTCGACGGCCACCAGCGCGTCGCGGAAGTCGTCCGACAGCTCGGAGATGGCCCGGTACACCTCGCGCGCCTCGGCCGCGACGGCGGGCTCGGCCGCGGCGCGGCGCTGGTCCGGCAGGTCCAGCGCCTCGGGCTCCGCGCCCGGCGCGGTCTGCGGGCGCCGCGCGGCGGTGCGCCGGGAGGAGACGAACGTGTTGCGCAGCACGCGCAGGAGATAGCCGAGGTCGTCGTCGCGGCGCACCACGCGCGGGCGCGCGAGCACGCGCGCGTAGGTGTCCTGCACGAGGTCCTCCGCGTCCTCGCGCGAGCCACACAGTCCCCACGCCGCCCGGTAGAGCCGGTCGAAGTGATCGCCGAGGGTGTCGGGATCGAGCTCGTGCTCTGGCGTCATGGGCCTCCGCGCCCCGCAGCGCTCAGGCCGCGGCGGGGACCGGCCGGGGGCCGGGACCGATGTACTTCGCCGTCGGCCGGATCAGGCGCTCCTCGCGCTTCTGCTCGAGGATGTGCGCCGCCCAGCCGGCCGTGCGGGCGCAGGTGAACATCGACGTGAAGAGGTGCGAAGGAACGTCGGCGAGGTCGAGCACGACCGCGGACCAGAACTCGACGTTGGTGGCCAGGACCCGGTCGGGCTTGCGTGCCTTGAGCTCGGCCAGCGCCGCCTCCTCGAGGGCCTCGGCGACCTCGTAGCGCGGCGAGCCCAGCTCGCGGCACGTGCGTCGCAGCACCCGGGCGCGAGGGTCCTCGGCGCGGTAGACGCGGTGGCCGAAGCCCATCAGCCGGTCGCGGCGGTCCAGTGCCGACTTCACCCAGCGATCGGCGTCGCCGAGCTGCTCCACCTCGTCGAGCATCGCGAGCACGCGCGAGGGAGCGCCGCCGTGCAGCGGCCCGGACAGGGCACCGACGGCAGCGGACAGCGCCGCCGCGACGTCGGCCCCGGTCGAGGCGACGACGCGTGCGGTGAACGTGGAGGCGTTCATGCCGTGCTCGGCGGCGGAAATCCAGTACGCGTCGATCGCCCTGACGTGGCTCGGGTCGGCCTCGCCGCGCCAGCGGATGAGAAAGCGCTCGGGAATCGAGTCGCCCTGGTCTACGTCCGCCTGGTCGACCGGCGGCCGGTCCGGCCCGCGGGCCGATTGCGCCACGAAGGAGAGGGCCATGACGGACGCCCGGGCCAGGTCGTCCCGCGCCTGGCGTTCGGGGATGTCGATGAGCTGGCGCAGACCCCATTCGGGCGCCAACATGGCCAGCGCGGACTGCACGTCGACGCGCGGGTCGCCCGAGCGGATCGTGAGCGGAAACGGCTCGGCGGGCGCGAGGCCGGGCTCGAACTCGCCGTCGACGAGCAGGCCCCAGACCTTCTCGAACGGCACATGGCCGACGAGATCCTCGATGTCGATCCCGCGATAGCGAAGCGCGCCGCCCGCCTTGTCGGGCTCGGCGATCTCGGTCGCGAAGGCGACTACCCCCTCGAGGCCTGATTGGACTTCGCTCATGCTCGCTCCGTTTCGTATCTCGTCGGCCGCACAGCGTTGCAGGTTAGGCTCCCCGGGACCCCTCGACAGGAGCTCGAATGTCACCCACCGCCGCCGCCGACCTCCTCTACCGCCCGGTCACCGAGTTGGCCGACCTCGTGCGCAAGGGCGAGGTGACCTCGCGCGAGCTGGTCGAGGCCTCGCTCGACCGCATCGAGGAGCTCAACCCGACGCTGAATGCCTTCGTCGCGCTCGACGCCGAGCGCGCGCTGGCGGCCGCCGACGCGATCGGCCCCGGGGACGAGCGCCCGTTCGCCGGCGTCCCGATCGGGATCAAGGACCTGACCCCGGTCGAGGGACTGCCGTTGACGTTCGGCTCGGACCTGTTCGGCGACTTTCAACCGTCCAACGACTCCTACGTGGTCCGGCGCTTCAAGGACGCGGGTTTCGTGATCGTGGGAATCACGAACATGCCCGAGATGGGCATCGTGCCGACGACCGAGCCGCGCCGCTACGGCGCGGCTCGGAACCCGTGGGACACCGCGCGCACGACCGGCGGCTCCTCGGGCGGCTCGGGCGCCGCGGTCGCGTCGGGGATGGTGCCGATCGCCCACGCCACCGACGGCGGCGGCTCGACGCGCATCCCGGCGGCGTGCTGCGGGTTGGTCGGGCTCAAGCCGGCGCGCGGGCGCATCTCGCTCGGGCCCGACGTGGGCGAGCACCTGACGACGGTGGCCGGCGTCCTGACCCGCACCGTCCCGGAGACCGCGGTCCTCCTCGACGTGCTGGCGGGCTACGAGCTCGGCGACGCCACGTGGGCGCCGCCGCCCGCGGAGTCGTTCGCCACGACGATGCAGCGCGAGCCCGGGCGCCTGCGCATCGGCTTCACCCTCAAGCCCCCGATCGAGGCGCCGCTGGACGCCCTCCAGGCGCGCGCCGTGCGCGACGCCGCCGACCTGCTGGCGGAGCTGGGCCACGAGGTCGAGGAGATCGACCCGCCATGGGACGAGCCGCAGCTGCTGCACCTGTTCAACGTCGCGTTCGGCACGTTCATCGCGCTGGTCGTCGGGTTCGGCGCCACGATCGCCGGCCGCGAGCCGACGCCGGAGGACATCGAGCCGCTGAGCCTCGCGATGTTCCGGCAGGCGACCGAGAACACCGCGCTCGCGCTGCACGCCGCGGTCACGCAGCTCGAGGCCTTCTCGCGGACGCTGGTCGGCTACCTGGATCCGTACGACGCCGTGCTGACGCCCGCGCTGGCCGAGCGGCCGCTGGAGCTGGGCGAGATCGACACGACCGCCGGCGACGGCCTGGCGGCGTGGGCGCGCGGCGGCCAGTTCACACCGTTCACCGCCACCGCCAACGTCACCGGGCTGCCGGCGATCTCCCTGCCGCTCTACCACGGCGACGACGGCCTTCCGCTGTGCATCCAGCTGTTCGGCCGGCCAGCGGCCGAGGGGCCGCTGCTGGGGCTGGCGAACCAGCTCGAGGTGGCCCGGCCGTGGGCCGACCGGAAGCCCGCCCTCGAGTTCTAACCGGCTCCCAATACGGCCCCCATCGGCTTGGGCACGACACCGAGGTGCTCAGCGTCGGCCGTGCCGCTGGGCGTCGTCATCGCCACCTCCATCAGCTCCGCCTCGTCCCAGGTGGCGAACGCCGTCTGCCCGAACAGGGCCCCGACCGCGCGCAGGCTGGCGCGCACGACCGGCAGTGGAACGTGCACGAGCGGGCGGCGGCGCCCGAGCGAGCGCAGGACCAGCTCGACGATGCCGTCGTAGGTCAGCGTGTCGGGCCCGGCCAGCTCGTAGCGCGCGCGTCCATTGCCGGCCCCGTTGAGGTCGGCCACCACGCAGTCGGCGACGTCCTCGGCCCAGATCGGCTGGTACGCGGCGCGCCCCTGGCCGGCGATCGGCATGACGGGCAGCAGGGACAGCCGTTCCAGCAGTCGCAGCCACGGGTCACCTGGCGAGTAGACGATCGACGGAGCGAAGATCGTGTGCCTGAGTCCGGACTCCGCGACGGCGCGCTCGGCCAGCGCCTTGGCGCGGAAGAAGCGGGCGCGGCTGCGCGTGGAGGCCTCCAGCGCCGAGAAGAAGACGAACCGTTCGACGCCGGCACGCTCCGCGGCCTGCACCATGCGCCACGTCGCAACGCCGTTGAGCTCCTCGATCGAGCCGGCGGGCTGGTCCCGGATCGACGCCGCGAGGTGGACGACGGTGCTCACGCCGCGCAGCGCGTGCCGGAAGGAGAGCGGGTCGGCGAGGTCCCCGAGCGCGATCTGCACCCGCACGCGCTCGGTTCCGAGCCGGCGTGGATCGCGCACCAGGCAGCGCACCGAATCGCCCTCGGCGGTGAGTCGGCGGAGGAGCGCGGTGCCCACGAGGCCGGTCGCACCGGTGAGCAGGATCATCGGCGCCGCAGTCTAGGCGCCACCGGTGCCGAACCGGCCACCCGGACTGCCTAGAATGCGCGACTCGGTCACCAACCCTCCATAAGGAACGAACCGTCACATGGCCTACGTCATCGCCGAGCCCTGCATCGGGACCAAGGACAACTCGTGCGTCGAGGTCTGCCCCGTCGACTGCATTCACCCGACTCCCGACGAGCCCGACTACGACAAGGTCGAGATGCTCTACATCGATCCGGAGGAGTGCATCGACTGCGACGCGTGCGTGGAGGCTTGCCCGGTCGACGCCTGCTTCGCCGAGGACCAGCTCCCGGAGGAGTGGACGAAGTACACGCAGATCAACCTCGAGTACTACGCCAACGACGGCGGCGGCTGAACCCGCCGCGGCCTCTCAGGCCATCGGCAGCGAGGCGCCCGCGGGCTTGGGAGCGGCGGCGGGCGCGGGGGCCTGCATGACGGGCAGCTCGACCGGCGCGGAGGCGATCAGGCCGCTGGCGGCCTGACGGATCGCCTGCGCGGCCGGGTCGTCCGGGTCCGCCACGACGAGCGGCGTGCCGGCGTCGGCCTGCTCGCGCAGGGGCATCGTGAGTGGCACCTTGGCCAGGAGCGGGACGTCGAGCTCGTCGGCGAGCAGCTGGCCGCCGCCCTCGCCGAAGATCGGAAAGCGCTCGCCCGAGGGCGTCGTGAAGCCGGCCATGTTCTCGATCACACCGGCGATCTCGAGCTTGAACTTGCCGGCCATCTCGGCGGCGCGGCGCGCGACCTTCTGCGCGGCCGGCTGCGGCGTGGTCACGATCGTGAACCGGGCCTGTGGGAGGAGCTGTGAGAGCGTCATGGACACGTCACCAGTCCCCGGCGGGAGGTCGATGAGCAGGAAGTCCTGCTCGCCCCACGCCACGTCCTCGAGGAACTGCGTTAGCGCCTTGTGGAGCATCGGGCCGCGCCACACGACGGGCGAGTCCTCCTCGACGAAGAACCCGATCGACATGACCGACGTCCCGTGCGCCTCGAGCGGCAGGATCTTGCGCTCGGCCGAGACCTTCGGACGCTGGGCGCCGAGGCCGAGCATGCGCGGGATCGAGTAGCCCCACACGTCGGCGTCGAGGACGCCGACGCGCTTGCCCTCGGCGCCGAGCGCCGCGGCGAGGTTGGCCGTGAGCGTGGACTTGCCGACGCCGCCCTTGCCGGAGGCGACGCAGATGATGTTGCTCACCTCGGCGAGCGCTCCCTCCGGGAGCGAGCCACGCCCCAGCTTCTGCTGCAGGCTGGACTTCTGCTGATCCGAGAGCACGTCGAAGTCGACGTTCACTCCGGTCACGCCGTCGAGGCCGTGCACGGCCTTGGCGACGCCCTCCTCGAAGTGGTTGCGGATCGGACAGCCGGCGGTCGTGAGCGAGACCGTCACGTCCACCACGCCGGTGGAGTCGTGCACCTCGATCGAGCGCACCATGTCAAGCTCGACGATGGAACGGCGCAGCTCGGGGTCGATGACGGCCCGCAGGGCCTCGCGGACCTCGTCCTTGGAAGGCATCGACCCCCATTCAAGCAGACGGATTGTGCGCGGGCCGAGGTTCCTTAAGGACCGACGGGACGCCACAAGGGCGTCCCGACGGTTGAGGGAGGAGAGGGTGCTGCATGTGCCGGCGAGGATATGTGTGCCGGCACGCTCTCCCGGACGGCGCCTCTCCACGCCGGCGGGTGAAGTCGAACGAGCTAGGCGGGGCTCGACACGCGCTCCTGCGCGGTGTTGACGACGTCCTCGACGCGCTTCTGCGCGGCCTTGCTCTGCTTCTCGAGGTCGCGACGGACGGACTTGACCTCGCGCTGCACGCGGGTGCTGTTGCGCCTTACGGCGCGCTGCGCGCGGGTGCGGCGCTGACGCAGCTCACGCTCCACGCGCGTGCGCGTCCGCTTGATGCGGCGCTCGGCGCGGTTGCGGGCGGTCGTGCCCCTGCGCTCGAAGCGGCGCAGATCGCGCTCGACGCGCTTCTGGGCGGTCTCCGGCGTGCTGTAGGCCTTCGCCAGCTCCGTGACGGCATCGGCGACGCGATCGGTCGCGGTCAGGGCCGCGCCGACGGGAATCAGAACCGCACGCTCGGCGGCGTACTGGACCTGCTCGACGGGGGTACGCGGGGTGGCCTCGCGCGTCGCTGCGGCGCGCTTGGCGGCGGCGCTACGGCGCCTGGCGGCGGCGCTGCGCTGGTTCTGGGTGGTGGTAGGCATCTACTTCCTCACTCCTCTCGGCGGTTCCGAGGTCGCGGCGGTTATATCTGAGCGGCTCGACCAGGACATTAGCAGTCCCACCGAACACGTGTTTGTAAACCCCGGCTGCGAGAGCTTGTTACAGGCTAGTCTGACAATCCCGGGAAAAACTAGACAAAATGGTCACGACTTTGTAACAAGAGGAACGCGTGTTCGCTCCAACCACGTCCTCGGCTCCTCGAGCTCGGGCAGCGTCGGCAGCGCGTCGGGCCCGGTCCAGACGCGGTTGAGCGCGTCGATGCCGGCGGCGGCGACCACCTCGTCGGAGAACCGCTTGCCGAGCCGGTACTGGCGCAGCTTGAGGTCGAGACCGAGCAGCCTGGCGAGCCAGCGCGAGGCCGCCGACCGCGTCGAGCGGCGGCGCTCGAGCCCGACCCGGAGCTGCGGCAAGGACGGGAGCACCGCCGCGCCGACCGCGTCCATCACGTGCTCGGCGTACCCCTCCAACACTGCCATCGTCGCCTGCGCCCGATCGAGCAGTGCGCGCTGCTCGGGGGCCGTCACGAGGGAGAGCAGATCGCCCTCGCGCACCGCATCGACCAGTGCGCGCAGGTCGGCGCCGGACGGGAGCCGCAGCAGCTTCCCGGGGTCGATCGAGACCTCGGCCGTGCGCAGCAGCTCGCGCACGAGACCGGCGAGGTGCTCGCGCAGCCACGGCACGCCCTCGAACTGCAGCGCGTGGGTCGTCTCGTGCAGCGCGACCCAGCGCAGGAGCTCGTCCGCGTCGGCGTCGAGGCTCGAGACGGCCTCGTCGAGGTTCGGGGCCACGAACAGCAGGCGCGCCGGCGCGGCGGAATCGAGCAGCATCAGCTCGTACTGGCCCAGTACGTGGCGCGACATGTAGCCGAACAGCGCCCCGATCTCCGCCGCGACGAGGACGCCCGCCACCGCGCGCACCGGCGCGGCCAGCGGTCCCAGCTCGGTGCCGAGGCGATCGCCCAGCGGCTCGAGCAGGGGGCGCAGGCTGCGAACGTTGGCGTCGATCCAGCCGCGCCGGTCCAGCGCCTCGGGTCGCGGCAGCGCGCCCGGCGGCCGCAGGCCGGTGTACGCGGTGACGAGGCGCTCGCTCTCGGCGGCCGCGGCGGGCAGCGCGGCGAGCCGCGCCTGCGTGCCCACGCCGTTCGTGCCCTCACCGGCGACGACGCCGGCGATCTGTGTTGCAAGGCCCCAGTCGATCACGGTCTGCCAGATGATGACGCAGGCGGCCAGCGGGGCCACCGCGCTCCCTTCGCTCATACATCCGTCCAATCGCTCAAGCCGCCGCTCAAGCTTGCCGATGGACGCTATGGAAACTGGAGGTGGACGCGGACCCTCATCGCGTCCCGCTTGTGCGACATCGGCCCTCGAGCTCTCGGGGCCAACCAAGGAAGGTGGAGATGCGCGGTACTCGCCTGCTGCTCGCGTCGCTGTGCGCGTGCGCTCTGATGCTCTTCCCGGCCCGGGCCATGGCCGACGACAACATCCTCGTCGACTGGAGCTCGCTGGTCCCCGGCTTGACCGACCAGTACGACCCGAACAGCGCGAACGAGTGCGTGTCGGGCAAGGTCAAGTGCGTCGACGCGACGATCAAGGAGATGACGAAGCGGTTCAACCCGCTCGCGTCCTCCTGCGACCACCGCGCCCTGTTCTCGCTGCTGTACCTGCGCGTCACCCAGCAGTACCGCCAGGCGGTCAGCGATCCGAACTTCTTCGAGGACAACGCGTTCGTCAATCACGAGGACGCGGTCTTCGCCAAGTACTACTTCACGCCGATGGACGCCTACAACCACGGCGACATGGGCAACGTGCCGCAGGCCTGGCAGATCGCGCTCAACGCGGCCACGAACAAGCAGGTGACCGGTGAGGGTGACCTCCTGCTCGGCGTCAACGCGCACGTGCAGCGCGACCTGCCCTTCGTGCTCGAGGCGATCGGCCTCGTCAAGCCCGACGGCTCGAGCCGCAAGCCCGATCACGACAAGGTCAACCAGATCCTCTACGACGCGTACGAGCCGGCCATCACCGAGGGCGCCCAGCGCTTCGACCCCAGCGTGAACGTGACCCTGCCCGGCCCGCTGCAGGCGCTCGGCTACCAGACCTTCTTCCAGGCGGTCGAGGGCTGGCGCGAGGGCGCATGGCGCAACGCCGAGCGGCTCGCGAGCGCGCCCGACGCGGCAGCTCGCGCCGTGGTCGCCCAGCAGATCGAGGACTACGCCGCCAGCCAGGCCGAGCTCATCAAGTCTCTGTCGCCGACCACGCCGACTCCGCCCGGCCAGGTCTCGCGCGACGCCTACTGCGCCAGCCATCACGGCTGAGCAGGTGCCCCTGGGGAGGGGCTCACTCAGGCCCGTGGGAGCGCGCGCAGCTCATTGAGCGCGCGCTCCGTGCGGGCGGCGATGACGGGCGAGCGCGGGACCAGATCGAGCGGAGCCGCGAGCGGGTCCTCGTAGGAGGTGAAGGCGACCACGCCGCCGGCCTCGCGCACGATCAGCTGCCCGGCGGCGGCGTCCACGGCCCGGCAGCGCTTGAGCGTCGCCATCCCGTCGAAGCGCGCCGCCGCGACCTGGCAGAGGGAGCTGGCGATCGCGCCGATCGCGCGGAGCCGGTGGGCGCTGTCGCGCAGATCCTCTGCGGCTTCGGCCACCCAGCGCGGGTCGGCCGACTCGATCCCGAGCACCTCGAGCTTGCCGCCGTTCCAACGCCGCTCGCGCGGCGAGGTGTCGAGCGGGCGTCCGTTGCGATTCGCTCCGGCGCCGCGGGAGGCCACCCACTCCTCGTCGGGACCGAGGTCGTGGACATAGCCGAAGACGACGTCGGCCATCGTGCTCCCCTCCGCCACCGCGATGGACAGGCAGTGGTGCGGGAGCCCGCGCTTGGCGTTGAGCGATCCATCGATGGGGTCGATCACGACCCGGACCGCCGGGTCGCCGTAGTCGACCTCGCCGCGCTCCTCGGAGATCGCGACGAATCGCCGGCCCGTGGCGTGCAGCTTGTCCAGCTCGGCGAAGACGACGTCCTCGGCGGCCTGATCGATCAGGAGGGTGCGGTCTCCGCCCTTGCCGCGGCTGCCCGTCTCCTCGGCGCGATCACGTGTTGTCGGGTTGTCCGCGAGGATCGCCCGCAGCCCGGCGGTGGCACGCCGGCAGGCGTCCAGCCAGTCGGCGTGAGCGGCGTCCGGACCCGCCGCGCCTCCGGTCTGCGAATCCGTCATCCGGTCATATCCTAGGACCGTGCCAGCTTTGCCCCACGGCCTGACCGACGCGCAGCGGGAAGCCGTCGTGCACCCGGACGGTTCGCTGCTGCTTCTCGGCGGGGCGGGCACGGGCAAGACCCACGCGCTGGTGGCCCGCTTCGGGTGGCTGGTGGAGCAGGGCACCGCGCCGGAGCGGATCGCGCTGCTCGCCTCTACGACGAGCACCGCGGCGGCTCTGCGCGCGCGGGTGGAGGGAGTCGTGGACCGCGCCTACGAGGAGCTGGCGGTGGCGACCGTGCCCGACCTCTGCGCGCGCCTGCTGCGCGGGGAGTCGCCGGCCGCCGGGCTCGATCCCTTCGCGGCGGCGGCGAGCGGGGCCGACCGCCTCGCGCTCCTGCTCGAGCGCATCGACGAGCTGCCGCTGCGCAGCCACGACTTCCAGGGCAACCCGGCCGCGCTGCTGGCCTCGTTCATCGAGCGCATCGACCGGCTGAAGGCCGAGCTCGTCACGGTCGAGGAGTACGCCGATTGGGCCGCCGCACTCCCGGGTGGGGAGGCGGCGGACCGCGAGCTCGAGTTCGCCGCGGTGTACCGCGCCCACGACGCGCTGCTGGGCGACATGGGCATGCTCGACACGGGCGACCTGGTGCTGCGCGCGCACGCACTGCTGGCGCAGGACTCGGCGGCGCGCACGCGCCTGACGGGCCGCTTCGACCACGTGCTCGTCGACGAACTCGAGGAGTTCGATCTGGGGCCGGCGTCGGTGGCGCGCGGGCTTGCCGGCGGCGAGGCGACGCTGGTCGCGGCGGCCGACCCGGACCAGGCGATCCAGCGCTTCCGCGCGGCCGCCGGGGCCAACGTGCAGGCGATGCTCTCCGCGCAGCCGGCGCCCCGGGTGGTCCGGCTGGAGCGCAGCCTGCGCTGCGGCGCGCCGATCGTGGCCGCCGCCCGGGCGGTGGTCGAGCCGGTGGCGGAGCCCGGTGAAGGCCCGGTCGGCGAGGAAGGCGGAGAGGTGGCGTTCTGGCGCTGCGACAACGAACGCGCGCAGGCGCAGAGCGTCGCCGCCGACGTCGAGGCGCTCCTCGGCACCGGCGTGGCGCCGGAGTCGGTGGGCGTGCTCGTGCGGTCGGTGCGGCGCGAGGGCCAGGCCGTCGCCGTCGCGCTCGACGAGCGCGCCGTGCCGCACCGGCTGATCGGCGCGGCGGCGTTCTTCCAGCGCGCGGAGATCCGCGACGTGCTCGCCTGGCTGCGCCTACTGGCCGATCCCGGCGACGCGGGCGCGGTCGTCCGCGCGCTTGCGCGTCCGCCCGTGGAACTACGGTCGATCGACCTCGCGCGCTGCATCCAGATCGCGCGACGGCGCAAGCTCGACATGGTCTCGGCGCTGGTGGCGGCGACCGAGTCGCCCCAGATCCCGCCCGAGGCGCGCGAGCGGATCCTGGAGTTCCTCAAGCGCTACCGCTCCGCCTCTGCCGCGCTGGACACGACCCGGCCCGACCTGTTCGTGCACCGGCTGATCGAGCGCCTGGGCCTGCGCCGCCAGCAGTTGTTCGCCGCCCAGGCGGACGTCGTCGAGCGGCTCGTCAACCTCGCCAAGTTCGGTGAGATGGCCTCGGCGTACGTGCGCCGCGCGCCCCAGGCCACCCCGCGGGAATTCGCGCGCTACATCGCCGCGGTCGCCGAGGCCGGGCTGCGCGAGGAGGAGGCGACCGGCGACGGCGAGGCCGGCGGCGTGCACGTGATGGCGATGCACGACGCCAAGGGCCTGGAGTTCGAGCACGTGTACGTGCTCGGCCTGCAATCGGCGCGCATGCCCGGCGCGCGCCGGCGCGCGCCGGCCGCGATTCCCGACGAGCTGCTGCATGAGAGGCTGCCGCGGGACTCGCGCGAGGTCCACGTGGCCGAGATGCGGCGCCTGCTCGCCCTCGCGATGACGCGCGCGCGCACGCGCCTCGTGCTCGCGTACGCCGCCCGCTCCGACCGGGGCGACGAGCAGCCGCCGTCGCCGTTCGCCGAGCAGGCGCGCGCCGCCATCGGCGCGGCGTGGGAGGACCGCGAGGAGGAGCTGTTCGGCCCGGCGGAGTCTCTGCACGCGACGTTCCGCATGCTCCGTGAGGAGCTGCTGGAGACCGTCGCGCGCACGGCCGGCCGCCTGGGCGAGCTGCGCTTCGACACCGACCTCGACGTGTCTCACGCGGTCGTGCGCTACCTCGAGCTCATCAAGCTGGCCGCCCTGATCGAGCGGCCCGCGGGACAGTCGGTCGAGGACGCGCTCCCGGAGCTCAACGCGCGCCTGGGCCGCGCCGTCACGGCCGAGCAGCGCGAGATCTTCCAGACCAGCGCGCTCGACGACTACGTGCTGGACACCGAGCGCAGCGAGCGGCGGCGGGCCGCGGCAGTGGCGGCGCGCGACGAGCCCTCGCTGGAGGCGTTCCTCCCGCGACGCGGCGAGGGTCTCGTGCTCTCCGCGGGCGACGTCGAGACCTACCGGGTGTGTCCGCTGCGCTACAAGTTCGCGCGCGTCTTCCGGATTCCGACGGAGCCGACGATCCACCAGCGCTTCGGGATCCTCGTGCACCAGGTGCTCGAGCGCTTCCACGCCGCCGGCGGCGCGCAGACCCTCGCGGAACTGCTTGGCCTCCTGGACGCCGGGTGGCGGCGCAACGGCTTCGGGGATTCCGAGGAGGAGCGCCAGCTGCACGAGAAGGCGGGCAACGCTCTGACCCGGTACTTCGAGCGCTTCCAGACCGAGCCGGCCGAACCGCTGTGGTTCGAGCGCTCGTTCGCGTTCCCGCTCGGGCCGCACCTGCTGCGCGGCCGCGTGGATCGGGTCGACCGGCTCCCGGACGGCGGATACGAGTTGATCGACTACAAGACGGGACGCCCGAAGACGGCTGCGCAGCTGCGCGAGGACGTCCAGCTCTCGCTGTACGCGGTCGGCGCGCGCGAGGCCTGGCAGCTCGAGGCATCGCAGCAGGCCTACTACTACCTGCTGGACGACGAGAAGGTTCCGGTCGAGCGCGACGAGCGCGACCGCGACTGGATCATGGACACCGTGCTCGAGGTGGCGGAGGGCATCCTGGCCCAGGGGTTCGAGCCGACGCCGTCCTACGCGGCCTGCTCGACCTGCGACTTCCGAATCATCTGCCCGGCGGCGGAGAAGTAGGCAGCGGGCCGAGGCTCAGCGGCCGCCGTCGCCGCCGCGCTGGCGCAGGAAGCGCTGGAACTCGCGGGCGATCGTGTCGCCGCTTGGAACGTCGCCGGGATCGAGGTTCGGCTCGTCGTCGTCGGCGGCCTGCTCGAGGCGCTCGACGAAGGCCTGCACGTCGGGATCGCTCTGAACGGCGAGGTTGACCTGGCGCTCGTACTCCGCCGAACTGCCCTCCAGCTCGGCCGCGTCGACGGACACACCGACGAGGCCCTCGAGCTTGCGCACGAGCGCGAGCGACGCCTTTGGATTCGGCGTCGCGGCGATGTAGTGCGGCACGGTGGCCCACAGGCTGGCCGACGGAAGTCCGGCCTCGGCGCAGGCGCCGTGCAATACGCCGGTGATCCCGGTCGGGCCCTCGTACGTCGCGGAGTTCAGACCGAGCCGGTCCACGAGCGTGGCGTCCGACGCCAGTCCGGTGATGGACACCGGCCGCGTGTGCGGCACGTCGGCCAGAAGCGCACCGAGGGTGACCACGAGCTGGGCGCCCATGGCCTCCGCCAGGTCGACGATCAGTCCGCAGAAGGTGCGCCAGCGATACGACGGCTCGGAGCCCACGAGCAGGATGAGGTCGCGCGGCGCCAGCGGGACACGCGCCTCGTAGATCTCCACCTCGGGCCACGTGATCTCGCGCGTCCGCCCCTCGGTGAGACGGATCCGCGGACGCGTGTTCTGGAAGTCGAAGAACTCCTCGGGATCGATCCGCGCAAACCGCTCCGCGCTCAGCGCCGACCCGACGAACGTCACGGCGGTCGACGCCGCGTCCGCCGCGTCGTTCCATCCTTTGAAGGCGCACACCAACGCGGGGGCCCGGAGGCCATCGGGGCGGCGGTCCCAGAGGAGAGGTGGCATGGGAGGACGGTAGCGCAAGGTGCGTCAAGCGCTCGTTTGCCGCGCTAACTTGGCGGGGTGGAGGACGGGCTGAGACCACGGCATCCGACGGCGTACGGCCGCTATCGGCCTGGGTGCGTTGATTCCGATCCTTGTCGCGGCCGCGATCGCGGCGGACGGTCGTGTGCTCGATCCGCTCGTCCCGCTGTTGCGGTCGGCGCAGCCATCTCGAACATCGTGGATGTTCGGTTCGCGGGCGACTATGGCTGTCCGGCTCATTTCTCTGTTGCTTGATGGCCGCTGCGGTGCTCGGTCCATCTGCTGGAGTAGCGGTCGCGGTCGCATCGGAGCTCGGCGCATGGTCATGGAGTCGTTTCCGTTCGCGCCCTTGGTCGTCAACTACCCTGGGCGCCGTCGCTCCGACCTGGATGGCTGGGTCGCACTCGGTCGCGCTAAGACCGGCCGTTGGCGTCGACGGACTTCCCTTCGACGTTGCCGTCGGCCTCGTTACGTTCTGGCTGTCGCCACGAATGTTGCTGATCGTGTCGTCGTTGATGTCGCTCCACGAGGGCATCCGACTTCACGGGCTAATGGCGCAGCGTATCGCCGACTGCTCCCGTTTCTTGCCGCCAACGTCGTGCTGCTCGTCGTCATCACCGAGACGTATCAAGACGTCGGCATCGCGGCGGCTATCTTCGCTGATCGTAGTAGTGCTGATGTTCACCTATGTGGTTCGTCTCTTCGTCAACGCGCGCGAGCGTGCGCATCAGGTCGAAGAAGCTGCCAGCAAACCGCGGTCGACTCGTCGCGGAAGCGGTCAACGCCGAGGAGCAAGCTCGGCGGACGCTTGCCGAGCAGCTCCATGACGATCCGCTTCAAGCGTTACTCGCGGCACGACAAGACCTCGAGGACGCGACGGCCGGAGACGTCGACTGGCCTCGTTCGAGCAGAGAACGCAGTTCGCGGAACCGTCGACAATCTTGCGAGATGCCGTGTTCGAGTTGCATCCGACCGTACTTGAGCACGCCGGACTTGAACCGGCGATCTAGTCGCGATGGCGGAGAAAGCGCTCGACAGGCTGGGTTCGGTCCACACTTGTCGATCGACCCTGAGATGTCTGGTCGTAAACGACCAGCTGTTCTTCTCGTTCGACGCGGGAGCTATCGGCGAACGCAGCCAAACACGCCAAGGCTCGAACGTCTGGATTCATGCTGAGCGTCGTCGAGAACCCGATGGAGGTAGCGTCGCGACGACGGTCAGGGATTTGAACGAAGCGATCGACCGACGCGATACGCGAACCGGGCACATCGGACTGGCTTCGGCCGCAGAGCGGGTCGCGCGCTGGAGGGCGAGTTTCGCCTGCAGATCGAAGCCCGGCCGGGAATCGGTACCGCGGTGATTTCGATTCCGATACCGCTCGTTGAGATTCAGCGGTCCGCAGAGCACCAGGACCGACCGCCTACTCCAGCAGCCCCCGACGCATAGCCTCGGCCACCGCCGCCGCGCGATCAGACACGCCGAGCTTGCCGTAAAGATTCGCCAGGTGGGTCTTGACCGTCGCGGTGCTCAGATAGAGCTTCTCGGCGATCTGCGGTGCCGACGATCCCTCGGCCAGGTACGTCAGCACCTCGCTCTCACGCGGCGTGAGCACCGGGCGATCGTCTTCGCGCCTGCCGCGGACGTGCGCAACCAGCTCGGCCTGAATCTCCTTCGAGAGCACGGTGTCGCCGCGCGCGACACCGGCGACCGCGTCGCAGATCTCTCGGCGACCGGCGTCCTTGGAGATGTACGAGTAGGCGCCCGCCCGCACCGCCTCGTACACGATTGGCGTATCGGTTGACGCGGAGATCAGTAGGACTCGCGTCGGCAGCCCGTCGCGCTCGATCGCCTTCGTGACGGCGATCGCGTCGAGGCCCGGCATGCGGAGATCGAGCACAGCGACCTGCGGCCTGAGCTCACGAATGTCCTCCAGGGCCTTGCGACCGTCGCCCGTCGAGCCCACGAGCTCGAACTCCGGGCGTTCCTTGATCGCGCGGACGACGCCCTCGCGGTAAAGCGGGTGGTCGTCGGCCACGTAGACCCGAGTCCGTTCCAGTCTGGCCCCCATCCTTCGGCCTGGTTTGTACCACGCCGAATACCCTCAACGTGGAGCATCAACGGCGCACGGCCGGAAGCTCAGCGCGCGTCGGCAAGCACGAGCAGCGCGGCGCGCGGTGGGCCGCACGGTCCGACGCGTGCCCAATAGCGAACGCCGAACGTGTTGGTCGGACGGACCACAACGCTCTTCGCGGGAGCGTCTCCGCGCGCTGCCCAAGCGAGCAGCGCACCGAGGTTCTCGCTCGTCGGCGCCTCGGAATCGCCGGGAACGAGGAACTCGCCGATGTGCCGGTTCACGGCCTCGGTCTCGGTGATTCCCAATAGCTCCTCCGCCACCCGCGATAGGGCGCAGATCGTCAGCGAGCCGTCAACGACGAGAAATGGATCGCTCGGCGACGGGGCGAACTCGGCCGGTGCCTGCAGCAGCAAACCCATGCCGCAGCTCGAGCACACTCGCGAGCCGGGATCAGCCTTCTTTGTCTTGGCCTCGCCGTTGGGCGGGCGACCACAGTGGCCGCAGAACAGCTTCTGGGGTCGGTCGTCGGGATGGTCGCCGACGACCCGTAGCGAGGAATCCAGCGGCTCGGCGGTCATGTTGGTTCACCCTCCGTGGTGAAGTTCATGCACCAGCGCTCCGCTCGCGAGGCATGAGGGACGTCGATGACTTGGCGGCAGCATCCTTGCGCCGGGTCGGCCCGAGTCGGCCGACCTCGACGATCTCCATCAGCTCGCTGAGCGCTGCCGACGGCGACGGCGAGAGCAGTCGCGCGCCGGTCGTGCGCCCGCGCAGCGGACGGAGAACCTCGCGGCGGTAGAGCGTGACTGGCAGAGCTCCGACGTTGGAGCGAACGCCGTAGGCCCAGCGAGCCACCTCGTCGTCGCGGGCGTGGCCCCCGGCGAGCACGATGGCATCCGGTTCCAGCACGGCCAGGGCCTCTCCGATGCCAGAGACACCCTGCACCGATAGACACAGCAGTCGCGCTCCGGCGCGAGCGCAGAGGAGCTCGAGCGCGCGGATCGCGGGCGAGTCAAGATCGAGCTCGTTCGCCGAGGCGTCGCCGATCAGAAACGACACCTGGCGAATGGGAGGCGGCGCAAGCCGCTGTGCACGACGTAGCCATTCGTCACCCCAACGGGCGGCGAGCGCCCAACGCGCGCTGTCCGCGCCGTGCTTGCGATGCACTTCGTCGAGCGACGGAAGCAGAACCTCCTCCACCGACCGCTCGAGCGAACGCAGGGCGAGCGCCGCTTCCATCGCCGCGTCCGCGCGGTCGCGATCGAAGGACGAGAGCGCGCCGACCAGCGAGTCGGTGTCGGCGCTCAGGCCCTCGCGCGCGCGACTGATTGCGGACGAAATCGAGAGGCCCTCCTGGAGCGCGTCGCGCAACGCCGCGATCTCCCCGTGCGTGTACAGGCGGTGCTTACCGGGCGACCGCTGCGGCTTGGGATAGCCGAAGCGGCGCTCCCATGCGCGAAGCGTGTTGGGGCTGACATTGAGGAGAGCCGCAGCCTCGCTGGTCTTGAGAAATCGCACCCGACCTGGAATCGGAGCACCTTGCGGGTTTCCCTTAGTGGTGGGGGCAGTTTCCGCACTGATAACTGCGCCAAAGTTGTGCACTTTGCCCAGGCCGCTGATAGCTTCGATTCCTCACAAACGCTGGCCTTTTTGCCGGCAGGAGAGCCAGATGCAGACCCTGAAGGTCAAGCTGTTCCCGCTTGCGATCGCCCTTGTAGGCGCGATCGCGGCTAGCGGCGGCTACGCGCGCTGGCACTAGCTAACAACTGAATACCGCGAGACCCCGCGGCCGATACGTTTTCGTGTCGTGCCACGGGCATTTACTTGCTGCTCGCGCTCGGGTGGTCGTCGCCGTAGCTGTGGCCGGCTGCGCTGCGTGTGCGGCCACAGCTCTGCTCGCGGGTAGCGGTCGGCCTCTTCTCGTCGCTCGGCGTGGTCCTTGTTGTCTGCGCGCTGTTCGCGAATGTCGCTGCAGCGGAACTGGACAGCGACACCAAGGTCTTGGTCGGCGGGTCGTTTGTGGCTTCAATGCTGGCCGTGGCCTTCCTCGGCGTCGGCCCGGCCGTCTTCGTCGCCGCGCTCGCTGAACTCGGCGCTTGGCTGTGGGAGCGGTACCGCGTCGTCGTGCTTCCCATCAACGTCCTGGCGAGCGGCGGGCCCAACGTCGTTGCAGCACTCGTCTTTGCCGCGTTCGGCCCCCACAAGCCACGAGTCGGCGGGTTTCTACCTCGTCTGGGCGGCGTCGCGATCCTGGCTCTCTCGCTAAACCACCTCTTGGGATCGGCGCTGACCGCCGCCCTATATGGCGGGAGCACTGCTGCCACGTCTGCGCGCCATTTAGAGGTCTGGCTCCCGCGACTGGCGATCAAGCGTCGGGATGACGATGGCCACCGCGGCGATCTACGTCCAGGCCTGGGCCTCGCGTGGTGCGCTCTTCGTCCTCGTCAGCATCTTCGCCTTCACCTACATGGCCCGTCTCGTCGTCGCGGCGCGGAAGCGCACCCGCCAGTACGCCTCGCTCTCCTGGGGTGTGCTGTCGGGGTTGCTGCGGACCCTCGACCGGCGCGATCCGCGGGCGGCGCGTCATGCCGCCGGCGTTGCGGCCTTCTCGCGCGACGTCGCGGAGGCGGCCGGGATGTCCGCTCGGGACTGCGAGCTCGCGCACACCGCGGGGCTGCTGCATGACATCGGACGGTTCGGGTTGTCCGATCGGGTCATGGAACGCGGCCGCACGCTCACCGAGCAGGACTGGGAGACGATCCGGCGGCACCCCGAGCTCGGCGCGGACATGCTGCGCGACCTGGGCGTGTACGGGCCCGTGGCCGAGATCGTGCGGGCGCATCACGAGCGAATCGACGGCCGTGGCTATCCGGACGGCCTCAAGCGGCGACGAGATCCCCGAGCTGGCGAAGATCGTCGCCGTGGCCGAGACATACGACACGCTCACCGCGGACGACACCTACCGCACCCCGATGTCCTCGTTCGAGGCGCTCACGGAGCTGCGCAGGGTCAGCGGGACCCAGCTCGACCCCCGCTATGTCGAGGCGCTGGCGGAGCTGCTCGCCGGGCGCGGCGTCGACTATCGCCACGCGAACCTCGCCGACTTCGACTCCGAGCTCGACGTCGAGCGGCGGATCAATGACTCGGTCGGGATTAGCGAAGCCGCCGCTCAGTAGAGCGACGGCCTCACGGTTCGACGAATCGATGCCAGCGGGATGGCGCCGAAGCGCTTAGCCGCGCTGGCGCTGTTCGAGCGAGCGGACGAAGGTCTCGATCTGGTCCGCGCTGAAGCGACGCTGGCCTCCCGGCGTGCGGTACGCATGCAGGTAACCCATATCCGCCCAACGACGGACCGTGCCCAGCGAAACACCGAGCTCCCGCGCCGCCTGCGACGTGGAGAGACCGAGACGACTGCCGGTTGTGACCTGAGTAGACATGTGACCAGTTGACGGCATTTCAGGGCGCGACGTGAGGGTTGGGAGGGTTTTGCACAATCTTCGTCCAGAGAACGCGTCCCGATCGCAGGGATTTGGAACTGCTGCCGATTACCGGATTTGGGGTAGTGCCAAGCGCGGAGTGCCCGCAAACGGGCTGGAAACGCACCCCGGCGCTCTGAGAGGATCGTCGCCATGGGGCGTCTCGACGAGCTGGACATGAGCCTCACGCTCAACCGCGCGGCGGAGGCCCGCCGGCTGACCATCGCGCAGGCGCGACTGCTGCAGCTGCGCCTGGTGCTCGGCGGGCTCACGGGCCCCGGCAAGATCGGGCCCCCGGTCCTTACGCTGTTCGAGGGCTGGGACGCGTCGGGGAAGGGCGGCGCCATCAAGCGCCTCGTGACCAGCCTCGACCCGCGCCACGTCCGCGTCGCGCAGTTCGCCGCCCCGACCTACGACGAGAAGCGCCACCACTTCCTGTGGCGCTTCGGCCCTGCGCTTCCGGGCTGGGGCGGGATGGCCGTGCTCGACCGCTCGTGGTACGGCCGCGTGCTGGTGGAGCGCGTCGAGCGCTTCGCCAGCAAGGAGCAGTGGACGCGCGCCTACGACGAGATCGCCGGCTTCGAGCGCACGCTGGCGGCCGAGGGAATGATCATCGTCAAGTTCTGGATCCACATCTCCAGCGCCGAGCAGCTCAAGCGCTTCAAGCGCCGCGCGAAGGACCCGCTGAAGACCTGGAAACTCACCGACGAGGACTGGCGCAACCGCAAGCGCCGGCGCGCCTACGCCCGTGCCGTGGAGGACATGCTCGAGCGCACCGATCACCCGCACGCGCCCTGGCACCTCGTCGAGGGCGACTCCAAGCGCTGGGCGCGCGTCAAGGTCCTCGAGACGACGATCGCGGCGATCGAGCAGGGCATGCGCGTGCGAGGGTTCAAGGTGCCCAAGCCGGCCGAACCCGACGGCGCCCCCACCGAGAGGACCGCGCGCAAGGCGCGCAGGCGGGCGAAGGCCGCCGTCTGAGCTAGCTCCGCCGCCAGCGCGCCGAGGGCCGGCAGCGCGAGCCTCAGGATCTCGCGATCGTGGGGCGAGCGACGCAGCACCCACTCCACTCTACGATCCCGTCGATGTCCCGGGTCCTGCCTGCCGCGCTCCTCGTCCTCGCACTCGTGGTGGCGGGATGTCGCACCGAGGAGCCGAAGCTGCCGGCCAGCTGCCGCGACCACCCGGAGCGGATCGCGGCGGCACTGCGGGTCGCACCGGCGCCGGTGCGGCTGCCGGACGGCACGCACCTCTCGACCTGCCTACGGCGCGCACGCTCGGACGCCGAGCTCCAGGACGTCGGGATCAACTTCACCCAGGTCGCCGACGCCCTGGCCACGCGCGTGGCGCGCAGCGACTCCGCCGCGCTGCAGCTCGGCTACCTGATAGCGGCTGCGCGCCGCGGCGCCGAGCGGACCAACGGTGTCGGCCTTGAGCTCCAGCGCCGGCTCGAGCAGACCGTCGGGCTCGACGGCCCGCCCCCGGCACGCCGAGCGGCGTTCGACCGCGGCGGCGAGGCCGGCCGGCGCACCGGATGAAGCTCCGCCTCTACCACCATCCCGACGGCGCGCGCGTCGCCTACCGCGAGGCCGGCTCGGGGCCGCCGGTCGCGCTGCTGCACTCGGCTGGGCTCAGCCATCGAGAGTTCGAGCCCGTGGTCGAGCAGCTCTCCGATCGGTTCCGGCTCGTGCTGCCCGACCTCCCGTTACACGGCGACTCCGAGGACCGTCCGCGCCATCCCTACTCGCCCGACTGGCTCGCCGACGTGATCGCCGGCTTCTGCCGCGACACGCTCGGGCCGAGGCCGCTGGTCGGGGGGCACGACGTCGGCGCCGAGCTGCTGCTGCGCGCGGTCACGTCGGGCCGGCTGCGCCCGCGCCGCCTCGTGCTGATGTCCAACCGCCTGCATGGTCCCGTGCTGCGGCCGGCGTTGATGCGGGGGTGGCGCACGGCGGCCCAGCTCGGCGCGGTGCCGGGCCTCGACCGCGCGGTTTCCCACGGCGCGCGGCTGGTGTTCCGCCCGCGCCTGGGCTCCGCGCTGTCGGCCCGCGGCAACCCGGCAGCGCGCGACCTCGTCCGTCATGCGTTCGCGGACGTGGGCGGCAACGGCAACCTCGCGCGCTCGTGGGCGAAGGCGGCGCGCAGCTGGCCGCTCGAGCCTCAGACCGCGCTGCTCGACGCCTACGCCAGGGTGGACGTGCCCACCCTGCTGCTGTGGGCCGACGAGGACAGGCTCCACCCGCTCGGCGTCGCCGAGGAGGCGCTGGCCCGGCTGCCCGACGCGCAGCTGCGCGTCCTGCCCGGGACCGGCTTCCTGATGGCCTACGACGATCCGGTCGGGCTGGGACGGGAGCTCGCGGCGTTCCTCGGCTAGCGTGTAGTGGGCGAACGCGAACCGAATCCGGAGAAACGCATGGCCGTGCAGGAAGGCAAGCAGGAGCTGTGGGGGGCCGAGACGGCGAAGGCGGTCGAGAACTTCCAGGTCTCGGGCGACCCGGTCCACGACGAGATCGTCCACTGGCTCGGCCGCATCAAGGCCGCGGCCGCGCGCGTGAACGGTGAGCTGGGGCTGCTCGACCCCGGGATCGCGGAACGGATCGCCCGCGCCGGCGACGAGGTCGCGGAGGGCAAGCACGACGACCAGTTCCCCGTCGACGCCTTCCAGACCGGCTCGGGCACCTCGTCGAACACGAACGCGAACGAGGTGATCGCCGCGCTCGCGGGCGAGGCCGCGCATCCCAACGACCACGTGAACATGGGCCAGTCGTCGAACGACGTCTTCCCGTCGGCCGTTCACCTCGCCGCGCTGGAGATGGCGACGAAGGAGCTTCTGCCCGCGCTGGAGCGCCTGGAGCAGGCATTCGCCGCGAAGGCCGAGGAGTTCAAGGACATCGTCAAGGCCGGGCGCACGCACCTGATGGACGCGGTCCCCGTCACGCTGGGGCAGGAGTTCGCCGGCTACGCGGCGCAGATCCGCCTCGGGCGCGCGGCGCGTGCGCAACGCGCTGCCCCAGGTGGCGCAGATCCCGCTGGGCGGCACGGCCACCGGCACCGGCCTGAACACACATCCCGAGTTCGCGGCGCGCGTCCGCGCGCTGCTGTCCGAGCAGTCGGGCCTGGAGATCCTCCCGCCCGAGGACCCGTTCGAGGCGCAGGGCAACCGCGACGCGCTGGTCGAGCTGTCGGGCGCGCTGAAGGTCGATCGCGGTCTCGGTGACCAAGATCGCCAACGACCTCGCGATGATGGGCTCCGGCCCCCGCGCAGGCTTGGGCGAGCTGCTGCTGCCCGAGTTACAGAAGGGCTCCTCCATCATGCCCGGGAAGGTCAACCCGGTGATCCCCGAGGTCGTGATGCAGGTCGCCGCGCAGGTGATCGGCAACGACACCGCGATCACGATCGGCGGCCTTGAGGGCAACTTCGAGCTCAACGTGCGCGTCCCGCTGATCGCGCGCAACCTGCTCGAGTCGATCGAGCTGCTGACGGCGAAGTCCAAGCTGTTCGCCGAGAAGTGCGTCGCGGGCATCCGCGCCAACGAGGAGGGCGCAGCGCGCTCGGCCGAGCTCACCCTCGCCGTCGCCACAGCGCTGAACCCCGTTATCGGCTACGACAAGGGCGCGGAGATCGTCAAGGCCGCAGCAGAGTCCGGCCGCCCGCTGCGCGACGTCGCGATCGAGCACGGCGTCGACGAGAAGACCTTCGACGAGACGATCGACCTGCGCCGGATCGCGGCCGGGAACGAGGAGTCGGGATGAGCGACTACCTGCCCCGCCGCAAGCGCGAGCAGCGCGCCTACCGGCTGACGCTGGCCACCGGCGGCTCCGCCGTCGCGAGCGTCGTCGTGCTCGTGCTGTGGGTCGCCGGCGTGACCTCGTTCGCGCTCCTGCTGCTGCTGGTGCTGCTCACCGCCGCGCTGGCCTACGGGCTGCGGCGGACGCTCGGGCGCTGAGCGGCGGATCAGCGCTTCAGGGTCACCGTCCGGCTCAGGGTCACCAGCGCGGCGCCCTTCGGCGGTCGGACGGTCAGCTTCAGCGTCACCTTCAGCTTGTGGTGGCGCCTGAGCGCCTTGCGCGCGGCGTTGTTGATCGGCACCTTGAAGGTGGTCCTGCCCGCCTTGAGGTTGCCGCGGGCCTGCCGGCCGAGGCGCACGGGCGGGCGCTTCTTCCTGGCCAGCGCGGCGGCCTCGGCGTAGACCTCGGCGATCAGGAAGGAGCCCGAGCGCCCGATCGTCACCGAGCCCGACACCGCGGTGCCCTTCTGGGTCTTGGCCACGGCGACGCCCCCGATGGCCGCCGCAAGCGGTCCGGTGGTCAGCGTCGAGCCGCCGCCGATCCCGCCGGAGCCCGCGGTGCCGGGTAGCGCGCCGGTACCTCCGGGCGCGCCGCCGCCACTGGAGCCACCGCCGCCGGGGCCACCACCACCGGCGGGCGGAGGAGTATGGGGGAGGTTGGGATCGCCCTGGTCGGCGGTCATGCCGCACGACGGCGGCGCCGGGGTGCCGCACTGGTCCAGGATGGCGATGTTCTGCGGGCTGCCGTTGACGATCGCCCGCCCGATGCCGATGGCGTTGTAGTACGAAGTGAGCAGCGCGGCGGTGCGGGGAGATCCGTCATTCCAGTGCGCGAACGCGCCCTCCGGCGAGACGAACGGCCCGTCGAGCATCGCCGAGCCGGAGACGTCGGGGAAGCCCCAGTCGATGGGGACGACGAAGCAGTACGGCGGGGGAAACGGCTCCGGAATCCCCACGAGGTCGTGCGCCACCGCGCTGGCGGCGTTGTTGAGCGTCGTGGAGATGCTCAGAGGCTGCCGGCCGTTCTGCTGGCGCAACTGGTTGACCTGGCCGACCAACCAGCGCTCGTCGTCGTCGTTCGTCGGGTTGAAGACGTCGCCCGTCGTGTGCGGGAGGGTGACGGTCTGCGTGGCCGGAACCGGGGTGTCGAGATGCACCTCGACGCCGGGGAAGCCCTCGGGCGTGCCGCTCGCGGACCCGCCGCACGGTGGCGGCCCCAGGCGGGAGGAGTCGATGCGGTCGCCGGCGGAGACGCCCCCGAGCGTGACGTTCCCCGAGGCATCGGTGGAGCCTTGGGACCCGGACGGCGAGTCGGGGTCCTGAACGGACACGCCAAACTGCGCGATGGCCCGGTCGTTGACGACGTGGATGGTGACGCTGTCGGCCCGCGCGGGGCCGGCGGCGAGCAGCGAGAAGGTCGTCACGAGAGCGGCGACGACCGCAACGATGTGGCGAGCTGGCAAGGTGGTGGGCATGCGCGCGGCCCTTCGTGGAAGCGCTGACGGCGGGGACCCTGACGGCGGGACCGTTACTTATAGGCCCGAGGCGGGCCGGTCGCACTGGGGTGGCCACCCCAGGGTTTTCCGCCAATGTGGTCTCCGCCCTCCTCCAATTGAAGGAGAGCGGTTGTGCCTCGCGCTGACCGCGGAGCGGCGCGGTCACGGCCAAGCCCGAGATCGACGGTGTCCGGCAGTTCTTTGGCTCGTCCAGCAGTCGTGGACGCGGACGACTGCAGGTCCGGCTCCGCTACAGGTTGATCGCCACGTACTTCGTCTCGAGGTACTCCTCGATGCCCTCGTAGCCGCCCTCGCGGCCGAAGCCGGACTGCTTGACGCCGCCGAACGGGGCGGCGGCGTTGGAGACCATCCCCTGGTTGAGGCCGACCATGCCGGTCTCGCAGGCCCTCGACGACGCGGAACGCGCGCTTGAGGTCGCTGGTGAAGACGTAGGCGACGAGGCCGTACTCGGTGTCGTTGGCGGCGGCGATCGCGGCCTCCTCGGAGTCGAAGCGTCGCGACCGGCGCGACCGGGCCGAAGATCTCCTCCTTGAGCAGACGGGCGTCCTCGGGCACGTCGCCGAGCACGGTGGGCTCGAAGAAGTAGCCCGCGCCGTCGCGCGGCGAGCCGCCGACGACGGCCGTGGCGCCCCTGCCGATCGCGTCCTGCACCAGCTCGGCGACCTTGGCGCGCTGCGTGTCGTCGATCAGCGGCCCGACGTCGACGTCCTCCTCGGTGCCGCGGCCGACCTTCAGCGCCCCCATGCGCTCGGCCAGCCTGCTGGCGAACTCCTCGGCAACCGACTCGGCGACGTGGAAGCGGTTGGCCGCCGTGCACGCCTCGCCGATGTTGCGCATCTTCGCGATCAGCGCGCCCTCGACCGCGGCGTCGAGGTCGGCGTCGTCGAAGACCAGGAACGGCGCGTTGCCGCCCAGCTCCATCGACACCCGCAGCAACTGCTCGGATGCCTGCGTCGATCAGCGTGCGGCCGACCTCGGTGGAGCCGGTGAACGACAGCTTGCGCGCGCGCGGGTCGCGGATCAGCGGCTCCATCACCGACCCCGACGACGAGCTCGTGATGACGTTCAGCACGCCGTCCGGGCAGGCCGGCCTCCTCGAGGATCCGCACCAGCGCGAGCATCGAGAGCGGCGTCTGCTTGGCCGGCTTCATCACCATCGTGCAGCCGGCCGCGACCGCGGGCCCGATCTTGCGCGTGCCCATCGCCATCGGGAAGTTCCACGGCGTGATCAGCAGGCACGGGCCGACGGGCTGCTTCATCACGAGCGTCCGCCCCTGGCGCGTTCGCGTTGACCGCGTAGCGGCCGTCGATGCGCACCGCCTCGCTCGGAGAACCAGCGCAGGAACTCGGCCGCGTAGGCGATCTCGGCCCGGGACTCGGCCAGCGGCCTTGCCCATCTCGAGCGTCATCAGCAGCGCGAGCTCGTCGGCGCGCGCGATCAGCGCCTCGAACGCGCGCCGCAGGATCTCGCCGCGCTCGCGCGGCGGATGCGCGCGCCCACTCGGCCTGGGCCTCGGCCGCGGCGTCGAGCGCGGCGACGGCGTCGTCGGGCGTGCGCGTCGGCCACCTCGACGAGCGTCTCGCCGGTCGCGGGGTCCTCGACGGCCAGCGTGCCGCCGCCCGACGCGTCGCGCCACTCGCCGCCGATCAGGAGCTGCGTCGGGACCGCGTCGAGGACTTCTGCTTCGCGCGCCTGCGTCGTGGCCATCGGGGTCTCCTCGTGCTCGGGCGTGCCGGAGTTCTTCCGAGGATATTCCCCGCCGGTCGGCGGCGAACCGGGGGATACTGGGCGGACGATGGCACCGTCGGAGACCGTCGAGCTCGCGCGGAAGGGAATCGAGGCGTGGAACCGGCACGAGGCCGACCTGTGGCTCAGCTATGCGGCGCCGGACATCGAGTGGATGCCCGCGGGTCCCGCGGCGGTGGAGCGCGCCGTCTATCGAGGCTACGACGAGGTGGCGAACGGGTTCGCGGCCGTATGGGAGACCTGGGACCTGTTCGAGTTCGAGGAACGCGAGGTGCGTGACCTCGGAGATTCGGCGCTGTGGCTTGGGCGGGTCAAGATGCGCGGAAGCGCCAGCCAGCTCGAGCTCGAACAGGAGTTTGCGATCCACACCGTGGTGCGCGACGGGAAGTTTGCCCGGGTCGAGGCGTTTCTCTCGTGGCGGGAAGGACTCGAAGCGGCTGGGCTGCCGGAGTAGCCGATCCCGAGCGGGGGCTAGGTGGCGACGGTCTCCGTCCCGAGCTCTTCGGAGATCGTCACGTCCAACGAGTAGTCGATCGGCAGGACGATCAGCGAGGGTACGTCGAGGCCGAGTGCGCGGTCGAGGTGCTCGGAGAAGTCCTCGATCGATTCGCAGCGCCACGCCGGCAGGCCGAAGGACTCGCCCAGCGCGACGAAGTCGGGGTTTGTGAAGTCCACGCCGAAGTGTCGGCCGAACTTCCTGTCCTGTTTCCACACGATCGAGCCGAATTGGCGGTTCTCCCAGATGATGTTGACCGTTGCGGTCCCCAGCCGCCGGGCGGTCTCGAGCTCCTGGAAGTTCATGAGGAAGCCGCCGTCGCCGTTGACCGTCACGACCTTGCGCTCGGGGTGCACGAGCTTGGCGGCGATCGCCGTCGGCACCGCGATCCCCATGCCCGCCAGGCCGTTGGCGATCATCACGGTGTTGGGCTCGTGCGCCGGAAACATGCGCGCGATCCAGAGCTTGTGCAGGCCGACGTCTGAGATCAGCATGTCCTCGCGCCCGAGCGCCCGGCGGATCTCCCACAGCGCGCGCGGCGGCTGGGCGGGAAAGTGGTCGTCATCGCGCGCGCCCTCGAAGTAGCTCATCACGATGTCGTTGAGGCGGCTCGAGATCGGGCCCTCCCGGACGCCGGGGAGCCCATCGCCCAGCCACTGCAGGATCGAGGCCATGTCCCCGATCAGGTCGACCTCGGTCATGTAGTTCTCGTCCACCTCGGGCGAGACGGTGTCGATGGCGACGATCTGCTTGTCGCCGTTCGGGTTCCAGTGGCTGGGCGCATGCTCGACGAGGTCGAAGCCGGCGGTGATGACGAGGTCGGCGTCCTCGAAGCCGGCGAGCGCGTAGTCGCGCGACTGCAGCCCGACCGTCCCGACGAAGTGCTCGTCCTCGTAGTCGAGCAGGCCCTTGCCCATGAACGTCTCCGCGACCGGGATGCCCGTGGTGCGCGTGAACTCGCGCAGCGCCGGGGATGCGCCGACGCGCGCGAGGCCGTTGCCGGCGAGCACGATCGGCGACTTCGCCGCCCGGATCAGCTCGGCCGCGTGCTCGAGCTCGGCCTGCGAGGGCATCGGGCGGCGGATGTCGTGGCGTACCGGCAGCGGCTCGGCGTCGAGCGGCGCCTCCATCACGTCCTCCGGCAGCTCGAGGTGGGTCGGCCCGGGTTTCTGCGCCCGCGCGACGCGGAACGCCTTGCGGACCGCCTCGGGCACGATCGCGGGCGACTGCAGCCGCGCGTTCCACTTCGTGATCGGGCGGAACAACGAGACGGTGTCGATGAACTGGTGCGAGTCCTTGTGCATGCGCTCGAGGTCGCCCTGGCCCGTGAGGGCGACCAGCGGCGCGTGGTCGAGGTAGGCGTCCGCGACCCCGGTGACCAGGTTCGTGGCGCCGGGCCCGAGCGTGCCGAGGCACACGCCCGGGCTGCCCGTGAGCCGGCCGTACATGTCGGCCATGTAGGCGCCGCCCTGCTCGTGGCGGACGGCGACGAACTCGATCGGCGAGTCCTCGAGCGACTCGTTGAGGTCGAGCGTCTCCTCGCCCGGGATGCCGAACACGTAGCGGACGCCCTCGGCCTCCAGGCAGTCGACGAATACGTCGGAGGCTTTGCGACCGGCCATCGACCCGGAACGCGACCGGCTACGCCGCTCCGTACACGCGCGCGAGCGACTCGGCCACGCAGACGGGCTTGTCGCCGCCGTCGCGCTCGAACGTCAGCTCGGTGGTGATCTGCGCGCCGCCCGGGACGTCCTCGATCGACGCGAGCTTCATCCGCATGCGCACCTTCGAGCCCACCGGCAGCGGCGCGGGGAAGCGCACGCGGTTGACGCCGTAGTTGACGCCGAAGGCGAAGCCCTCCACCGACATCAGCGAGTAGGAGAACTTCGGAGCCAGCGAGAGCGTGTAGTAGCCGTGGGCGATCGTGCCGCCGAACGGCGTCTCCTTGGCGCGCTCGACGTCGACGTGGATCCAGTTGTGGTCGCCCGTGACATCGGCGAACTCGTTGATCGCCTCCTGGGTGACCTCGTGCCAGTCCGAGACCCCGATCTCCTGGCCCTCGTGTGCCCTGAGCTCGTCCAAACCGGTCAGCGTGAGCATCTCCGTGCGTCCTCCTTCTCGTTCGCGTCGGCCGGGAGCGTATCCGGCGACGGTACTTCCGGCCGTGAGTCCCATCGGATCGCTGGCGAATGACTCGTCGTTCCTGGCAAGGACGCAGGGAGGGCGCAATGGCAGCGCCATTGCCCCGACCGAGGACGCCGCCAGGGGCGACGAGGCGCCGCCAGCGACCGATGGGTCTCGCGGACGGGAGTACTAGGGTGCGGCCCGTGCCCGCCGCGACGTCGCACGAGGTTCGCAGGGCCACGACGGCCGACGTGCCCGCGCTCGGGCGCGTCCTCGCGCGCGCCTTCCTCGAGGATCCGGTTGCGCGATGGTCGTGCCCGAGCGACCGCCGCCGGCCGCGGGTCAACGAGCGCTTCTTCGCTGTCCGCCTGGGCCAGCTGCTCGGCCAGGAGCAGGTCTACACGACGCCCGACGGCGCCGGCGCCGCGGTGTGGGCGCTGCCCGACCGGTGGCGCACGACCCCGGGCGACCTGCTCGCCCTCGCGCCCCTGATACCGGCCTGGAGCTGGCGCCTGCCGCGGGTGATCCGCGGCCTCCTGCGCGTTGAGCACGCCCACCCGGAGACGCCTCCGCACTTCCACCTCGCGGTGCTGGGCACCGAGCCCTCGCGGCAGGGCGAGGGGATCGGCTCCGCGCTGCTCGCCCCGGTGCTCGAGCTGTGCGACCGCGACCACGTGCCGGCCTACCTCGAGTCCTCCAGGGAGAGCAACATCGCCTTCTACGCGCGCCACGGTTTCCGCGTCACCGGCGAGATCGAGCTGCCCAAGGGGCCGCCCGTGTGGCCGATGTGGCGGCCACCGCGATGAGCGAGCCGCTCCTCGTCGTCGACGCCCCGTCGCTGCTCTTCCGCGCGTTCTACGCCCTGCCGGACTCGATCACCGACGGCGAGGGGCGCCCGGTGAACGCCCTGCTGGGCACGACCAACCTGATCCTGCTCGAGCTCGAGCGCCGCCCGGCGCGCGCCGTGGTGCTGTGCTTCGGAGAGGAGGCGGCCACCTACCGGACCGAGCTGTACGCGCCCTACCACGCCGACCGCGAGCCGCCGCCCGACGCGCTCGACGCCCAGTTCGCCGCGGCGCCCGACTTCTTCGATGCGCTCGGGTGGACCACGCTGGCGGTGGTGGACGTCGAGCCCGACGACGTGCTCGGCTCGCTCGCGCGGATCGAGACCGAGGCCGGCGGCGAAACGCTGATCCTGACCGGGGACCGCGACATGTTCCAGTGCGCGTCGGACTCGGTCACGGTGCTCTACCTGCGCAGCGGCTCCAGGGGCGCCGACGTGGTCGACCCCGAGGAGGTGCGCAAGCGCTACGGCGTGCCGCCGGAGCTCGTGCCCGACTTCATCGCGCTGCGCGGGGACCCCTCCGACGGGCTGCCGGGCGGGCGCGGGATCGGCGAGAAGACCGCGGCCGACCTGCTGGGCCGCCACGGGTCGCTCGAGGGTGCCCTGGCGGCCTGGGCGGGCGAGACCCCGCGGGTACGGGCCGCGCTACACGATCAGGCCGACGAGCTCCGCGACTTCAAGGACATCGCGACCCTGCGCGAGCTGGACCTCGAGCGCCCGCCCGACCGGCCGACCGACCTCCGCAGCGGCGCGGCCGCCGCGCGCGAGCGGGGGATGAACCGCCTCGCCGAGCGGCTCGAGAAGCTCGCTACGGAGTGAAGCGGATGTGCACGACGTCGCCGTCGGCGACGACGTAGTCGCGGCCCTCGACGCGCAGCGTGCCGCGGTCGCGCGCGGCCGCGTAGCCGCCCGCGTCCACGAGCTCGTCCCAGGCGACGACCTCGGCGCGCACGAACCCGCGCTGGATGTCCGTGTGCACCTCGCCGGCCGCGTGCCATGCGGTCAGGCCGCGGCGCAGGTGGCGCGACTGCGCGGGCTTGCCCTCGTCGGCGGTGAAGAACGCGATCAGGTCGAGGAGCCCGAAGGCGCCGCGCACGACACGGTCGAGGCCGGACTCGGCCGAGCCCAGCTCGGCGCGCATGGCCGCCGCCTCGCCGGCGTCGAGCTCGGCCAGCTCGGCCTCCAACCGCGCCGAGACGGCGACCGCGCGAGCGTCGTTGGCGGCGGCGTGCTCGGCCACCGGCGCCGGCACCTCATCGACGCCCTCGTCGACGTTGGCGACGAACAGCACCGGCTTCGCGCTGAGCGCATGCAGGGCGGCCGGGGCGTGGGCGGCCGCCTCGGGCACCGGGACCGTGCGCGCCGGACGACCGGCCTGCAGCGCGGCGATCACCTCGCGCAGCCAGGCCTCCTCGGCGATCGCCGGCTTGTCGCCGCCGCGCGCGGTCTTCTCGACGCGCTCGAGCCGGCGCTCGGCCTGCTCGAGGTCGGCGTACACGAGCTCGGTCTCGACGGTCGCGATGTCCGCCGCCGGGTCGACGCGCCCCTCTGGGTGCACGACGCCCTCGTCGCGATGGACCCGGACGACGTGCACGATTGCGTCGGTCTCGCGAATGTGGGCGAGGAAGCGGTTGCCCAGTCCCTCGCCGCGGTGCGCGCCGGCGACCAGGCCGGCGATGTCGTGGAAGTCGATGGTGTCGTGGACCACCTCGCTGGACCCGATGACTTCCGCGATCCGCTCCAGGCGATCGTCGGCGACGGGCACGACGGCGACGTTCGGCTCGATCGTCGTGAACGGGTAATTGGCCGCCTCCGCGCCGGCCCGCGTGAGCGCGTTGAACAGCGACGACTTGCCCGCGTTGGGCAGTCCGACGATCCCGACCTTCACGAGGCGCCGAGGGAGCTCAGGTCCCGAAGCCGACCGTGTGCTCGTCGGAGTCGACGTTCACGTACACGACCTGCGCGAGGTTCAGCGCCACGGTGCCCTCCTCGGTCCCGAGCTCGTGCCAGCCGCCGCCGTCGAGCCCGCGGCGCAGCTTCTTGAGCTCGTCCGGGGGGACGCGGGCGGACAGCACCTGCCCGCCCTGGAAGCCGATCGAAATGCGCTGCGGGCGGTCCGAGGCCATCAGTGCTCCTCCGCCGGCTCCACGATCTCGGTCAGCACGCCGCCGAGCGCACCCGGATGCAGGAACGCCACCCGCGAGTTGCGGATGCCCACACGCGGGGTCTCGTCGATCAACCGCAGGCCGGCCGCGCGCAGCTGCTCCAGCACGGCGTCGATGTCCTCCACGGCGTAGGCGACGTGGTGGAGCCCGGGGCCCCGCCGCTCGAGGTACTTGCCGACGGGCGTCTCGGGCCCGAGTGGCGAGAGCAGCTCCACGTGCCCCGCACCGACGCCGAGCAGCGCGGCGTCGACGCCCTGTTCCTCGACGGTCTCGCGGTGCTGGAGCGGCATCTCCAGCGGGCCCGTGTACAGGCTCAGGGCCGCATCCATGTCCTCGACGGCGACGCCGACGTGGTCGATCTGGGCCAGCATGGGGCCGGCAGTCTACTTCGACTCGTCGCCCGGCTCGTCGGGCTGGGTTGCGGCGGCCACCCGCAGGCCCGACAACGGCCCTCGGTCGGTGATGGCATCCTCGCCCATCACGCGATCGATCTCGTCACGCTCGAGCACCTCGTTCGCCAGCAGCGACTCGGCGAGCGCGTCGAGCTTCTCGCGGCTGCCCATCAGCAGCTGGCGCGCGCGGCGCTGGGCCTCGTCGGCAAGCTCGTTCTCCTCCTGGTCGCGGATGCGGAGGGTCATGTCCGACAGCTGGTCGCCGTCGATCCCGATCTTGCGCGATGACAGGGCGCTGCCCATCCCGTAGTCGTGCACCATGGCCTGGGCGATCTCGGCGACGCGCTTGAGGTCGTCGGCCGCGCCGGTGGTGATCGCACCGAACACGAGCTGCTCGGCGGCGCGGCCGCCGAGCAGGACGGTCATGTAGTCGAGCAGCTCCTCCCGGGTCTTGAGGTAGCGGTCCTCCTCCGGGAGGTTGAGCGTGTAGCCGAGCGCGCGCCCGCGGGGCACGATCGAGATCTTGTGCACGCGGTCCACGCCCGGCAGCAGCTCGGCGCACAGCGCGTGCCCGGCCTCGTGGTAGGCGACGACGCGCTTCTCGTGGTCGTTGAGCTTGCGGCGCGACTGCATGCCGGCGATCACGCGCTCGAGGCCCGAGTCGAAGTCGGCCTGGGTCACGAGCTCCGAGCCGCGGCGGGCGGCGAAGATCGCCGCCTCGTTGCAGATGTTGGCCAGGTCGGCGCCGGTCAGGCCGCTGGTCTGGCGAGCGATCAGGTCGAGGTCGACCTCGCCGAGCGGCTTGCGGCGCGGTGTGGACGCGCAGGATGCCCTCGCGGCCGCGGACGTCGGGCGGCGAGACGAAGATCTGGCGGTCGAACCGCCCTGGGCGCAGCAGCGCCGGGTCGAGCTTGTCGAGCAGGTTGGAGGCGGCGATGACGACGACGTCGTCGCGCGGGCTGAAGCCGTCCATCTCGACCAGCAGCTGGTTGAGCGTCTGGTCCTTCTCGCCCGAGATGTCGGCACCGCGATGGCCGCCGACCGCGTCGAGCTCGTCGATGAAGATGATCGCCGGCGCCTGCTTGCGCGCCTGCGCGAACAGGCGCCGGATCCGCGCCGCGCCGAGGCCGGCGAACATCTCGACGAACGACGCCGCGGACTGCGAGAAGAACTGTGCGCGCGACTCGTGCGCGACGGCCTTGGCCAGCAGCGTCTTCCCGGTGCCCGGCGGGCCGTGCAGCAGGATCCCCTTCGGCACCTTCGCCCCGAGCTTCTGGAAGCGCTTGGGATCGCGCAGGAACTCGACGACCTCCTGGAGCTCCTCCTTCGCCTCCTCGACCCCGGCGATGTCGTCCCAGCCGATCGAGGACGACGACGCCGGCTTGATCTGCTGCGGCTTCGTCTTGGGCATCAGCTTGAGCGTCCGCCACAGAAAGAAGGCGATCAGGCCCATGAAGATGAACGGGCCCCAGATCTGGAGCCAGGTGACGAAGTCGTCGTAGCTGATGCCGAGAAGCGCGAAGGGCATGGCTAGGTGCTTATCGCCTGGTCACTGAATTTACTCCACCTTTTCGGTCCGGCCGGAGACGATCATGCGCCTCCCCACCTTCGCGCGCGGGCACCCGTCGACCACGACCACGTCGGCCGTGAAGTCGTTTTGGCCCCGGATCAGTGACGAACCCACGCCGTAGGCGTCGACCGGCACGCCGCGGGTCTCGAACTCGCCGATGCGGTCGGCGTCGAAGCCGCCCGACGCCACGATGCGCACGCCCGGGTGCCCGGCGCGGTCGAGCGCGGAGCGGACCTTCTCGACCAGGCGCTCGTTGACGCCGGTCGGTCGGAAGTCACCCATCTCCTCCAGCAGCGACTCGTCGACGAGGTGCTCGGAGGTGTCGAGGCGCACCCCCCACAACCGGTCGCCGAGCGCGTCGGCCACCTGCGACCGCCGTCCTGACCGAGTGGTTCTCGAAGTCCACCAGCACGGTGATGTTCATCTCGCCGTGGAAGCGGTCGGCGAAGCGGCGCGCGGCCTCGACCGTGTCGCCGCCGTAGGCCGCGATCAGCGCGTGCGGGACCGTGCCGATGCCGCGCCCGCCCCACCACGACGCCTGCGCGTCGGTGGATACGCCGATCGCGCCCGCGACGTGCGCCGCCCAGCCGTCGCCGGTCTGGACCAGCCAGTGGTCGTGGCGGGCGGGGAAGTAGAAGATCGGCTTGCCGCCGGCCGCCTCGACGACCTCGCGCACGTTGCGCATGATCAGCGTTCGGCGCGCCAGGCAGCCGAGGTAGACGGTCTCCAGGTGCGCGAACAGCGCGTAGTCGCCCTCGATCGTCAGTACCGTCTCGGACGGCGCGATCTCGTCGCCCTCGTGCAGCGCGCGGACATCGAGCGCCGTCCCAGCCGTCGATCCACTCGCCATCGGGGCCACGCTCGCCCGAGCACAGTCTCAGGATGGCGATCGCCTCGTCGATGCCCCCGAGCACCGAGTCGTGCTTCTGGAAGACCTGCATGACCACGCTCGGCCGGTGCCCCTCCGCCTCCAGCAGGGTCTTCGTGTGGTTGAAGTAGGCGTCCGAGTAGTAGCCCTCCCGGATCTTGTCCACCGGGAGGCGGAACACGTCGGGCGCCAGGCGCTGGCGGGTCGGCGCGACCGCCATGGCAAGAGTCTAGGGCGGTCAGCGTCGGCCTAGGCGGCGACGTCGCGTTCCTCGCCAGCCGCCTGACGCAGCGCCTCGACCGACTGCGCGAGCCACTTGCGGAAGTAGCGGCGGCCGGCGACGGCGTCGAACACGCGGTTGGGAAGGTTGTGCGGGTCCATCCCCAGCTCGACGTCGACGAACGTGCCCGCCTGCGTACTGGTGAGCAGCCAGCGCGAGCAGGTCCCGGTGTCCAGGCAGCGCAGCTGCAGCTCGCGGCAGCCTTCGAGGCGCTCGACCAGGATGTCGGTCTCGACCTTGCCCACGGCGGCCTTCGTCACCTGCCGGAACGTGCAGCCCTGCTCGAGCTCCTCGCACTGCACGTCGATGATCCGCGGCCACCACTCCGGGTGGCGGCGCACGTCGCCCACCAGTTCCCAGAGCGTCTCGACCGGAACCTCGATCAACGCCTGTTGACGGCACATGGACACGACGAGATGAGCTTACGCCCCTGCGCCCTCCGCCCGCAGGATCTCGGCGAGGGCGGCGCGCCCGACCTCGAGCTGGCGTTCGTCGGGCTCGCGCGTGCCGAGCGCGCGCTGGAGCTCATGGCCGGGACGTCGCAGAGCATGCGCGAGGCGGGTGTCGGCGTGGCGCTCGGACCACGCGAACACCTCGACCGCCGCGGCCATCGAGGACAGCGCGACGGCGGCGTTGGCAGCCGGGCCCGGCGCGGCCGAGCACGCGGCGCACGAGCACCGAGCCGGCGACGTTGGCTGCCAGCATCGGCGCCACGAGGTTGGACCCGCAGCGGTCGTGCTCCTTCGCGGCGTCGGCGGCATCGGGCGCGTCCTGCTCGTACGCGGCGATCGCCTTGTGCTCGACGCCGTGGTAGGACGCGAGCTCGCCGCCGCGGAGCGCGAACAGCGCGGGCGCGAGCGAGAGCGCGCCCGCTGCCGCCTCGGCGCCCAGGCCCCCGCTGCCGCGGCGGCGCAGCACAGAGCCGGCGGCCGCGGCACCCGCGGCCACGCCGATCACGCGGGCGTCCTGGAAGGGCAGCCGCGCGTCGGGGAGCGCGCGCTTGACGAGCGGGATCACCGCGAGCGCCTCGGCCAGCCGCGCAAGCCCGCGCGCACCCGGGACGGCGTCGAGGCCGCGCACGCGCGGCTTGGGGCCGCTGGCGGTGCGGACGTCGCCGTCGCGAGCGCGTACGGCGGCGGCCCAGTGGGTCGGGCCGTGGACGAGCAGGCCGTTGCGCAGGGCCATGCCGCCCAGGCGAAGCTTCTCGCCGGTCATCCGAGCACCCGCTGCGCAAGGTCGCGGAAGAAGCGGGCGGCGAAGCCCAGGTCGCGCACGTCGATGCGCTCGTCGGCGCCGTGGATCAGCGGCGCGCAGTCGATGCAGCGTCATGTGCGTCTGCGGGAAGAAGCCGTAGGCGACGCACGCGGGGAAGGCGACGCGGAACCAGCGCGAGTCGGTGAAGCCCGGCAGGATCGTGGGGACCACCTCGGCGCCGGGATCGTGCTCGGCGACCCAATCCCCGATCGCGTCCATCAGCTCCGACTCCATCGGCGAGCGGTTGCCCTCGACGGTCTCGGAGAACTCGAGCCGGTAGCCCTCGGGTCCGAGCAGCTCCTCCACGCGGGCGCGCGCCTCAGCCTCGCCGAGGCCGGGCGGCACGCGGCAGTCCACGCCGATGCGCGCCTGTGACGGGATCACGTTGATCTTCTCCGAGGCGGCGGCCTGGGTCGGCGTCACCGTGACCCCAAGCATCGGCTCCACCAGCAGGGCCAGGAACGGGTCGGCCTCGCGCACGCGCTCGAGCGCCGCCGCCGGATCGTCGCCGTCGCCCTCGAGCGCGCGCAGCAACGCGGCGGGCTCGGGAGTCATGTCGAAGTCGGGCTGGCGCTCGCCGAGGCGCGCGAGCAACGGCGCGAGCTTGAGCAGCGCGTTGTCGCCCATGCGTGGAATCGAGGCGTGACCCGCCACGCCGTCGGCGATGAGCGTGAAGCGGAAGACGCCCTTCTCGGCGCAGCAGACCCCGTACAGGCGCCGGCCGTCGATACTCCATGACCTCGCCGCCGCCCTCGTTGATCAGGAGGTCGCAGCGCACCGCATCAGGATGCTGCTCGGTCAGGAACTGCGCGCCGTAGGCGCCGCCCGCCTCCTCGTCGGCGACGCACATGACCTTCAGCTCACCGCGCTCCGGGCGCCAGCCCTGCCGGGCCAGCGCGGCCGCGGCCACGACCTCGGCCGCGACCTGTGACTTCATGTCGATCGCGCCGCGGCCCCACAGGACGCCGTCGGCGAGGTCGCCCGACCACGGGTCGTGCTGCCACTCGCTCGGCGTGGCCAGCACGGTGTCCACGTGACCCAGGTAGCCGAGCACCGGCCCGTCGCCCGCACCGGGCAGCCGCGCCACGAGGTTGGGGCGGTCGGGCTCGAGCGCGAGGATCCGGCACTCGAAGCCGGCCTCCTCGAGGAAGCCGTGCAGGTATTCGATCGCGGCGCGCTCGTTGCCGGGCGGGTTGACCGTGTCGAAGCGAATCAGCTCCTGGAGAACCTTGGAGGTCTCGCCTTGGAGCTCGGCGTCGGTGGGCGGCGCGGCAGGTCGGGACACGCCGGGGATGCTACGCCAGCGCCTCGACCGCGACGGCGACGGCGACGACCAGCAGGATCACGGCGATCGCGCGCACGAGATCGCGCTGGGACAGGCGGCCGGTGAGGCGTGAGCCGAGGAGCGCGCCGGGAACCGACGCAGCCGCGCCGAGCACGAGCAGTCCCCAGTCGGGCGCTGCGTCGGGCAGGTGGGCGAGGGCGCCGGCCACCCCGACGCAGAAGCCGACCGTCACGTTCGTCCCGACCGCTCGCGCGGGCGTCTCGTGCACGACCCGCAGCAGCGCCGGCATCCGCAGGGAGCCCAGGATCAGGCCGACGAAGCCGCCGAGCAGGCCGATCACGCCGCCGGTCGCGACCGCCGCCGGGATGTCGATCTTCTGCGGTGGTGCGCCGACGTCCGGCGGGCCTGGCGGGCGCCAGCGCAGCAGGTCGATGCCGCTGTAGAGGAGGACCGCGGCGATCGCGAGCAGCAGGGCGCGGCTCGGCAGCACCCCGGAGAGGTAGCCGCCGAGCACGGCGCCCACGATCGAGGGCGGTGCCATCCAGGCGAACAGCCGCCAGTTGATTCGCCCGGCGCGTACGTGCGCCACCGAGGCGGTCGCCGCCGCAACGGCGCTGATGGCCAGGTTCGTGCCCGCACCGGACGCCGGCGAGGCCGCCAGCACCACGACGAGCGGCAGTCGCAGGTTGCCCAGCACGAGCCCGACGAGGCCGCCGGCGAGGGCCACGGTGAAGCACCAGGCGGCGAAGAGCACGTATTCCAGGACCACGGGCGGGATACTGACCGACGAGGTGGAGCGGTTGTTCGAGCCCGGTGACGCCCCGCGAGGGCGCACGCCCGTCCCGATTGCGGAGGGGCCGCTGGCCGTGCGCATGCGCCCGGCGGCGCTCGAGGACTTCGTCGGCCAGGAACACGTGCTGGCCAAGGGCAGCGCGCTGCGGCAGACGATCGAGGAGGGCCGGCCGCACTCGATGATCCTCTACGGACCGCCCGGGTCGGGGAAGACGACGCTCGCGCGCATCGTCGCGGCGCAGACGCGCGCCGCCTTCGAGGAAGCGAGCGCCGTCGAGGCCGGCCGCGCTGAGGTGCGCGCGGTGATCGAGCGGGCCGAGCACCGGCGCGCAGACCGCGGGCGAGTGGACGATCTTCTTCCTCGACGAGATCCACCGCTTCAACAAGGCGCAGCAGGACACGCTGCTGCCGGCGGTCGAGGAGGGCCTGGTCACGCTGATCGGGGCGACGACGGAGAACCCGTACTTCGAGGTCAACTCCGCGCTGCTGTCGCGCACGCAGGTCTACGAGCTGCACGCGCTGAGCGCCGAGGAGGTGCTGGTGCTGCTGCGGCGCGCGGTCGAGCGCGGCGAATGCGGCGCGGCGACGGTGGACGACGAGGTGCTGGACTTCCTGGCCGACCGGTCGGGCGGGGATGCGCGTGCCGCCCTGTCCGGCGCTCGAGCTGGCCTGCGAGGCGGCCGGCGACCAGCCCGTCACGATCGAGCACGCCGAGGACGCCCTCCAGCGCAAGGCGCTGCGCTACGACCGCGACGCCGACCAGCACTACGACTACATCTCGGCCTGGATCAAGGCCACGCGCGGCTCCGATCCCGACGCGTCGCTGTACTACCTGGTGGTCATGCTCGAGGGCGGCGAGGACCCGCGCTTCATCGCGCGGCGGATGATCATCCTCGCCTCCGAGGACGTGGGCAACGCCGACCCCCGCGCGCTCGAGGTCGCCGTGGCGGCCGCCCATGCCGTCGAGCACGTGGGCATGCCCGAGGGCCAGTTCGCACTGGCGCAGGCTGTCGATCTACCTCTCCCTGGCCCCGAAGTCCGACGCGGCCAAGCGCGCGGTCGGCGCAGCCCGGAGGCACATCCGCGAGCACGGCGCCGAGCTGCCGCCGTCCTACCTGCGCTCCGCCGCCTACCCGGGCGCGGCCAAGCTCGGCCGCGGCGAGGGTTACGACTACCCCCACGCCCGGCCCGGGCACGTCTCGCCGCAGGAGCTGCTGCCGCCGGATGTCGAGGGCAACCGGTTCTATGAGCCCGGCGAGGCCGAGGCGGAGCTGGCGCGGCGCCTGGAGGAGATCCGCCGCGCGCGCGGGCGCGACGTGTGAGGTCGGTCACACGCGGGCGGTTCTTCACAGGGAACTCATGTTCGCCTGCGAACCTGCCCGTGATGCCTTTGAGCGGGGACCCGGGCGCCATGCTGTCGCGCTCCTACGAGCTGTCCGCGGGCCCGCGCGTGCGCCTTCGCCTCGCGCGGCGGTCCGACCTGCCCGGGTTCCGCGCGCTGCTCGAGCAGCGCGGCGTGCCGGCCACGGACCTCGAGCTCGAGCGGCTCGTGCGCTTCGACCCGCAGCGGCGGACGGTGATCGCCGCCATGGCTCCGTTGCGCGGGGCCGAAACCGTCGTCGGCGTCGGCGCGATCGACCTCGACGCCGACGCCGAGCCCGACACCATCGTCGTCGACGAGCGGCTGACGGACGGCCTGGGCACGCTGCTCGCCGAGACGCTCGTGCAGCGCGCGCAGATTCGCGCGCGGCGGATCGCGTAGTACATAATCGGCCGCCATGGCGGCCACCCAGGAATCCGTCGCCGCGGCCGGCGCGCTGGAGTCCTTCAGCCCCACGACCGGCGAGCGGCTCGGGAGCGTGCCGACCGTCGCGCCCAACGCGGTGCAGGGCGTCGTGGACGAGGTCGCGCAGGTCCAGCCGTTCTGGGCCCAGCTCCCGTTCGCCGACCGCAGCCCGCTACATGCGCCGCACGGCGCAGGTGATCCTCGACGAGATCGACGACATCCGCGACCTGATCGCGCGCGAGCAGGGCAAGCCCCGGGTCGAGGCCTACACGATGGAGCTGCTGCCGACGATCGACGCGCTGCACTGGATCGCCGCCCAGGGCCCGGAGATCCTCGGCGACGAGCGCGTCCGCACCCCGCAGCCGATCTTCTGGTCCAAGCGCGCGAGCTTCGCCTACGAGCCGCTCGGCGTCGTCGGCGTGATCGCACCCTGGAACTACCCCTGGACGATCCCGCTCGGCGAGGTCGCGATGGCGCTGATGGCCGGCAACGGCGTGGTGCTCAAGCCGGCGTCGCTGACGTGCCTGATCGGGCAGCGGATCCAGCGCGTGTTCGAGCGCGCCGGCCTGCCCGAGGGCCTGCTGCGGGTCGTCCACGGCGGCGGCGCGGTCGGCCAGGCGCTGGTCGAGTCGAGCGTGGCGAAGGTCTTCTTCACCGGCTCGGTCGAGGTGGGTCGGGCCGTCGGCGAGACGTGCGCCCGGCGGCTCAAGGGATCGGTGCTGGAGCTCGGCGGCAAGGACCCGATGCTCGTGCTGGCCGACGCCCACCTTCCGAACGCCGTTTCGGGCGCGCTGTGGGGCGGCTTCGCCAATGCCGGGCAGACCTGCGCGGGCATCGAGCGCGTCTACGTGGCGCGCGAGGTAGCCGACCGCTTCGTGGAGGGCGTGGTCGCCGGCGCGCGAGCGCCTGCGAGTCGGCGATCCGCTGGACTGGGACACCCAGGTCGGTCCGATGGCGTCGCGGGAGCAGTTCGAGACCGTGCGGGAGCTGGTGGACGACGCGGTCGCGGCGGGCGCCCGGCTGCGCTGCGGCGGCCCGGTCCGACGTGCCGGGGCTGGACGGCGCCGCCTTCTACGCCCCCGCCGTCCTCACCGACGTGACCCACGACATGCGGATCATGCGCGAGGAGATCTTCGGCCCGGTGCTCCCGATCATCACCGTTGACGCGCGAGGACGAGGCGATCGCCCTGGCCAACGACTCGGAGTTCGGCCTCGGCGCGTCGGTCTGGACGCGCGACCGCCTCCGCGGCGAGCGCGTCGCGCGCGAGCTCGAGTCGGGGATGGTCTGGATCAACGACCACATGTACTCGCACGGCGCCTGCCAGTGCGCGTGGGGCGGGGTGAAGGACTCAGGCCTCGGCCGCGCGCACTCGAAGTTCGGCTTCTACGAGTGCGTGAACGTCAAGCAGCTCGTCTGGGAGCCGGCGCAGGATCCGCGACTTCTGGTGGCATCCCTACGACGAGACCCTCGGCCGCGGCGTCAAGACCGCCGCCCGCGCTCCTGTACGGGCGTGAGGCCGATCGCGGGAAGGCCTGGCGCGAGGGCGGCCTGGCCCTGGCGAAGGTGGCGGGCCGGACGCTGCGGCGGTCGCGCCGGCGCTGACGAGGTCCCCCGCTTCGAGCGATACGCCGTCGGCTGAGCGCCGCCCTCTACCCTGTGAGCCATGCCCGCGCAGGCCTACAGCGGCAAGGAATGCGTCTGCCAGCTCCGCAAGGGGATCTGCGACCAGATCCTGCGTGCAGGGCATGCTCGACACGCCCTTCTACATCGCCTGCCTGCGGCTGAGCGGGCGCCGCTGCCTCGTCGTCGGCGGCGGTGAGGTCGGCCTGGAGAAGGTCGAGGGCCTGCTGGCCTGCGACGGCGACGTGACGCTGATCGCGCCCGGCGGCCGTACCGGAGCTCGAGGAGCTGGCGCCGGAGGGCTCGATCCGCTGGGAGCGCGCGGGAGTACCGAGCCGGCCGACCTCGAGGGCGCCTTCCTGGCGATCGCCTCGACCGACGACACCGACGTCAACATCCGCGTGTACGAGGACGCCGAGCGCCGCGCGATGCTCGTCAACGTCGTCGACGTGCCGCCGCTGTGCAACTTCATCCTCCCGGCGATCGTGCGCACGGGCCCGCTTGCGATCGCGATCTCCACGGCCGGGGCGTCGCCCGGCGCTGGCCAAGCGCATGAAGCGCGAGATCGCCGAGACCTACGGCGAGCCCTACGCGCGGCTGGCGGTGCTCCTCAACGACGCCCGCGGCTGGGCCAAGGCGACGCTGCCGACCTACCAGGACCGCAAGGCCTTCTTCGAGGGGATCGTCAACGGCGACCCCGACCCGGTCGAGCTGCTGCGCGGCGGCGACGAGCGCGCGGTGCGCGATCTCGTCGCCGCCGCCCAGCGCGTGCACGCGCCGGCCTGACGCGTCCGCGGCCCCGTAAGCTCGCGCCCGTGGCTGCCGAGGATGAGCCGGCCGTCGAGCTGCACGACCTCGGGCGCGACTACGGCGAGCGCGCCGCCCTGCGCGGCGTCACCGTCACCGTGCCGGCGAGCGCGACGCTCGCCGTCTTCGGCCCCAACGGAGCGGGGAAATCGACGCTGCTGCGCGTGCTGGCCACGCTGCTGCGGCCCCACCGCGGCGCCGCGCGCGTGCTCGGCCGCGAGCTTCCGCGCGAGGGGTGGGCGGTGCGCGGGCGGATAGGTCTTCTCGGGCATGAGCCTCTCCTCTATCGCGACCTATCGGGGCGGGAGAATTTGCGCTACCAGGCGCGGCTGTTCGGCGTCGACGGCGCGCGGGTGGAGGAGTTGCTGGAACGGACCGGGATGACCCGCCGGGCCGACGAGCCGCTGCGCACCCTGTCGCGGGGCATGGTGCAGCGCCTGGCGGTGTGCCGCACCGTCCTGCACGACCCGGCCCTGCTGCTGCTCGACGAGCCGCTCGCGAACCTGGACCCGGCGGCGATCGACGCCGTCGAGCCGCTGATCGGCCGGGGCGCCGGGCGCACGCGCGTGATCACGAGCCACGACCCCGTCGCGGGGCTGCGCGAGGCGGACCTGGTGCTCGGCCTCCGCGGTGGGCACGCCGCGATCGCGTGCGGGGTCGAGGAGACGAGCGAGGCCGAGGTGAGGGCGTTGTACCGATGAGGGGCACCGTCGCGGCGCTGTTGCGCAAGGACCTGCTGCTCGAGCTGCGCACGAAGGAGACCGTGCCGGCGATGGCGCTGTTCGCCGTGACCACGTTCGTCGTCTTCCACTTCGGGCTGAACCGCGGCTCGGTGAGCGGTGACCTGGCCGCCGGCGTGTTCTGGGTCACGCTGCTGTTCGCGGCCATGCTCGGGATCAACCGGCTGTTCGTGGCCGAGCGAGAGCAGGGTGGCTTCGACGCGTTCCTGCTGGCGCCGGCGGACCGCACCGCGCTGCTCGTCGCCAAGGCCTCGGCGCTGTTCGCCTTCCTGTCCGTGCTCGAGCTGATCGCCGTACCGGCGTTCGCGCTGCTGCTGCTCGAACCGTCCCCGTGGCCGGCGCTGCCCGGCCTGATCGGGATCCTGGCGCTCGCCAACGCCGGAATCGCCGTGATCGGCACGCTCGCCTCGGCGCTCGCCATCCAGACCCGCGCGCGCGACCTGATCGCGCCGCTGCTGGCGCTGCCGCTGCTGATCCCGGTGGTGCTCGCCGCCGCCAAGGCCTCGACGCCGCTCCTCCTCGCCGCCGGCCCGGACACGGTCGCCGCGCGCTGGCCGCTGATCCTCGGTCTCTACGACCTGGTCTTCGCGCTCACCGCGTACGCGGTGTTCGACTTCCTGCTGGAGGACTGAGACGGCCTACGGCACGTTCGGCTTGCTCTCGCAGTCGCCGAGGGCGGTGTCGTTCGTGCCGTCGCCGCCATCGCAGGTGTCGCTGCGGTAGGGGAGGATGCTGTCGCCGCTCATGTAGTCCTCGCCGCTGCCGCCGTGGAGCTGGTCGCTCCCGGCCTCCCCGAACAGGTTGTCGTCGCCGCTGCCGGCGAAGATGGCATCGTCCCCATTGCCCGCGTAGATGTTGTCGTCGCCGCTGCCGCCCAGCAGGATGTCGCGCCCGGCGTTGCCGCAGATGTAGTCGTCGCCGCCGCGGCCGTCGACCTGATCGTTGCCGCCGCGCGCGACGATCACGTCGGATCCGTTCGTCCCGGTGATGACGTCATTGCCGGTCGTCCCCACGATCGTGGCCTTCCTGTCGTGGCAGGTCGGGCCTCCCACGCCCGACGACGACGCGACCACCATCAGGCTCACCAGCCCAAGCACCAGCACCGACGCCGCCGCGATCCCCACCTTCGTTCGCCGACCGACCGTCCAGCGCATCCCGAACCTCCTCGTTCGACCCCGTGCTCCGCGACCCAGCGTACTGCCGCTCGGCCCGGGGCGTGGCACATCGGCCTCTATGATGGTGTTTCCGTGCTCGCCGCCCACCGCGGTGTTCGACTCGTGCTGGAGGACTGAGCCAGACATGTACGGCAAGGGGCTGCGCGCCCTGTCGCTCGCCACCACCGTGGTGCTCACGGGTGCCTTCGCGCTCGTCTTCTTCTACGCCCCCAACGACGCCGATCAGGGGTTCATCCAGAAGATCTTCTACGTGCACGTGCCGATGGCGATCGTCGCCCTGTGCGGGTTCATCGCCGGCGGCGTGATGGCGATCGCGCACCTGCGCACGCGCGCGCAGAAGTGGGACATGCGCTCGTACGTCGCGATCCACCTGTCCCTGATCCTCGGCGTCGGCGTGTTGATCACGGGCTCGATCTGGGCCAAGGCGTCGTGGGGCCACTGGTGGGTCTGGAACGAGCCGACGCTCGTGTCCTTCCTGATCATCTTCCTCCTGTACGCCTGCTACCAGCCGCTGCGCTTCTCGATCGAGGATCCCGAGCGCCAGGCGCGCTACGCATCGGTGTTCGCGATCATCGCCGGCGCCTTCGTGCCGCTGAACTTCCTCGCCGTGCGCCTCGCCCAGGCCTACACCCACCCCCGCGTCCTCGGGACGACCGGCGGGAGCCTGCCGGGCGACATGCGCCTGACCTTCCTCGTCGCGCTGGCCGGGATGGTGCTCCTGTTCGTCACGCTGTGGAAGTACGAGATGACCTCGAAGCACGCCGCCATGCAGCTGCGCGCGCTGCGGCGCAAGCTCGCCGGCGACGAGCATGAGCCGGTGCGCGCCGCGGGACGCAGCGCGGCGCCCGCGGCCACCCTGCACGCGCGGCCCGACACGCACTGACCGATGCCCGCCCTCCCCCTCGACGAAGCCGGCAAGTACGTCGCCGCCGCGTACATCGTCTTCATCGGCCTGATCCTCGTGTACGTGGCGATCATGGCGACCAAGCTCTCGCGCATCGAGCGCGAGCTCGAGGAGCTCAACGAGCTCGCCGACCAGCGGGAGCCGCGCTCGTGAGCGAGCTGCTCGCGCTCGGGATCTCGCACAAGACCGCTCCGGTCGAGCTGCGCGAGCGGGTCGCGCTGCCCGACGGCCGCGCCGAGGAGTTCCTGCGCGAGCTGCTGGCCGAGGACGCCGTGCACGAGGCCGTGGCGATCTCCACCTGCAACCGCACCGAGGTGTATCTGGTCACGGGCGACCCGGTCGACGCCGAGACGGCCGCGCTCGGGATGCTGGCGCGGCAGGCGGGGATCCGCCCGACCGAGCTCGCCGAGGCGATCTACTCGGCGCGCAACTGCGATGCCGCCCGCCATCTGTTCCGCGTCTCGTGCGGCCTGGAGTCGATGATCGTCGGCGAGAACGAGGTCCAGGGCCAGGTCAAGCGCGCCTACGAGGCGGCGCTGGAGGCGGGCGTCACCGGGCCGCTGAGCAACCGCGTGTTCAGCGCCGCGCTGGCGACGGGCAAGCGGGCGCGCACGGAGACGGGGATCTCCGAGAGCCGGGTGAGCGTGCCGTCCATCGCGGTCGACCTGGCCCGCGAGACGATCGGCGACCTCGCCGGGCGCAGCGTCGTCGTGCTGGGCACGGGCGAGATGAGCGAGCTCACCGCCCAGGCGCTGGCCGCCCAGGGCGCCGAGCCGCTGTTCGTCGCCAACCGCCGTCGCGAGCGGGCGCGCGAGCTGGCCGAGCGCTTCCGCGGGCGCGTGGCCGGCTTCGACGAGCTCCCCCGCGAGCTCGAGCGCACCGACATCGTCGTCGCGGCCACCTCCTCGCCGCATCCGATCGTCGGCCACGACGAGCTGGCGCTCGTGATGCGCGCGCGCGGCGACCGCCCGCTGCTGCTGATCGACATCGCCGTGCCGCGCGACGTCGACCCGCTGTGCGCGCAACTCGCGGGGGTGCGGCTGTTCGACATCGACGACCTGCAGACGGATGTCGAGCGCAACCGCGGCGTCCGCGCCGCCGAGGCGCGTCGCGTCGAAGCCGTGATCGAGGAGGAGATCCAGCGCTTCGCCGAGTGGCTGGGCTCGCTCGAGGTGCTCCCCACCATCGCGGCGCTGCGCGCCCACGCCGACGCGATCGTCGACGGGGTGCTGGAGGAGAACGAGCGCCGCTGGGAGTCGCTCTCCGAGCGCGACCGCGAGCGGATGGAGGCGATCGCACGCACGGTCGCCAACCGGCTGCTGCACGAGCCGACGCTCCAGATGAAACGGGCGGGCGGGGACCGCGTCCACGCCCGCATCGGACTGCTGCGCGAGCTGTTCGGCCTCGAGGACGTCGCCGAGCGGGCCGAGGAGCCCGCCGAGGACGACGCCGGCGCCGACGTGCGCGAGCTGCGCCGGCGCGGCCGGTGAGGATCGCCACCCGCGCCAGCGCCCTTGCGCTGACGCAGGCGCGTGCGATCGCCGCGGCGCTGCCCGGGGAGCACGAGATCGTCGAGGTCACCACAGCCGGCGACCGCGGCGCACAACCGGGCTCGGACAAGTCGCGCTGGGTCGCCGAGCTCGAGCGAGCGCTCCAGGCCGGCGCGGCGGACGTCGCGGTGCACTCCGCCAAGGACGTCCCGGGAACGCTGCCGGACGGCCTGGAGATCGTGGCGGTGCCGGCGCGCGCCGACGCCCGCGACGCGCTGTGCGGGGCGGCCTCGCTCGACGCGCTTCCCGCCGGCGCCCGCGTCGGCACACGCAGCCTGCGCCGGCGCGCGCTGCTGCTGGCGGCGCGGTCCGACCTCGAGATCGTGGCGCTCGGCGGCAACGTCGACACGCGGCTGCGCAAGCTTGGCGCCGGCGAGACGGATGCGCTCGTGCTCGCGCACGCGGGCCTCGAGCGCCTCGGGCGGACCGGCGAGGCCGGCGCCGTGCTGGACCCGGAGTCCTTCGTCCCGGCCCCCGGGCAGGGAGCACTCGCGCTGGAGGCGCGCGCCGACGACGACGATGCGCGCGCGGCGCTCGCCGCCCTGCACAACCCCGCCGCGGGGGCCTGCCTGGCCGCCGAGCGGGCACTTGCCGCCGGCCTCGGCGGGTCCTGCCACACCCCGATCGGCGGCCATGCCGAGCCGGATGCGACCGCCGGCCTGCGGCTGCGCGCGTTCGTCGGCGTCCCCGACGGGTCCGCTTGGGTGCGCGACGAGGTCGAGGGGCCCGCGGGGGAACCCGAGCGGCTCGGCCGCGAGGCGGCGGCCCGGCTGCTGGCCGCCGGCGCGCGCGCCCTGCTCGACGCGGCCGAGGCGGCGGCGGTGTGAGCGCGCCGGCGGGCCGCGTGTACCTGGTCGGCGCCGGCCCGGGCGACCCCGGCCTGATGACCGCCCGCGCACTCGAGCTCATCGCCCGGGCCGACGTGATCCTGCACGACCGCCTCATTCCGGCGGGCGCGATCGACGGCGCCCGCGGCGACGCCGAGCTGGTCGGCGTCGGCAAGGAGGGCGGCGGGGAGTCCACCCCGCAGGAGGAGATCGACCGCCTCATGATCGACCGCGCGCGCGCCGGGCGCACGGTCGTCCGGCTGAAGGGCGGGGACCCCTTCGTGTTCGGGCGCGGGGGCGAGGAGGCCGAGGCGCTGCACGCCGCCGGGATCCCGTACGAGGTCGTCCCCGGCGTCACGGCGGGGGTCGCCGCGCCGGCGTACGCCGGCATCCCGGTCACCCATCGGGACCACGCCAGCGCGGTCGCCTTCGTCACCGGGCACGAGGACCCGGGCAAGCCGGGGTCCGCGCTCGACTGGGCCGCCCTGGCGCGGTTTCCGGGGACGCTCGTCTTCTACATGGGCGTACGCCGCCTGGGCGCGATCGCCGAGCGACTGCTGGCCGAGGGACGGCCCGGCGACGAGCCCGCGGCCGTCGTCCAGGCCGGGACGCTACCCGGCCAGCGGACCGTGACGGCGCCGCTCGCCGAGCTCGCCGACCACGCCGCAACGGCCGGCGTCGGCGCGCCGGCGGTCACCGTGGTCGGGCCCGTGGCCGGGCTCCGCGACACGCTCGCGTGGCTCGAGGCCCGGCCGCTGCACGGGCGCACCGTCGCCGTCACCCGTGCGCGCGCGCAGGCCAGCGCACTGGCGGCGCGGCTGCGCGCGCTGGGCGCCGGGGTCGTGGAGGCCCCGGCGATCCGGATCGAGCCGCTGGCCGGCGAGGTCCCCGACCTGACCGCGTATGACCTCGTGTGCCTGACGAGTCCCAACGGCGTGCGCCTGCTGTTCGACCGCCTGCGCGCCACAGGGCGCGACGCGCGCGCGCTCGCCGGCGCGACCGTCGCCGCGATCGGGCCGGGCACGGCGGCGGCGCTGCGCGACCACGGGATCGAGGCCGACGTGCTGCCGGAGCACTCAGTGGCCGAGGCGTTGGTCGACGCGCTGCGCGACGTGCCCGTCGAGCGCGCGCTGATCGCGCGCGCGGCCGAGGCCCGCGACGTGCTGCCGGATGCGCTGCGCGAGCGCGGCGCGCGGGTCGACGTGCTCGCGCTGTACGAGACGGTCGCCGAGCCGCTCGACGACGGCACCCTGGCGGCCGCGCGTGCGGCCGACTACGTGACGTTCACGTCGTCGTCCACCGTGCGCTTCTTCCTCGACGCGGCGGGCGGGGACGTCGGGCTCTCCGACGGCACGCGCGTCGTGTCGATCGGTCCGGTCACGAGCGCTGCGCTGCGCGAGCGCGGCCTCGAGCCGCACGTCGAGGCCGCGCGGCACGACGTCGACGGGGTGCTCGACGCGCTGGTGGCCGACGCGAGCGAGCGCGCACCAGGCTAGCCTGGCCGGGCGCGATGCCGCCGACCATCACGTTTCTCTCCGACTACGGCCAGGCCGACGACTTCGTGGGCACGTGCCACGGCGTGATGGCGCGCATCTGCCCCGACGCGCGCATCCTCGACATCACCCACGGGATTGGCCGGCACGACGCGCGGAGCGGCGCGCTGGTGCTCCGCAACACGCTGCCGTACTTCCCCGCCGGCGTGCACCTCGCGATCGTCGACCCCGAGGTCGGCAAGGACCGCCGCGCGGTGGCGCTGCGCACGGCCGACGAGGACCGGCTGCTCGTCGGCCCCGACAACGGGCTGCTGTCGCTCGCGGCCGAGCGCTTCGGCGGCGTGCTGGAGGCGGCGGACATCGGCCGCTCGCCGTGGCGTCTCGAGCCCGTGTCCGCCACCTTCCACGGCCGCGACATCTTCGCCCCGGTGGCCGCGCGGCTGGCCGGCGGGGAGCCGCTTGCCGAGGCTGGCGAGCCGTGCGACCCCACCGACCTGCAAGCGATCGAGCTGCCCTCGCCGCGCCACGACGGCGACGCGCTCGTCGCCCACGCGCTGGCGGTCGACCGCTTCGGCAACGCGCAGCTGGACGTCACGCACGAGGACCTCGCGGGCTCGGGCCTGCGGCTCGGCCGTCCGTGCGAGCTGCAGGTCGGGGCGCAGCGGTTCACGGCCTGGTACGCGGTCACGTTCGCCGACGTCCGCCCCGGGGAGATCCTCGTCTACGAGGACGCGTACCGCACGCTGGCGGTCGCCGTCAATCGCGGCAACGCGGCCGCGCTGCTCGGCCTCGAGCCGGACGCCGAGCTGCGGATCGCCGCGGCGTGAGCGCCGCCGCGCTCGGCCGGCCGCGGCTGCACCTGCGCAGCGTCGACTCCACCAACGCCCGCGCGCGCGAGCTGGCTGCCGCGGGCGCGCCCCACGGCACACTGGTCACCGCCGCCGAGCAGACAGCGGGCCGCGGGCGCCAGGGCCGCGGCTGGAGCGCGCCCGCCGGTCGCGGCCTGCTGATGTCGGTGCTGCTGCGCGACTGGCCGCGGCTGCTGCCGCTCGTCGCCGCGGTCGCCGTCGCCGAGACGGCCGGCGAAGAGGCGGCGATCAAGTGGCCCAACGACGTGCTCCTCCGCGACCACAAGGTGGCGGGGATCCTCGCCGAGGGTCGCCCGCAGGACGGATGGATGGTGCTCGGAATCGGCCTCAACGTGGCCGTGCGGCCAAACGAGCTTCCGCCCGACGTGCGCGGCACGGCGGCCACGCTGGGCCTCGAGCCCACCGAGGTCGAGCCCACGCTGGAGCGGCTTCTCGCGGCGCTCGAGCGCTGGCTGGCCGCCGGGGAGCCCGCGGTTCTCGACGCGTGGCGGGGCCGCGACGCGTTGGCGGGCCGCGCGGTCGCCTGGGCCGGCGGCGCCGGGACGGCGGCCGGAGTGGACGAGGACGGGCGGCTGGTGGTCGACCTGGCCGACGGGGGCGGGCGCACCGCGCTCGTCGCCGGCGAGGTGCACCTGGAGCGCGACGCCTAGTTCGCCTCGTCGTGCTCGAGCGCCTCGGTGACGGCGTCCTCGATCTCCTCGCGCTCGCCGTCCTCGAGGTCGGCGCCGTCTTCGGTGTCGGCGGGCGGACCGTTCGTGGTCGCGGCGCTCTCGAGCGCCTCGTCGAGGACCGCCTCCGCCGGCCCCGCGTCGCCCTCGACCGCGCGGGCGGCGGCCACGGCGTCGGCGGCGCCGTTGATCTCGGCCACGACGTCCGCTGCATCGACCTCGACTTCGCCGTCGTCGCGGCCGGCGGCGTCGTCTGCGGCCTCGGCCTCGGCGGCCTGCGCCGCCTGCGCGGCCTTCGCCTCGGCCGAGGCGGCCGCCTTGGCCTCGCCACCGCCCTTCCCGCCCTTCCGGCGGCGGCGCTGGCCGCGACCGCGCCCCTTCTTGGGGAAGTTGCGCAGCAGCTCGCGCGCGAGCGCGCTGGGCTTGCGCGCCATGCGGGTGCGCGCGCCGTCGAGCGCCTGTTGGGCCTCGGGCGTGTGCGCGAGCGACGGCCGCCAGCAGCGCGGCGGACAGGCGCCGGTCCTGCTTGCGGGCGGCGTGGACGATGCGCCGTGCGTTGCGCGCGTGGGCGGCGCCCGAGGAGTTGACGAGCAGCCCCAGGAGCCGCTTGGTCTCCGGCCAGCGCTGCACGGCGTACTCCTCGTGCACCTCGCGCGTGTACTCGGCCATGCGCCAGATCCACGCGTTGGCCTGGTCGCGACGGCCGATCCGCTTTTCCGCGAGCGCCTGGAGCATCACCTTCACGCCCTCGCGCTTCTCGTCGCGCGACCAGGTGCCGATGATGTCGACCGCCTCGTCGAACGCGTCCGCGTCCCGCGCGGCGGCGATCTCCTGCAGCGCGCGCAGCCGCAGCTGCGTGTTGCGGTTGCGCTGCACGGCGGTGATGAGGAAGCGCCGCTTGAGCTCGCCCTGCCGGTCGAAGTGCAGCATCGCCTTGGCGCGCCGCCAGCCGTTCGGCGCGACGCGCGCACCGGCCAGGGCGGCCCACACGTGCTGCTCGCCGTAGTCGAGGTGCTCGACCGCGATCCGCCACAGCTCGCGCTCGAAGACCTCGGCGCGGCGGTCGGGATCGGCCGTGACCGGCAGCACACGGCGCTCCACGCGAACGCGACGGCCGCGGCCGCGGCGCACCGGGCCGACGACGATCGCGCCGCCGCGGTATACGTCGCGCTCGAGCAGCGAGTGCAGCGTCACGACGGGGTCGTCGTGACGGGTCGCCGGGTGCACGAAGTCCACGACGATCCCCGCCTCCTTGCCGGCCTGGCGGCGGGTCACGCGTCCGACGCGCTGCTGGTAGATGCGCCTGGATGCTGTGGGCGCCAGGTGCATGCAGACCGTGGCGCGCGGCGAGTTCCAGCCCTCGGCCAGCAGCTGGGCGTTGACGAGCACGTCGATGTCGCCGCGCTCGTAGGCCGCGAGGATCCGCGTCAGCTCGCGCTTCGGCGTCTCGCCCGACACGCCCTGGGCCTTGAGCCCCACGTCGCGCAGCGCCTCGGCGACGTTGTAGGCGTGGCGCACGCCGGCGGCGTAGATCACCCCGGGCACGCCGTTGAAGCGCGTCTTGTAGAGGTCGGCGACGGCCAGGTTGAAGGGCGTCTGGTCCAGCAGCTCGGCCAGCAGCTCCTGGTCGAATTCGGTGTCGACCTCGCCGCGGCGCAGCGGCACCTTGGCGATCGTGCGCACGCCCGGCCCGGGCGGGATGCGGATGCAGCGCAGCGGCGCGATCACGCCCCGCCGCGCGGCCTGGGCGAGGTCGAAGCGCGAGGTCTGCGTCGGGAAGAGGTCCGTGACGTGACGGGCGATCAGCGCCCCCGTGGCGGTCATGCCGATGAACACCGGGCCCGACCAGCGGCGGATCGCGGCGGAGGTCTTCTCGCCCAGCGCCGTGTGCGCCTCGTCGCAGATGACGATCGTGTACGCGTCCGAGACGCGGCCGGCGTTGCGCACGAACCACTGGTAGGTCTCGACCGTCACCGGTCCGTTCGCGGGGTCCTTGCCGTCGAGCAGCGCCGGTGAGATGCGTTTGGCGTAGCCGCGGTCGCGGAGCTCGCCGTGGAACTGGTCGACGAGGTTGCGCCGGTGGGTGAGGATCAGGATGCCGCCCGTGTGCGAGGCCTCGACGAAGCCGAGCGCAGCGACCGTCTTGCCCGAGCCGGTCGCGTGCTCGAACCAGAAGCGCCGCGCGGCGTTGGGGTCCTCGGGCTGCTCGGCCAGCTGGAGCTCCTCGTCCTCGGGCGCCTCCTCCTCCCAGTCCTGTGGCTCCTCGTCGGGCTCGCCCTCGGCCTCGTCGATCTCCTCCTCGCCCGGGATCGCCGAGGAGGCCAGCTCGGCGGGCTCGGGTTCGCCGGGGCCCGCCCCGTTGCCGTTCGCCGCTGCTCGCTGCGCCTCGGCCGTGAGCGCGATCAGCGTGCCCGACAGGGCGTCGACCTGGTGACCGGTGAGGGTGGTGCCGTCGGCCAGGTGGGGCTCCTCCTCCGAGAGGAGGCGCTCCAGTCCGAGCAGCAGCGAGTAGGTCTGGCGCCAGGCCACCGACGGGTGCTCGGCGCCGGCGTCCAGCTCGGCCAGGGCGGCGTCGAGTGCGCGCCGGCGCGCGCTGCCAGGGGCCAGCGCGTCCTCCGGGGTCTCGCCCTCGTGGAGGAACGGCTCGCGCGTGAAGTCCTCCGCGCGCTGGAGATCGTCGGATGAAGGGACGGACGCGACCGAAACGGCCGCTGACGTTGAGTCAGCCAAGACGGCTTTCCTGCTTCGCTGAGGAACCGCGGAAGTCGTCGCGCGGTCCGAGATTCCGGCACCACCCGGAAGATGCGAACGGCCCACTGCCATCCGGCCGCACGCGGTGTAGGGCCTTCAGCATACACCCATCGCGGGCGAATGACCGCGCGTGCGCGGTAGGTTGCGCCGGTGCGTGCCTCCGCTCCGACCGTCGCGCTTCGTCGCGCCCGCGACGCGGCCGAGCGCTCCGCCGCGGCCGGGCTCCGCATTCGGGTGTTCTGCGACGAGCAGGGGGTCTCGCGCGAGGAGGAGTTCGACGGCCGCGACGAGGACGCCCTCCACCTCGTGGCGCTCGAGCGCGGAGAGGTGGTCGGCACCTGCCGGCTGCTGTTCGACGGGACGACCTGCCGGCTCGGCCGGCTCGCGGTGGAGCGCGCGGCCCGTGGCCGCGGGATTGGCGCGCGCCTGCTGGCCTTCGCCGCCGACGAAGCCCGCGCCGCGGGATGCGACCGCATCGTGCTCAACGCCCAGACCCGCGCCCGCGGGCTGTACCGCGCCGCCGGGTACGCGGAGCATGGCAACACGTTCCTGTCGGCGAGGATCGAGCACATCCGCATGGAGCGCCCGCTTGCCTGAGGTCCGCGTCGACCCGCTCACGGGCTTCAAGACGATCGTCGCCGCCGAGCGGGCGGCGCGCCCGGGGGCGCAGGGCTTCCACGTCGCGCCCGCGCCCCCGATCGACCCGGACGAGGACCCGTTCGTCGACGGTCACGAGGATCGCACGCCGCCGGAGGTCTACGGCGTGCGGCCCGGCGGCGGCGCGGCCGACACGCCCGGATGGACGGTGCGGGTCGTTCCCAACCTGTACCCCGCGCTGACCGCCGACCCGCCGGCGCCGGCCGACGACGCCAACCCCGACCTCTTCTCCGCGCGCGGCGCGGCCGGCGCCCACGAGGTGATCGTCAACGGCCCGCAGCCGGTCGGCACGCTCGCCGAGCTTCCCGGCGAGCAGGTTGCTGCCGCGGTCGAGGCGTGGCGCGCGCGGCTGCGAGCGCACGAGGACGCCGCCTACGTACACGTGATGGTCAACGAGCGTGCGGAGGCCGGCTCCTCGCTGCCGCACACGCACGCTCAGCTCTACGCGCTGGACTTCGTCCCCGCCGAGCTCGCCCGTGAGCGCGAGCGTTTCGGCGCCCACGCCACGCGCACGATGGGCGGCAACCTGCTCGCCGACCTCGTGCAGGAGGAGGTGCGCCGGCGAGAGCGGATCGTGGCCGTCGACGAGGAGGCGGTCCTGATGGCGCCCTACGGCGCGCGCGTGCCGTTCCAGCTCCTGCTGGCCCCGCGGCGGCCGCGCGCGCGCTTCGAGGACGACGGGCCGTCCGGCGCCGCGCTCCTGCACGACGCGCTCCAGCGCCTGGCCCGCCGGCTGGGCGCGCCGCCGCCGCTGAACCTCTGGGTCCGCACCGCACCGCGCGGGGCCGACCACTACTGCTGGCGCATCGACGTGCTGCCCAGGCTCGGGCAGCTCGCGGGCCTCGAGCTGGGCACCGGCGTGTACCTCAACGTCGTGGCGCCCGAGCAGGCCGCGGCCGAGCTGCGCGACGCGTGATCGCGGTCGCGGCGACGATCGCCGCCGCGACGGCCGTGGGCGTGTGGGCGGAGCGGCGCTGGGGCGAGCCGGCGCAGCTGACCGCGCGGCGACTGCTGATCGGCGCCCTGTACACGCTGTCGCCGTTCGTGGCGTTCTTCAACATCGCGCGGCTGCATGTCGACTCCGACGTCGCCGGCGGGCTCGCCCTGGGCATCGCGATGCTCGTGATCGTGGGCGCGGCGGGATGGTTCGTGGGCGCGCGTCTACTGCACCTCGATCGTCCGCAGCAGGGCGCGCTGATCGCCTCGGTGATGCAGGCGAACACGGGCTACGTCGGCCTGCCGTTCGTGGTCGTCCTGCTGGGCTCGTCGCAGCTCGGGGTCGGGGCCGCCTACGACGCGCTGGTGACCAATCCGGTGCTGTTCCTGGGCATCTTCGGCGTGGGCGCGGCCTTCGGCGAGCGGGCGGGCGAGACCGCCCGCGAGCGCCTGCGAGCGTTCGTGCTGCGCAACCCACCGCTGATCGCGGCCGTCGCCGCCCTGCTCGCGCCGGCGGCGCTGGCGCCGGACGCGCTCGTCGACGCGTCGCGGATCGCCGTGTTCGCCTTCGTCCCGCTCGGCTTCTTCGCCGTCGGCGTCACGCTCGCGCAGGAGTCCGAGGAGGGCGCCCTGCCGTTCCCGCCGCCGATGACCGCCCCGGTCGCCAGCGCGCTTGCGCTGCGCCTGCTGCTCGCTCCGGCGGTGCTGCTGGCGCTCGCGGCCCCGCTCGTCAGCCTCCCGGACGCCTACCTGCTGATGGCGGCGATGCCGACCGGGATCAACACGCTCGTCGTCGCGCATGTCTACGGTCTCGATCTGCGCATCGCGGCCGGCGCGATCGCCTGGAGCACCGGGATCGTCGTCATCGCGGGCGTCGCTGCCGCGCTCACCTGATGTAGTCCGCCCATGCGCGCGCTGATCCAACGGGTCGCTCGGGCGTCGGTGACCGCCGAGGGCGAGGAGGTGGCAGCCATCGGCCCCGGCCTGCTCGTGCTGTTGGGCGTCACGCACGACGACGGCGAGGCCGAGGCCGACCGCCTGGCCGACAAGGTCCGCGCGCTGCGAGTGTTCGGAGACGCCGAGGGCCGCATGAACGAGCCGCTCGGCGATCGCGAGATCCTCTGCATCTCGCAGTTCACGCTCTATGGGGACGCGCGCAAGGGAAACCGGCCCTCCTACGTGGCGGCCGCGCCGGCGGCCCATGCCGAGCCGCTGTACCTGCGCTTCTGCGAGCGGGCCGGCGCCGCGCGCGGGGTGTTCGGCGCGCTGATGGCCGTCGAGCTCGTCAACGACGGGCCGGTCACGTTGATGCTGGAGACCTAGGACGCCCGGGCGCAGGTAGCCTCCCCCGCTCCGATGGCCCCGACCGACCGGTTCGTCCCGCGCTTCGCCGCCGAGCCGCCCCAGGAGGGGCTGCCCTACGGCCGCTGGGCGCACCGACTGTCCGACGCCTTCTACCGCGCCTGCGACGAGGTGGACGCCGGCGGCGAGGACCTGGGCGAGCCCGGTGAAATCGTCTTCTACCCCGACCGCACGTACGCCGGGCGGACCTACGTGCCCGCCACCGCGCCGACGTCGACCGGACTGGAGCTGTTCGGCCACGTCTCGTTCGTGCCGGCGGACGAGGGCGGCGAGCCGGCGGACATCACCGCGATCGCCGACTTCACCGCCGAGACCGCCGAGCGCAACCCCGACTGGCAGCTGGACCTCTCCGACGACGTGATCGGCACGTGGCGGGGCGAGGAGGGCCGCGTCGCGCAGGTCACGCTCGTCTACGGCCGTCCGCTGCGCGGCGCCGGAGCGATCGTCACCGCGGAACTGGCCGACCTCGCGGTCGACCAGTGCGCGCTCGTCGAGGACCGCTTCACGCTGATCGCGCCCGACGACTACCGCGCCGACACCCTCGAGGTGAAGCTGTTCGACACGCGCGGGCGCGAGGTCGCGCGCGAGTCCCTCTACGAGGACGACGGCGAGGACGACGACGGGGCGGAGGACGGCGAGGAGTAGTCGGCGGGCTTGCCGCGGCCCCGTCCGCGCGATACGCTCCCGCGCGGAGGCATGGAGGGCAGGGGGTCCTCATCGGCGACGGGAATTCGGCGCGCGCTGCTCGCGGCGATCGTGATGCTGCTCGCGCTCGCGTCGGTACCGGCGGCGCACGCGACCATCGACCTGCCCAAGGGGCCGCAGCTCGGCGACCTCCCGGGCGCTGACCAGGTACCCAACGTCTCGTCGGTGCCGGGTGTGCCCGCCGTGCCCGGGCTCACGACCTCCGGCGTGACCCCGAGCGGAGGCGCGGCGGAGCTGGGCGCGTTCTCGAGCCCGTTCACCGAGCCCGGGCCGGAGTGTCCGCACGGCTCCTCCGGGCCGCAGGATCCGACCGAGGCCAAGATCACCTGCAAGCCCGCCGCGGTCAACATCGTCGCGCTGCCCAACGGCAAGCTCGTCTACTGGGACGGCCTCGAGGCCGAGGAGGACGTCAACCTCAACGTTGTCGCCGAGCTCGGCGACAAGGCCGTGAACGACCAGAGCCGCCTGCTGAACCCGTCCGGGCCGAGCTGGTCGCAGCCCTCTCCGGTGGACGCGGGCGCAGACGGCACTGCGAACACCCAGTACCTCGTGCCCCACGCTCCACCGCCGCTCGACCAGGTGCTCAACGATCCCGGCGGCGCTGCCGGCGCGCTCTTCTGCTCGGATCAGGTCCTGCTTCCGGACGGGCGCGTCCTCACGCCGGGCGGAACGCGCTACTACACCGAACCGCACCTGCCCGGGTCGAACCTCGGCGTGAGCGAGCTCGAGGGCCTCCGCAACACGCGCATCTACAACCCGGACAGCAACACCTGGACGCAGACCGGCGACATGAACTACGGCCGCTGGTACCCGAGCCTGGTGACCCTGCCGAGCGGCAACGTGTTCGTCGCCAGCGGCGTGACCAAGCTGCTCAAGCCGGCCTATCCGCAGCGGCCGCTGGACTCGGGGACGAACGTGCGGCAGACCGAGACCTACGACGTGGCGACCGGTAAGTGGACCGCGAACGGCGACAGCGCGAGCCGCTCGCTGCCGCTGTACCCGCGCCTGCACCTGCTCCCGGACGGGAAGGTGTACTACGACGCCGCCGGCCAGGCCTTCAACCCGTTCGGGCAGAGCTACGACGAGGCGACCTGGGTGCTCGCCGCCGCCTACGACCCGGCCGCCGAGACGTGGAAGAACCTCGGCGTGCCGCTCGGCCTCTCGGCCGACGTGGGCAGCGCCAACGCGTCGCCGACGCTCGGGTTCCGCGGGTCGTCGTTCTCGATCATGCTCCCGCTCAAGCCGCCCTACACGAAGGCCTCGTTCCTGTCGGCCGGCGGCGTGCTCGGGCCGACGCCCGGCAGCTACGTCCCGACGAGCGCGAGCGAGATCAACACCGTCGACACGGCCAACGACGACGCGTTCAGCTCGACGGCCACCGGGCCGCTGATCCAGCCGCGCTGGTACTCGACCGGCGTGCTGCTGCCGACCGGTAAGGTGATGGCGTTCTCGGGCGCCAACCGCGACGAGGTCGACGCTCCGGGCACGGCCTTCCCGATCAAGCAGGCCGAGCAGTTCGACCCCAACACCGGCAGGTGGACCCCGATGGCCACGGCGCACGAGGGGCGGACCTACCACAACACCGCGATCCTGCTGCCCAGCGGCCAGGTGCTGGTCGGCGGGCACTCGCCGATCTCCACCGCCTACGCCTACAACAACACCTTCCCCGGCGGGTTCTCGGACGCGTTCCGCAACCCGAGCTTCGAGATCTACAACCCGCCCTACCTGGATCCGTCCTGGGGGCCGCGGCCGACGATCAACTCGGTCTCGAGCAACTTCGGGCGCGGCGCGCGCGTGACGGTGGCGACGCCGGATGCGCGGGACATCGCCTCGGTCGTGCTGGTCCGCAACACCGCGCTGACCCATCTCGTCGACGGCGACCAGCGCACGGTCGAGCTGCCGATCTCGTCCCGATCGAACGGCAGCCTCCAGGTGGACGTCCCCGGCTCCGCCGCCGTGCTCCCGCCGGGCCCGTACATGCTGTTCGTGAACAAGCGGACGGCCAAGGGCCTCGTGCCCTCGACGGCCCGCCAGCTCAGGCTCGACTGACCCTGGGCGGGCGGGCCGGCGGGCCCGCTACTTCGGCGGTGCGACCTGGCTGCAGATCTGGGACGGGTCGTCCGTGCAGACCTGGTAGAGCTTGTTCGCCTGCATCTCCTGGCGTCCGTTGACGACGTACGGGATGCCGGACTGCGTGCCCGGCGCCATGTCGACGATGTAGAACGCGCCCGATCCGGTCTGCCAGCTGGGAAGGTTGCCCAGCGCGGCCGCGGCGCCATCCGCGACGCCGGAAGCCTGGCCCGCCGCGTGGCCGCGCTCGAAGCCGGCCGCGGCACCCTGCTTGACGCCGAGCGCCAACCCGGTGCGCCGCCCGGCTGTGGCGCCCGCCGCGCGGCCGGCGTCGAAGATCGCCCGGTAGCCGGGCGCGCCCGAACGGTACTGCGCCCGCACCGCGGCCTCGCCCTCGGCGCGACCGTCCTTCTTCGCCTTCGAGGCGTCGGCGGCGCTGTCGCCGATGAAGTACCCGGCGACGCCGGCGCCGGCGATCAACACCACCACCAGAACGATCAGCCCGGCCTTCTTGCCCCCGCCGCCGTCGCCGCCGGGCTGCGGCGTGGTCGGGGGTGTCGCTGCGGGCTGAGGTGGCGGGACGTCGGTGCCGTTGGCCATGGTCCGTTCTCTCCTCCGGTGTGCGCTGGCTCGGTCGCGCGGACCGTACTTGATGGTTCGGCCGCCGCCGTCAGGGCGCCGGTGCCGGCGGTGCGTCGCCCGCACCGGCGGGCGAGGCCGCCGAGACGGTGGCCGCCGCGATCTCCCCGGCGTCCACTCCGATCGGGTGGTGGCAGGCCGCCAGATGGCCGCCGCCGTAGTCCACCAGCGGCGGCTCGACCCGCGCGCAGACCTCGGTCGCGCGCGGGCAGCGCGGGTGGAAGCGGCACCCCGGCGGCGGGTCGATCGGGCTGGGGACGTCGCCCTCGAGCACGATGCGCTCCCGCTGCGCGTTGGCGCGCGGATCGGGGATCGGGATCGCCGACAGCAGCGCGTTCGTGTACGGGTGGATCGGCCCTGGCGTACAGCGCCGGCGCCGGCGCCAGCTCCACGAGCTTGCCCAGGTACATGACGGCGACCCGGTCGGAGACGTGGCGCACGACCCCGAGGTCGTGGGCGACGAACAGGTAGGTGAGCCCGAGGTCACGCTGGAGGTCGTCGAGCAGGTTGATCATCTGCGCCTGGATCGAGACGTCGAGCGCGGACACCGGTTCGTCGGCCACGATCAGCCGCGGCTCGAGGGCGAGCGCACGCGCCAGGCCGATGCGCTGGCGCTGGCCGCCGGAGAACTCGTGCGGGTAACGGTTGTAGTGCTCGGGATTTAGGCCGACGCGCGCGAGCAGCTCCTGCACCCGCCGGGCGATCTCCTCCCGGCCGCGCGCGTCGCCGAGCGCTCGGATCGGGTCGCCGACGATCTGCCCGACGCGGCGGCGCGGGTTCAGCGAGGCGTAGGGATCCTGGAAGACCATCTGCATCTCGCGGCGCAGCGGGCGCAGCTCGCGCCGGCCGAGGTGCGTGATGTCCCGCCCGTCGAAGCGCACGGTCCCGCCCGTCGGCTCGATCAGCCGGAGCAGGCAGCGCGACAGCGTGGTCTTGCCGCAGCCCGACTCGCCGACGAGCCCGAGCGTTTCGCCCGGCGCGATCGCGAGGGTCACGTCGTCCACGGCCCGGACGCGCGCCACCTCGCGGTCGAACAGCACGCCGTCCTTGATCGGGAAGTGCTGCTCGAGGTGCTCGGCCGCGACCAGCGGCGGCGCGGCGCTCACCGGAGGCCCTCCGGGACCGTCGCCAACCCGATCTGGCCGTCGACCTCGCGCCGCGAGCGCTTGGCCTCGACGTCGAGCCAGCAGCGGTCGAGGTGCGCCGGGCCGACGCGCGCCTCCAGCGCCGGCAGCTCCGTGCAGCGGTCGAACGCGTGCGGGCAGCGGGGGCGAAACGCGCAGCCCTCGGGCCGGTGCGATCAGCGACGGCGGCGCGCCGGCGATCGAGGGCAGACGCCCGCCGGCCGGCCGGTCCAGGCGCGGAATCGACCCGAGCAGGCCCCACGTGTACGGGTGCTGCGGGTCGTAGAAGATCTCGTCGCGCGCGCCCGCCTCGACGAGCATCCCCGCGTACATCACGAGCACGCGGTCGGCGATCTCCGCCACCACGCCGAGGTCGTGGGTGATCAGGACCACCGAGCCCAGCTCGTCGCGCAGGTCGTCGAGGAGCGCGATGATCTGCGCCTGGATCGTGACGTCGAGCGCGGTCGTCGGCTCGTCGGCGATCAGGATGCGCGGGCGGTTCGCCAGCGCCATGGCGATCATCGCGCGCTGGCGCATGCCGCCGGAGAACTCGTGCGGGTAGGAATCCACGCGCTCCACCGGGTTGGGGATCCCGACCTCGGCCAGCAGCTCGATCGCGCGATCGCGGGCCTGCGCCGGCGTGACGTCCTCGTGCGCGCGGATCTGCTCGGCGATCTGCCAGCCGACCCGGTAGACCGGATGCAGCGACGTCATCGGGTCCTGGAAGACCATCGCGATCTCCTGGCCGCGGATCCCGCGCAGCGTCTCCTCCGGCGCGCGCACCAGCTCGGTGTCGCCGTAGTGGATCGAGCCGGAGAACTCGGCGTTGGGCGAGCGCGTGAGCCCGAGGATCGTCTGCGCGGTCACCGACTTGCCGCTGCCCGACTCGCCCACGATGGCGAGGACCTCGCCGGCCCGCAGCTCGAACGACACGCCGTCGACGGCGCGCACCACGCCGTCCTCGGTCGTGAAGGCGACCCCGAGGTCCGCGACGCTCAGCAGGGTCTCGGAGTCAGGCATTGAGCCGGATCCGCGGGTCGAGGTAGGCGTAGGCGATGTCGCACAGCGCCGAGAGCACGACGATGAAGCCGGCCGCGTACAGCGTCGTGCCCATCACCGGCGGGAGATCGAGGGAGCCCACCGACTGGGCGGCGTACTGTCCCACGCCCTGGAGGCTGAAGATCGACTCGGTCAGGATCGCGCCGCCGCCGATCGCCGCGCCGAAGTCCAGCCCGAACAGCGTCACGACGGGAATCAGGGCGTTGCGCAGCACGTGGCGGACGAGCACGCGGCGCTCCGACAGGCCCTTGGCGCGGGCCGTGCGCACGTAGTCCTCGTTGATCGTGTCGAGGATGTTCGACCGCAGCAGCCGCGAGTAGAAGCCGATGAAGAGGATCGAGAGGGTGAACCAGGGCAGGATCAGATGGGTGAACCAGCCCCACGGATCCTCCGTCAGCTTCACGTAGCCGCCGGGCGGGAACAGCTGGATTCGATCGGTCAGGTAGTAGAGCAGCAGCGCCCCGACCCAGAACACGGGCAGGGAGATGCCGATCATCGACGAGCACCGTCAGCACGCGGTCCGGCCAGCGGGTCGCGTAGACCGCGCTGAGGACGCCGAAGAGCACGCCGAAGAACATCCAGATGACGGCGGCGCCGATGACCAGCGACGCGGTGGCGCGGGATGCCGCGAACGATCTCGTCGCGCACGTTGGTCTGGTTGGAGTAGGAGATCAGGCTGCCGTCGGCGATCTTCCCCATGAGCCGGGAGTACTGGACGTAGATGGGCCTGTCGAAGCCGTAGTCCCTCCTGACCTGCGCGCGCGTCGCCTCGTTGGCGCTGCGGCCCGCGATCCGCTGCACCTGCGCCGTCGTGTTCGTGCCGGGGAAGACGTAGAAGATCAGGAACGTGACGATCGAGATCGCGACCAGGACGAACGCCATGTTGATCAGCCGCCGGACGGCGAAGCGCAGCATCAGGCCGTCTCCCGGCGCCGCACCTTCGCCCGCGGGTCGAGCGCGTCGCGCAGGCCGTCGCCGAACACGTTGAGCGAGAGCACGGTCAGCGTGATCGCCAGGCCCGGCACGATCGTCAGATGGGGCGCGGTCGAGCAGGAGGTTGACGCCCTCGCCGATCATGTTCCCCCACGACGGCGTCGGGAGCTGGACGCCGGCGCCGAGGAACGAGAGCGCCGCCTCGGTCAGGATGTTGTTGGCCACGATCAGCGTGCCGAACACGAGGATCGTGGAGGCGAGGTTGGGCAGGAGCTCGCCGAACATGATCCGCAGCGGGCCCTTGCCCTGCGCCGACGGCCGCCTCGACGAAGTCCTTCTCCCGCAGCGAGAGCACCTGCCCGCGCACCGGGCGGCCGAGGTAGGGGATGAAGATGATCCCGATCACCAGCGTGGGGATCCACAGCGAGCCGCCCTCGATGTCGATCGGCCCGAGGTGCAGGCCGCCGATCGCGAGCGCGGTGCCCAGCGCGATGCCGAGCAGGAGGACGGGGAAGGACCAGATGACGTCGAAGGTCGTGCGCACGACGACGTCGGTGCGCCCGCGGAAGTAGCCGCCGGCGAGGCCGAGGATCACCGCGATCACCGTGGTGATGAGGGCCGAGCCGAAGCCGACGAGCAGCGAGTTGCGCCCGCCGTAGAGCAGGCGCACCATCTCGTCGCGACCGTTCTTGTCGGCGCCCAGCAGGTAGCGCCGGCTGAACCCGGGCCCACCGGCTTGGTCTCCGGCGGCGGGGTGACGACGTAGAGGCGCTTTCCGCCGCGCTCGAACGTCCCGGTCAGGTTGTTGTCGTTGGGCCCGACGTGGGCGACCTGATCGGCCCACAGCGGCGCCGCGAGGCAGCAGGCGACGATCGCGACGAACACCGCCAGTGAGGCCATCGCCACCCGGTTGCGGCGCAGGCGCCGCCAGGTCGCGCGCCAGGGCCCGCTTGCCTGGATCGGCCGGCCCTCGGTCGCCGCCACGCCGGGGACGGCGGGGCTGGGCTCGAACGCGAACTCGGCTGAGGGCTCCCGGGCCAAGGGCTTCAGCCCCGCGCTACTTCAGGCAGAAACGTCCCCAGTCGTGCGTCGCCAGCGGCCAGTCGTCGCCCTTGCAGTTCTGGAAGTCCATCCGGTCAGAGAAGAACGTGCTCTGCTTGCGGGTGCCGTAGATGCCCCAGTAGGCCTGCTGCTGGGCGTAGCGGTCCAGCTGCGCCCACTCCTTCTCGGTCTGCGACGTCAGCGGCTTGGCGGCGACCGCGTTGATGCGGCTGGCGTAGGCCGTGTTGGAGGCGTTGTAGGAGTAGTTGTTGTTGCCCGTGGCGACGACCTTGGACGGGTTGAGCAGGACGTCGATGAAGTCCGCGGGGTGCGGGTAGTCCTCGAACCAGTCCGCGAAGCCCGTCTGGGCCTTCAGCGAGCGGTCGCCGACCGTCGTGAAGTAGGTGTCGGCCGCAATCGTCTTGAGCTTGGCGTTGAGGCCGATCTTGTTGAGCAGGTCGGTGTAGTAGGCCATCGTCTGCGGCGTGGGGTCCTTGTCGTCGCCCCAAACGGTGACCTTTGCGCCCTGCGCGCCCGCCTGGGCGATCAGCTGCCGGGCCTTCTGCAGGTTCGGGCCGGGGTAGAGGTTCGGGCTCGGCTCGTAGCCGGGGATCTGCGGGGGCAGGATCCCGTGCGTCTTGGAGAGGAATCCCGCCTGGGTCCGGTTCAGCGCGTCGAAGTCCAGCGCCCAGTTGACGGCCTGGCGAACCGCCAGCTTGTCGAACGGCGGCGCCTCGGTGTTCATGAACATGTAGAAGGTCGAGGTCGTCGCGAACTCGCGGTAGCGCTTGCCGGTGTATTTCGCGCGGATCTCCCCGGCGCGGTCGGCCGTCGGGTTGTCGATCATGAAGTCGGCCTGGTTGTTGGCGATCTGCGTGACCTGGGCGGAGATGTTCCCGACGATCTTCACGTTGATGCCGCTGACCTTGCCGACGTCGACGACGGTGCCCTTCAGCGCCGGCGAGAAGTGCGGGTTCTTGACGAGCTGGTAGCTGCGGCCCTGGGCGACGTTCTTGATCACGTAGCGCCCCGCGCCGGGCGGCGGATGCTGCGTCTGGTTCTTGCTCGGCGTGCTCGCCGGCACCACGCCGGCGAACGGGATCCCCAGTTCATAGGTGAACGCGCCGCGCGGTGCGACCAGGTAGATCGTGATGTCGCCGGTCGCGTCGTTGACGACGATCCCGCTGATCCCGCCCTTCTTGGTCTTGCCGAACTGCTCGGCGCCGACGATGTTCGTGTAGCCGAGGCCGACGCCCTGGGAATCGGTCGCGATCACGCGCTCGATCGAGTGCTTGAAGTCGGACGCCTTGATCGGCGTGCCGTCGGAGAAGGTGAGGTTCTTGCGCAGCCGGAGCTGGTAGGTCTTCCCGCCGTCGGAGATGCGGGGCAGGGCCTCGGCGAGCGCCGGCTGCACCTTCGACCCGGCGGCGCCGGGCGCGTGCACGAAGCCGACGAGACCCGGATAGACCTGCGCGAGCGGCTCCCAGCCGTCGACGGTGTAGGAGAGCGCCGGGTCCAGGTAGTCGGGGAAGTTCGTCTGGAGGATCGTGATGCTGCCGCCGGTGCGACCGGTGCTGGACGACCCGCAGGCGCCCAGGAGGGCCGAGAGCAGCAGTGCGGCGGCGGCCGCGGCGGCCAGGCGGGCCACGATCCCTCGTCTCGTCATGACGTCCTCTCTCGCGAGCTCGTCTGAGCACTGTAATTCCCGCTCACGGTGCGTTTCCCTGCCCTGCGCGGGATGTGGAGGTTCCGCGCGTACAATCGCCCCCGAGCCCCGATAGCTCAGTCGGATAGAGCGACTCCCTCCTAAGAATCGGAGGCTCGTGCTTGGTCGTACGTCCCCACCATGATTGGAAAGGACTCAACAACTGCTCTCGAACCCTGAAGGCGCAGGTCGTACAGGCGCATCGGACGACGGCGGTTCCGCTGTCTTCACATTCCGGGCACGACCAGGCCAAGAAGTGGCCCTCGCGCAATGGGCGCGCCGCATCGTGAGCGCCGCCCGCCAATACGAGGGGAACATCGCCGCCACCGTCATCGGCCCGGACCAGAGCGGGGAGTACCGCGTCGTGCACCACTTTCGTGACCAGGCGACCTTGGAGTCGTGGCTTTCCTCTCCTCAACGAGCCGTACTGCTCCAAGAGGCAGGATCCCTCCTCGAAGCACCGCCGGCTGTGGAGCGGACGGGGCTGGAGACCTGGTTTCGCCTGCCCTCGGATGGCCGAGTCATCGTGGCGCCCCCGCGATGGAAGATGTGGTTGACCTCCGTGCTCGCCATCTATCCCCTCGTTCTCGCCTTTATGGCGTGGGTAAACCCCCACATCACGGGATGGCCGCTTGTCGTCAGGGCGGCGGTCCTCCCACTCGTGCTGCTATCGCTCATGACGTATCTGGTGATGCCAAACGTCACCCGTCTGCTCCGCCCTTGGCTAGCCGGAAGGCACCAGCAGCGGCCGGATTCCCCATCGTCGATCAGCAATCCTCGCTGAGGAATCCGGCGTTACGCTGGACGCCGTGGTCAGAGCTTGCCGAGATGCCTGAAACGACCTCTCAGCGGGCAATGTAGGGTTGGATGAGCATGGCTCGAGCTCTGCGGTCCCCCGTCGCCGGCGCCGCGGTAGACGCCTACGACCGACACGTCGGCCGTTACGGTGTCGAGCTCGCCCGGGAAATGGTCCGGGTGACCGGCGTCCGGGCGGGCCAGCGGGCGCTGGACGTGGGCTGCGGGACGGGTGCGCTGACGGTCATGCTGGCGGAGGTTCTCGGGGCGGGGAACGTCGCCGCGATCGATCCCTCCGAGCGCTTCGTCGCGGCTTGCCGCGACCGTGCACCGGGTGCCGATCTGCGTGTGGGGATCGGGGAGGAGCTTCCCTGGAGCGACGCCGAGTTCGACGCCGTGCTCGCGCAGCTCGTCGTGTACGGCATGAACGACGCCCGCCGCGGTGCGGCGGAGATGCGGCGTGTTGCGCGGCCAGGCGGCGCAGTCTCGGCGTGCATCTGGGACTTCGAGGGGGGCATGCCTCTCCTGCGGGCGGTCTGGGATTCCGCCCTCGACGTCGACGCGGAGCTCGCCCGTTCGTTCGGGGCCGACAAGCCCGACCCGTTCTCGCGCCCGCATGAGCTCGAGGAGCTCTGGTGCACCACTGGGTTTGAGGGGGTCGAGCTCGGCCAGGTCGACGCCGGTGCCGACTACGCGGACTTCGATGACCTCTGGTACCCGTTCGCGAACGGCGTCGGCAATCTCGGTCGCTTCCACGAGGCGCTCGATGAGGCGGGGCGCAAGCGCTTCAAGCACGGCGCGGCCGAGCGGCTCGGAGCGCCGTCCGGTCCATTCCGCCTAACAGCGAGGGCCTGGTACGCGCGCGGTACCGTCCCGGCCGGATAGCGGCGCCCGGCTGCTCCTCCGCGCGACGAAGGGCAGCGACGGCTCCGAGATCACGCGGAGGCAGCAGCGCCCGCAACTCGCCTTGCGGACGGCCGATCAGGGGGATGACCTGAACGTCGGCGACAACGTCTTTCACCTCAACCACAACATCGCGCCCAGCGGACGCTGAAAAGCGATGAATTTGGCTGCGGATCGCGGTCTCAGCCCGTAACCAATCGATTGGGAGTGGAGATGGGCGAACTGAATCAGGTGGCCGACGGCGTCTGGGTCCGGCAGAGCGAGTGGGTCTGGACCAATTCCATCGTCGTGCGCGGCGAGGATGGGTTGATCCTGATCGATCCCGGCATCGACGGTTCCGAGCTGAACGAGCTCGCGGATGACCTGGACCGGCTCGGCATTCCGGTGGTTGCGGGGTTCTCCACCCATCCCCACTGGGACCACCTGCTCTGGCATCCCCGGTTCGGCGACGTGCCGCGCTACGCCACCGCCGCCGCCGTCCACGTTGCCGGTCAGACCCGAGAGCAGCAGCAGGCGGGGGCGGAGGAGGAGGGCGGGTCGGGCATCCCTCTCGACCTGGTCGCGCTCGTCACCCCGCTGCCCCCTAACAGCGGAGCGGTGCCGGGCGAGATCATCGAGCATCAGGCGCACGCTGTCGGCCACGCCGCGGTCCTCCTCGCGGACCGTGGCGTCCTGCTCGCCGGCGACATGCTCTCCGACATCCTGATCCCGATGTTCGACTCTCGCCAAGACGATCAGCTCGGCGCCTACGAGACGGCACTCGCCCGGCTGGGCGAGGCCGCCGGCCACGTCGATGTCGTGGTCCCCGGCCACGGTGCCATCGCCGAGGGTCCCGAGGTGGCGGCCCGCCTCGCCGCCGATCATGCCTACATCGACGCGCTGCGGCGAGGAGAGGAACCGGTCGACGCGCGTCTGGGTGCGGATTGGGTCTCCGGCCTCCACCGGTCGAACCTGGAGCAGGCCCGAGGGCGGTAGCGGACGAGAAGGAGAAGCCAAGCGGTTCGGCGGAACCGCTCCTCCCTTGCGCGAAGAACAGAAGCCGTGGCCGCTGGGGCAGCGAACTGGATAGCCCCTCTAGTTCAATCGCATCCCGCCCTCACCCGTTGTCGCCCATTCGTACTGGTTTCTCCGGCGGTACGATCGTCGCAGGCTCAACGATGGCGCACCGCAAAACCTGTTCCATGGAGGTTCCATTCGCGCCCCGATCGCATGGTCGATTTTGCAAAGCGCCTGCAGTTGAGTGCAAGCCCCGATAGCTCAGCCGGATAGAGCGACTCCCTCCTAAGGAGTAGGCCCCAGGTTCGAATCCTGGTCGGGGCATCCGTGGGGTGGCGCTTTCTTCTCGTATGCCTCGTGTTGGCCGCCGCGCCTGCCGGCTGCGGGGGCTCGTCCTCGTCGGGCGACACCTCGACGCCGACCGAGAGCACCGACCCGCCGGCGGCGGCGCTGCCCGGCTGGAGCCGCCTGGTCAACGGCACCGCGGGCTTCTCGCTGTCGCTGCCGCCGGGGTGGACCAGCCACGGGGCGGCCGGCGGCAGCACCCTGGTGCGTTCGACCGACCGCGCGCTGGCTGTGGCGGTGTCGGCCGACCGCAGCGACGACGGCGCGGGCGACCCGCCGACGACCTACCTCGACCGCACGGTCCGCAACCTGGCCGGCTACCGCGGCCTGCGGGCCGGCCGCGCGGTGGCGCTGCGGGGCCTGCGCTACCCGGCCGCGCAGGTGACGGCAACCGGCACGTTCACGCGCACGCGCGTGCGCCAGGCGATCACGCTGTACGCGCTCCACCGGCCAGGGCGCGTGACCTACACGCTGGCCGTGTTCCGCAGCGCCGTGACGCCGGCGGCGCGCTACGGCCCCTACCTCCAGATCGTGCTGCGCTCGTTCCGCGGCCGGCCCGCCCGGGTCTAGGTCGAGCGGTCGGGCCGGTCGGGGTAGACGTCGTCGATGGTCGTGAGCGCGACGTAGGGCGCCCCGGCCGCCGCGGCGATCGCGTCGCCGCCGCCCGCCAGGCGGTCCAGCACGCACACCGCGCCACAGATCTCGTGGCCGGCCTCCTGCAGCGCCTCGATCGCGCGCAGCGTCGAGCCGCCCGTGGTGACCACGTCCTCGACGACGAGGCAGCGGTCGCCGGACTCGAGCGGCGGACCCTCGATCCGGCGCATCAGCCCGTGCTGCTTGGTCTCCTTGCGCACGAAGAACGCCTTCACCTCCGCGCCCGCCGCGAGCGCGGCACAGGCGACCGGATCCGCCCCCATCGTGAGACCGCCGACGGCGGTCGCGCCGAGCGCCGCCGCCCGCTCGGCCAGCAGCTCGCCGAGCGCGGCGAAGCCCGCCGGGCGCAGGATGGCCCGCTTCGCGTCGACGTAGTACGACGCCGTGGCGCCGCTGGAGAGCGTCACCTCGCCGATCACCAGCGCGTGCTCGCGCAGCGCGGCGACGAGCCGTTCGCGCGCGCTCACCGGCGCGCCCGCTCGATCCAACGTCCGTCGAGGAGCCGCTGCACGGCGCCGTATCCTAGCCGCGTGCTCGAGCGCTTCCTGCGGATCGTCGCGATCCTCCTGAGTGTCGTGATCGTCCTGGCCTTCGGGCTGTTCGCGATCGACGAGCTCAACGGCGCCTCGGCGCGCAACGAGGCGAAGCTTGCCCAGGACCTCGAGGCCAACCCCCCGCCCGCGGTCGAGCGCCAGCGCGAGAAGGACCACGGCGCGGTCCGCGAGGCGATCGACGACGCCAACGACGTCGTGGTCTCGCCGTTCGAGGGGATCGTGTCCAGCAACGACAGCGTGTGGGCGCAGCGCGGCGTCCCGGCCCTGCTGGCGCTGCTCGTCTTCGGTTTCGGCCTCGGCTTCCTCTCCCGGTTCATGCGCGGCCGGGTCTAGCTGCCCGACCGGCGGAGCCGCTCGTCCCTCGCGCTCGGTTACCGGGCAGAGCGGAGCCGGGAGGGCCCGGAGGGAGGCGAAGCCGACCGTTTACCGTTCTATGCGCACGATCCGCGGGTTGCCGAGTCCGGCGGCCCCGAAGCCCAGCACCGTGACGTAGGCGTAGCGCGGCGACAGGGCGGTCGTCCACAGGACGCTGCGCGCCGGGCGCCGGACGCCGCCGGGGCACGTGCCGGACTCGGAGCCCTGCCGCGTGTGGCCGTGCTCGTGGCCCGCATCGCGGCGGGCGATCGGGGCGAGGCCGACGAGAAAGCGCTCGCGGCGGCGGTCCGGGAAGCCGAGGCGCAGGAGCTGCGAGCAGTACGACTCGCCCACGTACAGCAGGCGCCCGGCGAGCAGCGACGGGTTGAGGAACTGGCTCGTCAGCGTGCGGCGGATCACGCGGCCGTGGCGGCGGCGCAGGTCGACGGCGGCGATCGCGCTCCCGGCGTGTCCGGTGATGCTGTAGACGACGGTGTCGCCGTTGAGCGCCGGGCGCCCGACCTGGCCGCCACGCGGGCCGGCGATGCGCAGGGCCCGCCGGGGCGACGCGAGCCGTCGGCCGCGCAGCGCGCCGTTCGCCCGGTACACGAGCCAGCGGTCGGAGACCGCGAGCTCGTCGACCCCGCGCACCCGCACCGTCAGCACGGGCGTCAGGCCGTCGCGGCGCGCGACGGTCACGAGCGATCCCGCGTGCCACGCGATCATCCGGCCGCCGATCGCCGGGTCGCGCCCGGGTAACGCGACCACGTGGCCGCCCCGCCGGAGCATTCCCGCGCCGCCCGGCGCCTGCCACGCGAGGTCGTTCCCGGCCGCGCTCGGGTCGGTGCCGCGGGCGACCACGACCGACGCGGAGGCGGGCCCGGCGGCGATCACCGCCGCGCAGGCCGCCAGGGCGACGGCGTCGGCCAGCCGCAGGCCGCGGAGCACCAGCGGGCGCTCGGCCATCAGGGCCACCGCGCGCACGCCGATCGGCCGGCGCGCCACGGGCGCCAGGGCGACGACGGGCAGCGCTCGCCCGATCCCGAACCCGAGGCCGATCACGAGCCCGAGCGCGGGATCGCCGAGCGCGACGCTGACCCCGGCCAGCGCCCACACGGCGAGCGTGAGCACGAAGGTCGTGAAGCCGAGCCCGAGCAGGATCCCGTACAGCCACGCCGCCAGCGGCAGCGGCAACAGGCGCCGCCACGGCTCGGGCACCTGGCGGCGCACCTGCGGCACGATCCGCACCCCGCGGGCCTCGCCCAGCGCGGCGGCACCGGCGATCGCGGCCGCGACCACGACGGGAACGGCCGCGCCGGCGCCGCGCAGCGCGGCGCCCACGACGCTCAGCGTCCCGAAGGTCACCGCGCCGCCGAGCAGGGCGCCCGCGGCGAACGTCGCGCACGCAAGCAGCGTCACGCGGCGCCGACCGCCCCCGCCGCTCGCGAGCGTGTCGACCATCGAGAACCCGCACGGCGACCACGCGCCGGTGACCCCGGCCGCGAGCGCGGTTGCGCCGAGCAGCCACGCCACCGGAGTCAGCACGGGACGTGCGTGTCGTAGAACATCGTGCAGAAGACCTTGCGGCCGGAGTAGCAGTAGCCCGTCAGGGCCGCGTCGCCGTTGATGCGGTTCGAGTGGTAGGAGCAGCAGTCCATGAGCCGGCGCACGTGGCCACCGCAGCAGCGATACCAGGAGCCGTCGATCCAGGTGCGAAAGTGACGGTCCCGGCCGGCGCGCTTGCAGATCTTCGTGCGCGGCGCGCTGGGCAGTCGGTGCCCGTCGGGATCGCGCAGCGCGTGGCCGCGCTCGTCGATCGGGTGGCCGTGGCGATCGATGAGGCGGCCGAGGTCGTCGACCGGGCGGCCGTCCCTCGCCCGCAGGGGGTAGCCGTGGGCGTCGATGCGCGGAAGCCCGGTGGGGTGCGGGCACGAGGCAGTCGTGAACGTGTGGCCGCAGAAGTGGTACGCCTCGGCCTCGCCCGGCTTGACCGCGGCCGCCACGAGCCCGCCGGCGGCGAGGCCGACGATCGCCTCGCCGGCGCGCGCGAGCAGGCCTCGGCGGGAGGTGCCCTCGACCACCGCGCCACCCGGGCGCGGTCCGGATCCGGCCATCGAGACCACGGGCTCGCGCGCCCGCCGCTCGGCCGTGGCGAGCACGCTCTCGAGCTGCTCCGGCGAGTTGAACGTTCCCTTCGCGAGCACCGTCCCGTCCAGGCCGAGCGCCACCGCGTACGGGCTGCCGGGGACGTCCAACCCGCGCCAGGCCGCGGCATCGCGGCGCTCGTCGAACCGGTGGACGGCCACGATCGCCTCGCCCGCGAAATGCTCGACCGCGGGCTCGAGCGTGCGGCACACCGGGCAGCCCTCGGACATGAACACCGCCAGTGCGAGCCGGGCGGACGGAGGCGCGTCGCGCGTCGCGAGCAGCGGGGTCTGCGAGCCGACCTCGGGTCCCTCGTCTGGAATTTCGAGCGCGCCCCGCGGGCCGAGCCGCGTCGGCCGCTCGCCCAGTCTGCGCGCCAGCGGGACGGCCAGGGCGGCGAGCGCGATGGCGCCGACGAGCGCGAGCGCCAGCCAGCCCGCGGTCGTCGGCTCGACGCCGCGCAGCCCGGGCACCGCCGCACACGCGCCGGCGAGCGCGATGGCACGAACCACCGCGAGCGGGCCGACGCGCGAGCGCCCGCCGAGGCAGCCGCACGGCTCGCCGCGGCGCCCGCGCGCGAGCGCGGCGCCGAGGGCGAGCGCGAAGCCGGCGAACAGCCCCGCCGCCAGGTAGGCGGCCGCGGTTGACCCGAGCGCGAGGCCGACCGCGAGCGCCAGCTCGAGCACGACCGTCGCCCCCCAGGCCGCCCGGCGCACGCCGGCGCGGCGGAGCCCGTACGTCGCCAGCGCGGCCTGGCCGGCGACAGGATCGCGGAGCTTGAGCACGGCCGCGCCCGCGAGCACCGCTGCGAGGATCCAGGCGGCGAGGTCGGCGACCATGCGCCCTACGCTAGAGGCCGCCGCGGCGGGTGTTCAAGCGGCAACCCGCACCCCCGATGGCCGCCTACGGGTACACGTCGATCCGGGTGCCGTAGCGGACCCAATTGTAGATCGAGCCGGCGTCCGGGATCGGTGTGCGGATGCAGCCGTGGCTGGCGGCGAAGGTCGGGACGTCGTGGTAGCCGTGCACCGCGTAGCCCTCGACGAAGTAGTTGGAGTCCAGCATGCCGAGCGAGTTGTAGCCGGGCGTCTTCGAGTACACGTAGTAGGAGCCGAGGATCGTGGGCGTCGACGGCTTGCCGGAGGACACGTGGTAGACGCGGTAGGGCTGCCCGTTGGGGTTCATCAGCGCGAGCACCTGGCGCGAGAGGTCGGCCTCCATGTGGCGGCCGTGGCCCGGGTACTTGGCGTGGAAGCTGCCGCGGCCGCGCGCGAGCTGACGGTAGATGCGCGACGCGGCCGGGCCGCCGCGCGCCATCCGGTTGACCTTGCGGTAGGCGATCACGGCGCGGCCCGTCTGGTTGTCGAAGTGCCCGCTCAGATGCACGGCGTACCCCTCGCCCCGCAGGCGCCGCTGCAGGTAGCGCACGCGCAGCCCGCCCGAGCCGTAGCCGGCGTAGGGCTGGATCGCGTCGATGCGGGCGCGGGCCGACATCCCCGCCTGCGCCGCGGTGGCGGCGTGCACCGCGCTGACGCGCACCCGGCCGGGCTGCGGCAGGCGGAACGTCGTGGACGCGCTGCCCGCCCCGCGCCGCGCGCGGCGGATCGGGACCGTGACGCGCTTGAGGACGTGCCCGTTGCGGCTGAACGTGATCTTCACGGCTTGGCCGGGCACGAACTTCGAGACCGTCGCGACCAGCTTCCAGGTCTGGCGCGACAGCGCAATCGGATGACCCCCCACGCGGTAGAGGCGCGGCGTCGAGAGCGTCAGCTTGCCGGCCGTCGGGCGGGCGGGCGTTGTGGCGGCCTGGGCGCCTGCCCCGGAAGCGGTGACCAGCGCGGCGACCGTGCCGAGGAGCGGGGCGATCCGGCGCACGCGGAGAATCTTATGACACTCGCAGACGGTCAGGACCGGCTGGCGCGTCCGCGGTCGTCTACGCGAGGCGTGGTCGGCGACGCACCCCGCCGAACGGGAGGACGAGCCCGGAGATCACGGTCAGCGAGGCGACCATGAGCACGGGTATCTGCCAGTCCCAGTGCTGGGAGACGCCAAACGCGAGGCTGTTGTTGAGCGCGTGCAGCGCGATGCAGGGATACAGCGACCCCGTGCGCCAGTAGAGCAGGCAGAGAACGAACCCGAACACCGCGAGCGGCACCAGGAACGGCGCGGGCGCCGAGCCGACGTGGATCGCGCCGAACACCAGGCCGGTGAGGATCGCGGCGGGCCACAGGCCCTTCCACGAGCGCAGCGCGCCGAAGAAGTAGCCGCGGAAGAACAGCTCCTCGGCGATCGGGGCGATCACGCAGACGAGCACCGCCACCGCCAGCAGGGCGACCGTGCTCTCGTCCGCGCCCAGCTCGTCGGGTAGCCGGTCCTTGGACTTGATGTCGAGCGCGGCGACCCACACGGCGCTGAAGGCGATGAAGCTGATCCACGCCAGGGTCATCCAGCCCAGGGCCGGCCAGAAGCGCGTGGCGCGCAGGCCGAACTGCCACGGCCGCGGCCGGCGCGTGATGCGGGCGAACAGCAGCGCTGCGCCGATCAGCGCCGCGTCCTGGAACGCCGTGGCGAGGATCTCGACGCTCGGCGGCGGGTGCTCGAGCGAGGCGCCGCCGGCGGCGGCGACCGCGCCGATCAGGATCGCGCCGAAGACGGCGACGACGAAGGCGGCGATCAGGGCGACCGGCGCCGTCCAGGCGGGCCAGCGCGGCTGCGGCGACAGGCCCTCGGGGAGCTCGGGGAGCTCCGGCGGCGGTCCCGGCGGCGGGAGGGCCACCGGGGGAGGCGGCGGTGGAGGGAGGTTCATGCCGGATCCAATTTACGGGCCGAGGGCCTCGAGCTCGCGCAGCGAGCGGATCGTCCAGACGGGCTCCGCCAGCGCCGGCGCATCGCCGTCGCGGACCACGAGCACCGGCGCGATCCCGGCCGCGCGCGCGCCCTCGACGTCCTCCTCGACCCGATCGCCGACGTGCGCCGTCTCCGCGGCGGGCGCGCCGGCCAGCGTGAGGGCGTGGGTGAACGCGGCCGGGGCGGGCTTCGCGGCGCCGAGCTCCGCGGAGCTGACGATCCCGTCAACGAGCCGGCCGAGTCCGTCTCCCGCGAGCTGATCGTGCAGGGAGACGTCCCAGTTGGACACGACCACCAGCCGCAGGCCGCGCCGCCGCAATTCCGCGAGGGCATCGGGCACCTCGGGGTAGGGACGGAAGCGGAGCGCCGCGATCATCGCTTCCTGGAGGTCGTCGAGCGACAGCGCGTCCCGCACGCGCTCGGGCAGCGCAGCCCGCATCTCCTCGGCGCAGCGCCGGCGCAGGCGCGCGACGCCGGCGCGGTCGCCGCCCTCGAGGTGGTGCGCGCGGTAGTGGGTGATCTCGGCCACCAGCGCGGCGCCGGCCTCCGCGTCGTCGACCTCCACGCCGCGCGCGGCGAGCTCGTCGCGCAGCGCCGGCACCGGCGGCTCCAGCTCCAGCAGCGTGCCGAGGGCGTCGAGCAGCACCGCGCGCACGCGGCGTGGAGGTCCGGCGGAGGCCCGGCTACGCAACCCACTCCCAGGCCGCGAACTGCGCCGAGGCGATCGCCAGCATCGCCGCCGACGCCGCGAGCGCCGGGCGCCGCCAGCCGCGCCGGCGCACGACCAGCGCGAGCCACAGGTGCAGCGGGAACAGCACCGCCAGGAAGCGGGGGAACGACATCAGCGGCTGCGGCGCGACCGGGTAGGAGAGCGGGAGCGCGAGCGCGGACACCATGTAGCCGCCGTAGGCGACCGGCAGCCGCCGCAGCGCGCCGACCGTGCCGGCCAGGCCGAGCACGAGGAACGCGAACAGGATCAGGTTCTGGGCCGCGATCACGAACGGGTCGCCGGCCGCCGCCGCGAAGTACACGGGCTCGCGGGACCCGGACAGCAGCTGGCGGGCGCCGTCGAATGCGGCCGATGCGCCGTCCCACACGCCCACGAACGGTCCCGCGAACACGCGCATCCACTCCGCCTGGGCGGTGAACGGCGCCGCCGGGTCGCCGCCCATCAGCGCCAGGTAGGCGGCGAACGCGCCCAACCCCAGCGGAACCAAGCCGATCCACAGGGCGTCGGCGCGCACGGGAAAGCGGGGGCGCCACGTGCGCCCGCGCGGGGCGGTGGGCGCGGGCCCGCGCGGCCCGTACAGGTACAGCAGGGCGAGCGGCACGACGAGCACGACCCCGGCACTGCGGGAGCTCGCGGCGAGCATGCCGAGCACTCCCGCCCAGGCCCAGCGATCCACGCGCGCGGCGTAGATCGCACCCACCGAGAGCGCCAGGAAGACGGACTCGCTGTAGACCGCCGAGAAGGAGTAGGCGGCGGGGAACACCGCGAGCAGCATCACGGCGGTGCGGGCCGCGTCGGCGCCGATCTCCAGCGTGGCGAGCCGGTGCAGGATCGTCAGCCCGACGAGCAGCGCGCCCAGCGACACGGCGATGCCGGCCACGACCGACGAGCCGGTCAGCGGCGACAGGACCGCGACGAGCAGCGGGTAGAGCGGGAAGAAGGCCGCGCGGCCGGACTCGCGGTAGCCGTCGTTTGCGATCGCCAGGTACCAGACGGCGTCCCAGCGCGCGGCCGGCGCCACCAGCCAGTCCGCGGCGCCGCCGAAGGGCGCCGTCACGGCCCCGGGGTCGAAGTCGCGCCAGCGCCCCGACCGCCCCAGCACCGCGAGGCCGGCCAGGCCGCCCGCCCACACGACGAGTCGGCTCCACCACAGCGCGCGCCAGGCCGAGGCGAGCGCCGCGCGCCACTCGACCGGCAGCGCGGCGAACGAGCGCGCCGCGGGTGCGGCAGCGGCCGCTGGACCGGGCGGCTCGGTGACAGGTGTGCGCGGGCGCTCCATGTCCCGCCCGATCTTCCCACCCCGGGGCGCCAGCCGAATTGCCGAACCGCGCAACGAGTCCGGCTAGAATCCCAGACTCTCGCGACCGCGCATCCACCGCGGTCGCACTCGCGTAATTGGACTGCGCATGAGCCGCCGACAGCGACAGAAGCGCCGCAAGCAGCGCAATGGTGGATTCCGCAAGGGCTTCTTGGTCGCCCTGAGCGTCGGGATCGTGGCCGGGTTCCTGGGCGTCCTCGGCGTGGTCGGCTACATCATCGGCGTCGCCGCCTCCGCGCCCTCGATCGACTCGCTCAAGCCGATCGACCACGGGCAGACGTCGGTCGTCTACGCCGCCGACGGCAGACGCCTCGGCTTCATCACCTCCGACGAGCTGCGCACGCCCGTGCAGACCTCCGTCATCCCCACCATCCTCAAGCAGGCCACCGTCGCGATCGAGGACCAGCGCTTCTACCAGCACAAGGGCGTCGACTACGAGGGCATCCTGCGCGCCGGCCTGAAGAACCTCGAGTCCGGCTCGACCGTGCAGGGCGGCTCGACGATCACGATGCAGCTGGTGCGCAACCTGTACACCGGCGACCGCAACCGGAACTTCCAGCGCAAGATCCGCGAGGCCAAGCTCGCCGAGGAGCTCGAACGCGAGCACAACAAGACCTGGATCCTCACCAACTACCTCAACAACGTCTCCTACGGCACCGTCGGCGGATCGACGGCGGTCGGCGTCGCCGCCGCCGCGCGAGTCTTCTTCGACAAGCCGGTCAGTCAGCTCAACCTCGTCGAATCGGCGACGTTGGCCGGGCTGCCGCAGGCGCCGTCGCTCTACAACCCCTTCCGCGATCCGCGGGTCGCGATCAAGCGCCGCAACAACGTGCTCAGCAAGATGGCGTCGCTGCACATGATCTCCCAGCAGCAGGCCGCCGACGCCAAGCGCCAGCCGCTGGGCGTGCGCCAGAACACGTACTACTCCGCCAAGCGCGAGAACTACTTCTTCGACTACGTCAAGGAGCAGCTGATCGAGCGCTACGGCGTCACCACCGTGCGGAAGGGCGGCCTGAAGGTCTACACGACCATCGACCTCAAGCTCCAGAGCGAGGCGCGCAACGCGATGGAGGGCGTGCTCAACGAGTCCGGCGACCCGTCCTCGGCGATCGTGTCGATCGATCCGCGCAACGGCTACATCCGCGCGATGGCCTCGACGGGCTCCTACGGGGCCAACAAGTTCAACTACGCCGCGCAGGGCCACCGCCAGCCGGGCTCGACGGCCAAGATCTGGGTGCTGATGACCGCGCTGCGCAAGGGCATCGACCCCAACTCCACGACCTACAACTCCCACCCGCTCGACCTCAACACGGCCTACGGACCGTGGAAGGTCAGCACCTACTCGCACAGCTACGGCGGGAACATGAACCTCGTCCAGGCCACGCTCCAGTCCGACAACACCGTCTTTGCCCAGCTCGACCTCGACGTGGGGCCCGACGCGGTGCGCCAGACCGCGTATGACATGGGGGTCACGACCAAGCTCGACGGCTATCCCGCCGAGGGCCTTGGCGGCCTGTCGCTCGGCGTCTCGCCGCTGGAGATGGCCAACGCCTACGCCACGATCGCCGACGGCGGCTACCGCAACAAGCCGATCGCGATTCGCAAGGTCGTCTTCCCCGACGGCAAGTCCGAGGACCTCGGCCGAGCCCAAGCGCAAGAAGATGTTCTCCGACGCGGTCACCTACGAGGCGACGAAGATCCTCGAGCAGAACATGCAGTCCGGCACCGCGACGCGCGCCGCGATCAGCTGTCCCGCGGCGGCCAAGACCGGCACGACCGACGACTTCACCGACGCGTGGCTGGACGGCTTCACGCCGCACCTGTCGACGTCGGTGTGGGTGGGCTATCCCAACTCGAAGGTCCCGATGCTCGACGTGCACGGGATACAGGTGAACGGCGGGAGCCTGCCGTCCCAGATCTGGCACGACTACATGTCGGTGGCCGTTGGCAACGACTGCGCCGACTTCCCGCAGCCCACGGAGTCCTTCAACGCCCAGCCGTTCTACGGGTCCTACGCCGCCACGGGCGGGCGCGGGTCCGGCAGCCAGTACGACTACGGCGGTGGTGGTGGCGGCGGCACCTCGAACGGCCGCGGGAACGGGAACGGCGGCGGTGGCGGCACCGGCGGCGGCAACAACCCCGGCGGCGGTGGCGGCGGCTACAACAACCCGAACCTGTACGAGTCGCCACCGCAGCCCGCGCCACGCGTGCAGTCGCCCAGCAGGGGCACCGGCGGCACCGGCCAGTAGCCGACGCGCTCAACCGTAGCTCCACCCCTACCGCGAAGCGGTACTAACGGCCCACCCGGGCGGAGGGTCTGCTGTTTGCAGACCCGGAGCCCGGAGGGCGGAGGGTGGCGAAGCCACCCGGTCACATTCGCCGGGGCAGGCGAAGGCTCGTTGTCTACGAGCCGGAGCCAGCGCGGCCAGGTCGAAGCGAAGGAGGGTGGCGAAGCCACCCGGTCACCAAACCCTCGGCTACGCTTAGGCCGTGGCAAAGGAAGAAAAGGTCGAGTTCGAGGGCGAGGTCATCGAGGCCCTGCCCAACGCGATGTTTCGCGTCAAGCTCGACAACGACCACGTGGTGCTCGGGCACGTCGCGGGCAAGATGCGGCGCTTTCGCATCCGCATCCTCCCCGGTGACCGCGTGCGGGTCGAGCTGTCCCCGTACGACCTCGACCGCGCGCGGATCGTCTACCGGCATCGCTAGACGCGCCGGATCGCGGTGCGTGAGCTCGAGCTGATCGCCGCGCTGGAGGCGGCGCTCGGGCCTCCTCCCGAACGCGTCGTGCGCTGGCTCGGTGACGACGCCGCGGTGGTGCGGGCGGGCGGCGCCCTCGCCGTCACCTCGGTGGACGCGATGGTCGACGGCGTGCACTTCCGCCTCGGCGAGGTCTCCTGGGCGGACGCCGGCCACCGCGCGCTCGCCGCCGCGCTGTCGGACCTCGCCGCGATGGGCGTGACGCCGGGTGAGGCCCACCTCGCGGTCGCGCTCCCCGACGGCGCCGTGCTCGAGGACGCGCTTGCTCTGCACGCCGCCGCCGCCGCGTTGGCGGAGGAGACGGGCACGGTCCTCGCCGGCGGCGACGTCACCCGCGGACCGGCCCTCAGCATCGCCGCGTTCGTGGTCGGATGGGCCGACAGCGAGGGCGAGGTGATCGGCCGCGACGGCGCGCGACCGGGCGACCTGCTCGGTGTGACCGGCGCCCTCGGCGGCTCCGGGGCGGGCCTGGCCGTGCTCGAGCGCCGCGCCGAGGGCCCGGCCGCCCTGGTCGACCGCTACCGCCGGCCGCGCCCCCGCCTGACCGAGGGACGGGCGCTGGCGGGCGCGGGCGTGCGGGCCATGATCGATCTCTCCGACGGGCTGGCCACCGACGCCGGGCATCTCGCCCGGCGCAGCGGCGTCGACCTCGAGATCGACCTCGAGGCGGTGCCGGTCGCCGACGGCGTCGACGCGGTGGCACGGGCGCTCGGAGAGGATCCCCGCCGGCTCGCGGCCACCGCGGGGGAGGACTACGAGCTGTGCTTCTGCGCCGCACCCGAGGCGCGTGCGGCCGTCGAGCGCGCGGCCGCCGTCTCCTGGGTCGGCGTGGCGGTGGATTCGCGCTCCGGCGAGGGTGCGGCGCGCTTCCGCGCCGCCGGGCGCGAGCTGGCGCTACGCGGCTTCGAGCACGTCCTCTGACCGCTCGGACGGATCGCCGTCGGCGTCCGCCTCGACGGCCAGCGCCGCAGCGGGAATGATCAGCATCCGCGCGATCGGCCGCCCGAGGATGGCCTCGGCGACCCGGTCCACGTCGACGTGGTACTGCGCGCGGTCGATCCGCTCTCTGAGGGTGGTGATGCGCAGGGCTCGTTGGTCCGACATTGGGTGTGCCTCCCGGCTTCCGATCAGTCGCGGCGACCGTTCAGCACGGTGCTTTCCGTCGCCACGTCATCGGCACGAACCGTATCGGCCCGACGCGAGATTCCCCTATAGGGTCGCCGCCCCATTTGGACGAGCTGTGACCGCCGGGACTCCCCGTTTTGCGGGAATTTCATGCCCCGGGAACCCTCGCCGCGCCGCGCGCCTGCACGTCGACTTGGCGCGCGAACACCACGATGCGCTGGGCGGCGCTGTAGAGCGGGTGGCAGGCGGTGAGCACCAGGCGGTCGTGGCCGACCGGCTTGATCACCGAGTACTCCGACGGCGAGACGATCCGTGTCTTCTCGACCGAGTACGTGAAGCGGCCATAGGGCATCTCCAGCTGGATCACGTTCCCCTTGTGCAGGTCGTTGATGTGGCGGAACGGGGCCAGGTAGGTGGTCCGGTGCCCGGCGATCGCGACCGTTCCCGGCAGGCCCGGGAACGGCGTGTCGGGGTAGTGGCCTGGGCCCTTCTGGAGGCTCGACCCGTCGGTGCCCTGGACGACGACGAAGGAGATCCCGATCTGCTTGATCCGGATGCGCCCGATCGCGTCCCCGGGCTTCGCCCGTCGCCGCTGCGCCCGGGCCAGGAACGCGATTCGGCGCCGCTCGGTGCGCAGACGGGCGAGCGCGCGCAGCTGCAGCTCCGTCGGCTGCGCATGCTCGAGCGCGCGCAGGTCGTCGCCGAGCCGGTTCTGGGTCAGCCGGGCGTAGATCGCCGAGACCGGCTCCTGCCAGGCCAGCGTGATGCCGGCGTCGGCGATCAGCAGCACGCCGGCGACGATCAGGATCGTCGAGAGGGCCCGCAATGCCCGTCGCATGGGGTCCAAGTATGACTACCGGCGCAGCGCCGACTCGGTGCCGCCCAGAGAGCCGGGCCCCGCGTAGCTGGCCGGGCCGCGCGTGCGCGGAGCGTCGCCCCCGGGCGACCGGCGCGAGCGTGCGTACAGGATGGCGAGCACGTCCCCGAGCAGGCCCAGGGCGAGGCACCACGCGAGCACCCCGGGCACGCCGACCCCGCCGCCCACGACGAGCAGGAGCGCGGTCCAGGGAATCTCCGCGAGCGACAGCCCGAACTGGACGGCGTAGTAGACGGTCAGCAGCGCGAAGGGCGCCAATGCCAGCGCCAGGGCCAGCACCTGGAGTCCCCGCCGCAGGTGCACCTCGGGCGCCAGCAGCAGGAGCGCGAGGTGCAGCGCGGGGAGCAGCAGCGCCGCGGCGAACGGATTCACGGCCCACACGGCAACGCTCAACACGGCGAGCACGAGCAGCACGGCGGCGCCCGCGCCCGGCGAGTCGGGCGCGGCGCGCGCGTGCGCGATCCGCACGACGAGGGGCCGCAGCGCCAACCACCCGACCACGACCACCAGCGCCACGGCGACCATCGCGGCGGCGCCCGCGGCGTCGAGCGGGATGGCCCCGGGCGGCAGCGGCGCGGCCGTCGCGACGGGCAGCAGGCCGGTGAGCTCGAGGAAGAGCGAGAACAGCCAGCGCGACGACGAAGGGGACAGCCCCGGCAAGCGTCCAGGCCAGCCAGCGGGCGACCGGCTCGCGGCGGCGGCGGACGCGTGCGAAGCCGTCGACGGCGGCGACGAGTGCCGGCAGGATGAGCGCGCCGACGACCAGGCGGATCGCCCAGCCGGGGACCAGCTTGCGGCTGAAGAACAGCTCGGCCTGGGGGCCGGGGATCGGCTCGGCACGTCCGTCGAGCGCCGAGATCGAGCGCAGCGCCGCCCGGCCCATCTCCTGCAGGCGGTCCTCCGAGACGGCCTGCGCCGCGCCCGGTCCGGCTTCACCCGCCACGCTCATGAGCACCGCGGGCAGGCCCTGCGCCGCCACCTCGCCCTGCTCGGAGAGGGTCAGCGGCGCCGCCAGGCGCGCGAACTGGTTCCCCACGCCGGCCTGCGGGACCCGCCGCCCGGTCTCGAGCGCCAGCGCCTGCGCAACCGTGCGCTGGAGGCCCAGCGGGGCGATGCCCAACCCGTTGGACCACGGGACGATCAACGGCCCTCGCACGCGCGGCGACGCGAGGTCCCCCAGCACGACCACGGCGTCGACCGGGCCGCCCGGCGCGCGGGCCCACGCGGCCGCGCCGGCGTTTCCGCCGCTGCCGCCGCTCGTCGACACGAGGACGAGCGTCTTGCGCAGCGTGCGTCCCGTGAACAGCCGCGCCAGCTCGGCCAGCGCGGCGGTCCCGGACAGGTCGGCCGTCGCGGGCGAATACAGCGAGTCCCGGTGGGCGAGCACGACGATGCGGCGGTTCGAGACGCCCGCGCGCACCCCGATCACGTCCTGCATGCGGCGGTGACCGACCGCGGTGTTGGCCGAGAAGCGCCGAATGATCGTCTGCATTCCGGCGGTGCGAAACGTGCTCACGATCCGAGCCGCCACACCGCTGTCGCCGGGACTCCCGGGCCGGCGCCGCGGAAACGCTTCGGCGAGCGGCCGCAGGCCGGTGCCCGGGCCGGCGAACGCGCGAGCGCCGACGAACGCGTCCGGCGCGAGGCTCGAGCCCGAGCCGCGCGGCGGCTCCTGCAGCGAGAAAGCGGCGACGATCAGCGCGAACGCTGCGGGGACGAACGCCGCGCGGTACACCCGCGGGTCGAGCATGGGCTGGAATCTATGGGCTCGGGCGCGGCGGGTGAGCCACCGTGCGCCGCTCCGACAGCGCCCTTGCACGGTTTAGGTCTTGCACAGGCGTATCCCTAAGCTTCGGTCCGGGTCAAGAACGACATGGTGGAAAAGTCCGCCCGCATCCTGCTCGTCGACGACGAGCAGTCGATTCAGACGCTTCTCTCCTATCCGCTGCGCAAGGACGGTTACGAGGTGGTTCAGGCCGCCGACGGCCGCGAGGCGCTCGACCGGTTCGCCGAGCAGGCCTTCGACCTCGTCGTGCTCGACGTGATGCTCCCCCAGCTCGACGGGCTCGAGGTCTGCCGCCGGCTGCGCGCGCGGAGCGCGGTCCCGATCATCATGCTGACCGCGAAGTCCGAGGAGATCGACAAGGTGCTCGGCCTCGAGCTCGGCGCCGACGACTACATCACCAAGCCCTTCTCGATGCGCGAGTTCCGCTCGCGCGTGAAGGCTGCGCTGCGTCGCGCCGACATGGCGCGGCCACCGGCGGCCGAGGGCGACGACGCCCCGCTGTCGGTGCGCGGGCTCGAGGTCGATTTCGCCAAGCGCCAGGTGCGCGTGCGCGGCGAGGAGGTCAAGACCGACCTTCGTCGAGTTCGAGATCCTCGGCGCGCTGTCGCGCGCGCCCGGGCGCGTGTTCACCCGCGACATGCTGCTCGAGCGCGTGTGGGGCGACGCCGCCTTCCGCGACCCGCGCACGATCGACGTCCACATCCGCCACCTGCGCGAGAAGCTCGAGCGCGACGCCAAGGAGCCGGAGTACATCTTCACCGTGCGCGGCGTCGGCTACCGCTTCCGCGACGACGGACGTTAGATGCCGGGGACGCAGGATGCCGGGGCCGCGCTCGATCCAGTACCGGCTCACGCTGCTGATCTTCGCGATCACGCTGACGGCGTTCGCCGGGATCTACGTCTACGTCGTCCCGCAGCTGGAGACCAACCTCCGCGAGCAGAAGTTGCGCGACCTGGCCGACTCGCGCCCGCCAGTACTCGGGTGACCTCGTGCGCGCGATCGGCTCGCGGGTGGACGAGAGCCAGGTCACCCAGGCGGTGCGCCGGGCCGCCGACCGCTCCAACGTGCGCGTCACGCTGCTCGGCGTCTCGCGCGGGACGCAGGGGACGCAGACCTACGCGATCTCGGACTCCACCAACGAGGCCAACGTCGACCGCTTCGCCTTCCAGGTGGCCGAGGACGCCGCGCGCTCGGGGCGGACCACGACCGGGTCGGAGGCCACCGGCAGCGGGCGGCTCGGCGAAGCCGCGCGACCGCTGTTCTACAACGGCAGGGTGGCGCGGGTGGTCGTCTTCTCGACGCCGCTCAACGACGTCGAGACGCAACGTCGCGCTGATCCGGCGCCAGATTGCGCTCGCCGGCGCGATCGCGCTGGCTGTTCGCGCTCCTGGCCGGCTTCTTCGTGGCGCGCGCGCTGTCGCGCCGGATCAAGCGCCTCGAGCAGGCGGCCGAGAAGGTGGCGGCCGGCGACTTCTCGCAGTCGATCCCGCCGGACTCCGACGACGAGCTCGGCCAGCTCGCCAAGGCCTTCAACGACATGCAGCGCCAGCTCGCGCAGCTCGACACGGCGCGCAAGCGCTTCATCGCGACGGCGTCCCACGAGCTGCGCACGCCGATCTTCTCGCTGGGCGGCTTCGTCGAGCTGCTCCAGGACGAGGAGCTCGACGAGGAGACGCGCCAGCAGTTCCTGGACCAGATCCGCGAGCAGATCGAGCGCCTGCAGAAGCTCGCCGTCCGAGCTGCTGGACCTGTCGAAGCTCGAGGCCGGCTCGCTGGAGCTGCGCCCGGAGCCGACCGACGTCGGCGAGCTCGCCCGAACCGTCGCGACGGAGTTCACCCCGGCGCTCGCGCAGCACGACTCGCACCTCGAGCTGCGCCTGCCGCGGAGTCCGATCGAGGCGGAGCTGCGATCCGGAGCGCGTGGCCCAGATCGTGCGAATCCTGATCGACAACGCGCTGACCCATACGCCGCACGGCACCGACGTGTTCGTCAGCGCCACGCAGGCCAACGGACACCTGCGCCTCGCGGTGCGCGACCACGGGCCGGGCATCCAGCGCGACATGCTGCCTCGCATCTTCGAGCCGTTCGTACACCACCGACGACGCGCAGGGCTCCGGCCTCGGGCTCGCGATCGCGCGCGAGCTGGCCGAGCGCATGGACGGGCGGCTCGCCGTCGACTCCATGCCGGGGCGCACGTGTTCACGCTTCGAGCTCCCGGCGTGACACGGACTCGCGCCACCCTGGCGGCCGCGCTGCTGCCGCTGGCCCTGGCCGGATGCGGCGGCTCGAGCGGCAAGGGCGACTCGTCGACGGCGGCGAGGCCAGAGCAGGCCGGCGTCCACGACGCGCGTCGAGGTGCTCAAGGCGCTCCCCGGGGGCGGCTTCGACCCGCAGGCGATCTACCGACGCTACGCGCCCGGCGTCGTCACCGTGATCAGCGAGTTCGCCGGCGGCGGCAGCGCGAACCCCCTCGCGCCGCAGGGTGCCCGGGCCGGGCTCGGCTCGGGCTTCGTGGTGTCCCCCAAGGGCGAGATCGCCACCAACGCCCATGTCGTGACCAGCGGCGAGGGCTCGAGCATCCGCCGCGCCCGCCACGTGTACGTCCAGTTCGCGGACGCACAACCAGGTGGCCGCGACGATCGTCGGCCGCCGACCCGAACTCCGACGTCGCGCTCATCCGCGTCGACCCCGCCGGCCTCACCCTGCGCCCGCTCCCGCTCGGCTCCAGCGCCGCCCTCGTCGTCGGCGCGCCGGTGCGCGCGATCGGCAGCCCGTTCGGCGAACCGCAGTCGCTGTCGGTCGGCGTCGTCTCGGGACTGGACCGCACGATCGACTCGCTGACCAACTTCCAGATCTCCGGCGCGATCCAGACCGACGCCGCCATCAACGGCGGCAACTCCGGTGGGCCGCTCGTCGACGCGCGGGGCGCGGTGATCGGGATCAACTCGCAGATCCAGTCGACCAGCGGCGGCGGCGAGGGCGTCGGCTTCGCCGTGCCGATCGACACGGTCAAGCGCTCGCTCGACGAGCTGCGCCGCGACGGCAAGGTGTCCTACGCCTACCTCGGCGTCTCCACCGTCGCCGTGTTCCCGCAGCTCGCGCGGCGCTTCGGGCTCCCCGTCACCCGGGCGGCTGGGTGCAGGAGGTCGACGCGCGGCGGGCCCGCGGCCGACGCGGGGATACGCGGCGGCGACAGCACGACGCGCTTCCAGGTTCGCCAGTACCGGACCGGGGGCGACGTGGTCGTCAAGGCCGGCGGGCGGCCCCTGCGGGCCGAGGACGACCTGGGCAGGATCATCGCCGGCTACCGGGCCGGCCAGACGATCGAGCTCGAGGTCTACCGCGACGGCCGTCGGCGCACCGTGCAGGTGAAGCTCGGCGAGCGCCCGCTGACACGCCCGCAGATCTCGGCCCCGTGAGCCTCGACAGCGAGCGTGCGCTCGTCGCCGAGCTGGCGTCCGCTCTGCGCGAGCGCGTGCGCCCCGCCCTGGGCTCCCACGCCGGCCGGGCGCATGCGGGCGAGTCGGACGGCGCCGCCGGCGCGGGTGGCGACGTGACGTTCGCCATCGACGCCGACGCCGAGGCCCTGCTGGAGGCCTTCGTCGCCGAGCACGCGCCCGCCACGGCCTTCTACTCCGAGGACCGCGGGCTGGTGGCGCCGGCATCCGGCCGCGCCGAGCAGGTCCTCGTCGTCGATCCGATCGACGGCACCCGTCCGGCGCTGGCCGGCTTCGAGGCCGCATGCGTGTCGGTCGCGCGTCGCGCCGGCGGAACCCGAGCCGACGATGGGCGACGTGCTGGTCGGTTGCGTGATGGAGATCAAGTCCGGCGAGCGCTTCCTCGCCGTGCGCGGCGAGGGACTCGACGCCACGGTGCCGGTCCGCCTCAGCGGCGCGACCGAGCTGGACCGCCTGTTCTGGACCTACGGGTTCCGCGGCCGGCCGGCCCGCCCGACCGTCGAGGTGCTCGGCGATCTGATCGACCGCTCGTCGGTGGGCGGCGCGACGTTCGACCTGGGCTCGGCCACGTACGACATGACGCGCGTGCTCACCGGCCAGCTCGATGCCTACCTCGAGCCCGGCCCGCGCCTGATCGACGACGTGCCGGGCATGCGCGAGGAGTTCGAGCGCGTCGGCGGCGGCCACGTGCTGAACAACTCGCCGTACGACCTCGCGGCCGCCGCCCTGTGCGCGTGCGAGGCGGGCGCGATCGTCACCGACGCCGCCGGCAGGACCCTCGACGACCGGCCGCTGTTGGGCGGCGGCGTCGACTTCCAGATGTCGGTGGTCTGCAGCTCGAACCCGACGCTGCACGAGCGCCTGATCGCCGAGATCGACCGTGGCATCGAGCGCCTCCGCGCCGCGCGCTAAGGTGGCGGCGCTCGCGCCCTGACGCCGAGGTCATCTTTGCTCCAGACCGTCTCCGTCGGTCACAAGACCCTGTCGGACTACACCCACATCGTCGGGTGGCCGCTGATCGACGAGATTCGCAAGCTGGCCGAGCCGTTGCGAGGGCGTCGCATCCTGCACTTATCGGCCACCGCGTTCGGCGGCGGTGTCTCGGAGATCCTCTACACGCTCGTCCCGCTGATGCGGGACGTCGGGCTCGACGCCGAGTGGCAGGTCATCTACGGCCGCGAGGAGTTCTTCAACGCGACCAAGCTGATGCACAACGCGCTCCAGGGCAACCCCCAGGACCTCTCCGAGAATGACTGGCAGATCTGGGAGCAGTACAACGAGATGAACGCCCGCGAGCTGACCGAGGGTTGGGACTTCGTGCATCGTCCACGACCCGCAGCCCGCGGCGATGCATTCGCTCGTCGCGCGAGAAGGCCAGCTCCTGGGTCTGGCGCTGCCACATCGACCTGTCGGCCCCCAACCCGAAGACGATCGAGCGCCTCCAGCCCTACCTCGAGAGCTACCCGGCGTCGCTGTTCCACATGAAGTCCTACGTCCCGGAGGGGATGGACGGACAGGTGCACATCGTGCCGCCGGCGATCGATCCGCTCGCGCCGAAGAACATGGCGCTGTCGCCCGAGGACGCCGCCTACGTGTGCAACCAGGTCGGGATCGACGTCGACCGCCCGCTGATCTGCCAGGTGTCGCGCTTCGACCCCTGGAAGGACCCGCTCGGAGTGATCGACGCCTACCGGGTCGTCAAGGAGGAGTTCCCCGACGTCCAGCTCGCGCTGGTGGGCTCGATGGCGACCGACGACCCCGAGGGCTGGGACTTCTTCAACGAGACCGTCGCGCATGCCGAGGGCGATCCCGACGTGCACATCCTCAACAACTTCAACAACGTCGGCGCGATCGAGGTCAACGCCTTCCAGTCCCACGCCGACGTGCTCATGCAGAAGAGCACGCGCGAGGGGTTCGGCCTGACCGTCTCCGAGGCGATCTGGAAGGCCCGGCCGATGATCGCCGGGGACGTCGGCGGCATCCCGCTGCAGGTCAAGGACGGCGAGTCCGGCTTCCTCGTGTCGACCGTCGAGGAGGCTGCGCGGCGCGCATTGGAGATCCTCCGGGACCCGGGGCTGGGCAAGGAGCTCGGGCGCAACGGCAAGGAGTACGTGCGGACGCACTTCCTGATGCCGCGCCTCCTGCGCGACTGGATGCGGATCTTCCTCCAGGCGGGATAGGCGTCGGTCCGGCGAGCGGGGGTAAGCTCATCCACATGGAGAGCGCTCCACCGCTGGTCCTCGTCTCCAACCGCGGCCCGGTCGAGTACACGGCCTCGGACGTCAAGCGGGGAAGCGGCGGACTCGTCACCGCGCTGACCGGTCTGGCCTCCCATCGCGACGCGATCTGGGTCGCGTCGGCCATGACCGAGCACGACGTCCAGAAGTCCGAGGAGGCCGGTGGACGGCCGTTCACCGTGCAGGCTCCCGGCGGCGGCGAGTACCGCGTGCGCTTCGTGGCCTCGGACGCGGAGGCCTACGACCGGTTCTACAACGTGTTCGCCAACCCGATGCTGTGGTTCATCCAGCACTACCTGTGGGACCTGTCGAACGCCCCGGACATCCGCCGCCAGGAGGTCGAGGCGTTCGAGTTCGGCTACAACGTCGTCAACGACGATCTCGCGCGCGCCGTGGTGGAGGAGGTGGCGGGCCTGCCCGAGCCGGTGGTGATGGTCCACGACTACCACCTCTACACGCTCCCCGGCCTGGTGCGGCAGGCGCGGCCGGACGCGTTCCTGCACCACTTCGTCCACATCCCCTGGACGCAGTCGGACGCCTGGCGCGTGCTCCCGGGGCAGATCCGCGACGAGATCTTCAACGGGCTGCTGGCCAACGACATCGTCGGCTTCCACACGCGGTCCTATCGCCGCAACTTCCTCCAGTGCTGCCGCGACCTGATGGGCTACGAGGTCGACTTCGGCGAGGGGATCGTGTGGGCGGACGGGCGCGAGGTCTGGGTGCGCGCCTACCCGCTGCCGATCGACTACGCCGCGACGCTGCGGGTGGCCGAGCGCGAGCGCGTGGTGGAGTTCGAGGCGGAGCTGCTGCACCGGCGGCGGGACCACCTGATCCTGCGCGTCGATCGCGCCGACCTGTCGAAGAACGTGCTGCGCGGATTCACCGCGTTCGACATCTTCCTCGAGCAGCATCCGCAGTTCGCCGAGCGGGTCACCTTCGTCGCCCAGCTGATGCCGTCCCGGACCGACGTGCCCGAGTACGCCGAGTACCTCGAGCGAATCGAGGCGCTCGTCGCGGTCGTGAACCACCGGCACGGCACGCCCGACTGGATGCCGATCCAGCTCAAGCTGCGCGACGATCTCGAGGAGGCCGTGGCGGCCTACAAGCACTACGACGTGCTGCTCGTCAACGCGATGTTCGACGGGATGAACCTCGTCGCCAAGGAGGGTCCGCTGGTCAACGAGCGCAACGGCGTCTCGATCCTCTCTGAGAACACGGGCGCGCACGAGGAGCTCGGCGAGTTCGCCCTGTCCGTGAACCCCTTCGACGTCCAGGAGCTCGCCGACTCGATCCACGCCGCGCTGACGATGGAGCCGGGCGAGCGCGAGCGCCGGGCGCGCGGCCTCAAGCGGATCGTCACCCGGCGCGATCCGGGCGACTGGATCGACGAGCAGCTCGCCGACATCCGGGCCAAGGCCGCCGGCCGGGTGCGCACCGGCGGCGCGAGCGTCTAGAGGTCGTTAGCCCGGGACGAACTCCTGGTCGCCGGCGGGCGCCGTCGGGCCGGTGTCGGTCGGCGCCGGGGACGCGCCGCCGTCGGGTGGCGGTGCGGGTGGCGGGTGGCGCGCCCTTCGACGCGCGCGGCGCGCGTGCCGCACGTGCGGCCGCCGGGCGGGGCGGCGGCGGGCGGCGGGCGCGGGATGACGGCGGGGGACGGGCGGTCGCGTGGTGGTGGGCCGGATCGAGGACACCGGCGGGGCTGGGGGCACCGTCGCCTGCGGCGCGGACGCGCTCGGCGCCGTCGACGCGGCCTCGTCGGGCAGGCCCGGCCCGCGGCGCTGGAGGTGCGGCCACGCGAGCACCAGGCCGATCGCGACCAGCGCCGCAAGGGCCCACGCGACGTTCCCCCAGCGAATCCGGCGCAGCAGGCTCGGCGAGTCGGGCTCCATGCCCGGAGAAGGCGCCTTCCCAGGGCATTCGCCCCCCTGCTATCGTCCGCCGCCGCCGCTGAAGCGCGCCTTCGCGCCGTCAGCGGCGTTCTTGCGATGGCACCCGTCTACGACCTCATGCTGCTGCTCGACACGGCCGCGACCGACGCGCAGCGCGAGAAGATCCTGGCCGACGCCGAGGCGGCGATCGCCGCCGAGGGCACGCTCGTGGGCAAGCACGACTGGGGCGCCCGCGCGCTGGCCTACGAGATCCGGCACAAGGGCGACGCCGAGTACCACCTCTTCCAGTTCAACGCCACACCGGCCCTGCTCGAGCGCCTGCATCGCACGCTCCGGCTGACCGACGGCGTCGTGCGCTTCCGGATCATCAAGCTGGCCCCTGGGACGCCGGAGCCCCCGGCGGTCCGCCCGGAGCCGCCCCGCCCCGCCGAAGCAGCGCCCGTGGCCGAGGCTGCACCCACCGCTGCGGAGCCCGCGCCCGCGGAGCCCACACCCGAGGCCGAGCCGCCGGCCGAGGCTGCGCGCCCGCCGAGGAGGCCGACGGCGCAGGCACCGAGGAGGCGTCTGCCCCAGCGGCGGAGTAGCGGTGCGCCGGCGCTCCGGCCCCGAATCACCACGTAAGACGAGAAACCCTTGATATAGAAGGACTTCTCGTCTCTCGTGGCAGGCCAACCGCCGAAGCGGCCCCGCACCCTCCTCGATGACCGCCGTTACCGGCGCCTAGAACGGAATGTCGTCGTCGCCGGTGCCACCGGACGTCGCGCTCGGCGCGAAGTCCTTCTCGTCCACAGGCACGTCGCTCTTGGCCGAGAAGCCGTTGCCGGTCCCCGCGTCGTCGCGTCCACCGAGGAACTGGACGGAGTCAGCGACGATCTCGACGGCCTGGCGCTTGCCGGAGCCATCCTGAGCTTCCCACTCTCTCCACTCCAGACGGCCGTCGACCGCGACGGGGCGGCCCTTCGAGAGGTACTGGGCGCAGTTCTCGCCCTGCTTGCCCCAGACGGTCACATCGAAGTAGTTGGGCTTGTCGACCCATTCGCCAGAGGCATCCTTGCGGCGCGTGTTGCAGGCGACGCGCAGACTGCAGACGGCGGTCCCGCTGGGCAGGGAGCGCAGCTCAGGGTCGCGGGTGAGGTTTCCGGTGATGACGACACGATTGATGTTGGTGGCAGCCACGGTGGCTCCTTTCAACGGCCAGCGTGGGGCCGCATGACGACTTCGAAATCTCGTTCCGAGCCTAGCGCCCGCGGCGGCGGCCGCGGCCGAAAGACGCAGCATTGTGCGCGGGATTTCGCTGAGCCGGCGCGCGCCGCACGGAATACGCCACGCGCTAGACTCTCACGCTCTCGCGCCCGGGGAACGTCCCCGGCGCTCGTTCCACATCAGGGAATCTTCGACCGAGCATGGCCAAACAGCGCAATCGCCGCAAGGTGCGCCGTCGCGACCGCAAGGGCGGTCCCGGCAGCGGCCGGCGCAAGCCCTGTCCGTACTGCCGCGACAAGATCGACCAGGTGGACTACAAGGACATCGGCTCGCTGCGCCGGATGATCTCCGACCGCGGCAAGATCCGCTCGCGCCGCATCACCGGCGCCTGCCGCCGCCACCAGAGCCAGATCGCGCGGGCGGTGAAGCGCGCCCGCGAGCTGGCGCTGCTGCCGTACGTGGCCGAGGGCCGCGACGATCGCGAGCGCGACGATCGCGGCCGCGACCGCCGCTGATCGCCGGATGCCCCAGGCGATCCTCCTCCAGGACGTGGACACGCTCGGCGAGCGCGGCACGATCATCGACGTCTCGAAGGGGTACCTGCGGAACTACCTCGTCCCGCGCAAGCTCGCGCAGCCGGCCACGCCCGCCGCGCTGGAGGCGGCCAAGTCGCGCATGGAGGCGGCGGAACGCGCGAAGGAGGAGGCCGCCTCGCGCGCCGAGGACAACGCCGCACTGCTGACCAAGACGGTGCTCACGATCCCCCAGCAAGCCGGCGACGACGGGCGGCTGTTCGGGTCGGTCACGAGCCAGGACATCGTCGACGCGATCCGCGACGCGCGCGGCCTGCGCGTCGACAAGCGCAAGGTCCACCTCGAGGAGCCGATCCGCAACGTCGGCACCCACATGGTCGTCGTCGAGATCGCCGACGGCGTCACCGCGACCGTCAAGACGATGGTCGTGGCGAGCGACTAGGCCGCTTCGCAACGGTTCTTCGACGGACCGAAACAAGTTCGCCTGAATAGCGGGGAAGCTCCGGAGACGGCGCCGGGCAGCCACCTATAGTCGGTCGGCGATGGCCACCGCCGAACGCCCGCACCTCGCCGCCCCGCCGCACAACCTCGAGGCCGAGGAGTCGGTGCTCGGCGCGATCCTGCTCTCCGACAAGCCGCTGTACCAGCTGGTGATCGAGGACGACCTCGTCCCCGAGGACTTCTACCGCGAGCAGCACCGCGTGGTCTACGCGGCGATGCGCGAGATGTACGACGAGGGCGAGCCGATCGACGCCCTCACGGTCACCGAGCGCCTCCGCCAGGCCGGCCGCCTGGAGGAGGCGGGCGGCGAGTCCGGGGTCGCGGCGCTCGGCGGCTCGGTCCCGGCGGCCGGGCACCTGCGGCACTACGCGCAGATCGTCAAGGAGAACGCGCTGATGCGGCGGCTCCTGACGACCACCCACGAGATCCAGGCCAGCGTCCTGCGGCACGAGGCCGCACCGCGCGACCTGGTCGAGCAGGCCGAGCGCGCGATGCTCGAGGTCGCCCACGACGACCGCCGGCAGGACTTCCGTCGCATCGACGACATCCTCCACGTCGAGCTGGACAAGCTCCACCGTCTCTCGGTCGAGAAGACGGCACTGACGGGCGTGCCCGCCGGCTTCAAGGACCTCGACAACCTCACCGGCGGCTTCCAGAGCGGCAACCTCGTGGTCATCGCGGCCCGTCCCTCGATGGGCAAGAGCTGCCTGGTCACGAACATCGCCGAGAACGCGGCGCTCGACCACGACCGCCCCGTGGCCCTGTTCTCGCTGGAGATGTCGGAGGCCGAGCTGGCGATGCGCTTCATCGCGAGCCAGGCCCGGGTCAAGGGCGAGGACCTGTCCAAGGGCCGGGCGGAGAAGCGCTGGCCCAAGATCGTCGAGGCGACCAGCCGGCTCGCCGCCGCGCCGATCTACGTCGACGACTCCAGCGACCTCGGCATCCTCGAGCTGCGGGCCAAGGCCCGCCGGCTGCACTCGCAGGCCAAGAGCGGCCTCGGCCTCATCATCGTCGACTACCTCCAGCTCATGCGCACCGACCACCGCGTCGACAACCGCGCCGAGCAGGTCGCACATTTGTCGCGAGGCCTGAAGATCCTCGCTCGCGAGCTCGACGTCCCCGTGATCGCGCTCTCCCAGCTCAACCGCGGCGTCGAGGCGCGGACCGACAAGCGGCCGCTGCTCTCCGATCTGCGCGAGTCCGGCGCGATCGAGCAGGACGCCGACCTCGTGATGTTCATCTACCGCGACGACTACTACAACGAGGACTCAGAGACGCCGGGCCAGGCCGAGCTGATCATCTCCAAGCACCGCAACGGGCCGCTCGGGAAGGTCGACCTCGTCTTCCAGTCCGAGTACCCGCGCTTCGTGACGCTGGCCCGCCGCGAGGCCGCGGCGTGAGTGCGCCCTGCCCCCTCGGCGTCTGCGACGGGAGCGGGTTCGTGATCGACGAGGCGACGAACGGCGCCGTCGCCTGCGAATGCCGGCCGGCCCGCATCAACCGTGCGCGGGCGCGCAGCCTCTCCGCCGTGATCCCGAAGCGCTTTCGCGGCGTGTCCTTCGACCGCGCGCCGGTCGTGGACATGGCCCCGGAGATCGTGCGCGTCGTGCGCCGATACGTCGACGACGTCGACGGCAACCTCGACGCGGGGCGCGGCCTGTGGTTCACCGGCGACGTCGGCACCGGCAAGACGACGCTGGCCATGCTGGTGTCCCGCGCCGCGCTCGACGCCGGGCGCTCGGTCGCGATCTACTCGCTCCCGCGCCTGCTGGCGGAGATCCGCAAGACCTTCGACGAGGGCGCCGAGCGCTCGCACCTCGACCTGCTGGAGCGCCTCGCCGCGGTCGACCTGCTCCACGTCGACGACGTCGGCGCCGAACGCACCAGCGACTGGGTGCTCGAGCAGCTCTACTCGATCGTCAACGCGCGCTACGAGGACGAGCGCGCGATGGTGATCACGACCAACCTCGACCACGCCGCCCTGCGCGAGCAGATCGGCGAGCGCACCGTCTCGCGGCTGATCGAGATCTGCGGCGACCCGCTGCCGCTGTACGGCCACGACCGGCGCATGGACCTGCGGGCGTCCTAGCCCGCCCCGCGCCTCGTAGACTCAACCCCGTATGCCATCGATCGTGATCGTCGGCGCCCAGTGGGGCGACGAGGGCAAGGGCAAGGTGACGGACCTGCTCGCCGAGCGAGCCGACGCCGTCGTGCGCTTTCAGGGCGGCAACAACGCCGGCCACACCATCGTCCGCGACGACGGCGTGGAGTGGAAGCTGCACCTGATCCCCTCCGGGATCCTGTACCCCGGCAAGACGTGCATCATCGGGAACGGAGTCGTCATCGACCCGAAGGTGCTCACCGAGGAGCTCGACGGGCTCAGCCGGCGCGGAGTGGACGTCGGGGGCCTGCGGATCTCGGCGAACGCACACCTGATCATGCCCTACCACCTGCTGCTCGACCTCGCGGGCGAGCAGCAGCTCGGGTCACAGAAGATCGGCACCACGAGGCGCGGGATCGGGCCCTGCTACGCCGACAAGGCGGCGCGGCTGGGCATCCGTGTGCAGGACCTGCTCGACGAGAAGATCCTCAAGAAGAAGATCACGGCCGCGCTCGAGCCCAAGCGGCTGATGCTGCGCCCGCACGCCAAGGACCCGCAGCTGGACCTGCACGCGATGACCGAGGAATACCTGATGTTCGGCCATCGCCTGGAGAAATACATCACCGACACGGCGCGCCTCATATGGGATGCGCTCGACGCCGACCGCACGGTGATCTTCGAGGGCGCCCAGGGCGCCCTGCTGGACATCGACCACGGCACGTATCCCTTCGTCACCTCGTCGAACCCGGTCGCCGGCGCGGCCTGCGTCGGCAGCGGCGTCGGCCCGAAGGACATCGACGAGGTGTGGGGCGTGGCGAAGGCGTATGCCACCCGCGTCGGCTCCGGGCCCTTCCCCACCGAGCTCGACGACGACCTCGGGAACGATCTGCGCGCCCGGGGCGGCGAGTACGGGACCACGACCGGGCGCGCGCGCCGCACCGGTTGGCTCGACCTCGTCGCGCTGCGCTACGCCGCGCGCATCAACTCGCTCACCGGGCTGGTCATCACCAAGCTCGACGTCCTCTCGGGGCTCGACACCGTGCGCCTCGGGACGAGCTACCGCGGCGCCGAGGGCGCGGAGTTCTCGCACTTCCCCTACCACCAGTCCGTGCTCCACCACGCCGAGGCGGAGTACGAGGAGCTGCCGGGGTGGTCGGAGGACCTCGGCGACTGCCGCACGCTCGAGGACCTGCCGGCCGGGGCGCGTGCCTACCTCGACCGCGTCGCGGAGTACACCGGCGTGCCCGTGGTGCTGGTCGGCGTCGGCCCCGGGCGCGACCAGGTGATCTGGACGCCCGTGAGCGGGCGCGGCGGCGTCACGCCGCTGGCGGCCTGACGCCCGTCTCGAGCACCTTCGCCTCGCCGCGGCGCAGCAGGCGCCGTGAGAGCGCGAGGGCTCCGAGCAGCGCGATCGCCGACAGCGTGATCTGCACGCTGAGCACGCCCTGCTCGGTCCAGTAGACGTCCTCGAGCTCGAGCAGCAGCGCCGACTCGTCCAGCGTCAGCGCCACCCCCGTGCCGAACGGGAGCGCGAGCCACTGGTCGAGCTCCTCGTTGCGCGACGCGATCGAGACCCCGCCGGCGACGAAGGCGATCACGATTCCCGGCACGAAGTGGTGCACGTGGCGCCGGCCCACGCGGAGGTCGCGAAACGGCCCGAACGTCCCGCGCGAGCGAATCGTGTGCGTGCTCGCCCGGACCGCGCCGAAGGAGACCACGAACGAGGCCAGCACGTTGAGCAGTGCGGTCTCGCGCGGCGAGGTGGCGCGGAAGCCCTCCACGGCCACCTCGACCGACTCGCGGGCGGCCACCTCGGCCGCCTCGAGCACGTGGTCGGTGTCGGCGGGCAGCGGCGCCGAGCCGCGGCGCCAGACCCGCGCCAGCTCGCCGGCGCCGACGCCGACGGTCGTGGCCATCGCCGCCGCGCCCAGCGCGAGCGTGGTCGTCCGCTGCCAGGGCCCCCGCCGGCGACGGCGTGGGATCGGGCTCAGCGCCACCGGTCCAGCAGTTCCCGCTCGGGGACGTCGCTCACCACCCGGGCCGGTACGCCCATGACCACCGTGCGCGGCGGCGCGTCCCGCGTCAGCACGGCCCCGGCCGCCACGAACGCCTCCTCCCCGACCTCGACCCCCGGCACGAGCACGACGCCGCCGCCCACGCGGCAGGCCCGGCGCAGGGTGGCGCCGGCGAGCGGCGCGTCCTTCGGATGGCGCGCCATCGTGTCGTCGTTCGTCGTCACCACGCCGGGGCCGACGAACACGTCGTCCTCGATCACCGATCCGGCCGTCAGGTAGACGTTGGTCTGGACCCGCACGCGCTCCCCGATCGCCACGTCGTTGTCCACCGCGCTGGCCCGGCCGATGACGGTCCCGGCGCCGATCGTCGTGCGCTCCCGTACGTGGGCCTGGTCGCCGACGATCGCACCCGGCCCGAGCCGCGTCCCGGCGAAGACGATCGCGCCGGCGCAGACCGCAACCCCGGCCTCGAGCACGAGCGGCGCGAGCGAGCCGGCGGCGGCCGCCGCCTGAGAGTGCGGCGCGAGCCGGGGCGGCTTGCCGAGCACCACGTGATCCTGGAGCTCGCAGCCATCGCCGATCACAGTCCCCGGGTGCACGACGACGAAGGCGCCGAAGCGCACGCCCTCCCCGATGTGCACGCCCTCCCCGATGACCGGCGCGCCCGGTTCCTCAGGCGCCGCCGACATGCGCCTCCGAGCGCCGGGACGACGCGAGCGAGTCCTGCAGCGCCTCCAGCACCCGGACCACGCGCAGCCCGCTCTCGCCGTCGGACCGCGGCGTCGCTCCGTCCCGCACACAGGCGACGAAGTGCTCGCACTCGGCGCGCAGCGGCTCGGTGTTGGGGATGCGCGGGCTCCAGGTGTCGCCCGACCGCGTGATGTACTCGCCGTAGGAGTCGGCGCGCTCGTCGAAGCCCTTGTCGTAGACCGTCACCTTGCGCTCGAGCTCCATGTCGTCAAAGGTCGCCATCCGCTTGGAGCCGACGACCGTGAAGCGCCGCTCCTTGTGCGGGTCGAGCCAGGACAGGTGGAGGTGCGCGGCCAGGCCCGAGGGAAAGCGCATGAAGCAGAAGACGACGTCCTCGATCCCGGGCTGCATGTAGGACTCGCCGCGGGCCTCGACCTCGTGAGGCTCCTCGCCGGCGAGCGCCAGCAGCACGGACACGTCGTGCGCGCCGAGGCTCCACAGCGCGTTCTCCTCCTCGCGCAGGACGCCGAGGTTGAGCCGGTTGGAGTAGATGTAGCGGATGTCGCCGAGCTCGCCGGAGTCGGCGATCTCCTTCAGCCGCAGCACGCCCGGGTGATACTCGAGCAGGTGGCCCACCATCAGCACGCGCTGCGCCGCGCGGGCGGCCTCGACCGCGCGCTCGGCGTCCGTGACACGCTCGGCCAGCGGCTTCTCGACGAAGCAGTGCTTGCCGGCCTCGAGCACTCGAACGGCGAGCTCGGCGTGCGTCGGGACGGGGGTGGCGAGGGCGATCGCATCGAGCTGCGGGTCGTCCAGCAGGTCCCCGAGCTCGCCGGTCACGCGGGTGTCGCGCAGCGAGGGCGCGAGGCGCTCGCGCGCCTCCGCGGACGCGTCGCACACCCACGACAGCTCGCAGCCGGGCAGGCCGTCGAAGTTGCGCGCCAGGTTTGGGCCCCAGTAGCCGAGGCCGACCACGCCGACGCGGACCGGCTCGCCGTTCACAGCCGCACCACGCTCGGGGCCTCGATCCCGCGGGTGACGCCGCGGAGGTCCACCACCAGCGGCGCCTCGTGCACCACGCGTTCGAGATCGAGGTCGGGATGGGCCGTGACGATGACCGCGAGGTCGGCGCCCTCCAGCGCCTGATCGAACTCGACGCTGCGCAGGTCGAACTGCGGCAGGTCGTGCACGTGCGGGTCGTGGTAGACGACCTCCCCGCCGTGCTCCCGCAGCAGCTCGAGGATCTTCAGCGCCGGCGACTCGCGGGTGTCGCCCACGCCGGGCTTGTACGCCACGCCCAGGAGCGCGATACGGGACCCGTGCACGGGCTTGGCGGCATCGTTGAGGGCTCGCACGATGCGCTCGAAGCACACGTAGGGCATCGCCTGGTTCATCTTGCCCGCCAGCTCGACGAACTCGGGGACGAAGTCGTACTCGCGGGCACGCCAGGTCAGGTAGAACGGGTCCACGGGCAGGCAGTGCCCGCCCATGCCCGGGCCGGGATCGAAGCGCATGAAGCCGAACGGCTTGGTGGCCGCGGCGTCGATGACCTCCCACACGTCGATCCCCATGCGGTCCGCGAGCACGGCGAGCTCGTTCACCAGGGCGATGTTCACCGAGCGGAAGATGTTCTCGAGCAGCTTCGAGAGCTCGGCCGCCTCGGGAGTGGAGACCCGCACCACCTCGTCGCAGACGTTGCGGTACAGCGCCTCGGCGCGGTCGCCGCAGGCCTCGGTCAGGCCACCGACCACCTTCGGAGTCGAGCGGATCGTGTGGTCGGTGCGGCCGGGGTCCACGCGCTCAGGCGAGAACGCCAGGTGGAAGTCGCGGCCGGCCACGAGGCCGGGCTCCTCGAGGATCGGGGCCAGGCGCTCGCGCGTGGTGCCCGGATACGTGGTCGACTCCAGCACGACGAGCTGGTCGCGCACCAGGACCTTGGCAAGGGCCGAGGCCGCGTCGACGAGCGGCCCGAGCTCCGGCTCGCGGTTGGCGTTCAGGGGCGTGGGGACGCACACGAGGATCGCCTCGGCGCGGTCGAGTTCGGTGTAGGCGGTGGTGGCCACGAGCCGGTCCTCCACCCCGCGCAGGCGCTTGGACGGCACGTCCTCCACGTGGGAGGAGCCCCGGTTGACGGCCGCGACCCGCTGCTGATCGACGTCGACGCCGATCACCTCGTGGCCGGCCTCGGCGAACGCGACGGCGAGCGGCAGGCCGACGTAGCCCAGCCCGACGATCCCGATGGTCATGACGCGGGCAGTCTAGGAGGTTGGTTGCACGCGACTCCGTGCGAGCGCCTCGGCCACGCGCTCGCCGGCGTGGCCGTCACCGTAGAGCGGCGGGTGCGCGGCGGGCGCGGGGCGCTGCAGCGCCGCGCGGACCGCGTCCGCGTCGAGGTCGGTCAGCACGTTCCAGCCCGCCTCGACGGTCTCGACCCACTCGGTGGTGTCGCGCAGCGTCACGCATGGAACCTCGGCCAGGTAGGCCTCCTTCTGCACCCCGCCCGAGTCGGTCAGGACCGCCCGGGCGTGCGCGAGCAGCGCCGTGAACTCCAGGTAGCCGAGCGGCGGCGCCAGGCGCACCGGCGAGCCCGGCGCGGTGAGCCCGGCGAGCAGGTCCGCCGCCTCCAGACGCGCGCGGGTGCGCGGGTGGAGCGGCAGCACGACCTGCAGCGGCATCCCCTCGAACAGCGCGACCAGCGTCCGCAGGCGGTCGGGGTCGTCGACCGTCCCGGCCCGGTGGGCCGTCGCGAGCAGGTACTCGCCGGGCGCGACACCGTGCGTCTCGAGCACGTCGAGGCGCTCGCGCGCGCGGGGAGCGAACAGGCGCGCCACGTCCACCATGACGTCGCCCACCAGCTCCACGCGCCCCGCGGCGTGCTCGCGCGCCAGGTTGTCGACGGCGGTCTGCGACGGGCACAGCAGCAGCGCGCTGAGGTGGTCGGTCAGGACGCGGTTGACCTCCTCGGGCATCGCGCGGTCGAACGAGCGCATGCCCGCCTCCACGTGCGCCACGGGCAGGCCGCGCTGCGCCGCGGCCAGCGCGCCGGCGAGCGTCGAGTTCGTGTCGCCGTAGACGAGGGCGAGGTCGGGCGCCACCTCGGCGATGACCGGCTCGAGCGCGTCCATCATGCGGGAGGTCTGCGACGTGTTGGAGCCGCCCGAGATCCCGAGCTCGCGATCGGGCGGCGGCACGCCGAGCTCGCGGACGAAGACGGCCGCCAGCTCGTCGTCGTGGTGCTGGCCCGTGTGCACGAGCACCTCGTCGTGGCGCTCGCGCAGCGGACCGGACACCGCGGCCGCCTTGACGAACTGGGGGCGGTTGCCGATGACGGTTAGGATCCTCATGGGTTTGATCCGCAGCACCGTACAGGCCGCCCGCCACCTGCTCTGGTACGTCGGTTACCAGATCGGCGCAAGCCGCCCGCGGGGGGACTAGCGACTCATCCCGCGGCCAGCTCGGCCTCGACGCACTCTCGAAACGCCTCGGCCGCGGCCAGCGTGAGGGGGCGGGTGCCGGGAAGCTCGCGGTCGTCGATCACCGTCACCGCCTGCACCTCGCGCACCGTGGACGCAAGGAACGCCTCGTCGGCTGCGGCCAGGTCGTCGCCCGTGCAGGGCGCCTCCTCCACGCCGGCGACCTCCATCAGCCGCGTACGGGTGATCGAGGCCAGGATGTGCTCGTCGAGCGGCGGGGTCAGCAGGCGCCCGCCGCTCGCCCAGAAGAACGTCGAGGTCGACGCCTCCAGGACGCGGCCGTGCGGCGTGACGAGCAGCGCCTCGTCGAATCCGCGCTCGCGCGCGAGGCGGGTGGCGAGCATGTTGGCGGCGTAGGAGAGCGACTTGACGCCGTCGAGCACGCGCGTGGGTGCATAGGTGACGCTGCCGAGGCGCACGCCCGGCGGGTGCTCGGGCAGCGGCTCCAGCAGGGCGAGGCGGTGCCCGCCGCGGGTGACGACGAGGCGCAGGAGCGCGTCGCCCGGCGCGGCCGCCTCCAGCAGCGCCAGCGCGTCGGTGCGCACCGCCCCGGCGTCGAAGGGCAGGCGCAGGTTGGTCGCCGAGTGCTCCATCCGGACGAGGTGATCGTCGAGCGCATACGGTCGTCCGCCGTACACGCGCATGACCTCGAACACCCCGTCCCCACGCAGCAGGCCCTCGTCGGTGACGGGGATCCGCGCCTCAACGACGGGGAGCACGGTGCCGTCGAGGCTGGCGAGGTCGCTCATCGGCGACACGCTACAGCGCGGCTAGGCCCTTGACGATCAGCCAGGCGCCGAACGCGAACCCGAGGATCACGGGGATCGCGCGCCGGTGCTCGGTCATGAACGCGCCGAGGGAGGCGAGCAGGCGGCGCGACGGCCCCGGCGCGACCGCGACCAGCGCCACCGGGAGCGCCGCGGGCGCGAGCGTGATCAGCAACACGATCACGTGGGCGAGCGCCCGGTCGGCGTCGGACACGTGGCTCGTCGCGATCAGCTTCATCGCGGGGATGTACAGGGCCAGCGTGGTGACGTTGACGAGCATCGCGCCGCAGCCCAGCGCGAACGAGCGCGCGGGTCCGGCGGGACGTTTCGACTCCTCCTCCGCCTTCGGATCTGAGGCCGGCCTGACCAGTCCGCGCACGCCGACGAGGAGCAGGACGCCGCCGAGCGCGAGGTCCACGACGGCCTTGGTCGAGCTCGACGTGTGCAGCTTTCCACTGATCGCGAACGCGAACGCACCGAGCAGGACGAGCGGCACCGCCGCGCCGGCAGTCAGCGCAAGGCCGCGGACCAGCGGCCGCTCGCCACTCAGCGTGGTCAGGGTGAGGAGGAAGAGGACCGGGCTGATCGCCGCGCCGAGCGCGAGCGGGATGACCTGTGAGAGGAGCGTGCCCATGGTCGAGCCCCGCGGACACTAATGCGGATGCAGGCGCTCGCCGGGACGGCCGCGGAATCGGCGGCCTAGGATCTGATGGAGCCAGCGCCGTGACGCATCTCCGACATCCACGACCGAGGAGCAGCCATGACCACGACGACATCCCTCGTGACCGGCGTCGACTTCGTCGCCGTCCCGACCAGCGACTACGAGGCCGCCGCGACGTTCTACGGCGACGTGCTCGGGCTCCCGTTCCTCAAGCGGTGGGGGCAGATGCCGGCCGGCGAGTTCCAGGCCGGGAACCTCACCCTCGCCGTGATGCAGTCCGAGGCGTTCGGGCTGGAGTTCCGTTCGGGCAACACCCCGATCGCCCTCCAGGTCGAAGACGTCGAGGCCGCCCGCGCCGCGCTCGAGGAGCAGGGCGTCGCGTTCCACCGCGACACGCTGGACTCCGGCGTCTGCCACCAGGCGTTCTTCTCCGACCCCGACGGCAACCCGCTCATCCTCCACCACCGCTACGCGCCCAAGGACGCGTCGAAGCAACCGGATGGGCCGTGAAGGAATCGAACCTTCAACCTTGGGCTTAAGAGGCCCCTGCTCTACCAATTGAGCTAACGGCCCGGAGGCGGGCAATTCTACCGGCGACCGGCTACTGGCCGGTCGCCGATTGGACGGGCGCCTGGGTCCCGCCCTGCGTGCTCTGCGGCTTCTTGGCCTGCTCCAGCAGCAGCTTCGTCTGGGTCTTGCGTGCGGCCGGCGTCAGCGACAGGGTCTTGGCCGCGGCGAGGTCGCCGGTGCGCTTGTCGCCGGCGGCGTAGGCGAAGACCGCGAGCGTGTAGAACGTCTGCGCGCTCGGGCGCACCGCCGTCACGATCTGCGCCGCCTTCACCCCCTTGGCTGGCTGGTTGAGCGCGTTGGGCGAGTACACCTGCACCATCAGCGAGGCGAGCGCGTCGTCCGGCTTGCGCGGGCTGAGCGCGAGGTAGTGCTCCCAGGCGGTCGCCGACTGCTGCAGCTGGTTCTTGCCCTTGTCCGTGAACTGGCTCGTCTGCTGGTCGTAGCTGTCGCCCTGTCCCGCCTGCTGGAAGCGCGCGCGCGCGAGGACCGCCCATGCGGCCGCGTCGTTCGGGTTGACCTTCAGCGTCTTCTGGGCCTGGCTGACCTGCTTGGAGAAGGTGTCGTTGCCGCCGCCGCCGCCGCTCTTGAACGCGTCGAACAGGCCGCCCGACGTGTTGCCGCCGATGCCGAAGAAGATCAGGCCGCCGCCCATCAGGATCGCCAGCGTCACGTAGATGGCCTGGATGGTGCGGCGCCGGCCGCGGCCTCTGAGGTCGAAGAGCATTCAGAATCAGTCGGTCTCGTCGAGCGCCTGCGCCTCGCGCTCCGCGGTGCGGCGGTCGAAGCGCTCGACCCACATCGCCAGCAGGATACTCAGGCCGTAGAGCACAAGCATCGGGATCATCTCGATCATCGTGGTGACCGGGTCGGTGCCCGGCAGGAGCACGGCGATCACGGCAATGATCACGGTCGCGTAGCGCCAGTTGCGGCGCAGCTGGCGCGGGGTCACGACGCCGAGACGGGTCAGGGCCAGCACCCCGACGGGCATCTGGAACAGCACGCCCATGATGATGAGCGTGAGGATGCTGAACGAGTACAGGCTCTTGGCCTGCACGAGGACGTCGAACTCGTCGCTGTTGAAGTTCTGGAGGAAGCCGATCGCCGCCGGGAGCACGAGGAAGTAGGCGAACACGACCCCGGCCAGGAACAGGACCGGCACCATCGCCATCAGCGGCAGCGCAACCCGCCGCTCGTGCGGGCTGAACGCCGGTAACACGAACGCGTAGGCCTGGTAGAGGATCAGCGGCAGGGCGAACAGAAGCGCGAAGTAGAGGGACACGGTCAGCGTCTGCCCGAAGGGCTCGCCGAGGCCGAGGGTCACGGGCTGGCGCCCGGTGACCTCCTTCGGCGCCGCCTTCAGCGCCGACCCGGAGGCCTGCGCCGCGGACAGCAGCGCGGCGCGCTCGGCCGGGCTCAGCTCGGCCTTGCTCCGCGACAGGAGCGTGAACGCCTGCTGGCTCCGTCTCAGGGCCTCGCGCTGCTTGAGGTCGTAGCGCGCCTGCGCACCCAGCGGACCCTTCGCGTTCTGGGCGGCGGACTTCGTGCTCTCCTTCAGCGGCTCGTTGAGGATCCGCAGCAGCGCGTGGTTCTGCCACAGCGCGACGGCGAACGTCGCGCACAGCACCAGCACGCAGATGATGAGCCGCGTGCGCAGCTCGTCGAGATGCTCGACGAGCGAGAGGCGGTCCTCGTGGCCGATCGGCCGGATCGCGGTGGCCATCGCGCGTCGGCGGACCGGCTAGCTGCGGCGCTCGCCGGAGACCTGTTCCTCCGCAGCGTCGGCCTCGCCGTCCTTGGCCGCCACCGGCTTCGTGGTGGGCTCGATCCCCTCGGGCTCGGCGGCCTCGTCGTCCTGCTCCGCGTCACCGCCCTTTCCGGCGATGGAGTCCTTGAACTCCCGCATCCCCGATCCGAGCGAGCGGCCCAGGCCGGGCAGGCGCTTCGGGCCGAAGATGACCAGGACGATGACGAGGACGATGATCAGCTCGAGTGGGCCGATGCCGAACGGCATGACGGCGACCTCCGACTAGGGGACGACAAGGGTATCGCCTCGCACTTTGCGGACGAATGCGTCAGACGGATCACTGGAGGGGTCAAGTTCCTCAGGCGTCAGGCCGATACCGGGACCAGTCGAGGGTGTATCGCATGAGTCCCAGGCCAGAACAACCCCACGCAGTCCGTCGCGTCGTCCTCCCGAGCGGCAAGACCATCGAGGTCGTCTACTTCGCCGACTCCGAGGCCGACGGCCAGCTCGAGACCACCCCGGGCACCCACCTCCACGTCTGCCCGGAGTGCTCGTCGACGCTCGTCTATCCCACCGCGTGGGAGGAGGCGGGCGAGGAGCGCTGGGAGCTGCTGCTGCGCTGCCCGAACTGTGAGTGGGACGGCACCGGGACCTTCGACCGCGAGACGGTCGAGGCCCTCGACGAAGAGCTCGATCGCGGAACGCACGCGCTGCTGACGGACCTCAAGCAGCTCATGCACGCGAACATGGAAGACCAGATCGAGCGCTTCATCGCCGCGCTGCACGCCGGCGCGATCCTCCCGATGGATTTCTAGGCTAGGCGTAGCGCTCGACGACGCCGTCGGCCACGAGGTCGAGCGCGGTGCGCTGACGCGCCGGCAGCTCCGGGAGCTCGCGCTTGGCCTCGGCCACGATCGCGAGCGCACGCCGCTTGGCCTCCTCCAGCGCCGTGGTGGCGCCGATCCGGTCGCAGACCTCGGCTGCCCGCTCCGGCGTGGCGATGTCGCGAACGTCGAGCGCGGCCAGCTCCGGGTCGTGCTCCCGGGCGAGGATCAGCGGCAGCGTGACGGTGCCGTCGAGCAGGTCGGTGCCGCGGGCCTTGCCGGTGCGCTCCACCGGGCCGGACACGTCGAGCACGTCGTCGAGCAACTGGAAGGCCAGGCCGATGCGGCGACCGAATGCCGCGAGCGCCTCCACACGGTCGGCCGGCGCACCGGCCTCGAGCGCCCCCAGGCGGCAGGCCGCCTCGAACAGGCGCGCGGTCTTGTACTCGCAGCGCTCCAGATAGCGCTCGACGCTCACGCCGGCGTCGAAGGCGTCGGCGCGCTGCAGCAGCTCGCCCAGCGCCAGTGCGGAGCTGGCGTCCGAGAGCACGCGCACCTCGTCGGCGCGGCCGTTGGCGCGCAGCTCGGCGAACGCGCGCGAGAACAGCAGGTCGCCCGTCGCCGTCGCGATCCCGCGCCCGGCCGTCGCCACCACGGTCGGGCGCCCACGGCGCAGCTCGGCTGCGTCGAGCACGTCGTCGTGGACGAGCGTCGCGCTGTGCAGCAACTCGACCGCCACCGCGACCCGCAGCACGCCCGCGTCCGCCGCCTCGCCCGCCGCCACGAACACCAGCAGCGGACGCAGGCGCTTGCCGCCGGCCGCGATCGTGGCGCCTCCGTGGCGCGCCAGCACCGCGCCGTGGCCGGCGGCCAGGTCGGCGAGGCGCTGGTCGAGCGCCTCCATCAGCGGCGGGATGTGCGTGCCGCCGGCGGCGACGACCGCCTCGACGGTGGGAGCGACGGCCATCAGATGCCCTCGACCGTCCCGTGGTGGATCGCGATGATGCCGCCGGCGGTCAGGATCCAGTGGATGTCGCGCAGGCCGACCTCGGCCATCGCCGCGCCCAGGCCCTCCGGGCCGGGGAAGCGCTTGACCGAGTTGGGCAGGTAGCTGTACGCGTCCTCGTCGCCCGCGACCCGGCCGAGGCCGGGCACGATCCGGTCGAACCAGAGGCCGTAGAACCACGACAGCGGCGGAGTCCGCGGCGTGGTGATCTCGAGTACGACGACGCGGCCGCCGGGGCGCACGACGCGCGCCATCTCGGCCAGGCCGCGGTGCAGGTCGGCGAAGTTGCGCGCGCCGAACGCGACCGTGGCGGCGGCGAAGGCGCCGTCGGGGTGGTCGAGCGCGAGGGCGTCGCCCCACTCGAAGCGCACGTCCGCGCGGCCGGCGGCCTTCTGGCGCGCCCGCTGCAGCATCGCCTCCGCGAAGTCCGAGCCGACGACCTCGCCGCCCGGGGCGACCCGGCGCGCCAGCTCGAACGCGAGGTCGCCGGTCCCGGTGGCGACGTCGAGCACGCGGTCTCCGGGTCCGACCGCCGCGAGGTCCGCGGCGCGGGCGCGCCAGCGCCGGTCCAGCCCGGCCGTCATCACCGCGTTCATGCGGTCGTAGACGCCGGCGATCCGGTCGAACATCGCACGGACCTGGCCCTCCTCGAGGGTGCCGGTCTGGCTGGCCACGGGAACCCCGACGCGCGCTACTTCACCTGCGCGAGGAAGTTCACGAGCGCGTTGAACTTCTCCGGCGGAAGGTTGCCGTACGGCGGCATCGGCGAGGTCGGGTTGCGCAGGGTCCGCGCGATCGCCTCCTTCGGCAGTCGGGCGCCGATCTTCGACAGGTTCGGGCCTGGACCGTCGTTGCCGTTCTCGCCGATCTTGTGGCATGCCAGGCAGCCCGACTGCGCGGCCACGAGCTTGCCCGCCTCGAACTGCTGGGGCACCTTCAGGTCGATCGAGTTCGGCGAGCCGGCGTTGGCGCCCAGGTAGGTGAGGTAGCCCATGGCGAAGATGGTCAGGATCCCGGCCGTGGTGGCGACCGGCCGGCGCTCCGGCCGCCGCTCCGGGCTGCGATCGTAGAACGGCAGCAGGAGCAGGAGGATCAGACACAGCGTCGGAATGCCGATCGTGGCCAGCGGGGTCAGCTCGGCCGGCTTGACCACGCGCAGCAGCTCGAACAGGAAGAAGAAGTACCACTCCGGCCGCGGGACGTAGGTCGTCGTCGTCGGGTCCGCCTTCGGCCCCAGCTCGGCTCCGAGGACGATCGTCATGGCGATGATGACGGCCATGACGATGCACGCCATCGCCGCGTCCTTCGCCACCGCGTAGGGGAAGAACGGCTTCCCCTGCGCCTTCATGACCGAGTAGTCGCGGAGGTAGGCCTCCTTCTCGCGCTGGTTCACGTCAGACCTCGGCCTTTCGAAGGTCCTCGGGCGGCTCGACCTTCAGCCAGGGCGGCGCCGTCGTGCCGAGCTTGGCCACCAGCCAGAGGTGCGCGACGATCAGGGCGACCAGCGCCCCCGGCACGAGCAGCATGTGGATCGAGTAGAAGCGCGACAGCGTCGTCGCGCCGAACTCTGGGCCGGCTCTGAGGAAGTCGGCGAGGTATGGGCCGATGAGCGGGCCCGTGCCGTTGATGTTGTCGGCCACGATCGTGGCCCAGTAGGAGCGCTGGTCGAACGGGAGCAGATAGCCGGTCAGCGCCATCACCATCGTCAGCACGAGCAGGACGACGCCGATCACCCAGTTCAGCTCCCGCGGGTACTTGTACGCGCCGAAGAAGAACGTCCTGCCCATGTGCAGGAAGATCAGGATCATCATCACGGTGGCGCCCCACTTGTGCATGCCGCGCACGAACTGGCCGAGGAACACGTCGTTGGTGATGTAGCGCGCGGACTCGTAGGCGTGGATCGGCGACGGGTCGTAGTACATCGCCAGGAACACGCCGGTGACCGCCTGCGAGAGGAAGGCGAACAGCGTCGCCGAGCCCAGCGTGTAGAACCAGTTTGTGCCCTTGGGCACCTTGCGGAACATCAACCAGCGCAGGCCGCCCGAGACGGACGTGCGCTCGTCGACCCAGTCGACGGCATGGATGCCGGCCTCGGCGGCGTGATGGTGCGGCTTCTTCTTCTCCTCGCCCTCGCCGGGCCGCTTGGGCTGCGGCTTCAGCGCGGAGGGGGCCGGGAGCTTGGGCATCAGTTCTGCGCTCCCGGGGGCTTGTTGGTGGTGTCGAAGCGCCGCGGGTACAGGTACTGGCCGATCCCGTCGAGCGGCTCACCCGGGTCGCGCGGCGAGAAGCGGCGCAGTTCGCTGTTGACGCTGAAGCGCGGGCCGAGCTGGAGGCGACCGGCGACCTCGCGGGTGTAGAAGCGGTCGAGCGGGCGCACGGGCGGCCCACCGGTGCGCTTGCCCTGGAAGTCGTACACGCCGCCGTGGCACGGGCACACGAAGCGCTGCGAGGCCTCGATGTAGCGCACGGGGCAGCCCAGGTGCATGCACTTGCTCGAGATCGCGATGTAGTTGTCGTACTGGTCCTTCGGCTTGCCGTCGACCGCCGGGTCGTGCTTGCGGATGTAGGCGGTGCTCTTGCCGACCTCGCCGATGGCGGGCGTGAGCGTGATCACCCGCGGGACGTACGTCGTGTCGGGGAAGTCGCTCAGCGGGCCGACGTCCTGCCACGAGATCCGGTTGCGGTGGAAGATCGGGCCGAGCGCGAAGCCGAGCGCCGGCAGCGTGAAGGCCGCAACCGCGGCGATCCCGGCCGCGTTGACGGAGCCGACCATGAACCGGCGGCGGGTGACCGTCTCACCCTCGAAGGCGCCGGGGATCAGGCGGTCCTCGGTGTATGGGGACTTCGCTTGACGACGGTCGGCCACAGACGCTCCTCTGACGGCTCGAATTGAACCGGGCGCGGAACCCTATCGTCAACAAAGCTACGCTCGCCACGAGGCCAGTCCCCGACCCTGCGGCCGTGTCAGAGCGGTTCGCGGGCGGCCACCGCCGCGGCGCGCAGGGACTCGGCGGCGCGCGGGTCGCCGGCGCGGGCCAATGCCTTGGCGGCCTCGTGGCTGGCGGTCCCGCCCCAGCCGACCGCGACCGCGCCAGCGTCCCAGACCGCCTCGGCCAGCGCCTCGTCGGCCAGCGACTGGGCGGCCGCAGTCAGCGAGATCACGTCGGCAAGCTCGCCGACGGCGTCCAGATCGCCGAGCTCCGCCAGCTCGGCCAGCCCGATCGCGTAGAGCTGATCGCCCGCGAGCAGCGCCAGGTCCGCGTCGTCGGAGCTCACCACACGACCGGCGCCGTAGTGCAGCAGGTACCCCTCGCGGATCGCCTCGACGAGCAGCGCGTAGCGCTCCGGCGCCGCCGCCGCCCGCGGGCCGGCGGCCGCCACATCGCCGTGCGGCGTGGACGCGCCGGCACCGGCGCCGTCCGCGACGGCCTCGGCCAGCAGGCCCCCGCGCTCGCGCACCGTCGCCGACAGCCGCTCGAGCGTGTTCATGCGACCTTCGCGAAGGCGGCCGCCGCGGCCTCGATCGTGCGGTCCACCTGCTCGTCGGAATGCGCCAGCGAGGGGAACCAGGCCTCGAACTGCGACGGCGGCGGGTACACGCCGCGCTCGAGCAGCGCCCGGCACCAGGCGCCGTGGGCCTCCAGGTCGCACGCCGCGGCGGCGGCGTAGTCCTGCACGGGCTCGGCGGAGAAGAACGTCGTCACCAGGCCGGTGGTGCTCACGACCTGCACGGCCACGCCGGCGCTCGCCGCGGCCTCGCGCAGCCCCTCGGTCAGCCGGCGGGTGGTCGCGGCCAGACGGATGTAGGCGTCCTCGTCGAGCATGCCCAGCATCGCCAGGCCGGCCGCGACCGCGAGCGGATTCCCCGACAGCGTGCCCGCCTGGTAGACGTCGCCCGCGGGGGCGATCCGCTCCATCAGGTCCCGGCGCCCGCCGAACGCGGCCGCGGGCAGGCCGCCGCCGATCACCTTGCCCAGCACGCTGAGGTCGGCGCGCACGCCCGAGAGCTCCTGCGCGCCTCCGCGGGCGACCCGGAAGCCGGAGATGACCTCGTCGAAGACGAGCAGGCTCCCGTGCTCGTCGGCGCAGCGGCGCAGGTGCTCGAGGAACCCGGGCCGCGGCGGGACCAGGCCCATGTTGGCGGGGTAGGGCTCCGCCAGGATCGCGGCCGGCTCGTGCTCCGCCGTCGCGGCCTCGACGGCGGCGGCGTCGTTCCAGGGCACGACGACGGTCGCCGCGGCCGCTGCGGCGGGAACGCCGGGGCTCGCGGGGATCCCCTGCGTGGCGAGGCCCGAGCCGGCCTCGGCGAGCAGGCCGTCCACGTGCCCGTGGTAGGCGCCGGCGAACTTGAGCACCTTCTCCCGCCCGGTCACCGCGCGCGCGAGGCGGACGGCGCTCATCGAGGCCTCGGTGCCGGACGAGGTCAGGCGCAGCATCTCGACGCCCGGCATGCGGCGGGCCACCTCCTCCGCCAGCTCGACCTCCGCCGCCGTGGGCGCGCCGAAGCTGGTGCCGGCCTCGGCGGCGCGCTCGATCGCCCGCACGACATCGGGGTGCGCGTGGCCGTGGATCAGCGGTCCCCACGAGCACACCCAGTCCACGTAGCGGTTGCCGTCCACGTCGACCAGCTCCGCACCCTCGGCGTGGGCGACGAAGATGGGGTCGCGGCCGATCGATTGCATCGCGCGCACGGGAGAATTCACGCCGCCGGGGAGTACCTCGACGGCGCGGCGGTACAGCTCGGCGGAGCGCTCGTCCCGCACGCCGTCAGCCGGCGTGCTGGTCTTCCCAGTTCCTGAACGCGTCGGTGAAGTACAGCAGCCGCACCTTCTTGTACTCCGTCGAGGAGTACAGGGTGGCGCGCTCGGTGATGCCCGTGCTCTCCGCGATCGAGTCGAGGATGGCGTCGCACTCCTCCTTCGAGCGCCCGTGCGCCATGGTGAAGACCGAGTAGGGCCAGTCCGGGTAGGTCGGGCGCTGGTAGCAGTGCGAGATGCCGCGCACCGCGGCCATCCGCGGGCCAAGTTCCGCGATGCGCTCGTCGGGCACCTTCCACACGCCCATGCCGTTGGCGGAGAACCCGGCGCGGCGGTGGAACAGGATCGCGGCGACGCGCCGCAGCAGCCCGCGCTCGGCCATGCCCGCCATGTGGTCGAGCAGGCGCGGCACCGGCACGCCCAGCTCGGCGGCGGGCGCGGCGTAGGGCTCGGCCACGACCGGCTGGTGGCCCTGGGTCGCCCGGATGACCGCCACATCGAAGTCGTCGTAGGGCTGCTTCTCGAGCTCGCGCGGAGCCTCGGCCACGCCCGCGGACGCAAGCTCGGGCGTGGCGCCCTCCATCTCCAGGTCCATGCGGATCTTGAACAGCTTCAGCGTCGGCAACTGGCGGATCGACTCGGCGCCGGTGAGGCGCTGGAGCACGTCGAGCGTCCCCTGGAGCCCGAGCCGCGAGTCCTCCTCGACGGCGAGCGTGAACCACAGGTTGAACTCGTGGTTGCGCAGGTAGTTGTGCGACACGCCGGGGTGCTCGTTGATCACCTGCGCGGCCCGGTGCGGGTGCTCGGCGTCGACCTTCGCCGCGACCAGCATCGAGGAGTAGCCGAGCGCGCGGGTGTCGTAGATCGGCGTGATCTCGCGGACGATGCGCTCGTCCACCAGCCGCCCGACGCGCGTCATGGCCTCGTCCTCGGATATCCCGGCCGCGCGGGCGACCGCGGCATAGGGACGCGGCTCGAGCGGGAAGCTGCCCTGCATCAGGTTGAGCAGGCGCTTGTCGAGGTCGTCCAGCGCGACGGCGGCGCCGTCCTTGCGGGAGCGCACCTTGGGCGGAGCGCTCAGCCCTCGGCCAGCCACCGCGCCGCGTCCTTCGCGTGGTAGGTGATGATGATGTCGGCGCCGGCGCGGCGGATGCCGGTCAGCGTCTCGAGCACCGTGGCGCGCTCGTCGAGGTGCCCAGCCGCGGCCGCGTCGCGCACCATCGCGTACTCGCCGCTGACGTTGTAGGCGGCCACCGGCAGATCGGTCGCGTCGCGCACGCGGCGGATCACGTCGAGGTAGGGCAGCGCCGGCTTGACCATCACCACGTCGGCCCCCTCCTCCACGTCGAGCAGCGCCTCGCGGACCGCCTCGCGCGCGTTGGCCGGGTCCATCTGGTAGGCGCGGCGGTCGCCGAAGGCCGGTGCGGAGTCGGCCGCCTCGCGGAACGGCCCGTAGAACGCGGAGGCGAACTTCGCGGAGTAGGCGATGATCGGCGTGTCGCTGAGCCCGTCCTCGTCGAGCGCCGCCCGGATCGAGCCCACGCGACCGTCCATCATGTCGCTCGGCGCGATCACGTCGGCGCCGGCGCGGGCCTGCGAGACCGCGGTGCGCGCGAGGAGCTCGACCGAGGCGTCGTTGTCCACCTGGCCGTCGTCGCGAACGATCCCGCAGTGGCCGTGATCGGTGTACTCGCACAGGCACACGTCCGTCATCACGACGAGGTCGGGGTGGGCGTCCTTGATCGCGCGGGTCGCGAGCTGCACGACGCCCTCGTCGTCCTAGGCACCGATGCCCTCCTCGTCCTTCTCGGCCGGGACGCCGAACAGCAGCACGGCCGGGATCCCGAGGCGCGCGGCCTCGCCGGCCTCCTCGACCGCGGCCGAGATCGACAGCCGGTCGATCCCGGGCATCGCGGCGATCGGCTCGCGGCCCTCGAGGCCGAGGACGACGAACATCGGGTAGACGAGCCGGCGCACGTCCAGCTCGGTCTCGCGGACCAGGTCGCGCAGGACGCCGGACTTGCGCAGGCGTCGCAGGCGCGTCGCGGGGAAAGGCATCGCGTTCAGGATACCCACGCTCAGGCGAAGCGCCGGAGCGCGAGACGGCCGATCGCCGTGAACGCCGCGGCCAGGATCGCGAGATGCAGCAGAGGTAGGAGCATGTCGCCGCCCGCCCCCGCGAGCGCGTGGTCCATCGCGTCGAGCGTCGGCTTGAAGGGGAACGCCGCCGAGATCACGCGGATGAGGTCGTAGACGCCCTTCGACACCGAGCCGGACGGGACCAGCGCGAGGAACGCGATCGGCAGCGACAGTCCGAACGCCATCAGCGACGCCGCACGCACCTCCCGCGTCACGCCGCCGATCGCCACGCCCATGGCGCCGAACGCGACCGCGCCGACGGCCAGCGCGATCAGCCACAGCGGGAAGTGACTCCAGTCCAACGTCACGAACAGGCTGATCCCGGCCATCATCAGCACGGCCACCGGGAACCCGCAGACCGCGGCGAGGAAGACCTTCTCGAGCAGCAGCGTGAGGCGCGACACCAGCCCGCGCACGAGCCGCAGGAAGGCGTTCTCCTCGCGCTCGAGCGCGAGCATGCCCGCGCCGAGCAGGATCGTCACGAACATCAACGACACGGTCACCGACACGGCGACCGCGAACGCGTCGAGGGGCACCCGCTTGCCCTTGAGCGCGATGCGCTTGACCTGCACCGGGTTGCTCACCGTGGTCAGGACCTGGTCGGAGACGTTGAGGTTCTGGATCGCGAGCCCTGCGAATTTCGTCACCTGCTCGAGCGCGACGCGGTTCGCCTGGCCCTTGGGGAGCGTGGCGATCGTCGCGTCGAGGATCGTCTTGGTCTTCTTCAACCCGAGGATGTTCAGGGTGCGCCCGAGCAGGTCGAACGTACCGCCGTCGAGCAGCAGCTTGATGTCCTGGGCCGCGATGTCCTTGAAGGTGTCGGCGAGCGCGGAGTTGGCCTGTGCCAGGCGCGAGGAGATGGCCTGGTCCACCAGGCGCGCCTTGAGCGGGTCCTCGTTGTTGTAGATCACCTCCACCCGCGCCGGCTCCAGGCCCGAGGCCAGCTTCTGCGTGACGTCCGGCGGGATGATCAGCGCCGCCAGCGCATCGCCGGACTTGACCTTGTCCAGCGCCTCGGCGCGCGAGTGCACGCGGATCGGCTTGATCGCCTGGAACAGCTGGCCCGTGTACTTCGTGACGTCGATCGTCTGGCCGCCGAGGTTGATCTTGCTCGCCGACGCCGGCACCTCGTTGAGGAAGGCGACGCGCGGCTTCTGCGGCCCGCGCGACAGCGCGAAGCCGATCAGCAGAGCGATCAGGATCGGGTACACGACGAGCAGCGTCACGAGCAGCGGCGAGCGCCGCAGGATCTGCACGTCCTTGAGCAGCAGCCAGCGCACGAGGTCGTCTTCTAGTGCCCGCGCTCGCGCAGGAAGGTCACGAAGGCCTCCTCGAAATCGAGCTCGCGGTCGTGCGCGCCAACCTCCGCCTCCAGCCCCGCGGGCGTCCCGATGAACAGCAGGTCGCCATCGGCCAGCACGAGGACCCGGTCGGCGTAGCGCTTGGCCTCCTGCACGTTGTGGGTCGAGTACACGACCGCGGTGCCGCGGTCGGTGAGCCCGCCGACGAAGCGCCACAGCCGGTCGCGCTGGCGCGGGTCCAGCGAGGAGGACGGCTCATCGAGCAGCAGCACGGCCGGGTCGGCAAGCAGGCCCACGGCGATGTTGACGCGCTGGCGGTTACCGCCGGAGAGCGTCGCCACCTCGTCGTCGGCGCGGTCCTCCAGCCCGGTCTGGGCGAGCATGCGCGCGACCGCGGCGTCGGGATCCGCCGCGCGCTCGAGTCGGGCGAACAGGCGCAGGTTCTCGGCCACCGAGAGCTTCGAGTAGATCGCCGGCTGCTGGGGCACCCAACCAATCTCGATGGCACCGCCCGCCGGCTGCCGAACATCCCCGGCGGTGGCAGGCTGGATCCCGGCGAGGATCGACAGCAGCGTGGTCTTGCCGGCGCCGTTCGGCCCGATGACGGCGACGAGCTCGCCGGGCTGGACGTCGAACGTCACCCCGCGCAGCGCCTCGCGGTCGCCGAAGCGCTTGACGAGGTTCGTCGCGCCCAGCGCGGCCGTGACGCTGGAGGTCGGGGTGGTGGCCGTTTCCGGGCTCGCCATGACTGGCCGCAGGTTAGAGGGTGCCCGACGCCGCTCGTGCCGACGGAATCGCTAGCCGGGCGCGCCGACGCGGGGCGCGAGCGAGGCGCCGCACCGCCCGCAGTAGGCGTCGGCGTCCGCGTGCTCGGCCCCGCACTCGGGGCACGTTGGTCGCGGTGCCGGCTCCGGTATGGCGCCCGCGAGCACCGGCTCCGGCCCCCACGACTCCAGGACCAGGTGACGACGCAGGTAGACCACGACCTCGCGGATGACCGCCGCCACCGGCAGCGACACCAGCGCGCCGAGTACCCCGTACAGCTCCGCGCCGAGGAGGAGGGCGAAGATGACGATCAGCGGGTTGATGCGCAGCGTGTGTCCGAACACCTGTGGCGCGACGACGTGGCCCTCGAACTGCTGCAGGGCGACGAGCAGCAGCACGACCCAGATCGCGCTGAGCGGGTCGCTGAACAGCGCCACGAGCACGGGCGGGATGCCACCGAGGATGGGCCCGACGTAGGGGATCAGCTCCATGAACCCGTAGAAGACGCCGAAGAACACCGCGTAGCGCTGGCCGTCGGGAAAGATGCCGGTGACGCCGAAGACCCACAGCGCGACGCCCGCGCTGATGCCCATGACGAGGCTGAACAGCAGCTGGGCGCGGACGTACCCGAGCACCGCCCGTTGGGTGCCGATGGCGAAGTCGTCGTCCTTGCTGCCGTCGCCCGGCGGCATCACGGATCGCACGAGCGCGCCGATCCGGTCGGCATAGAGCAGCATGTAGATGGATATGACGAGCACGAGGATGATCCCGAAGGCCGCCTCGACGACGCGTTGGAGCACGTCCTGGCCGAACGACACGATCGAGGACGAGCGCTTGAGCACCTGCTTCTGCAGCGTCTGCAGCGCGGTCTGGCCCTGTTCCTTGATCTTGACCTTGATGCCCTGCTCGTTGAGCGTGTTCTGGAACTCCCCCAGCGACTTGTTCGCCGACCGCACCAGGCTCGGCACGTCCCGCTGCAGCCGCTTGACCTGCGTGGTGACCGGATTGATGAGCAGCGCGACGCCGCCGGCCAGCACCAGGAAGAATCCGACGTACACGACGGCGACGGCCACGCCGCGCGGGAGCCTGCTGCCGCGGTGCACGAGCTTGACCAGGGGATTGAGCATCAGCGCAATGACCGCGGCGATCACGAAGACCAGCAGCACCACGCCGGCCGCCCGGGCGAGCGCCCAGACCCCGAGCAGCGCGACCGGGAGCGTGCCGAGCTGGACCCACCGCGGGACCACGACCCTGGGCGGCGGCGCACCGCCGGCCGCGGCGGGCTCCATCCGCGCGGTCGGCTCCTCCTGGCCCGCCGCCTGCTCGGGCGGCGCGTCCGGCTCCTCGGGGCCGGGGGCTGCTGGCTCGTCGCTCACGGCGGGGACTCCTTCGCCGCACGGTACGACATACCTCGCAGAAGGCAAGCTCGTCGAGGGCGCGCGCCCGTGAAGCTCCTGTTCGTGGGCGACGTCGTCGGCGGCGTCGGGCGGCGCGCGCTGCGGGCCCTGCTTCCGGAGCTGCGCGAGCAGCACGAGCCGGACTTCGTCGTCGTCAACGGCGAGAACGCCGCGGGCGGGGTCGGCATCACCCGGCGGACGGCCGACGAGCTGTTCGGAATCGGCGCCGACGTCATCACGCTGGGCAACCACACCTACCGCCACCGCGAGGTGTGGGGCTACCTCGATGAGCGCGACGAGATCGTCCGGCCCGCCAACTTCCTCGCCCTCCAGCCCGGCCACGGCAGCTGCGTGGTCGAGCGCAACGGCACCCGCCTCGGCGTGGTGTCCCTCCAGGGCAACCTCTTCCTCAAGACGGGGCGGGCGGCGTTCACCGAGGCCGACGCCCAGCTCGAGCGGCTCGACGGCCGCGTCGACCACGTGCTCGTGGACATGCACGCGGAGGCGACGAGCGAGAAGGTGGGGATGGGCTGGTACCTGGACGGCCGCGTGACCGCGGTCGTCGGCACCCACACGCACGTTCCGACCGCGGACGCGCGCGTGCTGCCCGGCGGGACCGCCTACATCACCGACGTCGGCATGACCGGCCCGCGCGGCGGGGTGATCGGGGTCAAGCGCGAGCAGGCGGTCGAGGCGCTCGTGACGCAGCTGCCGGTGAAATTCGAGACCTCGCGGGACGACCCGTGGCTGATGGGGGTGCTCGTCACGGCGTCACAGCCGATGCGAGCCGACGCCATCGAACCGGTCCTGCGAGCCGCGCCAGCGTGATGGCCAGCGCGGCGAGCAGCGTTGCGTTGCGCGCCGCGACCAGCAGGACCACCGATGTGCGCTCGTCCACCAACTCCTCGTAGCGGGCGGGGAATTCGAGCTGGGTGAGCAGGACGGCGCCGCCCAGCAGCAGCGCGAGCGCCCGCTCGCCCCACGTCCAGGCCAGCGCGGCGAACGGAACGAGCCAAACCAGGAACTGCGGCGAGAGGACCTTGCCCAGCGCCGCGAACGCGAGCACCGCAGCGAGCGCGCCGAGCAGCAGCGTGCGCTCGCCGGGCGGGCCGCGCGCGACGAGCACGACGACGAACGCCAGCGCGGCCGCGAGCAGGGCGGCGAAGACGCCCTGCACCACGTCGGCCGCCCCGCCCTCCAGCCCGTTGGAGCCGTGGGCGTCCGGCACGGTTGCGGTGCCGGTCACCCGCGAGCCTCCGAGCGCGAACAACCCGCTCGCGGGCGTGGACTCGATCTGCACCGGGCGCTCGAGCTGGTAGCGGTAGGCGTCCACGTAGCCCGAGCCGAAGAAGGGAAGCGAGATCGCCGCCACCACGGCCACGAACGCGATGGCCCCGCGCACGGCGGCGGGGCCGCGGCCGGCCGCGATCAACCACGCGGCGGCAACCGGCACGAGGAGGGCGGGGAACAGCTTCGTCATCGCCCCCACGCCGAGCAGCGCGAAGCCGACGGTCGGGCGCCCGCGGGTCAGCGCGAGGAGCGCGCCGAGCAGCAGCGCCACCGGGACGAGGTCGAAGTGCGTGCGCACGACCGCTCCGGTGAGCAGCGGCGACAGGGCGACGATCCAGGCCGCCGTGACGGCGCGCTCGCGTGCCAGCGCCGCCGTCAGCAGCATCACCGCCAGCGCCGCGACCAACATGACGACCGCGAAGCTGACGTCGTAGGAGGCGTAGCTGCCGGCGTCCGCCAGACCGGCCAGCCACATCGGCACGAGCGCGAGCGGCGGGTACTCGAACGCAAAGCCCGAGTAGGGCTCGCGGCCGGCGCCCAGCGCATCGGCGTAGCCGCGGTACACGTTGACGTCGGTGATGTGCACGTCCGACGTCGGGCCGTGGAACAGCGCAATCGCCCACACCGCCGCCAGCGCGGCCGCGGGCGCGAGCAGCAGGACCGGCCGCCTCACCGCTCAGGCTCCCGGAAGCGGCCGAGCAGCGCCACCAGCACGAACGGCAGGAACCACACGATGTAGAGGTAGAACCAGTGGGTCACGCCGAGCTGGAGCGCCACCACGACCGCTGCCGCGAGCGCCGCCAGGCCGACGAGGTCGCGCCGCCGGGGCAGGAATGCGGCGGCGACCGCGAACGCCGCCGCCAGCGCCTGCACCACGGACTGGGCGGTGTCCCACCCGCAGAACCCCCATACCGAGAAGGGCGACCCGCGGGCGCGCTGGAACTCGATCGTGCGCTCGTAGAACGTGTCGAGGTCGCCGCCGACGAGCACGGGCAGCATCGCGACGGCGGCGACGCCCGCGAAGCCGAGCGCGAACAGCGCGACCCCGCGCACGCGGCGCGCGAGCCCGACGCCCGCCGGCCCGGCGGTGGCGAACACCGGCGCCAGCGCGAGCGGGGCGAACTTCGTCAGCCCGGCGAGCGCGACCGCCCCGCCGCGCGCCGGTGCCCAGTGGACCACGAGCAGGGCGAGCGTCAGCAGCATCGCCACCAGCCCGTCGTTGGAGTTGGAGTTGGCCGTGTACAGCGTGAACGGGAACGCCGCCCATGCGTACGCGAGGACCCAGCCGAGGCGCGGGCCGCGCAGGCGCCGACCCAGCAGCCACAGGCCGAGCAGCGTCAGCAGGTCGAAGGCCACCGACGCGGCGTGCGCCGCGGGCAGGTCGTCCCAGGTCCCGCTCCACGGCCAGATCTGCTCGAAGGGCACGTAGGCGTAGTAGTTGACGGGCCCGTAGGTGTCGCCGTGCTGGTTGTCGGCGGGGAAGTGGTTGTACAGCGACGTGCCGTCGGCGAGGCGGTCGGCGCCGATCACCCCCGCGTAGCCCACGTCGATGACGTTGGAGTTGGTGACGTTGAGCCCGACGCGGAAGCCCACGAGGAACACGAGCGCGATCGCCAGCCACGTGGTCGGCACCAGCAGCTTGAGCGGCTCGGCGGGCCCGCCCGCCGACCGCCGGCGCGCGACCATCAGCATCCGCACGAGCAGGTAGAGCAGGGGCGGGTAGGCAAGCGGGACCGACATCCCGATGTTCCCGTGGTCGAAGAAGGCCAGCGAGACGGAGAAGGCGAGCAGCACCAGGAGGTCGAGGTGCAGCAGCCGGAACGGGCGGCGCGGGTCCACGAACGGGACGAGGAAGAGCACGCACAGCGGCAGCCACACGTACAGCGCGCCGGCCTTGCGGCCGAAGGCTCCCGCGTACCCGCGCGCCATCGTCCACGCCACCTGGAAGCCCGTCCAGTGCTCGAGCACGACGCCGGAGCGGTCGTCGATCAGCACCTGCGCGATCTCGCTGCCCTGGATCCGCCCCCGCTTGGGGCGGCCATAGCACGAGACCTGCCAGTGCAGGGCGCCCTTGAGGAAGGCCTCGCAGGTCGCGCCCGGGTGGGTGCCCAGCGTCCGGCGGATGTCGGGAAGGCGCTTGGCGGTCGCCACCACCTGGCGCGCCGTGCGCACGTGGTTGGGCGGCGCGCGGCCGAGGTCCGGCGGCCGGGTCAGCGCGTCGGGGTCGCTGACCGCCGAGCCCGGCGTCTGCACGGCGGCGGCGGGTGCGGCGAACAGGCACGCCGCGGCCACGGCCGCGGCGGCGGCCGCGACGGCCGGCTTCCTCAGCCCCGGAAGCTCCAGAGCTTGTTGCCGAGGAAGTTCAGCGGCGTCGCCGTGACGATCGCGATCGCCTGCGCGAGCACCTTCTGCACGCCCAGCCCGCCGACCAGCAACTCGAGCATCGCCAGGCTGAACAGGAACGCGGCCACGCTGACCGCGAAGAAGCGCGCCGCCTGGAAGCCGGCGTGCCCGTCGCCGGCGTCGAAGGTCCAGTGCCGGTTCCAGAAGAAGTTGTTCGTCACCGCCACGACGAACGCGACCGTTCCGGCCGCCAGGTAGTGCAGCCCGAACGCGTGCAGGCAAACGGTGTACGTCGCCAGGTTGACGACGTAGCCGCTTGCGCCGACGGCGCCGAAGCGGACGAGCTGGAACCAGTTGTGGGTCCGGCGCAGGCCGTGGCGCACGCGGCGCCGCAGCGTCAGCTGGAGGGCTGGGACCTCGGCGGTGGCCTCTTCGAGCATCGCGGGAGCGTAGCGTGGCCGACCAGCGGATCGGTCTCACAGCCCGAAGTGCTCGCGCACCAGGGGCGCGATGTCGCGGAGCGTCCACTGCTCCCGCGCGTCGCGGGACTCAGGGCCGGCGCCGGCGAGGATCAGCGTCCCGTGCGAGTCCGTGCGGTGCAGCGAGCCGTGGCTGCCGCCGCCGACGTGGTCGACCCCGCCCCAGTCGGTGAACTCGAAGCCCGGCGCCGCCGAGATCAGGAGCTCGCCGGCGTTCTCGCAGTGCAGCGCCGACCAGACCCGCGCCAGCGGATCCGGGTAATCGTCCGAGCGCACGACGCCGTCCTCGACGCGCGCGCCCACCGCGTCCAGCTCGCCCTCGAAGCTCCAGTGCCGCCCGTCGAGGTCGCGCGGGCCGCTGCCCGGCGCGAAGCGCAGCTCGCCCCGCTCGCTGCACACGACCGCCTCGTCGCCGGCGCGGCGCATGACGAGGTCGACGCCCGGGATGCGGCGCGCCGCCCGCTCGGCCGCGCGCACGACCCGCTCTGGCCGCTCGCGGTCCAGCGCGTACACCATCGCCGAACGCCAGCCCGGGCACAGCGCGACCTGCGCCTCCTCGGGCCGCTGGTCGTTGGGCTGAAGCACGCGCAGGTCGCCGAACCCGTCCTGCATCGAGATGCGGGCGCTGATCTCGCTGTGCGAGTGGTCGGCCATCACGATCAGGGCGTGGTCGTCCAGGAAGGCGTCGAGCCCGCCGCCGGCGTCGACGACGCGCGCGAGCTGCTGGTCGGCGAGGGCGAGCGAGTCGACCTGTCCCTTCGGCCCCGTGCGGTGGGAGTGCGAGTCGTTGTCCGGCAGTGAGAGGAGCAGGAAGTCGCACAGGTCGTGCTCGACCAGGAACGCGCCGACGCAGCCGGAGTGGTCGTCGCGGGCGCCGGGCAAACCGAGCTGGGACTTGCAGCCGGTCTCGCGCGAGGCGAACAGGTCGGCGTAGAAGAGCTCCTGCGGGCCCCAGACTGCGTGGCGGAACAGGGTCGCCGTCACGAGCCGTGCGAGCGCCGTCTCGCCGGTGGCCTCGTGCCGGTGACGGCCCCGGTACATCAGGAACGTGGTGCCGGCAGTGCGCACGTCGTTGTCGTCGAGCAGCTCGAACAGCGTCGGCGTCCTGCGCGACAGGTGAGCCATGTTGAGGTTGTAGATCGTGTCGGTGAGGCAGCGGCCGATGCCGAACGCGCGCGTGGCCTGGAAGCTGGACCCGTAATCGACGTAGCGCTCCTCGCTGCGGAGGTACCAGCACATCGCCGGCACGCGGTGCTCCTCGGGACCGGCTCCCGTGACGATGCTCGCCGTGCACACCGGCGTGACGGAGGGGAAGGCGGCGATGCAGTCGTCGATGTAGACCCCGCGGTCGAGCAGCGCGGCGAGCGTCGGCGCGCGCCCGTCGGCCACGCCTCGTTCCAGCGCCGCCGGCGCGAGGCCGTCGATCACGGTCAGGACCAGCTTGGACGGCGTCAACGCAGGACCCGCAGCCCGGCGTACTTCTCGCCGGCGCGGCGCCGGCGGCGGATCAGCAGCCACAGGCAGAGCGCCAGCGCGACCACCGACAGCGGCGGCACGGCGACCGCGATCGCGGCCAGCACGAGCGAGGCGCCGTCCGCGTACACGGGCAGGGCGGCGCGCGCGGCGGCGTCCAGCCGACCGCCGGCGCCGGCCAGGACCCCGCGGGCCGTGGCCTGGCCGACGGCCGCGCAGGCCAGGCCGATCGGGATCCCCGGCCACCAGGTCCCGCTCACGTCGGCCATCGACCCTGCGCACAGGAGCGCCCCCAGCCCGATCCCGACGCCGGCGAGCCCGGCTCCGACCGCGCCCGCATCGATCACGGCGGCGCCGCGGCGGCGCTCCAGCACCGCCACGACCACGAGCAGCACGACCACGGCGAGCAGGAACCACGACCGCTCCAGGAACGCGAAGTCGGTGCCGCCGAAGTTCACCCCCAGGTCGGCGGAGGCGAGCGCCCCGGCCAGCAGTGCCGGGAGGAACGGCCGGATCCCGCACGCGAGCGCGAGTCCGATGCCCTGGGCGATGGCGAGCGCGAGGTCCACGGTGCGGTAGCTTGAAGCCGCATGACCATAGACGACCGACCGAGGAACCCGGGCGGCCGCGGCGAACCGAGGAGCATGGGCTCCCCCCGCTCCACGAGGCGGGACCTCGAGCGCTACGCGGGATTGTTCGCGGCGCGCACGAAGGTGATGACGTCGTCGGCGATGCGCGACCTGATGGCGATCACCGAGCGCGAGGAGGTCATCTCGCTCGCCGGCGGGCTGCCCGACACCACCACCTTCCCCGCGCGCTCGTACGCGTCGATCATGGAGCGTGTGGCGATGGAGGCCTCCGCGCGCGCGCTCCAGTACGGCCCGACCGAGGGACTCGGGGCGCTCAAGGCCTGCATCGTCGAGGTGATGGCGGCGGAGGGCATCGAGGGCATCGACCGCGACGAGATCCTCGTCACGACCGGCGGCCAGCAGGTCATCGACCTGATGTGCAAGACGCTGATCGATCCGGGCGACGTGATCGTCGCGGAGGCGCCCACCTACCCGGGTGCGGTGCCCGCGTTCTCGGCGTACGAGGCCGACGTGGTCCAGATCGAGATGGACCGCGACGGCATGCGCACCGACGTGCTGGAGGAGACGCTGGACCGGCTCGACCGCGAGGGCCGCCGGCCCAAGTTCATCTACACCGTTCCCACGTTCCAGAACCCGGCCGGCGTGACGCTGTCGCTGCCGCGGCGCGAGCGCCTCGTGCGGATCGCCCACGAGCGCGAGCTGCTCGTGCTCGAGGACAACCCCTACGGACTGCTGCGCTACGAGGGCGAGCCCCTGCCGACGCTGCGCTCGATCGACGGCGGGGAATTCGTCGTGTACCTGGGTACGTTCTCGAAGATCCTCTCCCCCGGCCTACGGCTGGGCTGGACCGTCGCCCCGCGCCCGGTGCTGGAGAAGATGAACATCGGCAAGCAGTCCGTGGACCTCTGCTCCTCGCCGATGACCCAGCTCTTCGTGACGACCTACTTCGCCGAGGACGGCAGCTGGGCCGACTACCTGCGCTCGCTGCGCGAGATCTACCGCCGCCGGCGCGACACGATGCTCGACGCGCTGGCCGAGCAGTTCCCCCACGAGGCCGAGTGGACTCACCCGCAGGGCGGGCTGTTCATCTGGGCCACGATGCCCGACTACATCGACACGACGGACCTGCTGGCGCGGGCGCTGTCGGAGAACGTCGCCTTCGTTCCCGGCCGCGCCGCGTTCCTCGACGGCCGCGGCGGCACCGCCATGCGGCTGAACTTCTCCGGCGTGTCCGAGGACGACATCCGCGAGGGCGTGCGCCGCATCGGCAAGGTCGTGCGCGAGCAGGTCGCCCTGTACGGCACGCTCACCGGCGCGCCCGCGGCGACGCCGGAGGAGCCGGCGCCGTCCGCACCGGACCCGGCGCTGGCCGAGGTTCTGCGCCTGCCCGAGCGCGCGCGCCGGCGCGGGCGGCGCGCCGACGACGGCTGATGGCGCGCGTCGCCGTGCTCAAGGGCGGGCGCTCGCTCGAGCGCCAGGTCTCGCTGCGCTCGGGCGCGCGGGTCGAGGACGCGCTCGAGCGCCTCGGCCACGAGCTGGTGCCGATCGACGTCGGCGCGGACCTCGTCGAACGCCTGCGGACCGAGCGCCCCGACGTCGCCTTCGTCGCCCTGCACGGACCCGTCGGCGAGGACGGCACGGTGCAGGAGCTGCTCGAGGTCGTCGGCGTGCCCTACACCGCATCGGGCGTGTCCGCGTGCATCCGCTGCGCCGACAAGGTCCTGGCCAAGCACGCGATGCGCGATGCCCGCATCCCGACGCCGGACTTCTATGCGTTCAACGAGACGGCCTTCAAGGAGCTGGGCGCGGCCGGCGCGCTGCCCGAGATCGAGGAGCGGCTGGACTTTCCGATCGTCGTCAAGCCCGCGAGCCAGGGCTCGGCGCTCGGGATCAAGTTCGCGGCCACCGCCGACGACGTGCCGACCGCGCTGGTGGCGGCGTTCTCCTACGACGACAAGGTGCTGCTCGAGCGCCACGTCGCCGGGCGCGACCTGGCGGTGTCGGTGCTCGAGCGCGGCGAGGGCCCGGAGGCGCTGCCCGTCGTGGAGGCCGTGCCGCACGACGAGGACTTCTACGACTTCGAGGCGCGCTACGACATCGGCCGCACCGAGTTCGTGTGCCCGGCCGAGCTGCCGGACGACGCCGCCGAACGCGCGCAGGAGATTGCGCTGGACGCCTACCGGCTGTTCGGCTGCTATGGCTTCGCGCGGGTGGACGTGATGATGGACGCGGCGAGCGGCGAGTTGTTCGTGCTCGAGGTCAACGCGATCCCCGGCCTGACCGAGACGAGCCTCCTGCCCCAGGCCGCCGAGGCGGCCGGCATCGACTTCGACGAGGTCGTGGCGCGGCTGATCGAGCTGGCGCTGGCGCGGACCGCGCGCGCCTAGGACTCGCCGCCGGCGAAGTCCTCCGGCGAGACGTTCTCGAGGAAGTCCTTGAACTTCTCGACGACCTCCTCGGTGTCCTCGACCTCGTGCTCGAACTCGATCGCGGACTCGGCGATCACGTCCTCCGCGGCGAAGATCGGAGCGCCGGAGCGCACGGCGAGCGCGAGCGCGTCGCTGGGGCGCGAGTCGATCTCCAACTCGCGCCCGTTCACGCTCAGGGTGATCGACGCGTAGAAGGTGTTCTCCCGCAGCTCGGTGACCGACACGCGCGTGCAGTTGACGTCGAGCTCGGTGAGCATGTCCGACAGGAGGTCGTGGGTCATCGGCCGGGGCGTGCTGGCGCCCTGCAGGCTTCATGAGGATCGCCGCCGCCTCCGGATGGCCGATCCAGATCGGCAGGAACTTGTTCGAGTCGACGGTCTTCAGCAGCACGATCGGCTGCTTGCCGACCATGTCGAAGCTCACGCCGTAGATCACCATCTCCTGCACGCGGACTGCTCCCCTCGACGGGTCGGCCAAGTATAGGCAGCGATCACGGGGGAATCGGCGGCGTCGGGTGATCGCTGGTCGTAGTTCCTGGTCACGTTGGTCAGCGCGACGCGGCGGGCCGGCGCGCCGTCCACGGCGGGCGAACGCCGGCTGCGCCACCGCACGGCGCGGAGCATCGCCCCGGCCCGGCGGCAGCGCCACCGTCAGGCCGGGCGGCCCGCGTGGCGCATCCACCGGTCCGGGGGGCGTCCGGGGCGCTGCTTATGGTGCGCGCAGCCTCGGGGTTCGGCCCCGAGCGTGTGCGTGGATATGCCCCCGCTGATTAGCCGCGAGGAAGCGTTGTGTCTTGGCGAGCTTGAGCAGCCCGCTGAGGTTGAGGCGTTGGTGCAGCGTGCGTGGCGTGCGCGGGTTGAGCGCTTTGATGACTCGACGGACCTGTGTTCGTTGGTCAATGCGAAGTCGGGCGGCTGTTCGGAGGATTGTGGGTTTTGCGCGCAGTCGCGTTTTGCTGAGGCGGAGACGCCGATGCACGCGATGATGGAGCCCGAGCAGATCCTCGAGCATGCGCGTGCGGCGGAGGCGGCCGGGGCGCATCGTTTCTGCATGGTCACGCAGGGGCAGGGGCTTTCCAAGCGTGATTTTGAGCGGGTGCTGGAGGGCACGCGGTTGGTGGCCGAGCACACCAACCTCAAGCGCTGCGCGTCGATCGGTCACATGTCGGTCGGGCGGGCGCGGGCGCTCAAGGACGCCGGTGTGCAGCGCGTGCATCACAACGTCGAGACGGCCGAGTCCTACTACCCCGAGGTCACATCGACGGTCCGCTACGCCGGGCGGATCCGCACGATCGAGGCGGTCAAGCAGGCCGGGCTGGAGACCTGCGTCGGCGGCATCCTCAACCTCGGCGAGACCCGCGAGCAGCGCGTCGAGATGGCCTTCCAGCTGGCCGCGATCGACCCCACCAGCGTCCCGATCAACCTGCTCAACCCGCGGCCGGGGACGAAATTCGGCGACCGCGACTTCATGGACCCCTGGGAAGCGGTGAAGTGGATCGCGATCTTCCGCCTGATCCTCCCCGCCGCGCTGTTCCGACTCTGCGGCGGCCGCGTCGAGAACCTCGGCGAGCTCCAACCACTCGCGATCAAAGCCGGCGTCAACGGCGTGATGATGGGCAACTTCCTCACCACACTGGGCAACACACCCGAACAGGACCGCGACATGTTCGAAGAGCTCGGACTCAACGTCGCCCGCCAACCCGACAACGCAACCAACCCCCGCCCCGACAACCGCGCCGGCTGGCTGGAGGGCCAGACACCGGACGTGGTCGAAGCCCACCTCGACCCCCCCGCCCCCGCCGAAGGGATCGAGGTCCGGCTGTGGGACCCATCCGCGCAACTGCGCTTCAAGCCCAAGCGTCACGTACCGCCACGCCCCGACGGCGCACCAAACACCACCCCGGCCGCCGGGCGGGACATCCAACGGGCCGACGTCCAGCGCTAGCCGCCGGTCGCGGGGCCCGCGCTGACCTCGCGGAGCCGGCCGGTCTCGACCTCGTAGACGAACCCGCGCACGTTCTTGTGCGGAATGTGCGGGCTGTCCTGGATCCGCTTGATCTGACGGCGCACACTCTCCTCGAGGTCGTCGAAGCCGTGGGCGCTCCAGTCGGGCCGGACGCCCGCCTCGGCCTCGAGCCGCTGGGCGAATTCGCCGCTGGTGAGTGCGAGCATCCCGCAGCTCGTGTGGTGGATGAGGATGATCTCCTCGGTCCCGAGCATGTGCTGTGAGATGGCCAGCGAGCGGATCTCCTCGTCGGTGACGATGCCTCCGGCGTTGCGGATGACGTGCGCGTCGCCCTCGCTCAGCCCCAGGATCCCGTCGACGTTGAGCCGCGCGTCCATACACGCGACCACGGCGACCTTCTTCGCCGGGGGGCCAGGGAGGTCGCCCTTGTCGAAGGACGCCGCGTACGACTCGGCGTTGCGGAGGAGCTCGTCGGTGACAGTCATCGTGCGTTCCCGGTACGCGGAGTAGCATAGGCTTGCAGGAGTGAGTAGCAACGTCGCGCTTGAGGGTTGGGTGCGAGCCGCGAGGTTGCGGCGGCGGTGCCCGGCCGCGCGGAGGCAAGGGGCGCTGCGATGACCCCGGCCATTCCCGCCTCGCCCGGTGGGTCGACTGCCTTCCCGCCGATCGCCGACTACGCGTACCTGTCCGACTGCGAGACCGCGGCCCTGATCGCGCCGAGCGGAAACGTCGAGTGGATGTGCGCGCCGCGCATGGACTCGCCGAGCCTGTTCGCGGCGATCCTCGACCGCGACGCCGGGGCGTTCCGCCTCGGACCGGCCGACGTGATGGTCCCGGCCGGGCGCCGCTACGTGCCCGGCACGATGGTCGTGGAGACCAGCTGGGAGACCCGCATGGGCTGGGTGATCATCCGCGACGTCCTGTGCATCGGGCCCTGGCATCACGAGCAGGAGCGCTCGGATCGGCACCGGCGATCACCCACCGACTACGAGGCCGAGCACGTGCTCGTGCGCACGGCCAAGTGCGTCCAGGGATCGGCCGAGGTCCACCTCGACTGCGAGCCGGCCTTCGACTACGGCGGCCTGGCGGCGGAGTGGCGGTACACCGAGTCCGGGTATCACGCGGCGGCGGCCACGTCCGAGGGCATGGAGATCGAGCTGCGGCTCGTCACCGACATGCGCCTCGGTCTCGAGGGGCCACGCGCGAAGGCGCGCACGATCCTCCAGGAGGGCGATGTCGCATTCGCGGCGCTGGGGTGGGCCGACTACCCGCTGCCCCAGACCTACGAGGAGGCATCCGACCGGCTCGAGCGGACGGCGCACTACTGGCAGGATTGGCTCAAGCACGGCTCGTTCCCCGACCATCCCTGGCGAACCTATCTGCAGCGCAGCGCGCTGACGCTCAAGGGCCTGACCTACGCACCGACCGGGGCGATGGTCGCCGCCCCGACGACGTCGCTGCCGGAGACCCCGGGCGGCGAGCGCAACTGGGACTACCGCTACAGCTGGATCCGCGACTCGACGTTCATGCTGTGGGCCCTGTACACCCTCGGCTTCGACTGGGAGGCGAACGACTTCTTCTACTTCGTCGCCGACGTGACCGAGGCGGAGGAGCGCCAGCTCCAGATCATGTACGGCATCGGCGGGGAGAGCAAGCTCACCGAGCAGACGCTCGACCACCTGTCGGGCTATGGCGGAGCCCGTCCCGTCCGGGTGGGCAACGAGGCCTACAAGCAGAACCAGCACGACGTGTGGGGGGCCGTCCTCGACTCGATCTACCTTCACACCAAGACGCGCGACCAGCTGCCGGAGCGGCTCTGGCCGATCATCAAGCGCCAGGTGAGCATGGCGCTCGAGAAGTGGCGCGAGCCCGACCGCGGCATCTGGGAGGTGCGCGGCGACCCCAAGCACTTCACCTCCTCGAAGCTCATGTGCTGGGTCGCCGCCGACCGGGGCGCGCGCCTCGCGCAGATCCGCGAGGACAACGAGACTGCGGCGCGCTGGCAGGCCGCGGCGGATGAGATCCACGCCGACATCTGCGAGAACGGCACCGACGCGCGCGGGGTCTTCACCCAGCACTACGAAACCGACGCGCTCGACGCATCCGTCCTGATGGTGCCGCTCGTTCGGTTCCTGCCAACCGACGACCCCCGTGTCCGCGACACCGTGCTGGCGATCGCGGAGGAGCTGACCGAGGAGGGCCTCGTGCTGCGGTACCGCGTGGAGGAGACCGACGACGGCCTCGCGGGCGAGGAGGGCACGTTCACGATCTGCTCGTTCTGGCTGGTCTCGGCGCTGTGCGAGATCGGCGAGATCGGGCGGGCGCGCCGGCTCTGCGAGAAGCTCCTCTCCTACGCCAGCCCGCTGCTGCTCTACGCCGAGGAGATCGATCCGCACACCGGCCGCCATCTCGGCAACTACCCGCAGGCGTTCACCCACCTCGCGCTCATCAACGCGGTGATGCACGTGATCCGCGCCGACCAGCATCTCGAGATGGGCGAGTTCTCCCTCGGGCGCGAGCTCGAGCGGCTGCGCATGGGCCGTTGAGCAACGGGCGCACCAAGTGGCGGCGATGAAGGCAACGTGCCTCGTGAGCACCTGCTCGGCGGCCCTTGCGCTCGCCGGCTGCGATGGCTCGGCGTCGAGCGGCTCCGACCGGTCGGTCGCTCAGACGGTCGCCCCCACCCAGTCGGTCGCTCCCACCCAGTCGGTCGCCCCGGCCCAGCCGACGGAGCCGGTCCGGTTGGGATGCCACGAGTACTGCCAGCAGGCCGGCGGGTACGGCGCCGGCCCCGACGAGAACCCTCCGCTGGCCACGCTCGCCACCAGCGGGACGGTGACGCCGGTCAACGGAGTCGTGCCGATCGACGTCAAGTGCGCGTATCGGGAAACCTGCGAAGGGGCGCTTATCCTCGCCGGCAACGGGCAGGAGATCGGCCGGTCGGATCTCGTCGTGCCGGGGAACAGCACCCGGACGCTCGGGGTGCCGCTGTCGGCAGCCGGGCAGCAGGCGCTCAACGGGGGCGGCGATGTGTCGGTCGACGTCACAATCGATTCGTTCGTAACGTTGAAAGCGCTCCCCAAAGGCGAGCAGTCGAACTGGATGGGCCTGGCCGTCGGCTCCATCAAGCTGACCGCGGAGTGACCTCGGGCGCCGAGTCCGACCGCTTGCAACGGGCGGCGCCTCCAGAGTAGGTTTCCCACGCCCGCTCCATCACCCGGGAGGCCACGTTGTCGACCAGTCAAGCGCCGTCCTCGAACGCCGTTGAGCAGCTCGGCCTCTATCGCCGCGCCGCGAACTACATCGCCGCGGCGATGATCTACCTGCAGGACAACGTCCTGCTGCAGGAGCCGCTGAAGCCCGAGCACATCAAGCACCGGCTCCTCGGTCACTGGGGAACCGTTCCCGGGATCAACCTGGTCTACGCCGGCTTGAACCGGCTGATCCTCGAGACCCAGGCCAGCATGCTGCTCGTCACCGGCCCCGGCCACGGCGCGCCCGCGAACCTCGCCAACCTCTGGATCGACGGCTGCCTCGAGGACACCTATCCGGAACTGTCGCGCGACCGCGCGGGCCTCGCGAGGCTGATTCGGGACTTCTCGTGGCCGGGGGGCTTCCCGAGCCACGTCGCCCCGATCGTGCCCGGCACGATCCACGAGGGCGGCGAGCTCGGCTACGCGCTCGCCACGGGCTTCGGTGCCGCGCTGGACAACCCGGACCTGATCGTCGCGGCGATCATCGGCGACGGAGAGGCCGAGACCGGCCCGACCGCCGGCGCCTGGCACTCCAACAAGTTCCTCGACCCCGGGACGTCGGGCGCCGTGCTGCCCATCCTCCACCTCAACGGCTACAAGATCGCCAACCCGACGATCTTCAAGTCGATGAGCGACGAGGAGCTGACGAAGCTCTTCGAGGGCTACGGCTGGCACCCGCTGATCGTCGGCGGCCCGCCCGACCAGCTCGACAGCGCGCTTGCCGGCGCGATCGACACCGCGTACGGCGAGATCCGCGAGCTCCAGGAGCAGGTCCGGGGTGGCGGCACCCGACCGGAGCGCCCCCGCTGGCCGATGATCGTGCTGCAGTCACCCAAGGGCTGGACCGGCCCCAAGGAGGTCGACGGAATCAAGGTCGAGGGAACCTCGAAGGCGCACCAGGTGCCGGCGATGAAGGCGAAGTCGGACCCCGGGCACCTGAAGATCCTCGAGGAGTGGCTGCGCTCGTACGGTCCCGCGGACCTGTTCGACGAGCGCGGTGCCCCGATCCCCGAGATCGCCAAGGCCTGCCCGAAGGGCGACCTGCGCATGGGAGCCAACCCGAACGTCAACGGCGGAAAGCTGCGCAAGGACCTCAAGCTTCCCGACCTGAACAAGCACGCCCTGGACGTCCAGTCCCCGGGCGGGACGATTGGCAGCTCGCTGATGCAGCTGGGCGAGTGGTATGCGGACGTCTTCCGTCTCAGCGCCGACGAGCGCAACTTCCGCATGATGTGCCCCGACGAGGTGGCGTCGAACCGCCTCGGCGCGGTCTTCGAGGCGACCGACCATGCGTGGGAATGGCCGCTCGATCCCGAGGTCGACACGGGCCACAGCCCGGACGGTCGCATCATGGAGATGCTCTCCGAGCACAACTGCCTCGGCTGGCTGCAGGGCTACGTCCTCACCGGCCGGCACGGCGTGTTCCCGTGCTACGAGGCGTTCATCCCGATCGTCGACGGCATGGTCAACCAGTACTCGAAGTTCCTGAAGATGTCGAAGGAGGAGGCCCCGTGGCGCGAGCCCCCGGCGGGTCTGAACTTCCTGCTCACCTCGGTGGGCTGGCGCCAGGATCACAACGGCTACTCCCACCAAATGCCGGGGTTCATCAATTCCATGCTCAACCGCAAGGAGGACACGGCCCGCGTGTACCTCCCGCCGGACGCGAACACGCTGCTGGCGACGATGGAGAGGGTGCACCAGTCCACGCGCACCATCAACCTGGTGATCGCGTCGAAGCACCCGCTGCCGCAGTGGCTGTCGATGGACGAGGCGCGTGAGCAGGTCGACAAGGGCGCGACCATCTGGAAGTGGGCGGGCAGCGAGATCGGCGACCCGGACATCGTGCTGGCCGGCTGCGGCACGATCCCGGTGCACGAGCTGCTCGCCGCGGCCGAGCTGCTGGGCGAGCACGTGCCTGAGCTGCGCGTGCGGTTCGTGTGCGTGACCGACCTGTTCACGCTCGCGCGCCCGGAGGCGCACCCCCACGGCATGGACGACCAGGCGTTCGCCGAGCTCTACACCGAGGACAAGCCGGTGCTGTTCAACTTCCACGGCTACGCCTCGGCGGTCCACCAGCTGATCCACCGCCGGCCGTCGCAGGAGCGATTCAGCGTCCGCGGCTACGCGGAGGAGGGGACCACGACGACGCCGTTCGAGCTGCTTGCGACGAACGGTGTGGACCGGTTCCAGCTCGCGATCGACGCTCTGCTGCGTGTCGACGTCGAGGCCTCCGAGGCGGTGCGCGGCATGTCCGGGGCGTTCGCGACACGAACGGTCGCGAACGCGCAGGAGACGATCACGAAGCTGATGAAGAAGCGCGAGGAGCTTCGCGCCTACGTCACGGAAGAGGGCAACGACCCACCCGAGATCCTCGACTGGACCTGGTCGCGCAAGAGCGCGTAAGCGACGCTTGGCACGCAGCGTCTACGTAACCGCGTTCGAGCCACGGAGCGGCAAGTCGATTGTCGCTCTCGGCCTCGTGGAGATGCTGTCGGCACGGTCGGCGCGGGTGGGCTTCTTCCGTCCGATCGTGTCCTCGGATCACGAGCGCGACCCCCAGATCGAGCTGGTCCGCGAGCGCTACGGCGTCGAGGCCGAGCGCGCCCTGTCCGACGCCGAGGCCCAATCGATGATCGCCGCGGGCTCGGCCGGCGAGGTCGAGAAGCGCGTCGTGGAGGCTTACCGCGCGCTGGCCGACCGCTCGGAGGTGGTCGTGTGCGAGGGGAGCGACTTCGCCGGCTCCGCGCCGGGGCTCGACTTCGACCTGAACGCCAAGCTGGCCAATGCGCTTGGCGCTCCGGTGCTCGCGGTCGTGAGGGCCGAATCCGCCAGGGACGCCCCGCCGGCGGCGCGCGTGGCGCGAGAGGCGCTCGAGGCCAAGGGTTGTGAGCTCTTCGGGCTGATCGTGAGCCGGGTGCCGCCCGAGGCGACCAGCGAGGTGGCGGACGCCCTGAGGGCGCAGGACGGCGAGCGACCGGTGTACGTCCTGGCCGAGCAGCCGGAGCTGGCGAACCCGAGCGTGGGGGAGGTTGCCTCGCAGCTCGGGGTCGAGGCCCGGTTCGGGGCCGCCGAGGGCCTGCAGCGCGAGGTTCGCGAGGTGCGGGTCGCAGCCATGAGCGTGGAGCACTTCATCGCCGACCTCGTGGACGGCACGCTCGTGATCGTGCCCGGTGACCGCGCCGACATCCTGGTGGCCTGCCTGGCCGCGAATGTGATCCCGGACGTCTCCGCGGTGGCCGGCATCGTGATGACCGCCGGGTACGAGCCCGGCGCCACGGTCCGCCGGCTGCTCGAGCGCGCGCCCTTCCCGGTGCTGGCGGTTCCGGAGCGCACCTATACGGTGGCCGCCAGGGTCAACGGGGTGACGCCGCAGGTGGCGCCGGGCGACGAGCGCAAGATCGCCAGCGCGCTGGGCGTGTTCAGCTCGGGCGTGGACCCGCTCGAGCTCGAGGGTCGGATCGCGCTCGACCGCCCGGCCCGGATGACCCCGGTGATGTTCGAGTACGAGCTGATCGAGCGCGCCAAGGAGAGCGCGCAGCACATCGTCCTGCCCGAGGGCGACGACGATCGGATGCTGCAGGCCGCGGACATCCTGCTGCGCCGGGGGGTCGTCGACCTCACGATATTGGGGGACCCGCAGCAGGTGGCGGCGCGGGCCGGCAGCCTCGGCCTGGACCTCGGCGAGGCGCGCCTCGTGGATCCGCTGGATTCGGCCCTGCGGCAGGGCTTCGCGGAGCGCTACCACGAGCTCCGCAGGCACAAGGGGGTCACCGAGGAGCTCGCGCTCGAGACGGTCGGGGACGTGACCTACTTCGGCACGCTGATGGTGCTCACCGGCGAGGCCGATGGCATGGTTTCGGGCGCGGCGCATACCACCGGCGAGACGATTCGGCCGGCCTTCGAGATCATCAAGGCGCGCAAGGGCGTGTCGGTCGTGTCGAGCGTGTTCCTGATGTGCCTGCCCGATCGCGTGCTCGTGTACGGGGACTGTGCGGTCAATCCGAAGCCGGACGTCGAGCAGCTGGCGGACATCGCGATCAGCTCGGCCGAGACCGCCTTCTCGTTCGGCGTCGAGCCGCGCATCGCGATGCTGTCCTACTCCACCGGCGAGTCCGGGAAGGGGGAGGACGTCGACGCGGTGCGCGCGGCGACGGAGGTCGTGCGCCAGCGGCGAGCCGACCTGAAGGTGGAGGGCCCGATCCAGTACGACGCCGCGATCGACCCGGACGTGGCCTCCAAGAAACTGCCCGGGAGCGAGGTCGCCGGCCGGGCGACGGTGTTCGTCTTCCCCGACCTCGAGACCGGCAACATCGCCTACAAGGCCGTCCAGCGCTCCTCGGGCGCAACGGCGATCGGGCCCGTGCTGCAGGGCCTGAACAAGCCGGTGAACGACCTCAGCCGCGGTTGCCTCGTGCAGGACATCGTGAGCACGGTCGTGATCACGGCGATCCAGGCGCAGGAGGTGAGCGGCAGGAGCACGTCGCGGCTGCAGGTCAACGTGCCGACGGCGTGACCCGCCAGTCGCCCATCCCGGAGGCGCAAGACGGCGATGGAGCGGGAGTTGACTCCTGCGCGGTGCATGAACGAAGATGGCTCGATGGGACCCACACTCGATCTCGGGGACACATGACGGCCTTGGAGGAGGCGCGGGCGCACTTCGAAGCGGGCGAGTACGGGGAGGCCCGCGAGGCGGCACTGGCAGGACTCGCCGGCCGGCCCGAGGACGTCGAGCTGCTGCGAATCGCCGGAAGGGCGGGCGTGGAGCTGGGCGCAGACGACGCGGTCGAGCAGCTGCGAAAGGTCACCGAGCTGCTGCCCGACGACGCCGCGGCCTGGAGCGACCTGGGCGACGCGCTGGCCACCGAAGGCCGCGATGAGGAGGCGGCGGAGGCGTTCCGAAAGACGCTGGAGCTCAAACCGGACGACGAGCTCGCCCTGACCCACCTGGGCCACGCCGCCCACGCCAGCGGCAAGGACGACGACGCCGTGGCATATCTTTCCCAGGCGGCGGAGCGCTCGGGCGGCGCCTCTACCGCCGCGATCAGCCTGGTCGACATGTACCGCACGCTCGGCCAGCACGAGGAGGCGCTCGCCGCCGCCCGCAAGGTCGCCGATGCCGAGCCGGACGACGTCGCCGCCGCGCTGGACGTGGCGGACCTCAGCCTGGCGGTCGGTGAGCTCGACGAGGCGGCCAGGGCCTTTCAGCGCGTGCGCGAGATCGAAGACCTGCCCGACCACGAGGTCCATGCCCTGCACGGGATGATCGCGGTCGAGGTCCGGCGCGAGCGCTGGGCCCGCGCGCTCGAGCTCGCCAGGGAGGCCCGGGCGCTCGACCGGTACGGCCGCACGAACGACGTCTGTGCGTTCCTCGAGGCGCAGGTCGGAGAGGCGGAGGGCGAAGCCACCCCGCCGACTCGCCAGGAGATCGATGCGGCGCTGGCGACGTCCCAGACGGAGCATCGGCGCCTGCACGGTGAGGACCGGCGCCTGGAAGTCGGGGACCTCGGTGGCTGAGGTGGCCACACCGAGCCGGGCGGTGTCGGCGGAGTGGCGCCGCTGCCCGGCCTGCGAGGCGTTCGTCTACCACAAGCGGCTGAAGCGAACGCTCGGCGTCTGCCCCGAGTGCAACCACCATTTCCGCCTGCGGCTCTCCGAGCGCCTGGCACAGCTCCTCGACCCCGGAAGCTACGAGGACCGCAGCGGAGAGCTCGCGCCGGTCGACGCGCTGTCCTTCGCGGACAGCAAGCCGTATACGGAGCGCATCGCCCTGGCCCAGCGCAAGACCGGCTCCACCTCCGGCGCGCCCTACGGGAAGGGGACCATCGACGGCCACGAGGTCGTCGTCGCCGGTATCGACTTCGACTTCGTCGGCGGCAGCATGGGCGGCGCGGCCGGCGAGTCCATCACTCGCGCGGCCGAGCTTGCGCTCGAGTCGCGCACCCCACTCCTGGTCATCTCGGCTTCGGGTGGCGCCCGCATGCAGGAGGGCTGCGTCTCGCTCATGCAGATGGCCAAGACGAGTCAGGCGATCGGGCGGCTCAACGAGGAGGGGGTGCTCTACATCTCACTCCTCACCGACCCGACGTACGGCGGCGTGAGCGCCTCCTTCGCCACCCTCGGGGACATCCTCATCTCCGAGCCCGGCGCCCACATCGGGTTCGCCGGGCCGTCCGTGATCGAGCAGACCATTCGCCAGACCCTCCCGGACGGCTTCCAGACGGCGGGCTTCCTGCTCGAGCACGGCATGCTCGACCTCGTCGAGCCGCGCGAGAACCTGCGTCGCACGATCCGCAACCTGCTCGAGCTCCATGAGCGCGTCGAGGCGGTCCGCACGGTTTCCGGCGAGGCCGCGAGCGAGAAGCTCCCCGACACGGAAGGCGAGCCGGCGGTGACCGATCCCGACGCTCTCGCCCAGCGCGATCCCTGGGAGGTCGTGCAGCGCGCCCGCCTCATCGACCGACCACGCACGCTCGACTACGTCGGCCCGGTATTCGACGAGTTCCAAGAGCTCCAGGGCGACCGCACGTTCAAGGAGGATCCAGCGATCGTCGCCGGCCTCGCGCGGCTCGGAGAGCTCACGGTCATGCTCATCGGTCACCAGAAGGGGCACACGACCAGCGAGATGATGGAGCGCAACTTCGGCATGCCCGAGCCCGACGGCTACCGCAAGGGCATGCGGATCATGCGCTACGCGGCGAAGTTCGGCATGCCGATCGTCACGCTGGTGGACACGCCGGGGGCCTACCCGGGGCTGGGCGCCGAGGAGCGCGGGCAATCCAACGCGATCGCCGAGTCGATCATGCTGATGTCGCGCCTGCCCGTCCCAGCCGTCACCGTGGTCACCGGCGAGGGCGGAAGCGGCGGAGCGCTGGCGCTCGCGGCGGCCGACCGCGTCCTCATGCTGGAGAACTCCTACTACTCGGTGATCAGCCCCGAGGGGTGCGCCACGATCCTCTTCAAGGACGCTGCGGCCGCCCCGCGCGCCGCCGCGTCGCTGCGGATCACGGGTCCCGACCTGCTGCGCCTGCACGTGATGGACGCCGTCGTGGTGGAGCCGGAGGCCGGTGCGCAGGAGGATCCCGCCGCGACGGCCGCGAACCTCAAGACGGCGATCGTCGCGAGCCTGCGCGAGCTCCTGCCGCTCACCCCGGACGAACTGCTGGCCAGGCGCTACGACCGCTTCCGCGCGTTCGGCGACCCGGACCGCCAGCCAGTACTCCCGCCGATCGAGGAGAGCACATGACCGATCCCGAACCGCAGTCGACCCCCGACGAGAATCTGCTCCAGTCCGTATGGGCGGAAGCCCGCGACCTCGTGAAGCGGCTCGAGGGCAGCAGCGTGCAGCGGCTGGCCGTCGCGGCCGGGAACTGCAAGATCGAGATCGAACGCGGCGCGCCCGCAGCGGCCGCGCCAGGCGTCGCGCCCACAGCCGACGCGCCGCAGGTCAGCGGACCCGTGGCCACGGGCGCGGGGCCGGGCCTCGGCGTCGCGCCGGGGGCGCGCGGCGCCTCGGGGGCGTTCACCGTCAACCTGGAGGAGGCCGACAACCGGGTCCCGGTGCTCGCGCCCCTTGTCGGCACCTTCTACCGCGCCGCTCAGCCGGGCGCGAAGCCGTTCGTCGAGGTCAGGGCGACGTCGTCGACATCGGCCAGCCGGTGTGCATCGTCGAGGCCATGAAGCTGATGAACGAGGTGGCGGCCGACGAGGCCGGCCGCGTCGCCGAGATCGTGGTCGAGAACGGCGAGCCGGTCGAGTTCGAGCAGGTGCTGATGTACCTCGAGCCGGTCGAGGAGTAGCGCCGCCGTGTTCGAGAAGGTCCTCATCGCGAACCGCGGCGAGATCGCGCTGCGGGTGGCGCGCGCGTGCCGCGAGCTCGGCGTCGAAGTCGGTCGCCGTGTACTCGACCGCCGACGCGGAGTCCGCGGTCGTCCGCTTCGCCGACGAGGCCGTGCACATCGGGCCGCCCGCCACCGGGCAAGAGCTACCTCCACATCCCGAACATCATCGGCGCGGCGCAGAAGACGGGCGCCGAGGCCATCCATCCCGGGTACGGCTTCCTCTCCGAGGACCCGTACTTCGCCGAGATCTGCGCGGACGAGCGACATCACGTTCATCGGCCCGAGGCCCGAGGTGATGGAGAAGGTCGGCGACAAGGCGATCGCCCGCGACCTGATGCAGAAGGCGGGCCTTCCGCTGCTGCCCGGCACGATCGAGCCGGTCCCCTCGCCGGACGAGGCCCAGGACATCGCCGACGAGATCGGCTATCCCGTGATCATCAAGGCCGTCGCCGGTGGCGGCGGCCGCGGAATGAACGTGGTGCACGCGGCGCAAGACCTCAAGCGCCTGTACCAGACCACGCGCGCGACGGCCCAGGCGATCTTCAAGGACAGCGCGGTCTACATCGAGCGCTATCTGGAGGCGCCCCGACACACCGAGGTGCAGCTCGTGTGCGACGCCCACGGAAACGGCGTCTACTTCGGCGAGCGCGACTGCTCGGTGCAGCGCCGCCACCAGAAGCTGATCGAGGAGGCGCCCTCGATCCATCTCTCGGACGAGCAGCGGCGCGACATCGGCGAGCGCGCGGTCAACGGCGCGCTGTCGGTGGGCTACACCGGCGCCGGCACGATGGAGTTCCTGCTCGACGACGACGGCAACCTCAGCTTCATGGAGATGAACGCGCGCATCCAGGTGGAGCACCCCGTGAGCGAGATGATCACGAGCTCGGACCTGATCCAGGAGCAGATCCGCGTGGCGGCGGGCGAGCCGCTGTCGGTCTCGCAGGACGACCTGCGCGTGCGCGGGCACGCGATCGAGTGCCGCATCAACGCCGAGGACCCCGCCAAGGACTTCGCGCCCGCGGCCGGGCGGCTCGAGACCTACGTCCCGCCGGGCGGGCCGGGGACCCGCATCGACTCACACTGCTACCCCGGTTGGACGATCGCCCCCTTCTACGACTCGCTGATCGCCAAGCTCATCGTGTGGGCGCCCGACCGCCCGGCCGCGATCGAGCGCATGCGCCGGGCGCTGTCCGAGTTCCAGATCGAGGGCAGGGGAGTCAAGACGACGATCCCGTTCCACGAGGCGGTCTTCGCCGACGAGCGGTTCCGCGCCGGCGACGTGAACACCGACTACCTCGAGCACTTCACCTGGCAGGAGCCGGAGCCCGTCGCGGCGAGCTAGGACCCGGGCGGGGGGCCCCCGGCGCCCGGCGGGCCGCCGACGGCGGCTGGGGGCGGGCCGGCCCCGGGTGGCGGCCCCATGCCGGGCGGCGGGCCGACGGCCAGTGCCTTCTCCAGCGCCTCGGCGGCCGTGAGCCCCGGCTCGTCGTACAGGCCGTCGTCCTCCCAGCGATCCGGGCGCAGGCTCACGGCGTAGGGGTTGATCGCCCGATCGAGGTCGGGATGCTGGTCGAGGGCCTCCGACGCCTTGGCGAATATGGTCACCGCCCACGCCTCCCCGGCGGCCACCTGCTGACGAAGCTCCTCCTGGAGCGCCGCGTCGTCCATCGGCTTCACCAGCCCGGCCAGCCCGGCCAGGAGCGTCCTGACGCCGGGCCCGCTCACCACCGGGTTCTCCTCGTCCCGCTGCTCCAGCTCGTGCCAATCCTTGAACAGCTCCTGCATCCGCATGCTGAGGCGGTACAGGCGATCGACGTCCTCCTCCACGCTCTTCATGAACTCGTAGTCCGTGAGCTTGTTCCTGACCATCAGGATCACGTTCCCGGTGTGGTTGAAGTACGCGTCCCAGAACAGCTTGTGGTTGGCCACCCACACGTTGCCGAAGAGCGGATACTGGTCCTCGTACCTCGACACCACGTAGTCGAAGGTGCGGAAGTAGAAGTCGTTGTAGAACTCGAGGCGCTCCGAGATGTCCTCGCCGTCGAGGTCGCGCTGGATGAGGTCGCCCGTGAACACGTTCCCGTATCCGATGAAATCGGAGCCCGGGGAGTAGAACGGGTCGGCGAACGCGCCCGCTTCGCCCACCAGCGACCACCGGTCGGGTGAGTAGACCCGCTCGGCGCCATAGGCGAAGTCCTGTACGCGTAGGAAGTCCTCCACGTCGCCGAGGCGCGGCTCCACGGAGGCGGCGAGCTGGGGTTCGTGCCGCTTCAGCCACTCCATCATGCTGTCGAGCTCGCTGAGCTCCTCGAACGGGTGAACGCGGGGGTCGGCACACACGCCGATGCTGATGGGGCCCGTGGAGAGCGGGATCATCCAGACCCAGTAGCCCTCTCCCATCAGGTGGTTCGTGCTGAACTGGCGGATGCCCGGCTCGGCCATCTTCCCCATCCACTCCTCGTTGTGCCGTCCCCAGTCCTCGATGTCGAGGCCCCCGGCGAGCCGGAACCAGGCGGAGTTGATGGTGTGCCCGATGTCCTTGGCCAGGCCGAGCTTGCGCTTCAGGAGGCTCGCCCGTCCGGCGGCGTCGACGACCCAGCGGGCCTTCGTGGAGACATCTGCCTCCATCTGGGTGAAGGACACCTCGTGCAGGTCGTCGCCGAGCTCGACGTCCTGGACGCGACAGCCCTGCAGGACGTCGACGCCGAGTGCGCGAGCGCGGGACGCCAGCTCGTTCTCGAACAGGCCCCGATCGATCTGGTAGTTGTCGTGGGGCGGGAAGCGATCGCCGCCGAACTCGACGCGCTTGCTGATGTCCTGGTTGCCCTCGGCCGAGAGGAAGAAGCGCAGCCCGTTCTTGATCAGCTCGTCCTTCTCCAGGTGCTCCTTCATCCCCACCACCTCAGCGAAGTAGTGGGCACCGGAGGGGACGGTCGACTCTCCCACCTTGAACGCGGCCAGCGGCGCCGGACCCTCGCGCTTCTCGAGCACCGCCACGGTGGTGTCCGGACGCTGACGCTTGAGCTGGATCGCCAGCGTCAGCCCGGCGAGTCCACCTCCGAGGATGGCGACGTCGTAGCGCTCCGCGGCTGGCCGAAGGGGGCGGATCTCGAGGCTCGAGGCTTGGCGATCGTCGTTCATGGCTGCTGTCTCCGTTCGTCGAGGCCCGCGCCTAGCATCTCCGTTCGCGGACGCGGCTGTCAAGGGACCGGCGTGGTACTCGCGCCCGGCCGGCGGCGTCCCCTCGGGCCTCGACGCCGCCCGCCCGGCCGACCGCGTCCTCTTGGCCTCCGACGCCGGCTCACGCCCGGGCCCTGCTCGGCCCGGTGCATGCCCCGCACTGCCCAGATCCAGAAGACGATCACGAGCCCGACCGCCACCGCGAAGGCCAGCGCGACGCTGACCGGGTCGTCCGCGAGGAAGCCACGACCGGCCTCGAGGGGCGGGGTCAGGGGATTGAAGCCTGCGGCCGTCTCCAGCCAGCTGCCGAGCCGGTCGCGGGGAGCGAAGACCGGGGTCAGGAACAGGAGCATGAAGACGGGAATGAGGATCAGCACGCTCGATGCGGTCGACTGGAAGCGAAGCGCGATCCCCGCGCCGTAGAGGGTCGCCGCGACGTTCAGGAGCAGGGCCAGGACCACGATCCCCGCGATCTCCGGGGCGTCGCCCCGCACCGGCATGCCGGTGGCCAGCGCGATCGCCCAGACGACGGCGAGGGCCACGATCGCCCGGCCGAGCGCGACGATCACATAGCCCGTGATGATGGCCGCCCGCCGCGGCGCGGCGATCATGAAGCGGGCCCCCAGGCCGCTTGCGTAGTCGGTCGCGATGTCGAAGGCCGTGAACACGCCGACGAACATCGCGGCCATGTAGACGATGAACACGAACAGGAACGCGGTGAAGTCGTAGTAGCCGAACCCGCGCGTCTGGCCGACCGCCGACAGCGCGCCGCTGAAGGCGGCGAACACGAACAGCGGCAGCAGCATCGGAGGCAGCGCCTTGAAGGGGTTCTTCAAGAGCTTCCGCGTGCATTGCAGGGCGACGCCGCGGGTGACCGAGAGGGAGCGCGCGGCGGTCACGTCCCCAGCAGCCTCCTGCGCAGGCTGGCGGTGGCGACGGTCATCATGACGATCAGGGTCACGGCGGCGATCCCGCAGCCGAGCGCCAGCGCCTTCGCGTCCCAGCCGGTGACCAGCAGGCTGCGCGGGGCCTCGACCAGGTAGGACATCGGGTTGTAGGTGGCGACGGTCTTGAACCAGTCCACCTGGATGAGGTTCCGGGGCATGACCATCGAGGACATGAAGAGCAGGCCCAGCGCCACCGCGAACAGGCTCTGCACCTGCTGCGCCGAGCCCGTTCGCAGGGCGGCGAACAGGCCGATCGAGCCGAACGCCAGGATGATCAGCAGGTTGACCGCGATCAGCACCAGCGCTCCCCCGACGCCGGCCTTCACGCTGACCCCGCCGGCGAGCCCCACGACCAGGTAGAAGACCGTCTGGCTGATGCCGAGCACGGCAACGCCGGCGAGCTGGGCCGAGACGAGTGCCACCTCGCGCACCGGGGTCAGGGCGATGCGGCTCAGGAAGCCGCTCTCGATGTCGCTGCCGAGCAGGTTTCCGGCGATCGTCGTGGCGCTCGCGGCGCCCTGGACGAGCGTCGCCCCGAGGATGAACGTGATGTAGGAGTTCGTCGGGAACCCCTTGACGTGGGTGACCTGGTCGCCGTTGGCCGACAGGACGAAGAGCATGAACAGCGGGAAGACGACGTTCGGCACGATGAGGACCGGCTGACGCAGCGTGCGGGCGATGGAGCGCCGCGCGAGCTGTCCGACCTGGACGCGCAGCGGAGGGCTGCTCATTCGCCCTCGACCGGACCGGGCACGCCGGGTACGCCTCCGGCGCTGAGGTCCCGGAGCACGTCACCCTGCTCCGTCGCGGCCTCCTCGACCGCGCCCTCGAGCGACCGGCCCGTCTTGGCGAGGAAGACGTCGTCCAGCGTCGGCGCATGCAGCTCCACGTTGGTGACGCGCAGGCCCGCGGTGTCCAGCGCGCGGATGACCTCGGCGAGATCGTCGACGCCGGGACGCAGGCGGACGGCCACGCCCCGGTTCGTGGCGCTTGCGAGCTCGCCGAAGCGCTCGAGCACCGCCCCCACCGCGACGAAGTCCCCGCTCTGCAGCGGGGTCACCTCCAGCGTGGGCCGGCCGATCTCGGCCTTCAGGGCGGCCGGGGTGTCCTCGGCCACGATCTCGCCGTGGTCGATGATCCCCACGCGGTCGGCCAGCACGTCCGCCTCCTCCAGGTACTGGGTGGTGAGGAAGACCGTCATGCCCTCCTGCTCGACGAGGCGGGCGACCTCCTCCCAGAGGGCGGTGCGGCTTTGGGGATCGAGGCCGGTGGTGGGCTCGTCGAGGAACAGCACACGGGGCCCGTGGACCAGGGCCAGCGCGAGGTCGAGCCGGCGCTTCATCCCTCCCGAGTAGCCGCCCACCCGTCGATCGGCGGCGTCGGTCAGCCCCACCCGCTGGAGCAGCTCCGCGCCGCGCTGCCGGCGCTGCGCCTTCGGGATCCCCTGGAGCGCCGTCTGGAGGTCCATGTGCTCCCAGGCGTTGAGGAACGGATCGAGCGCCGCCGCCTGCAGGGCCACGCCGATCGAGGCCCGCACGCGCTGCCCGTCCGTGGTGACCGAGTACCCTGCGACGCGCGCCTCGCCTGCGGTCGGCGGCAGCAGGGTCGTGAGCATGTGGACCGTCGTCGACTTGCCGGCGCCGTTCGGACCCAGGAACCCGTACACCTCACCCGGCTCGACGCGCAGGCTGACGCCATCGACGGCCCGGTGGCCATCGAACTCCTTGACGAGGCCCTCCGCCTCGATCGTGTTGGGGGGCAGTGCCCCCGTCGCGGGCGCGGGAGTCGCCGGCGCCGCCGGAAGCTCGACGGCCGTCTCGCCCGGCAGCTGGATCTCGATCACGGTTTCGCCCAGGCCGACGCGATCACCGGTGGTGAGCGCCACCGTCTCCGTCAGGCGCTGGCCGTTGACGAACGTGCCGTTGGTCGAGCCGAGATCCTGCACGGTGAGCCCCGCCCCTGCCGGCGAGAATGTCGCGTGCCGCCGGGAGATCTCGGAGTCCTGGTCGAGGACCACATCGGCGACGCCGGCGTCCCGGCCGATCACGACCTGGCCTCCGACCGGTACCTCGCTGCCGGCTCGCTGACCCTGGACGAACATGAGCAGGGGCGCGGTGGGGATGTGTCGCGGGCGAGACGCTCGTCGGGTCTCGGACCCGGCCCCGGCCCGCGCCGACGTCGCCATCGCGCTCGGGACCTTGGTCACCTGGGTATCGCGCTGGGCTTCCCGGCCGGCGTCGGCCCCGGCCGGCGTCGGCGGGCGAAGCTCCAGTACCGTCGCCCCCACCTGGACGCGGTCCCCCGCCCGCAGATCGTGCGAGCCGGTCACGCGCTGGCCGTTGACGAACGTGCCGTTGGCCGAACCCAGATCCTCCACGGCGATGCCGCTGTCGCCGACCGCGAACGACGCGTGCCGAGCGGACACCTGGGGGTCCGCGACGACCACGTCGGCACCGGGGTCCCGGCCGATCACCGTCGTCCCCGTGACGGTGACCTGCCGCCCGGCCTCCTGGCCCTCGATGATCGCCAGAGTCGGGTGCGTCACCGGGCGATCCTATTCGACCGCCGGGTGTCGGCGGTGGGCGTTTGTCGCATCGGCGCCTGCGCGATTCCGGCATTGCCGAGGCGCGCGATCGCCTGTAGGGTCGGCCTGACCCGCTCGAACGACTCGGAGCGCCACATGACCACGGTTCTGGTCCTCTCCTCGATCCTCTCCGTCGCCGAGAACATCGGCTACCCGCTGATCTTCGTGATCGTGATGATCGAGACGGGCTGCGGCATACCGTTCGCGCCCGGGGAGATCGCCACCGTCACGGGCGGGATCGCCGCCAGCGACCACAAGCTGCAGATCGAGGTGGTGATCGCGGTCGCCGCCGCCGGAGCGATCATCGGCGACAACATCGGGTACGTGATCGGCCGGCACGGCGGCCGCCGCCTGCTCGAGCACCCCAAGGGTCCCTTCGCGCGCCAGCGCCAGGGCGTGATCGGGGTCGCCGACCCATTCTTCGAGCGGCACGGGCCCAAGGCGGTCTTCCTCGGTCGCTGGCTGCCGATCCTCCGCGTGTACGCCTCGTGGATGGCCGGCGCGAGCAAGATGCCGTGGAAGACGTTCGTCTGTTGGAACGCGGCGGGCGGCGTCTGCTGGGCCGCCAGCATCGCGCTGGCGGGCTACTTCGGCGGCGCGGCGGCGAAGCGGGTGATCGAGGACCTCGGCGTCTACGGCCTGCTCATCGTCCCGATCGGCTTCATCATCGGCTACCTGGTGTACCGCAACCACCAGCGTCGCCTCCTCGACTCGCTGCGGGCCGAGAGCCAGGCGGACGCGCCGCAACCGGCGCCTGCCGAGCCGCCCGCCTAGAACGGCCCGATCGCATCGCGCCCGCGAGGCGTTCAGAGCTGGTAGGTGTGCTCGTGCTCGTACGTCTTGAGCCAGCGGGACTCCGGCACGGCGGAGATGACCGCTTCACGGAGGGCGAGTGCCGGCCCCCTCTTCCACTTGCAGATCTCCGCCATTCGCCGCGCGCGGTTGACAATCGCGCTGGTTCGCGGGATGCGCTTGCCCTCGTAGCGCTGGAAGGCCTGGGTGACCCCACCGCTGTCCTGGAGGTCCTGGACCGCTCCGAGCTCTCGGGCGAGCACGGCGCCGTCCTCGATCGCCATGCCGGCGCCCTGCCCGAAGGCGGGCATGGTCGGGTGCGCGGCGTCGCCCATCAGCGTCACACGACCCTGGCTCCACGTCTTGGCCGGCGGGCGGTGGTAGAGGTCGCCACGGAAGATCTGCTCGTCCGGAGTGTTCTCGATCACCTCTCGGATCGACTCCGGCCAATCGCCGTAGGTCGCCAGCAGGTCCGCCTTGCGGCCGGCGGGCGGATCGGCCTCGCCCTCGGGCCGTACCTCACTCGCCCACCAGAACAGCCGGTCGTTGCACGGGAACAGGCCGAAGAGCCCCGCCGGGCCCCAGACCTGCTCCGAGAGGTCGAGCGGAAGGGTCGGATGGGTGTAGTGAGGCATTCCGCGCCAGGCGGTCTGTCCCGAGTAGAGCGGAGGACCGTCGCCGAGCACCTGCTCGCGGATGACCGATCGCACCCCATCCGCGGCGATCAGCGCCGCGCCCCGCTCCTCTCGCCCGTCGGCGAAGCGCGCCGTCACGCCGCGGCCATCCTGCTCGAACCCGACGCATTCCGAGTTGCAGCGGATGATGTCCTGGTCACCGACCTCGCGCTGGAGCACCTCGAGCAGCTCGCCCCGGTGCACGATGAAGGCTTCCCCGCGCCGCGGGATCGTCGCCATTGTCCGCCCGCTCTTGTACGAGATGAGCCGCAGAGCCTCGAATGGCTGGCCCGCCACCTCGCGGAGCGGCTCGCGCAGGCCGAGCATCTCCAGGCCCTGCTGGGCCACGCGCTGGATGCCCACGCCCGTCCCCAGCTCCTTGATCTCGGATTCACGCTCGTGGATCTCGACCGTGGTGCCATTCCGCAGGAGGCCGACAGCGGCGCTCAGACCGCCGATGCCGCCGCCGATGATCATGACCTTGTTGTCGTCCGTCACCGCCTCCTCCTGGTGTGGAGTCTGGGTCAGACCGGGGCCGGTGCAGCGCCCGACGACCGCATGCGCTCCTCGAGCACGACCTTTGCGCCGTCTCCCGGGATCCATCCGATGCCACGGCGCCGGGATCGCTCGCCGGGCTTGTCCGTCGTGGCGAAGCGGAATTGCTGCATCAGAGTGCGCAGGACGACCTTCATCTCCAACGTCGCAAAGTTCCTGCCGATGCAGTGGCGGGGACCGCCGCCGAACGGGATCCACGTGTTCTTGGCCGGCTCCTGTCCCCCCAACCAGCGCTCGGGGCGAAACTCGAGCGGCTCGGGGTAAAAGTCCTCGCGCCGCTGAACGGCGAAGCCGTTGCATCCCACGAGATTGCCGGGCTCGAGCTCGTACTCGCCGAGCGGGAACGGCTTGGCGACCTCGCGCATGACGACCGGCACCGGCGGGCGCAGTCGCAGCGTCTCCGTGATGACCGCGTCGAGATAGTCCTCGCTGTCGGTCTGCGCCTCGTCACGCAGCCGCTCGAGGGCCTCCGGATGACGCACCAGGCGCTCCAGCGCCCATGACGTTGCCGTCGCGGTCGAGACGTGGCCCTGGATCAGCAGCGTGGTGACGTGGTCGCGGACCTCCTCGTCGGTCGTCGGGCTGCCGTCGTCGTCGTGATGGGAGCGGACGAGCGTGGCCAGGATGTCGTCGCGCTCTTCGAGGCGCGGGTCCTGACGGGCGCGCTCGATCGCCTTGTAGACCTCCTCGTTGTAGGCGCCGATCACCTTCTGGAACGACTTCGGGGGCTTCGATCCGCGGGGCATGACGTTGAACATGGCGGCCGCCACCGGCTTGTCCCGGTACGCGAGCATGTCGCTGAACCGAGCGTGCAGCGGCTCCAGCTCCGCGCCGCCCTGGACGCCGAAGACCGCACTCACCACGACGCCGAGGGTGATGTTCTCCAGGCGCGGGTACAGCGCCACCGGCTCACGCAGCGGCCAGCCGGCGATCTCCTCCGCGCAGATGCGCTCCATGAGCGCGCGATAGCGCTGGACGTGGTCCGATTGGAATGGCGGCGCCAGCAGCTTGCGCGCGCGTGTGTGGCCGAGGCCGCTCACGACGGGTAGGGAGTGCTTGCCGACGAGCGCCACGATCCCCCGGTCGCCGATCAGCACCTCCGGGTCGGCGTTGAAGACGGCCTCGATCAGCGGCGGATCGGACACGAACACGAGCTTCGTTCCGCGGATCACGCGGAACGTGAAGATGTCGCCGAAGCGCTCCCGCGAGCGCTCCAGGGTCCTCTGGGTGTGGCGCGCAGAGAGGTAGACCATCACGAGGCCCGGGTACCGCGGGCCGGGAGGAAGCGGTGCCATTCCGACGACTCTACCCGAGCTCGTTCGCCCCGTGCAAGTCTCGATTTCGGGTGGTTTTCAGGCTGCGCCGGGGCCGTCGAGACCGAACAGATCGCGGGCGTTTCCCTCGAGGATCTGCCGCTTCTCGTCGGCCGACACGGGCAGCTCGTCGACCACCGCGATCGCGTCCTCGAGCGGCGTCGACAGGGGCGGGGAGTCCGTTCCGAACAGGAGATGGTCGGCGCCCATCACCTCCAGGTTCGCGAGGTGGTTCGGGACGCTCGAGTTCGCGGTGTCCACGTAGACGTTCGCGAGGAACGCGCTGGGAGTCTCAGTGATCTTGTTCTCGTAGCGCATGATCGGCGGCCCGCCGGGAGGTCCGCCGCCGGGAGGTCCATCCCCCGGGGGTCCGCCGCCGTTCCCCTTCGGCGGGCCGCCTCCGTAGTGGCGCGGCGCGTAGGCGGAGTCCAGCCGCCCGGCGAGCAGCGAGATCGCGCCGCCGGCGGTGGCGGCGATGAAGTCCAGGTCGGGGTACTGCTCGAGCCGTCCACCGAAGACGATCGCCGCCAGTCCGACCGTCACGTCCACGAAGCGCCCGACCTGCTCGACCAGCCGGAAGTCCTCCAGGCTGTCGCTGCCCACCGGCTCGGCCGGCGGGTGCAGGAAGATCGGCTTTCCGAGCTCGGCGGCCATCTCGAAGAACGGGTCCGCGCGCTCGGAGTCGAGGTACTCGCCCTTGACGCTGGTGTTGACGATCAAGCCGACGAAGCCGCCGTCCCTGACCGTGTCGGCGGCCTGCTCGAGCATCTCGTCACCCCCGAGCGGGTTGACATACGCGTAGGCGGCGAGGCGAGGCGCGTACTCGCGCACGGTCTCCGCGAGCCAGTCGTGGAACGACTTGAGCTGGTCGAGCGGCTGGGCGTAGTTGTCGAGGCCCGGCACGCGCATCATGGTGCCGAAGCCCACCGGGCTCCCGACGATCGTCAGCCCGATGCCCACGGCGGACTTGCGGTCCAGCATGCCCTCGATGTCCGCCAGCGCGGGCGGCATCGGGTAGCGCTTGAACAACTCCGGGTGGGTGATGTGGCCGTGGACGTCGACGATCACGACGTCAACCTCCGGCCTCGCTCGCGTCCGGGCCGGGCCAGGGGTAGTCCTCCATGCCCGTCATGCGCTCCTGGAAGGCCAGGATGGCCGCCACGTCGAGGTCGCCGAGGCCCTGCTGCTGGGCCGCCGTCAGCATCGCGTAGGCGCTCTCCGACACCGGCATGGGCACGCCGAGCTTCTGGGACTCGCCGAGCACGAGCGTCATGTCCTTGCGCATGAGACCGAGCTTGAAGGCGGCGAACTCGAAGTTGCGCTGGCCCATGATCGCGCAGCGGAAGCTCATGACGGGCGAGCTGTAGCCGCTCTTGGAGATCATCTCGAGGATCTTCTCCCGGTCGAGCCCGGCGCGCTCTCCGAACACCACGGCCTCGGCCAGCGCCGGCATCTGCACCCCCATCAGCATGTTGAGCACGAGCTTCATCGTCGCCCCCATGCCAGCCTCCCCCAGGTAGGTCACCTCCTTGCCGACCGCCTCGAGCAGCGGCTCAATCGCCTTGAAGTCGGCCTCGTCGCCCCCGGCCATCACGCGCAGCTCGCCCTGCCGTGCGTGCATCGGGTTGCCGAGCACGCACGTGTCGAGGTGCTTGTAGCCGGCCTCGCGCGCCTTGCCGTTCAGCTCGCGGGCGAACTCGGGCGTGACCGTGCTCATGTCGAGCACGTACGAGCCCTCGCCCAGGGTCTCGAAGATGCCGTCCTCGTCGAAGACGACCTTCGAGACCACGTTCTGGTCGGCCAGGCTGATCATCACCACATCGGCGTCCTTCGCGGCGTCCGCCGGCGTGTCCGCCACCTTTGCCCCGAGCTCGGCCACCTCGTCGGCCTTCGAGCGAGTGCGGTTGTAGACCGTGATGTCATGGCCGTTCTCGGCCAGTCGCGAGGCCATGCCCGCGCCCATCACGCCGAGCCCGATGAAGGCGATCCTGTGGTCGTTCGCCGCCATCAGGAGCTCGCCACCACGCCACCGTCGACGTAGATCACCTGGCCCGTGATGAAGCTGGCGGCCGGCGAGGCCAGGAACAGCGTGGTGCCGGCCAGTTCGATCGGCTCGCCGAAGCGGCCGAAGGGGATTCGGTTGAGCATCATGTTCACGAACCACTCCTGCTGCATCGCGCCCGCCACGAGCTCCGTCGGGACGAAGCCAGGGGCCACGCCGGTGACCGCGATCCGGTATTTCCCCCACTCGGTGGCGAGCTGGCGGATCAGGCCGTTCAGCCCGGCCTTGCTGGACGCGTAGGCGGCGAACCCCTTGCGCCCGCCCGCCATCGCCCGCGTCGTCGAGTAGTGGATGATCCGCCCTCCGTGCCCCTGCTCGATCATCGCCTGACCGGCGGCCTGCGAGAGCCAGAAGGCGCCATTCAGGTTGATCTCGATCACCTGACGGAACTCGTCCTCATCGAAGTCCTCGGCCGGCGCCTCGTTGTCGATGCCGGCGAGGTTGACCAGCACGTCCACTCCGCCCAACTCGTCCACGCAGCTCGCGACCAGCGCCTGCGCGCTCTCGCGATCGGCGAGGTCCACCCGGAGGCCGATCGCCTTCCCGCCGTCGCTCGAGATCCCTTCGGCGAGCGCCTTGGCCTTGTCCTCGTTGCGCCCCGCGATGGCCACCGCCGCGCCGTAGTCGGCCAGCAGCCGGCTGGTGACCTCGCCGATCCCGCCGTAGCCGCCGACGAGGATCGCGCGCCGGCCGTCCAGCCGGAACAGCGACGCGAAGTCGGTGGCCCGCTCCTCGTCGACGTCGATCGTCGGGGCGGGGGGGCCGCCAGGAGGACCGCCGGGAGGTCCGTCGGCGCTCACTCGTCGTGCCGCCTTGCCGCAATGAGCTCCATGATGCTCTTGACGAAGAACTCTCGGGCGCCCTCGGGCGTTGACATGTCCCGCGGCTCCGCGATGTGCTCGTCGAGCTGATCCTCGAGCTCACGTATCGCGGGCTGCCGGCCCATGTGCTTGGCCAGCGTCGGGAGGTCCACGCCGTCCGTGGTCTCGACCACGCGGATCACCTGGTCGTCCTTCATGAAGACGAGGGTCTGGAGCAGGGTGCCGACCTCGTTGCCGTCGTCGTCCTTGATCGCGTGATCCGGCCGGCCGTAGTGGGCGAACAGCTCGCGGACCGCGTCGCGGCTCTCGGGCTTGATGCCCCACATCAGTGCCACCCACTGGGACATCTCAGTCTCCCTCCGGCTGGACGTTGAACATGACGTCGAAGTTCCTCGTATCCGGCGGGGCGCGCAGGATGCCCTTGAGCTCGCCGATCATCGCCCTGGCGATCCCGGCGCTCGACTCCCTGTTCTCCTCGCTGTCCCACATCGTGATGGCGACCGCGCCGTCGCCGCCGGGGTCCGTGAGCAGGATGTATCCCTTGAAACCGGGGTGCTCCTGGTAGGCGGGGATGATCGTGTCCTCCGTGAGCCTGATGCCCTCCTCGACCCGCTCGGGGTTCCACTTGGTCTCGTTGATGCGCGCGTACAGGGGCACCTCACGCCTCCTGCTTGATGGTGTGGGCAACGTCCCAGATGATCCGCTCGACCTTACCGGCCCAATACGGGGTCATCGGGTTTCGCTTCTCCGTGTGGGCGGGGGCGTTCTCCCACGCGAGAAACTCCTCCTTGCTCTCCCACTCGCTGAGCAGGACATAGGTGCGCGGCTCGTCCTCGGGATCCGCGGGTTCAGCGCGTCGAAGGAGCTCGTCCGCGATGTGGCCCTTCGTGCCCCTCACGTTGGAGGTGACCTGTGCGTACGCTGCCTCGAAGGCGTCCTCGTCGCCGCGGTTGATCTTGGCGAACACCATCACGCGTGCGGCCATCAGTCCTCTCCTGGTTCGATGTGGGTCACGAGCTCGTGCACCGTCATGCGAGCCGACTCCCGCAGGTCGCGGAGCGGCGCCGTCAGGTCGTCCTGCTCCGGGCTGCGCTCGAACTCGCGGAAGGTCTCCCAGTCCTCCCAGTCGCTCGTCACGACGAAGCTGTCGGGGTCGTCGGGGTCGCGCGTGAGCGCCTGGCGGACGTTGCCGGGGGCCGTGCGGACCTCGTCCGCGATCTGACGCCAGGCGCGCTCGAAGTCCTCACCGCGACCGGCCTTGACCTTCATGTACAGGCTTGCGCGAACCATCGGGGTCCGGGCGAATCTATCCGAAGCGGGGGGCTCGGCGCCAGCGCTTCACATGGCGTTCGCCCGCGGCTAGGATCGCCTTCGACGGCACGGCCGGACCGCGCCGTGACGATTCGAGCGAAGGAGACACCCGCATGTTCTGCCGCGTCACGCACGTCCAAGCGCCGGAGGGCAGGGTCCAGGAGGGGCTCAACCTCTGGTACGAGAACATCCTTCCCATCACGAAGTCGCGTGAGGGCTTCCAGGGCGCGATCTCGATGGTCGACTTCGAATCCGGCAAGGCCCTCTCCATCACCCTCTGGGAAGGCGAGGAGGACCTCCTCGCGAGCACCGAGGCCGAGTACCACAAGAAGGCCGTCGAGCGCTTCGGGGACTTCTTCGAGAACGCGCACGAGCCGGAGAACTTCTCGATGCACATGTTCACCGGCCCGATCTTCAAGGAGACCTTCGCCGTCGACGAGAGCGGGCAGAAGGTCGCCGGCAGCTGACCGGCCCGCTCAGATCCCGCCGTCGACGTTCAGCGTCACGCCGGACACGAAGCTCGCCAGGTCACTCGCCAGGAACAGCGCCACGTCCGCGATCTCGTCCGATTGGCCGAGCCGGTTGAGCGCGGCGAGTCCCGAGTAGCGCGCGCGGCCGGCCTCGTCGAGCCCGGCCGTCTGGTCGGTCTCGATGATCCCGGGCGCCAGCGCGTTCACCCGGATCCCGCGTCCGCCCACCTCCTTGCAGAGGGCGCGGGTGAAGCCGATCAGCCCGGCCTTCGAGGAGATGTAGTGCGTGCGGCCGGGCATTCCGCGCATCGCCACGGCGGAGGTGATGTTCACGATCGAGGCCCCCTCGGACATGCCCGGGAGCGCGGCCTTGGTGATGAGGTACACCGCAGTCAAATTGGTGTTGAGCACCCGGTGCCACTCGTCGAGGTCGAGGTCGTCGATCATCGCGTGGCTCACGACCCCGGCGTTGTTGATCAGGATGTCGATCCCCCCGAACCGCTCGCGCGCCTCGTCCACGAAGGCCGCGGCCGAGGCGGGGTTCGAGACGTCGGCCTGAGCGAGGTAGCTGTCCCCGTCGACCTCCTCCAGCTCGCGGCGCAGCCGCTTCACGTCGTCGGACTCGCGGTTGTAGCACGCCGCGACGGAGGCTCCGCCCTGCGCGAGTCCAAGCACGATCGCCCGGCCGATGCCGCGCGAGCCGCCCGTGACGATCGCCCTCTTCCCGCTGAGTCCCAGGTCCACGTGCGCTTCCTCTCGTCGGGTACGGGACGAGCGTACCCGCGCACCATCGGGACTCGCAACTACGGGGGCTCAGCGGCGAGGTAGCCCGTCCTGCACCACGTACTTGGTGGAGCCGGCGCGCTCGAAGCACTGGCGAAGCGGCCGCACGAGCTCGTCGTGCTCCGCCGAGCGATCCCAGCTCGTCGACGCCTCCAGATCCTCCCACTCGCTGGTGATGATGAACCGCAGCGGATCGTCCGCGTCCTGGCACAGCTGGTGCCCGAGGAGTCCGGGCACGCCCCGTTCGAGCCGCTCCCGAAGGGCGGCGTAGGCACGCCGTACATCGTCCTCCCGCCCGGGGGTCACCTGGAACTCGAGGACGAAGCGCGCCGCCATGCGCGGAGCATAGATGGAGCCGTCGTTGACAGGGAGGATCGGTGTGGTTAGCGTCGGCGCACCCAAAGGACCAGCGCCCAGGAGGAAGCGAATGGCAGAGCCGGACGCCCAACAGGAGGCCAAGGCCGACAGGCCGCATGAGATCCGCTCGGTAGACGAGACGAACGCCGACACCCGCCGCGGGGGCGACGTCCGCACGCTGCTCAGTCCCATGACCGTCCAGTCAACCTCCGGGTTCATGGGCGTGGCCACGATCGGCCCAGGCGATCGCATCTCCGAGCACTACCACCCCTACTCCGAAGAGTTCATCTACTGCGTGCGGGGCACGCTCACGGCCCAGCTCGACGGTGAGGCGCACGAGGTGCTCGCCGGTCAGGCCCTCTACGTGCCGATCAACATGCGTCACCGGCTCGTGAACGAGGGCGACGAGGAGGTCTTCGTGGTCTTCCACCTCGGACCGCTCGCCCCCGACCCGAAGCTCGGGCACGTCGACACCGAGTAGCGAGTGGCGAACGGACCCGGCCTGAGGCGCACCGCGGTCACCGGCGTCGGCGTCGTCGCTCCAGGCGGCGTGACGCGGGACTCCTTCTGGGAGACCATCACCGCGGGGCGAACCTCAACGCGCAAGATCAGCTTCTTCGACCCTAAGGGCTTCCGCTCCCAGATCGCGGCCGAAGCGGACTTCGACCCGGTCGCCTCGGGACTCAGCGCGCAGGAGGCCCGCAGGATGGACCGCTACATCCAGTTCGCGGCCGTCGCGGCCATGGAGGCGCTGAACGACGCGGCCCTGCTCATCGAGGAGGAGGACCGCACGGCTTCGATGTTCGTGTCCTTCGATCGCGGCAAGTCGGCCTCGATCGTGCTGGAGGAGTTCGACCGCGAGCGGATGGCGGTCACGCTCGGCTCCGCCGTGGGGGGCACGATGGCCCTCGAGGAGGGCTATGTGGCCACCAGCAACAGTGGCGAGAAATGGCTGGTGGACCCCGCGTACTCGCCGCCGTTCCTCTACGCGGGACTGATCCCGAGCAGCCTGGCCAGCGAAATTGCGCTCAAGTTCGGCGCGCACGGGCCGGCGACCGTGATCTCGACCGGCTGCACCTCGGGCATCGACGCGGTCGGCTACGGCCACCAGCTGATCCAGGACGGTGAGGCGGACATCGTCATATCCGGCGCGGCGGAGTCGCCGATCTCCCCGATCTCGATGGCCTGCTTCGACCCGATCAAGGCAACCTCCCGCCGCAATGACGACCCGGCCCACGCCTCGCGGCCGTTCGACCGCGACCGCGACGGGTTCGTCATGGGCGAGGGCGGCGCGGTGCTGGTCCTTGAGGAGTTCGACCGGGCCTACGAGCGCGGGGCGCACATCTACTGCGAGGTCACGGGCTTCGCGAGCCGCGGCAACGCCTTCCACATGACCGGCCTGAAGCCGGACGCCGCCGAGATGACCGAGGCCATGGAGGACGCGATGCGGCAGGGGAACACCCGCCCCGAGGACATCGACTACATCAACGCCCACGGATCCGGCACCAAGCAGAACGACCGGCACGAGACGGGCGCCTACAAGAACGCCCTCGGCGACCACGCCTACAACGTGCCGATCAGCTCGATCAAGTCGATGATCGGCCACTCGCTCGGGGCCATCGGCGCAATCGAGATGGCCACCTGCGCGCTGGTCATCGAGCGGGGGGTGGTTCCGCCCACCGCGAACTGGGAGAACCGCGATCCGGAGTGCGACCTCGACTACACGCCCAACGAGGCGCGCATGGCGGGGGTGGACGTGGCCCTCTCCACCGCGAGCGGCTTCGGGGGCTTCCAGTCCGCCATGGTCCTCTCGCGGCCGCCGGAGCTGATGCAGGTGAGCGCCTGATGGAGGCGGGAGGTCCGGCCCCCTACACCAGCCTGCCTTCGGCGGACCGGCGCATGGTCCTCACGGGGGTCGGGGTGGTGGCGCCCACGGGGATCGGTACCGAGGCCTGGTGGAAGGCCACGCAGGCCGGCGAGAACGGCATCGGGCCGATCACCCGATTCGACACGTCCAAATACGCCACGAAGCTCGCCGGAGAGGTCGACGGGTTCGACCCCGAGGACTACATCGAGAAGCGGTTGATGGTTCAGACCGACCGCTGGACCTGGATGGCGCTCGCCGCCGCCCAGATGGCGCTCCAGGACGCCGACTTCGACCCCTCGCAGCACGAGCCCTACTCGATGAGCGTGATCACCGCCAGCTCCTCGGGCGGAAACGACTTCGGGCAGAAGGAGATCCAGAACCTCTGGGGCAAGGGGCCGGGGTTCGTCGGTGCCTACCAGTCGATCGCCTGGTTCTATGCGGCAACGACCGGCCAGATCGCGATCAAGCACACCATGAAGGGGCCGTGCGGGGTCGTCATCTCCGAAGGGGCGGGCGGCCTCGAGGCGCTCCAGCACTCCCGGCGCACGATTCGGCGAGGCGTCGACTTCGTGGTCAGCGGCGGGCTCGAGGCCCCGCTCGGACCCTACGCGCTCACCTGCCAGCTCGCGAACGGGCACCTCAGCGCTACGGAGGACCCGGCGCGGGCGTTCCGGCCGTTCGACGCGGACGCCACCGGTTATGTCCCCGGCGAGGGCGGCGCCATCGTGATCGCGGAGAACGCAGAGAGCGCGAGGCAACGCGGCGTCCCACGGGTCTATGCCGAGGTGGTCGGATACGGGGCGACCCAGGACGGCTATCACTGGGGCGATCCCGCGCCCGACGGCCGCCGCTTCGCGCGGGCGATGCAGATCGCCCTCGAGGACGCGGGCGTGGGAACCGACGAGATCGACGTGGTGTTCGCCGACGCGGCCGGGATCCCGGAGTGGGACCGCATCGAGGCGGGTGCGATCAAGCAGGTCTTCGGCCGCCGCGCGTCCGAGGTTCCGGTCACGGCTCCCAAGAGCGGGGTCGGGCGTCTCTACGCGGGGGGCGCCTCGCTCGACGTCGCCGCGGCGGTCCTGGCGATGCGCGACGGAGTGATCCCGCCCACGATCAACCTGGACCAGCCGGCGGAGGGCATCGACCTGGATCTGGTGACCGGCAGCGCCCGCAAGGCGGACGTCGAGACCGTGCTGGTCAACGCGCGCGGCTACGGCGGGTTCAACGGCGCGCTGGTGCTCAGGCGCGCGAGCTGAGGCTCGGCGCTGGCATGACGCCGAGAGTCGACCCGAGCTCACTGCTGACCGGTGCGGCGGAGCGGCCGGCGCTCGTGTTCGGCGATGGCTCGCTCACCTACGCTCAGCTGCGCGGAGCCGCCGGCGGGCTGGCGAGGGAGCTCGAGGCGCTCGGGCCGGGACACTCGCTGGAGGGGGCCCCGGTCGCCGTGGTGGCGCCGAACGCCCCCGCGATCGTGGCCACGATGCTGGCGCTCTGGGAGGTGGGAGCCGTGGCGGTGCCGCTGAGCGCGCGGCTGCGGGAGTACGAGCTCGAGCGCATCCTGCGCGACGTGGATCCCGCGGCGATCGTCTCGCCGGCCTCCCACGGCGGGTACGCCTTCGACTCGCTGTGGTCGCGGCTTGGACCCGAGCTGCCGGCGCTGCGCGGCTGCCTGCTCGTGGACCAATGGGGCGCGGTGCAGGAGCGGCTCGCAGCGCAGCCCGCGGCGGACTCCAGGTCGCTCGACCGCGACGCCGCCGCGATCCTCTATACGTCGGGCAGCACGGGCGCGCCGAAGGGCGCTGTCGTCACGCACGGCTGCCTGCTCCAGGAGGCCCGCGTGCTTCCCGAGTTGCTCGGGCTGGGCGAGGGAGAGGGAAGCGCGCTCGTGATCCCGGCGTCCCACGCGTTCGGCCTCGCCTGCGTCCTTGCGTCGCTGCGCTCCGGAGGCCGCGCGGTGCTGGTGGACGCCACCTTTTCGCTCGATCCGCTGCGCGAGGCGATGGCGGCGAGCACGGCAACCGTGGTGCACGGCTCGCCGACGGTCTTCGCCCGGCTGCTCGAGGCCTGTCCGGACGGCGTCCCGGGCCTTCGCACCGGATTCGTCGGCGGAGCGGCCTGCCCGCCGCAGCTGATCGGGCGCCTGCAAGCCTCCGGGGCCACGATCCTCAACCTCTACGGCATGACCGAGATCGGAGCGGCCGCCTGTTGCCGCCCCGACGACCCGGCGGAGGCCCGCCGCAACACCGCCGGCGCGCCCCTGCCGGGTTACGAGTTCAGGAGCGTCGCCTCGGGCGTCGATGGCCGGCCCGGTGAGCTGCAGGTCCGCGGTCCCCACGTGACGCCGGGCTACCGCGGTGCCCCCAAGGCCACCGCCGATGCGTTCGACGGCGAGTGGTTCTGCACCGGGGACCTCGGCGAGATCGACGAGGCGGGGCGCGTGCGCATCCTCGGCCGCGCCAAGGAGATGCTGAACGTGGGGGGCTTCAACGTCTTTCCCGCGGAGGTCGAGGCCTTCCTCTCCACCCACCCTGACGTGCTCGCGGCGGCGGTCGTTGGGGTGCCGCACGACCGGATGGGCGAGGCGCCGTGTGCGTTCGTGGTGGTTCGGCCCGGTGCCACGCTCACCCCGCCCGCGGTCCGCCGTTTCGCCCGCGCCGGGATCGCCGGCTACAAGATCCCCTACGCCGTGGAGATCGTTCGCGAGCTGCCCACGCTGTCCTCGGGAAAGCCGGATCGCGAGGCGCTCCGTGAGCGCGCTCGCGCAGCGAGGCCTGGTCCATGCCTGAGCTTTGGAGCGAGCGCGCGATGTCGTCCGCGTCGATGGCGCGTGGTGTCTCGCCGTTTGCGGCGCTCGAGCGCTGCACGTTGTTCGAAGGGATCGCGCACTCGGAGCTGCCCGGCATCGCCATGCAGATGCGCCCGGTCAGCTTCGACGCGGGCGCCGAGCTCTGCCGGGCCGGCGAGCCCGGAGCGGAGATGTTCGTGATCGTGGACGGCGTCGTCCAGGTCTTCTCCGAGGGGGCGCCCGGCGAATCGCCGCGACCGGTGGCCAAGCAGCGCCGCGGCGAGGTGGTGGGCGCCACGGCGCTCTACACGGGCGAGCCGCACCCCACCACCGTGGTGGCGAGCGCGCCCACTGCGGTGCTGGCCCTCGAGCGCGAGCCCTTCGAGGAGCTGCTCCAGAGCCACCCGTCGATCCCGGTGAACCTCAGCCGCATCCTCAGCCGACGGTTGCGGAGGTCGTACGCCGAGGTGGCCGAGGAGCGCGAGCGCGGCGAGGCCGTCGGGCTGATCTTCTCGCGCTCGTTGGCCGGGGCGGTCGAGCCGGCGGTGGAGGCGACGCGCGCGGCGAGTCCGCGCCCCGTGGCCTCGCTCGACACCCGCAGCGGCTTCCACGAGGCCGTCTCCCAGCTCGACGATCTCCTGGACGGGCACGGGACCGTGGTGGTGGCCGCCCGCGCCGAAGGGCAGTCCGCGTCGCTGCTGCTCGACCACGTCGACCGCGCGGTGGTGCTGGTGGAGACGCCGCCCGAGGCGGAGCGGTTCGCCCAGGCCACCTCGCTCGGCCGCCAGCGAATCGAGCTGCTGCTCGCCCCGGCCGCCAAGCCGGCCCGCGACGAGCCGGACGCCCTCCCGGTGGTCCGGACCATGGCTCGGGAGGGCGGCGACGGTCCCCTCCCGCCGCACGAGATCGCCTGGCTGGGCCGCCACCTGTCCCGCACCAAGCTCGGGTTGGCGCTGGGGGCGGGCGGCGCGAAGGGATACGCCCACGTCGGTGCGCTCTACGCGCTCGAGCAGGCGGGCTACGTGATCGACTGCGTCGCGGGCAGCAGCATCGGAGCGATCGTGGGCGCCTATCTGGCGCTGGGGATGGACGCCGCCGACATCGACCGCACGCTGCACGAGGCCTTCACCCCGGAGGCGGTGGCCGAGGTGTTTCAGCTCTCGTTGGCCGGAGGGTCGACCGGGTTGGAGCGGATCACCCGCATCTTCCGCGAGACCACGGGCGAGCGCCGCTTCGACGACCTGAACATCCCGCTGACCGTGATGTCGGTCGACCTGACCGACCGGGTCCCGGCTCCGATCAGGGACGGCCCGCTCTGGGAGGCGCTGCTCGCGGCGACCGCCCTGGCCGGCATGTTCCCACCGTATGAGCGGGCCGGGCACCGTCTGGTGGACGGCCTGGCTCTCGTGCCCGTTCCGACCGGTGCGACGTACGAGGACGGCGCAGACGTGGTGCTGTCGATCAACCTGATGCCCCGCGAGACGCTTGCCGCCTGGCCGGGCCAGCAGCCGCCGCCGGCCGCCGAGCCCAAGCGTAAGGGCGTGCGCATGCTGGAGACCATCCTGGAGGTGATGGATCTCTCCCAGCTCGAGGACAGCGTGCGGCACGCGGAGCTGGCGGACGTGGTTCTGCACCCGCGCTTTGGACCGGCCAGCTGGCGCGACTTCCACCTTGCGGACCTGTTCCTGGCGGCCGGCCGCGAGGCGGCCGAGCGGCAGATGCCGGCACTCCAGGCTCTGGCCACGCCCCAATCCGCAGCGACCCCGACCTAAGGAGGAGAAGTGTCAGAAGACAAGACGTTCACCTTCGACGACCTCAAGCGAATCCTGGTGGACCGCGTGGGGCTGCCGGAGGACGACGTGACGGACGACCCGGAGGCGAAGTTCGAGGACATGGGCCTGGACTCGTTGGCGTTCGTGGAGATCCAGCTGGCCATGCAGCAGGACTATGGGTTCGAGATCCCCGACGAGGACGCCCAGGAGATCATCACCGTGGGACAGTCCATCGCGTACGTGAACCGTAAGCTGGCGGAGGGAGAGTAGGCCAATGGCAGCGCACACCGACAACTCCGTGACGATCGAAGCTCCGATCGACTTCGTGTGGGAGCGCATGATGGACATCGAGGGCTGGCCCAGCCTCTTCACCGAGTACGCCGCGGCCGAGGTGCTCGAGCAGGAGGGCGACACCGTTCGCTTCCGGCTCACCACGCACCCCGATCCCGAGTACGACGGCCAGGTGTGGAGCTGGGTGTCCGAGCGGGTCGCAGATCCCGCGACACGCAGCTCGAAGTCGCGCCGAATCGAGACCGGGCCCTTCGAGTACATGAACATCGAGTGGTTCTTCGAGGAGGCCGACGGCGGCACCGCGATGCGCTGGGTGCAGGACTTCTCGATGAAGCCCGAGGCACCGGCCGACGACGAGACGGCCGAGGGCTACATGAACAAGAACACCAAGGAGCAGATGAGCGCGATCAAGGAACGGCTCGAGAAGGAGGTCGGAGACCAAGATGGCTGATCGCCAGGTCAAACGCGGCTGCATCGTCGCCCGCATCAAGCCGGGATCCGAGGACGAAGTGGCGAAGCTGTTCGCCGAGTCCGACCAGAGCGAGCTACCGGGGCTCGCCCACGTGCGGCATCGCAGCCTGTTCGTGCTCGACGACATCTACATCCACTACGTCGAGACCGAGGACGAGTTCGGCGCGGAGGTCGACGCCGTGCGCCAGCACCCGCTGTTCAAGGAGATCAGCGCGAAGCTCGACGCCTTCATCACCCCATATGACCCCGAGACCTGGGAGTCGCCGAAGGACGCCCAGGCCCGGGAGTTCTACAGCTGGGATCCCCCCGAATGACTCCGAAACCGGCCGGGTGGGGCCGGATAAGATAGCCGCGTCCAGCGGCCTTGACCCAAGGAGACGACCCGTTGAGCAGCGAACAGCCCCAAGTCGACGTGCCGCCGCACGTCCTCGACTACCTCAGCGAACAGAACACGCTCACGCTGGCCACCGCCTCGCCCGGGGCCGTGCCACATGCGAGCACGTTCCTGTACGTCAACGACGGCCCCACCCTCTACTTCTGGTCGAAGCCCAACACGACGACCGCGCGGCAGATCGAGCAGAACCCGGTCGTGTCCTTCGCGATCGACAGCTACGCCGACGACCTCCGCCAGACCAAGGGCGTGCAGGGCGCCGGCGAGTGCAGCGTGATCCTCAACGGCGAGGAGATCGCCCGGGTGGCCGACCTCTTCGGCCAGAAGTTCCCCGACCTCTCGCCGGGGGTGACGATGAGCATCTCCTTCTTCCGCGTCGCCCCCTCCGACCTCGAGTTCATCGACAACACGTCCGCGGGCGCCGAAGCGCCGGAGGGCCAATTCGGCGCGGAATTCCACCGCGAGCGCGCCTACAGCGTCTTCACCGACCTGCCGATCCAGCGGGTGGACAGCTTCGTGGGCTCGCTCCAGCTCACCGACGCGAAGGAGGGCGAGGTGATCGTGCGCCAGGGCGGCCCGGCGGACAAGTTCTTCATCGTCGCCGACGGAGAGGTCGAGGTCGAGCGCGAGGAGGACGGGGACCAGACCGTCACGACCCTGGGGCCGGGCCAGTTCTTCGGGGAGGTGTCGATCCTGCGCGACACCCCGCGCGAGGCTACGGTCAAGGCCACGAAGCCCACGAAGCTGCTGGCCATGGAGCGCGACACGTTCCGCGATCTCGTGGCCCAATCCCTCGGGACGACCGTGGGGTTCGACAAGGTGATCCAGGCCCGGCTCCAGGGCCACGGGCGGCTGAACCCGGCGCGGAGGGTTCCATGGAAGCGTCCGCGACCGACCAGGCCTTCACCGGCACCGACTTCCGCGACGCGCTCGGGGCGTTCGCGACCGGCGTGACGGTCGTCACCACGCGTGGGGAGGAGCAGCACGCGTACGGCATGACCGCCAACGCATTCTCGTCACTGTCGCTCGATCCACCGCTGGTGCTGGTCTGCGTTCGCACCGGCGCCGAGGGGAGCGAGCACATCGACCGCAATCGGGTGTTCGCGGTCAACATCCTCGCCGCCGAGCAGGAGCCGCTCTCGCGCTACTTCTCCTCGAAGGACCGCCCGCGCGGCCGCGATGCGTTCCGGGACGTGGCGCACACGGTCGCGGCCACCGGCTCGCCGATCCTGGACGGCGTGGTGGGCTACCTCGACTGCGAGCTCAGCGCCAGCCATACGGCCGGGGACCACGAGATCTTCATCGGGGAGGTGCTGACCCTGGGCAGCAATCCGGGGGTGGCGCCGCTGCTCTTCCACGGCGGGGCGTACCGCTTCCTGCACGAGGGCTGAGGCGGACGGTCCAGAGCGCGGGTCCGGGCGCTGCCTAGCCGCCGATCTGGAAGGGCAGCACCGGTCCGAGCCGCGTCCCGCCGAGGCTCCACTCGGCCTGGTAGACCCCGGCGCCGCGGTTGGGGAAGTTCCCCTCCCACGCGACGGACGAGCTCCTGATGCCGAACCGGTCGGGACGGCTGAGCGGGAACTCGCGACACTCGCGGCTCGCGTCCGGGGACGTCACGCACAGGCGGTAGGGCCCGTCGAAGCTGAACGTCCCGAGGCGCAGGCGCGCGGTGCGCCCGAAGCTCTGGGCGTTCTTGCAGTAGTCGCCCGTGGGCGAGCAATAGGCCAGGAAGCTCTGGTTCGGCCGCACGAGGCGGGCGGCGCCCAGGTCGCTCGCCGACACCGTCCCCCGGCTCACGTCGATGAGGGTGCCGTCGCAGCGGTCCTCGGTGGACCACACGGTCCCGCGGACGGTCGCGGCGGCGTACCTCCCCCTGGTACGGAATCGTCCGTGGGCGTTGCCCCGCAGCCGGCGGACGACGCGGCCCGGGAGCACCCGCGAGGAGGACGCGCTGCAGCCGCGGGTGCTCCCTCCCAGGACCAACTCCGTGACGGGGCGACGCTCCGAGCGCTGGGTGACCGAGAAGACTCCGCCGGAGAACACCCCCGACTGCGTGCGACCGCCGCCGGCGGCGGTCGTGAGCCGCGCCGCGCCGCGGCTCGCGTCGATCGAGGAGCCGATCGGGATCTGACGAGGTCGCGTCAGGCGCACGAAGCGCCGCCCACCTCTGACCTTCACGAGCACGACGCCGCTCGCGCGCGCAACGTTCACCGACCTGCCGACGCTCGGCGGCGGCGGTCCCGACGCTTCCCCGGAGCCGGATGGGGACACGAAGAGGGCTCCGGCGACCGCCAGGGCCAGCGCGAGGGCGAGGCTCGTGGGGCTGCTCGCCCTAGCCAGGTTGGGCCTCCGCCCGGTCCTTGAACGCGGCGAGCTTGTCCGGCGAGTCGGCGGGGAAGGTCTCGACGTCGGGGTTGATCTGACGGACGAGTCCGCTCAGCACGCGCCCCGGCCCGAGCTCGAGGAACGTGTCGCAGCCGGCTTCCACCATCGTCTCGACGCACGCGACCCAGAGGACGGGACTCGCGATCTGGGCCACCAGCGCCCGGTGCACGTCCTCCCCGGTGGTCACGACCTTCCCCGACGCGTTCGAGACCAGAGGGGTCTCCGGGTCGCTCCACGCCACCGCGTCCATCGCCTCGCCGAGTTTGCGCTGCACCGGCTCCATCAGCTCGCTGTGGAAGGCCGCGCCGACCTGCAGGCGCAGCGCCTTCTTGGCCCCGCCCTGCTCCGCCAGCTCGATCACCTTCAGGACCGCCGCCTCCTCGCCCGAGACGATGATCTGCGCCGGCGTGTTGAAGTTCGCGGGCCGCACCGTGCCGGCGTCCGACGCCTCGCGGCACAGCTTCTCCACCTGCTCGGTCGGGAGCCCGATCACGGCGCCCATGGCGCCCGGTCGCTCGGACTGGATGTCGGCCATCAGCCGGCCGCGCTGGGCGACCAGCCGCGTCCCGTCCTCGAGCCCGAGCGCGCCCGACACCACCGCGGCCGTGTACTCGCCGAGGCTGTGACCGGCGACGAGGTCGGGGGCCAGACCCGCCTCGCGAGCCAGCTCGACGACCGCGAGCGAAACGGCGAACAGCGCCGGCTGGGCCACCTCCGTGCGCGTGAGCTCCTCGATCGGGCCCTCGAGGCACAGCGTCCGGATCGGCAGGCCCGAGGCCTCCTCGGCCTGCTCGACGTAGCGGGCGAACACGTCCGGCCGGGCCTCCAGCAGCTCGGCGCCCATGCCGACCTTTTGCGAGCCCTGGCCGGGGAAGAGGAAGGCCGTCTTGCCCATCGTCCGCGACCCTATCGCACGGCCTCAGGCCCGCCCGGCGGGCGGGCGGGCCCCGCCGAGGACCAGGTGAAGCGGGTGACGTCGCCGCGCGGCGCAAGCGCGCCGGGTCGCGACCCGCGGCGCACGAAGAGCACCGGCGCGGGTGCGGCCTTGGCGATCTCGGAGCGCGTCGGTCCGAGGCCCTCCTGCCGCCAGCGATCGGACAGGCCGATGACCAGCAGGCTCGCGCCCTGCGCCGCTTCGAGGACCCCTTCGCGGCCGCCCTCGGCGACCAGCGGCTCGGTCCCGATGCCCACGGTCTGCTGGACCAGCAGGCTGGCGTCGCCGAGCAGCCGACTGACCGACTTCCCCTCCTCGGTCTGCCCCGCGGCGCCGAGCAGCGTCAGCGGCGCCTTGGTCTGCGCGGCGAGCCAGGCGCCCAGCTCGAGCGCCGACCAGTCGTGCTGGGCGCCCCCGAACGGGACGAGGATCGGCGCCTCGGGGCCGAGTTCGATCGGATCCCCCTCCCGGGCGACGAGCACCGCCACGTCGCTGGACGCGTCCTGCAGCACCTCCTTGACGTGACCGAGCGGGACGCCCTCGCCCCGGATCGGGCGGCTGCCCTCGATCAGCACGAGATCGACCTCCTCGGCCTCGGCGAGCCGGGCGAGGTCCTGCCCCGGCCGCCCGGAGGAGAAGGCCATGCCGCGCGTGGGGACCCCGTCCGCGACCAGCCGCCGCCGGGCGTCATCAATCTCGTCCGTAGCCCGCTCCAGCAGCGCGTTCTCGGTTTGGAGCCCGCCCCGGACGGGCGTCGAACGGGGGGGCTGGACGAGCCGCGCCAGGATCAGCTCGCGCGGCGGCTCGGAGCGTGCGAGCGGCTCCGCCAGCGCCAGCAGTTGCCCGAGGGCCGCGTCGGTCTGCGGCGTGACGAGGATCGACCGCTCCGGCACGGCCAGGCCGGGGAACTCGGCGGCGACCTGGCGCTTGGACTCCTCGAGCTCCTCCTCCACCGGTGTGCCGTATTCGTTGCGGGGATCCAGCAGCCGCAGCATCGGCCCGGCCATGAAGGTGGTGACGAGCGCCATGATCACCAGCATCGCGAACAGCACGTCGGAGATCGCGCCCTTCTCCAGGGCAAGGTTGAGCACGATCAGCTCGGTCAGCCCGCGGGTGTTCATCAGCGTGCCGATGACCGTCGAGGCGCGCCAGTCGAACCCGGCGACGCGGGCGGCGATCATGGCGCCGAACAGCTTGCCGACGATCGCGACGGCGATCAGCGCAAGCGTGATCCACCACAGCTCCGGACGGTCGAGCAGGCCGATGTTCGTCTTCAGGCCGGTGTAGGCGAAGAACAGTGGGAGCAGCAGCACCACGACGAAGTCCTCGAGCCGCCGCGTGACGTCCTCGGTCAGCCGCGCGTTGCGCGGCATGATCATCCCCATGATGAAGGCGCCGAAGATGACGGCGATCCCGATCTCCTCGGTGACGTAGGCGGACACCAGCACGCCGGCGAAGATCGCCGCCACCCACCCCGCGGGGACGCGGCCGACCTGGTCGAACGCGGTCGAGACGCGCCCGATCAGCGGCCGCACGGCGAGCCCCATGAGGAGGCAGAACCCGACCGCGAGGGCGATGGTCTCGACGACGTCGCCGAAGGTGCCGGCGACCGCGATCGTCGTGGCGAGCGCGATCAGGAACCATGCGGTGACGTCGTCGATCGCGGCGCTGGCCAGCGTGAGCGCGCCGACGGGGCGCTTGAGCATGCGCCGCTCGACCAGGATGCGAGCGAGCACGGGGAAGGCCGTGATCGACATCGCGACGCCCATGAACAGGGCGAACGCGACGAACTTGATGTCGGGGCCGAGGATCTCGTAGATCGGCAGCGCGACGGCGATGCCGAGCAGCATCGGCAGCGCGACGCTGGCGTTGGAGATCGCCGCGGCCTGGGTCACGCGGTTCTTGAGCTGGCTCGGGTCGAACTCGAGCCCGATCAGGAAGACGTAGAAGATCACGCCGAGGTTCGCCGCGACCCCGAAGGCCGGGAGGATGTCGCTCGGGAACAGGTCGGCCTGGAGGTCCGGGGAGATCGCGCCGAGCACGCTCGGGCCCAGCGTGATCCCGGCCACGACCTCGCCCATCACGCGCGGCTGCCCGATCCTCGTGGCCATGATGCCGAAGAGCCGGGCGACGAGCATGACGATCGCCACCGCGATCAGGAACGCCGCGACGAGCTTCCCGAAGGAGTCCCGCTGCTGGGTGCCGGTGAACTTCTCACCCGCCGGGGGCAACCCGGAGGGCGTTGTGAGCGCCGGCTTGGCCGTCGCCTTCGGCGCGGTTCCGGCGGGCTTGGCCGGCGCGGCGGCGTCGAGCGGGATCAGCGTGATGTTGTTGATGTTGCGGTCCACGGCGACCGCGCGGAACCGGGCGGTCCCGCCCCTGGTGCACTTGACGTCACCGGCGAGCGCGCCGGTGTCCTTGTTGTAGGCAAGCGACCCGAGCGGCTTGCCGTTCGCGTGGACCTGGTAGCGCGTGCCGCTGCCGGTCAGCTCCATCAGGCCGCCGAAGCACGTCGACCGCGGCGAGAGCTTGTAGACGGCCGCGACCGAGCCGGGCACCCGTGGCTTGGGGGTCCCGGGATCGGGCGGGTCGCGGCGGAGGTTGGCCACGAAGGGCGCGCCACCGAGGGTACCGGTGATCGTCCCCGAGGGCCGTGGAGCCGCAAAGCCGCGGAACTTGAGGTGCTTTCCGTTGACGCAGTTGACCGTGCCGGTGAGCTGATGGCCGCCGTTCGGCCCCTTCTCGGTGTGCAGCCGCAGCTTGCCGCCCAGCGTGCCCTGGACGTTGGAGAAGTTCACGAACTGGCCGGACTGCTTGACGTCGAACGACGGTCCGGCCACAGCGGGCTGCCCCGGCGCGGTCGCAGGCAGCGGCGCGCCGGTCGGTGGGGGTGTCTTACCCAGGCACGGGCTCGCAGCGGCGGCGTCGTAGCCGCCCGCGATCCGCGGCTGCGCCTTCTCGTCCGTGCCCTTGCCGATGACGTAGATGACGCCCGCGGTCACGATCACCGCGAGGATCACGTAGAAGATGACGAGTCGCCGCTTGCCTGCTGGCTCCGGAACCTGTGCAGTCACGTTCATCCCCGTTCGACGTCGGAAACTCGGCCGGCGCCAGCCTAACCCGCGGCGAAGACCCGGTGCAAACGGCGCTCGTCAGGGGCCCTGCGCGAGGCGCCAGCGCCCGTCCCGGTAGACGAGCCTCACCGGTTCGGAGTCGGAATCGAACTCGAGGCGTGCCTCACCCGACTCGGGGTCCACGTCGATTCGGAGCGAGAGGCGCGGCGGCACCGAGGCGTCTCCCGTACGTTCGCCGGCGAGGCCGCGGGCCGCCTCCTCGGTGGGTTCGTCGGCAACGGCGTCCAGCGGTCTTGCCTGCACCGGCGTCTCCGTCGAAACCGATGGGGGCGGCATGGTGACCTGTACGACGAGCGTGGTGCCGCCGACCTCGATGGTGTCGCCGACCGCGAGCGGCTCGGCCGAGGTGATCCGGCGTCCGTTGACCGACGTGCCGTTGGTCGAGCCGAGGTCCTCGATCACGAACTGGCCGTCGGAGGCGCGCAGGATGCGCGCGTGCCGCCGCGAGATCTCGATGTCGTCCCCGAGCTTTCCGGCTCCGGATGCATGGCGGCCGATCACGAGCTCGTCGTGGACCTGGATCTCGTCCCCGAGCGCCCTGCCCGCCGTCACCTTGAGTCGCAGCGAGGCGCCGTCTCTCCCCGATGGGGACTCGGAGCCCGCGCCGGCGATCGCCGCCGGCCCGGCGCGGCCCTTCCCCGCCGGCCCCGCGGTGAGCGCCGCCCGCGCGGCGGCCATGAGCTGCGTGCAGCTGTCGTACCGGGCGCCGGGGTCCTTCGCCATCGCCCTCGCCGCCACGTCGTCGAGCGCGGGTGGCAGATCAGGACGCAGCTCGGCGAGCCGTGGGGCCGGTTCCTCGACGTGGCCGTGCAGGATCGCGGCCTCGCTGTCGCCACGGTAGGGCGGCTCGCCGGTGAGGCAGCGGACGAGCAGGCAGCCGAGGGAGTAGACGTCGACCCGCTGGTCGTAGTCTCGCCCCAGGATCTGCTCCGGCGCCAGGTAGTGGCAGCTGCCCACGAAGTCCCCGGCGGCGGTGAGCGCCCGGCTGTCCTGCCCCGGGTTCTTGCCGAGCCCGAAGTCGGTGAGGTAGCACCGCTCGTCGCCCTCGGAGCCGGGCTCGACGATCACGTTCCCGGGCCTCACGTCGCGATGCAGCAGGCCCGTCGCGTGGATGGCGTCCAGCGCTCCCGCGACCTGGCCGAGTATGGAAACGGCGCGCTCGGGGTCGAGCACGCCCTCACGCGTGAGCAGGGCCTCGAGGTCGCTGCCCTCGACGTAGTCCATGAGCATGTAGGGCACCCCGTCGAGCTCGCCGACGTCGTGGACGCGCACGATGTTGGGATGCTCGACCGAGCGCGCGTAGCGCGCTTCGCGCACGAAGCGCGTGCGAAACTCCGCGTTGCTCGCCAGCTCCGGCGCCAGGACCTTGAGCGCCGATCGCCCGCCGTCGGCGAGGCTCTCCGTCGCATACACCGTCGCCATTCCGCCCTGCCCGATCAGGCCGGTGACCCGGTGGCCGGCGATCTCGCTGCCCACACCGATCTGCTGCGACACGTGCCGGTTCTACCACCTCGCCGTCGCCTGCGCAGCAGCCGGTCAGGGTCGGAGCGGGTTCAGCTACCCTCGGGACCGCCGTGCAGCCAACCTCCATCGACGTCATCGCCTCGGCCCTCGGGCCGGCGCCGCCCGACCTGGGGGAGTTCAGCTCGCCCGATGGGGCCCTCACGCTGCTTCTGACCGACATCGACGATGCGGCGGCGATACGAGAGCGGCTGGGCGATGAACGGTGGTCTGAGCTGCTCCGGGACCACCGACTGGTGCTCGAGCGGATCGTCGAGCACCACGATGGCAACATCGTGAAGTCCGAGAGCGACGGGTACATGATCGCGTTCAGCAGCGCGCATGCGGGGTTGCGGTGCGCCATGGAGCTGCAACGGACGTTCGCGGGCCGCGCGCTCGCCGCGCTCGGGTCGCCGCTGCGGATCCGAGCAGGGCTGCACACCGGCTTCGTGATCGTCAACGCGGACGACTTCTTCGGGCGCAACGTCGTGCTCGCCGCCCGCATCGCAGATCGCGCCGGCGGCGGGGAGATCCTGATCTCGGACGCGCTGCGGGAGTACACGGAGACCGACCCGACCTTTCACGTCACGCTCCGCGGCGAGTTCCACTTCAAGGGGATGCTGGGCGAGCACAACGTCTACACCGTCGACTGGGCCGACGGCGAAGGTGGGCGGACGGACTAGGAGGGCGCGCCGGTGCCCACGGCGTCACGCAGCATCTGGGCAAACTCGCCGGCGGTCTGGGGCCGCTGCTGCGGATCCTTGTCGAGCGCGCGAAGGATCAGCTCGCCGACCGCGGGCGGTAGATCGGCCCGGCGATCGCAGCAGTTGACCGGGTCGTCCTGCAGGTGGGCCCACAGGACCCGCATCCCCTGCCGGTCGGCGAAGGGAGGCGCGCCGGTCAGGCATTCGTAGATGACGCATCCGAGCGCGTACACGTCGGACGCCGCCGTCACCTCCTCGCCGCGGATCTGCTCCGGAGCCATGTAGTCGAGCGAGCCCAGTGCCTGGCCGGGCCGCGTCAGGACGCTTCCCTGGCTGTCCTTGGCCAGCCCGAAGTCCGTGATGAAGGCGGTCCCCTCTGCGTCGAGCAGGATGTTCGCCGGCTTGACGTCGCGGTGCACGAGACCGGCGGCGCACAGGGCGTCGAGCCCGGCGGCGACCTGATTGCAGATCTTGACGGCGGTCTCGAGGTCGAGCGACTGCTGCTTCTTCACAAGGTCCTCGAGCGTGCCGTTGCCGACGTACTTCTGCACCATGTAGGGGATCCCCTCGTGCTCGCCCGCGTCGATCACCGGCACCACGTGCAGGTGCACGACGGTCCGGGCGATCCGCACCTCGCGGTCGAAGCGCCGCCGAAAGATCTCGTCGCTCGCCAGGTCCACCTTGACGAGCTTCAGCGCGACCTGGTCGCCCTCGGGGCTCACCGCCTTGTACACGCGCCCCATACCGCCGACGCCCAGCAGTGACTCGACACGGTAGGGCCCGATGCTGTGGCCGACGTGCTCGTCGCTCTGGGGCTGTTCGGGGTCGCTCATCGTCATCAGTCGTGAGTCAGGCGGGCACTCCAGAGAGCGTAGGCAGCGGGGCCGCTCGTACGTCCTCGTTGTAGCAGAGGCCCATCATGCTCAACCATGGCCCCGCTGGCGAGCCTCACGAGAATAGGTCATTTGCTGGCGTAAAGGAAGTCCTGCGGGATCCCGGAGGCGCGGGGGCGTCTGGGCTGCCCGAATACAATTGCGAGCCGTGCTGGATCAGGGAACCAACGTCGCTGGCTACCGGATCGACGGCGTCCTGGGAGTCGGCGGCATGGCCGTCGTCTACCGGGCCACCCAGCTCTCGCTGAACCGGCCGGCCGCCCTGAAGGTCTTCGCGTCCGAGCCGAGCGACGACCCGGCCTTCCGCGAGCGCTTCCGTCGGGAGGGCCAGCTCCAGGCGGCGATCGACCACCCGCACATCGTCGGCGTGTACGAGGCCGGGCAGACCGAGCACGGGCTCTTCCTCGCCATGCGGGTGGTCCGCGGTCCCACGCTCAAGGAGCTGATCCTCTCCGGACAGCTCGATGCCGGACGCGCCGTGCGCGTCCTCACACAGGTCGCCGAGGCGCTGGACGCCGCCCATGACGTCGGCCTCATCCACCGCGACGTCAAACCGCAGAACATCCTCGTCGGCGCGCACGATCACGCCTATCTGACCGACTTCGGCCTGACCAAGGCGTCGGGGCAGCCCGGCCTGACGGAGGAGGGGCAGTTCATCGGCACCATCGACTACGTCTCGCCGGAGCAGGCCCGCGGGGAGGACGCGACCCACCACAGCGACGTCTACGCCCTGACGGGGGTCCTGTTCGAATGCCTGAGCGGCGAGGTCCCGTTTCCGCGGCCGAACGAGCCGGCGGTGCTCTACGCGCACCTGTCGGACCCCCCGCCCCGCCTGAGCGACGGGCGTTCCGACCTGCCCCCGGCGCTCGACGACGTGATCGCGAGCGGCATGGCGAAGGACCCGGATGCCCGCCCGCGGTCGGCGACCGAGCTGATGCAGGACGCAGCGGGGGCGTTCCCGGAGCGGGCCGCAGCCGGCCCACCGCCGGCATCGCAAGGGCCTCGGCCGGCCGCCGGCGACCCGCGCACCGCCGATACCGCGCGCACGGCCGCCGTCCGCGGGCGGGGGGCCACGCGCGCGCGCCGACGGCCCTGAAGCTACTCGCCCTCGGCGCCCGATTCCCTGCCGGCTCCCGAGGGCGCGGGGACGGCTCCGCCGTCGTCGGGCAGCGACCACAGCTTCACGCGTGCCTGCCTTCCGCGCACCTCGAACTCGTCCACGTACTCCAGGTCGGTCGGCGGGTCCTTCAGTCGGGAGCGGGTCGAGTCGGCGACGAACAGCTGGTGGGGCGTGCCCTTGGTCATGCCCTCGAGCCGAGCCGCCGTATTCGTGGTGTCGCCGATCGCCGTGTACTCCACGCGCCGCTCCGAGCCGACGTTGCCCGACATCACGCGGCCGCTGTTCAGCCCGATCCCCATGCGAAAGCCCTCCGAGAGGCCCTCCTCGCGCAGCCAGGCGCTGAAGCGCGGCAGGCGGACGTCCAGCATCTCGCGCGCAGCCGCGAGGGCGCGGTCGGCGTGGTCGTCCTGCTCGATCGGCGCGCCGAAGACCGCCATGATCCCGTCGCCCATGTACGCGACCAGCGTGCCGCCGTGGTCGAGGATCGCGTCGCTCATCTCGCTCAGGTACTTGTTCAGCACCTCGATCACCTCGGCGGGCGCCAGCGACTCGGCGAACGAGGTGAAGCCGCGCAGGTCGCTGAACATCACCGTGCCGTCCCGCTGCACCCCGCCGAGGCGCAGCCCCGCGTCCGTGCTGGCGAGCACCTCGTCGACCACGTCCTCGGGCACGAAGCGCGAGAACATGTCGCGCACGCGCTCGCGGTCGAACGCGGTCGTGATGTAGTGCACCCCGAGCGCGCCGAAGGACGCCAGCAGGACCGTGCCGAGCGGATACACGAACGACACGATCCGGCCTCCGTTGAACGCGAGCTGCGCGGCGACGACGAACAGCGCACCGGCGACGAGCGATAGGGCGATGGCGCGCAACGGGGACAGGCGCAGGCTGGCCAGCGGCGCCACCAGGCCGAGCAGGACGATCAGCGCCACGTTCACGCCGCCGGGGGCCGGTTGGAGTGGGAGGCCGGCCTGCACGGTCCCGATCGCGTTCGCCTGGATCTCGGCGCCAGACATCAGCCCGTTGCCGGTCGTCGAGGTCGGGTGCACATCCTGCAGCGACGGCGCCGAGGGACCGACCACGACGATCTTGTTGCGGAAGAAGCCGCGCGGCGTCTTGCCCTGCGCCACCCGCGAGAACGAGATCGAACGGATCGTGTCCGGCGGTCCGTAGTAGTCGATCCAGGCCGTGGTGCCGTCGAACAGCTTGGGCCGCACGGGCCGGCGATCCGCGACCTCGGTCGCCACCACGGAGAAGGTCTTGAGCTTGTCGATCTTGTACGAGGTACGTCGGATGACCCCGCCCGGGTCGTTCGGGAAGAGTCCGTTGGCCGGATGGGCGTTGATCTGGCGCAGGTTCTCCTCCCCTCCGAAGATCGCGGTCCCCCCCTTCTGGTCGACCTCGGTCGTGGCCAGCACGACGCGCCCGTTCGCCCGGGTGATCGCGTCGGCCAGGGCGAGGTCCGCGGGGTTGTTCCAGTCCGTTCCGTTGCTGGGCTCGGTGAACTGCACGTCGTAGGCGATCGCCTTCGGGTGGTCCGCGGCGATGCGGTCGATGACACGGGCATGCGTGGTGCGGGGGAACGGCCAGCGCTGGTGCAGGTCGTTGAACGTGACGTCATCGATCTTCACGACGATCAGGTCCGACGGAGGCTTGCGCTCGCCGCGCACGGAGAAGCGGGCGTCGACGCTGTCCAGCTCGAGGTTGCGCAGGACGTCCGTGCCGTAGGCGACAAGCCCCAAGGCCGTCACGCCGAGGCCGACGGCGAGGAACAGCACCGTGCGCACGGGAAGGCGGGGGATCCAGCGAAACGCCCGGTGGCCGCGCTTCATCGTCAGTCTCCCACCAGCAGGGCGAGCCCGAACAGCGCAAGCACGTGGAAGCTCTGATCGACGACGGCCACGATCGGGGGGATCTCCACGGCGTGGTGTCCCTTGACCCTCGCGATGTAGAGGCGCAGGAGCCGCCCGTCGTCCTGCACGAGGTGCGGCCCGGCGATCAGCGCCGCCACCCAGATCACGCCGGCGTGCAGATCGCCGGCCAACCACACCAGCGCGGGGACGAAGGCGAGGGTGTACGTGGCGATGTGCGTGAGCAGCGCCCGGCGCGCGACCGGATTGGAGCTGAGGCCGCCGCGCTTGTTCCGCGCCTGCCAGTCGGTCTGCAGCAGGTAGTCGCCCGTGAGGTGGCACACGGCAAAGACCGCGAAGACCTCGACCCACGGCATGGCGGCGAGCTTACCGTTACGCTCCCACGGTGGCGAGGCCGGACTCGCAGTTGTCGCTCCCAGGCGGACTCGAGCTTCGAGATCGGTACGTGGTCGTCGGGCCGATCTCGAGTGGTGCCATGGGTGCCGTCTACCGCGCGACCGACATCGAATCCGACGTCGAGGTCGCGCTCAAGCGCGTCACCGACCGGCGCCACGCGGAGCGTTTCGAGATCGAGGCGCGCCTGCTCGCCGTGCTCAGCCACCCGCGTGTGGTGCGCGTGCTCGACTACTTTCAGGACGACACCGGCCAGTACCTCGTCATGGATCTCGTCGACGGCACGGATCTCGGCATCGTGCTCAAGCAGCGGGGAAACCCCGGACTGCCGATCGAGCAGGCGATCGAGTACGCCCGGCAGGCCTGCGAGGCCCTCCAGTACGTGCACGAGCAGCAGGTGATCCACCGCGACGTCAAGCCGCAGAACTTGATCCTGGGCGACAAGGGGATCGTCCTCGTCGACTTCGGAATCGCCCGCCTCCTCGGCGAGGAGGACACGGGCACCCAGGGGATCGGCACGCCTCGCTACATGGCGCCCGAGGTCTTCGCCGGCGGCAACATCTCGCCACGCAGCGACGTCTTCGGCCTGGCCGCGACGCTGTGGACCCTGATCGCCGGCAAGCCACCCGTGTATGCCGACCCGACGCAGCTCAGTTCGCTGGTCCCGGAGGTCCCATCCCAACTCGAGAACACCGTCATGGCCGGGCTGGAGATGATCCCGGACCGGCGCGTGGCCTCGGTCGCGGCGTTCGCCAAGGCGCTCGGCGCGCCACTCGCCCGCCGGGGAGCGTCGCTCGCGCAGTCCGTGGAGAAGCCGGCCGCGCCGCGAACGCTCATGGAGGGCATCGTCCGCACCGCGGCCGGCGTATTCGGCGCCGCCGCCTCGTCGATCGCCCTGCTCGACCGGACGACGGGAGAGGTCGTGTACCAGTCGGCCTGGGGCGCCGGGGCGCGCGAGATCATCGGCGTCAGGCTGCCGCCCGGGGAGGGCATCGCCGGCACCGTGGTGGAGAGCGGCGAGCCCGAGGCCGTGGGCGACTGCCGCAACGACTCGCGCTTCGCCGCCAGGATCGCCGAAGGGACCGGCTACGTTCCCTACACCATGCTGGTCGTGCCGCTCATGCGACGCGACGAAGCGGTCGGGGTGCTGTCCCTTCTCGACCGGCGCGACGGCGGCCGCTACGGGGCGAGTGACGTGGAGCGCGCGATGCTCTTCGCCGAGCTCGCGGTCACCGCCCTGGACGTCGAGCCCGAGCTGCTGACGCACCTCGGCGATCCGCAGGGCTAACCGGCGCGCGCGAGGTAGCTGCGCCCGGCGCGGACGGTGACGTTACGGCGCTTGCGGAAGTCGCGCACGGCGACGACGCCGGTCCTGACGCTGGTGAGCGTGCCGTCGCAACGGTCCGCCACCGTCCAGTCGGTCCCGCGCACCGTCGCCGCGCTGTAGCGCCCGCGGGTGCGGAAGCGCCCGCGGGCCTTGCCACGCAGCCGGCGGACCACACGGCTCGAGCGGGCCGCCACCGCCCGTCGGCCGGCTCCCACGGCGCAGGCGCTGAAGCTCCCGCCGCTGAGGTTCAGGTCGGTCAGCCCACCCCCGCTGCGCGTCTGGGCGACCTGGAAGACACCGCCCGTGAAGTCGCCCGTCTGCACCGCACCGCGCGTGTTCGCGGCGCTCGTCATGCGCACCGTGCCGCGCGTGGTGTCAAGCAGCGACCCGACCGGGATCTGCTGCCCCCCGCTCAACGGCACGAACCCCTGCCCCGGCAGCTTGACCAACACCTGCCCGCTCACCGGCGCCGTGTTCACCGCACGGCCCAACACCGGCTTCGCGCCCGCGAGCGTGAGCGAGATGTTGTCGGCGTACCCGTCGTTGGAGGTGCCCGCCGACCGCGTCGCCGTCATGACGATCTGGATGGCCCTGGTTCCGACCGGTATCCGGCCGCTCGCAGCTCGCCGCAGCAGCTTCGTCTGGCCGCCTCGGTTGGTGGCCGTCACCGGACCGATCCGAAGCGACCCCAGCGAGGTGCCGAAGCTGTGGGCGTTGAGGTACGTCGCGGTGACGGTCATGCTGTCGTCCTGGGAGGAGAAGCCGCCCAGGTAGCCGCTCAGCGTCGCGCGCGCGCTGCCGCCGTCGATCTCGGCGGTGGCCGTGAACACGTCGACGATCTGCGTCGCCGTGGAAAGCGCAGAGTTCCCGCCACCGAAGAAGTTGCGCCCGGCGCCGATGCTCCGGCTCTGGGCAGTGGTCGGGAACCCCCCTGGCGCGCCGTACTTGATCGCGGTGAAGCTCGCCGTGGTCGTCCAGCTCGGCGGCGCATCGACCACGTTTCCGTCCGGGCTCCCCGCGCCCGCCTCGGCGCCCGGATTGCGAAGCAGGTTGCCCGTGGGGGCCGCCGCCCATGCCGACCCCGCGGCACCGAGCAGGAATGCGACTGCGACCAGCAATGCCGCGGGGAAGCGCTTACGCCGGGTCTTCATGTCAAACCAGCCTCGTTTCGCCTACGGGGCACGCGCGAGGTAGCTGTGCCCGGCGCGGACGGTGACGTTGCGGTGCTTGCGGAAGTCGCGCACGACCACGACGCCGGTCCTAACGCTGGTGAGCGTGCCGTCGCAGCGGTCCGCCACCGTCCAGTCGGTGCCGCGCACCGTCGCCGCGCTGTAGCGCCCGCGGGTGCGGAAGCGCCCGCGCGCCTTGCCACGCAGCCGGCGGACCACGCGGCTGGAGCGTGTCGCCACGGCTCGCTTGCCGGCTCCCGCGGCGCAGCGGCTGAAGCTGCCGCCGCTCAGGTTCAGATCGGTCAGCCCGCCCCCGCTGCGCGACTGGGCGACCTGGAAGATCCCTGCGGAGAAGTCACCCGTCTGGACCGCCCCGCGCGCGTTCGCCGCGCTCGAGAGCCGGACGGTGCCGCGACTCGTGTCGAGCAGTGAGCCGACCGGGATCTGCTGGCCCCCAGTCAACGGCACGAACCCCTCCCCCGGCAGCTTGACCAGCACCTGGCCACTAACCGGTGCCGTGTTGACCGCCCTCCCCAGGACAGGCTTCGCGCCCGGCGGGCCGGTGAGGCGAGTCGACGACCAGCTGAATCCGCTGTGGCCGGCCGAGTCGTCGAAGGTGCCGGACATGTGGTTTCCGTCAGCGGCGACCGTGCCCGTCAGCGCGGCGCTGTAGCTCCCATCCGTGTACACGAGGCCCATCGCGATCTGGTTGCCGTTGAGTTGCCCGGCCACGTTCCAGGTCACGGATTGGAGGGGCGGGTCGCCCGCGCCGTGACCCGAGAAGGCCCCGGAGTTCAGATCTATCGCGTCATACGTGTTGCTCTGCGGAGCTCCGCCCTGCGCGACGACCTGCCACTTGCCGCGGATGTCGAATGTGGTGCTCGCCGACGCAGGTCCGGCGGCGGCCAGAACCGCGCAGGTCGCCAGCGCACAGGCCACCACCGACATACGCCCCAGACTCCGTGCTAGCGGCATCTCACGCCTTCCTCGTTCGCCTACGGAGCACGGGCGAGGTAGCTCTTGCCCGCGCGCACGATGATGTTGCGCCGCTTGCGCAGGTCGCGGACGACGACACTGCCGCGGGTGACCCGGGTGAGGGTGCCGTCGCAGCGGTCGATCGTGTCCCAGATGGTGCCGCGGACCGTCGCGGCGCTGAAGCGACCGCGGGTGCGGAACCGACCCTTGCCGCTGCCGTGCAGGCGGCGGACGACGCGACGGCTGCGCGCCGCGCCCGCGCGGTTGCTCTTGCGAGCCAGGCAGGCGCGGAAATTGCCGCCGGTCAGGTTGATGTCGCTGAGGCCGTGCAGGCGGCGGTTCTGCTGGCTCAGGAAGACGCCGCCGTTGAAGTCGGCCTGGTTGAGCCTGGTCGAGCTCGCGTTGGCGGCGGTGAAGACCCTGACGACGCCGCGGCGGCTGTCAAGCGTCGTTCCGACAGGGATGTCGCGGATCCCCGCCAGGCGCACGAACTTGGCGGCGCGCGCATGCGCCGAGCCCTTGGCCTTGGCCTTGGTCGGTAGGCGCAGGTACACCGTGCCCGAGACGAGCCCGATCGTCACCGACTTGCCCAGCACCGGCTTCGGCAGCACGATGTAGTTGAAGGTCGCGGTCGTCGAGTTGCCGCACCTATTGGTCGCCGTGCGCTGCACGCTGAAGGACCCCGCCTTGCTGGTGTCGATCGCGAGCCCCGCCTGCGAAGGATTGGAGGTGAGGCCGATCGCGGCGCTGGCCGACACCGACACCGACGCGCGCTCCCCCGTCACATACAGGTTCTTCTGCTGATCGCTGGTGATCGACACGACCGGGTTGTCGCATGGCTGGATCGTGGCCTGGACGAGGACCTGCTGGCCGCTCGCAGCGCCAAATAGGGGCGTTCTCGTGGAGCCGTCCGCGATGTCAGGGACGGAGAAGTACCCCAGCATGTCGGTGCCGCCCGGGTTGGTGAATATCGGAGCCCCGGTCGACGGCGCGCTGACCACCCGCAGGCCGATGCGATCGCCCGTCCTGATCACCATGTTGGTCGTGATCGGGGAGCTGGCCGCCGTGCCGCCGCTGCCATCGGAGGTCGTGGTCGCGCTCGTTCCGGCGCCCGTGTAGTTGCCGCCAACCGGGTGCAGCACGCGCAGCGCGTAGACGGCGCCCGCCTCGGCGGACCGATAGCGCCAGGACGTAATGATGCCGTCGACGGGAGAGGTCAGGGTCGCGCCCGGCTGGGTGGCCTGGAACACCGTGCACGGCGAGCAGCCACCGAACGAGGAGCCCACGCTGATGTTGGCCAGGCTGTTGCCGATCGTCACGGCCCGGCTCGGTGCCGGCGAGGCGGCCACCGCGAGCACCGCCACGGCGAGCACCACGAGCAGTCGGCCCAGCCGACCGCGGAATGGCCGGACCTGCGGGGGCACGCCCGTCATCGACCGTCCCGACGCTGCATGCTCGCGTTCAGAGGAGCCTTCCCGTGATTGCGCCATTTCACCAGCGGCCATGCCGCCGGTCAACCGGTTCAAACATCGGCGCCGCGCCAAAGTTGCGCGACGCCCGACCGGGCGGCGCGAGCGGATTCGGACGGTAAGCTCCGCGTCGTGAGGCGGCGCAAGCACGGGCTTCGCCTCGGCCTGCTGGCCGCGGTGGCCGTCGCCGCCGCCGGTCTTGCGGTGACCGCGTACGCGCTGGACCTCCTGCGGCCGCTGGAGCTGAACACCGTCGACGCGCGCTATCGCGTTCGCGGCACAAGGTCACCGCCGAAGGACCTGGTGCTGGTCGCGCTCGATCCGCGCAGCCTGAAGGAGCTGGGGCAACGTCCACCGCTGCCGCGGTCGTTGCACGCTCGGCTGCTCGAGCGGCTGCGCCGGGACCATCCTCGGCTGATCGTCTACGACTTCCAGTTCATCGGCCACACCGGGAGGCGCGAGGACGAGGCCCTGAAGGCGGCGGTCTCGGCCGCCCGCCCGGTGGTGCTCGGGACGCACGAGTCCGGCGGAGACCCCGTACCCGTCCCCGCCGGCGAGCCGGATCCCCGGAGGCTCGGAGCTACGATCGCAAGCGTCGCCGTGCCGAACGATTCCGACGGCAAGATCCGTCGCATGCTCTACGCACCGATCGAGCTGAAGTCGCTCGGCGTGGCGGCGGCGGAGCTCGTGGCCGGCAGGCCCGTTGGCGAGAGCCACTTCCCCGACAACACCGCCTGGATCGACTATCGCGGCCCGCCCGGGACCGTGCGCACGTACTCGTTCTCGAGCGTGCTCGCCGGTCGCGTGCCCCGGGCAGCGTTCGCGAACAAGATCGTCGTGGTCGGGCCGACCGATCCAATCGAGAAGGACGTGTTCCCCACGCCCATGTCGGACAACGTGATGGCTGGTCCGGAGATCCAGGCCAACGCGATCGCGACGATTCTCGACGGCTTTCCGCTCACTCCGGTCGCCGGAGCCATCGACGTCCTCCTCATCGTGCTCTTCGCTGCCGTGCCGGCGCTCGCGGCGCTGCGCCGCTCGGCGCTCGTCACGCTCGCCGTGTCGGCCGGTGCCCTGGCGGTGCTGGCGGTGGGCGCGCAGCTCGCGTTCGACGCCGGGCGGATCGTGGCGGTGACCTATCCGGCGCTGGGGCTCGTGCTCGCCGCGACGGGGTCCGTGGCCGTCGACTACTTCGGCGAGCGGCGCGAGCGGCGCCACATGCGCCAGCTCTTCTCGCGGTTTGTGCCGGCCGACGTCGTCGACGACGTGATCCAGCGCGCCGACGAGGACCTGCGGCTGGGCGGCGTCCGCCGCGAGGGAACGGTGATGTTCACCGACCTGCGGGGATTCACCACGTTCTCGGAGTCACTCGAGCCCGAGCGGGTGGTCGAGGTCATCAATCAGTACCTGGGCGAGATGTCGGAGGCGATCCTCGGCCATGGTGGAACGCTCGTGTCGTACATGGGGGACGGCATCATGGCGTTGTTCGGCGCTCCTCTGGAGCAGCCGGATCACGCTGATCGCGCCCTCAGCGCGGCGCGGGAGATGCTGCTGACGCGGCTGCCGCGGTTCAACGCGTGGCTGCGCGCCCAGGGTTTCGCGCACGAGTTCCGCATGGGCATCGGTTTGAACAGCGGCGACGTGATGTCGGGGAACGTCGGGTCGGAGCGGCGGCTCGAATACACGGCGATCGGAGACACCACGAACACGGCGGCCCGGCTCGAGGGCATGACGAAGGACACGCCGCACGATCTGTTCGTCGCCGACTCGACACGCGGGCGCCTGCGCAATGAGCCCACCGACCTGATCTACGTCGAGGAGCTCCCGATCAGGGGAAGGCAGTCCACCATCAAGGTCTGGACGCTCGACGTCACCGGCGCTCCGGAAGAAGCGCCATATGCCTGAGCTGCGCCTGGACGGGAGTTCCCTTCAGCTCGGCCAGCACGTCGACGCGGACCTGCCGCCGGCGCTGGACCAGTCGCCGGGCCGCGGCCCTCAGGGGAATCTCGATCACGACGCTTCGCTGCGGTGGAGCTGCGAGGTCGACCCCACCGAACGACCCGAGGGGAACGCCGCCTCCGAGGATGTCAGCCGCGTGCGACGGGAAGATCACCAGTGCGCCATCGCAACGCGTGGCGGCCCGGCACCGCACGTGAATGCGCGCGACGCCGGCGCGCAGCCGCACGGGGCCGGGCGAGATCGTGATCGGCGCAAGCGCGGGGTCGCCACCGAGGCCGCCCGCCTGCTGACAGAACTGGTGGCATCCGGCTCTCCGCCGGCGCTTCCGGGTGGCGACGCCGTCGCCGGCCGGCGGCGGTCCGGGGTCGGTGCTCGAAGAGTCGAGGCGGCCGACGCCGTTCGAAAGACTGGCGCCCGACCCGCCCGCGGGCGCAGCCGCGACAATCCCCACCACCCCGGCAACCGACAGCGCCGTTCCCAGCGTGCGGAGCCTCATCGAGGCACGGACGGCAGAAGCATGGCTCGGACGATGCTAGACCAGGCGCGCGGACGTGAACACCCGGGTGCGAATCGTCCGCCCGGGTGCGAATCGTCCGCGACCCGCGTGTGTTGACACTGAGGTGCGGCTCATGTTTCATCGCCTGATGGGCGCCCCGCGGGTTGGGTGGTCAGTCGCGATCGGGCTCTCCGTGGTCCTGTCGCTCGCGCTCGTCCCCGTGGCCGGAGCGGCCCAGCAGATCATCAGCGTCTCCGGAGGGCCGCTGACGCACATCTGGCTGAACGACAACCTCGGCTGTCAGGCCGACCACAGCGGCGACACCCAGCACGAGTTCTTCGGCGGGACCGATCCCGGGTCGTGCGGAACGTTCCTCGCGGCGGGCGGGACCAGCTTCGGGCCGCGCTCGGGCAACACATCGTTCACCCCGGTCAGCCAGTCCGGAGTGACCGGCTCGGGAACGAGCGGGAATCCCTTCAGGGTCGTGACGGTCGTCGACGCCGGCACGACGGGCCTGCGCGTCACTCAGACCGACACCTACGTCGCGGGTCAGGAGTCCTACCGGACGGACGTCACGGTCTCCAACTTCGCCGGTGCTCCGATCGATGCGGCGCTCTATCACGCCGGCGATTGCTTCCTCCAGAACTCCGACACCGGCTTCGGCGTGTTCGACTCGTCGACGCAGGGCATCTTCTGCGCGGCCAACCCGAACAACTCGCCGCCCGGGCGCGTCGTGGGCTTCTCCGCGCTCAGCGCCGGAGCCCACCACGCGGAGGACCGGTACAGCACCGTGTTCGGCGGCATCACAGACAGCGCAGCCCAGTTCCCCGACACCTGCGCCTGCACCACGCGGCTCGACAACGGTGCCGGACTGAGTTGGGCGATCACGGTGCCCGCCGGAGGGGCGGTCACCCGATCGCTGCTGACGACCTTCTCACCCTCCGGGGCCACGCAACCGGTGGCGCCGCCAGTGTTTGCCAGAGCGGTCAACGTCGGCGTGGTCAGGGGGAAGGTGACGATCAGCGTGCCGCGCACCGCCGGATCGGCCAGCCGGACGGCGCGTTCGGCCAAGGTGGTCAAGTTCGTATCCCTCCGAGGGCTTCGACAGATTCCGGTCGGCTCGTTCCTGAACACGAGGCGCGGCACGGTGCGGCTCACGAGCGCCACCTCGACCGGCGCGCTTCAGACGGGTGACTTCAGCGGCGGTGTCTTCCAGGTGCGCCAGGCGCGGAGCAACCGCGGGCTGACCGACCTGAACCTGAGCGGGTCGAGCTTCCGCGGCTGCGCCACGGGCCGACGTGCGGTGGCGGCCCGCTCGAGCCGTGTGGTCCGCCGGCTGCGTGGCCGGGCCCGCGGGCGCTACCGCACCCGCGGGCGCTACAGCGCGGCGACCGTGCGGGGTACCACGTGGACCGTGGCGGACCGTTGCGACGGCACGCTCACCAGCGTCAGCAGCGGCGTCGTGGTGGTCCGCGACAACCGCCGGCACCGCAACGTCACCGTGCGCGCCCACCGGAGCTACCTCGCGCGGGCGGGCTGAGCGCTCTCAGAGGTAGCGGCTGCGCCGGAACCACGCGTAGAGGGCCGCGCAGGACACGACGAGGCTGCCGATTCCGTAGGCCAGAAACGCCCAGAGTGACGTCACGTGGCCGACCAGCCATCCGAAGTTCTGGCCGAAGAAGCCGGTCACGAACGTCAGGGGTAGGAAGATCGTCGCGATGATCGTGAGCTGCTTGGTCGTCTCGGTCTGCTTCGCGCTGATCTCGTTCTGGCGGGCACCCAGCACGGCGAGGTTGGCCTCCAGGATGCTCGTCAGCAGCTCCCGCTGCGCGGTGATCTCGTCGTGGACTCGCTGAACCTGGTCGTTGACGTCGCGGAAGTAGAGCTGCATCGTCGATGACACGCGCGGGCTGGTGCCCCGCTCGATCGCCCCAAGCGGGGCGATCAGTGGGTGCAGGGCGCGGTAGAACTCGATCACCTCGCGCTTGAGGAAGTAGATGCGCTCGGTCTGGTCGTCTCCGCCTTCGAAGACGCGCACCTCGGCGTCCTCGATGTCGGCCGTCAGGCCCTCGGCGACCGGCTTGTAGTCGTCGACAATCTGGGCCAGGACCGCCCACACCACCGACAGGGAGCCCTCTTCGAGCAGCTCGGAACGGGCCTCCAGACGCCGCCGTGCCGATTCCAGCTTCCCGCCCTCGCCGTGGCGGATGGTGATCGCGTAGCCCGGCCCCGCGAAGATGTTGATCTCGCCGAAGTCGACCTGCTCGCGTTCGTCGTCGTAGCGCCCCGTCCGGAGGACGACGAAGTAGTGGTTGTCATAGTCCTCCATCTTCGCCCGCTGGTGCCGCGACCGAGCGGCCTCCATCGCCAGTTCGTGTACCGGGAAGAAGGTCGAGACCTCCTCCATCTCCTCATCGGTCGGCTCGTGGAGGCCCAGCCAGATGAAGCCGTCGAGCCGCGCTGCGAGCGCCGCCGCGTCCGCGATCGATTCGGGGCCCTCGCGCTGGCGGGCCCCGCCCCTGTAGTACGCGCAGTCGATGATCATCGTGGCGCTCTCCGGCAGGCTATCCATGGCAGCGGCATGAACCGCAACCATTGGGCAAGGCGAGGTGTTGTGGCTTTTGACCGGAGCGTCTCTCGTCCGGTAGCGTCGCTGAGCCCACGCCAAGCAAGGAAGTGGCAGCCGTGCGCCGTATCGTTCTCGCCGCCGTCGTAGCGACCTCCGTCGCCACACCTGCCGTCGCCGAAGCGCGCGAGTACCTGACCTTCAACGAGGCCCGCACCGAGGTGCGAGACATCGTCCGCACGGAGATGAAGCGCGCCGGCGACACCTACGAGGAGGGCTCCGCGTCCATCGCCTGCCGGCGGGCTCCGCCGCGCCTCAAGGACCGTGCTTCGTGCATTGCCACCTGGTTGATCACGGATGGCACGGCCTACTGCGGTACCGCCCGCATCGTGGAGCACCGGACCTTCTACGCCCAGGACCTGACCTGGCAGGCCGGGACCTATCCCGTCGGACACCAGTGCTCCTCCGTGCCGCGCGCGCTCAAACCGAAGATTGGCGTGTCGTTCGTGGTGGTACCGCTGTCCGGCGCGGTTCGCGTCAAGCCCCGGGGAGCGCGCCGCTACGCGCCGCTACGCCGCGCAGGCCTGGTACGGGTGGGGTCGACCGTGGATGCGACGCGCGGGCGCGTCACCCTCATAACCGCCAGCGACGCCCGCGGAAGCACCCAGTCCGGCGTGTTCGACGGCAGCGCGTTCGTGGTCACCCAGGAGCGGACGGCGCCGGGCCTGACCGACCTGAGTCTCGTCGGCGGCTCGAACCCGTGCGGCGGGGCAGCGAGCGTGCCCCTGCGCGCCGGTGCCCACCAGAGCCTCAGCTCCCGGGTGATCCGCCGGCTGCGCGGCCACGCTCACGGGCGATTTCGAACGCGCGGCAGGTATTCCGCCGCGACCGTTCGCGGAACCGTGTGGGTGACCGAGGACACCTGCGACGGCACGAACGTCGCGGACAGCAACGGGGTCGTGGACACCGCGACCGGGGCAGGACAGGGGTTCACCCTCAACCCGGGGCAGAGCGCGATCTTCTATTGCTTCCCGCCGGGGTCGGCCTTCCACAGCCCCGAGTACTGCCTCGCGGTCCTCTCGCAGCCGGCCGACGGTCTCTTCGCCTTTGGACTGGGCATCCGCAGCGCAGCGCAGAGCTACCAGGTCTGCGTTCGCTCGCCGAGCGGAGCGGATAGCTGCGCGCAATTCCCGCTCAGCGAACCGAACGCGCAGGGTGTGCGCCTGTCGGCGGTGTCGTGCACTCAGTTCGAGGGCCCAGGCACGTACGTCATCCGGTGGTTCATCGGTGGCCAGCAGGTCGGGGTGCCGCTTCCATTCGTGGCCACGGTCGCCCGGCAGACCACGCCGTCGTGCATCCACCAGCCGTAACGCCGGCCGCCGCTTCGGACGGAAGAGATGGGTGAAACGCATCGGCGGTGAGGCCGCCCGTGGTACTGATCAACAAGCCGCCCGCCAATGGACGATCGTGAAGGTGGCGTGCTTGGCGTTCGACTTGTTGCCGGCTGGGTCTGAAGCGGTGACGGTCAGCGTGTAGCGCCCGGGCTTCGAGCTTCTGCTTCTGCGAGATGCGGCCGCGCCGGGTGAAGTCAAACCGACCGGCCGTTGGCTTGTGAGCGCCAAGCTGAACGTCGTGCCGACGGCCAGCCTGGCCTTGGCGAAGCCAACCCGGCTCTTGCCCAGCCGCCACCTCATCCCGGACTGTCTTAGAGCGCCTAACGATGAACAGGCTGCTCTCCCTGGCGGAGCTTGCGGACGATCTCCTCGGGCGTGTGCTTTCGGGCCATGGAGTTCCTCCGTGTGGAGAACCCTCATATCACCTGGACTGACCTCCAGGGGTCACCCTCTACGAGCGTGCGTCTAATTGTCGGGATTCGCACGCTCTGCCGAGCATTTTCAAGCGGAATGTCTCTTGCTCTCTAGATTCAGCGCCACAGCTTCACGAATGAGGTTCTTCAGTGCATCTTCGTTAATCTCGTCATTTTCTCTGATGTCGATGGCACGCCTGACCTTCCCGCCAAGGCTGGCGTTGAATAGACCTGAAGGATCGTTCAAAGCAGCACCCTTGAAGAATGTCAGCTTGACCACGTTCTTGTAGGTCTCACCAGTACAGATACCCCCGTTGTTGGACCAGACCGGTATTCCGGGGTTCGTGGGTTTCACCCACTTCCACTCCTCGACGATCTCGGGGTCCGCTTCCTTGATGATTCCTCGCACTTTGCTGAGCGTCTTGCCGCGCCAGTCGCCCAGCTCCCTCATCCTCTTGTCTATCAGTTTGGAAGCATGCATCTTGCTGTTTGCCATTTGGATCCCCTACGCAGGTGAACGCAGCTCAGGTAAGGCTCATGCTGGTACTTGATGCGGCAGATACTACAGACGCCGTTTCGGAACTCTGGGATCAGTCTCGGGCACAACGAACGAGCCCGTGACCACGTTGTCTCCTCGCGCGAGGTGGGTGGCGGACGCGCCGTGGCTTTCGAAACGCGGTGATCGGGTGACTCACGATCTCTTCGCCGGAGGCGTCGCCGGGTCCACAACCCGTGTACGGCGAGCGACGTCCCTCTTCCTTATCAGGACCGCGCGGCTGCCGGCGCATGCAGGTCGGATTCGGGTATCTGCCGAGGTACCCCGGTGTTTGGCGCCGATCTCTGGTGTCTACGGGTCCGATCGTGGTGGCTGAGGCTTCCAGCCGGCTTCCAGAACGGCCCTATTGAGCTGTCCGAGCTTCCGCCGCTGTCGACGCCGAGGACTTCGTGCGACTGCAGGTGCCCGAGCCGTGGCGAGGCAACATCACCGCGAGCGTCGAGCTGATCGACGACCTCGAGCGCCAGATCGCCGAGATCACCCGCCGCCTCAAAGAGGGCCACGCCGGCCACCCCTACATTCCGCTGCTGATGAGCGCACCCGGGATCGGCTGGGTGCTGGCCTTCACGATCGCCGGCGAGATCGGGTCTGTGCCCCCGCGTCAACCAATCAGGAGACAAGGACCGCCGCGGGCCGCTGACCAAACACGGCCCCACCTACCTGCGCTGGGCGATGCTCGAAGCAACCATGCACGCCCTCAAACACCCGGCCTACTCACAGCGCTACCAACGCAACAAGCGCCGGCTGGGAAAGCAACGCGGCGCCAAGGTCGCCCAGATCGACATCGCCCGCCGGCTCACCCACGCGATCTGGCACATGCTTTCTCACAAACAGAAGTTCGCTCCGCGAGGCGCCGCTTTTCGTCTGGCGGCCTGACCGCCCCTTTTCGGACTTGCGCCCGAGAGCGAAGCATCCAATTTCGCCTGATCCTCCCGCCAAGAGGCTTGGCATCGGCAAGCTCGGCTGGCAGACCGTCTGAATCCAGGAGAGATCGAAGCCGCTGGACCCTCGCACGATGTCCCCAGGCTCACCGTCGAACCTGGCCACACGCGCCCACAGTTGCAAGCCTCCCGGTAGGTCTTGATGAAGAAGCGAACATAGCCGACAGGGACGCCCGCAGGGGATGTGCGCGTCGATCCGTGCTGTCGTCCTGGTCAACACATTCGGAATGGATGACCGCGCTCACCGGTGCGCCCGCGACATCGCGGGTGACGCCGCTGCACGCGCGATCGCCCACGAGCGGCGCGGGTCAGGTGGCGCAGGAGCGCTGACCCTCGGACCAGGAGGCTCCCGCGACGTCAAGGAACCGTCGCCGAGGAGCCTGGGCGGGGAAGGTTCTCCCGCCGGATTAGCACGTGGATTAGGGTTGCTCGGGTCCTCACTACTTGTCGCTACCAGAAAGGATGGGACCGTTGGCCACATACCTTGCGTTCCACGAGGTCGACGACGTTCAGCACTGGCTGAACTCGCCGAAGCGAGAGGAGATCTTCGGGCCGCTGGGGATCACCGCCCGCACGTTCCATGATCCGGAGGGCTCGAACCGGGTCGGGCTGATCGTCGAGATCCCCGACTTCGCCGCCTTCCAGGAGTTCATGCAGTCCGAGGCCGCAGCCGAGGCGATGAAGTACGACGGCGTTCGTCCCGAGACGCTGCTGATTCTCAGCGAGGGATAGCGGACGGCGAGCCGTGCATCATCGGGGCGCGCTGGGCGGGCGATGCCGTCAGGGCCAGCGGTATGGAGCCCCACTATGGATCGGAGGAGACATGCTCCACGAAAGGTCCGACGCCGGTTGACCCTGAGCCATCCCTCAGCCGAGAGGAGGCCACAGGCCCGACGCGCTGAAGGGGCTGTCTGAATGGCTGGCGGGGTGACGGAGCCGACGGGAGACTGGCAGCGCTGGGTTCTTGAGGCCAGGCGTCCGCCGGAACGGGTCCCCGGCATCTACACGCGTCTCGCGCCGGTGTACGAGCTCTGGGCGCGGGCGACCGAGTCGAAGGCCCGCCGCCGGGTCCTGGAGCTGGCATCCGTGGACCCAGGCGAGGACGTGCTGGAGGTCGCCATGGGGACGGGGGTCCAGCTTGCGCGGCTTGCCCGCGCGAATCGAGAGGGCCGAACGGTCGGCGTCGAGAACTCCGCTGGCATGCTGGCGCAAACGCGCCGCACCCTGCAACGCTCGGGGCTCACCGAGGTCGAGGTGGTCGAGGGCAGCGCTCTCGACCTGCCCTTTGCGGACGAGAGCTTCGATCTGGTCGTCAACAGTTACATGCTCGACCTGCTGCCGCGTGAGGCGATCCCGCGCGCTTTGGCGGAGTTCCAGCGGGTGCTTCGTCCCGGCGGCCGGCTCGTCCTGTCCAACATGACCAAGGGCGAGCGTCGACGCGAGCGCGTCTGGGACTGGCTCTACGCGAAGGGCGTCGTGCTGACGGCGAACTGCCGTGGGGTCCTTGCCGCCCCGGTGTTGCGCGAGCTCGGCTTCACCGACGTGATGCGCGAGTACCTATCCCAACTGACGTTCCCCACCGAGATCGTCACCGCACGCACGCAGAAGGCATGACCGCACCCACGCCCAACAAACTGCTCGAGCTTCCCGCCTGACGGCGAGGTGCTGACTGTGCGCTGACATCAGCGGGAAGACGTTCAGTGTGGGCGAGCAGCAGCGGACCCGGAGCTCGCCGCAACCGCGTCGAAGGCCGCACCTCGACTGGGCGAGCCGCTGCGAGCGTCCTGCCAAGATGTGCTGCCATGGCGACTGGTTTTCTCTCGGGGGACGACGAACTGTTGGCGCGTCTTCAGGCACCGCCCGATCTGGGTGACGGGGTCGAGTCGCTGGCCTACTGGCGGCGCCGGAGAGAGCGGTTGCCGTGGTATCGGCTCGCCGCTCGGCGCGAGGCTGCCCGGATGGTGATGGTGTGGGAGCGGCGGGTCCGCGCGGCGCTTCTTCGACAGCGTGGGGTGCCACTGGCGTCCCGCCTGCGGGGCGCGCTGCTGATCGCGCGCATCAAGGGGCGGCGCTGGACTAGACGTGCCGGATTCGTGCTGGTGGGGACAGCGATGTTCGTGTTCGTACTCGCCCCGGCCGTTGTCGTGCTGGATCTCCTGCTGCGGCTGCTCTGATGGCTGCAAGGCCGGCCCAGGCGCACTCGCCGCACCCAAACCGCGCGCTCTTGCCGAGAGCGCTTCCATAACGCTTCCATCCGCACCCTGTCTAGCTCGCCCCTACCCTCTCACGGAATCCGTAGCGCCCGATTTGCAGGGGATTCGTAGATGGGCGATCCAGGACTCGAACCTGGGACCTCTTCCTTATCAGAGAAGCGCTCTGACCGACTGAGCTAATCGCCCTTCGGCCGGCGAGTCTAGCGCGCACGCGCTAGGTCTCAGGCGGCCCGCCGGCGCTCCAGCCGCTCGATCAACTCGCGCGCCTCGCCGAGGTTGGAGAAGGACATCTCGACGCGGCAGCCGGCCCCGCGGGGGGCGATCTTGACCGGCACGCCGAGCGCCTCGGTGAGCGCCTCCGCGAGGCCTTCGATCGCCGCCTCCTGGTCCGGGTGCATGACGACCTTGCCGCGGCCGCCGCGGGGCTTCGCGGGCCGCCCCGCGCGCGCGCGCGACTTCGGTCTCGCGCACCGACCAATCGCCGTCCGCGGCCTCTCGGGCGAGGCGCCGTCGCTCGGCGTGGTCGTCCTGCAGCAGCAGCGCGCGGCCGTGGCCCTCCGTCAACGCGCCTCGTTCCAGTAGATCGAGCGCCTCGTCGGGCAGGTCGAGCAGTCGGAGCAGGTTGGACACCGCCACGCGGCTGCGGCCGACGCGGCGGCCGACGTCCTCGCGCGTCAGGCCGAGCTCCTCCACCAGCGCCGCGCAGGCGCGCGCCTGCTCGACGACGTTGAGGTCCTCGCGGGCCATGTTCTCGATCAACGCCAGCTCGAGCGCGTCGGCGTCGTCGCGCTCGCGCACGATCGCCGGGATCGCGTCCAGGCCGGCGAGCTTCGCCGCCCGCCACCGGCGCTCGCCGGCGATCAGCTCATAGCGTGCCGCCGGCGACCGGCCGCACCAGCACCGGCTGCAGGACGCCGCGCGCCGACAGCGATGCGGCGAGACCCTGGAGCCCCTCGTCGTCGAACGCCTTGCGCGGCTGGTTGGGGCTGGGCGAGATCAGGTCGAGCGGGAGGGAACGCAGTTCCTCCTGCTCGTCCGGCGCCTTGTCGGACACGGACAGGATTGCGGCGAGCCCGCGGCCCATGCCGCGGTTCTTCTTCTCAGCCACGTGCAGCCACCTCCTTGGCGAGGTCGAAGTAGGCGCCGGCTCCGGCGCTGTGGGGATCGTGGTGGATCACGGGTCGACCGAAGCTCGGCGCCTCGCTGATCCGGACGTTGCGCGGGATGACGGTGTCGAAGACGAGCTTGGGGAAGTGCTCGCGCAGGTCGCGCTCGACGTCGCGGGACAGCCGCGTGCGGCCGTCGTGCATGGTCAGCAGCATGCCGGCGATCGTGAGCCTGGGGTTGAGCTCGCGCTGGATCATGCCCACGGTCTCCATGAGGTCGGCCACGCCCTCGAGCGCGTAGTACTCGGTCTGGACCGGCACGATCAGGCGGTCGGCCGCCGCGAGCGCGTCGACCGTCAGCGGCCCGAGCGACGGTGGGCAGTCCAGCAGCGTGAACGCGTACTCGTCGCGCAACGGGGCCAGCGCCTCGCGCAGGCGCCCTTCCCACCCGTCCAGGGTCGGCAGCTCGACGTTCGCGCCCGCGAGGTCGGAGGTCGACGGGATCAGGTCGAGGCGCTCGACGCCGGTGGGGCGGATCGCCTCGGCCGCGGTTGCGTCGCCGGCGAGCACGTCGTAGACCGTCGGCTCGAGGTCCTTCTCCAGGCCGAGCCCGACGGTCGCGTTGCACTGCGGGTCGATGTCGACGACGAGCGCGCTGTACCCGGCCTCGGCGACACACGCCGCCAGGTTGACGGCGGTCGTGGTCTTCCCCACCCCGCCCTTCTGGTTGGCCACCGCGTAGATCGTCCCCATCCGCCCCAACGCTAGCGCCGTTCGCGGTCAACCGATCCTGAATCCCGGCCGAGCGGCCGCTTGCGGGCCACGCCGGGCCGCCGCGGGAAGCGCGGCGGGGTCGGAGCGGCCTTGCGAAAGACGTGCAAATGGCGGTCCCGCGCGCCCGGGTACGGCTGGACATGCCGCACGTCCGCGGGCTCGAGCCCGACCTCCGCGGCCGCCCGCGCCGCGGCCGCCTCGGCCGCCGGATCCCGCCGTCCCCGCCACGCGACCAGCACGCCGCCGAGCGCGAGCAGCGGCGCCGCGTACTCGACCACCACGGGCAGCGCGGCGATCGCGCGGGCCGTCACGACGTCGTGCGCCTCGGCGCCGTCCGGCCACGCCTCCGCGCGCGCGTGGACCACCACGGCGTTCGCCAGCCGCGCCGCCGTGATCGCGCGCTCCTGGAACGCGCACTTGCGCGCCGCGCTCTCCACGAGCGCCACGCGCGCGTCCGGTAGCGCGACCGCAAGCGCCAGGCCGGGGAAGCCGGGTCCCGAGCCGAGGTCGGCGATCCGGCGTGCCGCGCGGACCGGATCGAGCTCCAGCGCGACGAGCGAGTCGGCGAGGTGGGTGTCCGCCGCCGCCTCGATCCGCCGCACCGACGTCGGTGCCGCGGGGTCGTCGGCCAGCGCGGCCAGCAGCGCGGCCAGCCGGTCGGCGGCCGGGGGCGCCAACCCCCAACGCACGACCAGCGGCTCGACCAGCTCGAGCGGCTGGTTCACCCGGCGCGCGCCTCGATGCGGGCGATGTAGTCGGCGTAGCGCGAGCGCATGTCGGCCAGGCGCTCGGCGGCATACGCGTCGAGCCTCGCGTCGAGCGCCTCGTCCAGCACGGGCAGGAGGTCCTCGACCAGCGCCCGCCCGCGGACCATCCACTGGAAGTAGTGGCGGTTGCCGTGGTGGTAGGGCCCGTAGAGCCTGCTGCGCGGGAAGCGCTCGACCAGCCAGTGGAACAGCGCCTCGTGGCGCACGTGCATGCGGAGTGTCACCTGCGGCTGCTTGCCGTCGCCGCCGAAGCTGCCCTCCCCGATCAGAACGCCGAGTAGGACCCCGCGATCGAACGGTGTCAGCTCGGCGCCGGGCACGGCCGGGATTGTTTCACCGTCGAGAAATTCGTGAAACGGTCAGTCGGCGACGACGGGCGCGACGACCAGGTGCCGATCCGGCTCCTCGCCCTCGCTGTAGGTCTCGACGTCGAGGCGGTCGCGCAGGTATTCGTGCACGACGCGACGTTCCGAGGCGACCATGGCGTCGAGCGCGACCGGCCGGCCGTACTGCAGCGCATCCTCCACCGCCCGGTCCGCCTGGCGCTCGAGGACCTCTGCGCGGCGCTCGCGGTAGCCGGCCGCGTCGATCACCACGCGCTTGCGCGCGCTCTCCCCATGGAAGGCGATCCGCGCACCCAGGTGCTCGAGCGCGTCGATCGTCTGGCCGTGCCGGCCGATCAGCAGGCCCAAATCGTCGCCCTCGATGTTGGCGCGCAGCGTCTCGTCGTCCTCGTCCACGGCGACCTCGCCGTCGACGTCGCACGCCTCGAGGACGCGGTCGAGCAGCTCCTCCAGCCGCTCGGCGGGCTCGGTCGGCATCAGCGCCGCCGTCCGGAGCGCTTCTTCTTCTTGCGCGGCGGGGGTGGGGGCTTCGCCTTCGCGGCACCCTTGTCGCCGCCGTCCTTGTCGCCGCCGTCCCCGCCGTCGCCTCGACCGCCGAGGCCGAGGAGGCCGAGCACGCCACCGCCGCTGCTCCCGCCGCCACCGCCACCGCCACCGGCGACCGCCGCGGCGGCGCCACCGGGCAGCTCACCACCGCCGGTCGTCACCGCCGGCTTCAGCGGGCCGGCGGTGCGCTTGACGATGTACTGCTGTGCGATCGTCCAGGTGTTGGTGGTGATCCAGTAGACGATCAGCCCGGCCGGGAAGTTGATGATGAAGATGACGAAGAACAGCGGCAGCGCGAGGAACAGGCGCCGCTGGTTCTTGTCCGCGGTCGCCGACATCAGCAGCGTCGAGGCGACCTGCGAGCCGACGTAGAGGATGATCAGCACCACCAGCACCGCGCCCGTGGCCTTGCCCGTCAGGTCCGGGATGAACCCGAACTGCGCCGAGCCCGCGTGGATCTGCTGGCAGGTGAAGTCCGTGATCGTCTTGCCGTGCGCCTGCACCGGATGCGTCCTGACGAACTCCGGGAAGTACTGGCCGCAGATGTCCCGCTTCAGGTCCGTCCGCAGCATGTAGAACAGCGCCAGGAAGACCGGCAGCTGGAACAGCAGCGGGAGGCAGGAGCCCAGGGGATTGACCTTGTTCTCCTGGTAGAACTTCATCATCTCCTGGTTCTGACGCTGCTTGTCGTCCTTGTACTTCGCCTGGATCGCCTTGATCTCGGGCTGCAGCTGCTGGAGACGCTGCATCGACTTGAACTGCTTGAGCGTCAGCGGGATCAGCGCGGCGCGGACGACGATCGTCAGCGCGATGATCGAGAGGCCCCACGACAGGCCGACGTTGTCGTGGAAGAAGACGAGGATCGCGTCGACGGCATCGATCAGCGGCTGGATGACGTTGGCGGAGATGAACACGGGCTAGAGACCTGCGCGCTTGGTCGTTCGATGCGCTCCGAAGCGGCGGCGCAGCGGGAACACGCGCTGCTCGTCGACGGGATCGAAGCCGCCGTGACTCCACGGGTTGCACCGCAGCAGCCGCCACGCCGCAAGCACGAGGCCGCGCAGTATGCCGAACTCGCGGATCGACTGCGCAGCGTAGGCCGAGCAGGTCGGCTCGTACTTGCAGCGCGCCGGAAGCAGGGGCGAGAGGACCCTGCGATACGCCTCGATGGGGGCGGCCGCGGCGCGGCGGAGCAGGCTCACGAGGGGGCCTCGTCCGAGCTCACGACACCGGCGCGGACGAGCAGCTCATCGAGCGCCGCCGACACGCCCTCGAGGCCGTCGCGCGCGGCCAGGTCGAGCACGTCGGGACGCGCCACGATCACGACGTCGTGCGCGCCGGTCGTCGCGTCGCAGCGCGCGGCGAAGGCCTCGCGGAGCAGCCGCTTCACGCGGTTGCGGTCGGCCGCGCCGCCGACCTTGCGTCCAACCGAGAGCCCGAGGCGCGTGGCGTCCTCGCCGGGACGCGGGAACGCGTAGACGGCCAACTGCCGGTTCGCGAACGACCGGCCCTGGCGGTACACGCGGTCGAACTCGGCGCTACGGGTCAGCCGCCCGCGCCGGCCCGCCGGCGGACGCGACCGCGGAACGCCGGCCGCGGCCATCTCAGGCCGACAGCCGCTTCCGGCCCTTGGCGCGGCGGCGCTTGAGCACGCGGCGGCCCCCACGCGTGTGCATGCGCGCGCGGAACCCGTGGGTCCGTGCGCGCTTGCGCTTCTTGGGCTGGTAGGTCCGCTTCATGGGCGTCGGCGGAGTATACGCACGGGGTGCGCCCCGCCCGGAGCGCGGCGGGCGTCCGGGACCGCTGTGGACAGCGCGGTGCCGGCCTGTGGACGCCGACGGTTTTTTCCGCGATTTGCGCGATGCCCCGCCGCGCCGCAAACGCGGCACTCCGGCCCTCGCTATATTCGCGCCACGGCCCCTCGGGCCCCCCTCGAATCTGCCCCACCGCCCTCCGGAAAGGAGTCGCGCGCCGCTGCCCGCGTCCGCCGAGCCCATCGATTCCTGGTCGCGCGTCGACCGCGAGTTGCGCGCCGCCGTCCCCGAGGCGGCCTACCGCATCTACCTCGAGCCACTGCGCCCGCTCGACCTCGCCAACGGCGTCCTGCGCGTCGCGGCGCCGCCGGCGACGCACCGGTGGGTCATCGACCGCTTCGGGCGCGTCCTTCAGACCTGCGCGGCCGCCGCGCTCGGCCCCGACGTCGAGGTCGACGTCCTGTCGGCGGACCCCGCCGGCGCCGCGGCCCAGCCCCTCGATTCCGCCGCCGCGTTCCGCGACCTCCCGCTCCACCCCAAGTACACCTTCGACCAGTTCGTCATCGGCGACGGCAACCGCCTGGCGCACGCCGCCGCGCTCGCCGTCGCCGAGCTCCCCGCCCAGGCCTACAACCCGCTCTTCATCTACGGGCCGCCCGGGGTCGGCAAGACGCACCTCCTCCACGCCGTTGCGCACTATCTTCACGCAAACGAGTCCGTCGGTGACCGTCCGCTGCACCACGATCGAGCACTTCACCACCGACTTCGTCAACGCTCTGCAAAGCGGTGGAATGGACGGCTTCAAGACCTTCTACCGCCACGCCGACGTCCTGCTCGTCGACGACGTCCAGTTCCTCGAGAGCAAGGCGCGCACTGAGGAGGAGTTCTTCCACACGTTCAACGCCCTGTACGAGACCGGCAGCCAGCTCGTGCTGACCTCCGATCGCCTGCCGCGTGACATGGGCGCGCTCGAGGCCCGCCTGTCCGAGCGCTTCCAGTCCGGCCTCGTCACCGATGTTCGCGCACCCGACTTCCCGACGCGCCGCACGATCCTCCGCAAGCGCGCCCAGCACGATGACGTCGACCTGGCCGACACGGCTGCGCTGGACGCCATCGCGGAACGCGTTCCCGACAACGTGCGCGCCCTCGAGGGCGCCCTGATCCGCGTCGTCGCTTACCACTCCCTGACCGAGCGGCCCATCACCGCCGAGCTCGCCACCGAGGTCCTCGATCGTCTCTACCCCCGACCACTGGCCGCGCGTCACTCGGTTCGCGATGTGCAACTCGCCTGCTGCGAGGCCTTCGGCCTCTCGCTCGAGGAACTCCTGTCACGCAGCCGCACCACCCGCATCACCTGGCCCCGCCAGGTGGCCATGTACCTGGCACGCGAGTTGACCGACAGCACCCTTCCCTCACTCGGCCGGCACTTCGGCGGGCGCGACCACACCACCGTCCTGCACGCCCACCAGCGCATCGCCCGCCGGGTGGCTGAAGACGAGGCCGCCCGTGACGCCGTCGAGGCGCTGCGAGACACCCTTGCAGAGGCCACGACGTGACCGGCTCGACTGCGAGACTGTCCACGCTTCGTCCCCATGCCGTCAGAGGCCTGTTTTCCCCGTAGCGCGGGGACGAACCGACTCCCATGCACACCTCCACAGTCCAACAACCACATCTCAATTCGAGGTCATAGATCGTGAAGCTGTCCGTTGCCCGCGAAGCCCTGCTCGACCGCCTTCAGACGCTCGTCCGCGTGGCGTCGACCCACAGCGCCGTGCAGGCGCTGTCGGGAGTACAGCTGGAGGCCACCGATGCCGGCGTGGAGCTGCGGGCGACCGACCTCGAGGTGGGTCTGCGCATGCCGCTTGAGGGGTCGGTGGCGCGCCCCGGCGCCGTGGTCCTCCCCGCGCGCCTGCTCCTCGACGTAGTCCGCGCGCTTCCGGCCGGCGACGTCGAGCTCGAGCTGCGCGCCGCGGAGCAGGACGTCGAGCTGCGCTGCGGCGCCGCGACGTTCGACATTCGCACGCTGCGCTCGGAGGACTTCCCCGCCCTGCCGAGCGCTCAGGCTGCCAGCGCGGTCACGGTGCCGGGTGCCGCATTCGTGGACACGATCACCACGGTCGCCCGATCCGCCTCGCGCGACGAGACGCGTCCGGTGCTGACCGGGATCCTGGTGTCCGCATCGGGCAAGGAGCTGCGGATGGTCGCGACCGACTCCTACCGCCTGAGCGTCAAGGAGACTCCACTCGAGGCCGAGCTCGAGGGGTCCTTTGAGGCGAACGTGCCGGCGCGGGCGCTCCAGGAGCTCGCCCGGATCGCCCAGCACGACGGCGCCGACGACCTGCGGGTCGGGATGGGGGAGAACCAGATCGTCTTCGAGGTCGGCGGCGCGACGCTGTCCTCGCGTCTGATCGACGGCCAGTTCCCCAACTACCGTCAGCTCCTACCCGAGGAGTTCGAGCACGAGCTGACGGTGGCGCGCGGCGAGTTGGAGGAGGTCGTGCGCCGGATCTCCCTGTTGGCGCAGAAGAACGCTCCGCTGCGGCTCGCGTTCGACGAGGGGCAGCTGACCGTGTCGGCCCAGACGCCGGACGTCGGCGAGGCGCGCGAGGCAATCCCGATCCCGTTCGCCGGCGAGGCGCTGGAGATCGGCTTCAACCCCGAATTCCTCAGGGACGGTCTCGAGAGCGTGAGCTCCGAGGACGTCGTCCTGAAGCTGATCAGCCCGCTGCGTCCCGGCCTGATCGAGGCCGGGGACGGCAGCGGGTTCCTCTACCTGATCATGCCGATCCGGCTGAACGTGTAGGCGGATGAAGATCGTCCGCCTGCGCCTGCGCGACTTCCGCTCCTACACCACCGCGGATGTGCGGGTGGGAGCCGGCGTGACCGTCGTTCATGGCCGCAACGGCGCCGGCAAGACGAACCTGCTCGAGGCGATCTACATCGGGTGCACCGGCGCCTCATGGCGCACGGCCTCCGACCGCGAGCTGGTCCGCTTCGGCGCCGACGTCGCGCGCGTGGAGCTCGACGCCGAGGCCGAGGACGGCTCGCATGCGTTCAGCGTCGGCCTCGAGCCGGGCAAGCGCAAGCGGCTGCGGGCCGACGGCGTGGCGGTCGATCGCCTCGCCGATGTGGCCGCTCGCCCGCTCGCCGCGGTCTTCCTGCCCGATCGCCTCGACCTGGTCAAGGGCGGCCCCGCGCTGCGCCGCGCACACACCGATCAGGTCGTCGCAGCCCTCTGGCCGGCGCGCGCGGCGACGCGGCGCGAGTACGGTCGCGCCCTCGCGCAGCGCAACGCGCTCCTGGCGCGCGGCGGCCCGGGCGCGGAGGGCTCTCTCGATGCGTGGGACGCCGAGCTCGCGCGCCACGGAGCCGCCCTGATGGCCGCCCGCGCGGCGGCGGTGGAGGGGCTGCGGCCGCGCTTCGCCGCGCTGGCCGATGAGCTCGGGCTGGAGGGCGGCGCTGAGCTGGGCTACCGCCCGCGTGCGACCGCCACCGACGCCGCCGGGCTCGCTGCCGAGCTGCGCGAACGCCGCGCGCGCGACCTCGAGCGCCGCTTCACCGCCCACGGGCCGCACCGGGACGACCTCGCGCTGACACGCGCCGGCCGTGACCTGCGGGCATTCGGCTCACAGGGCCAGCAGCGCCTGGCCGTCCTCGCGCTGCTGCTGGCCGAGCGCGAGGCGATCGCCGAGGTCCGCGGGACGCCGCCGGTCATGCTGCTCGACGACGCCATGAGCGAGCTCGACGCCGGCCGCCGCGAACTGCTCGTCGCGCGCCTGCGCGGCGAAAGCGGCGGCAGGGCCGGCCAGAGTGTGATCACGACGACCGACCTGGCCGCCGTCCCCGGCGCCGAAGCGAACGACACGGTGCGCCTAGCCGTGGCCGAGGGCGTCGTGCTGTCGGAGGCCGAGGCGCACGCCGCATGAGGCGCCGATCCCCCCGCCCGCTCGCCGTCGCGGTCGATGCGGTCGCCGCCACGCTGGCTCCGGCGACACCATTGGCGCGCGTGCAGCGGGTGTGGGCGCAGGCGGTCGGCGAGGCGGTCGCGCGCGAGGGAGAGCCGGTCGCGATGCGCGATGGCACGCTCACCGTGGCGTGCCGCTCGGCGGTGTGGGCGCAGGAGCTGGACCTGATGTCCGGGGAGGTCGTGGCCGCGCTCAACGAGGCGCTGGGCGAGCCCGCCGTCGACGCGCTGCGATGCCGCGCGGACGGGGGCGCGATAAGGCCGTGAGCCCCGCGCGCCGCCGCGCCGCGCTGCGGCTTCGTTTTGAGCTTATTTGCAGGAGTTTTGTCGCGATTCGAGCGGTCGGAGCAGGCCCCTCGTGTGCTATCCTTACGACCACTGAATCGGACCGCCCCGACCCATCGTCTCGAGGCGAGGAGTCGGGGCTTTCCATGTCCTAGGAGGACCGGTTGGCAGAGAAGGAGCCCAAGCCCCGCAGGCGGGCGTCGAAGGGGTCGAAGTCCGGCTACGACGCGAAGGACATCACCGTGCTCGAGGGGCTCGAGGCCGTCCGCAAGCGGCCCGGGATGTACATCGGCTCGACGGGAACCCGCGGGCTGCACCACTTGGTCTACGAGGTCGTGGACAACTCCGTCGACGAGGCGATCGCAGGCCACTGCGACGCCGTCGAGGTCGTCATCCACCCCGACAACTCGGTCACCGTGAGCGACAACGGCCGCGGCATTCCGGTGGCCGTGATGGCCAAGGAGAAGAAGCCGGCGGTCGAGGTCGTGCTCACGACGCTGCACTCGGGCGGGAAGTTCGGCGACGGGGGCGGGTACAAGGTCTCCGGCGGCCTGCACGGGGTCGGGGTTTCCGTCGTCAACGCGCTCTCCGAGAGCCTGCACATCGAGGTCCGCCGCGACGGCGCCACCTGGGCGCAGGAGTACGAGCGCGGCGCGCCCAAGGCGGCGCTGAAGAAGGGCGCCGCGACGAAGGAGACGGGGACGATCATCACGTTCCTCTCCGACGCCGACATCTTCGAGACGCTCGACTTCGAGTTCGACGTGCTCGAGCAGCGCCTGCGCGAGACGGCGTTCCTGACGCGCGGCCTGCGGATCACCCTCGTCGACGAGCGCGGCGAGGGGCAGCGAGCGGAGTTCAAGTACGACGGTGGCATCCGCGACTTCGTTGCGCACCTCAACCAGAACAAGGACTCGATCGGAACGAAGGTCGTCTACTTCGAGGGCGATGGGGACGAGGGCGCGGTCGAGGTCGCCATGCAGTGGAACTCCTCCTACCAGGAGTCGATCTTCTCCTTCGCCAACAACATCAACACGCACGAGGGCGGCTCTCATCTCAGCGGCTTCCGCTCCGCCCTCACCCGCACGCTCAACAAGTACGCGCGCGATCACACGCTGCTGCGCGAGAAGGACGAGAACCTCGTCGGGGAGGACGTGCGCGAGGGCCTGACCGCCGTCATCTCGGCCAAGCTGCGCGACCCGCAGTTCGAGGGCCAGACGAAGACCAAGCTCGGCAACCCGGGCATGCAGGGCTTCGTCGAGTCGATCGTCAACACGAAGCTCGGCGAGTTCCTCGAGGAGAACCCGCGCGAGGCCAACGCGGTCATCCGCAAGGCCGTGGCCGCTTCGCAGGCGCGCGCCGCGGCGCGCAAGGCGCGCGACCTGACGCGGCGCAAGTCGGCGCTCGAGAACTCGATGCTCCCGGGCAAGCTCGCCGACTGCTCGGTCAAGGACCCGAGCCTGGCCGAGATCTTCATCGTCGAGGGCGACTCCGCCGGCGGCTCGGCCAAGCAGGGCCGCGACCGGAACACGCAGGCGATCCTCCCGCTGCGCGGCAAGATCCTCAACGTCGAGAAGAGCCGCATCGACAAGGTGCTGCAGAACGTCGAGATCCAGGCGCTGATCACGGCGATCGGCACCGGCGTCCGCGACGAGTTCGACATCGAGAAGGCCCGCTACCACAAGGTGATCCTGATGACGGACGCCGACGTGGACGGCGCACACATCCGCACGCTGGTGCTGACGTTGCTGTTCCGCGAGATGCCCCAGCTGATCGACGCCGGCTACGTCTACATCGCCAAGCCGCCGCTGTACAAGGTCCGGCAGGGCCGCCAGGAGCGTTACATCGAGAAGGAGTCCGAGCTCGAGGACATCCTGCTGTCCGAGAAGTGGGACAAGTTCACGCTCTTCGACCGCCACGGCACGCAGTTCAAGCTGACGGAGGCGCGCTGGCAGAAGTACGGGCGGATGCTGAAGCAGTACGAGGGCTGGGCATCGTCGCTGCGCGCGGACCACGGGCACGACGTCGTCACGTTCCTCGAGGAGTCCCACGTCCTCGACGAGCAGATCGGCAGCGGCGAGGAGCTGGAGAAGCTGCTCGCCAAGCCGGCCCCCGATGCCGAGCCGTTCGAGCTCGAGCTCACCGACGCCGACCCGCACGAGCTGGTGGTCCGCGCTGTCGAGCGCAAGACCGGCCTGGCGCGCTCGCACCGCATCCGCCGGGGCCTGTTCGAGTCCCACGACTACCGGCAGTTCCTGCGCGTGCACAAGCAGCTGGTGGACCTCGCCGGCACGCCGCCCTTCCAGGTGCACCTCGGCGACAACGAGGCCGAGGCGCTGTCGTTCGAGGAGCTGCGCCGGTGCGTGCTCGAGGTCGCGCGCAAGGGCGTCAACGTGCAGCGCTTCAAGGGCCTCGGCGAGATGAACGCCGACCAGCTGGCCGAGACCACGATGGAGCCCGAGACGCGCACGCTCCAGCAGGTGACGATGGAGGACGCGTCGGCCGCGGACCTGATCTTCTCGATGCTGATGGGCGACCAGGTCGAGCCGCGCCGGGTGTTCATCGAGGACAACGCCAAGCTCGTCACCAATCTGGACGTCTAGGGAAGGGGGTGGGTAGATGGCGAACGGCACGGACACGCTGAGCGGCGGCAACATCGAGCCGCGCGGGCTCGAGGAGGAGATGAAGTCCTCCTACCTCGACTACGCGATGTCGGTGATCGTCGGCCGTGCGCTCCCCGACGCCCGCGACGGCCTCAAGCCCGTCCACCGCCGGGTGCTGTACGCGATGAACGAGGAGGGCCTGCAGCCGACGCGGCCCTACAGCAAGTCCGCCGGCATCGTCGGCGAGGTGATGAAGAGCTATCACCCGCACGGCGACACGGCGATCTACGACACGCTCGTGCGCCTGGCGCAGGACTTCTCGATGCGCTATCCGCTGGTGGACCCGCAGGGCAACTTCGGGTCGGTCGACGACGATCCGCCGGCGGCGATGCGCTACACGGAGGCGCGCCTGTCGCGGATCGCGACCGAGATGCTGCGCGACCTCGACGCCGACACGGTGGACTTCGCGCAGACCTACGACGGCAAGCGCCAGGAGCCGCTGGTGCTGCCCTCGCGGTTCCCCAACCTGCTCGTCAACGGCGCCTCCGGCATCGCCGTCGGGATGGCCACCAACATCCCGCCCCACAACCTGCGCGAGACCATCGGCGCGACGATCGCGCTGATCGACGACCCGGACATCGAGGTCGAGGGCCTGATGGCGCACATCAAGGGCCCCGACTTCCCCACCGGCGGCGTCATCCTCGGCACGAGCGGGATCCGCGACGCCTACGCCAGCGGCCGCGGCCGCGTGCGGGTGCAGGCGATGGCTCACGTCGAGCCGCTCAAGCAGGGCAAGGAGGCGATCGTCGTCACCGAGCTGCCCTACCAGGTCAAGAAGGGCGGCGACGGCGGCCTGATCCAGAAGATCGCCGACCTCGTGCACGACAAGAAGATCACCGAGATCTCCGACATCCGCGACGAGTCGGACAAGCGCGGCATGCGGCTGGTGATCGAGCTCAAGCGCGACGCGATCCCCAAGGTCGTGCTCAACAAGCTCTACAAGCACACGCCGATGCAGACGACCTTCGGCGTCAACATGGTGGCGCTGGTCGACGGCGTCCCGCGCACGCTCTCGCTGCGCGAGGCGCTCCAGGCCTACGTGCGCCACCAGCGCGAGGTCGTCGTCCGACGTACGAAGCACGAGCTGGCCCAGAAGGAGGCCCGGGCGCACATCCTCGAGGGGCTGCTGGTCGCGCTCGACAACCTCGACGCGGTGATCGAGCTGATCCGCGGCTCCCGCGATCCCGACATCGCCCGCGAGGGCCTGATGAAGCAGTTTCGAGCTGACGCGCATCCAGGCGCAGGCGATCCTCGACCTGCGCCTGCAGCGCCTGACCGCCCTGCAGTCGAACAAGATCCGCCAGGAGCACAAGGACGTCACCGAGCGCATCCGGGAGCTGCGCGAGATCCTCGGCGACGAGTCACGCGTTCTGGGGCTGATCAAGGAGGAGCTGCAGGAGATCTCCGACACCTACGGCGACGAGCGGCGCACGGAGATCACCCACGCCGAGGGCGACCTCGACATCGAGGACCTGATCGCCGACCAGCAGATGGTCATCACGATCACGAAGTCCGGCTACATCAAGTCGCTGCCGCTGGCGACCTACCGCAACCAGCATCGCGGCGGCCGCGGCGTGACGGGCATGGACATGAAGGACGGCGACTACATCGAGCACCTCTTCGTGTGCTCGACGCACGACTACCTGCTGTTCTTCACCAACCGCGGCAAGGTCTACCGGTCCGAAGGTCTACGAGCTGCCCGAGGCGTCGCGTACGGCGAAGGGCCGGTCGCTGAACAACTTCCTGCCGCTGCGCGAGGGCGAGCGCGTCCAGGCCGTGATCGACACGCGCGACTTCTCCGAGGGCGGCTACCTCGTCTTCGCGACCCGCAAGGGCCAGATCAAGAAGACCGAGTTCGGGGCCTACAACACGCCGATCAAGGCCGACGGCATCATCGCGATCAAGATCCGCGACGACGACGAGCTCGTCGCCGTGCGCAAGACCGGCGGCGACGACGACATCATCATGGTGTCGCGCTCGGGCCAGGCCGCGCGGTTCAACGAGGCCAGGGCCCGGCCGATGGGCCGCGACACGGGCGGCGTCCGCGGCATGAACGTCTCGCCAGAAGGGCAACGCGGTGCTGGCCATGGACGTGGCGCGCGACGACCAGGAGCTGCTCGTCGTCACCGAGAACGGCTACGGCAAGCGCACGCCGATCCCCGACTACCCGGTCAAGAACCGCGGCACCATGGGCGTGAAGACGATCACGATGACCGACAAGCAAGGGCGCGCTGGTCGGCGCGCTGGTCGTCCGCGAGCACCAGGAGCTGGTCTTCATCTCCCAGAGCGGCATGGTGCAGCGCACCGGCGTCAAGGGCATCTCGCGCCAGGGCCGCCCGGCGCAGGGCGTGACGGTGATGAACCTGCGCGACGACGACGAGGTGTCGGCGGTCGCGCTCGTCATGGAGTCCGAGGCCGACACCGGCGCGCCGGTCGCCGAACTGCCGCCCGAGCAGGGGCCGAACGGCCGGGACGACGACGGCGAAGCCCCCGAGCCCAGCGAGCCGAGCCCGAACGGCGGCTGAGCCCCGGCCGAGTTCCTCCTCCCGGTCTGCTTCAGATAACCGGACCAGGGAAAGGAGGTGGTCCTACGTTGAGTGACAGTTCTTGCGGGACCCTGGAGGTGACCGGCCGCTAGGTCGGATGCGCTGGACCCGCCCAGCGAATCCAAACCGGGACACCGTCTTCGCCGCCGCCGGCCTGGTCCCCCCGGCAGCCGTATCCGTGGCGAGGTCCTAGTCCAGCAGCACGTGAAGGGGCGCCCCTCGGGGCGCCCCTTTGCTATGCCCTACGCCGCGTCGGGCAGGTAGGCCCGCCACGCGGCCGGGATGCTGGGGCTCGCCACGTGGATGAACACGTGGGCGTGCGGCCGGCGGGGCTTGCGCCGGAGGCTCATGCCGACCTGCCGCAGCAGGGCGTCGCCCTTGCGCCGGTTGCAGGGCGCGCAGGAGGCGACGATGTTGTCCCACGTCGAGACGCCGCCCTTGGAGCGCGGGACGACGTGGTCGACGGTCAAATTCGACCGCGCGCCGCAGTACTGGCACGCCCAGCCGTCGCGGGCGAACACCGCGCGCCGGGTGATCTTGCGGCGGTGCGTGTCGCGCGGCACGCGGACGTAGGACACGAGCCGGATCACGACCGGACGCGGCAGCGTCAGCGACTCCGCGTGCAGCTCCCAGTTGGCGTGCTCGATGAGCTCGGCCTTCTCCTTGAGGAGCAGCACCGCCGCGCGGCGGACGGTGCAGACGTTGATCGGTTCGAACGTCGCGTTGAGCACCAGCACCCGGCCCTTCGTCCCGCCAACGGCGCCCGACCGCCCGCGTCGCCGGTGCTCGTCGAGCGACGCGGACCCCGGTGGAGCTGGTGGAACGTCGGCGGACATCAGGGCCTCTTCAGATGGCAGCAGTGTAGAGGACGCCGCCCGCGGGCCCGCGCCGTTCTCACGCCCTGTTCACGCCGACGGATAGGAGCCCAGCACGCGCAGCTCCTCGGTCTGGCCGCGCACCGCCTCGATGGCTCCGGACACCGGCTCGTCGGTGTCACGGCCCTCGAGGTCGGCGAAGAACATGTAGTGGCCCAGGCCCGCCTTGCGCGGCCGCGACTCGATCAGCGTCAGGTTGACCCCGCGAAAGGCGAACTCCGACAGGCAGCGCACCAGCCAGCCGGGCGCGTCGTCTCCGGCGCCCCAGAACACGACCGACGTCTTCCACGGACCCTCCGTGCCCGGGTCCGCGCCCTTGCGCGCCAGCCACACGAAGCGGGTTGCGTTGTCGGCCAGGTCCTCGACGCCGGCCTGCAGCACCGTGCAGCCGTAGAGCTCGGCCGCCAGGCGGTTCCCCAGCGCGGCCCACGTGCCGTCGGCCTCGGCCACCAGCCGCACGGCGTCGGCCGTCGAGTTGGCGGGCATCACGGTTGCGCCCTGCAGGCGGGCGCGGATGAAGCGGGCGCACTGCGCGGTGGCCTGCGGGATCGAGACGACGGTGCGGATGGACTCGAGCGCCATCGGCTCGCGCGCGATCAGGCAATGGCGGATCGGGTGCACCAGCTCCCCGACGATCACGACGTCCTCGGTCTCCATCGCCAGGGCGTCGAGCGTGGCGTTGACCGACCCCTCGAGCGAGTTCTCGATCGGCACCAGTGCACGCTCGACGACGCCCTCGCCCACGGCCATCACGGTGTCGTAGATCGTCGGGAGCGCGACGAGGTCGAGGTCGCCGGAGGGCGGGGTGGCGGTGAGCGCCTCGTGGGTGAAGGTGCCCTCGGGACCGAGGTAGCCGACGCGCATGGCGATCCCGGCTCAGCTCGGCTGCTCTTCGCCGGCCATCGCGAGGCGCACGGCCTCGGCCTCCTCCGGCGAGAGCTCCAGCTCGGCCTGGCCGTCGCGGACCTGCTTGGCGTACAGGCGCGCCTGCTCGCGGTGGTGGATCGAGGAGAGCACGACGCCGGAGCGGCTGGCGTCCAGCAGCGCGATCGACGTGCTCTGGTGCCCCGACATCTCGTTGTAGGCGTCGTAGCGGACCAACCCCCGGTAGGCGACCGCGCCGTCGATCCGGCGCTCGGCGTGATCAAGCCGCGCATTCATCCGGTCGACCGTATCCCGCGTCGTGTCCAGCAGCAGGTGGAATTCGCTCTCCAGCCCGGTCGCGTGCGCCACGAGGTCCTGCGTGCCGTGGTCGCCGAGCAAGCGCGGACTGCGCGGCGCGGACGCGCCGCAGCTGGACGGCAAGCACGATCGCGATGATCAGGGCGATGAGCGCGACGCCGGCGGCGGCCAGGGCGACGACTCCGGTTGTGGACGACAGGCTCATGCGCGGCGAAGGATAGGGCGCGGCGTGTGACCGGTCGGCTTCGCCTCCCTCCGGGCTTCGACTCGGCCGCGCTGGCTCCGGCTCGTGGACAACGAGCCTCCGCCTGCCCGGGCGATGTGACCGGGACGGCTTCGCCGTCCCTCCCGCCCGCGCAGCTCCGGGCCTGCAAACAGCAGGCCCTCCGCTGCTTCGGGCCGTCAGTACCGCTTCGCGGTAGCCGTGGTGGGCGGCGTTGTGCTTCGCGCTACGAGGAGAACAGCACCTGGTAGGACTGCTTGTTGTTGGAAGCGTCCGACTCGCCCGGAACCGGCTGGACTTCGGCGGTCACCGTCACGGGCGTGTTCAGCGGCGGTGCCTGGCCGAGCGGGATCTCGACGGAGGACTCGGCGCCGGCGGGCGAGGAGGCGACGGGCTTGGTCACGGTGATCGGGTTGCCCGACCCGGTGATGCTGATCTTGACGAGGACGTTGCTCTCGTCGTTCTCGCCCTGGTTGACGAACTTGACCGTGAACACCGGGCTGGAGCCGCTGACCTTGTTGCCCGAGCCCTGCTTGAGGTCGGTGCCGCCGACGCTGACGGACTCGAGCTGGTGCCCGTGCGAGCCGGGGGCTGCCGGGCCCTTGTTGGCGTTGGAGGTGATTGCGCCGATGCGCTTGGCCACTTGGGTGGGGTCCAGCCAGCCGAGGTCGGGCAGCGACTGGCTGGTCGCGATCGTCTGACCCGTCACCCCCGCGCCGTCGAGCGCTTTCTTGATGTACGGGATGACGCGCTGCGAGTAGACGACGTCGGACGCGAGGAAGGCCTGCATCTGCCCCGCGATCTGGTCCACGGCGGCATCGGCGCCCGAGGCGCCGCGCGCGGTCTGCAGCTTCTCCGCGATCTTCCGGATGGCGTCGCGGCGCAGCTGCAGGGCGAGCAGCAGGTCCCGCTGCGCCTTGCTCATGTCTCCCGGCGTGTCCTGGTTGCTCGCGCGGCGCACGAGGTCGTCGGCGTCGACGCGCACCTGGTTGATGTCCTGCTCGGCGTTGAGCGTGGCCGTGCCCTGGGTCGCCGTGCTGGTGGCGCCGCCGGTGGACGACAGCTCGCCGAAGAACTTCTGGCTGACCTGGTCGGACTCCTGGACGAGCGCCCCGACGTTGCGGTTGTAGTCCTTCAGCGACTGCTTCTTCTGGCTGTTGAGGCAGCCGCGGATGCCGACCACGAGCAGGATGAGCACGAGCAGGATCACGCCCGCGGCCACGCCGCGACGGACCATCAGCGTCTGCTGATCGCCGGAGGCGCGTGGTGGCGCGCCGGTGCTCTGCGATGAACGGGGCCGCGTTGGCCGCGCGGGCTCGTCACCTTCGTCGAAGAACGACAAGATCTCGCTCCTAAGCGGGAACAGGCGGGGCAAGTATGACCACCGCCCCGCGTCGGTGTCGTGGTGTTCGCCGCCGGCGGCAGGGAGCCTGCCGGGGGCGCAGAACATCCAGTCACCGTGGACCGTACAACGCCGACGCTCCCGGCGGTGACACCAGCGCCCACCGCGGTTCACCCGCGCGCGGGGCCCTCGGCCCGCGCGCTGGACCGCTACGAGCTGGAGCGGCGACTGGGCGCGGGCGCGTACGGTGCGGTGTGGCTGGCGCGCGACGCGCGCCTCGAGCGCCACGTCGCGGTGAAGGTGGTACCGCGCGGCGACGGCCCGCCGCGCGCCGAGCGCGAGGCCGTGGCCGCCGCGCGCCTGAACCATCCGGGGATCGTCTCGCTGTACGAGGCGGGCGCCGACGAGACCGCGCACTACCTGGTGTCCGAGCTGGTGGACGGGGTCACGCTCGGCGAGGCGGAGGCGCGCGGCGCGCTCTCGGACCGCGATGTGCTGCGGATCGGCGCGGCGCTGTGCGACGCGCTCGAGCACGCCCACGCCGCGGGCGTCGTGCACCGCGACATCAAGCCCGGCAACGTGATCATCCCGGCGCGCCCGGCGAGCGAGGCGGGCGTGGCCAAGCTGACCGACTTCGGGGTCGCCCACCTCGCGGGCGAGGACGCGCTGACCCACACCGGCGACGTGGTCGGCACGCTCGCCTACATGGCGCCTGAGCAGGCCGAGGGCGCGCCCGTCGGCCCCGCCGCCGACCTCTACGCCCTCGCCCTCGTCCTCTACGAGGCGCTGGCCGGGATCAACCCGGTGCGCGCGGCCGCGCCCGCGGCGACCGCGCGCCGGGTCGCCGCGGGCGTGCCGTCGCTGGGGCGCGTGCGCCGGGACCTCGACCCCGGGGTCGTCGCGGCCCTGGACCGGGCGCTGCGCCGCCGCCCGGACGAGCGCGGAGACGTGAGCGACCTGCGCGAGGCGCTGCAGGCGGCGACCCCGGAGGCGGATGCCGGGGAGGGCCGCACGCTGATCCTTCCGGAGCCGGCGATCGCCGAGGCCGGAGACGCGCCCGCATCCTGGCGCCACCGGCTCGCGCAGCGCACCGTGGCGGGGGTCGCGGCCGCCGCGGTCGCCGCCGCCGCGGACGCCGCCCCGCACGCCCCTCCGGTCGACCCGCTGCTCGCAGCGGCCGCGGTGGGCGCCGCCGTGGCGCTGCTGCCGCGGGTGGCGTGGCTCGCATCCGCGGTCGCGGCGGTCGCCTGGCTGGCCGCCGGTCCGCCGCACGAGCCGGGGACCGCGCTGATGGTCGCCGCCGGTCTGGCGGCGTGCCCGCTGCTGCTTCCGCGCGCCGGGTGGCTGTGGTCCCTGCCCGCGGCGGCGCCCGCGCTCGCCGCCGCCGGCCTCGCCGGAATGTGGCCGGCGCTGGCGGCGCTGGTGTCGGGGGCGTGGCGCCGCGCCGCGCTCGCCGCGCTCGGCGGCTGGTGGATCGTGCTGGCCGAGCCCCTGGCCGGACGCGACCTGTTCCTCGGCCGCGCGGCCGGCACCGGGGCTCCGGCGGCGTGGGCGGACTCGCCGAGCGAGGCCGTGCGCGACGCGCTGGTGCCCCTCGCCGGCTCGGGCGCGCTCGTGATGCTGGCGCTGTGGGCCGCCGCGGCGGTCGCGCTGCCGCACGCGCTGCGCGGCCGATCTCCGCTGGCGGTGACGCTCGGCGCCCTCGCGTGGGCCGTCGCGCTGGTGGTGGGGACCGGCCTCGTGGCCGGCGCGCTGCGCGGTGCGGTGGCCCATTCCGACGCCCGCGGCGCCCTGACCGGGGCGCTGGCCGGGGCGGCCTTGGCGGCGGGCCTGTCGCTTCTGAGGACCCGCGGCGCGGAGCCGTAATTCCGCCTCAGATCACTAGCATGGCCGAGCAGAGGGGCCGTCAGGGTGAGCGTACTCAAGAGCCTTGAAAGCAAGATCGCCGGCCTCGTCGAGGGCGCGTTCGGCCGTGCCTTTCGCTCCGAGGTACGGCCGGTCGAGATCGCCCGCAAGCTCGTGCGCGAGATGGAGGAGCACCGCACCGTGTCCGTATCCAAGACCTACGTGCCCAACGAGTACGCCGTGTACCTGTCCCCGGAGGACCACGAGCGCTTCGCCGACTACGAGGACGCGCTCGTGACGGAGCTGGCCGGCTACCTGCTCGAGCATGCGCGCGCCGAGAAGCTCGCGCTGCTGTCCCGACCGACCGTCGAGTTCCGCACCGACGAGCGCCTGTCCCTCGGCGAGTTCGGCATCCAGGCGCGGCTCGTGCGCCCGCCGGAGGACGCGGCGGCGCAGCCCTCGCAGGGCGACGCGGGCCACACGATGATCTACCGCGCTCAGCGCGAGCCCGAGCCGCTGGAGCCGCACGTGCCGGCCCACCTGCGCCGCGCGCTCGTGCTGGTGGATGGCAAGCGGATGATGGTCGGCGCGGACGGTGCCGTGCTCGGTCGCAGCCGGGACTGCGACATCGTGCTCGGGGACGCCAACGTGTCGCGGCACCACGCGGAGATCCGGCCGGCGGGGGACGGGTGGACGATCGCCGACCTGGGCTCCACCAACGGCGTGCTGGTCAACGGCCGGCGGGCACGCGGGGCGGTGCCGCTGGCGGCGGGCGATCAGGTCGAGCTGGGGACGTCCACGCTGAAATTCGAGCTGGAGTAGGTCGCGTGCAGCTCGAACCGGTCTCAGTGGTGCTGAAGTTCGGCTTCCTGATCGTGCTCTACCTCTTCCTCCTGTGGGTGGCGCGCAGCGCCCTGAAGGACCTCCGCCGGGGCTCCGCCCCGGCCGACGACCCGATGGAGGCCACCGGCCTGCACGCTGCGTCCGCCGGGCTGGCGCGCGCGACGATCGACGGCGCCGAGCCGCGGCTGCGGGTGGAGCAGGCGTCCGGGCTGCGCGCGGGCGACGAGTACGGCCTGCTCGACGGGCTCACGCTCGGCCGCGGCGAGGCGGTGGACATCCGCATCGAGGATCCCTTCGCTTCCTCCCGCCATGCCCGCATCTCCCGCCAGGGCGACCTTCTCGTCCTCGAGGACCTCGGCTCCACGAACGGGACGTTCCTCAACGGCGAGACCCTGCGAGGGCCCCAGCCGCTGCACCCCGGCGACCGCATCGCGATCGGCGACAACGAGTTCTCATACCTCCAGTGATCATTCGCGCAGTCGACTTCGTCCAGCTGAGCGACACCGGCCGCGAGCGTCGGACCAACGAGGACAACGCGTTCGCGCGGGCGCCGTTGTTCGCCGTCGCCGACGGCATGGGCGGCGCGCGCGCGGGCGAGATCGCCTCGAAGATCGTGGTGGACACGCTCGACCACGGCATGCCCGACGGCGTCCCGGCGGAGGCCGGGCTGGCCGAGCTGACCCGGGAGGCCAACCACAGCATCCACCAGATGGCGACCTCCGACCCCGACCGGGCGGGGATGGGCACGACGCTGACTGCGGCCTACGTCGGCGACGGCGAGGTCGCCTTCGCGCACGTCGGCGACTCGCGCGCGTACCGCTTCCGCGATGGGAGCCTGGAGCAGCTCACCAACGACCACTCGCTGGTCGGCGAGCTCGTGCGGCGCGGCAAGCTGACCGAGCAGCAGGCCGAGGAGCACCCGCAGCGCTCCGTCATCACGCGCGCGCTGGGCCCCGAGGCGGCCGTCCAGGTCGACTCCTTCAGCAAGGACGCGCGACCGGGCGACGTGTTCCTGCTCTGCAGCGACGGGCTGACCTCGATGGTGCCGCTCGGCACCATCAAGGACATCCTCCGTCAGGCCGACTCGCTGGACGCGGCGGCCCGGCGACTCGTGGAGGCGGCCAACGAGAACGGCGGGCGCGACAACATCACCGTCGTCCTGTTCCGGATCGAGGGGGTCCCCGAGGCCTCCGACACGGCCGCCGACCAGCCGACCGAGGTCGGGCAAATCACCGCGGACGAGGTGCGCGCCGCGGGCGACGCGGCCGCGACCACGGCGACCGGCACGGGAGCGGCGGAGGCCGCCCCGGCGCCGCGCCGGACGGCGCCGCTGCCCCGGCGCCCCGAGCCCGAGGCGCCGCGCAAGCGGCGTCGCACGCGGCGGGTGGCCTCGCTGCTCGCCGTCCTGACGATCGTCGTGCTGATCGGCGTCGGCGCATGGATCGGCAGCCGCGCGGTGTTCTTCGTCGGCACGAACTCCAACGGCGTCGTGACGGTCTACCGCGGCCTGCCCTACGACCTGCCGGCCGGGATCCACCTGTACGAGAGCTACTACACGTCCGGCGTGCCGGCGGCCGAGCTGCCGGCCAACCGGCGCAAGCGGATCCTCAACCACAAGCTCCGCTCGAAGTCAGACGCGTCGGACCTGGTGCGCAAGCTCGAGCTGGGCCAGGTGGGCGGATGAGCGCGCGCAACCGCGAGCTGCTCGCGCTGATCCCCGCCTCGCTGTTGGTGACCGGCGGCTTCGCGGCCGTGTTCATCCAGCAGTCCTCGCAGCTGTCGGACGTCTCGCTCACCTACGGCGCGGTGTTCCTCGGGCTGTGCCTTGCGGCGCACGTGTTCCTGCGCATCGCGCTGCCCTACGCCGATCCCTACCTGTTCCCGCTGATGGCGCTCCTGGCCTGCTTCGGGCTGGTCGTGATCTACCGGATCGACGACAAGCTCGCGCGCGAGCAGGCGCAGTGGTTCGTGATCGGCCTCGCGCTGTTCGTGGCCACGATCGTGTTCCTGCGCGACTACCGCGTGCTCGAGCGCTACCGCTACCTGATCGCCTTCTCGAGCATCGCCATCCTGCTGCTGCCGCGCATCGGCAGCCCGGTCAACGGCGCGTACCTCGCGGTGCAGGTCGGGCCCATCCAGTTCCAGCCCGCCGAGTTCGCGAAGCTCGGCATCGTGATCTTCCTGGCGTCCTACCTGCGCGACACGCGGCAGCTGCTCGTCCAGGGCGCGCGACGCTTCCTTGGCCTCACGCTGCCGCCGCTCAAGCACTTCGGCCCGCTGCTGGTGGTGTGGGGGCTGGCGATGTTGATGCTGCTGGTGATCCGCGACCTCGGGTCCTCGGTCATGTTCTTCGGCGCGTTCCTGTCGCTGCTCTACGTGGCCACCAACCGCCTGTCGTTCCCGCTCGTGGGGCTCCTCCTGTTCGCGGTCGGGGCCTGGTACTTCGGCACGCACATCGGGCACATCCACGCCCGCATCGACGCCTGGCAGGACCCGTTCAACCGCCATCTGTACGACCAGGTCGGCGGCAGCTACCAGATCGCGCAGTCCCTGTTCGCCCAGGCCGACGGGGGAATGTTCGGCACTGGCTTCGGCCAGTCGCTCCTGGACCTCCCCGGCGGCGGCACGATCCTCCCCGCGGCGCACACCGACCTCATCTACGCCGTCATCACGAACGAGCTCGGGCTCGTGGGCTCGTGCGCGGTGCTGCTCACCTACCTGCTGATCTGCGAGCGCGGGTTCAAGATCGCGCTGCTCGCGCGCGACTCGTTCTCCAAGCTGCTCGCCACCGGGCTGACCGCGGTATTCGCGCTGCAGGTCTTCGTGATCGTCGGGGGCGTCACCAAGGTGATCCCGCTGACCGGCGTCACGCTGCCGTTCATCTCCTACGGCGGCTCCTCGATCCTGGCCAACTTCGTGCTGCTGGCGCTGCTGCTGCTGGTCTCGGACCGCGCGAGGAGACCCGGGTGAGCCTCCTCCGACCCCCACGACTCTGCCGCGCGGGCCAAAGGAGGCTGATCCCGTGAACCAACCGATCATCCGCCTCTTCGGCCTCGTGGTCGTGCTCTTTGCCGTGCTGATCGGCTTCACGTCGCGGTGGGCCGTGTTCGACTCCAAGTCGCTCAACGACAACGCGCTGAACAAGCGCGGCGTGCTCGAGGCGGCGAAGATCAAGCGCGGGCTGATCCGGGCCGGCGACGGCACCGTGCTCGCGCGCAGCATCAAGCAGCCCGGCGGCACCTATGAGCGCAGTTATCCCTCCGGCTCGCTGTTCTCCCACTCCGTCGGCTACTCCTTCACCGACATCGGCCAGGCCGGCCTCGAGCGGTTCTACAACGACCCGCTGGTGGGCAAGCGACAGGGCCTGGACTCGCTGTTCGACCAGCTCGGCGGCGGCCGCAAGGAGGGCGATGACCTCTCGCTGACGCTCGATCCGAACGCGCAGCGCATCGCCAACAACGCGCTGCGCGCAACCGGCGACGGCCGCGGCGCCGTGGTGGCGATGGACCCGCACACCGGCGCGGTCAAGGTGATGGCCTCGACGCCTGGGTACGACCCCAACGGCCTGGACCAGCGCGGCCGCTTCGCGGCGCTCAATCGCGACCCCGGCTCGCCGGTCTTCAACCGCGCGACGCAGTCGAGCTATCCCCCCGGCTCCACCTTCAAGGTCGTGACCGCGATCGCGGCGATCGACTCCGGGCGCTACACGCCGGACTCGACCGTCAGCGGCCAGAACGGCAAGGTGATCTCCGGCGTCCCGCTGCAGAACGACGGCGGCGAGACCTTCGGCGCGATCCCGCTGACCGAGGCGCTCACCTTCTCCGTCAACACGGTGTGGGCCGAGGTGGCCGAGACGGTCGGGAAGTCCACGATGGGCCGCTACATGACACGTCTGGGCTTCTATTCCAAGCCGCCGCTGGACTACCCCGCCGACCAGCGCCTCGCCAGCGGCGAGTACCGCAACGGACGGCTGCTGAGCCCGCTCTCGCCGTTCATCGACGTCGGCCGCATGGGCATCGGCCAGGACCTGCTGGCGGTCACCCCGCTGCAGATGGCGATGGTCGCGTCGTCGGTCGCCAACAACGGCGTGCTCGTGCGCCCCCACATGGGCTCGAAGGTCGTCGACCCCGACGGGCGCGTGCGCGACGACATCCGCCCCGAGACGGAGGCCCGCGTCATGCGCCCATCCACCGCCAAGTCGGTCACCGGGATGATGGCGCAGGTCGTCAGGGAGGGCACGGGCACCGCTGCGGCGCTGTCGGGCATCGAGGTCGCCGGCAAGACCGGCACCGCCGAGAAGAACCAGTGCTCCGGGAACCAGACGTGGTTCATCGCCTTCGCGCCCGTCAACGACCCCAAGGTCGCCGTGGCCGTCACGAACGAGTGCGCCAACGGCACCGGGGGAGAGGTGGCCGCGCCGATCGCCAAGCAGGTCATGGAGGCCCTGATCCACTAGTGCCCATGCGCGACCTCGCCCCAGAGACCGTCATCGACCAGCGCTACCAGATCGTCTCGCGGATCGGGTCCGGCGGCATGGCCGACGTGTACTGCGCGCAGGACCTCCAGCTCGGCCGCAAGGTCGCGCTGAAGCTGCTCTACCGGCGGTTCGCGGAGGACGAGGAGTTCGTCGAGCGCTTCCGCCGCGAGGCGTCGTCCGCCGCCGGGCTGCAGCACGCCAACGTCGTCGGTGTGTACGACCGCGGCGAGTGGGACGGGACCTACTACATCGCGATGGAGTACCTCGAGGGTCGCTCGCTCAAGCAGCTCATCACCGAGAGCGGCCCGCTCGCGCCGCTGGCGGCGATCGACATCGCCGAGCAGATCCTCAAGGCCGCGCGTTTCGCCCACCGCCGCGGCGTGATCCACCGCGACATCAAGCCGCACAACGTGATCATCGACGAGGAGGGCCGGGCGAAGGTGACGGACTTCGGGATCGCACGCGCGGGCGCGTCCGACATGACCGAGACCGGCTCGATCATGGGCACCGCCCAGTACCTGTCGCCCGAGCAGGCCCAGGGCCACGCCGTGAGCGCGCGCTCGGACCTGTACGCGATCGGGATCGTGCTGTACGAGATGCTCGCCGGCCGCGTGCCCTTCGACGGGGAGAGCGCCGTCACGATCGCGCTCAAGCAGGTGTCGGAGGCGCCGGTCCCCCCGTCGGCCTACAACGCGGCCGTGCCGGCGGAGCTCGACGCGGTGGTGCTCCGGGCCTTGGAGAAGGAACCCGAGCAGCGCTTCGCCGACGCCGACGAGTTCATCGCCGCGCTCGAGGCGGTCCGCGCGCAGATCGGGCAGATGCCGGGCGGTCAGTCCACCGCGGTCTTCGGCGCTGTCGCTGGGCCGATCACCGATCCCACGGCGCTGGCGGCCGCGGGCGTCCCGGTCGAGGAGCCGCTCGACGAGGCGGGCGAGGGTCCGCCGCCCGACGACGAGGAGCACCGGCGGCGCCGCTGGCCGTGGATCGCGGCCGTTCTGGCGGTGCTCGCGGCGCTGGCCGCCGTGTTCCTGATCCTCGGCCCGCTGTCGACCAAGCAGGTCCAGGTCCCGGGCGTCGTGGGCACGCAGGTCGCGGTCGGCAAGGCGATCCTCGAGAACAAGGGCTTCCACGTGCAGGTCACCACGGTCGTGTCGCCGGAGCCGCGCGACAAGATCCTGCGTCAGGACCCGCAGCCGAGCACCAAGGCGGACGAGGGCTCGACGGTGTCGCTGACCGCCTCGGGGGGGCCGGGCCAGGCGGCGGTGCCGAGCGTCGACGGCCTGACTCAGTCGCAGGCGCGCAAGAAGCTCGAGGCCGCCGGCTTCAAGGTCACCGTCAGCCGCGAGTCCTCCGACAGCGTCCCCGACGGCCAGGTGACCCGCACGGCCCCGCCGGCGGGCACCCAGATCGACAAGGGCAGCACGGTGACCCTGTTCGTCTCCTCCGGCCCGCAGAAGGTGACCGTGCCCTCGGTCGTCGGGCAGAGCCAGGACTCGGCCTCGGCCGAGCTCGCCAACGTCGGGCTGAAGGTCTCGATCGTCCAGCAGGACTCGACCGACACCCCCGGCACCGTGCTGAGCCAGGACCCGGGGGCAGGCAGCCAGGCCGCGCGCGGCTCGACCGTCACGATCACCGTGGCGCGCCAGTCGCAGCAGGTGAGCGTGCCCAACACCGTCGGCCAGGACCAGTCGAGCGCGCTGTCGACGCTGGCCGACGCCGGGTTGACCCCGATCGTCGGTGGGACCGAGCCCGTCACCAACCAGTCCGACGACGGCAAGGTGGTCGCGCAGGACCCGAGCGGAGGGAAGGTCAAGCGCGGGACCAAGGTGACCATCACCGTCGGGCAGTTCACGCCGCCCACCACGCCGACGACGCCGTGAGGGTCGTCGTGCTCTCCGGGGGCCGCTCCTCCGAGCACGAGATCTCGCTGGCATCGGGCGCTGCCGTCCGGGACGGCCTGGCCCAGGGCGGCCACGAGGTGATCGGCGTGGAGATCGGTCGGGACGGGGCGTGGCGGCTCGACGGGGAGGAGGTCGAGCTGCTCGCCGGCCGCGGCCTGCTGGGCGCCGACGTGGTCTTCCCCGTGCTGCACGGCCCGTTCGGCGAGGACGGGACCGTCCAGGGCCTGCTCGAGTGCCTCGACGTCGCCTACGTCGGCGCCGGGGTCCTCGCGTCGGCCGTGTGCATGGACAAGGTCGTGTTCAAGGAGTTGATGGCGCGCGCCGGCCTGCCCCAGGTCGGCTACCGCGGGGTGGAGCACCGCCACTGGCGCGCCGACCCCGAGGTCGTGCTGGCCGGGCTGGCCGAGCTGGGGCTGCCCGTGTTCGTCAAGCCCGCGAACCTGGGCTCGTCGGTGGGCATCGTGCGCGTGGCCGAGGTCGACGAGCTGGCGCCGGCCGTCGAGCAGGCGCTCGGCCACGACGAGCGTGCGATCGTGGAAGCCGCGGCCGGCGGGATCGAGGTGGAGTGCTCGGTGATCGGCCACACCGGGTCGCCGGAGGCCTCCCTGCCCGGGGAGATCGTGGTCGCCGACCGCGAGTGGTACGACTACGAGGCCAAGTACACGCCGGGCGGGATGGACCTGATCGTGCCGGCGCGCCTGTCGGACGCGGTGCGCGAGCGGGTGCGCGAGCTGGCCACGCGGGCCTTCACGCTGTCCGGGTGCGAGGGCCTCGCGCGGGTCGACTTCTTCGTGGACGGCGAGGACGTGCTGCTCAACGAGCTCAACACGATTCCGGGCTTCACCGAGACCAGCGTATTCGGCAAGCTGTTCGAGGCGTCAGGGATCCCGTACGCGGAGCTGCTCGATCGCCTGGCGCGGCTGGGCGTGGAGCGCCACGACGCCGAGCGGGCCTACCGGCACTGATGCCCGAGCCGGACTTCGCCGCCGAGGGCCTGCTCAAGGGCCTGCGCGGGACGCAGCGCGAGGCGCGGCTGGACCTGCTGCGCCAGCTGCACGAGGCCGGCGTGCCGCTCGAGGAGCTCAAGAAGGCGGCGGCGGAGGACCGGCTGGCGCTGCTGCCGGTGGAGATGGTGCTGGCGCGCGAGGGCAAGTACTCGGCCCGCGAGCTGGCCGCGGCGGCAGGCCAGGACGTCGAGGCGCTGCGGCGCCAGTGGCAGGCACTCGGCCTGTCGATGCCGGACGACCCCGACGCTAAGGCGTTCAGCGACGACGACCTCGACGCCGCCCGGCGAGCGAAGGCGATCACCGAGGCCGGCTTCCCCGAGGAGGGCCGTCTCGAGGTCAGCCGCATGATCGGGGAGGCGATGTCGCGCGTGGCCGCCGCGGTGCGCAACCTCGTGGCCGAGAGCCTGATCCGTCCGGGCGACACCGAGCGGGACCTCGGGCTCCGCTACGCCGAGATCGCGCGCGAAACGGCGCCGCTGCTCGGGCCCACGCTCGAGTACGTGCTCAACCAGCACCTCGTGGAGCAGATCCGCGGCGACGTGATCAGCCGCGCCGAGCTCCAGAGCGGCCAGCTGCTGCCCGACGCGCGCGACATGGCGATCTGCTTCGCGGACCTCTCCGGCTTCACGCGCCTCGGCGAGAGCGCTCCGGTGGAGGAGGTCGGCGCCGTGGCCGGCCGGCTCGCGGTCCTCGCCTCCGAGGCGGCCGGCGGGCCCGTGCGCCTGATCAAGACGATCGGCGACGCCGCCATGCTCGTCTCGCCGCAGGCGCCGCCGCTCGTCGAGGCCGCCCTGTCGCTCGTCGATGCGGCGGAGGCGGAGGGCGAGGACTTCCCCCAGCTCCACGCGGGGATCGCCCTGGGCGCGGCCGTGTCGCGCGGGGGCGACTGGTACGGCCACAGCGTCAACCTGGCCAGCCGGATCGCTGCGATTGCCTGGCCCGGAAGCGTGCTGTGCGACGCCGCGGTCCACGACGCCGCACCCGACGCCTTCCGGTGGTCGTTCGCCGGCGAGCGACGGTTGAAGGGCGTCAAGCGGCCGGTCCGGCTGTGGCGCGCCCGCCGGCCCGTTACCTGAACAGGAAGATCTCGGCGACCTTGGCCTGGCCCGACGGCGGGAGCCGGGTGATCCAGAGCAGGTAGTAGCGGTACGGATGCCCGGCCGTGTTGAGCGCGATCTTCACCGTGCGCTCGGTGATCTTCCGCGGTCCGGCGACGAGCGTGAAGGTCCGCTCCTGCTCGGGCGGGTCGGTGGCGCTGCGCGAGGGCCGGCGGTCGGACGCGAAGACCTCCGCCGTGAAGCCCGGCTCCGGTGTGTCCACCTGCATCGACTTCGCGGCCACGCCGGGGTCGGCGTCGACGTAGATGCCGACGCCGGCCTTCGGCAGCTGCGCGCCCGGGCCGTAGCGACTCGGTGTTCCAGGTCGTGGCCGGATTGCGGTCGAGCGCGAAGTCGGCCTGCGCGGGGTGCTCGCTCTGGCGGAATGCCGAGCGGGTCGAAGTCCGACGCGCCGTCCTGCTTGAGCGAGATCGCCTGGAGGCCCTTCGGGGCCTCGGCGCGCTGGGTGCCCGTGCCTCGCTCGGCGCGCTCGGCTGAGCGCGACGATGACCACCACCGCGGCCGTCACGGCCAGGAGCACCCCGAGCACCAGCCACCCGGGGTGGCGGAGCGCGCAGGGGGAGCCGCCGCTGGGTGCGCTCGGGGAGCGTTCGCAGCACCGCCGTGGCCTCTCCCGTCGCCCCGCCGGCGCGCGAGGTCTCGATCGCGAGCACGTCCTCGAGGTCGGCGATCAGCTCGAGATCGTCGGCGTACCGCCAGTCGAGGTCCTTGGCGGTGGCGCGGTCGAGCACGGCCGCCAGCGCGGACGAGACCTCCGGACGCAGTCGCTGCACGTCGGGCAGCGCCTCGCGGACGTGCTTCATCGCCACGGCGACCTGGTTCTCGCCCTTGAACGGGACCTCGCCGGTGAGCATCTCGAACAGCACGATGCCCAGCGAGTAGAGGTCGGACTGGCCGGTGACCTCGTGGCCGAGCGCCTGCTCGGGGGAGACGTAGTCGGTCGTGCCCAGCACGCGGCCGTCGGCCGTCAGGCCCTCCTGGTCGAGCGTGCGGGCGATGCCGAAGTCCGTCACCTTCGCGCTGCCCTCCGCGTCGATCAGGACGTTCTGGGGCTTGACGTCGCGGTGGACGATGTGGCGCTGATGCGCGACGCCGAGCGCGCGCGCGATCTCGATCGCGTAGGCGACCGCCTCGGCGACGGGGAGGCGGCCCATGCGGCGGATGCGGTCCTTCAGCGTCTCGCCCTCGACGTACTCGAAGACGATGTAGGGGCGTCCCGTCGTCCTCGCCCGCGTCGATGACGCTGACGATGTGGGGGTGCGAGAGCTGGGCGACGGCGCGGGCCTCGCGGCGGAAGCGCTCGAGCTGGTCGGAGTCGGCCGCGATCTCGCGGTGCATGAGCTTGATGGCCACCGTGGCGCTCGAGCGTCATGTCGAAGCGCGCGGTAGACCGTCGACATGCCGCCCGCGCCGATCTGCTCGTCGAGCCGGTAGCGGCCGTTAGAGCTGGGTGCCGACGAGCGTGCGCCATCGCTGCGCTCTATTTTGCGCTGGTGAGCGGCATCCATGCGTCCTACTACACCGATCCGGCCTCTCCGGACTCCTGGGGGCTCGAGCCGTCGCTGCGGCGGCTCGCGGTCGAGTTGGGCGACCAGCTCTCGATCGACCGGTGATGAGCGGCCTCGCGAGGGAATTCGGGGAGCCGCTGACGCAGGTCTCGGCCTGGCTCGAGGTTGCGGACGCGACCGGCATGCCGGTCGACCCGCGGCTGTGGCTGGCCTCGCCGCCCGGCTCGTCGTACCCCGCCTGCATGGCCGTGAAGGCCGCCGCCGAGCAGGGGCGCGAGATCGAGGCGGCGTACCTGCGCCGGCTGCGCGAGGGCTTCGCCTGCGGCCGGCGCAAGCTCGACACGCGCGACGCCCTGGTCGCCGAGGCGCGCGCGGTGCCGGGCTGCGACGTCGAGCGCTTCGCGGTGGACCTGGGTTCGCACGCCGTGGTCGAGGCCTTCGGCGCGGACCTGGAGCGCGCGGGCGCCGTCGAGGGTGCGACGCGCGACGCCGGCACCGAGCGGGCGCGCATTCCCTCGCTGGAGCTCCGGGGCGAGGACGGGGAGGTCCATGCGGTCCACGGCTGCGCGTCCTACGACGAGCTGCGCGCCGCGGCGCAGGCGGCCGGCGCGGCCTTCGACGGCGCTGCGGGGCACCCGGGCGTGGAGGAGGCGCTGGCGCGCTTCGGGACGCTCGCGACGGTGGAGGTCGCTGCCGTGTGCGATCTGCCGGGCCCGCGGGCCGCGGCCGAGCTCTGGCGCCTGGCCGGGGAGTGGCGGGTGCGCTCGGACCGCCAGCTCACCGGCGAGCTGTGGTCCGCGTCCTGATCAGCGCACCGTGAAGACGCGGCGCGCGGAGACCGTGCGGCCGCTCGCGTCCTTGCCGCTGGCGACGGCCCAGTAGCGCCCCGCCGCGAGCACCCGGCCCAGCCGCAGCGTCAGATGGCGGCCGCGGGAGATGACGAGGAGCGGCGACCTGGCGACGACGCGCCCGCGCGGGCTGCCGGCGCGCAGCGTCACCCGCACGCGGCGCACGCGCACGCCGTTGCCCTGGAGCAGGAGCCGCAGGCGCCGGTGGTTGACCGTGAGGCGCGCGACTCGGGCGAAGGACAGCCGTGCGCGCTTCGCACGCCCCCCGCCGCCGCTCCCGGCCGCGGCGATCGAGTCCGAGTCGGGGAAGGTCGCGAGCGCGGCGCCGGTGCAGTCGGGGGTGAACCGGGGGTCGGCGGGTCCCGGGCGCCCGAACGCGTTGAGCATCCATTGCACCGCGACCTTGTCCTCCGGGAAGAACACGTGGTCGGTAAGGTCGTTCGGGCACTTGTCCTGGAGCAGGACGTTGACGACGCGCCCGTCGGCGGTCGTGGGCAGGAACTCCGACTGGTACGGGGTGACGACCTCGTCGTGGTTGGTCTCCAGCACCGTGTAGCTGACCGGCGCGGGCGTCTGGTCGCCCGCGTTGAGCTGCTGCATGAAGGGCGAGCCCGCGGCCTGTTGCGCGCATGCCGTGCAGCCGAGCAGCCCGGCGGGCGGCGCGAGCGGGGTGTCGGTCCCGTGGTTGGACGGCGAGAAGCCGACGAGGTCGTCGATCTTCGAGGCGCCCCCGAGGAACTTGATGTAGTAACGCGGCATCATCCCGCCCTGCGAGTGGCCCACGATGGTCACCTTGCTCGCGCCGGTGGCGGCGAGCACGTGGTTGATGAAGGTCTGGAGCTGGCGCGCCGATGTCGGGATGTCGCCAACCGCGTTGACGCCCGGGATCGGGCTGTTGCCGTAGTCAAGCGCGAAGACGCAGTAGTGCAGGCGCTCCAGCGCGCCGGCGACCGTGTCCCACAGCACGCCCATGTTGCCGAACGTGCCGTGGACGATCACGACGGGGTAGGGATGGCGGGCCGGCGGCCTGCACGAGAAGTCGTTCGCGCCCGGCGGGGGCGTGCCCTGCGGCGGCAGCGGCTCCTCGGCGCCCGCCGCGGCGGGCGCGAGCGCGCAGGCCACCAGCGCGACCGTAACGGCGGCGCGAGCGGCGCGTCCCCTACCTCTACGCGTACGCATCTCTAGGGAAACTGTAGCCCGAACGAGGGCAGCGAAACTCCGCCTGCCGCATCGGTGACCCGGCCGATCACCGCCGCGCCGGGATGGTGGCGTTCCAGGGCGGCGACGGCGTCGGCGGCGCGGTCGGCCGGGACGACGCAGCAGAACCCGCAGCCCATGTTGAACACGCGCCACATCTCCCGTGGCTCGATCCCCCCGCGCTGAGCGATCAGGGCGAACACGCCGGGCACGGGCAGCGGCGCGTCGAGCTCGAACCCCACGCCCTCGGAGAGTCGCAGCAGGTTGAGCACACCGTCGCCGGTGACGTGCGCGAGGCCGTGGACGGGCATGTCGCCGCGCAGCAGCTCCAGCACCGCGCGTACGTAGATGACGGTCGGCTCGAGCAGGGCGTCGGCGACGGTCGCGCCGCCCAGCTCGGCCGGCCGGTCGTCGAGCGCCAGGCCGCCCTCCTCCAGCAGCACGCGCCGCGCAAGCGTGTAGCCGTTGGAGTGCGGGCCCGACGCGGGCAGGCCCACGACCGCGTCGCCCGGGGCGCACGCGGCGCCGGTCACGAGCGTGTCGAGGGCGACGGAGCCGATCGCGGTCGCATTGAGATCGAAGCCAAGCGGGCTGGGATGCCCTCGTATCAGCTCGGGAAGCTGCGCGAGCTCGCCGCCGGGGATCTCGACGCCCGCCTGCTCGGCCCCCTCCTTGAGCCCGACCGCGATCTGCTCCAGGACGTCGGGGTCGGCGCGCTCGACGGCGAGGTAGTCGACCAGGGCGAGCGGCTCCGCGCCCACGCAGACGAGGTCGTTGACGTTCATCGCCACGCAGTCGATCCCCACGGTGTCGAAGCGCCGCGCCTGCTCGGCCACGATCACCTTGGTGCCGACGCCGTCCGTGCACAGCGCGATCCCGAGGTTCGGGGCGACCTCGATCACGCTCGCGTAGTGCCCGGGCCCCACGACCGAGCGCGACGACCGTCCGGGGTCGATCGTCCGCAGGACGCCGATCAGCCGGGTCAGCGCGTCGGCGGCATCGCCGGTGTCCACGCCGGCGCGCGCGTAGGCGTCGCTCATCGACCGCGATTCTTCCGCACGGCGCGGACCAGAACCACGCCGGCGAGCGCCGTGCGGTAGGCGGCATAGGGCATCAGCGAGCGGTCGCGCTCCACCTGGCGGATCAGCCAGGTCGATGCCAGCGTGGACGCGAAGGACGCCGCCACCCCGGCGGCGAACGCGATCCGGGCGCCGGGGGGCAGGCCGCGCCGGGCGAGCCGCTTTCCCTTCAGCGCGCTGGCGGCGAGGATGATCGGGAGCGCGACGTGGCGCGAGAGGACGTTGGCGTCCTCGCGGCGGAAGCGGCGCAGCCGCGCGGCCACGAGCGTCGCGCCGTTGCGTGACACGCCGGGCATCAGCGCGGTGGCCTGTGCGATCCCGAGCCACAGCGCGTCGCGCGGCCCGGCCTCCTCGCGGCTGCGTTCCTGCGGCGCCCCGTCCGCCGCCACCATCGCCGCGGACCCGAGCAGGAGCCCGACGGCGATCGTGACCGGCGTCCCCAGCCGGCGCTCGATCGGTCGCTCGAGCAGCAGCGCGCACGCGGCCGGTGGCAGCGACGACAGCAGGATCAGCGCGCCCCGCCGGCTGTCGAGCTCGAGCAGCGCGTCCGCCACCTCGTCACGCAGCGCGACGACGAGCGCCGCGGCGGTGCCGGCGTGCAGCGCGACCTCGAAGGCCTTGCGCAGCTCGGGGTCCAGGCGCGCGTAGGGCCAGTCCAGCAGCCAGGGCACGAGCGCGACGTGGCCCGACGAGGAGATCGGCAGCAGCTCCGCCGGCCCATGCAGGGCGCCGAGCGCGACGGCGTGAATGACGTCCAGGCCGTCGCTGTCAGGCCGAGGCATCGGCGGCGGCCTCGTCCTTGCCGCGCCGCGAGCGGTTGCGCAGCACGAGGTAGACGATCCCGACGACGATCAGCGCCGCCACCGTGTAGTCCACGTAGTGGAGCGCGTCCTTCCATTTCGTCCAGTTCTCGCCCACCTGGTCGCCGATGAAGCCGAGCATGAACACCCACGGGATGCAGCCCAGGAGCGTGTACACCGTGAAGCGCCAGAAGGGCATTCGGGCGACGCCTGCGGGGAGCGAGATGAAGGTGCGCACGATCGGGAGCATGCGGGTGAAGAACACCGTCGGCGCGCCCCAGCGCTCGAACCAGCGGTCCGCCCACTCGATGTGGCTGGGCTTGATGTGGAGCTTGCGCCCGTGCTTCTCGATCAGATCGATGCGGCCGAAGTAGCCGACCGCGTAGGCGAGCCAGGAACCGCCGAGGTTGGCGAGCGACCCGACAACCGTGATGGCGAGCAGGCTGTACTCGCCCTTGTGCACGTTGAAGCCGGCGAACAGCATCGTGGCCTCGGAGGGGATCGGGATGCAGGCGCTCTCGAAGAACATGAGCACGAACACCCCGGGAAGCCCCAGGTCCGAGACGACGTTGGTCGCGAACGTGACCAACGTGTCGGTGATGGACGCTGAGATGAGCATCGCGGCGACGGCGAAGGGTAGCGTTCCCGCGGTGCCCGTCCCGCTTTTCGACACCGATACCCCGCTCGAGCCCCTGCGGGCGCGCCTGAACGAGCGCGCGGTGGCGGTGCTGGACGCCGGCCGCTACATCCTGGGCCCCGAGGTCGAGGCCTTCGAGCAGGAGCTCGCCGCCTACCTCGGCACCGCCCACGGCGTCGGGGTGGCCAACGGCACCGACGCGATCACGATCGCGCTGCGTGCCATGGGCGTCGGCGAGGGCGACGACGTCGTCGTCCCCTCCTTCACGTTCTACGCCAGCGTCGAGGCGATCCCGCCCACCGGCGCGCGGCCCGTGTTCTGCGACGTCGACCCCGAAACCTTCTGCGTCACCGCGGACACGGTGCACGCGGCGCTCACCCCGAAGACCAAGGCGGTCGTGGTCGTGGACCTGTTCGGGAACGTCGCGCCGATCGCCGCCATCGAGGCCCTCGGCGTGCCCGTGCTCGAGGACGCGGCGCAGGCGGCCGGCTCGACGCTGGCCGGCGCCCGCGCCGGCTCGTTCGGCACGGCCGCGACGTTCTCGTTCTTCCCCTCCAAGAACCTCGGCGGCTTCGGGGACGGCGGGATGGTCGTCACGGACGACGCCGGGGTCGCCGAGCGCGCGCGGATGCTGCGCTTCCACGGCTCCACGGACAAGGTCACCTACACCGAGGTCGGCTACAACTCGCGCCTCGACGAGCTCCAGGCCGGGCTGCTCCGCGTGCTGCTGCCCGAGCTCGACGGCTGGTGCGACGGCCGCCGCGCGGCTGCGCGGCACTACGCGGAGGCGGGCCTCGCGGAGCTCGTGCACCCGCCGCGCCCGGTGGACGGCGCCGACCCCGCCTGGCACCTGTACGTGATCCGCCATCCGAACGCCGAGCCGCTCGGGCCCGCGCTGGAGCGCGTGGGGATCGGCTCGCGTGCCTACTACCGGACGCCCGTCCACCGGCAGCCCGCGATGCGGCGGTACCCGGCCGGCGCCCCGCTCCCGGGCACCGACGAGGCCGCGGCGACCCACCTCGCGATCCCGATGAGCCCGGTCCTCGGCCGGACGCAGGCCATCGAGGTCGTCTCGGCGATCAAGTCCGCGCGGGCATAGGGCCGCGGGTCGCGCGATGCGCGTCTGGATCGACCTCACGAACAGCCCGCACGTCCTGGTCATGCGGCCGGTCGTCGAGCTGCTCCGCGCCCGCGGGCACGAGGTGGAGGTGACGGCCCGCGACTTCGCCCAGACGCTGCAGCTCTGCGCGCGCTTCGACATCGAGCCGACGGTCGTCGGCCGGCACCGTGGGGGCCGGGTGGCGGCCAAGGCGCTCGGGCTCGCCTCGCGGTCGGCCGCGCTGGCGCGCTGGGCGCGCGGGCGGGGATTCGACCTCGCCGTCGGCCACGGCTCCAACGACGTCACGGTCGCCGCGGCGCTGCTGCGGATCCCGTCCTCGACCGCGTTCGACTACGAGTGGGCGACCGTCCAGCACAACGTCAACTGCCGCCTCGCGCGCGCGGTCGTGGTGCCCGGACGCGATTCCGCCCGAGCGGCTGCGCCGCTACGGCGCCGGACCGCGCAAGCTGCAGCGGTACCCGGGGCTGAAGGAGGAGTACTACCTGGCCGACTTCGAGCCCGACGAGGCGGTCCTGGCGGAGCTCGGCGCTGACCCGCGACCGGCCGCTGGCGGTCGTGCGCACGCCGCCGGCGGTCTCGCTCTACCACCGCTTCGAGAACGACCTGTTCGCCCGGGTGCTCCGGCGCCTGCGCGAGACCGGCGCCCAGGTCGTCGTCCTGCCGCGCACGCCCGAGCAGCGCGCCGAGCTGGCGGGCGAGCCCGGGTTCGTCGTCCCCGAGCGCGCCGTCGACGCGCAGTCGCTCGTCTCCTACGCCGACGTGGTCGTGTCGGCCGGCGGCACCATGAACCGCGAGGCGGTCGCGCTGGGCACGCCCGTGTACACCGTGTTCGAGGGGCGCCCGGGAGCCGTGGACGAGCGCCTGCTCGCCGAGGGCCGGCTGCGGCGCCTGGTCGACCCGGAGGCGCTGGAGGTCGCCGCGCGCGAGGGTCGCGGGCAGGGCGAGCGCGTGCGCCGCGACCCGGCGCTGTTCGCGGGTCTGCTGTGCCGGCCGCTCGGGCCCGATTTCCGCCTCTAGGCCGTCCTGCAAGGCGCCCTTCGCGCGTGCCTCGACGCGCCAAGACGCCTAGAATCCCCTGGATGCGCCGACGCCTGGCATCGGCGACCAACCCCGTTCACCGGCACTCGCTGCTTCAGCTCCTGGTCGACGGGGCGCTGGTCGCGCTCGCCTACTACCTGGCCTTCCGCCTGCGGTTCGACCAGGGCATCCCCGCGCGCTACGACCAGCTGCTGCAGACCACGATCGTCCCGGTCGTCGTCGGCACGGTGATCATCTTCGCCCTGTCGGGCATGTACCAGCGCTGGTGGCGGTTCCTCGGGCAGCGCGACTACGAGCGGCTGCTGCGCGGCGTGGTCATCGCCACCCTCGCGCTCGTGGGCCTGGTGGCGCTGATCCACCCGGTGCGCATCCAGGTGCACAAGGTGTCCGACGGCGGTGTCGCTGCCGCTCGGCGTGGCGGTCCTGTTCTTCCTGCTCACGCTGCTGTTCTGCGGCGGCGCGCGGTTCCTCGTGCGGGCCGTGCGCGACCGCCCGCCGCGCGGCTTCCACCCCGCGCGCGACGCGCTCGACGTCCTGATCGTCGGCGCCGGCTCCGGCGGGCAGGCGATCCTGCGCGAGATCCTGCGCAACCCGGCGCTCGGGCTACCGTCCGGTCGGCTTCCTGGACGACAACCCGCGCATGCGCGGGCTGCGCCACGAGGAGGGCGTGCCGGTGCTCGGCGGCACGACCGGCAACGAGCTGCCGCGCGTGCTCGACGAGGTCGAGCCCGACGAGGTGATCATCGCGATCCCGTCGGCGCCCGGCACGCTGCGTGCGCGGGTCATGAAGGCGTGCCGCGCCCGCGGCATCCCGGTGCGCACGCTGCCGACCGTGTTCGAGCTCCTGCAGTCCGGCGGGAACATGATGCGCCAGGTGCGCGAGCTGCGCGTCGAGGACGTCCTCGGGCGCGAGCCGGTGCGGATCGAGCTGGAGCGGGTGGGCGCCTACCTCAACGGTCAGGTCGTGATGGTGACGGGCGCCGGCGGTTCGATCGGCGCGGAGCTGTGCCGGCAGATCGGCCGTGTCGGGCCCAAGCGGCTCGTGCTGGTCGACCACGCCGAGGACAACCTGTTCGAGATCCTGCGCGAGCTCGAGGAGGACCGCCACGTCCGCAACGCGGTGGGCGTCCTGGCGGACTGCCGCGAGGAGGAGCGGATGCGCGAGGTGCTCGCGGCGCAGCGGCCGGCCGTGGTCTTCCACGCCGCCGCCTACAAGCACGTCGAGATGATGGAGCGCAACCCGATCGAGGCCGTGCGCAACAACGCGCTCGCCACGCGGATCGTCGCCCACCTCGCCGGTGAGATCGGCGTGGCGGAGTTCGTGCTCGTCTCCACCGACAAGGCGGTGGCGCCCGCGACGGTGATGGGCGCCTCGAAGGCGCTGGCCGAGTGGGCCGTCGAGTCGGCCGGCGTGCGCCATCCCGCCACCAGCTACGCGGTCGTGCGCTTCGGCAACGTGCTCGGGTCCTCGGGCTCGGTCGTCCCGATCTTCCGCCGCCAGATCGCGGCGGGCGGGCCGGTCACGGTCACCGACCCGGAGATGACCCGCTACTTCATGACGATCCCGGAGGCCGTCCAGCTGATCATCCGGTCCGGCTCGCTGCACACCTCGCCGGACGGCGTGCCGGTGTACGTGCTCGACATGGGGGACCCGGTTCGGATCGTCGAGCTGGCCCGCGACATGATCCGGCTCTCCGGGCTCGAGCCGGATCGCGACATCGCCATCGACGTCATCGGCCGCCGACCGGGGGAGAAGCTGCACGAGCAGCTGTTCAACCCGGACGAGCGGGCGAAGCCGACGGCGGCCGAGAAGATCCAGCTCGCCGAGCGCGAGCCACCCGACCCCGACTGGGTGGAGTCGGTGTTCGACCAGGTCAACGTGCTGGTGCTGGAGGACAACGCGGACGCGCTCGCGTCCCGCGTCGTCGAGCTGGCCGGAGCGCGCGCAGCGACTGGCGTACGGGCGGCGCCCTAGACTCCCTGCATCTGATGGATCCCGTGTTCGCCCTCTCGATCAGCGGGCCGCTGACGGACATCGGCGCCGTGGCCGGCCTCGTCGCCATTCCGGGCATCGCGATCCTCTCGCTCCTGTACTTCACGCAGGCGCGGGAGGTGAAGCGCCTGCGCGAGTGGGCCGGGCGCGCGCCCGAGCGCGCCCAGGAGCTGCAGGAGCGCGTGGCCGAGCAGGCCGGGCGCACCGGCACGATCCCGCCGCAGCCCGCGCCCCGCGTGGTCGCCCAGCCCGCCGGCCGCCCGGCCGGCGCCGCGCCGGCCACCGCGGCCGCGGCCCCCGGCGCGGTGGCGGCGGGCGCCGCCGCCAAGCCCGGCGCCCCGCAGCAGCCGGCGCCGGCCGGCGCGCCGGCCGCGAGCGCCAAGCCCGCCACGGCCGGCGCCGCGACGACCGCCAAGCCCGCGGCGCCGGGCGCCAAGCCCGTCGCGCCCGGGGCAACGCCGGGCGCGAAGCCCGCGGGCCAGCCCGCGCCGCCGCCGGCCGCGACGCCCGGTGGCGGAAGCCCCAAGCCCGCCGCGCCCGCCGTCCCAGCGGCCGGCACGGCCGCCGCGGCGAATGCCGGCAACGCCAACGCCAACGCCGCCGGCGCGAGCGCGCCGTCGCGCCCACCGGCCCCGGCCGAACGTCCGGCCGCGCGTCCCGCCGACACGCCCGCGCCGGCGCGCCGCGCGCAACCGCTGCGCTCCAGCCGGCCGAGCGCCTCGCCCACCGCGGCCGGCGCGCCGCCGCGCGGCCGGCGCGGCCTGCGCGCGCGCCTCGGGCGGCGCGGGGCCGCAATCGCCTCCGGGCTCGTGTTGCTGCTCGTCGTCGGCGGCCTCGTGATCGCCACGCAGACCGGCGGCGGCGGGACGAAGGCGAAGCCGCCGGCCGAGAACACGCTCGGGCCCGCGAGCCAAGCGACCAAGACGCGCACCAAGCCCAAGTCCGCCCAGCCGGCGGTGCAGCGCGGCAGCACGACGGTCGCCGTGCTCAACGGCACGACCTCCCCGGGCCTGGCGGCGACCGTGTCCGACCAGCTCTCGCGGGGGGGGTTCAAGCGCGGCAACGTCACGAACGCCGCCGACCAGCAGCAATCGACGACCGCCGTGCTCTACGCACCGGGCTTCAAGACCGCGGCCGATGAGATCGCATCGCTCCTCAAGCTCAAGAGCGTGCAGCCGATCGACCCGGGCACGCAGGCCATCGCCGGCTCGGACGCCCAGGTCGTGGTGACGGTCGGGACCGACCGCACTCAGTAACGTCGCGCCGGTGACCCGGCTCGCGCAGCTCACCTTCGCGCTGCTCGTGTGCGCCACCCTGGCGGCGTTCTTCGTCACCCAGCGGCTCAAGCGCTCGCCGCTCGTGGTGCGACAGCGGACCGTTACGACAGCGTTCTCGCCCAACGGCGACGGGATCCGGGAACGGGCGAGCATTCGCTTCGAGCTCAAGCGCTCGGACGACGTCACCGTGTCGATCGTGGACCGCGAGGGGTCGGTGGTACGCCGCCTCGCCAATGACCGGCGACTGCCGGGTCGCCGCCCGCTCCAGTTCGTCTGGGAGGGCCGCAACGACGGCGGAAGGGTCGTTCCCGACGGTCCCTACCGCGTGCGGATCGGTTTGCGCAACGAGGGTCGCACGGTCACCCTGCGCCGGGCGATCACCGTCGACACCACCCCGCCGCGGCCGACGGTGACGATCACCTCCCCGGGGGGCACCGGCCCGGCCCTGTTCCCCACTCGGGGGGTGCAGGCGGTGAGCGTCCGCACCGAGACGCCCCTGTTCGCCCGGCCGCGGTTCCAGGTCTTCCGCATGGACGCCGGCGCGCCGCGCTTCGTGGCGCAGTTCTACGGCGACCGCGCGACCGGCCAGGGCGCCTGGGACGGGCGCGTCCGTGGCCGCCCGGCGCCGCCCGGGCTCTACGCGATCGTGGTGCGCACGATCGACCGCGTCAGCAACGCCGGGGTCTCCCCGCCGCTCGGGCCGGCGCCGGCGCACGCGGGCCCGTCCCGCAACGGCGTGATCGTCCGCTATCTCGCCGCGCGCGCCTCGCTCGACCCCGTTGCGGCCGGCGCCCAGGCCGCCGTCGCGGTCGACGCCGCGGCCGGCGGGCGCTACGACTGGTCGCTGACGCGGCCGGGCGGGCGCCGCCCGCTGGCCCGCGGCAGGGGCGTCGGCCCCGTGGTGCGCTTCCGCGTCCCGCGCCAGCCGTCCGGGATCGACGTCCTCGCCGTGCGCGCCGGGCCGTACCGAACGCGGGTGCCCCTGCTGGTCCGTGGGCCGGGACGGCATCCGGTGCTGCTCGTCGTCCCAGCGGCGTCCTGGCAGGCGGCCAACCCGTACGACGGCGACGGCGACGGGCTCCCCGACACGCTCGATCGCGGCGTCCCGGCGAGCCTGGACCGCCCGTTCGCGGGCTCCGGGCTGCCATCCGGCTTCGGCTCGCAGGAGGCGCCGCTGCTGGCCTTCCTCGACCACACCCGGTTGCGCTACGACCTAACAACCGACCTCGCGCTGGCGCGCGGCCAAGCGCCCGGCCTGTCGGGCCACCGGGGGGTCGTGCTGGCCGGCGTCGCGCGCTGGCTGCCGGGGAGCTCGGGGCAGGACCTGTCGCGTTGGGCGCATGACGGCGGCCGCGTCCTGGTGCTCGGGACCGACGCCCTGCGCCGGACGGCGCGGCTCACCGGCAACCAGCTCGCCCCGGCGGCGGCTCCCGCGACCGTCGATGTGCTCGGGGACCGGGTGGCACCTGCGGCGGCCGTCGGACCGCTGCTGGTGTCGGCCGGCGACGAGCTCGGGCTGTTCGGGGGCACGGACGGCGAGTTCACCGGCTTCGCGCGCGGCGAGCGCTCCACGGAGCTGGCGCCGGGCGCAAGGGTGCGTGCGTCCGCGGGGCCGCAGGAGGGCGAGCGCGTCATCGTCGCCTACAGCCTCGGCCGGGGCCTGGTGATCCGCACCGGCCTGCCGGAGTGGAGCGCACGGCTGGGGCGCGACGACAACGTCAACGCGGTGACGAGGCGGGCGTGGGCGCTGCTCTCGCGCTAGGCCGGGACCTCGAGAAGGCGGGGGTCGTCGCGGTCGCGCTGCTTGCGGCGACCGCCGTGCTCGGCCCGAATGTCCGCGTCCGCGCGCTCGCGGCGGCCGGGGCGCTCGGGCTCACCCCCGTGCTGCTGATCGCGGAGATCTGGAGCACCCCGCAGTTCCGGCCGCTGCGCGAGCGCCCGGCGTTCGCGCTGGCGCTGGCGGTCGCGGGCCTGGCGGCGGTCGCCGCCGGAGCCTGGCTGGTGACGCGCCGGCCGGGCGTGCTGCCCGTGGCGGCCGTGGCGGTGCTGCCGTTCCGCATCCCGATCGCGTCCGGCGGCGACACGGCGAACCTGCTCGTTCCGCTGTACCTCGTGGTGGCCGCGGGCGCGGTGGCCGTGGTCATCGCCGACCTGCGCGGCCGCCCGCTGCTGCCGCCGCTGCGTCGCCCCGGCTGGCTGGAATGGGTGCTGCTCGGCTTCGTGTCGCTGTACGCGGTCCAGGCGACGTACTCGAGTGCGTTCCCGAAGGCGCTCGAGCAGGTCGTCTTCTTCTACGTCCCCTTCGCGCTCCTGTTCGCGATGCTGGTGCGCTACGAGTGGACCGCGCGCCGGATCGGGGTCTGCCTGGCGGTGCTGACGGCACTGGCGGTCGCCTTCACGTGCATCGGTGTCGTCGAGTACGCGACGCGCACGCTGCTGTTCAACCCGAAGGTGATCAGCGCCAACCAGTTCCAGTCCTACTTCCGGGTCAACTCGCTGTTCTTCGACCCCAACATCTTCGGCCGCTTCCTCGCCGTCGCGATGACGCTGCTGGCCGCCGTGCTGCTGTGGGAACGGACGCGCGCCCGGATCGTGGGGGCCGCCCTGTGCCTGGCGGTGCTGTGGGTGGGCCTGGTCCTGAGCCTGTCGCAGTCCAGCCTCGCGGGGCTCCTCGTCGGCCTTGCGATCCTGGGTGCGCTGCGGTTCGGCACCCGCTACGCGGTCGGGGCCATCGCAGCGGCGGTCGCAGTCGGGCTCGTGCTGGTCCTCGCCTTCCCACACGCGATTCGGCTCAACGTCAACAGCCTGCAATCGCTCAACGGCTCGACCAGTGGGCGCGCCGACCTCGTGCGCGGCGGCATCGACCTGTTCGGCGACCGGCCCTTGCAGGGCTGGGGCTCGGGCGCGTTCGCGCACGAGTTCCGCGTGCAGAAGGAGACCTCGGACGAGCGCGCCGCCGCTGCGTCGCACACGATCCCCATCACCGTGGCGGCCGAGCAGGGGGTCGGCGGCCTCGCGCTCTACCTGCTGCTGCTGATCGTCGCGTTCGGGCGCCTCGGGCGCGCGGTGCGCGGCTCGCCCGCGCGGGCCGCGATCCTGGCGGCGTTCGCGGGGCTGGTGGTCCACACATTCCTCTATGCCGCCTTCCTCGAGGACCCGCTCGTGTGGACGCTGCTCGCGGTCGGCACCGCGCTCGCGGCCGCGGCGGGGACCGGCGGGCGGCCGGCGGCCACCGGCCGCGCCGAGCCCTCTCCCGCCGCCGCGTGATGTGGGGCTACCTCAAGCGCCTCGCACGCACGGGCGCCGCCTACCAGCTGGCCGAGGCCTTCGCGAAGGTCCCCGCGCTCCTGCTGCTGCCGGTCTACACCCGGGAGCTGACCCGGGCCGACTACGGCACCGCGGAGCTGCTGCTCACCGGCGTCTTCCTGATCTCGATGGTCCTGCGCACCGGGGTGGACGAGGCCTTCGTGCGCTTCTACTACCACGACGAGGACCCCGAGCGCCGCGAGCGCCTCGCGCGCACCGCGACGGCGTACGTGCTGATCGTCTCCTCGGTGGTCGCGATCGTCGGCTGCGCCCTCGCCGGGCCGCTGTCCGAGCTGGTGCTCGGCTACCGCGACACGACGATCATGCTGATCACGATCGGCGGGCTGTGGGTGTTCTCCAACATCGAGCTCGCGAACGCACAGCTGCGGGTCGACGAGCGCGCCGGCACGTACCTGAAGGCGTCCTTCGCCAACGTCGGCCTGACGATCGTCCTCACGCTGTGGCTGGTCGTGTTCGAGCACGATGGCGCGCGCGGACTGCTGGGGGGCAATTTCCTCGGCTCGGCGATCGTGCTGGCGGGGTTGTGGTGGGTCCTCCGCCACCGGATCGGCCTGCGCCCCGAGCGAGGCCGCCTGCCGGCGATGCTGCGGTTCGGCGCGCCCACCGTGCCGGCCGAGGTGTCGGTGTACGCGCTCAACGTGGTGGACCGCTTCTATCTCTACCACGCGGCCACCCCGGGGAAGGCCGGCCTGTACTCGCTGGCGGTCAAGCTCGCGACCGTCGTGGTGCTGCTGACGCGCGCGTTGCGCTTCGCGTGGCCGCCGCTGGCCTACTCGGTCGCCGACGAGGGCGAGGCGCGGCGGCTGTACGCGCTCGTGGCGACCTACTACGTGCTGCTCGCCGGCCTGGTCGTCGCCAGCGCGACCCTGCTCGGCCGCTGGGTGCTCAAGGTGTTCGCCGCCCCGAACTTCTACGCCGCCTTCCCGGCGCTCCCGTGGGTCTCGCTCGGCTGGGCGCTGTACGGCGTCTTCGTGCTCCTGGTCGTCGTGGCCGGCCGGGCCCAGCGCACCAGCCGGAACTTCCCGGCCGCGTTCGCGGGCCTGGTGGCGAACGTCGTCCTGCTGGTCCTGCTCGTCGGCCCGCTCGGCATCGCCGGCGCGGGCATCGCGCTGTGCGGGGCCTACGTGGTGATGATCGCCGTCATGCACCTCCTCACCCGCCGGCTCTTCCCGGTGCCGTTCGAATGGCGCCGGCTCGCCCAGGTGATCGTGGTGATCTCCGCCGTGACGGTCGCCGGCGAGCTGCTGCTGCCGACCGTCGGCGTGGCGGCGTTCTTCGAGCGCGCGGCAGCAGTGCTGGCGATCCCGCTGCTGCTCGCCGCGACGGGCTTCTTCGACGCGGCCGAGCGCGGCCGGGTGCGGTCGCTGGTGCGGCGGATCCGCCGCGGCTCGCGCGCCGCGGAGCCCGCGGAGGTTTGACGCGCCGGTTTCCGGGTATTTTGCGGCGGCCCGCAGGGCGCCGGAGGCGCGGGACGCGGGATCCGTCAACAGCCAAGCAGGGGGAACCATCCATGGCTCGCAAGTTCGGAGCGGCGCTGTGCGCCGTCGCAGGCTGCCTTGTGTTCGCGTCATCGGCGCTCTCGGCGCCGTACGACGCCCACACCGTCATCGTCAAGTACTCGTCGGGGCTCTCGAGCGCGACGAAGTCGAAGATCGCCGCGCGCGCCGGCGTGCTCAGCCGCGTCGGGGGTATCCACGGCACCAGCGCGCAGGTCGTGCGGGTGTCGGGTGACCCGGCGGCCGTGGCCGCGCGGCTCAATCGCGACCCGAACGTCGCGTATGCCGAGCCCAACTACATCCTCCACGCCACCGCGATTCCCAACGACCCGCGGTTCGGGGAGCTGTACGGCCTCAACAACACCGGCCAGTCGGGGGGCCTGGCCGACGCTGACATCGACGCGCCCGAGGGCTGGGACGCCGCCGGGCTCGGCGCCTTCCCGAACAGCGGCGGGGCCCGCGTCGGGATCGTCGACACGGGCATCCTCCAGACGCACGAGGACCTGATCGGCAAGACCGTCGCCTGCGCGCAGTCCCAGGGGCTGCTGCCGGTCCTGGCCGGCTCGATCCAGGTCGGCTCGTGCGCCGACGACAACGGTCACGGCACGCACGTGGCCGGGACGATCACCGCGAACGCCAACAACGGCAAGGGCGTGGCCGGCGTGGCCTTCAACTCGCCGCTGGTGATCTGCAAGGCGCTGGGCGGGCCGCTGGGCCAGGGCTCGACGTCCGACGTGGCCAACTGCATCCGCTGGGTGCACGACCAGGGCGCGAAGGTCATCTCGATGAGCCTCGGCGGCGGCGCGTCGACGACGCTGCAGCAGGCCGTCCAGTACGCGTGGGCGGGCGGTGGCGTCGGTGGGTCGGTCCTCGTGGCCGCGGCTGGCAATGACGGCAACTCGAACGTGTCCTATCCGGCCGGCTACGCGGAGGTCGTGTCGGTCGCGGCAAGCGACAACGGCGACGCGCACGCCTCGTTCTCCAACACGAACAGCGACGTCGAGGTCGACGGGCCCGGCGTCGACGTCCTGTCCACCTACGGGAGCGGGAACACCGCGTACCAGACGCTCTCGGGGACCTCGATGGCGACACCGCACGCCTCGGGCGTGACGGCGATCATCTGGGACAAGTACCCGACGGCCACGGCCTCGACGATCCGCGGGAAGCTCGACGCGGCGGTCGACGACCTCGGCGCCGCGGGCAGGGACTCGACGTTCGGGTTCGGGCGCGTGAACCTGCAGAAGGCGGCAACGCAGTAGGGCCGCCACCAGGCCCCATTTCCACAGGGGAAAGCGACGCGCCGGCCTCCGGGCCGGCGCGTCGCATTTAATCCCCGGCGCGATGCACGTGCACGTGGTCGATCCGTCGGCCTTCACCCCGCCCTACGACCATGCGCTGTGCGCGGCGCTGGCGCGCGCCGGCGCCGAGGTCGAGCTCATCACGAGCCGCTTCGGCCACGGCCCGCGGCCGCCCGCGGTCGGCTTCGCGGTGCGCGAGGCCTTCTACCGCCGCGCGCCAGGACGTCCGGGCTCGGCGGCGCGCCGCGCGGTGAAGCTGGCGGAGCACGGCCCCGACCTGGTGCGCTACCGCGCCGCCGGTCGCGCCGCCGACGTCGTGCACGTGCAGTGGCTGGCGGTGCCGCCGCTCGATGCGCGCCTGCTGCCCGCGGGCCGGCGCGGCCTCGTGTACACCGCCCACAACGCCGCCCGCGAGGGCCTCGGCCGCGCCGAGCGCCGCATGTGCTCCCGCGCAGGGGCCGTGGTCGTGCACTCCGAGGCGGCGCGGCGGCGGGTCGAGGCGCAGCGGGCGGCGCCCGGCGAGCGGGTCCACGTGGTGCCCCACGGCGCGTTCGACTACCTGACCGAGCTGCCGGACGAGCGCCCACTCCCACCGGAGCTCGCCGCGGTCGACGGTCCGGTCGCCCTGTGCTTCGGCCTGCTGCGCCCCTACAAGGGCATCGACGTCCTGCTCGAGGCGTGGCGCGGGGTGGAGGGCGCGGAGCTGTGGATCGTCGGTGCACCGCGCATGGACCTCGCGCCGCTGCGCGCCGCCGCGCCGCCGGGCGTGCGCTTCGTCTCGCGCTTCGTCCCCGACCCCGAGGTGGCGGCCTACTTCCGCCGCGCCGCGCTCGTCGTGCTGCCGCACACGCGCGTCGACCAGTCGGGCGCGGCGTTCGCCGGCCTGGCGTTCTCCAAGCCGCTCCTCCTCACCGACGTCGGCGGGTTCCCCGACCTGGCGGCGACCGGCGCCGCCGCGCTTGTCCCGCCCGGCGACCCAGCCGCCCTGCACGCCGAGCTGGTGCGACTGCTCGGCGACGCCGGCGCGCTCGCCGCGATGGGCGCGGCCGCGGGTGCCGCGGCCGCGGGGCCGTACTCCTGGGACGCGATCGCCCGGCGCACGCTGCAGATCTACGACGAGCTGTAGATCTCCTCGAGGGCGCGCCGGACGCCGTCGAGGTCCCCGGCCTCCGCATCGGGCGCGTGCTCCGGCGTCTCGGGCTCCAGCGCGACGTAGATGCCGCCGGGCCGCCGCACCCGGATCGAGCGCATCCCCGCCCGCCGCGCGCCGACGAAGTCCTTCGCCGGGTTGTCGGAGACGTACACCGACGCCGCGGGGAGTCGGCCGCCGAGCCGCCGGAGGACCTCCTCGAACCCGCGCGGGCTCGGCTTGCCGGCGTCCGGCCCCAGCTCGCCGGTCACGACGATGGCGTCGAAGGCGTCGCGCAGGCCCAGCGCATCGAGCTTGGCATCCTGGACCGCCGGGTCCCCGTCGGAGAGCAGGCCGACCGCGCAGCCGTCGGCGCGCAGGCGCCCCAGCAGCGGCGCGGCGTCCGGGAACGGGTCGATGTCGGGCGCGTGGCCGCGGTAGGCCGCGACGAGATCGCGCACGGCCACATCGGCGCCGAGGCCCCGCGACGCCAGCCAGCGGTCGAAGGTGTCGCCGCGCACGCCCTGCTCGAACAGCGCGACGAGCTCGGCCTCCGCCTCGGCCGCCGGGACGCCGAGGGTCTCCTGCGCCCGCGCCGCCACGGCGCGAAAGCCGGAGCGCACGTAGGCCTCCTCCGGGTACAGCGTGTCGTCCAGGTCAAGGACGACGGCTCGCCAGCTCGGCACGCTCCTCCTCGCGCAGGAACAGCGACTCGTCGTAGCGGGTCATGTAGAGGCCGACCTCGTAGGTGCCGAGCCCGGGGAGCGCCTGCGTCATTCCCGCCGCGTGGGCGAGCAGCCACCGGGGCGACTCCACCCCGGCGGCGAAGCCGAGTGGCGCGCCGCCGCCGAAGCGGGCGTTGACCTCGGTGAACGCGGGCGTCCCGTCGTCGCGAAGCAGGCACTGGACCGTGATCGGGCCGCGCGCCTCCAGCGCCTCGGCGATCCGCACGCAATGGCGCGCGATCTCGGGGTCGTGGACGGTCACGCCCTTGGAGACCTCGCCGGTGCGCACCTCGATGCGCCGCCGCGACACGACGGCGCTCGCGATCCCGTCCTCCAGGCAGAGCACGTCGCTGGTGATCTCCGGCCCGGGCAGGTGCTCCTGCACGACCGGCTCGGACACCCGCGCCAGCCAGAAGTCGAGCTCGCCGCGGTCGGCGGCGGGGTGCACGTCGGCGCCGGCGCTGCCGAAGCGCGGCTTGACGAAGACCGGGAACGGCAGCTCGGGCGCGGCCACCGCCTCCTCCGACGTCCAGCACGCCGGCGCGGGCACGTCGAGGCCGGCGAAGAAGTCGGCGGTCGCGCGCTTGTCGCCCACCGTCACGGCCGCGTCGCCGGGCAGCACCATCGCCCGCGCTCCGGTCGCGTCCAGCTCGTCGCGGTGGGCCGCCAGGACCGGGATGTCCGGGTCGATCAGGGGCAGGACCAGGGCGACGCGCTCGCGCGCGCACAGCTCCACGAGCGCGGACACGTAGTGCGGCGCGTCGGTGCGCGGGACCATGAAGACCTCGTCGCATTCGCCCAGCGCCGGCGCGAGCGGATCGATGTCGACGCCGAGGATGCGGCCCTCGAGGCCCAGCTCGATGTAGGCGGCCCGGAAGGCGCGCACCAGCTCGACGCGGCGGCCGACGCTCGTGAACAGGACGTTGACGGCGCCGTCGCTCACTCTCGGGGCCCCTCGAAGCGCGGCATCGTCGCGTGGCCCTCGGCGCTCACGCCCTCGCGGCGCAGCACGCGCCAGATGCTGAGCGCGAGCACCCTGGCGTCGAGCCACAGCGACCAGTGGTCGACGTAGGCGACGTCGGCCGCGAACTTCTCGTCCCAGCTCAGGGCGTTGCGCCCGGCGGCGAGCGCGGGGCCGGCCATGCCCGGCGGCATCTCGTGGCGGCGCCACTGCTCGGGCGTGTACAGCCCGCGGTACTCCGGCAGCAGCGGGCGCGGTCCGACGAGGGATAAATCACCCCGCAGGACGTTCACGAGTTCCGGCAGCTCGTCGAGCGTGAGGGCGCGCAGCATGCGCCCGAGCCGCGTGATCCGGCGCTCGTCGTCGAGCGGCGCGTGCGGGCCCGGCGGGCGGCCGCGCATGGTCCGGAACTTCAGCAGCGTGAACTCGCGGCCCTCGAGGCCGAGTCGCCGGTGCCGGAACAGGACCGGCGGGCCCATCGTCAGCAGGATCGCCGCGGCGATGAGGCCCATCAGCGGGGAGAGCAGCAGGAGCGCGACCGCCGCCACGACGACGTCGATCGCGCGCTTGATCGCGAGCTGGGCGCGATGGCGCTGGGCAGCCATTCTGCCCGGAGGCTACCGGGCACCCCAGTACGATCGCGCGACGTGTCCGTGGCCCTGCAGGTGGTCTTCTGGGTCGCCGCCGGCCTGCTGGTCTACGCCCAGGCCGGCTACGCCGTGCTGCTCGCGGGGCTGGCCGCGGTCCGCCCCCGCCGCACTCCACCGCCGCCCGGCGACCCTCCGAGCGTGTCGCTGATCGTCGCGGCCTACCGGGAAGGTCAGGTGATCGCGGCGAAGGTCGCGGACGCGCTCGCCCTGGACTACCCGCGCGACCGCCTCGAGGTGATCGTCGCCTGCGACGGCGCCGACGAGGCGACCGTGCAGCGGGCCCACGCCGCCGGTGCGGACCTCGTGCTGGAGCTGCCGCGCGCGGGCAAGACGGCGGCGCAGGACGCGGCCGTGCGCCGAGCCCGCGGCGAGATCCTCGCCTTCTCCGACGCCAACGCGCGCTGGAGTCCGGACGCGCTGCGGGCGCTCGTGGCGCCGTTCGCCGAGGCCGAGGTCGGGTACGTGTGCGGCTCGCTCGAGCTGGTGGACGAGGGCGGCACGAACCAGGAGGGTCTCTACTGGCGCTACGAGACCGCGCTGCGGGCGCTCGAGTCCCGGGTGGGCTCGGTCACCGCCGGCAACGGCGCGATCTACGCCGTGCGCCGCGAGGCCTATGTCGAGCTCGATGCGGCCTCGTCGCATGATCTGGCCTTCCCGTTCACGATGGTCAAGCGCGGCCGGCGCGCCGTCTTCGCACCGGACGCGCGCGCGACCGAGCGGCCGGTCCCCTCGATCGAGGGCGAGTTCGCCCGCAAGCGGCGGATGATGCGGCGCGGGTGGCCGATCGTGCTGCGCGGGGGCATGCTGTCGCCGCGCGGCTACGGCCCGCTGTACGCGCTGATGATCGCCTCGCACCGGGTGCTCCGCTACGCCACGCCGTTCCTGCACCTGGTCGCGCTCGCCGCCAACATCGCGCTGGTCGCCGTGGACGCCGGGCCCGTGTACGCCGTCACGCTGGGGCTGCAGGCCGCGTTGCTCGCGGCCGCGCTGCTCGCTCCGCTGATGCCGCTGCGCCCGCTGCTGCTCGCCCGCTACTACGTGCTCACGACCGCTTCGCCGGCCGCCGGCCTGTGGGATTGGATCCGCCGCGGCGCGCTGCCCGCGTGGGACCCGGCCGAGGGGGCGCGCTGAACGCGCGGCCTACTCGGGGACCGGGAAGAACTCGGGGGCCTTGAGGATGTAGGCCGAGCGGAAGGCGCGCAGCGCGGCCAGCGTGGCGGCGCCCTTGAACGTGGGGCAGGCGATCCGGTGCGTCCAGGCCGTCGCGGCCACGGCGTAGGGCATGCCGGTGGTGTTCTGGTAGAGCATCTGGCCGAAGCCCGCGGGCTGGCTACCGGCCGGCGTCGCGGCCACCGGCTCCTTCATCAGGGACTGCAGCTGCGCCACCTGGGCCGCGGGCAGCCCGGGGTGGTACTGGTACTGGATCCGGCCGTGCTCGAGCGCGTGCACGAGCTTGCCCACCGGCGGCGTGCCGCCCGCATCGTAGATGCCGTCGGAGGCGGGCACGGGATTGTGGTTGCCCGAGGTCGGTGGGTTGGTCTTGTAGATGACCTTGCCCTCCGTGTGCGTGCGGCCCTCGGACGCAAACGTCCCGGCCGTGCATCCGGCCGCGGCCGCCGCCGACTTCAGCGCCGTGTCGAGCTTCTGCTGGCTCACGGACGGCTTCTTCGTTGATTTGCTGGAGCCGCCGCCCGCCGCGACGGCGATCACCACCGCGGCGAGCGCAGCGCCGACGAGCAGGCCGCCGACGAGGAAGCCGACCCGCCGCTTGCGCGCGGCGGACTCGGCGGACGCCTGCTCGGCCGCGAGCCGCTCCTTGCGGCGGCGCTCCTTTTCCTCCTGACGGCTTGACATCGGCGGGAAGCCTACTGAGCGGGCCTGAGTGCGAGCTAAGTCGCCGCGGTCAGCGGGCGCCCCGGGCGCGGCCTGCGCCCGAGCCGGCCGCGCGGGCCTTGCCCTTGGCACGCGACCCCTTCGCGCGCGCCGCGCGACTGGGCTTCCAGCAGGAGTCCACGAACTCGCGGATCTCCCCGGTCAGGCGCTCGGGCCAGAGCCGCAGCTCGAGGATCGAATTGGCATCCACCAGGCGGGCGTTCGGAAGTTCGCGCGCGAGCGCGTCGGCGTCGGAGAACGGGTGCACGGGATCGCGCGGGTGCCCGATCACCAGCGTGGGCGCCTCGAACGTCACGCGCTCGCTCATCGGTGGGGCCACGCGGCCGAAGAACAGGCCCTGGAGCACCGCGGCGCTCGGCGCCGGGTCCTGGCGCAGCCAGTCGAGCATGATGTCGGCGAGGTACGGTGTGGCGTCGCCGGGAACGGCCCGGGCGCCGGCCTGCATCAGGCGCATGATCGGCTCGCCGAAGGTGAGCGCGACCATGATCGGCGTGAAGAAGAGCGCGCACGCCAGCAGGGCATTGTCGAGCACCGGCATCTCCACGACCATCCCGCGCAGGCGCTCCGGCGCCTCGGCGGCGACCGAGAGGGTGACGTTCGCCCCCAGCGAGGTGCCGCCGACGACCGCCTGGTCGATCTCCAGGTGGTCGAGCAGCGCGATCGTCTGTTCGGCGAACTGGACCATCGAGTACTGGCGCATGTCGCGGGGCCGGTCGGACTTGCCGTGGCCAAGGAGGTCGAGCGTGACCACGCGGTGGCCGCCGTCGGCCAGCGCCCGCGCCAGCGGGACGTGCATGCGCTGCGAGAACAGCAGTCCTGGCAGCAGCACCGTGGTGCGCGGGCCGTCGCCATAGACGGTGTAGGCGAGCCGGTGGCCGCCGTGGCGGAAGTACGCCATGCGTGCGAGAGGATACCCAGCGCATCGCCGGCCCCGACCGGGGGCACTCCAGGACTCCGATGACGACCGCCCGCACCGCGACCGCCGATCTCGCCTACTCCGGCCTGCGCCACCAGGCGGAATTGCTCGCTGCCGGCGAGGCCACCTCGGCCGACTGGTCGGCGGCCCCGCGCTTGCGCTGTCCCGCCGGGCGGAGCCCGGCCTGCGCGGGCGCGCCGCGCGCATCTTCGACCGCGCCGACGTCGTGCTCACGCCGGCGACGGCGGAGCCCGCGCTGCGAGTCGGCGCACTGGCCGGGCGCGGCTGGTGGGCGACGAGCACGCGGCAGACCGCGGCGTGCCCGTTCGCCTACGCCTGGAACTACACCGGCTGGCCCGGCCTCAGCGTTCCGGCGGGCTTCACGCGGTCAGGCCTCCCGATCGGCGCGCAGTTCCTCGGCCGCGAGAACGACGAGGCCACGCTGCTCCAGCTCGCATCTCAGCTCGAGCAGGCGGAGAACTGGGCGGACCGAACGCCACCGCTGACGCCCGCCGCGGCGCGGTTCACACCGCGGCAATCGCCTCCGCCGTGCGGTGGGCGAGTGCCATCACGGTCCCCATCGGGTTCGTCCCGGTCGCCGAGGGGAACGCGCTGGCATCCCCGATCCACACGCCCGTGACGTCGTGCAGCTCGCCGTAGGGCCCGGCGACGCTCGTCCGCGGGTCGCTGCCCATGCGCGCCGAGCCCATCTGGTGCGCGGAGAACGTGGCGTGCTCGTACGGTGACAGCGGCGCGGCCTGCACGCGGTCGATGAATGCGTCGAGGTCCTCGCCGCGGCGCCAGCGGTGCAGCCGGCGGTGCAGAGTATGGAGCTCGTGCGCGCCGGCCGCCTCGTGCAGCCGCGCGACCTCGGCGAACCCGCGCCGGAAGACCTGCCGGTCCCGCGCGTGGTCGAACGGGTAGGTGTGGACCGCGTTGCCCTGGCCGTCGATCGTCACCCGGCCGTGGCCGCGGTCCCGGATCAGGAACACGAACGCGGCCGCGAAGCGCCCCTGCGCCATCAGCTCCTTGTGCTGCTCGCCGGACTCCCAGGGCACCGCCGAGGCGGTCGACCCGGTCGAGGCGTGCGGGCACTCGATCAGGAAGCCGTGGTCGTCCTCGATGCGCTCGAACTCGTGCGAGAGCCCGGTCTGCGGCGCGCCCCACCAGCCCCGTTGCGGCTCGTCGTAGATCCCGACGACCCCGGTGCCCGGGTGCAGCCGCAGGTACTCGCCGGCGGCCTGACCGCCGATGCCCGATCGCAGCAGGATCGCCGGCGTCTCCAGCGAGCCGGCGGCCAGTACGACCTGGGGCGCCCGCACGACCACACGCGCAGAGCGCCCGTCGGCGTCGGTGTAGGTGCCCTCGACGCCGGCCGCGCGCCCCCGCTCGGTCAGCACGCGCTCGACGCGGCAGTTGACGACGAACTGCGAGCCGGCGTCGGCCGCGTCCTGGAGGTAGGTCTTCAGCGTCCCCTGCTTGGAGCCCGACTGGTCGCCGAACCCGAGGAAGCCGGCGTTGTCGGGGGAGTAGGTCGACTCGTCGGTGTTGCGGGCGATCGTGGCGAAGTCGTAGCCGACCTTCTCGCACGCCTCCTTCAGACGCTGGTGGGGGCCGTTCCAGTCGCTGCACCGCTCGGTGACGGAGATCCGCTCGAACACCGCGTCGAGGTGGCGGTCGAACTCCGGGCCGTCCAGCCCCTCGAGCCCGTGCTCGCGCGCCCACTCCTCGCGCACCCAGGGGCGCGTGCGCAGGCAGTTGGTCCAGTTCACCGTGGTGCCCCCGCCGAGGTTCTGGCCGGCCATGATCACGATCTGGCCATCGTTCGTCGGGTGCAGGGCCCCGCCGTGGTAGAGGTGCTCGTACGCCCACAGCTCGAGCTGGTTGAAGTCGGCCTCGTTGTAGTAGCCGCCCATCTCGAGCACGGCCACGCGTCTGCCCTCCGCGGCCAGCGTGCCTGCGATGACCCCGCCCCCCGCGCCGGACCCGACGACCGCGACGTCGGCCTCGAGGGTCAGCTCCTCGTCGCCGGGCACGGTGACCGAGATGCTCTTCGGCGCCTGCTCCGGCGACGGCGGCGCGGACACGGGGCCCGGGTAGCCGAGCACCTCCCAGTTGGGGTTGATGCCGGTCTCGGAATCGGGCAGCGCGTAGAACAGCATGAGCGTGAGGCCCTTGAAGACGTGGACGCCGGCGAGCGTGTCGGGGTCGGAATCGCCGAATGCGTGGACCATCGCCTCGCGTGCGGGCTGGTCGGCCTCGTTGAAGCCCTCGGCCGCGAACGCGTCCAGCAGCGCGCGCAGACCGCCGAGCTGCTCCTCGTCGAGCTCGCCGATGGCCTGCTCGATGGCGACCGGGACCCCCAGGTCCGAGGCCGCGCGCGCCCAGAAGCCGGTCGGGTCGTCGTCACGCCGGATCGACGGCGCGAAGGTGTCGCACAGCCGGGCCAGCGTGTCCCGCTGAATCTCGCTCAGGACGACGGTGACGGCCACCTCGCGGCTCCTCTCCTCGGACGGCGGACGCGCGGATCGTACTCCCGCTAGCGTTCGACTCCATGGCTCCTCCGCCGCGCTCCCTGCAGGGCAAGGTCGCCGCCGTCACGGGCGGCGCGCGTGGCATCGGCCGCGCGATCGCCTCGGCGCTCGTCGGCCGCGGGATGCGGGTGGCGATCGGGGACGTCGACGAGGCGGCGGCCGAGGCCAGCGCCCGCGAGCTGGGCTGCGCCGCCTACCCGCTCGACGTGACCGACCCGGCCTCCTTCGAGGCCTTCCTCGACCGCGTCGAGGCCGACCTCGGTCCGCTCGACGTCATGATCAACAATGCGGGCATCCTGCACCTCGGCCCCTTCGTCGAGGAGGACGAGGCCCGCCAGATCCGCCAGGTGGACATCAACCTCCACGGCCCGATGCGCGGGACGAAGCTGGCGCTGCGACGGATGCGGCCGCGCGGGCGCGGGCACGTCGTCAACGTCGCGTCCTCCGCCGGCAAGCTCACTCCGCCCGGCATCGCGACCTACACCGCGACGAAGCACGGGGTGGTTGGCTTCACCGAGGCGGCGCGGCTCGAGAACGCCGACGCGGGCATCGAATTCTCGATCGTGATGCCCGGCGTCGTGAAGACCGAGATGATCGCCGGCTACGAGGACGCGCGCGGCGTGCGAAACGTCGAGCCCGAGGACGTGGCGTCCGGCGTCGTCGATGCGCTCGAGCACCCCCGCGTCGACGTCTGGGTGCCGCGCTCGCTCGGCCCGACCTACCGGCTGACCAGCGTGCTGCCACGACGGCTGCGCGAGGCCGCGATGCGCGCGCTCAGGGTCGACCGGGTGACGTGGGAGGCCGACCGCTCGGCGCGGGTCGCCTACGAGGCGCGCGCGGCGGCGTCCGAGCCGTCGCGCTCCGAGCGCGACGACGCCGTCGCCTGACGGCCGTCGGCGTTCCCGTCGCGCAGGATCAGGCACGTCGTCGTCGCGTGGGCCAGCAACTCGTCGTCGGCCTCGCGCCAGGCCCGGCCCTCGGCCGTCGCCACGGTGCCGCCGCGGTGCACGACCCGCGCCCGGCAGCGCACCGGGCCGGTGTCGGCGAGGATCGGTCGCAGGTAGTTGGCCTTGAGCTCGAGCGTCGTGTAGCCCACGCCCGCCGGCAGCTCGCTGTGCACGGCGCAGCCCATCGCGGAGTCGAGCAGGGTCGCGGTGACGCCGCCGTGGACCATGCCGATGGGGTTGTAGAGCGACTCGCACGGCGTCAGCGTGAAGGTCACCACGCCCCACTCGACCTCGACGACGCGCATGCCGAGCAGGCGCGCGACCGGCGGCGCGGGCAGCTCGCCGTCGGCCATCGCCCGCAGGAAGTCCAGGCCGGGCAAGTCGCGGGCGCGCTCGGCCAGGGCGGTCGGGTCGTCCCACGCGACGACGCGCTGGCGGCCGGCGAAGGCGCCGCCGATCGGCTGGCTCGCGGGTTGGACTTGCAAAGTGAAAGGCAAACTAGCGGGTTGCCTTGCGGTTTGCAACTCAGCGACCTATCCTGGGCGCGTGCCGCTCCGGACCTACGACCAGAACTGCTCGATCGCGCGCACCCTGCAGGTGGTGGGCGAGCGCTGGACGCTCCTCGTCCTGCGCGAGGTGTTCACCGGCCAGCGGCGCTTCGAGGAGATCCAGCGCAATCTCGGCGTTGCCACCAACATCCTCTCCGATCGCCTGCAGACGCTGGTGGACGAGGGCATCCTCGAGCGCCGGCCGCTGGCCGACCGCTCCGACCGCTCCGAGTACCGTCTGACCGAGAAGGGCCTGGACCTGAACGCGGTGCTGCTGGAGCTGATGCGCTGGGGCGATCGCTGGGACGCACCGGCGCAGGGCCCGCCGGTGGTGGTGGAGCACCGCGATTGCGGGCACGAGACCCACGCCGTGCAGACGTGCTCGCATTGCGGCGGCGAGCTGACCGCGCGCAACGTGCGCGTGCACGACGGGCCCGGCGCCCGCGCGGTCGCCTGAGCCAGTAGTTCGGGGCGCTAGTCGGCGTGGTTCTGGCGGTAGCGGGCGCGCGACTCGTCGATCTCCGCCAGCGCGTCCTCGCGCGAGAACCACCCGTCCACGGTGACGTCCTTCTGTTCGAGCGTCTTGTAGACGGAGAAGAAGTGCGAGATCTCGTCCTGGAGCTGCCGGGGCAGGTCGTCGAGCGTCTCGCACTCGTTCCAGTTCGGGTCCTTGAGCGGGACGCAGATGACCTTGTCGTCCACGCCCTTCTCGTCCTGCATCTTGAACAACGCGATCGGCTTGACCGGGATCACGCAGCCGGGGAAGGTCGGCTCGGACACCGCCACCATCGCGTCGAGCGGGTCGCCGTCGGCGGCCAGGGTCTCCGGGATCATCCCGTAGTCGAGCGGGTAGACGACGGACGAGAACAGGAAGCGGTCGAAGCGGACGGCCTTCAGGGCCTCGTCGTACTCGTACTTGTTCCGGCTCCCCTTGGGGATCTCGACCAGCACGTAGAGCGGAGGTCCGGCCATCGCGGCGATCCTACGCTACGTCGCGTCCCGTACGCGGCCGGCGCGATCCAGCCACGGGGCCAGCCCGCGCGCGTCCGACGCGGCCGTGATCTCGAGCACGGGACCGGCGCGCGACCACGCGATCAGGTTCATCGCGGTGAGGCGGTCGAGCATGAACTGCACGGCCTCGGCCTGGGCGCGGCTGCCGTAGCGGCGCGCGACCGCGAACGCGTAACCGGTGCTCTCGATCGGCGCCGGGCTCGGGTCCGCGCCGAGCGTCTCGGCCGACTGCCGATCGATCGTGGCGTGCGCGACCTGGAGCGGCGGCGAGCCCGGAGCGATCGCCTGCACCCCGGCAACGAGGTAGCGCAGCGCGTCGAGCGCGGCCGGTCGCAGCAGCCGGTAGCGGTCGGCGGGCTCGCCGAGCCGACCGGCGAGGGCGGCGAGCTCGGGCGCCGGCGCGACGTGCGCGGTCGCCGGATTGGCCGGCAGCGGCTTCAGGGTCCCCGCGTCGCGTGCGTCCGCCAGCGCCCCCGGGTCGGCGAACGTGTCGGTCGACGCCGGCGGGTGGAGCGCGCGCGCCGCCGACGGCGCGGAGACCTGCAGGTCCGCGGCGCGTCCCAGCGCCCCGGGATCGCGCCGGTAGGCGCGCATGATGTCGCGGGCGGCGAGCAGCCGCCAGTAGTAGCTCGACGAGTCGTCGCCGAAGGTGGAGAGCCGGGCGGACGCGGCCGCGTGGCGCAGCGGCGTGGAGTCGAAGTACAGCTGCGTGTACGGCAGATCGGCGGCGGATGGACCGCCGAATGCGCCGATCACGCCGTCGAGGTTGCCGATGCCCATGTGGTAGGAGACGAAGGCCAGGTCCTCGCGGCCGAACTTCTCCCGCGCGATCTTCAGGTAGCGGGCGGTCGCGGCCAGCGCCTCGGCCGGGTCGAAGCGTTCGTCCACGCGACGGCGCTGGGCGCGCAGCCGCGCCGCGCGGCGGGCGGCGGCCCGCGCCTGCCGCGTGCCGGGGTCGCGCATGGCGTCGCGGTCGGCGCGGGCGATGGCCACGAGCAGGCGCCGGCTGGCGACGGCGTCGACGTGCAGGTCCAGCAGGCTCGTCGCGGTGGAGGCCACGATCTGGGTCAGCCCGGCGGCGCCGCGCGGGTCGCGCCTGCCGGCGATCACCTCCGGGCGCCCGCCGCTCTCGAGGAACACGAGCGCCTCGACCAGGTCGGGGTCGACGCCCGCGTCGGCGGCGGCGCGCTCGACGGCGGCGCGCCAGCGAGCGGTCCGTGCGGCCGTCGCCAGGACACCACCCGGGCTCTTGGCGTAGAGCACGTGCGCCAGCCCCGCCGCGCCGCGGCGCTCGTAGTCCGTTCGCGCGCCCGACTGGTAGCGCAGCGGGTTCGGGACCGCTCCGGCGGGCGGCTCGTCGCGCCCGCCGCCACAGCCGCCGGCGAGCGCCGCAAGGGCGCAGAGCAGGAGAGGGATGGCCGCACGCCTCACCGCCGTGGCACGCTACACGCCGGGCGGCGCGCTACGGTCGCCGGCGTGCGGGTCCTGCGCCAGCACGCGCTCAGCCGCCTGGACGCGATCGCCCTCGACGACGACCTCGTGATCGAGGCCGACAGCGCCGACGCGCTCGGGCGCCTGCCCGACGGCGCCTTCGACCTCATCTACATCGACCCGCCGTTCAACACCGGCCGCCGGCGGGAGCACCGCCGCCTGCGCACGGTGCGCGCCGGAAGCGGCGGCGACCGCACGGGCTTCGGCGGCCGGCGCTACCGGTCGCGACTGCTGTCCGCGATCGCCTACGACGACGAGTTCGGCGACTACCTCGGCTTCCTCGAACCGCGGCTGCGGCGAGCCCGCGAGCTGCTCGCCGAGCACGGCACGCTGTACTTCCACATCGACTACCGCGAGGCGCACTACTGCAAGCTGCTGCTCGACGAGCTGTTCGGCCGGGAGTGCTTCCTCAACGAGCTGATCTGGGCCTACGACTACGGCGGCAAGCCCAGGAACCGCTGGCCGGCCAAGCACGACACGATCCTCGTGTACGTCCGCGACCCGGCGCGCCGCTGGTTCGACGCCGCCGCGGTCGAGCGCGAGCCCTACATGGCGCCCGGCCTCGTGAGCGCCGAGAAGGCCGCGCGCGGCAAGATGCCGACCGACGTGATCTGGCACACGATCGTGCCGACCAACGGGCGCGAGCGCACCGGGTACCCGACGCAGAAGCCCGAGGGCCTCGTGCGCCGCTTCGTCTCCGCGTCCTCGCGCCCCGGGGGATGGTGCCTCGACTTCTTCGCCGGCTCCGGCACCCTCGGGTCGGTGTGCGCGGCGCTCGACCGCCGCTTCGTACTGGTGGACTCGGCGCCGGAGGCAGTCGCCGTGATGCTCGAGCGACTCGGGGCCGGCGGCTCCAAACACGATACGGTCGCGTCATGAAGCTCTACGTCTGCTACGGCACGTTCACGAAGACCCCGCGCCCGGGCGGTCACCCGTGCGGCAACGCCAATCGCGCGCTGCGGGAGGCCGGCCACGACCCGGAGGTCGTCAAGTCCTACGGGCTCGGCGTGCTCCCCGACTTCCTCAACCAGACGCGCGGGCGCAAGGAGGTCAAGCGCCTCACCGGCAAGTACTGGGTGCCCGTGCTGGTGCTCGACGACGGCGAGGTCGTCGCCGGGTCGGACAAGATCGTCGCGTGGGCCGAGGCGAACCCGAAGGTGGAGACGTCGGCCTGACGGCTAGTGGAGCACCTGCAGCGTGAGGTGCTCGTCCAGGATCGCGACGCAGCGCGGATCGAACTGCGTGCCGGCGTTCCGGCGCAACTCCGCGAGCGCGTCGTCGTGCGACAGCGCCCGGCGGTAGGGCCGGTCGCTGGCCATCGCGTCGAACGCATCGGCGACGAGCAGGATGCGGGAGGCCAGCGGGATCGCCTCCCCCGAGAGCCCGTCCGGGTACCCCGAGCCGTCCCAGTGCTCGTGGGCGTGGCGGATCCACGGCACGATCGGCTGCAGGCTGGCGATACGGGCGATGATGGCCGCGCCCGTCTCCGGGTGTTTGGCGACCTCCGCGAACTCGGCCGGCGTGAGCGGGCCGCGCTTGCGGAGGATGTGGTCCGGCACGGACACCTTGCCGACGTCGTGGAGCATGGCGGCCATGCGCAGCAGGCCCAGCTCCGTCTGGGACCAGCCCAGCTCGGCGGCGATCGCCGCGGCGTACTCGGCCACCGCGCTCGAGTGCTCGTGGTGGCTCGCCATGCGCGCGTCCACGGCGTGCGCGAGGGCGGCCGCCCAGCCGAGGTCCTGCGTCGCCCCGTCGCGCCCGTCGCCACGCCCGTGCTTGGCCTCGTAGAGCCTTGCGTCCGCCTGGAAGAAGAGCCCCTCGCGATCGCCGGCGTCCTGCGGGAAGGTGGTGACGCCGATCGATGCCGACACGCGCTCGCCCAGTGCGCGGGTGAGGCGTGCCGCCGCGGTCGCCGCGCCGGTCGCGCTCACGCCGGGCAGCAGGACGGCGAACTCGTCGCCGCCGAGCCGTCCGACGTCGTCGTGGGTGCGGACCACGCCCTGCATCGTGCTGACCGTCCAGCGCAGGAGGTCGTCGCCGGCGGGATGGCCGTGGGCGTCGTTGATCGCCTTGAAGTCGTCGAGGTCGAATACGACCAGGCCGAGCGGGAGACCCGCGCGGGACGCGGCCGCGAGCTCGGCGTCGAGGCGCTCCTCGAGCCCGCGCCGGTTCAGCGCGCCGGTGAGCGGGTCGGTGCGGGACACGCGCGCCAGACGGCGCCGATGTTCGTCCTGGTTGGACGCCGCCCAGGCACAGAGCACGGTGGAGATGGCCATGGCGCCGGCGAACGCACACACGTACCCGGGGTAGGAGGGCCCGGTGAGCGCGTCGAGTGCGAGGAACGACAGCACGTCGAGCGCGCCGACCGCGACCACGGCCCACAGCGGATAGGACACCGCCGCGAACAGCACGGGGATGAGGAGCGCGAGGGCGAGCGGGCTGCGAGCACCGCCGTCGAAGCCCGCGAGCGCGGCGACGAGCAGGATCTGGAACACGCTCCAGGTGAGGAAGAACAGGTCGCGGCGACGGTCGCGCACGATCCGGTCCGTCGGCAGCAGCGCGACCACCACGCTGCTCGCGACGCCGATCGCGAGCAGGATGCCGATCTCCGTTCGGTGCGGCTGGTGGAGGGTCGCGACCGCGTACGCCGCGTCGGCCGCACACATACCGAGCATGACTCGGACGCCGATCGCGATGCTCGAGAGCCTCAGGGCGGCACCCGAGACGTCCGCGATGGCAGGGGATCGCGAACTTGCCACGGGAACCTCATCGGTTCGCCCGGTTTCCGGCCTTAGCTGGGGGTTTCTCCCTGGACGCCCCGCTCGAGGGCGGGCAGGCCGCCGGCGGCCAGCGCGCCGAGCGCGCGGCCGAGCACCTCCGGGGTCCAGTCGCGGTCCTCGGTCAGCAGCGCACGGGCGCCGGCCTCGGCGACCCCGACCAGCGCGTGCGCGACCAGCGGCGCGGTGCCCTTCGCGTCGACGCCGGGGCGATGGCGCCGCAGCCACTCCGTCACGAGCACCGTGATCGCGTTCACCTGGTCCCGCCGCCCGGTGCGGATGTGCCGCGCCACCGCGGCGTTTGCGCCCCCCTCCCCGAGGAAGATCACCCGGTAGGCCTCGGGCGAATCGGCCACCGCGCGCAGGAACGCCGTCAGCGCGTCGCCGAGCAGCTGCTCGGCATCGTCGCGGTCCGCCTCGCTCGGAAGCGCCGCGGCGATCTGGCCCAGCACCCGCGTCTCCTCCCGCCGCAGCAGCGCGGTGAACAGCTCCTCCTTGCTGGCGAAGCAGTCGTACACGACCGGCTTGCTGACGCCGGCGGCCCGGGCCACCGCCTCCATCGACGTGCCGTCGTAACCGTGCTCGAGGAACAGCTCGAAGGCCGCGTCGAGGACCAGGGGGCGCCGTCGCTCGGGGCCGAGGTGCGCGGCGCGTCCGCGCCGTGGCGGGGCGTGGGAGGCGGACGGGGTCGGTGGGGTTGCACGCATTTCCTACCCATGGTAGCTTCCCGTCAAGTTCCTACTCCCGGTAGCAAACAGGAGGAGCACCAGAGATGACCGAGGACGAGGGCACCGCCGCCATGCAGGGGGTCGACGAGGCGCAGCTCGTGCAGATCGTCGCGGGCGCGACCGACCAGCAGCTCGAGGAGCTGATGGCCTCCGAAGCGCGCAAGGACATCCTCGACGACATCTTCCGCCGCATGGCCGACCACGTCGACGGGGACCGTGCGCGCGACGTCACGACCGTCCTGCACTGGAAGATCTATGACCACCCCGAGGGCGGCTACGACCACTACGAGGTCGTGCTCGAGGGCGGCACGTGCATCGTCAGCGAGAGCCCGGGCCGGGAACCGGCGATCACGCTCAAGCTCAAGCCGGCCGACTTCCTCAAGCTGGTCAGCGGCAGCGCGTCGGGTCCGACGATGTTCATGATGGGCAAGCTCAAGCTCGAGGGCGACGTGATGCTCGCGTCGCGGCTGACCTCGATGTTCCGCATCCCCAGGGCCGGATAGCGGCACGGAGCGGCGCGGCCGGACGCCGCGCCGCGTTACGCTCTCCCACGGGAGGGCACGGGAGCGGCGCGAGGCGAGATCGGGATGGATTCGGACACCCTCGCGCTGCTCACGATCCCGCTGTTCTCAGGCGCCATCGGCTACCTGACGAACTGGAGCGGAGTGTGGATGCTGTTCTACCCCGTGCGCTTCGCCGGCGTCCGCTTCCCCGGTCTGCGGCCGCTGGCCGGCCTGCTGCCGCGGCGGATCCAGCAGATCCCCGGCGTGATGCAGGGCGGCGTGGGCTGGCAGGGAATCCTTCCCTCGCGGGCGGCCAAGATGGGGAGCATCGCGGTGGACAAGGGGATCGCCAAGCTCGGCAGCCCGGCCGACTTCTACGAGCAGCTCGAGCCAGACGCGATCGCGGAGCACATCCTCGCGACGGCGCGCGGCGACATGCGCGACGTGGTCGAGCGGATCATGGAGCGCGAGCACCCGCGGCTGTGGCGCGACGTTCCGCCGCGGGTCCGCGAGACGGTGCACGAGCGCGTCCAGCGCCAGCTTCCCGAGATCGTGCACACGGTGACCGACGAGATCGGCGCGAACATCGACCAGCTCCTCGACGTCAAGCTCATGGTGATCCGGCAGATGGAGGCCAACCCGGCGCTGGTCAACCGCATCTTCCTCGAGGTCGGGCGGCGCGAGCTTCGCTTCATCATCAACTTCGGCTTCCTGTTCGGGTTCGTCCTCGGCATCCCGATGGTGTTCATCACACAGGCCGTGCCCTACTGGTGGGTGCTGCCGCTGGGGGGCATCGTGATCGGCTACGCGACCAACTGGCTGGCGCTCTGGATGATCTTCGAGCCGATCGAGCCGCGCAGGATCGGGCCGTTCCGGCTCCAGGGCCTGTTCCTGCGCCGCCAGCCGGAGGCCTCGGACGTGTACGCCGGGATCATCGCCGACGACATCGTCACCCTCTCGAACATCGGGGAGGAGCTCCTTCGCGGCCCGCGCTCCGACCGCACCCGCCAGATGATCGAGACCGCGATGCACCCCGCGGTGGACCGCGCGGTGGGCGTCGCGCAGCCCGCCGTGCGGGTCGCCGTGGGGGCGCGCGAGTACGACGCGATCCGCGCGTCCGTCGCCGTCGAGGCCGTGGACTACACGATGACGCCGCTGACCGACCCGGAGTTCAACCGCCGCCAGAGCGCGGCCGTGCGCACGCTCATCGCCGCCCGGATGCGGGAGCTGCCGGCGCGGGACTTCGCGGAGATGCTGCGCTCGGCGATGCGCGAGGATGAGTGGCTGCTGCTGCTGCACGGCGCGGTCCTCGGCTTCGGCGCCGGCCTGCTGCACCTGCTGATCTTCGGATGAGGCCATGAGCGACGACCACCAGGACAACGGAACCCCGGACGACCTGCTGCGGGCCGCCCCCGGGCTCGCCCGGATCGCGGGCGAGGCGTGGTGGCGCACGGCCGAGTGGACGGTCGACACCTCGCTGCGCTCGAGCTCGCGGGTCCTGCGCGCCGCGCTGTCCGGTCAGGCTCCGGCCGACTTGTTCTCGGCGACGGGCGCCGACGTGCGCGCCTACGTGCGCCGCCTGCTCGGTATCGCCGAGGCGGAGCAGGGGGAGGAGTCCGACGAGCCCGCGGGACGTCGGCCGGTCGCGGAGGACGACACGTCCGCCGCGGCCCTGCGCGACCGCGGCGCCGACCTGCTGCGCCGTTCGGCCGACGTCGACCTCGACGAGGACACGCATCCCGCCTACGCGCGGATCCTCTCCGAGCTCGCCCCGGACGAGGGCCGCATCCTGCGCCTGCTCGCGCTCGGCGGGCCGCAGGCGGCCGTGGACGTGCGCACGGCCAGGCCGCTCAACATCGGCTCCCAGCTCGTCGCTCCGGGCCTGAGCATGATCGGCGCCGAGGCTGGCTGCCGGTACGTCGAGCGCGTGCACGCCTACCTGAACAACCTCTACCGGCTGGGACTGGTCTGGTTCTCGCGCGAGCCGCTCCCGGACCCGCTCAGCTACCAGGTGCTCGAGGCGCAGCCGGAGGTCATCGCCGCGCGGCGGGCCGCGGGCCGCGGGCGCACCGTGCGCCGCACGATCCATCTCACCCCGTTCGGGACCGACTTCTGCGAGATGTGCCTGCCGATCCGGACCGCGGAGCTCGACGCCCTGCCGGGCGATCAAGCGGTTTCCGACTAGCGCGCGCTGCTTCGATCGGCGAAGCGCTGGAGTACGCTCCGGCCGATGCCCACCCCGGCACCCGGCAAGCCGGTCCGCGGCTCTCATACCGGCGAGCCGATCATGGCCCTGCTCGACCTCCTCGGGCGGCGCTGGGCGCTGCGGGTGATCTGGGAGCTGCGGTCGGACCAGCTTTCGTTCCGCGGCCTGCAGGAGCGCTGTGCCGGCATGTCCTCGAGCGTGCTCAACGACCGGCTGCGAGAGCTTCGCGACGCCGGGATCGTCGAGCTCGCCCCCGGCGGCTATGAGCTCACGAAGGAGGGCCACGCCCTGCTCGCGGCCTACGGACCGCTGCACGAATGGGCGCGGCGGTGGGCGAGGCGCGTGCAGCGCCGCGACCGGAAGGCGTGACAAAACCATCGCACGCATTGACGGCGCCATGTGCGAGCTGCCACATTGACCACGAAATGGCAGGTTTGACGAAGGAACGCCGAGCTGCGCCGCGCGCGGTCCTGCCCTCAGCCCACGCTGCGGCGGAGCTCCCGCCCGGTCCGCGGCGGCCGGCCTTCCTGCAGACGCTCGAGTGGATCCTCGATCCCAAGGGCTTCATGACCCGCTGCCAGCGGCGCTACGGCGACACGTTCAGCGTCCAGCTCGGCCCGAGCACCGACGTCGTCTTCCTGTCGGACCCGGCGGCGGCCGCGGAGGTCTTCCAGGGGCCGCCCGAGCACATGAACATGGGCGACATCAACGGCCTGTTCCGGCGCGTGCTCGGCCGCAACTCCCTGCTCGTGCTCGACGGCGCCGAGCACATGCGGCAGCGCAAGCTGCTGCTGCCGCCGTTCCACGGCGATCGCATCGCCCGCCACCGCGAGGCCATGATCCGGGCCGCCGACGACGACATCGCGAGCTGGCCGATCGGCGAGCCGTTCGCGCTCCAGCCGCGCATGCAGGCGATGACCTTGAACGTCATCCTGCGCGCGGTCTTCGGCCTCGAGGACGGCCCCCGGCGCGACGAGCTGCGGGTCCTGCTCGCACGGCTGCTGGAGCTCAACACCACGATCGCCACGACGCTGCCGCAGCTGCGCATCGAGCTGGGCGGGCTGACGCCCTGGGGCCGCCTGATGCGGTGCACCGCCGCGGTCGACCGGGCGCTGTACGCCGAGATGGCCCGCCGCCGCGAGGCGGCGCGCCCGGACCAGGACGACGTGCTCTCGCTGCTGCTCGAAGCGCAGGACGAGAACGGCGAGCCGATGACCGACAAGGAGATCCGCGACCAGCTCCTGACGATGCTCGTGGCCGGGCACGAGACGACGGCCACCGCGCTGGCGTGGGCCTTCGAGCGCCTGCTGCGCCATCCGCGCGCCGTGGACCGCCTGCGGGCCGATCTCGAGCGCGGCGACAGCCGCTATCTCGACGCGGCGATCAAGGAGAGCCTGCGGTTGCGTCCGGTCGTGCCCATCACCGCCCGCAAGCTGTCGGCGCCGCTCGTCGTCGGGGGCCGGCTGTACGCGCCCGGCACGGTGCTGATGCCCTGCATCTTCCTGTTGCACCGCAACCCGGCGGTGTACGAGGACCCGGACGAGTTCCGCCCGGAGCGGTTCCTCGACGGCCAGCCCGCGACCTACTCGTGGATCCCGTTCGGCGGCGGCGTGCGCCGCTGCCTCGGTGCGAGCTTTGCCCTGCTGGAGATGCGAATCGTGCTCGAGGCCGTCCTGCGGAACCTCGACGTGCGGCCGGCGGAGCGGCGCGACGAGCGAATCGTGCGCCGCGCGTTCACGCTGTCGCCTAAGCGCGGCGCCCGCGTCGTCGCGACCCGCCGAGCCTGAGCGCCCGGCCGATTCCAGCGATCACGGAGGAGAGGAAGAGGTCGAAAGAATGCTGGGGAAACGGGGTCACGCGCCTGTTATCGGACGCGTTCGCCCAGGTCGCGAGCAACGCGTAGGGAGGTTTCCTCAGGGTTGAAGATCTATCGTCGGGTGGCGTAGGGCCGGCCCCATCAATACGCCATCTTGCGGGGCCGATACCAAACGCTGTGAGCGTGCACAGGCCCTCCCGACAGGAGACCGCGCTCGCCGTCCGGACCCTCACTCCCGGGATGGCGGCGCGCGCGCAGGCGGCCCTGTTCGCCGCCGCGGGCCTCGTCGGTGCGCTGGGCGTGCTGCTTCCGCACCCGGCGCGCTTCAACGACACCGGCCTGCTGGCAATCCAGTGCACGTCGCTCGCGGCCGCGTGCGCGCTGCTGATCATCGGGGATCGCACGCCCCGCTGGGTCGCCACCTGCGGGCCCTTCGGCGCCACCGCCATGACCTCGCTGGCGATCGTGTTCACCGGCAGGAGTACCAGCGCGTACCTGCTGTTCTACCTGTGGGTCGCGCTCTACGCCTTCTACTTCCTGTCGGGACGCCAGACCGCGGTGCTGTGCCTCTTCGCGATCGTCAACTACGCGGCGGTGATCATCGGGTCGCGGATGCTCGGCTACACGGCGGGCGGGCTCGACGCCAACGAGGACATCCCGGCGTTCGTGCTGATGACCGGGACCTTCGCGGTCGCGGGCGTGTTCCTCGTCACGCTGCGTGAGCGCGTGGGGCGCCTGATCGACCAGCTGACCGACGCCGCCAGCACCGACCCGCTCACCGGACTGCTCAACCGGCGCGGGTTCCAGAGCGTCATCGACAACGAGCTCGCGCGCTCGGAGCGCGGCGGGCGCTCCTTCAGCCTGCTCATGTGTGACTGCGACTTCTTCAAGCACCTCAACGACAAGCTCGGCCACCACGCCGGCGACGAGGCGCTGCAGGCGATCGGACGGTTGCTCGAGGACAACAAGCGCCGCATCGACGTGGCCGCTCGGGTTGGCGGCGAGGAGTTCGCCCTCGTGCTGCCCGAGACAGACCAGCACGAGGCGTTCATCGTCGCCGAGCGGCTGCGCAGCCGGTTCGGCGACGGGTTCGCCGACCAGCCCGTGCCCCTCACCTTGAGCCTCGGCGTGGCGACCTATCCGACCCACGGCCTGACCGCCGACGCCCTGCTCCGCGCCGCCGACGAGGCCCTCTATGCGGCGAAGGCGCTCGGCCGCGATCGCACCGTGCTCTACAGCGCCGAGGTGCAGGGCATCCTGTCGGTCGGCGAGGGCAAGATGCCCGACCGCGGCCACGCCCACCTCGCCACGGTGCTCAACCTCGCGGAGGCGCTCGACATGCGCGACACCGGCACCGCGCGCCACTCTCAAACTGTTGGGCGCTACTGCGAGCTGATGGCTCGGGAGCTGGAGCTGGAAGACGACCACGTCGAGCGCGTGCGGGTCGCGGGCGTCCTCCACGACATCGGCAAGATCGGCGTGCCCGACGCGATCCTGCGCAAGCCCGGTCCGCTGACCGACGAGGAGTACGCCCAGATGCGCAAGCATCCCGAGATCGGCGCACGGATCCTCGGCGGGGCCGAGCTCGACGACATCCGCGGGTGGATCCTGGCCCACCACGAACGGCCCGACGGCCAGGGCTACCCCAGCCGGCTGACCGACGGGGAGATCCGGCTCGAGGCGAAGATCCTCGCCGTGGCCGATGCATACGAGGCGATGACCAGCGACCGCGTGTACCGCAAGGCGATCGGCGCGCAGGCCGCGCGCAACGAGCTCGAGCGCTGCTCCGGCTCGCAGTTCGATCCCGAGGTCGTCGCCGCCTTCCTCCGCGCGCTCGACCACGCCGCCGCGCCGTCGACCCCTGGCCGGTCGTAGCCGGTTCCTCCGTCCCCGGCCGACTTGCACCCCGGAACGTCGTACGTCCAGCCGGGATACTGGAGCCATGTCGCGGGAGGACATCGAGATCGTCAAGCGGGTGTGGCCCGGCGAGATCGACATGGTCGAGTTCGTCGACGCCGGTGTGCCCTTCGGCGCAGAGGCGGTCGAGTTGCTCGCCGTGGACGCGGAGGTCGAGTTCCTCACCGGCGCGCAGGGCGTCCCAAACCTCTCCTTCCGCGGGCTCGAGGGCTTCGAGGAGGGGTGGCGGGACTGGCTGTCCCCGTTCGCGAGCTACATGCTCGAAATCCAGGAGGTCGTCGATGCCGGGGGCGGCGAGGTCCTGGCGCTGACGCACGTGCGCGCGCGCACGCATCGCGACGACGTGCTGGTCGAGCACGACCCGGCGGCCGTCCTCACGGTCAGGGACGGCAAGGTCGTCCGGGTGCGGTTCTTCCTGGAGCGCTCGGCGGCGCTCCAAGCCCTCGGGCTGCAGCGGTAGCGGCGTTTGGGCGTCAGGCGCGCGGCCGGATCGCTCCCACGGCCGCGAGCACCTCGTCGACCGGGGCGTTGTCGCTGGCGTCCTCCGACAGGTGGGCGTAGCGCACCGAGTCGTCGGGCGCGATGACCAGGACGCCACCGAGCTGGGCCGGGTTGTCCACGAGCCGTCCCTGGTGCACGGCGATGCTTCCCTGCCGCAGGCGCGACGTCACCGTGTGGCCGATCCCCCGCGCGACGGTGCGCGGGTTCACGAGCTCGGAGAACGTCGCGATCTTCGCGCCGGCCGCCTCGTAGGCTCGGCGTTCGGGGTCCGAGTACACCGGCAGCGCGATCGACTGCGCGCGCCGGAACTCCTCCGCCTGGCTCGGCGTGCCCTGCCCGATCACGGCGAGGCGCGCACCGGCCGCCGCGAAGTCGTCGCGGGCGTGGTGCAGCTGCACCGCCTGCGCCCGGCAGAACACGCACCCGTAGTGGCGCAGGAGGACCAGGACCGCGGGCTGGTCGCGCCACAGGTCGCCGAGCCGGATCTCGGCGCCTCCTTCGTCCTGGACGACCACGTCCTTGAACTCGCCCACGTGACGGGGCGGACGGGTGTGCTGAGGTTCCTTCACGGCTTGCAACACGTGCCGGCAGAATCGTACTGTGCGCACGATGACAAACCGGCGCTTCGACGGAGGAGGCGCGCTAGATTGCGGCAGGTGGAGGGGTCACGCGGATCCGGGGCCGCGCAGGCGAGCGGGAACGTTCGCGCCGGGGTCGACGACGCGGCCGCGGCGGCGACGCCGGCGCTGCTCGACGGCCTGCGCGAGCGCATGGAGGACGTGCGGGCGCGGCTGAGCACGCTGGCCGCGGCCGCCGAGGCCGACGAACCGCCGGCGGGCGGCACGGTGACCGTCCCGGCCGACGTCCTCGAACGCGTCCAGCGCGAGCTCGTCGCGACGCGCGAGCTGCTGGCGGCCGCGATCGCCGCGCTCGCCGAGTGGCCGGACCCGGCGCGCCGCGACGCCGGCTCGGCGGAACGCGACAGGGCCTGCGTCGTGGCGCTCAACATGGCGCTCAACGGCGCGCCGTCGCCGGAGGTCGATCGCTACCTCGCCGAGAACTTCGACCTGCCGGACGCCGACCTGATCGTCGCCGAGGCGTACGCGCAGCGCGCGCGGATGCGCCCCGACGCCGACGCTACTCGGTGACGCTGAACTCCCAGATCGCGATGCCGAGCATCGCCAGGCCCATCACGAGCACGATGCCGGCCTCGAGCAGTGCCGGCACGTGCCAGCCGAACCACGTCACGCCCGGGTCGAGCGTCCTCCGGGCCGCGGCGCTGATGTCGAGGTGGCTGAAGACGAGCCGCCGCATCGGATCGACCGCGTAGGTCAGCGGGTCGATGCGGTTGAGGAAGGCGAGCCAGCCCGGCAGGTTGGCGACCGGGAACATCGCGCCGGAGATGAAGAACATGGGCATGACGACCATCTGCATCAGCCCCATGAACGACTGCATCTGCTTGATGCGGATCGCGACCATGACCCCGAACGCCGTGATGCTGAAGGCCAGGAGCAGCTGGAGCGCGAAGACGCCGAGGATCAGCGTCGGGCTGTAGGGGATGTCCACCGCCCAGGCGAGGCACAGCAGGATCACGCCCTGGAAGCTCGCCACCGTCGCGCCGCCGAGGCACTTGCCGATGACGATCGAGCTGCGCCTGACCGGCGCGACCATCATCTCGCGCAGGAAGCCGAACTCCCGGTCCCAGACGATCGACGCCGCCGAGAACATCGCCGTGAACATCACGGCGAGGCAGAGGATGCCGGGATAGATGAACGTCTTGAGGTTGACCCCGTCGGTGCTCGCGGCGGAGAGCTGCTGAAGCCCCGTTCCGAGGACGAACAGGAAGAGCAGCGGCTGGACGAGGGCGGTGACGATCCGCAGGCGGTCGTTGATGAAGCGGATCAGCTCCCGGCGCCAGACGATCTTGATCGCGCGCAGCTCGCTGCGCCAACTGCGCGCCGGGACGTGGACGCGGACGATCTCCGACGGCGGCGGGGCTTCGGGAGGGGAGAGGCTCCGCTCGGCGGTCGTGCTCATCGCCGAGTCCCCGTGACGACCTGCATGAACATCCGGTTGGCGTCCTTCCCCTGCGACTCCTCGGCGTCGCGGATCGTCGATCCCGTGTAGGACATGAAGACGTCGTCGAGCGTCGGACGCGAGACGCTCACCGACCGAATCGGCACCCCGAGCTCGGCGAACAGCCGCGGCACGAACTCCGCGCCGCCGGGCACTCCGAAGGTGACCGCGCCCCCGGCGATCTGCGCGTCGATGCCGAAGTGCTCGGCGAGCGCCCGGATCGCGCCGTCGTCGTCCTCGGTGTCGATCGTCACGCGGTCCGCGCCGACGCTGGCCTTGAGCGCTCCCGGGGTGTCGAGGACCACGATCTCACCCCGGTCCATGATCGCGATCCGATCGCAGAACTCGGCCTCGTCCATGTAGTGCGTGGTCATGAAGATCGTGATGTCCTCCGTCTCCTTGAGCAGCTGGATGTAGCTCCAGATCGAGCTGCGCGTCTGGGGGTCGAGCCCGATGGTGGGCTCGTCGAGGAACAGGACGCGCGGGGAGTGCATCAGGCCGCGCGCGATCTCCAGCCGCCGCCGCATGCCGCCCGAGAAGGTCGCCACCGGCGAGTCCTTGCGCTCCCACAGGCCGACCATCTCGAGCACCTGCCGCATCCGCGCCGGCACCAGCGCGCGCTCGACCCCGTAGAGCTCGGCGTGCAGGCGCAGGTTCTCGTACGCGCTGAGGTAGCCGTCGAGCGTGGGGTCCTGGAAGACGAGGCCGATGTGGCGGCGAACGTCGTCGCGTTCGCGGACGATGTCGTAGCCGGCGACCGTGGCGCTCCCCGCCGTGGGCTTGGCCAGCGTGCAGAGCATGTTGATCGTGGTCGACTTGCCCGCGCCGTTCGGGCCGAGGAAGCCGAACACCTCGCCGGTCGCGACCTCGAAGTCGACGCCGCGCACGGCCTCGACCTCGTCGAACGACTTGGCGAGCCCGTCGACGACGATCGCCTGGGTCGGGGTGTCGTTGCCGGGCCGCATTTCCGTACAGCGTACGCCCGACTTCGAGCTCGGCCTCGAGTCGCGAGGCGGTAGCCTCGCGCCAGGGCCCGCGTGCGCCACGGCCCGCGACACGAAGAGGAAGGCCGAGCCCACTTGTCCATCAGCGCGGAGCTGGGAGAGCAGCGCACCGTCGACACGCCGGCCGGGACGATCGCGTACCGTGAGCGGGGCGACGGCTCACCGGTGGTCTTCGTCCACGGCGTCGGGGTCAACGGCGACCTCTGGCGCGGCGTCGCGCCGCGGCTCGCCGACGAGCGTCGCTGCGTCGTGCCGGACCTGCCATGGGGGTCCCACTCGCACCCGCTTCGCGCGGACGCCGACCTGTCGCTGCCGGGGATGGCGCGGATCGTGGCTGACTTCCTCGCGGAGCTCGAGCTCGCCGACGTCACGATCGTGGCGAACGACACCGGCGGGGCCGTGGCGCAGTCGTTGGTCGGCCGCCACCCCGAGCGGGTCGGAAGGCTCGTGCTCACTTCCTGCGATGCGTTCGAGAAGTTCCCGCCGACGCCGCAGCGCTACCTCGAGGTCACCGCGCGCTCCCGGGCGCTGATGTGGGTCGTCGCGTGGTCGGTGCAGTTCAAGTTCGTGCAGCGACTCCCGACGGCGTACGGCTGGGTCACGAGCAGGCCGATCGAGGAGGCCATCATGCGCTCCTACACCGGTCCGATCCGGACGAACCCGGGCGTCCGGCGCGATCTCATGCGCCTCCTGCGGGCGGTGGACACCCGCTACACCTTCGAGGCGGCCGAGGCCCTGCGCGGGTTCGACAGGCCCGCGCTCGTCCTGTGGGCGGACGGCGACAGGATCTTCCCGCGGGAGCACGGGCGCAGGCTCGCCGAGCTGCTGCCCCAGGGGCGCTTCGAGCTCGTGCCGGACTCGCGCACCTTCATCCCCGAGGAGCAGCCCGAGCGGCTCGCCGCGCGCGTGCGCGGCTTCCTCGTCGAGCACGAGCGGGCCGAGACGGCGAGCGAGTCGCCGCCTCAATCCTCCTCGCCCTTCGGCGCCGGCTCGTAGGTGAGGACGACGACGCCGTCAGGACCGACCGGCCTTGCCTCCTTGAGCCGCACGGCCGCGGGCTTGCTCGTGTCGCCGAAGAGCCGCTTTCCGCTCCCGAGGACGAGCGGAAAGACCATCAGCCGGTACCCGTCCACCAGGCCGTGCTCCACGAGCGTCTGCACGAGCTGGACGCTGCCCGCGACCAGGATGGCGCCGTCGACCTCCTGCTTGAGCTTGGCCACCTCCGCGGGGACGTCACCCTTGATCACGGTCGAGTTGTTCCACTCGGCCTCCTCGAGCGTCGACGAGACGACGTACTTGGGCGCGTTGTTCAGCCTGTCGGCGAACTCGCCTTCCCTCGACGGCCAGGCAGCGGCGAAGCCCTCGTAGGTCACTCGCCCGAGGAGGTGGGCCTCGGCGTCGAGGACCTCGTCGAGCTTGAACTTGTCGCCCTCGTCGCCGCGGTTGAACTGGAAGGCCCAGCCGCCGCGGTCGAAGCCCTCGGCTCCGCCCGGGTCCTCCACGCGGCCGTCGAGCGTCACGAATTCGGTCACCACGATCGTTCCCATGTCGATCCTCCTGGTCGGTGGTCTTGTCTATGAGACTGGCGGACCGCTTGGGACTCATCGGGCCAGGCGCTGCGCCATACGGTCGAAGCAGGACGACCACCCTTCGCCGGCGCGCTCGTACACCTCACCGCTCCACGATCGGGCGCACCTCGATCGCGCCGCCCATGCGCGCCGCCGGGATCTGCGACGCCAAGTCGATTGCAGCGTCGAGGTCCTCCGCCTCGAACAGCAGGTAGCCGCCGAGCGCCTCCTTGGTCTCGACGAACGGACCGTCGGTGGTCAGCGTCTTGCCGTCCTGCACCCGCACGGTGGTGGCCGTCTCGGGCGGCGCCAGCTGGAGGCCGGAGCTGACGTCGGGGTTCTCGTTGATCGCCTTGTACGCGCCGTAGACGGCGTTCTTCTCGTCGTCGGGCAGGCTCTCCCACGCGTCCGACCCCGGCGTCGGGGTGGAGCCCTGATGGATCAGCAGCATGTACTTCATCGCGTCCTCCTTGTCGGAATGGTCGCCGATACGACGAACGGGGAGCGACGAAATCGACAGCTCCTCGAAAAGGGCAGGATTCGCCGGCCCCCCTCGACGCCGGCCAAGATGCTTGACGGGCGTTGAGCCCTCTGCAAGGCTCGACGCAGGGGCCATGCTTCTCCACTGGACGGGGGCTCCGGGTTGCCATCAGACCAAACACCTCGGAGACGGCAGTGGCGCGCAGAGGGCTGATCCGTGCGGCCCTGCTGCTGGCGGGAGCGCTCGCGGCCTCGCTGTTGGTTCTTCTGACGCTCGCCGCCGGGGCCGGATCGCAGGGAGCCGGTTGCACGATCCAGACGGTCGAGGTCGGGATCGTCAAGGCGAAGAGCTGCTTCACCTCGACGCCCGGCCAGAACGGGGCGACGATCTACACCGCGACCGGACCGGCGACCGATCAGGTCGATCTCAACGGCTTCATCATCAGGCTGGGGGCGGGCGACTCGCTGACCATCAACAACAAGACCAACGAGGTCTCGTCCGGCGGTCGCAAGCTCCAGCTCGAGTCGATGAACTGGCCGATCAAGGGTCAGCCGGCGCCGCTGGGCGATCCGATGGTGATCTCGTTCGTGGCCCCGGGGGCCGGCAGCCTGCTCCTCGAGGACGTCCGCCTCGGGACCAACAGCGCCTTCGTCAACGCGCTCGCGGGGCTCTCGCCGGTCGGAACGATCGACACGCCGGTGACGCTGGAGGACGGCGGCAAGGGATCGATGGACGTCACCGTCGCCCTGAGCGGCATCTTCACGCTCAAGGGCAAGGATCAGACGGTGGACATCAAGCTCCCGACCGAGCTCGGAAAGGGCACCACGCTCGACGGCTTCGACGTCAAGCTGAAGGAGATCGACGGCCTCAGGGCCATAAAGATCGAGGACCTCGACGCGGAGTACTCGGCGGCGAACGGCACGCTCGCGGGCAGCGCGACGGCCGTGTTCCCGTTCACCGTCGCCGGGGACACCGGGTTCGGCGTCGGGTTCAAGTTCGAGAACGGCACGATCGACGAGTTCGACGCCAAGGTGACCGGGTTGAGGATCCCGATCGGGGCCCCTCCCGGAGGCTTCATCACCGAGGTCGGCGGGGGCTTTCGCCGCGCCGTGATCGACAAGTGCGGCCAGGAGCTCAACATCACCGCCGCGATCAAGGCGATCTTCGGGCCGGAGGTCCCGACTCCGTTCGGCAAGGTTCCCCCGATCGGGGCGAACGCCGCCCTCCAGCTGGGGTCCGACAACGCCTGCGCCCTGTTCTTCAAGCTGACGGGCGGGGTCGAGATCTTCCGACTGCCGGTCGGAGACGTGCTGCTGGAGATGCACACCAACGGCCTGATCAACTTCGGGGCGGGCCTCGGGGTCGGCTTCCCCAGCTACCGGAACAACCCAGACGATCCCTTCTACATCGGCGCGCGCGTCGGCGGCTGGGTCGCCAAGCAGAAGTTCCAGTTCGAGGGCTCGGGCAAAGTCCGCCTGATCGGCCTGGACATCTTCGAAGGACGGATCCTCGTCAACGACCGGGCGGCGGGTGCCTGTTGGAAGGTGCTCTTCGCCGACGGCGGCGCCGTCTACGTGTATGGCTCGAGCAGGGTCGAGACCTTCGGCATCGGTTGCGGTCTCGACGCCTACAAGGAGCAGTTCCCGGGCGGGGCGGCGTTGGCGGCGGGACGGTCGCGCAAGATTCGCCTCGACAGCGGCCAGATCGTGCTGGAGGCCGCGGGCGCCGGCGGACCCCCGCGCTTCACGGCGACCTCCTCGGACGGTCGCGTCTATTCCTCTCCCGGGCCGACCGGGCCCCAGTTCGTGAAGGCGAACGACCACCTCTTCTTCGTCAACAACACCGGCACCAACAAGACAAACCTCTTCATCCGCCGGCCCAAGGGCGTCTGGACGATCACGCCGCATCCGGGCTCACCCGCGATCATCAGCCTGAAGGCGGGCCGCCGGCAGGCCCCGGAGCGCGTCCAGGCCAGCGTCACGGGCAGCGGCCCGGTGCGCACGCTGCGGTGGCGCTCGCTGGGGCGCGCCCACACCAGGCTGATCTTCAGCGAGTCGATGGCGGGCGGGCTGCGGATCCCCATCCTCGACACCGACCGGGCCAACGGGACGTACCGCTTCCGGGTCGCGCAGGGCGGCCACTACGGAACGCGGCGCCTGTACGTCACGGTCAAGCACGGCTACGCGGCGCGCCAGGCCATGCACGTCGCCAGCTACCGGGTCGGGCCGCCGGCGCGGCTGGGAGCGCCGAAGCGGGTGTCAGCCCACCGCTACGACCACGACGTGTTCGTGCAGTGGTCCGGCGTGGCGGGCGCGCGCGGGTACATCGTCGAGGTGGCGAAGCCGGGGCGCCGCGGGGGCAGGCAGGTGGGCCTCGTCCGCCGCGTCTCCTCTCGCAGCCGCCGCACGATCTTCCGCGGCACCCCTGGCGGCGGCCGCCTGGTGGCGCGGGTGCACGCGCTCAACTCCGACGACGTGCTCGGCGGCGCGAGGACCGCCACGTTCGACACCGGACCGTCCGCCCGCACCCTGGGCGACGCGGTGCGGCGCAGCGCCCGCTCGACCGACCGCCGCGCGGGCGTCGTGACCGTCGTGACCCACTGCCCCGAGAACCAGGGCCACTGCCAGGTGCTCGTCGAGCTTCGCAAGAACGGGCGGGTCGTCGGCCGGTCGCGCTTCCAGCAGACGCCGGACACCTTCCATCTGCACCGCATCCGACCGAACAGCCGGCGCCTCCAGCAGCTGATCCGCCAGGGTCGCAACGCGGGGATCGAGGTCGTCGTAAAGATGCGCCACGGCATAACCGGCGCCCTCGCGGTGGGCCGGGCGACCTAGCTCGGGCACGCACGAGCCCGAGCAGGCCGGGATGGAGCTCGCCTGGACTCGAAGAGGCCACCCGCTCGCTCCGTGGGACCGGCCTACAGGCTGCCGCCGCCCAGAATCCGACCGCCAGAGCGAGCCGAGGACCGCGCAGGCGCTAGGCGCCCGCGAGGTCGCGTAGCGAGCCGATCCGATGGCGCCCACTCCAACCACCGCATCGTTTCCGATCGTGACGTGTTCACGGATCAGTACATCGGGAGCGACCAGCCGCCACGCTGAGCCTCCGTCGATACAAATACGGAGGGATTCATGCGCAAGCTTTCGGTACTCGCTTTGACGGTGGTTGGAGTCCTCGCTTTGGGCGGGGTTGCCAATGCGGCCGTTCGTTCGATCCGCACGTTCACCGTCAGCCAGACGTCCACGAAGGCCGGTGCCAGCACGGGCATCAAGATGGGCCTGATCACGAACACGCTCCCGGCGGGTCTCACGCCCGACATCGGTGGGCACGACGACATCTTCCTGCACAAGGGCATGGTCTACAACGGCGCCTTCTACCCGGCGTGCAACAAGGCCAGGCTCCAAGCGACCGGGCAGCCGTCTGTGTGCGCGAGCTCGCGGATCGGCACGGGTAGCGTCATTGGGCTGCTGCACTCATGCAACACGAACCCGCCGCTGGCACAAGCGGCGCCGGTCAACATCCAGCTGAACATCTTCAACGGCACGGGCGGGAGGCACCAGTACGCACTCCTGAGCGGGCCGGTGGTCGGGCACCCCGTACTCGACATCAGCATCTCAAAGGCCTCGAGCCCCTACGGCCTGAGGGAGACGTTCGACGTCATCCCCAGCCTGATCTCACCCGCGCCCGGCGTCTGCGCCTCGCTCGCCGACGTGCGGTTCAACATCAGCAAGAAGACGGTGACCGTCAAGCGCCGGATCCGCGGCCGCACCGTCACCACCCACCCGGGCCTGCTCGTCAACGGGCCCTGCCCCAAGAATCGCAAGTGGTTCTACCGCGACGCCGTCAAGTTCGTGAGCGCGCCCGGCGTGCGCACCACCAGCTTCAACGGCGACAGAACCCTCACCTGCAAGCCCTGACCGAGCCTAGTACGCCCATGAGATTCCGCTTCGCCATCGCTGCGATTGCAGCCCTCGGGCTCGTCGGAGCCGCCGCGCCGGTCGCGGGCGCGGCGCTGCCGCGTGCCGGCTACTGGGAGGCGCGGATCGGGAACAACGGTCCGCTCGTCCGCCTCCTGATCGCTCCGAACCGGCGGCAGGTGGTGGCGCTCCAGGCGACGGTGGCGGCCAGGTGCGACGACGGGCATACGCATGTGGTCCCGATCAAGGAGGCCGTGCAGGTCCCGATCGACTCGCGCGGCAGGTTCACCATCCGTGCGCGCTTCAGCCCGCCGCTCGAGCTCGACCATCCGGGCCTGCAGGGGTGGGACCTGCGTGGGCGGTTCACCAGCGCGACTGCCCTGAGCGGCACCGTCTCGGTCATCGTCACTCCCCCGGGCGAGGTCTGCACGGCGCCGGCGAACCGGCGCACCTTCAGCGGCCACCCGCGGGCCCACCCCACACTCGGCGTCGTCCACCGTCAGGTGCACCGCCGCGGCCTGCTCACGCTGCTCGGCTCCGGCTATGTCCCGCGCCTGCGCGTGCACGTCATCGTCCCGACCGAGGTGGTCGACGCCGAATCCGGCCGTGTCGACCAGCACGAGTACCTCGCGCGCACCGATTCCCGCGGCCGCTTTCGGCTGAACGTGCGCATCCCGTTCAACATGCCCTTCGGCACCTGGCGCGCGCAGGCCTGGCAGGTCGACTGCACGGCCGTCTGCTGGGTCTACGCCCAGCACATCTACCGCGTCGCGCCGTAGCTGTAGGACCTGAGCGGGTCGTTGATCTCGTCGAGTCGGGCTGCCGGGGTTTCGGCTGAGGGTGCCGTGCGGTCGGTGGTAGTTGAAGCGCCGGAGGACGCCGTCGAGGGCGTATGGGCGAGTCGCGCTCCGGGCTTCGCTTCCAGAGAGGCCAAGAGGAAAGCACTGGGGGTGTCCGTGTACCGAGAAGCCCGCTACAAAGCGGGCCTCACGGCGATGGAGCTAGGGGGACTCGAACCCCCGACCTCCTGGGTGCGATCCAGGCGCTCACTCGCGCCGCTTTTCGGCTGATTTACAGGAAGAAAGCTTCGCTAGCAGCGACACCGACCACCCCACGGTTTGTGCGCAAATAGCGGGCGATACGCGGCGATTTGGGCCAGAACAAACGCGCTCTGGCCCGAATACCGAGATGGAGCGGAGAGCGCGACATCACTCGCCGTGTCGTGATGTCGCCCCCGGCCTGCCGCCAGCCGGGCCGGTCGCCGGACCCTTCACGCCGGGACGCACTTGCAGACACGCGAAAGGGGCACTCTCGCCAATGGGGTGCGGGCTTCTCCTCGTCGTCCGCTGCGGTAGCTGCTGGGGTACAAGGCGTTCGTTTCTCCTTTGCGAGGCGGGCCTCTCGGGCGCGTCGGCGGCCGGCGTGGCTCCGGCGCTTGGGAGGAGCTTGGTCTGTCGCGCGAGCTTGAGGCCAGGACGGCAAGAATGGTGAGTGGCTAGGGCCGTTTGGAACACGGCCCAGGTGGGTGGACGGTCGAGCGCGTCGCGCGCGCGGGGACCGGCCGTGGCCGGCGCGTGCGTCCGCCGCTCGCCGTTAGTGCGGCGACGGGTGCCTGCGTAGTGAGCCGCAACGAGTCGGTGGCCCGACACGGATGGCCGCGGCGCGTGGCGAGCGTAGCGTCAACCCTAGGGCTAAGACCGCTATTTGCCCAGGAATAGCCGTTACAGAACCCGCGCGGAAGGAGTGTCCTATGAGGGCGAGCACGAGGCGGCGGAGTCGACCCCTGGTGGTTGGGATACTCGTTGGGGTGTTGGTTGGGCTAGGTGCCGGCTGCGGCGGCTCCTCGTCGAACACGCAGACAGGGAAGGTCACCGCGATGCAAGTCGGGGGAATCCCCCTGAACGAGGTCCTGAACGGGACCGTGACGACGCCCACCTCAGTGTCTGCGGTGACTATCACCACGGCCAACGGTAAGAAGGTGCAGGCGTCGGTCCCGGCGAACCTGACAACCAGCGTGCGCCTCAACCAGACGGTCGAGATCAAGAAGGTTTCAGGCAAGTGGCAGGTCACCAAGATCGTGGGGCAACCCTCCGGAACGTCAACTTCCTCAGGAACGTCAACGCCGTCGACAGCGTCAACGCCCTCGACAGCGTCAACGCCCTCGACGGCGTCAACGCCCTCCACGCCTTCGACATCGTCAACCTCGCCGACATCTGTTCGGACTTGCATTCAGAACGCCGGGTTCACGGTGGCGGTCAGGCCGCCGGACAGCACGGATAGGAACTTGGGAGTGACCAGCAAGATGGAGGTCATCAGCCGCTCCAGCCCGCTTCACACGGTCGATTTCTGGAAGACCGCGTCGGACGCCACGCACTTCGCCACCGGTGGCGGGGGCGGCTACCGGGCCTTTGGCACGATCACCATCGACGATGCGAACTCCCCGAGCGCGAAGAAGATCGAGAGCTGCTTCCACTAAGCCGTCAGAGAGCTGCTTCCTCTAAGGACCTATGCCGGTAGGAGTTATGTAGCCCTCGTCGAATCTCCGCGCTGACCGCCGATTGCGACCGGGGAGGTCGATGATGGGGCTCGTCTCGAAGGACGACGGCTGGCGCATGCCGGATTGGCTGTGGGAGCGGATCGAGCCGTTGTTGCCGCCCAGGCCGTCTCACCCGTTGGGTTGTCACAACCCGCGGGTGCCCGATCGTGATGCGATGGACGCGATCCTGTTGGTGCTGCGCACGGGGATGCAATGGAACGCGCTCGACCTGACCGGACCAGCCAGCTCGTCGTCTGCGCACCGGCGCTTCCAGGAGTGGGAGCGCGCCGGCGTGTTCCACGAGATCTGGCGCCAGGGGCTGCTCGAGTACGACGAGCAGGTAGGGATCGACTGGGCCTGGCTGGCGGCCGACGGGGCGATGACGAAGGCGCCGCTCGGCGGTCCGAAGACCGGCCCCAATCCCACCGACAGAGCGAAAAAGGGGCGAAGCGATCGGTCCTCACCGAGGCGGCCGGGGTGCCGGTCGGACTCGCGCACGAGGGCGCCAACCGCAACGACCAGAAGCTCCTAGCCGAGACGATCCAGTCGATCCCGATCGAGCGCCCCGAGCCAACGCCCGAGGCGCCGCAGGGGCTGTGCCTGGACCGCGCCTACGACGCCCAGTCGATGCACGAGCTCGCGGCCGAGCACGGCTTCAACGCGCACATCCGCTCGCGCGGCGAGGAGCTCGCCGCGCGCGTGCGCCAACCGGCTGGCGGGCAAGGCGCTGGGTCGTCGAGGCCGCCCACTCCTGGCTCAACCGAAACCGCGGCATCCTCATCCGCTGGTCCAAGAAGGACGAGAACCACCTCGCGCTGCTCCAGCTCGCCAGCGGCTTGATTGCGTTCAAGAAAGCCCACGCTGCCGCCCTACCGGCATAGGTCCTAAGCCGTCAGCCAAGCCGCCCCCAGGAGCGTCCGGGCTCACGCATCGCTGTGCTGATCGGGCCGGCGGCCAGGCTTCTGCCTTTCGTCTTGTGCAACGCGGTACTCAGCGACTAGCGACCGGGCCGCTGCTGCTCTTGTGCTTGCAGCCGACTCGATCCTCGCCAACGGTCGCCTTCGGGAAGCCGCTCGAAAGTCACCTCGCATTGCTCGGCGCCGAGCGAGGGCAGCTCCAGCGTCTCCGGACGCCGGTTGCCTGCGCGCAGCCAGGCGATGGGTAGGCTGCGTTCGCGCGCTTGCGCGACGATCGCGGCCGTGCCGCCCTGGCCCTGCGCGCCGTGCCCGTTCCAGACCGCGATCAGGATGTCGGCGCGGTCGAGAACCTTGAGTCCAGCCGCCTCATAGGCGGCGTCGCGGCTGGTTGCGGCCGCGACCTCGACCACCTCGTCCGCGCGGTCGAGGAGTGAGCGGAACTCCTGGCGTGAGGCTGCGGTGGCGAAGTCGGTCTCGTAGTCACTGGCGGTGAGTGGCAGCACGGCCACGAGGCGTGTCTCGGGCCGGGCAAGCAACCGGCGCGCGACGAGTCGGTCGGCTCCTTCGGCCAGGGCGGAGATGACCGTCCACGGCTCGCCGGGGGAGGCCGCCGCGATCCGAGAGACCACCGCGTCGAGCCCGGCCTCGAGCTTCTCCTGGTCGGCCAGCACGCGGTGTCCGGTGACACCAATCCGCACCACTATGGCGTCTGGTTGTCGTTCTCCCGCGAAGAGCGTACGACCGTGTATCCGGCTCGGGCGATTACTCGCGGGATCCCGCGGACCTCGGCGCGATCCTTCTCGCGCTCCTCGTCAGACAGCTCCTCCCAGGGAACGAGCGTGGGGTTGGTCTTCTTCTCGTCGCTCTTTTCGGGCGCGAGGGTCCAGCCCTCGGCGAGCTTTGCCTCCACGTAGCGGCGGTGCTCGTGCTCGGCGAGTTCCTCGAGTCGCTCGCCGGGGAAGTCGAACGGCGCGTCGTGGCTTCGCGCCGGGATCATCACGTGGCCGATCCGCTGGAGCTTCTGTGGGATGTCGCGAACCGAGGCCCGGTTCTGCCGTTTGAGGTGCTCGGGTAGGTCTTCCCATGGAACGAGCGAGCTGTTCGTCTCCTCGCCGCGCGAGCGGAGGTCTTCGCAATAGATCTCGTGCATCGCCTGCGCCAAGCGCTCAAGCGGCTCGCCCTCGAGGTCGATGCGCTGCACGAGCGCGAGGAACTCGCGTCCGTTGACGTGCAGGTCGAGCTGGCTCTCCGGGGGAAGGCTCGAGCGCTGGTAGGAGGTCTCCCCAGCGAGGCGGCTGGTGGCGACGATCGACTCAAGCGACCGGCCGCCGTGACCGTACTGCTCGATCTCGACAAACGCCCCGAGCACACCACGGTCGATTCGCAGCACACCGTCGCTGTCAAAGAGCCCGGGAGCATCCCGCTGAAGGATCGCGCGCAGCCACATCGCCCGCCGGATCACATGATCGGGGTCGCGCTCGTCCTCGCGAGGATTGACTCCAAGTACGTTGACATAGCCCTTCAGCCGGCTGATGAAGTCGGGCCCCTTGAGGTTGCGGAACGTGTCATCGTCGACGCCTGCGCCGAAGTCCTGCATCCGATGGCTCGTTCCCCCGGCGAACACGAAGATCGCGCGGCCGATCGGATGCCACACCTGCCCCTCGCGGAACTTGCCGTCCTCCATCGGCGCGAGGAAGTACCGAAGCCAACCCAGCTTCTCGCCCTGAAAACCCGCGTCGAACTCATCCCAGCAAACGAGCGGGATCACACCCGACAGCGCGACATCGCGCACTTGGTGAAGCGCGTCGTGCAGATCCTTGAGCGAGCCGAACTGCGACAGGTTGAACTCGATCTTCTCGCTGATCAGGCCGGGAGCGACCGACGCCGCCATCTGGACCATCACGAACGACTTCCCCGACCCCGGGGCGCCGAACACCCCGAGCGACAGTGGCGTCTGCCACGAGGAGGAGCAGTACTCGGCGATCAGCGCCCGCACCGCCCGCATACTCTCGATCTCTCCACGATCGACCGTGAGCAGCTTCCCGAACCGCCCCAGCGGGACGCCCTTGAGCGCGATCTCGGGGCCGCGCAAAGCCACCTCGACAGCCACCTCGCGCAGATCGCCGCTGTAACGATCCTCGAGGATCGTCCAGTGCCCCTCCACCCGCGGCCGTCGCTGGCCGTCGCCGGCGGCCCTGCCCTGCGGCCGGGGCAGGAAGCCGGCGGGATCCTGAACCTCGACACGCTCAAGGCACCCGTCTCCCGCGATCAACTGATCGACCACGGCCGAGAACGGGAACGCAACGTCCATCCCGCGGTCCGCCTCTCCAGAGCCCTCCTCGTAAAGGCACCGACCCGCGGCCACGCCGCAGTCGATCGCCCGCGCCAGGTCGGGCTCCTCGCGGGCGAGGGCGAGCTCGCCCACCAGCGATGCGGCCAGGCACGCGGTCGCGCCGATCATCACCCCCGGCCGTTCAGCCTCCCACATGCCCTCGATCACCTGCGGGTCAAACAGCAGCGAGCAGCGTGCCGGTCCCGCCCCATTCTCGCCGGTCGCACGGGACAGCAACGCAGCTCCAGCGGCGCCGAAGGACACCACCACCTGCGCGCACAGCGACAGGCCGTTGACCAGCGGGTTATGCACCAACTCCCAATACAAGTCCTGGGCGGTCCGCTCCCACGAGAGCTCGCGGCTCACCTGCACAGCGCTGCCGCGTAAATCATCGATCGTCATCAGCACCACAAGCCGCTCACAGCAATGCTCCCGCAGGTGCTCCCACAGCGATCCCTCCGCGACCGGCCTTGAGGCCTTCAGCACCACCCACGGATTGCGCCCGCCCTCCGCGACCCGTCGCCACAACCCAGGGTCAGACAGCTGCCGGAACCCCAGCGCGGCGTCATCGAGCGCGATCACGTCGGCCTGCGTGAGGTCACGCCCCAGGCGCTCCCACTCCTCTCGAAGCCAATCCTCCGAACGGGCGCGGTCAAGACCCAGCGGCGGATCGACCCGCCACACACACCGCTCCTCCCCGCGCCTGACCTCGCACGGCGCCCAGACCGCATACGAGTGCGAGAACCGCCCGTCCTCAGGCGTGACCCGATCGACCAGCAGATCCACGCCACGCAGCACCGGCGCAGGCCCCTCGACCGGCGCCCCAGCCAACGCCTCCTTGACGAGATCGCTAAGCAGCGCAGCGCCGCCGCGCTGGCGAGACGCGTGCACCTTCAGATCGGGATGCCGACCCTGCGCGGACCCCCGCGGCGCCCGTCGCGCCAAGTTCCAATCAACCGTGACATCGCCCGAGACAAGGACCGTACGCTCCAGCCCTGACATTACGCCTCGCCTCCCATCAGCGATTCACCACCTGCATTTCGGGTCTGACAACAACCTGATCCTCACCTCGATCAGCGGAAGTCCGAAAGTCCCCAGCCAGCCTAAGCCCAAGCCAACGACACAGCATCCGTAAACAGCCACACGCACGCCCTCGGCAGCCCCCGGATACCGAAGTCAACTCCGACGGTCGCCCACCCCCGCCCCATACCCTGGATAGCGGCATCTCACGGAGACGGCGCCGGCCGAGGCTAAGGTTGCTGTCGAGGGCGAGCACGCGACGCGTCGCCGTCAAGCTCGCCTCCACGCCTCGGCCTGCGACGGGAGCCCCGCCACGGTCAGCGCGAACGACGGCAGAGGAGGCACCGCCTCGAACCCGCTGTTCTTGACTGCAGTGCGGCTAGCTGCCGGTATCGGGAACGCCGGATATGGTGAGGCCCACGATGTCCATCTTCATCAGCCACGTCGAAGAAGACCGGAGCACCGTCGAAGAGATCGTCCGAGGGTTGCAGGCCGAGGGCTATGAGGCCTGGGCGTATGAGACCAACACGCTTCCGGGCCCGACCTATCTGTCGCAAGTGGTCGAGGCGATCGAGAAGGCAAGCGCCGTGATCCTCGTCATCTCGTCCGAGGCGCTGGGCTCCCATCAGGTCGCGAGGGAGATTGAGGTTGCTCACGAGTTGGACCGACCGATCATTCCCGTGCTCAAGGACATCACCCACGAGAAATTCCAGAAGCGACGCCCCGATTGGCGCCTAGCCCTAGGCGGGTATTCATCGATAGCCATCCCCTCCGAGGGCATCCCGGCGATCCTGCCGAGAATCGTCGGCGGTCTGAAGGCCCTGGGTATAGCACCAGGCGAGGCCCAAGAGCCGGCGCCTGCGGCACCAGTCACCGGGCGTAGCAGGGCCCTTTCGGGCGCGAAGAGGAGGCCTTGGAGCATCGTCGTCGGCGTAGCCTTGCTAGTCGCAGTCCTCGGGGGGCTTTCGGCGGCTCTGCTGCTCTCGGGAGGCTCTCAGCACACTGTGACCAACGGGACTCCGGCGGGCGGCGGTGCCTCTTCGGCGGGCGGCGGTGCCTCTTCGGCCTCGCCCAGCCCCCTTCATATCGCTGCCACGCTCGCCGTCAAGCCCGAGATCCTTCGGGTAGGAGGTCGGATCACCGTCTCCTACTCGATTACGAATAGGTCGCAGAGGGACATTCAGCAGGCGAACACGGACATCGAAGTCGTCCTGGGTCAGAGTGTGAACTCGTCGAACATTGTGATTGGTACAGTAACCAAGGACATACCCACCGGCAGCACAGTCAAAGGCTCATTTTCGAGCGACCTATTCGCCGAACGAACCGGGCGGCAACACGTCCTCATGACGATTGGGAGACGCGCTGCGAATGGGACCACGATCGGGGTTCAGGAGTTGGCGGAGGCGCCGGTCACCATCGAGAGGTGACGGGAGGATCCCCGGGCGGGTGCGCTCGAAGGAGATTCATCCGTGGGCCGAGCCTCCTTCCCACATCCTCCTGCTTTCAGCCGTAGCTTCAGGACGGCGCTCCGTGTAAACGAAGGACCGGTTCTCCATGTCTGGGGCTCGGGAGGTTCCGGATGGACTCTGGCAAGAAGCACCCCGGGCTTACGTAGACGAATACCACCACGTCGTGGCATCGAGCGGGCGGCGCGCGGGTGAAGGTGAATCTGTGGCCTGCGGTGAGTGGAAAGGTGCCAAGCTCTCGTCGCGGTGTGTGCCGCTCGTCACGACTGATTTGTTCTACCACGAGGCCGGTCACCTGGTCGCCGTTGACAGCATCGCGAGCGCGGGAATCGATGGGAATGCCGTCGTGGTGAAGACCTACGGCCTGCATCAGATGCGTGGCCAGGTCAACAACACAGTGCAGATCGCCGATAGGGCCTTCTACGTCGCGGTGGTCTGTCAGTAGCCCTGCTGCTCGCGTGTTACGGAAGGAGGTCGCTGATGGTGGGCGCGAGGGCGCAAGAAGCCAGGTTTCGGAGTCGGCCGGCTCGGCGCCCTGGCGCTCGCCGCCATCTGCGGGCGCTCGCTTCGTCTGCGGGCGGAACTCGGCACCTACGGCGCGAGCATCACAGAAGAAGTCGACCCGAACTCGCCCGTGTTCCCCACCCGCACCGGGAGCTTCCGCGACAAGGACAACATCAACCAGCGAGTCCTCAAACCGGCGGTCAAGCAAGTACGTCCTCGACCAAGTCGGCCACCGAGACGAGCGCACGATGCGCATCTGCGCCCAAGTACTCAAACGACGCGACCGCCAAGAGGTCGGGGGCCGCCTTCGACGAGCTCACGAGCGGCATGTCCGACCACCCCGCACAAGGACTCTTCTTCTCGGCAGGCGACAAATTTCCACCCTCAGTAGCCGGTCGCTGACCCCTCTCGCTGCCGCTCGGAGACGCGGGCGATGGCGGCTAATTGGGCCAGAAACCGGCCAACCGAGGCGCGGCGACTATCCGGATGCAGGCCTGCAACACAAAAGCCCTGCAAATTGCGGGCTTCGTGATGGAGCTAGGGGGACTCGAACCCCCGACCTCCTGGGTGCGATCCAGGCGCTCTCCCAACTGAGCTATAGCCCCGGGGAAGGGCCAAGTGTACCCGGGCGTGGGCTTGCGACCGGCCGGGCACCCGGTGAGTACGCTGCTTTCAGGGATGAGCTTCCGCAGCCGTCTCACGCTGTTCTTCGTGGTGATCGTGGTCGTGCCGATGATCTCGGTCGGCGTGCTGGTGTTCGTCCTGATCGCCGACAACGAGACGGGCAAGACGGACGCTCGCGTGGCCGAGGCCCAGGCGGTCGCGCGCGGCGTGTACCGCGAGGCCGTCGACGACGCCGGCGCGGCCCTCCGCCGCGCGGCCGCCGACCCGGCGCTGACGAACGCGCTGCGCGCCGGCGACGTCGGTGCGGCGCGGTCGCGCGCGGCGGCGCTCATCCCTGTGCTGCACCTGCGACGCCTGACGGCCACTGCGAACGGCCGCACGCTGGCCGATGTCGGCGATCGCACCGCGGTCGCCCCGGCGCGCACCCAGCTCCTCGCGCGGGGCGGGACGGCGGTCGGGCAGTTGGAGGTCTCGACCACCGGCGCGCAGGCCTACGCCGACCGCGTTCGGCAAGTGACCACGCTTGAAGCGGTGCTGCGGGAGGGCGGCCGGTCGCTGGCGTCGACCACGAAGACCCCGGCGCACCCGCTGCCCGGGGTCGGCACCGTCAGCGTCGGCGACACCGACTTCCGCGTCGCCTCGTTCAACGCGCCGGGGTTCGGTGTCGCGCCGGTGCGCGTCTCGGTGCTCTACGACAACGGCCGCACGGCGTCGTCTGTGTCGCGCAGCCGCCTGATCGTCGGGGGGGTGCTGGTTGGCTTCCTGCTGCTGGCGTTCCTGTTCGCGATTGCCGTGTCGCGTGCGCTCCAGGGCCAGATCGGCCGCTTCCTCGAGGCCGCGCAGCGCCTCGGCGGCGGGGACTTCTCGACCTCGGTGCCGACGGAGGGGCGCGACGAGTTCGCCGCGCTGGGCGACGAGTTCAACAAGATGTCGCAGCAGCTCGAGACCCGCCTGGAGGAGCTGCGCCAGGAGCGCGCGCGGCTCCAGGGCTCGATCCGGCGCATCGGCGAGACGTTCGCGTCGAACCTCGACCGCGAGGGCCTGCTGGAGATCGTCGTCGACACCGCGCTGGACGCGCTGGCGGCCGATTGCGGCCGGGCGAGCGTGCGCGCGCGCGACGGCCGGCTGACGCAGCGGGTGGGCCGGGGCGACCTGCCCGCCTACTCGGGCGCCGTCCAGGCGGCCGAGTCCGCCGCCCTGGCGTCGCGCCGCGAGGAGCAGACCACGGTCGAGGGCCAGAGCGCGCTGGCGGTCCCGCTGGCCGAGACCGAGTCGCCGGGAACGGTCATCGGCGTCGTGACGGTCGCGCGCGCGACGCGCCCCTTCTCCGACGCCGAGCGTGACCTGTTCGGCTACCTCGCGCGCCAGGCGAGCGTGTCGCTGGAGAACGTCGATCTGCACGAGCTGGTCGCGCGCCAGGCGGTGACCGACGAGCTGACCGGGCTCTTCAACCACCGCCGCTTCCAGGAGGTCGTGGACACGGAGGTCGGGCGGTCCAAGCGCTTCGACCAGGGCCTCGGCATGCTCATGCTGGATCTCGACGACTTCAAGGAGGTCAACGACACCTACGGTCACCAGCAGGGGGACGTCGTGCTGCGCGAGGTCGCCCGGGTGCTGCGCGACACCTCCCGCGAGATCGACGAGCCCGCCCGCTACGGCGGTGAGGAGCTGGCCGTCGCGCTGCCCCAGACCGACCTCGAGGGCGCGTTCAACCTGGCCGAGCGCGTGCGCGAGCGGGTCGAGGCGCTGGAGATCCCGCGCCTGGACGGCCGCGGCGTACTCAAGGTGACGGCCAGCCTCGGAGTCGCCGCGCTGCCCGACTGCGCCGGCAGCAAGCAGGAGCTGATCGCCGCCGCCGACGCCGCCCTCTACGACGCCAAGCGCGGGGGCAAGAACCGGACCGAGCGTGCCCCCGCCCGCTCTGCCAAGACCGTCCCGGCTGACTAGTATCTGCGCAGATGGGACTCTTGGACGAGGCCATCAAGGAGCACCTGGACCTCAAGCGCCGCCGCGGGGCCGACCCCGAGGACGTCGCACGCGAGGAGCGCGAGGCGCTCGGCCCGGCCGTGCGCGAGGTGCGTGAGTCGATGACCGGCGAGGAGGCTCCGGCCGAGGGTGACGGCGCGCCCGCCGGGGACGCCCGCGAGGCCGCGGACGTCGCCGCGGAGGCAGACGCCGCGCCCGCCGAGCGTCCCGTTCCCGCGGCGCCGGAGCCGGCGTCGCCCGCCGAGGCGCCCGCACCCCCCGCGCCCGCCGCCGCCGAGCCGCCGCCCGACCAGGCGACGCAGGTCTTCGACGCCGAGGACCTGTTTGCCGAGGAGGACGCGCCGGTCCCCGATCCGGCCGCCCCGCCCGCGGACGAGGACCACCCGCCGTCGGACCCCGACGCCGTGCGCCCTGATCCCGAGGCTCCGTCGCCCCCGGCCGCGGGCGACGCGCCGCCGCCCGGGGGCGAGGACGTGCTCGAGGAGACCCCCGACTTCCTGCAGGAGACGCCCGAGCACGATCGCCTGTGGTTCGAGCAGAAGCCCCCGCGGGACTTCGACTTCGACAAGTAGGCCCGGCCCAGTACAGGCGTCCAGGCAGGGGACTCAGAAGTGAAGCTCCACACCCCGGGAGCCGAAAATCCCCTCTGCCGATAGCCACTCGTCCTACTCCGGGGTAGATCGCCTCGTGCGACCCACAGACTTGCCTCGGAGGGCAAGGACGCCGTGAGAGCGCCCCGACCAGGGCGCTCTCACGCGCTTAACGGCTAGATGTACCCGCGTAGCTGCGCCGCCTCGAGCACCCGCTCGATGCCCAGCGCGAAGCAGGCCACCCGCAGCGGCACCTCATCCTCGCGCGAGCGCGCCAGGCACTCGCGGTAGGCGCGGCGCATGATCGTGCCGAGCCGGTCGTTCACCTCGCGCTCGTCCCAGCGAAAGTGCTGGAGGTTCTGGACCCACTCGAAGTAGGACACCACGACGCCGCCGGCGTTGGCCATCACGTCGGGCACGATGAACACGCCCTTGTCGGTGAGGATCTCGTCGGCGGTCGGCGTCGTGGGGCTGTTGGCGCCCTCGATCACGAGCTTGCAGTCCAGCTCGTCCGCGTTGTCCGCGTGGATCATTCCGCCGAGCGCCGCCGGGATAAACACCTCGCACGTGATGCCGAGGAGGTCCTCGGCCGGGATCGGCTCGGCGCCGGCGAAGTCGGGCAGCTGGCCGCCGGCGGCCACGTGCGCGGCCAGCGCGTTGGCGTCGATCCCGCCGTCGCTGCGGATCGCACCATAGGCGTCGGACGCGCCGACCATCCGGCATCCGAGCTGCTGCATGATCCGTGCGGCCCACGAGCCAACGTTGCCGTAGCCCTGGATCACGAAGCGCGTCTCCGACGGGGTGAGCCCGAGCTGGGGCGCGGCCTCGCGGTAGCAGAACACCAGCCCGCGGCCGGTGGCCGCCTCGCGCCCGTAGGAGCCCTCGAGCGCGATCGGCTTGCCGGTGACGATCGCCGGCGAGTGGCCGTGGAGCTTGCCGTACTCGTCCATCATCCAGGCCATCACCTGGGCATTGGTGTTGACGTCGGGCGCGGGAATGTCGCGTGTCGGCCCGAGCACCTTGTCGATCTTGTCCATGAACGAGCGGGTGATGCGCTCGACCTCCGAGCGCTCGAGCTCGTGCGCCGGGCAGTTCACGCCGCCCTTCGCGCCGCCGAAGGGGATGCCGGTGATCGCCGTCTTCCACGTCATCAACGACGCCAGCGCGCGCACCTCGTCGAGGTCCACCTCCGGGTGGTAGCGGACGCCGCCCTTGTAGGGGCCGCGGGCGCCGTTGTGCTGCACGCGGTAGCCCGAGAACACGTGGATTCGCCCGTCCGAGAGCCTGACCGGGACCTGGACCCGTACCTCGCGGTAGGCGGAGGACAGCACGGCGCGCAGGTCATCCGCAACCCCCAGGCGCTCCGCGGCCGCGTCGAAGTAGTGGGTGACGATCTCGTAGTTGGAGACCTCCGCCCGCGCCGGCTTCGCGGCGCCCGTCACCTGCTCCGTGGTCGCGCTGGGGGCGCCGTCGTCGGTCATCGAGTCTGCTCCCGAGCTCCTCGCCCCCATCCTCGCAGGGCGGGTGGTTCGGCGCAAAGGCCGCGCCGGAGCGGTTGATGGCGCGACCGACCCGCTCGACCGAGTCCCCGGCCGTGCGGGGTACACTCGCCGCCCGGGGCCATAGCTCAGTTGGGAGAGCGTGCGTTTGCAACGCGAAGGTCACCAGTTCGATCCCGGCTGGCTCCATCATCATCACCCGGCGTCCGGCAACGCCTCGTAGTCGGCAGCGAATCGAACGCTCCTTGCGTCGGTTGTAGCTCGGCGGCGCGAGTCGCAGGTGAGCCTGCTTCGTCCATCTCCGGCAGCTCGGCGCGGAACGTAGAAGCATCCTCGGTCGTCGCGTCATACACCGCCAGCCAGTCGATCGTCTCTGCGGTGTACGACTTCCTGGCCACGACCTTTCGTCCGGTGACCGATACGGAGTAGCATCGAACCTCGACCACCTTGCCGTCGGAGGTCGATGTACTTCACCTGCACTCGCTCGAGCCGGCCGTCGCGCTCGACGATCAGGTCGTAGTCCCAATCCTCGCCGAACGGCAGGGCGACCTTGTAGCCGCGGCGCACCAGGTCCGCGGCGACCAGCATCTCCGCGAGATCCCCCTTCTGCTTCAGCGGCGCCATGGCTGACGACGAGCGTAGGGGGAGCGGAACCGAAGGGTCGAGGCCCCGCGCAAAGTTGTAACCGGCAGCTCCCCACCCACGCGCCGTGGCCCCGCCTGGAAGAATCGGCCGGTGCTCGCGGCGCTCCATTTCGACATCAGCCTCGGCGACGCCAATCCCTGGGCCCCGCAGTCACGGCTGGCGCTGCTGGCCTTCGTGGCGTTTCTCGGCGCGTTCCTGTTCATCCGCACGAGCGCCCGGCTGATGCGCTCCCCCAAGGTGCCGTGGTGGCCGGGGAGCGTGTCGAGCGGCGATCTGCACATCCACCACCTCGTGTGGGGGATCGTGCTCATGCTCGTGGCGGGCTTCATCTCGCTCACGCCGATCGACCCCCCGTGGCGCGAGATCATGGCGGTGCTGTTCGGGATCGGGGCCGGGCTGACCCTCGACGAGTTCGCGCTCTGGCTCCGCCTCAAGGACGTCTACTGGGCCGAGGAGGGCCGCCAATCGGTGGACGCGGTGATCATCGCGGCGACCTTCGGCGGCCTGGTGCTGGTCGTCGGCTTCCCGTTCGCGCAGTCGGGCGGCGACGCCGCGCTGGCGATCGACGTCGCGCTCGCCGTCACGTTCTCGGCGATCTCGATCCTCAAGGGCAAGACCGCCACGGGCGTCGCCGGCTTCTTCCTCCCACCGATCTCGCTGGTCGGCGCGATTCGCCTGGCCAAGCCGACGTCGCCGTGGGCTCATCGGCGCTACGGCGAGGCCAAGCGCGCCCGCGCCGAGAAGCGGTTCCCCGCCCGGCGCTCGCGCTGGCGCGAGCTCATCGGGGGCGCGCCGGACGCCGAGGCCTAGCCGCCCCGACCCTCTGGCGGCCGGAATCGCTGTTCAGGCGGCGGATCCGCTCGGGGGCGTGCTCGCCGCATCCCCGAGCCGCGCGTCAGGGAATTCCCGCGCGGTCTGCCGCCGCAGCACCTCGGTGCCGAGCCCCATCAGCAACGCGAACACGAGGATGCCGAGGGGCTTGCGGAACGCGGCGATCGGTGCCCACGCGATCAGCGCGAGGTAGAGCGCGGCGGCCGCCGTGTAGGTCGCGCCTGGGCGGTCGCGGAGGTAGGGCGCGGCCCAGCCCCGGAGTCTCACGGCGTAGCGTGTCGGGCCGGCCAGCACTGCCGCGATCACGAGCAGGATGCCGAAGGTGACGGCCGAGCCTGCCGCCTGGGCGAGCAGCCCTGTGCCGATGCTCCACACCGCATCGGCGGCGGGCCGGACGGACTCGTTCTTGGCCAGGGCGTCGACAACCGCGGTGCCGGCCAGGCCGCGCACGATCAGCGCGACCGCCCCGGCGGCGATGAAGCCGATGCCCACGGACCGCAGCGTCTCCCGGCGTCGTCCGCGCGCCAGGTAGACGGCGAGCGCGTACAGGCCGAACACCAGCAGCGTCAGGACGATCGCCAGCCGCCGGATCAGCTTGGCGATCTTCTGCGCGGCGTCGATCTGCTTGGAGCGCAGGATCACCAGCGAGCCGGCGCTCGCCGGGATCTTGTTCGCTACGGCCGGGTCGATGCCCACCTGGCCGGCGACCTGCCCCACGATCGAGCGCAGGTTGAGCGTGACCTTGCCGCCGGTGGTCGAGATGTTCTGGCTGCCGCCGTTGATGATCTTCAGCAACGCCTTGTGCGCCGCGCGGTTGGCCTTCTTCCAGGCGTCCTGCACCTGCCCGGTCGCGAGCGCCCGCTCGGCGGCCGACTGGGCCACGTCGTGCAGACCCCCCGCCACCGGGCCGGCCAGCGGCTGCAGCTGCACCGGCAACTTGCTCTTCAACGTTGCCTCGACGTCAACGTTCGCGTAGATCTGGTTCACGACGAACGTCGCCACCTGGGTCTGGATCGCCTTGTTCTCGAGCAGCTTGCTGCTCGTGGTCGTCCAGTTGTCGGTGTTCAGCGCCTGGCGGTTGACCCACAACGAGAAGATCGCCACGAACGCCAACACGGTCGCCACGATGACCAGCGCCGTGACATACCAATGACGCCTCGGGGCGGCTCCCTGCGCAGCTTTGGCGTCGTCGGCGGCCACGGTCCAACCGACCCTACACCTGGACGGTCGCCCGGAGCAACCCGGCCAAAGCGCCACGTTCGGCTTTGGTCGCAGACGCCTGCGACGGCGCCCTGAAGGATCCGATACGCCGGCGGCGAACCTCGCACACGGCGTCACCCGACCGCCCACTCGTGCGGCGGCCGGCTACAGAGAGGAGCGCCAACATGAGAGGTGCGGGCAGTGCAGTGTTTGCCGCCATCCTGTTGCTGATGGCTGGCACGCTCAACATCATCTACGGCTTCGGTGCCGTCGGAGATGCCCATTTCTTCACCGATAGCGGTTCCCACTACGTGTTCTCGAGCCTGCACACCTGGGGCTGGATCACGGTCATCCTGGGCGTCATTCAGCTCACCGCCGGATTCTCGCTCTTCGCGGGCGGGACCTACGGGCGCGTCATCGGGATCGTCGCCGCCACCCTCGGCGCCATCGGCGCGCTGCTTTCCATCGGTGGCGCCTACCCGTTCTGGTCGCTGGGGGTCTTCGCGATCTGCGTGATCGTCATCCACGGCCTCGCGGTCCTCGGCGAGCCCGAGGGAACCTAGCTGCGGTCGCGGGAGCCCGGCCTGCGCTCCGGGCTCCCGCACCACCGCCCACCGGAATCACTCCTCGCGCTCGTAGAGGACGAACGTCCTCGCGATCTTGTCCTGCAGCCCCTGGCGGCGGTCGTCGACGAGCACGAGCGCGAAGCCCAGGCCGAGCGTCAGCCAGCACGCGACCATGCCGAGCACACGCCGCAGCGCGCGCCACACGCTCAGCCGACCGCCGGACACCGGGACCACCACGATGCGCATCAGGCGCATCCCCGGCGTCTGTCCGGCGAGCGACCAGAACCCGACGAAGTAGGCCGTCGAGAGCAGCGCGCCCCACACCGCAGCGCCGAGTACGCTCGCCAGGTCGACGCTCACCCCGCCGGGGATCACCGCGTCGAGGATCAGCCCCGCGCCGATCAGCCCCAGCGCCCCGGCGACGATGAGGATCAGGTCGTCGAGGACGAACGCCGTCGCCCGGGTGACGAAGCCGGCGTAGACCGGCACCTGCGGCTCGGTCATCGCGGGGCGTCGGGCTCCGCCGGCGGCGGCCGCGCCTCCTCCGCCCACGGCGCCGGATTGCGTCGCAGGATCGAGCGTGCCACGCGCTCGGCCAGGGCGTCCGCCCGGACGGTTCGGGTCCGGGCGGATCCGGCTACCTCGTCGACCAGCCCCATGCTCTGCCGCGTCAGCGCCGCCCGCACCTCCTCGCTCTCGGCGATGTGGGCGACCACGCGGCGAAGCTCCTCACTGGCGAGCACGCGGTCGACGACGTCGTCCAGCATCTCGCTCTCGAGCACCTGCACGATCGTCCGCTCGAGCGCCGGACTCGCGAGCGCACGCTCCACGAGCGCATCGAGCTCGGCGTCGGTGCGCGCGGCGATCCGCGCCTCCTCGCGCTCGCCCCGGGCCGCCGCGGCGTCGATCACCCCCGACGTCAGCCGGCGTGCGGGCGCCGCCGGCGGGAGCTTCCACGCGTCTGCGAGCGGGCGCCCGACCGCGCGGCCGAGCCGTGCGCTGAGCGACAGCGCGGACGCCGCCGCGCCCAGCGCGACCCTGCGCGCGGTGACGTCGGGGTCGGTCAAGGGCCACGTCACCCTAAACGCTGAGGCGGCCGCCGAGGCGTTTTCGGGAGGCCGGGCGCGCGCGGCGGCCCTCGTCCTGATATCCGTACCGGGTCACGTGAGCCTTCCGAGCCCCGATTCGCGGTCCACCGTACTGATCACCGGCGCGTCGTCGGGCATCGGCACGGAGCTCGCGCGACAGCTCGGCGCCCGCGGTCACAACCTCGTTTTGGTGGCACGCCGCAGGGAGCGGCTCGCCGAGCTTGCGAAGGAGATCGGCAAGGGCAGCGGCGTCGAGGTGGACGTCCGGAAGGCCGACTTATCCGTGCAGGCGCAGCGAACGCGGCTGATCAACACGCTGCGCGACGGCGAGCGCCACGTCGCCGCCGTGTGCAACAACGCGGGCTTCTCCACCTACGGGAAGTTCCAGGACCTGCCGATCGAGGACGAGCTCGAGCAGGTTCGGCTCAACGTCGTCGCCCTCCACGAGCTCACCGCGGCCTTCCTGCCCGCGATGGTCGAGCGGCGTGCGGGCGCAATCCTCAACGTCGCATCGATCGCCGGCTTCCAGCCGCTGCCCAACCAGGCGACCTACGGCGCGACCAAGGCCTTCGTGGTCTCGCTCTCCGAGGCCGTTCACACGGACCTCGCCGGTACCGGCGTGTCCTGCACCGCGCTCTGCCCCGGCCCGGTGCGCACCGAGTTCACCGAGGTGGCGGGCATGACCGACCTGGACGACACGGGCCCCGAGTTCGTCTGGATGCAGCCGGACGACGTGGCCAAGGCGGGGATCGACGCCATGGTCAAGGGCAAGCGGATCGTGTTCCCCTCGCTCGCGCACCAGGCCGCGGGGATGGCCGGCCGCTTCGCGCCGCGGTCGGTGCTGCTGCCGCTGGTCGAGCGGTTCGGCTCGCCGAGCCGGAACCGCTAGGCCGGGTCCAGCGAGACGCCGACGAGCGTCGGCTCGGGCCGCAGCGCCACGCCGAAGGCCTCGCGCACCCCGCCGGCGATCTCGCGCGCCAGCGCGACGAGCTCGGCTGTGGTCGCGCCGCCGCGGTTGACGAGCGCGAGGGCGTGCTTGGCGGAGATGCCGACGCGGCCGTCGCCGTAGCCCTTGGAGAACCCCGCGCGCTCGATCAGCCAGGCGGCGGAGGTCTTCACGCGGCCGTCGGGCTCGGGGAACCGCGGCGGATGGGTGTCGGCGCCCAGGCGCTCGCCGACGCGGCGCTCCAGCGCCTCGAAGTCCGCCGCGGTCAGGATGGGGTTGGTGAAGAAGGAGCCGTCGCTGACCGAATCGGGGTCGTCGGGGTCGATCACCATCCCCTTGGCGCGACGCAGCCCGAGGACGGCCGCGCGAACCTCCTCCAGGGGGGCGGTGGCGCCGACCTCGACGTCGAGGGCGCGGGCGAGCTCGGCGTAGCGGATCGGCTCGGCGGCGCCCGCGCGCGCGAGCGAGAACGTCACCGCCAGCACCACGTGCGTGTCGGCGCCCTTGAAGGCGCTCGACCGGTAGGCGAAACCGCAGGCCTCCGGGGGAAGGTCCTCGACGGCGCCGGTGCGCCGGTCGAGCACCCGCACGGTCGCCACCGTGGCGCTGACGTCCTGCCCGTAGGCACCGACGTTCTGGATCGGCGTGGCGCCGGTCGAGCCGGGGATCCCTGAGAGGCACTCGATCCCGGCCAGGCCATCGGCCACCGCGGCGGCCACGACGCCGTCCCACTCCTCGCCGGCCTGCACCGTGACGCGCACGCGTCCGTCCTCGCCCGACGCCTGGTCGATGCCGCTCGTCGCCACGCGCACGACGAGCCCCGGGAAGCCCTCGTCCGCGATCACGAGGTTGCTCCCGCCGGCGAGCAGGAGCAGGCGCTCGTCGGCGGCGTCGGCCTCGCGCACGGCGTCCACGACGTCCGCCGCGCTCTCGACGGTGACGAGCCGGTCGGCAGGGCCGCCGAGCCGCAGTGTGGTCAGTGGCGCCAGCGGCGCGTCGGTCCTCACGCCCACGCCGACAAGACTACGCGCGCCCTATGCGGCTGCGCCCGCCTGCGCCAGCAGCTCCCCCGCCACGCGGTCGGTCGCGCCGGCGCTTCCGCCGAGCAGCCGCCGCGACAGCTGGGCGCGGCGGAAGTACAGCGGGGCGTCGTGCTCCCAGGTGGCGCCGATCCCGCCGTGGACCGAGATGTTCTCGCGCGCGGCGTAGTCGAGCGCGCTGCCGGCGGCCACGCGCGCGGCGCTCGCGGCGAGCGGGAACTCGTCGGGCGCGTCCTGGCGAGCCCAGCCCGCGTAGTACATGAGCGAGCGCGCGTTCTCCAGCCGGCGCAGGATCTCGACCAGGCCGTGCTTGACCGCCTGGTAGGAGCCGATCGGTCGTCCGAACGTGTAGCGCTCCTTCGCGTACGCGACCGACACCTCGAGGCAGGTCTCGACGGCGCCGAGGGACTCGGCGCCGATCAGGCCCTGGGTGAGGTGCCAGGCGGAGCGCAGCACGTCCTCGTCCACGCCCAGCGCTGCCCCGGCGGCGTTCTCGAGCCGCACGTGGCCGAGCGAGCGGGTGGCGTCGTAGCGCGTCACCGGCTCGATCGAGACCCCGGCGGCGTCCGCCTCGATCAGCAGCGCGATCGGCGCGCCGTCGTCACCGGTCGCGATGACCACGAGGACGTCGGCCTCCGGCGCGTCGGGCACCCAGGCCACGGTACCCGTGACCGTCGTCTGGCCCTCGTCGAAGGTGGCCCGCGGGGCGGGCTCGCGTCCGTGGCCCTTCTCGGGGTCCACGGTCCACGGTGCGCCGTCGTGCTCGGGCGGCTGCGCGCTCACGAACGCGGCGCGCTTCTCGCCGTCGGCCAGGGAGCGGAGCAGGTCGTCGTGCTCGCCCTCGGTCGCGTCGAGGATCGCCGTGGCGGGCACGTGGCCCAGCAGGCCGACGCTGGCCAGGACGCGCCCGGTCTCCGCCATCACCAGCATGGCGTCGAGCGCGCCGAGCCCGGCGCCGCCGTGGGCGTCGGACACGACCAGGCCCGGCCAGCCGGCCTCGCGGCCCACGTCCCACAGATCCAGGCGCTCGCCGCCGTCCAGCGCCTCGCGCGCGGCCTCGACGGTCTGATGGCGCGAGAGCGCACCGCGGGCGGCCTCGCGCAGGAACTGCTGCTCGTCGGAGAGCTCGAAGTCCATCTAGGCCACCGCCCCTTCCTTTTCCTTGGCCCGGAGTTCGCTGAACGGGATCCCCTTGTCCAGGCGCGGCTCGGGCGGCAGCCCCAGCACGCGCTCGCCGACGGTGTTGCGCAGGATCTCCTCGGTGCCGCCGGCCGACTTCAGGCCCGGGAGGAACGAGATCATGTAGGACCAGTCGCTGTCGCCCAGCGCCTCGGGCCCGAGCGCGTCGGCGATCAGGTCGCCGGCCTCGATGCCCGCGGCCACGAGCGTCACCTTGCTCAGCCCCGCCTCGGGCCCCGGGATCTGGCCACGCTGGATCGCCGTCAGCATGCGGTAGCCGGTGAAGCGGACCGCGAGCAGCTCGGTGGCGATCTCGCCCAGGCGCGCGCGGACCTCGGGGTCGGACACGGCCGACGCGTCGTTCGCCAGCGCGGCCGCGATGCGGTCGGCGCGGTAGCCCATGCCCTCGGAGCCCGCGCCGATCGTCAGGCGCTCGAACATGAGCGTCGTCAGCGCGGTGCCCCAGCCGCCGTCCACCGGACCGACCGTGGCGTCGGGCTCGAGGTGCACGTCGTCGAAGAAGACCTCGTTGAACTCGGCGTCGCCGGTGATCTGGCGCAGCCCGCGGATCGTCACCCCTTCGGCGTCCATCGGCACGACGAACATCGTCAGGCCCTTGTGCTTGGGGACGTCGGGGTCGGTGCGCGCGAGCAGCAGGCCGAACGACGCGAACTGGGCGTTGGTCGTCCACACCTTCTGGCCGGAGAGTCGCCAGCTCCCGTCGTCCTGCAGCTTGGCGCGGGTCTGGATCCCGGCCAGGTCGGAGCCCGCCGCGGGCTCGGAGAAGAGCTGACACCACACCTCGTCGGCGTGGAGCATGGGGGCGAGGTAGCGCTGCTTCTGTTCCTCGGTCCCGTGCGCGATCAGTGTCGGGCCGAGCATGCCGACCCCGATCGAGTCGAGGATCCCCGGCACGCCTCCGGCGTTGATCTCCTGGTTGACGACCACCTGCTCGAGCGGTCCCAGGCCCTGGCCGCCGTACTCCTTCGGCCACGTGACGCCGGCGTAGCCCGCCTCGGCCAGCTTGCGCTGCCAGACGCGGTGGGCCCGGATGGCCTCGCCCTCGTCCTCGATGGCGCCCTCGCCGCGCAGAACGGGAGCCTCATCGCGGTGCTCGTCGATCCATCCGCGCACCTGCGCGCGGTACGCGGCCTGTTCCGGAGTGTCGTTGAGATCCACCGTCGCCTCCTCCTGGCTGACTGGCCAATCAATTTTGGGGGCCGTAGCGTAGCGCGACTTCTCGTGGTCGACGTCAGAGTGTGGGGCCGAGCCGTGCGGCGATCTGCTTTTTCCCTGCTCCAGGCCATGTGTGGTGCTGTGGCGCTCACCCGATTGGCCCGCGGGCGGGTGCGGCGGGCGCCGTTGAGCGCCGCCGGGGCCCGGGCTCCCGAGGGCGGTGTGAGCGTCGTGATCCCGGCGCGTGACGAGGCTGCGCGGCTGGGCCCGTGCCTGGAGGGGGTGGGGGCCGATCCCGACCTCGGCGAGCTGATCGTCGTCGTCGACGACGATGCCGACCCGGGGACGGTGCGCGTCGCCGCCGCCGGCGGCGCGAGCGTGGTGGTCGCGCCGCCGCTGCCGCACGGCTGGATCGGCAAGACGTGGGCGCTCGAGCACGGCCTGCGGGCCGCGTCGAGACGCTGGCTCGTGACGCTCGACGCCGATACGCGCCCGCGGCCCGGTTTGCTGCGCGCGCTGGTGGCGGAGCTGGGCGAGGACTGCGACCTCGTCAGCGCCGGCACGCGCTTTCAGTGCGACACGGTGGGCGAGCGCCTCTTCCATCCCGGCGATGCTGGCGACGCTGGTCTACCGCTTCGGGCCGATCGGCGCGGCGGGCGCGGGCCCGCCGCCGCACCGCGTCGTCGCCAACGGGCAGTGCCTGGCGGTCGAGCGTGAGCGGCTCGCGGCGGCGGGCGGCTTCACCCGCACGCCCGGCCACATGACCGACGACATCGCGCTGGCCCGCTCGCTGGCCGCCGACGGCTGGCGCCTGCGGTTCCTCGACGGCTGCGACCTCGTCTCGGTCCGCATGTACACCTCCGGGCGCGAGGTCTGGCGCGAGTGGGGCCGCTCGCTGTCGCTCGGGGACGTCACGGCCTGGCCGTGGCTGGCGCTCGACCTCGCGGTCGTGTGGCTGTGCATGGCGGCCCCGCTCCCGCGCCTGCTGGCGCGACGCGGGACGCGCCTGGACGCGCTGCTGCTCGCCGTGCGGCTCGCGCTGCTGGCGCCGCTGGCGCGCGCGTTCGAGCGCCGCGGTGCGGCCTACTGGCTCTCGCCGCTGTGCGACGCGGGCGCCGCGGCGCGGCTCACGCTCGCCGTGGTCCGACCGGCGCGGACCTGGCGTGGCCGCGCCTACCCCTACGCCGCGCGACCAGGAAGCGGAGTCCGATGATCGACATCAGCGCGCCGGTGGCGATCACCTGGCCGACTGGGTCGAAGAACAGCTGCACGACCGGGAAGCCGAAGACCCCGATGCGGGCCCCCAACTTGAACTCGCGGGTCACGAACCAGGTCAGCCCGCACGCCAGCAGCGAGATGAACGCGGCGGGCGGCGACAGTGCGAATGCCCCGCCGGCGAACGTCATCACGGCCTTGCCGCCCTTGAAGTCGGCGAACATCGGCAGGCAGTGGCCGAGCATCGCCGCCGCCACGGCCACGTACGCGACGCTGACGCCGCCGAGCCACAGTCCGATCAGGCCGGCCAGCAGGCCCTTGAGGCCGTCGCCGACGAAGGCGGGCCAGGCGCGCCGGGGGCCGAGGGACTCGAGCGCGTTCCACGCACCGGGGTTGCCGTCGCCGACCTCGTAGAGGTCCACGCCGTGGAACTCGGCGAGGAGCAGCGCCACCGGGATCGACCCGAGGGCGTAGCCGATAATCAGCGCGAGGCCGACTCCGAGCGACATCCGTGCTTGCGTCCTTCCATCTGATCTCCTACCCCCGGCCCCACGCGGCGAAGGGTCTCTCGCGCATGGGCCTGGACCGTCCGGAGCTTAACCGCACCGTCGGTCTGCGCTTCTGGAAATTGCTCGGGACGGGCCGAGGCCAGACGATGACGTGGGCCGCCGACCTGCGCCGGTGGGCGCTGTTCGCCGTCTGGGAGGACGAGGCGGTGTTCGACGCGTTCCTCGCCGGCTCCGCGATCCCGGCGCGTTGGCGCTCGCGGGCCCGGGAGGCGTGGCACGTGCGCCTGGCGCCGCGACGTGCGCACGGGGCCTGGGGCGGGGTCAACCCGCTGGCCGGGGCCAAGGGGCAGATCGCCGAAGCGGACCCGGTGGCGGTGCTCACGCGCGCCACGATCCGGCCGCGCCGGCTGCTCGCCTTCTATCGCTCGACCCGGGCACCGTCTGCCGATCTCGTGAGCCGGCCCGGCCTGATCGACTCGGTCGGCATCGGCGAGTGGCCGGTCGCCCGACAGGCGACCTTCTCGCTGTGGCGCACGCTCGCGGACGCCCGCGAGTTCGCCTACGAGCGCGCCCACCACCGCGCCGTGATCGCCCGCACCCGCGCCGAGGGCTGGTACTCCGAGGAGCTGTTCGCGCGCTTCGCGCCCTACGGCTCGCAGGGCACCTGGAACGGGCGCGACCCGCTGGCGACGTGATGCCGCCGGCGGTCTCCCACCCGCCGCCCGCCGAAGTCAACCCCCGCCGATCTCACGCGCCACGATCCGGGCGCTGAGCACGACGAGCGGCAAGCCGCCTCCCGGATGGGTCGTGCCGCCGACCAGATAGAGCCCGCGCGGGGCGCGCGACACGTTGCCGGGGCGCTTCAGCGACCCGAGGCGCCCGTGGGGCGCGCGCCCGTAGATCGCGCCACCGGGGGCGCCGGTCTCGCGCTCGAGGTCGGCGGGGGAGCGGCGGGCGCGCGCGGCGACGTCGGGCCGCAGGCCGCGCGCGGCGAGGCGCTCGAGCACGTGGGCCTCGTAGGCATCCCAGTCGGCGCCGCCGCCGATCGACGGCGCGTTGACGAGCACGAACCAGTTCTCGCCTTCCGCCGCGTCGGCGGGCTCTGTCTTGGACGACACGCCGACGTACAGCGTCGGGTCGCGGACGGGCCGTCTCGCCCGGAAGACGTCGTCGAACTCGGCGTCGTAGTCAGCCGGGAAGAGGATGTTGTGGTGCGCGAGGCCGGGGTGATCGCCCTCGACGGCGAGCATCAGCGCAAAGCCGGAGAGCGAGCGCTCGCCGGCGCGTTTCCCGCGGTCGGGCTCGCCGAGCAGGTCGCGGCGCAGGGCGGCCGCGTCGTTGTCGGCCACGATCGCCCCGCAGGCGACCGTCTCGCCGTCGGTCTCGACAGCTGTCACGTGACCGCGCTCCACCGCGATGCGCCGCGCACGCGTGTCGGTGCGGAGCTCCCCGCCCAGGGATTGCAGCCGGCGCGCCAGCGCGCCGACGATCTGGTACAGCCCGCCGCGCACGTGCCAGGCACCGAAGGCGTGCTCGACGTAGCCGGCCAGCGCGAGCGCGGCGGGCGCGCGGCGCGGGTCCCCGCCGGCGTAGGTGGCGAAGCGCTCGATGACCATCCGCAGGCGCGCGTCGCGCGTGTGTGCGCGCGCGAGGCCGCGCAGCGTCTGCCACGGTCGCACCCGCAGCAGGTCACGGGGGTCCGGCGCGCGCTCGCCCGGGCGCGGCCGGCGCGGCGGCCACGGCGGCGGGCCGTTCAGGAAGGCCTGGGAGGCCCGCCACATCCGGTCGCAGGTGTGGAGAAACGCGCGCCAGTCCGCACCGGCGCCCGGTGACCAGGCGTCCAGCGCCGCGACGCTGCGCTCCTCGTCGGCGCTGAGGTCGACCGTCGACCCGTCGGCGAAGCGGTAGCGCGTCACCGGTTCGACCGGCAGCAGCTCGAGCTCGTCCTCCAGCGGTGCGCCGGTGTCGGCGAACAGGTCCGCGAACACCCCGGGCAGCGTCAGCAGCGACGGGCCGGTGTCGAACCGCCGCCCCTCGAGCTCGAGTCGCCCGGCCTTGCCGCCGGGCGCGGCCGCCTGCTCGAGCACGACGACCTCGTGGCCCTGCGCCGCCAGGCGGACCGCTGCGGCGAGCCCCCCGACCCCGGCGCCGACGACGACGATCCTCATCGGCGGGCCAGCGCGGGCGCGGCGAACGCGCCCATCGCCGCCCCGCCGGCGGCGGCCACCACCGGCCGGCGGAAGAAGACCGCGTTGGCGAACGTCTCGCCCAGCCACGTCCAGGCGTACAGCACGAGCGCGCCGGCGTCGCGCGCGCGGTCCGGCGGGTTGCGGTCCAGCGCGGCCCACACTCCGAAGACGCCGGCGCCGGTCGCGAACCAGCCGAGGAAGTTCGAGGCCGGGATCCCTTCGTAGCGGCCGCCGCCGGGCCACGTCCAGAAGCCGTCCGCGGCCATCCGCGGGTCCAGGAACACGTCCCAGGCGGTCAGCGCGCCGGCTGCGAGCGGCACCCGCGCGGCGCGCCGCGCGTCGATCAGTCCTGCGACGACCCAGGCGGGCCGCGCCATCATCGCCCACGCCGCCGCCGCCAGCAGCGGCACGCCGCCGACCTTGGGACCGAGCCCGTCGCCGTAGCGGTAGTGCCCGAACGGCCGCCCGGTGCGCACGCCGACGAGCTCGGCGGCGAAGCCGAGCGCGCCCGCCACCGCGACGAGGCCCGCGCCGCGTCGTCCGCGGGCGCCCGCGGCCTCCGCGACGGAGGTCGCGAGCATCAGGCCCACGATCCCGCGGGTCGCCGCCGGCAGGCGCCGTTTCGACACCCGCGGATAGGCGACCTGGGCGGCCACGAGCGTCGCGAACAGCGCGCGGAAGCGCTTCACCGCGCCCCTCCGCTCACGCCTGCGGGGTGTCGGCGTACCGCGCCTCGTCCGCGTAGCGCGCCTCGAGCTCGACGAGCGCGTTGAAGTCGTCGAAGGCGAGCATGCGGTCGACCACCGCGGCGGTGGTCTCGCGGTCGCGCAGCTCGGTCAGCACGTCCTGCACCGCCTGCGCGGCGGCGAAGAGGCCGGCCAGCGGGCAGACGATCAGCTGGAAGCCGAGGTCCCGCAGCTCGCCTCTCGAGAGGTGGGGCGTGACGCCGCGCTCGATCATGTTCGCGACGAGCGGCGGCGGCAGCTGCGCCGCGATCCGCTCCAGCTCCTCCACCGACTGCGGCGCCTCGACGAACAGCGCGTCGGCGCCCGCCTCCCGGTAGGCCAGACAGCGCTCGATCGCCGCGTCGAGACCCAGCGGCTGGCGGGCGTCGGTGCGCGCCACGATGAACAGGTCGCGCTCCCCGCGCGCCTCGGTGGCCGCGCGCAGCTTGGCCGCGTGCTCCTCGACATCGACGACCCGCTTGCCCGCCATGTGACCGCACTTCTTCGGCCAGACCTGATCCTCGAGGAAGACGCCCGCCGCGCCGGCGTCCTGGAGATCGCGCATGGTGCGCATCACGTTGAGGGCGTTGCCGTAGCCGGTGTCCGCGTCGACGATCACCGGCGCGTCCGAGACTCGGCACACCGCGCGGGCGGCGTCCGCCATCTCGGTCTGGGTGAGAAGGCCGAAGTCCGGCTCGCCCAGCCGCGCCGCGCTGACCGAGTAGCCCGAGATGAAGACGATGTCGAACCCGACCCGGGCCGCGATCCGCGCCGTCAGCGCATCGTAGACGCCCGGCATCAGAACGGTGTCGCGGGCGAGCAGGTCGCGGATCTGCTGGGCGCCGGTCACGGGCGCCCGAGCCTAGCCTACGCGTGCCGGGCGGGGTCGCCGCTGCGCAGCATCTCCCGCCAGCGGTCCTCGTCCACGTCGGCGGGCACCGTGTCCTCGACGAAGTCGGCCAGGAGGTCGGCGAAGCGGTCTGGATCGGAGCGGTGCGGGAAGTGGCCGGCGCCCTCGAACACCTCGAGCCGGCCGCCGGGGATCGCCTCCTGCGCTGCCACGCCGTGATCGAGCGGGATGATCCGGTCGTCCTCGCCCCACACGATCAGGGTCGGGAGCTCGGCCGCGAGGTAGAGCCGGTCAGTCGCGCTCACGCGCTGGCCTCCGCCGTCCACGATCGTGCGCAGGGTGTGGACGAACGCCTGTTGGGCGTCGCGGTCCGCCAACGACGCGTATCCGCGCCACATCTCGTCGAGGTCGGGCCCGGCGCCCAGGCCGAACCGGCCGAGGGTCTGCCACACGGCGTCGCCGGCGTCGCGCAGCTTCGTCGTGCACACCAGCGGCAGAACGAACTCCGAGCCGGGCAGCGCCGCCGCGCGCAGGAGCGGGTGCACCTCGCGGCCGAGGCCGCCGCTGGACACGAGCACGAGGCGGTTGCAGCGCTCGGGGAACTGGTAGGCGAGCTGCATCGCCACACCGCCGCCGAGCGAGTGACCGATGACCGTCGCGTGGTCGTGGCCGAGGCTTGCGACCAGATCTCGCACGCCCGAGGCGTACGCACCGAGCGAGTAGTCGCCGCGCGGCTTGGCCGACTGACCGTGGCCCAGCAGATCGGGCGCCACCACCGTGAAGTCCTCGGCCAGGACGGGGATGACGTCGGCCCAGGTGTCACTGCTCCCGGTGATGCCGTGGACGAGCACGATCACCTCCGGGCCGTCCCCGGCCGTGCGGTAGCTGACGCGGTGGCCGTGCAGGGTGATCTCGCGGGTCTCCATGGCGTTGTCCTTCGATCGAGCAGGAACTTACTAACCGTTCAGTAACCCTCGACCGCTCCGAGGTAACGGCAGATTCCCGGCCCGGATGTGAGGTTCGTCACGTCAGGAGGGGGCGGGCCCTACGACGCCACCACGCCGCGCCGTGCGGCGATCAGCAGCTTGCGCCCGGGCGGCACCACGGCGCGGCCGGCGTGGCGGCCGTAGCCGTCGCGCTCGATCTGGCGCAGGATCTCGCGGTACATCCCGGCTGCGGCCGAGATCGCCCGGCGCCCGTGGCACAGGCGCGGAATGCCCTCGACGCCCCGGTCATAGAGGGCGTCGGCGCGGGCGATCTGGTCACGCAGCAGCGCCTCGCGGCGCCCGGGCTCCGGAGAGCCGAAGCGGGCGAGCGTGTCGCGGGCGATGTACGAGCGGCCCTGCGCGCGGTCCTCGTCGATGTCGCGCAGGATGTTCGTGCGCTGCATCGCCATCCCGAGCGCCGCGGCCTCCGCGTCCGCGTTTCCGCGTGTCCGGAGCATCGCGGCCATGACCACGCCGACCGTGCCCGCGACGCGGTAGCAGTATGCGTCGAGGTCGGCCTCGGCGACGATCGGGATCGCCTCGAGGTCGTCGCGCATCCCGCGGCAGAAGGCGCGCAGCGCCGCGCGCGAGATCGGATGGCGGGAGTCCAGATCCGCCAGGATGTCGGTCTCGCGCGAGCTGGGCTCGCCGCCCCAGCACCACGCCTCGACCGCGGCGATCCGATCCGCCGCCGCCGCGTCGGCCTCGTCGACGAGGTCGTCGAGTGTGCGGAACACGAGGTAGAGGCGGTACACGTCGCCGCGCAGGCGCCGCGGCAGCAGGCGGCAGGCGATGGCGAAGGTCCGCGCCACGCGCCGCGTCGTGTCGCGCGCCTCGCAGGTGACCGCGTCGTCACGCCGCTGAAGCAGCACGCTCGCGCGCCCTCCTTCCCGACCGGTTGCCGCCCCGCCGGTCGGCCAAGATCAAACCCGCCGTGACCTCGGCGCCCAGGAGCACGCCCGGGACGCCTGCCCCCGGATGGGTGCCCCCGCCGACGTAGTACATACCCGCCACCAGCCGGTCGCGGTTCGGCGGGCGGAAGGCGGCCGACTGCTGCAGGGTCGGCTCGATCGCGAAGGCGTTGCCGTCCACCGCGCCGAGCTCGTCGCGGAAGTCGACCGGGGTCATGCGGTGCTCGACGCGGACCGAGTCGCCGAGGCCCTCGAGCTCGAACGTCGTCTCCAGATCGGCGACGATCGCGTTGCGCAGGCGGTCCCCGGCGCCGGCCCAGTCGACCCCCGCGCGCAGGTTCGGCACCGGGTGCAGCACCGCGATCGAGTCGCCGTCGGCGGGCGCCATTGCGGCCTCGGTGCGCGCCGGCGCGTGCACGTACGTGGACACCGTCTGCGGCAGGCGGCCCCGGCGCGTCACGTCGGCGATGAAGTCGCGGTACCCCCGCCCGACCAGCAGGGTGTGGTGCAGCAGCGACGGCTGGACGCGGTCGGCGCCCAGGTAGAGCAGGAAGCAGGACATCGTCGGGCGCAGGCGGCGGCGGGGCGCCGCTCGGCCGAGCAGCTCGTGCGCGCGCAGCACGTCGGCGTTGGAGATGACGGCGTCGACGGCCATGCGCTCGCCCGACGCGAGCGCCACGGCGCGCACGCGGCCGCCGGCGTGCTCGACCCGCTCGACCCGCTCCCCGCAGCGCACGTCGAGCGGCCGGGCCATGGCCTCGACCAGCGAGTACAAACCGCCGTCGGCGTACCACACGCCGTCGGCGACCTGGAGGTAGACCAGCGCGCCGTAGATGGCGGGCACTCGGAACGGGTCGCCGCCGATGAACAGCGAGTGGAAGGAGAACGCCTCGCGCACGCGCGGGTGCTCGAAGTGCCGCGCGACGAATCGCCACAGCGAACGCTGGGCACCGAGCCGGAGCATCGTGGGCAGGAAGGCCGCCAGCTCCCGGAAGGTCTCGAACGGGCGCCGGCCCGCGTCGAGGATCGCGCGTTCGTAGATCGGCCGCAGCGCGGCCAGGAACTCGTCGTAGCGCACCGCGTCGCGGGCGGAGAACTTCGCGATCTGCTCCCGCATGCGGTCGGCGTCGCGCGCGAAGTCGAGGTGCTCGGCCTCGCCGGCCCAGCGGATCCGGTAGCAGGGGTCCAGCTCGCGCAGCGTGACCTCGCTGTGCAGGTCCATGCCGCCGGCGGCGAACGTCTCCTCCAGCACCCAGGGCATCGTGATCAGCGACGGTCCCGTGTCCCACGTGTAGCCGCCGTCGCGCAGCCGGTCGGCGCGCCCGCCGGGTCGCCCGCGCTGCTCGAGCACGACGACCTCGTGGCCGGCGCCCTGCAGGCGCAGCGCCACGCCGAGTCCGCCGAGCCCGGCGCCGATGACGGCGATCCTCATCGCGAACCCTGCTCGGGATAGGCGCTGGCCGGCATTCGCATGTCCAAACCTCTCATACGGGCGGGCGGCCCGAGCGGTTGACTCGGGATGTCAGCCGAGCTGGGCGCCGAGCGGCCGCCGCATGGCCGCGAAGCCGCGGTCGAGCAGCTTGATCGCCTGCCGTCCGGCGTCGGGCGAATGCAGCAGCACGACGCCGAGCGCGACGCCTCCACGCCTGGCAGTGCCGACGAAGCACTCGCCGGCCTTCGGCGTGTAGCCCGTCTTGATCCCCGTCCAGCCGCGATAGCGCCGCAGGTCGAGCGGGTTGTGCCCTGCGAGGTAGAGCTTGTGGCCCTTGATCGGGAAGCGGAACACGGCGTAGGAGGTGCTGATGATCTTCCGCAGCCGGGGCTCCCGCATCACCGCGGCCGCCAGGCGCGCGAGGTCGCGCGGGCAGGAGCGGTTCGCGTCGCTGTAGCCGTCCGGGCCGGCGAAGTGGCTGCACCTCAGCCCAAGCTGCCGGGCGCGCTCGTTCATCAGGCGCACGAAGCGGGGGATCGTGCCGCCGACGTTCTGGGCCAGAACCCGCGCGGCGTCGTTGCCCGACGGCAGGAGCAGGCCGTACAGCAGCGGCGTCACGCCCACCCGCTTGCCGCGCGGCAGCAGCCCGACGCCGGAGCCCCGGTAGTGCAGCGCGGCGCGGGTGATGCGCGCGGTCGCGGTCGGCGGCTCGCGCTCGACCACGAGCAGCGCGGTCATCATCTTCGTGACGCTCGCGATCGGGCGCGACGTGGTGGGGTCGCGCTCCCACAGAACCTGGCCGCTGCGCAGGTCGAACAGCACCGCGCCGCGCGGGGGCTTGTTGAAACGCGCGTGCACGCGCCGCGCTGCCGGGACGAGCGCGGCGCCGTAGGGATCGGTGTCGCGCGGCGGGGCGGGGTGGCTGCTTGCCGAGCCGGCCCGAGCGGCTCCCCGCGGGCGCCCGTCGTCGCCGGTCGCCACCAGCAGTCCGACCGCCACCGCGACGAGGACCACAAGGGCCGCGAGCCGTGCGCGCCCCGCTCCGCGTGAGCGGCGCCGCGGGCTGCGTGGTGCTGCCGTGGCCGTCTCCTCCTCCTCCGCCTCGAGATCGCTCTATTCGTCGGGAGGATGGCGCAGGGCCCCGACGATGCCAAACCCGAACAGCGCCAGCACGAGCAGGGAGAGGACCCCGGGGACCAGGACCTCGGTCCCGCGCTCGATCAGCGCGTCGACCGTCAGGCCGGCGAACAGCACGATGAACACGAGCGCCACGCGGAGGACGACGGTGCGCGTCTCCATCAGTACACCGGCAGGCGGGGCTCGGGCGTCCTGCGGACGCGGGTGGCAAAGGCGCGGATGAAGATGAGCCCGAAGGCGAAGCCCCCGATGTGGGCGAAGTACGCCACGCCGCCGCCGGTGGGATCGGAGAGGTCGGCGACCCCGAAGTAGATCTGCTGGAGGAACCAGAGGCCGAGCACGAACACGGCCGGGATCTCGATGAACGTGACGAAGAAGATCAGGAATATCAGCGTCAGCACGCGCGCGCGGGGATACAGCAGGATGTAGCCGCCCAGGACGCCCGCGATCGCCCCCGACGCCCCGATCGTCGGGGCCGTCGCATTGGTGTTGAACGCGACCTGCAGCGCGAGCGCCGCGATGCCCGCGAGCAGGTAGAAGGCGATGAACTTCAGTGGCCCCATGGCGTCCTCGACGTTGTTGCCGAAGATCCACAGGAACAGCATGTTCCCGATGATGTGGAGGAAGCCGCCGTGCATGAACATGGCGGTGAAGATCGTCACCCAGGTGGACGGCGTCGAACCCGAGATCGATCGGATCTCGGTCTTGCCCTCGGCGGTGTCCACCGCCGTGCCCTCGCACGCGACCGTTCCGTGGTCGGAGGTGATCAGCTTTCCGCCCGCGGTGACCCGGTCGCCGTAGCCGCAGTGCTTGCCCGGGTGGGTCAACTCGTAGGGAATCGCGCCGTACTTCACGACCGTCTCGTCGTTCACGGTCGAGAACCCGCTGGGCTGCTGGAGGAACAGGAACACGAAGACGTTGATCGCGATCAGCGCCACCGTGACGACCGGGAAGCGCTCGGTCGGGATGTTGTCCTTGAGCGGGAACACGGGCGCTGGCGCCCTGGCGAGCCCGGCCGGGCGAGGCGCCTACCTTGCCATATCTCAAGGCCTCAGCCGCACCCGCAGCACGTTGGCGTGCCGGCGCGCTCGTTCGCCGTTGCCGACGCGGTCGAGCGCGCTCGAGAACACGGTGTAGGTGCCGCGCGGCAGGCGCACCCGCCTGTTCAGGCGCCAGTGCGCCGCGCCCCGAGCGCGGAGGAAGCGGCTTCGCCGGCAGCCGCGAACGGGCCCGAGCCGTCCGCGGGCGGTCACGAACCGGCAGCGCCCGTGAACCGCGATCGCGGCCGCCGTCAGGCCGCGCGCCCTCGCTCGCCTCCCTGGCCGTCCCAGCACCTCGTTGCCATTGAACTACACGCAGGTGCGGCGCGCGTCAGCTCGCGGCGGCGGCGGCGACCGGCCCCGTGCCGGGTCGCTGCTGCGGGACGTGCTCGTCGGCGTGGTAGCTCGAGCGCACGAGGGGCCCGGCCGCGACGCTCTCGAAGCCGAGGCCGTGGGCGGCGCGCTCCAGCTCCGCGAACTCGTCGGGGTGCCAGTAGCGCACGACGGGGAGATGGCGCTCGGTGGGCCGCAGGTACTGCCCGACCGTCAGCACCTGCACGCCGTGCTCGCGCAGCGATCCGAAGGCCTCGACCATCTCCTCGAAGGACTCGCCGAGGCCGACCATCAGCCCGGACTTGGTCACGACCTCGTCGCCGCCCATCTCCTTCGCGTTGCGCAGCACGCGGCACGAGCGCTCGAAGCGCGAGCCGCGCCGCGCGACGGGATACAGCCGCGGGACCACCTCGACGTTGTGGTTGAACACGTCGGGGCGCTCGGCGATCACCTTCGCCAGCGGCATCTCGGCGCCGCGGAAGTCGGGCGTGAGGACCTCCACCTTGCAGCCCGGCGCCTGGCGGCGGATCTGCCGGATCACGCCGACGAAGGCCGACGCGCCGTAGTCGGGGAGGTCGTCCCGGTCCACGCTGGTGATGACCGCGTGGCGCAGGCCCATGCGTGCGACCGACCGCGCGACGCGCGCCGGCTCGAGCGGGTCGTTCCACGTCGGCCTGCCGCTCTTGACGTTGCAGAAGCCGCACCGGCGCGTGCACGTGTCGCCGAGGATCATGAACGTCGCGGTGCCGCGCTCCCAGCACTCGCCGACGTTCGGGCACGCCGCCTCCTGGCAGACCGTGTGCAGCTCCTCGGCGTCGATCAGGCTCTTCAGCGCGCGGTACCGGGGCTTCCCGGGCGCCGGCACCTTCAGCCACGGGGGCTTGCGCTCGCGGAACGGGCGCACATCGGGGCCGAGGACCTCCAGCACGTCCATCCCGCCCGGGTTCGCGCGGGAGCGGGTCGAATGCGACTGCGGCTCGCTCATCATCGAGAGGGTAGCGGCGCGATCCCCAGTTCCTCGGGCGAGACCGCCCGCGGAGCGCGGCCGAACGTCGCCGCGAACGCCGCCGTGGCCGTCTGCCGGAAGCCGGGGAGGATCCCGGGCGCCGGGGCGCCGAGCTCCTTGGAGAGCGACGTCATGCGCACGCCGTCCAGCCCGCAGGGGACGATCCACTCGAACGGCTGCAGGTCGTTCTCGACGTTGACGGCGAATCCGTGCGTCGACACGCCGCGCGCCACGTGCACGCCGATCGAGGCGATCTTGCGGTCCTCCACCCACACGCCGGTGTAGTCCGGGCCCTCGGCGGCGCGGGCGCGCGCCTCGAGCCCCTCCTCGGCGAGCGCGGCGACCAGCGCGCGCTCCAGCGTCCGGACGTGCTCGACGACGTCGTCGACGCGGACGATCGAATAGCCGACGAGCTGGCCCGGGCCGTGGTATGTCACGCGGCCGCCGCGGTCCGTCTCGACGACGTCGATGCCCTGCGAGAGGTACCACGCCTCGCCCATCGGCAGCTCGCCCGCCGCCGAGCGCCGACCGCGCGTGTAGACCGGCTGGTGCTCGAGCAGCAGGAGGACGTCGCCGTGCTCGTCCCTCTGGCGCGCCGCCCGCACCCGCTCCTGGAGCGCGAGCCCGTCGCGATACTCGACGACGCCGAGGTTGCAGACGAGGAGCTCCGCTGTGGCCATGCGTCGAGGTTACTCCCCGCGATCTACCCTCTGACCATGGAGCGCGCGTCGCTCACACGCCTGCGCTGGCGCCTGCGCGGTGCGTGGATGTGGCCCGCGTTCGTCGCGCTGACCGCCGCGGACGCGCTGCTCCTGCATGCGCTGCCGATCGCCACTGACGGGATCGACCTCGTGCCCGCGCTGCTGCTCGGGGGCTTTCTCAACCTGTTCGTCGTCGCCGTCGTCGCGCCGTTGAGCGGCGGCCTCGTGCGCCGTCGCCGCCCCGACCTCCCGAAGGCCGTGGCGGCCGACTACGCGGGCGCGGCACTCCTGGCGGCGGTCACCGCACTGCTCCTCGCCGGGGGGCTGCTCCACCGTCCGGCGGTCGAGCGCGCCGAGCGCGACCTGCGCGTGCAGGCGGCGGCGGCGCGGGCGTTCCTGCTCACGAGCGCGCCTCCCGCGGCTCGCGCGCGGCTGGCGGCGGCCAACGCGATCAGGCTGTCCGACGGCTTCTACCGCACGTGCGTCCCCGATGGCCGGCCGCGCCGCGCGTTCTGCGTGTTCGTGCGCACCACGCAGGACCCGCCGGTCGTGCGCGCGGACCCGGACCGCTCGCCGAATGCGGAGTACCGGACGGTCCAGCCCTAGCGCGGACGTTCGGTTGGCGACGCGAGCGGCGATACTGGGGTATCGCCTTCGTTCCGCCCGCCCGCCATCTGCTGTCCGCCAAGGACCTTGCCGACGCCCGCTACTTCGAGCCGCTGGACGTGAACGACCTGGCGAGCGCCGCCGGCCTCTCGCGCGCCCACTTCAGCCGCGAGTTCCGCCGTGCCTTCGGCGAGTCGCCGCACGCGTACCTCCTGACCCGCCGCCTGGAGCGTGCCGCGGCGCTGCTGCGGAACACCGACCGCTCGGTCGCCGACGTCTGCTTCTCCGTGGGCCTGCAGAGCGTCGGCTCCTTCACCACCAGCTTCACCCGCAGCTACGGCGTGTCGCCGACCGCCTACCGCGCGGGGTTCCCGCCGGCGGCCCACCATGCGCTCGTCCCGACATGCGTGCTGCGCGCGTACGGGCGCCCACAACGCCGCACGTTTCGAGAAGACAACGGCCCCGCGCCTGGCTAGCTTGGCGGGCGACCATTTCGTCGACCCAGGAGGACATCATGATCCGACTCGCCAACGCGCAGCTGTGGGTGCACGACCAGGACGAGGCGCTTGCGTTCTACACCGGCAAGCTCGGCTGGGAGGTTCGCAGCGACGCGACGCTCCCCGAGATGGGCGACTTCCGCTGGCTCACCGTCGGGCCGACCGGGCAGCCCGACGTCGCGGTCGTGCTGATGGCCATCCCCGGCCCGCCGGTCATGGACGGCGCGACCGCCGACGAGGTGCGGACCCTGATGGCAAAGGGCTTCGCGGGGACGCTCTTCCTCACGACCGACGACGCCCGGGCGTCCTACGAGGAGCTCAAGGGCCGGGGCGTCGAGTTCTCCGAGGAGCCCGAGGAGCGGCCCTACGGAATCGACTCCGGGTTCCGTGACCCGTCGGGCAACAGCATCAGGCTGACCCAGGTCAAGGAGATCGCGGGCGTCTGAGCCTCCGCACGGCGCGCGCTCAGTGCGATCACGCCTACAGCGCCAGTGCGGCCGGATGCTCGAGCAGCGCGCGGAGGCGGCCCAGGAACTCGGCCGCCTCCGCGCCGTAGAGGATGCGGTGGTCGCAGGCGAGCGTCACGGGCATGACGTGGCCGGGCACGACCGCGCCGTCCCGCACCACCGGCCGCTCGACCAGCGCGCCGACCGCGAGGATCGCCGCCTGCGGCGGGTTGATCACGGCGGTGAAGTTGCTGATGCCGTACATCCCGAGGTTGGAGACCGTGAACGTGCCGCCTGACAGCTCCGGCGGCGTGATGCTGCCGTCGCGCACCCGCGCGGCGAGGGCGCGCGTTTCGCGCGCGATCTCCCCGAGGGCCTTGCCGTCGGCGTCGAACACGACCGGGACGACCAGAGAGCCCTCGCCGGCCACCGCGACGCCGACGTTCACCCGCGAGAAGAGCTCGAAGTGCCCGTCGCGGTACGCGCCGTTGGCGCGCGGGAACTCCCGCAGGGCGAGCGCGGAGGCCTTGACGATCATGTCGTTGTAGGAGGGCACGACGGCCCCCTCGCCCGCCATCGCCTTCAGCTCCTCGCGCGCGCGCACGGCGGCGTCCATGTCGATCTCGTCCTCGAGCGTGAACTCGGGCACGGTGGCCTTGGCCTCGGCCATGCGCCGCGCGATGACCTGCTGGGTGCGGGTGAGCTCCTGCACGCGGACCTCGCCCTTGACCGTGGCCAGGTCGCCGGGCGCCTCGGGGGCGGGCGCGGGTGTGGGCACGGGCTCGGCGACGGGCGCGGGTTGCGCCGGGGCGGCGGCTGGCCCCCCGTCCGGGATGACGGCGGCCTGCACGTCGGCCTTGACGATCCGCCCGCCGGGTCCGCTGCCGCTGAGGGCGGCGAGGTCGACGCCCTGCTCGCGCGCGATGCGGCGGGCGACGGGCGAGGCCTTCACCCGCTCGCCCGGGGACGGCGCGGCCGCCGGCGTAGGAGCCGGCGCGGCCGCTGGGGGCGGGGGCGGTGCATCCTGCGTCGCCGCCGTGGCGGCGCCGTGCTCGCCCGCCGGCCCGGTGAGCGGGGCATCGGGCTCCTCGACCTCCAGCGGCGGCGCCTCGGCGGGCGCCGCGGCCGCGGCGGGATCGCCGCCGTTCGGCCCGCCGCCGTCGCCGATGCGCGCGATGACCTCGCCGATCGGCAGCGTCGCTCCCTCGTCGGCCAGGATCCGCAGCACGCCGTCCTGGTCGGCCTCGTAGGTCATCGTCGCCTTGTCGGTCTCGATCTCGACCAGCTCGTCGCCCCGGCGCACGTCGTCGCCGTCGCCCTTGAGCCAGCGCAGGATCGTGCCCTCCTCCATGGAGTCCGACAGGCGGGGCATGACGACGTCGGCCACGCCCCGAGCCTACAACCCGCCGCGACCGGTCAGGCGCCCGCGCCCTCGCGGCCGTCGACGACGTCGAGCCGGCTGCCGAGCAGCGAAGCCATGCGCTCCGGTGGCTGGGGTCGGGCGAAGTAGAAGCCCTGGGCGTAGCGGCACCCGATCCGCCGCAGCTCCTCGACCTGCGCGGCCGTCTCCACGCCCTCGGCGATCGCCACGAGCCCCAGCGCTCCGGCGAGCCCGACGACCGTGGAGACGATCGGAGAGTCCTGGGGATCGCGTCCGAGGCCCATCACGAAGGACCGATCGACCTTGAGCTCGTCCACCGGCAGGCGCTTGAGCAGCGCCAGCGACGCATACCCCGTGCCGAAGTCGTCGAGCGAGATGCGCACGCCCTGGCCCTTCAGCGCCTCGAGCGTCTGCAGCGCCGACTCGGTGTCCTCGAGGACGGTGCTCTCGGTGATCTCCAGCGACAGGCGGGCCGGGTCCATTCCGGTCTCGTCGAGCACGTCGGCCACGACGTCCACGAGGTCGGGCTGGCCGAGCTGGCGGGTGGACAGGTTGACCGAGATCCTCGGCGTCGGCGTCCCGGCCTCCTCCCAGCGCTTCCACTGCCGGCACGCCTCGCGCAGCACCCACGAGCCGAGCGGCACGATCAGCCCCGTCTCCTCGGTCAGCGCGATGAACTGGTCGGGGCCGACCAGCCCGCGCGTCGGATGCTCCCAGCGCACGAGCGACTCGACGCCGGCCAGCTCGCCGGTCTGGAGGTCCACCGCCGGCTGGTAGAAGACGCGGAACTCTCCGCGGTCGAGCGCGCGGTGCAGCGCGTTCTCGATCTCCAGGCGATCGACGGCGCGTGCGCGCATGGCCGAGTCGAACAGCTCGTAGCGCGACTTCCCGCGCTCCTTGGCGCGGTACATCGCCGCGTCGGCGTCGCGGATCAACGCCTCCGCGCGCGAATCCTCGCGGCCGGTGGTGAGCGCGATGCCGAGGCTGGTGGTGAGGAATGCCTCGTTGTCGTCGAGCGTGAACGGGGCGCCGACGGCCGCGGCCACGCGCTCGGCGATCAGCACCGCGTCGCGCTCGCCCCCGACATCGTCGCAGAGGATCGTGAACTCGTCGCCGCCGAAGCGCGCGACGGTGTCACCCGGGCGCACGACGCCCCGGAGGCGATAGGCCACGTCGACGAGGAGCCGGTCGCCGGCGTCGTGGCCGAGCGAGTCGTTGACCACCTTGAAGCGGTCGAGGTCCAGGAAGAGCACGGCGATCCCGAGGGAGCTGCGCTGGGCGCGCGCGAGCGCCTGCTCCAGCCGGTCCAGGAAGAGCGCGCGGTTGGGCAGTCCCGTCAGCGGGTCGTGCAGCGCCTGGTGGGCCAGCGCCACCTCCGCGCGCTTGCGCTCGATCGCGTACCGGATCGAGCGGGCGATGAGCACGTCGTCGACCCGTCCCTTGATCAGGTAGTCCTGCGCGCCGTGCTGAACGGCGTTGAGTGCGAGGTTCTCGTCGTCGAGGCCGGTGAGCACGACGATCGGGATGTCGGGCGCGGCCGCCTGCATCTGGGTGACCGCCTCCAGCTCGACGGCGTCGGGGAGGGATAGGTCGAGGAGCACGCACGCGGCCTTGGTCTCGACCACCTGCGTGCGCGCGTCCGCCAGCGTCTCGACGTGGACCAGCTCGACCTGGTCCTCGAGGGCGACGCGCAGCATCTCCCGCACGAGGACCGCGTCGCCCGGGTTGTCCTCGACGAGCAGCAGGCGCAGCTGGCCCACGTCCGACTCGGTGACGTCGGAGATCGAGAGGGCTGAGGCCGACGGGATCATGGGTGGGGGAGCCGGACGATGCTGAGCCAGAACGACTCGATCGAGCGCACCACGGAGATGAACTCGTCGAGGTCGATCGGCTTGGTGATGTAGCAGGCCGCCTTCAGGTCGTAGGAGCGCAGCACGTCCTGCTCGGCCGCCGACGTCGTCAGCACGATCACCGGGATGAGATGGAGCTCGGGGTCGTCCTTGAGCTCGGCGAGGACCTCGCGGCCGTCCTTGCGCGGCAGGTTGAGGTCGAGCAGGATCAGGTCCGGGCGCTGCATGCCGGCGTGGTAGCCCTCGCGGCGCAGGAACGCCATCGCCTCCTCGCCGTCGCCGACGATGTGCAGCTCGTTGGCGATCTTGGCGTCGCGCAGCACCTCGCGCGTGAGGCGAATGTCCCCCGGGCTGTCCTCGACCAGGAGGATCTGGACCGGCTCGGCGGCGCTTGGGGAATTCATCGACTCCTCCGCTCGGACGCCGCGAGCGTGAACTTGAACACGCTGCCGGCGTCTGCGTTCGGCTCGACCCAGATGCGGCCGCCGTGATGTTCCACGATCTTCTTGCAGATGGCGAGTCCGATGCCCGTGCCGGGGTAGGCGTCGCGTCCGTGCAGGCGCTGGAACATCTTGAAGATGCGCTCCGCGTGGCGCGGCTCGATGCCGATGCCGTTGTCGGACACCGCGAAGCGCCACTCGGTGCCGCCCTCCTCGGCCGCGGCCGTCACCCGCACGCGCGGCGCGTCGTCGCCGTGGAACTTCAGGGCGTTGGAGATCAGGTTCTGGAACAGCTGGCCCAGCTCGCGCTCGTCGCCGCGCACCGTCGGCAGCTCGCCGATCTCGACTTCCGCGCCGGTCTCGGCCAGGGGTGCGCTCAGCGCGTCGACCGCCCGTCGCGCGACGGCTCCGGCGTCCACGTCGGTCAGCTCGCGGTCGCCGCGCCCGACGCGTGAGAAGGCGAGCAGGTCGTCGATCAGCGCCTGCATCCGGTTGACCCCGTCGACCGTGTAGCCGATGAACTCGTCCGCATCCTCGTCGAGCCGGCCCTCGTAGCGCTTCTGCAGCAGCTGCACGAACCCGGCCACCATCCGCAGCGGCTCGGAGAGGTCGTGGCTGGCGACGTAGGCGAACTGCTCCAGGTCGGCGTTCGAGCGTTCCAGGTCCGACGCGCGGGCGCGCAGCTCGGCGGCGGTCGCGGCCAGCTCGTCCTCGGCGCGCTTGCGCTGGATGAACCCCCCGAGCTGCGTGCCGATGGTCGCCATCAGATCGACCAGCTCGTGCTCGGGTGCCTGGATCTCCGGACTGAAGAAGTCGATCACGCCGACGACCTCGCCGTCGCTCACCAGCGGCAGGCCGATCGCCCCGTGCAGGCCGCTCTCGGCGGCGGCGCGTGCCCGGGGGAAGGCGGGCTCGTTCTCGGCGTCGCGGATCCAGACCGGCTCACCGCCCTGCCACACGCGCCCCGGCAGGCCCTCCCCGCGCGCGAGGGCGATCTCCAGCGTGGCCTCCTCGAAGGCGTCGACGTCCGCCCCGGGCGCGTGCCATGTCGCACGGCAGCGCAGACGCTCGCCGTCGGACTCGGGCGTCCACAGGCCGCCGGCCGGCCAGCCCATGCTCCCGCCGATGGCCGCGAGGAAGCGCGGGGCCGCGTCCTCGAGCGACGGGCTCTCGACCAGGACGGAGGCGACGCCGACCTGCGCCGTCAGGTAGCGCTCGGTGCGCTTGCGCTCGGTGAGGTCGCGGATCACCCCGGTGAAGGCCCGTCGCTCGCCCCGGCGCCACTCGCCGAGGGAGACCTCGAGCGGGAACTCGGTGCCGTCGCTGCGCCGGCCGACCAGTTCGATCGTGCGCGCGATGACGTCTCCGCGGCCGGTCTCGAGGCGGCGGGCGAAGGCCTGGCGGTGCGCGTCGACGAAGCGCTCGGGCACCAGCACGGTCAGCTCCTTGCCGAGGACGTCCTCCGGCTCGTAGCCGAACATGCCGCGGGCGGCGTCGTTCCAGAACGCGATGCGGCCGTCCTCCTCGGCCGAGACGATCGCATCGGTGACCGACTCCGTCACCGTTTCGAAGCGCTGGGCGGAGTCGCGCAGCTCCTGCTCGACCCGCCGGCGGTCGGAGATGTCCTCCATCTGCGAGATGAAGTAGAGCGGTTCGTCGCGGAAGCCGGGCACGACGGAGGAGGACAGCGACACCCAGACGGGCGAGCCGTCCGGGCGGAGGTAGCGCTTCTCGGTACGGAACGTCTTGATCTCCCCCGCGGCCAGCCGGCGCATCGCGTCGGCATCGGCCTCGACGTCGTCCGGGTGTGTGACCTCGCGCACCGCGCGGCCGGTCAGCTGGTCCTGCGAGTGTCCCGTCATTTCGCACAGCGCGCGGTTGACGCGCAGGAAGCGGCCGTCGGTGCTCGTCATCGACATGCCGATCGCCGCGTTGTCGAATGCGCTGCCGAAGCGCTCCTCGGCCTCGCGGCGGTCCGTGATGTCCTTGCCGACCGCGTAGAGGAGCTGCTCCTCCAGCCCGGCCTGGGCGCTGAACAGGATCCAGCGCCAGCCGCCGTCCTTGTGCTCGAAACGCAGCTCGAAGTCACGCGTCTCGTGGTCGCCGCCCGCCAGCGCCATCGCCTCGGCGGCTGTGCGCTCGCGATCGTCGGGGTGGACGAGCTCGAGGTACGGACGCGCGCGCAGATCCTCCGCGGTCCAGCCCAGCGTGCGCTCCCACGCCGGGTTGGCGTGCTTGATGTAGCCGTCGAACCCGGCGGTGACGAGGAGGTCGACCGAGAGCGCGAAGAGTCGCTCCGCGACGCCGGCGAAGCCGACGTCGGGCGCAGCGCCCGCATCAGTGCCCTCTGTTCCCGTCCCTGGGTCCAGAGCGCCTGGGGTACCCATGTCGTGCGTTATGCCTGACCCTCTCCGTTGCGCGAGCCTGCACGGCGCCCGCGGGCATGGTACCGCGGAGCTCAGAGATCGCGGAACGTGGCGAGCACGGCCTCGACCACCTGCGGCTCGTGCGGGAAGGCGATCTGCTCCAGCGGTTTGGAGTAGGGCATCGGAAGGTCGGCTCCGGTCACCCGCGCGACGGGGGCGTCGAGGTCGTCGAACGCCTGCTCCTGGACGAGCGCGGCGATGTTCGCCCCGACCCCGCCGTGCGGCCAGCCCTCCTCGACGACGACGCAGCGGTTGGTCTTGCGCACCGAGGCCAGGATCGTGTCGAGGTCCAGCGGCCGCAGCGTGCGCGGGTCGATCACCTCCGCCTCGACGTCGTGCTCGTCGGCGAGCACGTCGGCGGCCTTCTCGGCCGTCACGGCCATCCGCGAGATGCCGACGATGGTGGCGTCGGCGCCGTCGCGCCGGATCGCCGCGCGGCCGAAGTCGGCCACATGGTCCTCGTCCTCCGGGACGTCGCCGCGCTGGCCGTAGAGGTACTCGTGCTCGATGAAGATCACCGGGTTGTCGTCGCGGATCGCGGCCTTCAGCAGCCCCTTCGCGTCGGCGGCGGTGGAGGGCACGGCGACGAGCAGCCCGGGCACCTGCAGGAACATCGCCTCGAGGCAGTGCGAGTGGGTGGGCCCGAGCTGGTGCCCGGCGCCCTGCGGCATTCGGATCACCAGCGGCACCTTCGCCTGACCGCCGAACATGTAATGGATGTGCGCGGCGTGGTTGACGATCTGGTCGAAGGCCAGCAGCGAGAAGTTGATCGTCATGAGCTCCACGACCGGCCGCAGCCCGGTCATGGCGGCGCCGACGCCCATCCCGACGATCGTGTTCTCCGAGATCGGCGTGTCGCGCACGCGCCGCTCGCCGAACTCGTCGAGGAGGCCGGCCGTGACCTTGAACGCGCCGTTGAAGACCCCGATGTCCTCGCCCATCAGCATCACCGACTCGTCGCGGCGCATCTCCTCGCGCAGCGCCGTGTTCAGCGCCTCCCGGTAGCGCATCACGGTCATCGCTCGTCCTCCCCCCGATGGACGCCGGCCGAGCGCTCGTCGATCGAGTACCACCCCTGGACCTGGGCCCCGAGCACGTACACGTCGTCGTACAGCGACGCGGGCTCGGGAAACGGGGACGCGTCGGCGAATGTCACGGCCTCGTCCACGCGCGCCTGGGCGCGGCGGTCGAGCTCGTCGCGCTCGGCGGCGCTCACCACGCCCTCCGCCACGAGCCGGTCGCCGAAGGTGGCGATCGGATCGCGCCGCCGCCAGGACTCGACCTGCTCCTTGGTGCGGTACTCCTCGGGGTCGGCCATCGAGTGGCCGCGGAAGCGGTAGGTGACCGCCTCGACCAGCGTCGGGCGGCGCTCCTCGCGCGCCACGCGCAGGGCGTCGGACACCACGGCCTGGGTGTCGACGACGTCCATGCCGTCGCAGCGCATGCCGGGCACGCCGAACGACTCGCCCTTGCGCTGGAGGTTCGTCACGGCCGAGTGGCGCTCGAGCGACGTGCCCATCCCGAACTGGTTGTTGGTCACCATGAACACGACGGGCAGCCGCCAGAGGGCCGCCAGGTTCATCGTCTCGCCGAACGTGCCCTGGTTCGAGGCGCCGTCGCCGAACGTGCACACCGTCGCGTCGCCGGTGTCGAGGTAGTCCGAGGCGAGGCCCATCCCGGCGGCGAGCGGCAGGTTGCCGCCGACGATCCCGTAGCCGCCCATGAAACGGCGCTCCAGGTCGAACATGTGCATCGAGCCGCCGCGTCCGCGCGAGCAGCCGTCGACGCGTCCGAACAGCTCCGCCATGACCGCGTTCGGGCCGGTGCCGCGCGCGAGCGCGTGGCCGTGCGAGCGGTAGGTCGAGACGAGGTAGTCGGCGTCGCGCATCGCGCGCGCCGCGCCGACGATCGTGGCCTCCTCGCCGATCGCGAGGTGGAGGAAGCCGCCGACCTTGGCCTTGGCGTACATCTCGCCGGCGCGCTCCTCGAAGCGCCGGATCAGCAGCATGGCCTCCAACCACTCCCGCGCGACGGCGGGGTCGGGCAGCGGCCGCGGGCCGGGGTCGCCCGGCCCCTCGACGGCTGCGATCACGCGGTCGGCCATGTCCTCGGGCCACCTTAGCGCAGGGCATTTCTCGCGCTCGCGACGCCGCGCGCGGTCAGATCACGTCGACGTCCGCGCGCTCGCGCCAGGCGGCGATGAACTCCTCGGCCTCGAGCTGGGCGAGGTCGGCCTTCAACAGCCGAGCGAGTCGGCCGGCGGCCGCCGGCGTGCAGTCCCAGAACAGCTCGACCTCGCCGGAGTCGACGCCCACCACCTCGACGTGGTCGACGCGGTCGGGGCCGGCCAGGAACGACGGGGCGGGACCCTTGCGCGAAACGATCACGCGGTAGGCGCGGTTGGCCTTCACGCCGCCTGCGTCCCTCGTAGCGCGTCGGCGGCGGCCTCCAGCTCCGCGTCGCCGTGGAACACTCGGTCGCCCACGCGCACGGCCGGGACGCCGTGCACGCCGGCGGCGGCGGCGTCCGCGGTCGCGCGCGCCAGCGCGTCGGCCACCCCACGCGTCTCGGCCGCCTTGAGCACGGCCGCCGGGTGCAGCTCGCAGGCGGCGGCGGCGATCACCACGCTGTCCGGGTCCGACAGGTCGCGCCCGGCCGCGAACGCCTGGCGGAAGGCGGCGAGCGAGAACGCGACGACCCGGCCGATCGACTTCGCGTACGTGGCCACGCGCATGGCCAGCGCGGTGTCGCTCGGCCACCCCGGCGGCCACCGCAGCGGCTGGAGGCCGCGCGCGACCGCGAGGCGTTCGAGCTCGGCGCGGAAGATGTCGCGCTCCTCGGCGCAGCGGAAGGCGTCGAGCGCCCCGGCGCGCGGTAGCGCGGCGAGGTGGATCGGCTGCCACTCCGGCACCACGCCGAGCACCTCGGCGGCGCGCTCGGCCGCCAGGTAGGCCTCGGGGCTGGACAGGTCGTAGTAGAGGACCGGCTGGCTCACGGACGTCTACCCGTGGATCAGCCAGCCGTCGGCGGCCCGGGCGGCCTCCATCACCGCTTCGGCCAGCGTCGGATGACCGTGGATCGTGTGCGCCAGCTCCGGGTAACCGCCCTCGAGCTCCTTGGCGTTGACCAGCTCCTGGATCAGCTCGGTCGCCTTCGCGCCGACGATGTGGCCGCCGAGCAGCTCGCCGTAGCGCCGGTCGCCGACGATCTTGACGAGGCCCTGGCGGTCGCCGTACACGGTCCCCGCGCCCACGGCGCCGTACTGAACCTTGCCGACGGTCACGTCGTGACCCTGCTCGCGCGCCTCGGCCTCGGTCAGCCCGAACGAGGCGACGTTGGGCATGCAGAACGTCGCGCGCGGGACGTCGATGTAGGAGATCGCATGGGTCTCGAGGCCGGCGGCGTCCTCGACGGCGATCACGCCCTCGTCGGACGCCTTGTGCGCCAGCGCCGGGCCGTGCACGAGGTCGCCGATGGCGTAGACCCCGGGGCGCGACGTGCGCATCGCTCCGTCCACCTTGACCTGGCCGTTCTCGTCGAGCTCGATGCCGGCCTCGGCCAGGCCGAGGCCCTCCTCGTCGGGGCCGCGGCCGGTGGCGATGACGAGGTACTCCGCCTCGGCGGACTGGCCGTCGCCGTACGTGAAGGTGACGGACCGGTCTGCGGGCGTGACGTCCTGCACCAGGGTTCCCGTCTGAACGGAGATGCCCTGCTTCTTGAAGGCCCGCTCCGCGAGCTTGGAGATGTCGGCGTCCTCGGTCGGCAGCACGCGCTCGAGCGCTTCGAACAGCGTCGTCTCGGTGCCGAGCCGCGCGTACGCCGAGGCGATCTCGGCGCCCGACGCCCCGGCGCCGATGACCGCGATCGACGCCGGCAGCTCGCCCAGCAGCCAGGCGCCGGCGGTGTCGATCACCCGCCCGCCGAACTGCGTGCCCGGGACCGGCCGGGCGACCGAGCCGGTCGCGAGCACGACCACCCTGGCCTCGAGCTCGCGGCCGTCGAATTCTCCGCCGACCTTCACGTTGCCGTCCGCCGTGACCGCGCCGTGGCCGGTGATGACCTCGATCGAGTTCTTCTTGAACAGGCCCGCGACGCCGCCCGTGAGGGTCTTGATCACCTTGTCGCGGCGCGCGCCGACCGCCGGGAAGTCGACCTTCGGCTCCTTCACCTTGATGCCGAACTCCGCGGCGTCGCGGATCTCGGAGAGCACTTCTGCCGACCGCAGGACCGCCTTCGCGGGGATGCAGGCGTAGTTCAGGCAGCGCCCGCCGACCACGTCGTCCTTCTCGACGACGGCGGTCTTGAAGCCGAGCTGCGCCGCCCGGATCGCGGCCACGTACCCGCCCGGACCGGAGCCGATGACGACGCAATCGAAGGAGTCGGCCATACGGCTTGAGCCTATAAGAGGCCGTCTCAAGACCCCCCGCGCACGTCTGGCGGCGGCGGATCTGCACGGACCACCGGCTGCGCCGGCGGTGCCCCTGCGTCCTTGCCCCGCTTGATCCGGCGGCCGCCAGCCGCACACGCGGAGTCCTGAGACAGCCTCTGAGACGGTGTCAGCCGGTCCGGGCCAGCAGCGGCGTGATCCGCTCGACGATCGGCGCGGCCAGGGGCTGGGCGCGCTCGGCCACGTAGTCGTAGCCGACGTAGACGCCGTGGCCCTCGGCGATCAGGCGGTCGCCGACGTCCATCCGGAACTCCGTGCGGAAGCTCGAGCGCTCCAGATGCGACGGGCGCACGCGCGTCCGGATCTCCTCGCCGAAGTACGCCGGCGCGAGGTAGGCGAGGTGCAGCTCGGCGAACACGACGGGGAACCCCTCGGGGTCGGTCGGGTCGTGCTCGGGGAACAGGGAGTGCATGAACGCGATGCGCGCATCCTCGAAGAACTGCGCGAACGCGACGTTGTTGAGGTGGCGCATCGTGTCCACGTCCGCGTAGCGCACGCGGTCGGTGTGGGTGAATGGCCAGTCGCTCACTGGGGCGGTCGGCGCTGGGGCATCTGGATCCGGGCCATCGCGCGCACGAGCTTGTAGAACAGCGGACCGCAGATCGCGATCGTGCCCAGGCACAGCGCAACCGCCTGCCAGTTGGACGCGACGGTCAGCGACAGCGCCGCGATCAGGATGCTGATGCCCAGGAGGGCCTCGAAGCCGAGCACGGCCCAGTAGCGCGCCCGCCACATGCCGGCCGCCGCGGCGACCATCAGGACCGAGAACGCGACCACCCCGCCGGCCGCGGGCTGCTTGCCCCCGACCTTCACCCCGGCGAACAGGAACACGATGTTGCCGATGGCCAGCACGATCGCCAGCGCCGCCGCGACCGTCACCGCGCCGGGCCGCTCGCCGGGTCCCAGCGGCTCGAGCCCGGCGCGCACCTCGGCGTTGCGCCGCTCGCCGCGGGACGGCGCGCGGGAGCCGTCGGGCCGGCCCGACTCCTCGGCCGCGCGCTCGCGGCGGCGACTACGCTGCCCCAACGCCGGCCTCCGTCGCGGCATCGAGCGCGGCGCGCAGCGCGCGCGCCGCCGCCTCGGGGTCGCGGGCCTCGGTGATCGCGCGCACCACCACGATCCGGCGCGCGCCGGCCTCCAGCACCGGGCCGAGGTTGCCGGCGCTCAGGCCGCCGATCGCGAACCACGGCAGGCGCGCGGCGGCCGCGGCGTGGCGCACCGGCTCGAGGCCGACGGCCGGGCGGCCGGCCTTCGTCGGCGTCGCATGGACGGGCCCCACGCAGAAGTAGTCGACCCCGGCGTCCTGCGCCGTGTCGGCCTGCGCGGTCGAATGGGTCGAGAGCCCGACGATCGCGCCCTCACCGACGATCGCGCGCGCCTCCGCGGGCGACGTATCGGCCTGTCCGACGTGCACGCCGTCGGCGCCGGCGGCGACCGCCAGGTCCGGGCGGTCGTTGAGGATGAACAGCGCGCCGTGCTCGTCGGCGGCGCGGCGGAACTCGTCCGCTGCGGCCAGGATCGCGCCGTCGGCGGCGGCCTTCTCGCGCAGCTGCACGATGTCGGCGCCGCCGGCGAGCGCCGCGCGCACGCCGTCGACACCATAGGACGCGTCGCAGACCAGATACAGGCGCGCGCGCGCGAGCCGCTGGCGTCGATCCTCGGCCACCGACCGAAGTCTAAGAGTCCGCCGCGCGCTCGACCGCGTAGACCTCGAGGTCGTGCGGCGTCCCCTTCGCCCGGAAGCGCCGCCGGCGCCGGACGCGATACCCCGTCTCGTCGAGTTGCTCCCGGGTGGCCTCTGAGATCAGGACCTCGCCGCCCTTCGCCGCGCCGGCGACGCGCGCGGCGATGTTGACGTCGACGCCGACGTAGTCGCCGCCGATCTTCCGCGGCCGGCCGCTGTGGAGGCCGGCGCGCAGCTGTGGGTGATAGCCGGCCACCTCGAGCCGCCCGACGCCGGCGCAGGCCTCGTGGGCCGCGCTCACCGCGTCGGCGGGCGCGGGGAAGGCCGCCATCACGCCGTCGCCGAGCCGCTTCACGACGCGCCCGCCGTGGTCGTCGATCGCGGGCTCGGTGGCGCTCGCGACCTCGCGGAGCAGTGCCAGCACGGCGTCGTCGCCCGCGCCGAGCGCCCAGCTCGAGAAGCCGACGAGGTCGGTGAACAGGATCGTGACGTCCGCCGGCCCGCGGCCGCGTCCCTGCGCCTCGGCCGCCGCCTGCCACACCTGGAGCGCGCCCAATCCCAGCTCGCGTACGACGCTCGGGCGCTCCTCGCCGAGTGCCGCGAGCCGGCGTGCGAGCACGCTGGACGCCTCGTCCCCCGCGGTCGACAGCGGGTCGCCGCCGAGGTCGCGGTCGCCGGGCAGCAGCTCGCGGGCGATCCTCGCAACGGCCAGCAGCTTCGGCTGCCGGTCGACGCTCTGCGCGCGGCGCCCGAGCTTCGTCCGCGCTTCGCGGACGGCCTGCTCCGGCGACTCCCCGTCCGGGTGCTCGTGCTCCTCCACGCCCGAAGCTTATGGGCCGAGCCGCGCTAGCATGGAGTCCTACGGGAGCCCGCACATTTCGGGCTGAGAGGGCGGCGTCCTCGCCGCCGACCGTCTGAACCTGATCCGGGTCATGCCGGCGCAGGGAGGTGTCGTGTCGACAGCGCAGCAAGAGTTCCCCGACCTCGCCGTCGTCGGCGGCGGAGTGATCGGCCTCTCCGTCGCCTGGCGGGCGTCGCAGCGCGGGCTGCGCACGGTCGTGCTCGAGCGCGGCGCGATCGGGGCGGGCGCGTCGGGCGTGGCCGCCGGGATGCTGGCGCCGTCGTCGGAGGCCGCGTTCGGCGAGCAGCCGCTGCTGGGGCTGAACCTCGAGAGCGCGCGGCGCTGGCCCGCGTTCGCGGCCGAGCTGGCCGAACGCAGCGGCGAGGACGCCGGGTACCGCCGCTGCGGGACGCTGCTGGCGGCGCGCGACGCCGACGCCGCCGCGGCGCTCGAGCGCGAGCTCGCCTTCCGCGAGTCGCTCGGGCTCGCGGTCGAGCGCCTGCTGCCGACCCGCGCTCGTGAGCTCGAGCCGGCGCTCGCCCCCACGCTGCGCGCGGCCGCGGCCGCTGCGGACGACCACGCGGTCGATCCGCGTCGCCTGCTCGTCGCGCTCGCCGCGGCGCTGCGCGCCGCCGGCGGTGAGCTGCGCGAGGGCGCCGAGGTGGCGGGGATCGACACGAGCGGCGACCGCGTCTCCGGCGTTGCACTGGCCGGGGGCGAACGGCTCGCCGCCGGGGCCGTCGTTGTCGCGGCCGGCGCTTGGACGGGCGGGCTCGCGGGCGTTCCCGACGGCGCCCGCGTCCCCGTGCGGCCGGTCAAGGGCCAGCTCCTGCGCCTGCGCGACCGTGCCGGGCCGGGTCTGCTCGAACGCGTGCTGCGGACCGAGGACGTCTACGTCGTGCCGCGCGGCGACGGTGGGTACGTCCTCGGGGCGACCATGGAGGAGCGGGGGTTCGACGAGGCCGTCACCGCCGGGGCCGTGCACGACCTCCTGCGCGACGCCGTCGAGGTGGTGCCCGGGATCACCGAGCTCGAGCTCGAGGAGGCCGCCGCCGGACTGCGCCCGGGGACCCCCGACAACGCTCCCGCGATCGGTGCCGGCGCGCTGGAGGGGCTGAACTGGGCCACGGGCCACCACCGCCATGGGGTCCTGCTCGCGCCGCTGACGGCCGACCTGGTGGTCGGGGGCCTGACCGGCGACGCGGTGGCCGGCGCGGACGCCGAGCTCGTCTCGCCCGCCCGCTTCGGCGTGTCCGCTCGCGCGGAGGTGCCGGCGTGATCGTCCACGTCAACGGCCGGCCGACCGAGCTCGCGGAGGGCGCGACCGTGGGCGCCGTCCTCGAGCGCCTCGACGTCGAGCGCCCGCGCCGCGGGCTCGCGGTGGCCGTCGACGCGGAGGTCGTGCCGCGGTCGGAGTGGGACGCGCGCCCGCTCGTCGAGGGCGACCGCGTCGAGGTCCTGACCGCGATCCAGGGTGGCTGAGCGCGTGGCCACCGAACCCGTTCAGACCACGATCGAGGATCCGCTGGTCATCGCCGGGCGCACCTTCCGGTCGCGCCTGATCCTCGGCACCGGCGGCTTCCCGCGCCTGGACGCGCTCGCGGACGCGGTCCGCGCCAGCGGCACCGAGCTCGTGACCGTCGCGCTGCGCCGCGTCGACCCGGGGCAGCGGGGCTCGATCGTCGACGTCGTCGAGGAGGCGGGCGTCCAGCTGCTCCCCAACACGGCCGGCTGCCACACCGCCCGCGACGCGGTCGCCACCGCCCGCCTCGCCCGCGAGGCGTTCGAGACCGACTGGATCAAGCTCGAGGTGATCGGCGACGAGCGCACGCTGCTTCCCGACGCGCCGGAGCTGCTGCGCGCGGCCGAGGAGCTGGTTGCGGACGGCTTCGTCGTGCTCCCGTACACGACCGACGATCCGGTCCTCGGCCGCCGCCTCCAGGACGCCGGCTGCGCGGCCGTGATGCCGCTCGGCTCGCCGATCGGCAGCGGCATGGGCATCCGCAACGCCTACAACCTCTCGATCCTGCGCGAGCGCGTCTCCGTCCCGCTCGTGCTCGATGCCGGCGTCGGCACGGCCTCCGACGCGGCGCTGGCGATGGAGCTCGGCTGCGACGCCGTGCTGTGCGCCAGTGCCATTTCCCGCGCCGAAGACCCCGTCGCGATGGCCTGCGCGATTCGTTTCGCGGTGGAGGCCGGCCGGCTCGCCCGCGCCGCCGGCCGCATTCCCCGTCGGCTGCACGCCGAGCCCTCGACCACGGACGCCGGGCTGCCGGACCTGCGCTAGCGCGACGGTGGACCACGACGACCTGATCGACGAGTGGGAGCGGGCGTGGTCCGGTCGCGACCCCGCGGCGTTCGGGCCGCTGTGCGCCCCACAGGTGCACTACGAGGACCCGCTGACCGACCTGCCGCTGCTCGGCGCGGCGTCGATCGGCGAGCACGCCGAGCGGCTGTGGGAGGGCTTCCCCGACGTGCGGGTCGAGGCCACCGGAGCGCGCCTCTCCGACGGCGAGTACGTGGCGGTGCCGTGCCGCGTGCTCGGCACGCACCGGCGGCCCTTCGCGGGCCTGCCGGCGACCGGCCGCTCGATCACGGCCCATGGCGTCTTCTACTGCCAGGTCGAGGACGAGCGGCTGCTGCGGGTGCGCGGCTTCTTCGACGTCTACGGCGCGGCGGTGCAGCTCGGTGTGCTACCCGGGCGCCGCACGCTCGGGGAGCGCGCGCTGCTGCTGGTGCGCGGCTTCGGGCTGCGCGCCCGCGGCTGAGCGTCAGCCGCGGGCGCGCGCACCCGACGCGGCGGGCTGGCCGCTACTGCGTGACGATGATCGTCCCCTCCATCCCCGGGTGGATGGTGCAGACGTACTTGATCGTCCCGGCCTTGGCGGCCTTGAACGAGTAGGTCCCACCCTGCCCGAAGGTGCTGGACTTGAACGTCGCACCGGACCTGGCGGTCACGTTGTGGTCGACCGAATCGTCGTTCGTCCACTTGATGGTCTGGCCGACCTTGGCGGTCACCGACTTCGGGTTGAACTGGATGTCCTTCATCGAGACCGCGACGGTGCCGCCGCCCGCGGCCGGTGCCGCCGCCGGGGTGCTGGTGGCGGGTGCGGTCGAGGCGGGCGCGGCGGCCGAGCTGCTGTTCGAGCTGGAGCTGCTGCTGCTGCCACAGCCGGCGACGAGTGCACCGCCCAGCGCGAGGCAGGCCGCCGCGGAGTAGAGACGTTTCATGGGGTGGGGAAACCTCCTGGTTTCGGATCCGTTGACAGGGTCCTCGTGCATCAGACGTCGGCTTCGCGCTGAATCTTCCCGCTTTTCTGGCTCTACACTCCTCGGCTTGCCGAGGCACTTCCTCACCGGGGCCGAGCTGAGCGCCGACGAGCTCCGCGCGCTGCTCGACCGCGGCCTGGAGCTGAAGGCCGACCCCGGCGCGTCGAACGCGCTGTCCGGACGGCACGTCGCGCTCATGTTCGAGAAACCCTCGACGCGCACGCGCGTGACGTTCGAGGTCGGCGTGCGCGAGCTCGGCGGCGACGCCGTCGTGCTGCGCGCCGACGAGCTGCAGCTCGTGCGCGGCGAGTCCCCGCGCGACACCGCGCTCGTGCTCTCGCGCCACGTCCACGCGATCGGCGTGCGCACCGGCCCCGACGCCGTCCTCGAGGAGCTTGCCGGGCACGCCTCGGTGCCCGTGTTCAACATGCTCACGGCCGGCCACCACCCCTGCCAGGCGCTGGCCGACCTCCTCACGCTGCGCGAGGCTTTCGGGCAGCTCGATGGCCTGGTCCTCGCCTACGTCGGCGACGGCAACAACGTCGCGCGCTCCTTGGCCGTCTTGGGCGGGCTCGCCGGCGTCGAGGTGCGCGTGGCCGCGCCGCCGGGCTACCAGCTCGAGCCGGTCGCCGGCGCCGTGCTGACCGACGACCCGGCCGAGGCCGTCGCGGGGGCGCGGGCCGTCTATGCCGACGTGTGGGTGAGCATGGGCGACGAGGCCGCCGCGGCGGAGCGCCGCGCCGCGCTCGCGCCGTACCGACTCGACGACGCACTGCTCGACCGCGCCGCGCCCGGAGCGATCGCGCTGCACTGCCTGCCGGCGCACCCCGGCGAGGAGATCACCGCCGAGGTGCTCTACGGCGAGCGCCAGCGGATCTGGGACCAGGCCGAGAACCGCCGCCATGCGCAGAAGGCCCTGCTCGAGTTCCTCGTCGCGGGAGCGCCCGGATAGGGTAGGACTCGCGACCCGCACCATCCCGCGCCCGGAGGAGACGTCATGCCGCAGCCCAAGTCCACCACCCGCCGAAAGAGCGCCGCCAAACCAGCCTCTGCTCGCAGGGCCGGGGCGCGCAAGAGCACGGCCGGCAAGAAGCGCGCGGGCTCGGGCCCGGCGACGAAGCGCGCCGCGGCGTCGCGGAGCGGCTCGACCGCCGGGTCGCCCGAGGACGTCGTACGCGCGAACCTGAAGGCCTTTCGCGACGCGCTGGCCAGCTCGGTCAGCCAGCTCAATCTCGTGATGGTCTCGCGGGACCGGATCCAGGAGGTCCTCGACGACGCCGTCCGGCGCGGGCGCGTCACCCGCGACGACGCCAACGACATGGTCTCGGATCTGGTCCGCCGCGGCCGCCGCCAGACCGACGACCTGATGAAGGATCTCGAGCAGCTGCTCGGCCGCAGCCGCGAGCAGCTCGAGGACGCGGGCGCCGACGCGCGCAAGCAGGCGCGCAAGGGTGCCACCCGCGCGCGTCGCCAGCCGCACGTGGACCGCGTGCTGCGCGAGGTCGATCGCGGCCGGCGCGCGGCGGGCCTGCCGCCGTCGTTCCCCGTGCTGGGCTACGACGACCTCAGCGCCGCTCAGATCGCCGAGCGGCTGGAGGATCTGTCCCCGGCCGAGCTGCGCAAGGTCCGCGACTACGAGCGCCGGAACGCGAACCGCAAGTCGGTGCTCACCGCGATCGAGAAGGCGCTGGCGTAGCGTCCAGCTCCAGGTCGGCGAGCATCGCTCCGAAGTCGAGCCGCGCGGAGGGCGGCCCGATCACCTCGGCCAGCAGCTCCACGGCGTCGAGGCGCTGGCCCTCCCGCCACAGCCCGCGCAGGAAGGCGCCGGCCTCGCGCTCGTCGAACCACGCCGGCCCGAAGCGCTCGCGCAGGGTCGCGCGCAGGTGGGTCTCGAGCGCCCAGGCGCGCAGGTAGCTCGCGGCGTAGAAGCCCGGGTCCACGTCCGCCAGGTAGGAGGCCGCCGGCCACGCCACGCCGACGGCGGCCGACAGCCGCGCGGCGTAGTCGGCGGCGAGCTCGGCGAGCGCCCGTTCTCCGCCGTGCAGCTCGAGCTCGTAGCCGAGCTTGGCGGCGTAGCGGCGTAGGAACAGCAGCCGCACGGCGCGTACGTGCGCGGCGAGCTCCGGGTCGAGCTCGGCGCCGAGGCGCCGGCGCAGCCACTCCGGGTCCTCGACGAGATGGTCGAACAGGAAGGCGAAGGCCTCGGTGACCGAGTTGTCGCCGAGCGCGCGGAACTCGAACGGGAGGCCGGGATCCACGTGCGCGTAGTGCTCGGCGTGGCCGCTCTCGTGGAACAGCGCCACGTAGTCGTCACGGCCGCCCATCGGCGGGACCACCAGGTAGATCTCCTCGGGCACCCGCACCGGCGCACAGAACGCCCGCGGTGACTTCTTCGCGCGGCGCTCGACGTCGAGCACCACGTTGGCCTGGGCGTCGAGGTCGATCCCCAGGCCGGCGAGGGTGGCGCGCAGCGCGGGTACGAGGTCGTCCGCCGGGAAGCGCGCGTCCGCCTCGGCGCAGCGGAAGAACCGCGGCAGGTCGGCGCGCCGCGCGCCATCCAGCCCGACGCCGACGGCGCGGCGCAGCGGCTCCTCGACCACCGAGGGGTAGGCGGCGTCGGTCGCCGCCGCGAAGGCCGCGGTCTCGCGCTCGAGCGCCTCGAGGTCGATGCCCTTGCACTCCGCGCACATCGCGCGGTAGGAGGGCCAGCCGAGCTCGCGCGACAGGGCGTGCTGGACCGCGAACGCCTCCTGGTGGAGGGGGTTGAGCCGGTCCTCGATCGCCGTGAGGCGCGCCCGCTCGATCGCCTCGCGCCGGGCGGCGTCCGGCTCGTTGGCCTGCTCCACCGCCGACTCGCGAAAGCCGATGCGCTCGTCGCCGACCTCCAGGGACAGCTCCGCCTCGCGCCTGGCGAGCTCGGCCTCCTGGCTTCGCGTCGCGCGGCCGAGCAGCCCTTCGACGCCGAAGTCGAGCAGGTACCGCCGCCGCCGCGCCTCGTCGCCGGCCGCCGGACCATCGTGCACGGCGGCGCGCAGCTCCTCCACCGCGGCGCGCGTGAACAGCCGCTCGTGGCGCGCGTACACGGCCTCGATCTCCAGCTCGTCCTGGAGGCCGGCGAAGTGGCGGTAGTACTCGCGGGTGTACTCGCCGACGAACGTCTCGGCGGCGGCGCGGTAGGCGTCGAGGTCCATCGGGCTGCGATCCTAGACGGGCGATGGAGTCCTCCCCCGCCACCAGCGCACGTCCCCGGCGCGGCGCGGAGCTCGAGCTGCGCATCGACTCGCTCGCCTACGGCGGCGCGGGCGTGGCACGCACCGACGGGTACGTGGTGTTCGTCCGCGACGCGATCCCGGGCGACCGCGTGCGGGCGCTCGTCACCAAATCGAAGCGCCACTACGCGGAGGGCCACGCCGTGGAGCTGCTGGAGCCCAGCCCCGAGCGGGTCGAGCCCCGCGCCCACCACCCCGGCGCGCCCTGGCAGGTCCTGCCCTACGACCGGCAGCTCGAGGCCAAGGCGACCCAGGTGGACGACGCGCTGCGGCGGATCGGCCGGCTGGAGGGCTTCGCGCTCGAACCGATCGAGCCGGCCGTCGAGCAATGGCGGTACCGCAACAAGCTCGAGTACTCGTTCGGTACCGACGCCGGCGGCGGGCTCGTGTGCGGCTTCCACGCGCCCGGGAGCTTCGATCGCATCGAGCCGGTGGAGGACTGCCTGCTCGCGTCCGAGCGCGGCAACGCCGTGCGTGAGCAGGTCCTGGCGTGGTGCCGCAGCGAGGGCCTGTCCGCATGGGACCGCCGCACGCACGAGGGCATGCTGCGCAACCTCGTCGTGCGCGAGGGCCGGCGCACCGGTCAGATCCAGGCGCGCCTCGTCTCTTCTCCCGGCGCGCTGCGCGCCGAGGCGCTGGCGGGCGTCGTCGACTGCGACGGGCTGCTGTGGACGCAGGCCGACGCGCTCGGCGAGACGACTGCCCACGGCGACACGCGCGTGCTCGCCGGGGCGGGCGAGCTGGAGGAGGAGATCTGCGGTCTGCGCCTCGCGATTTCACCCGAGGCGTTCTTCCAGACCAACACCGAGATGGCCGAGCGGCTGTACACGATCGCTGCGGAGTACGCCGGCCTGCGGGGTTGGGAGAAGGTGTTCGACCTCTACTGCGGCGTCGGGACGGTCGGGTTGACGCTGGCGTCGCGGGCGGGGGAGCTGTGGGGGCTGGAGGTGGTCGAGGCGGCGGTCGCGGACGCGATCGAGAACGCCCGCCGCAACGACGTCGAGCACGCGCACTTCTTCGCCGGGGACGTGCGGCTCGCGTTGCGCGAGCTGGTCGAGCGCGCGGGGCGCCCCGACGTCCTGGTCGTGGATCCGCCCCGCGCCGGCCTGTCCAAGAAGGTCGTGCGGCGGGTCGTGGAGGCTGCGCCACGGCGCATCGTGTACGTCTCCTGCAATCCGACCACGCTGGCGCCCAACGCGGCCCAGCTGGTCGAGGCGGGCTGGACGCTGCGGAGCGTGCGGCCCGTGGACATGTTCCCGCAGACGCCGCACATCGAGTGCGTCGCGCTGCTCGAGCGCGACGCCTGACCGCGGCGCTCAGGCGAGCACGGGGCCCGGCCGCTCGAGCCGCCGGGGAACGGTGGCCCCGAAACGCTCCAGGGCCGCGGCGATCGCCGTGTAGGCGTGCGCGTTGACCGCCATGCCGATGTGGCTGGCGTCCACCTCGACGTGCTCGGCCGCGGGATCCAGGCAGGCGTGCCAGTCGACGATGGCGTCCGTGCGCGAGTAGACCGACACGAAGCCGACGACGCGCGGGAACGGCCGCTGCGCCGCACGGCGCACCTCCGCGCAGCACTCGCCCTCGAGGCACTCCCGGCTGAACAGACCCGGCGCCCCGAGGCTTCCGAGCGCGCCCACGAACCGCACGTGGAGGCGGGCGACCGGGTGGATGGCCAGCGGGTCGACCAGCGGCGAGCCCATCGCCACCAGGCCCGAGACGAGGTCGGGGCGGCGGGCGGCCAGCGCGCGCCCGAGCGTCCCCCCGTGGCTCTGGCCGATGATCGCCACGCGCTGGCCCGTCGCGCTGTGGAGCGCCGCGGCGCGCTGTTCGAGAGCGTCCAGCGCCGCCGTGAAGCAGCCGGCGTTGAGGCGCATCCCGGCGCCGCCGGGACGGAAGCCGCTGCGCCGCAGCCAGCGCGCGAGCACGGCGAGCGACTCGTCGCCGGCCAGGAAGCCGGGCACCAGCAGCACCGGCCGGCCGCGGCCCGCGTGTGGGTCGGCGCGGCGGTAGGTGGGGTCGCGCAGCAGGGCGGCCAGCTCGAGGCCCGTTCGGCCCTCGCGCCAGAGGCGGGGGAGGCCGAGCAGTCGAGTTGGCGAGCGCATGGCGGACGTCCGTGTCGCGCCGCCTCCGGGCGCGGCGGTCGCCGATGGTACGCCGCATTTCTGCTCAGAGCTACTCCAAGCTTTGGATTCGTGTCGAATGCAGCGCTTCTGCATAGAATCGCCCGCGATGCGCGCCGCCACGATCCGCGACGGCGAGGTTCTCGTCGAGGAGCATCCCGATCCCGAGCCCGGCAAGGGCGAGGTGCTCGTGCGCGTGCGCGGCGCCGGCATCAACGGCGGCGATCTCCACCAGCGGGCGGGGCGCTACCCGGCGCCGCCCGGCTCTCCGCCCGATATTCCCGGCCTCGAGCTGGCCGGCGAGGTTGCCGCGCGCGGCCCGGGGGCCGATCGCTTCGAGGAGGGCGACCGCGTGTTCGCGATCGTCGGCGGCGGCGGCCAGGCCGAGCTGGCGGTCGTGCACGAGCGCGTCGCCATGCCGGTCCCCGGACGGCTCGACTGGCCGGAGGCCGGGGGATTCGCCGAGGTGTTCACGACGGCGCACGACGCCGTCTTCACCCAGGCGGGGCTGGGCGCCGGTGAGCGGCTGCTGGTGCATGGCGGCGCCGGCGGCGTCGGCACGGCGGCGATCCAGCTCGGGCGCGCCGCGGGCGCGTCGGTGACGGCCACGGTACGCCGGCCGGAGCTCCGCGACGCCGTGTCCGCGCTGGGCGCCGAGGTGGTCGACCCCGCCGAGTTCGCCGACGCCGGTCCGTTCGACGTCGTGCTCGAGCTGGTGGGCGCGCCGAACCTCGAGGGCAATCTCCAGGCGCTGGCGATCGGCGGGCGGCTGACGGTGATCGGGGTGGGGGGCGGCGCCACGGCCGAGCTCAACCTGCTGGCGGTGATGGGCAAGCGCCTCCGCCTGATGGGCTCGACGCTGCGCCCGCGCCCGCTGGAGGAGAAGGCGGCGGCCGCGCGCGCGGTCGAGCGCCACGTGCTGCCGCTGGTGGCCGAGGGCGAGGTGCAGGTCCCGGTCTCCGACACCTTCGCGCTGGACGAGGTGGCCGCGGCCTACGAGCGGTTCGCGGCCGGCGGCAAGCTCGGCAAGATCGTCGTCACGCCCTAGCCCGGCTCGGCGAAGAACTTCGCGGCGACCTGCTCGATCGTCCCCTTGGTCCGCCGCGTCGAGAGTCCGAGGGCGGCGTCGACGGTGTCGAGGTCGAGCCCGGACTCGAGCATGCCGCCGCTGGGCAGCCAGTAGAGCTCGCGGTCGCGGATCGCCAACCGGTCCTCGTCGGTGGCCAGCGCCAGCACGGCCTTCTTCGCCCGGGCCGAGGGCCTGGCGGCGAGCAGCGAGACCTGCAGCTTGCCCGCCGAGGCCTCCACGCTCCGGGCCTCGAACGGCTGATGGCCGGCGATCGCCGACACCTCGGCCGCCGTGCGCAGGAACACCGGGACCTCGTAGCCGAGCGTCCCTCCGAGACCGGTCTCGATCCGATCGACGATCGCGTCGGCGTCCTCGCCCTCGTCGGCGGCGAAGATCACGTTGCCGCTGGCGCGGAAAGTGGCGACGCCCTGGAGGCCGACGACCTCGCAGGCCGCGCGCAGCTCGTCGTTCGTGATCCGGTGTCCGCCGACGTTGATGCCTCGCAGGAAGGCGGCGAATCGGGCCATTCGCCGCAGTCTAGGCGCCGTCCCTAGCTCTTGATCATCGGCTTCACCGCCGCGAGCACCGCCGCCTGGGTGAGCGGCTTGTCGAAGGCCAGCGGTGCCGGCTCCTGGTGGCGCTGCACGCGGATGATCGCCGCATGACGGCCCTCGACCTGGACGATCGAGCCGGCGGCGGCGAGCACCTCCTTGGACTGGATCTGCGGGGCGGCCCCGTTGTAGGCGCCCACCCCGGTGTCCTCGAGCGTCTGGGCCAGCTTCAGGAACGCCGCTTCGCCGCCGCCCGGATACGCGAACGTCGGTTTCGCCGCCGGCGTGCCCCCCAGCTGCCTGACCGTCGCGGTGAGGGCGTCGACGTGCTGGGACTCCTCCTCGCCGAACTGCCTGACGTAGGTGGCGACGTCGCCGGAGAGGCCCTTCGGAGCCGCCCGGTAGAAGGCGGTCTCGAGGTACTCGAGGGTGAGGGCGTAGTTGACGATGCCGATGTCGCCGCCGCCCGATTGGGCCAGCGACTCGCCGACGAACGGCGCCACCGACCCGAGGCCGTAGACGGCACCAGCGGCCAGTGTGCTGCGCAGGATGAACGCGCTACGCGTCGTCCCGTGGACTTCGACGGCGGCCAGCTCCGGGGCCGCCAGCTTGGATCGCGAAGGCATGGTTTGGCTTCCCTTCTCGCTCGTGGTGGCGCCTCAGGAGACGATGAACGGCTTGACCGCGGCCAGGACCTGGTCCATCGAGGCGGGCTTGGCGAACGCGCCGTCCGGGGTCGGCGACCGGCCGACGAGCTTGTTCAGCGCCGCGGCGTGTCGCCCCTCGACCGTGTGGATCGAGAGCGCCGCTGCCAGGACCTCCTTGCTCTGGATGTTCGCGGCCTGGCCGAGGTAGGCCGCGGCTCCGAGGTTCTCGATGGTCGCCGCCAGCGCCAGGACCTGCTTGGGACTGTCGATCGGGAACTTGGTCTGCGGCCGCGGCGCCGGGGTGCCGCCGAGCTTGCCGACCGTCGCGGTCAGCGCCGCGACGTGCTGGGCCTCCTGGCCGCCGATCAGCTTGATCTCGGCGAGGTCGGCGCCCTTGAACAGGCCGCTCGCGGCGACCTTCGCGTAGAAGACCGTCTCGAGATACTCGAGCGTGAGCGCGTAGTTGACGATCTTCACGTCGCCGCCGTTGGGCGCCGGGGCCGTCGCCGCCGTCTTGTCGTTGCCGCTGCTGCCGCAGGCGGCGATGAACGCACTCAGCGCGCCGACGGCCCCGGTGCCGCCGATCATCTTGAGGAAACGCTTGCGCGAGGCCGCATCGTCGACGAGCTCGGCGAGCGCGCCGTCCCGCGGGCCGTTCGCACCGGGCGTGGGATCCGTCATGGCGAAGCCTCCGATCGAGTGGTTACGGCCTGCTTCGCGGCCGCCCACCCGGGCGGATCACGTCTCGGCGCGGGGGCGCTAGTCCTCTTCCGCGTCGCCGTCCTCGTCGGCGACCGGGACGACCTCGGCGGCGTGGATGGTGCACAGCGCCGGCCCGCCGGACTCCAGTACGGCCTCGAGCTCCTGCGGCGTCAGCTCGGCGCCGCACTCTTCGCAGCGGTTGGGGATGTCCTCGAGCGTTCGCTCCTCCAGGTCCATGCGGCGCAGTCTACCCGTGCTCGTCGCCCCGGAGGAGGGGCCCGAGCCGATCGAGGTTCGGTAGGAGCAGGCCCAGCGCGAGCGCCGGCAGCACCGGCAGCGCCCGGTCGGTGAGCACGCCGGCCACGACCGCGGCGACGAGCCCCAGCACGAGCCCCGCGGCCGTGGCGGCCCGGCGCAGCCCGTGCCGCCACGCGGCCGACGCATACAGGCCGAGGAAGATCACGTCGGCGACGCCGAGCTGCTCGGCGCCGCCGCCCCAGGCCGGGACCGAGAAGCTGAGGTAGTCGAGCGCCGGGGCATGCTCGCGCAGCAGCACCGAGGTGGGCCCGTTGAGCACGCTGGCGATGTCGATCGCGGCGACGAACACCGGGATCATCACCACGAGCTGCGGGAGCGACAGCCATGCCGCCAGGAGCATCCCGGCCGACGCAGCGAAGAGCACCTTGGCGACGTTGGCGCCGGCGTCGACGCCGGCGGCGGTCAGCGCGCCGCCGAGCAGCAGGCCGCCGGCGCCGAGCGCCACCAGCGCGGGGACCTCGTCGCGCGCGGGCAGGAGCGTGAACGTGCACGCCGCCAGCACCACCATGGCGACCGCGCCCGACGCGATCGCGGTGGCGTCGCCGTCGCCCAGGTCGGGGAGCGAGCCGGCGAGCGCGAAGTAGGCCAGCGCGGCCCCGTAGGCCGCTAATACGGCGGCAGGTCCGCGTACCACTCGCCGAGCACCTTGAACGCGCGCCAGAAGGCGCGCTTGGAGGCGTCGTCGTCGAGCGCCTCGTCGATGTCCGGCACGTACAGCGCCTCGATCGACGGGGTCAACCGCTGGACCACACCCGGCTGCGCCGCGACCTCGCCGGCCAGCGGCACGTCCTGGTCGTTGAGCACGGCCAGCGCCGCCTCGCCCATCACCACGACGATCTTGGGGTCCACGATCGCAAGCTCCTCGACCAGGCGCGCGAGACAGGCCGGGTCGGCCAGCGCCGGGTCCGACACGGGGCACTTGACGCACAGCGTCCCGTACACCGACAGCGGGTCGATTCCGAGTCGCTTCAGCGACTTCATCAGCGCGCCGCCGGCGCGCCCGTAGAACGCCACGCCCTCCTCCACCTCCGCCGGCCGCGCCGCGTACTTGAGCAGGAAGACGTCGGCCTGAGGGTGGCCGGAGCCGAGCACGGGCATGAGGTTGCCGCGCGGGCAGTGCTGGCAGGACTGCACCTCGCGCGTGAACGAATTCAGCTCGCGGATCGCCCGCTCGAGGTACTTCTCGCGGATCTCGTCGTCGGTCGCCGGCACGTCCGGGCTTTTCGCTTCGGGTGGCCGCTGTCCCTCCCGGTGCATCAGGAGTTGCGCCGCGCCGGGCGGCGTGAGCGGCGGGTTGCGCGCGCGGCGCGCCGCTGCTTGGCCGCATCGCGGGCGCTCGCCGGGGTGGCCTTGGTCTGCAGGAACTTCAGCGCCTGCACGTAGAGCAGGCTGGTCGGCCTGCGGATGATGTCCGCATCCCGCAGGGACTCCAGGAACTCCTGCGGCCCGTCGAAGTCGCGCATCCGGATGCGCACCGAGCCGAGCCCGGCGGCCACGTGCGAATCGGAGCCGGCGCCCGCGACGATCCGGTACTTGCCCGCGAAGCGGACGGCCTCCTCGTTGAACGGCTTGAACGCGATGCGTGGGTTGAACACCTCGATGGCGTCGACGTCCTCGAGGACGCCGAGCAGGTGCTCGTAGTCGGGCACCGCGTGCAGCCGGTCGAACGGGTGGGGCACGTACACGAGGCCGCCCTGGCGCTTGATCTCGGCGATCGTCTCGGTCAGCGTCAGCCCCCGCGGGATCTTCTCCGACAGGAACAGCCCGATGACCTCGCCCTGGCTCGCGGTCTTGACCTCCTCGGCCACGATCACCTTGACGCCGTCGGCCTTCGCGAGCGCATCCTGCGCGCCGGAGATCTCGTTGTGGTCGGTGACGGCGATTGCCCCCAGCCCGCGCGCCTGCGCGGTGGCGAGCAGCTCCTCGACCGTGGTGGCGCAGTCGTGCGAGTGGTCGGTGTGCATGTGCAGATCCACGTCGATCAGCGGACGCTCGGCCAGACGCCGGCGCAGCGCGGCGTCACCGTCGGCGGGGTGGCGGCGCGCCGCCACGCCCGCGTAGACCGCCTCCATCTCGTCGGCCACGCGCGTCCAGCTCAGCCGCTCGCGCAGCGGTGCGGCGGCGGCCGCCAGCCCGTTGCGCAGCGGGGGATCGCCGGCGAGGCGCTCCAGCTGTGCGGTCAGGGTCAACACGTCGCCCGGCTCGAACAGCAGCCCGCGCTCGCCCTCGCCGAGCACCTCCTCGTACACGGGCAACCGCGTCGTCACCGGCACTGCGCCCGCCGCGATCGCCCGCAGCACCAGCCCCGGGGTGGGCGCGACGCCGTCGGACGCGAAGGCGGCCACGTCCGCCCGCGCGAGCAGCTCGTCCTCGGAGGAGTCCTCGGGGCCGGTGAACTCGACACGCTCGCGCACGTCGCGCCGCAGCGCGGCAGGCGGCGCCGCGCCCCGCGGCGACCACACGGTCGCGCGCCAGTCCCCGTCCGGCGCAAGCCGGCGCAGCGCCCGCAGGAACAGGCGCTGGGCCGCCCGCTCCTCACCGGCGACGAACGCGATGTGGACGGGCCCGCCGCCGCGCGGCGCGACCGGCGCGGTGGCTTCCGCGCCCGGCGTGATGACCCGGTAGTCGGCCGGGAAGAACTGGCGCATCAGCTCGGCCGTCGCCTCGTACGAGCTCGTGCGCGCATCCAGGCGCCCGAAGAACAGCTCGACGACGCGGCGCCCGATCTGCGTGGAGACCAGCCGCTCGGTCGGTGCATGGAACGACCCGACGTTGAGCGAACGGGAGTGGCGCAGCGCGGCGCTCGACGCACCGGGCGCGAAGGGCTCGTGGACGTGGACGAAGTCCAGCGGCGCCGCGCCCAGGGCCTGCTCGATCGTGCGCGCGACGTCGATCGGCAGGCGCCGGCGGCGTGCCGACGTGAGCGCCAGCACCTCGCCCACCGCCAGCACGGCGGGGCCGTCCTCGTCGCCGAATAGCGCGTCGGGACGCTCGACCGCGGCGCGGATCGCCCGCCGGGAGTCGCGCACGCGCGCCTGCGAATCCGACGGCGCCAGGATCGCCACGCGGTGCCCACGGCGTTGGAGTTCGTCCCCCAGCCGAGCGACGAAGTCGTTGACCTCGTGCCGCGCCTCCCAGGCGTACGGCGTGACCTGGGCGATCGAGAAGCGCTCGGGCACGGGCTCTGAGGATAGGCGAACGACGACGGCCCGCCGGAGCGGGCCGTCGTCACGACTGAGGTCTGAACCGCGGGCTACTTCGCGGTCTTCGAGCCGGCCTTGGCCTTGGTCTTCGCCTTGGCGGCCCGCTTGGGCATCCGCCGGCGGGAGTGCTCGGCGATGAACGCCTCCGTCAGGTCGCGGGCCTCCGAGTCGGGCCGCTGGTTGTGCGGCGACTTCATGAGGTAGGAGCTGGGGCCGTCGAGCTGACCGCCGATCCCGTCGTTGAGCGCCAGCTTGCAGCAGCGCACGGCGTCGATGACGATGCCCGCGGAGTTGGGCGAATCCCACACCTCGAGCTTCATCTCGACGTTGAGCGGGACGTCGCCGAACGCCTGGCCCTCGACGCGAATGTGCGCCCACTTGCGGTCGGTCAGCCACGGCACGTAGTCCGAGGGTCCGATGTACACGTCGTCGTCGGGCAGCGTGTGGCCCATGATCGACGTGACCGCGTTGGTCTTGGAGATCTTCTTGGACTCCAGCCGCTCGCGCTCGAGCATGTTGTAGAAGTCCATGTTGCCGCCGACGTTGAGCTGCGACGTCCGCAGCATCTTCACGCCGCGGTCGTGGAACAGCCGCGCCAGCGCACGGTGCACGATCGTCGCGCCGACCTGGGACTTGATGTCGTCGCCGACGATCGGGAGCCCGGCCTTCTTGAAGCGCTTGTTCCAGTAGTCCTCGCGCGCGATGAACACGGGGATGCAGTTGACGAAGCCACAGCCGGCCTCGAGCACCTGCTCGACGTACCACTTCGTGGCCTGTTCGGACCCCACCGGGAGGTAGGAGACGACCACGTCGGTGCGCGTCTCGCGCAGGATCTCGACGATGTCGGCGGTCGGGCCGGGCGCCTTGGTGATCTTCTGGGACAGGTACTTGCCCAGGCCGTCGTGGGTCATGCCGCGGTGCACCGGAACGTCCAGCTTGGGCACCTCGGAGAACTCGAGCGTGTTGTTCTGGCCGGAGAAGATCGCCTCGGACAGGTCCTTGCCGACCTTGTCGGCGTCGATGTCGAATGCCGCCGTGAACTCGATGTCGCGGACGTGGTAGCCGCCGAGGTCCACGTGCATCAGGCCGGGAACGTCCTCGGCCGGGTCGGCGTCCTTGTAGAACTGCACGCCCTGCACGAAGGAGGAGGCGCAGTTGCCCACGCCGACGATGGCCACGCGGACCTTGTCCTCCTGGTAGCGGGCGACGCCGTTCGCCCTGCCGTTGGTGGATGCCTTGCCGTTCTTGCTCACTGAAGTCTCAGTCCTTCCTCTGAATGCACTGGGCCAAACAGACCCCACGACCCGCGCCTGGTTACAAGATCACGCCTGCTGCGCCGGCGCCTCCCGGAGCTGTGAACGCACGTGGAAGATGCGCTGGAACGTCGTGAACAGGGTGAGGGCGGCGAGCACGTAGACCGCCGGCGCGAGCAGCTCGAAGTTCCCCAGCGACGCTCCCTTGGCGAACACCAGCCCCGCGGACAGGATCACCACCCGCACCGCGCGCGTGGCGATGCCCACCTTGCAGGACACGCCCAACGCCTCGGCCCGCGCGCGCGTGTACGAGACCATCAGCGAGAACAGGACCGCCGCCACGGTGGCGGCTGCCGCGAGCTCGTCGCCGGTGGCGGCGAAGTACGCCGCCACCGCGGTCAGCACGATGCCCTCCTCCATCCGGTCGAGCGTCGAGTCGAGGAAGGCCCCGAACGGCGTGCCCTTCCCCGACATGCGCGAGTAGCGGCCGTCGAGGGTGTCCATCACCGAGCCGACGATGAACGCGATGCCGGCGAGGAAGAAGTAGCGCTGCCACACAAGCACGGCCGCGACGACGTTGAGCACGAAGCCGGTGAGCGAGATCGCGTTCGGCGTCAGGCGCGACTCGATCAAGCGGTCGCGCATGAGCGCGGAGATCTCCGCACCGGTCGCGGCCCCGTTGCGGCGGCGCCCAGCGCGGGGCGGCCGCTCCACCTGCTCCGGCATGAGCGGAAATCTACGCGGTCGCCTCGGCCGGCGGGGCCCCGCCGGCCGTTCGCCCGCTGAAGGTCCACACGTCGGGCCGGAGCCGCGCGAGTACCGTCGAGGCGATCAGTGCGGCGGCGCCGGCCGTCAGCGCGCCGGTGAACGCGTCGAACCAGAAGTGATTCCCGGTGGAGATCACGACGAACGTCATCAGCAGGGGATACAGGGCCCAGAACACCTTCGCCCACCGCGCGCGCACGAGTCGCGTCAGCGACCAGCCGAGGATCAGGGCGAAGCACACGTGGATGCTCGGGACCGCCGCGAACGGGTTGAACAGCGCGTTCACCGTCGCGCTCGTGTCCGGGACGCCCGTGAAGCGCGCGACAGAGTCGGTGAAGCCCCACTCGGGGAAGAACCGCGGCGGCGCGGTCGGGAACAGCACGTAGCCGACGATCGCGATCACCATCGCCGCGGCCAGCATGTTGCGCACGAAGTAGAAGCTGCGGTTGTGGCACAGGTAGATGTAGAGCAGCGCGCTGATCGTGAGCGTGAAGTGGAAGTGGACGTACATGTAGGACGTGACGTCGATCAGCCAGCCGGTGCTCGTCGTCCAGGCCTGCACGCTGGGCTCGATGAACGTGTGGGTCGCGCGCTCGAGCGAAATCAGGTCGCGGCCGTGCTGGAAGGACTCTGCGGCCCGGCCGTCGACGGCGCCGCGCGCAAGCCGGTAGGCGTAGTAGACGATCAGGAACAGGACGATCTGCCACGCGGCGTCGACGTAGCCGTGCGGGAAGAAGCGGTGGCGGAGGAGACGGAGGTCGGGGAGGGCGTCGGGCAGCACGGAGGCCCGGCATGTTAACGACCATTGCCCCTCCGCTGAAGGCCTTCAGTCCGAGCAGCGAGCGCCGCGGGAGAAGACGCGGCCGAGCGCAAAGCGGGTCTCCAGCCGCAGGTCGCCGGCGCGGCGAATCCGCAGCCGCACGAGGTCGTCCGGGCCCCGCTCCACGCACCCGGAGCCGCGGACGAGCGCCCAGTAGGGGGTCCACCGAACGCGGACGAGCGCCTCGCCGGCACCGCCCGCACGGAGGTCCACGCTGTCCCTCCCAAGGCGGGTGACGGTGGCGACGCCGGTCGCGAGCGGGGCCGGCGCGCCCACGGCGTAGACGCGCCAGTGCCGGCCGCGCCAGACCTCGTGCAGGTAGGGCAGTCCCGCCGCCACCAGCTTCGCCTCCTTGCGCGCCGCGAAGTCGCGCGGCGCGTCCGAGAGGGCGACGTAGCGCACGCCGAGGCCGTCGAGCCAGCGCCGATAGGTGGCGGCGTTCAGCGGTCCGTCGTAGAACAGTGGGCCGAAGCGCGTGTCGAGCTGGCGCTCCCAGCCGCGCGCGATCGGAAAGCGCTCGGACACGTTGACCACCTCCCAGTGTGTGCGCGTGGGGACGACCTCGACCCGGCCCGGCGGGTCGCGGTGGGCGGCGAGGAAGCCGACGAGCGGCTCGTAGAACGACGCCTGCACCGAGCGGTCATCGGCCTTGACGAGGTCGTTGTAGGTCGGCTTCCACTGCCAGAAGAGCAGGAGCGGGGTCAGCGCGAGCAGCGCCCAGCGGCGGTGCGGCCACAGCGCGCACGCGAGCACCGCCGGGCCGAGGGTCGTCCCCAGCCGCGCGATGTTGCTGCCCATCGGGGTGTCGACCAGGAACGAGGCGACCGCGGCGATGGCGTACAGGACGGCGCCGACTCGGAGCGCCCGCTCGCTATGGGGGACGAGCGCGACGACCGCCCCCGAGTAGACCAGGATCGGCCACAGCGTGATCGCGTCGAAGGTCTGATGCCCGGTGTCGGGAAACGCGAGCGACAGGACCGCGGCGGGCGCCACCGCGGCGACCGCGAGCTCGAGGCCGTCACGCCGGCGATCGGCGAGGGCCAGGGCCACCCCCGCGAGGCCGAGGAACAGGCCGGCGACCGGGGAGGACATGGAGCAGAGCGCCGCGAGCACGAAGGCTAGGGCGCGCCGGTCCCGCTGCAGCGCGAGCACGGCGGCCAGGCCCACCGCCACGCCGAGCGTGAAGGTCAGACGGCCGATCAGCAGGTTCGTGGCGGTCGAGGCGGCGAACCACAGCGAGCCGAGCCAGGCGTCCCCACCCCAGTGGTGGCGCGCGATGCGGTCGAACAGGATCGCCGAGGCTACCGCGGCGAGGCACCCGACCAGCCGCGGGCCGAGCACGGCCGCCAGCGGCGGGAAGAGCACCGAGTAGCCGAGCGTGTGGTGGCCGCCGAACCACTGGCCGTTCCACAGCCCGAATCCGTCGTGCTCGAGCAGGTCGGTCCGGAAGACCTGCGCCGCGAGGTCCGGCGCCAGCGGGTTCCAGATCAGGTAGAGGGCGGCCAGCGCCGCGGCGAGCAGCGCGGGCAGCCAGGGTTGCGCGCGCCGCAGCGGCATGGGCGCGGAGGGTACGCCCTGAGAGCTCTGCCCCGAGGGCTCGTGGACGACGAGCCCTCGGCCGCCGGCGGAGGTGACCGGTCGGCTTCGCCTCCCTCCGGGCTTCGACTCGGCCGCGCTGGCTCCGGCTCGTAAACGACGAGCCTCCGCCTGCCCCGGCGAACGTAACCGGGCGGCTTCGCCGCCCTCCCGCCCTCCGGGCTCCGGGTCTGCGAACAGCAGACCCTCCGCCCGGGGGGCCGTTACTAGTGCAAGCTGGCGTAGTCCGCCGTGTAGAACGCCGGCCGCCCCGGCCGGCGCTTGGACTGGCGGGCGATGCCGATGCGGCGCAAGCCTCGCGCGAGCAGGATCGCGCGGTGCGGGGGCGACTCCATCCACGAGCGCACGATCGTCTTGGGCTCCCGGCGGCGGGAGCGCGGCCCGACGATGTAGTTCAAGGTCTCCGCGACCTCCTTGGCGTGCACGTAGTGCCGGATCCGCGCCCACCAGGCGCCGCCGTTGAGCGAGTCGTGGGCGTAGTAGAAGTGCTGCGCCATGTCCCGCGTGTGGTTCTCCGCCGCGGCCGTGAGCCCCGGATCCGGCTGCAGCGCCCGCAGCCCGTGCACCCGGCGCAACCAGTTGACGTTGCGCAGCACGGACCACTCCATCGGGCTCAGGTACGACGGCCGCGACGCCGCGCTCGGTGCCGCGCCCGGGCCCGCCAGCACCGCCACGGCGGCCGCCAGCGCGAGCACGGCGACCAACCCGCGTAGGCGCAGGCGTGCGAGCGTGGAATTGGGATCGCGGTCGGAGGGCATGAACGCGAACTTCCCCTGCCGAGGCGGTAATCCCCACTGCCGGGCCTCGGCGAGCGCGAGAGGCTAGCAGGCGATTCGGCCGGAAGTCGCAGGTCCCGTCAACCCGCCGGTTTTGCAGGCGAATCGGCCAGGAAGTCGGCAACGAGGTCGATGACATCGGGGCGATCCAGCCATGGCCAGTGGCTCGCGTCCTCGAGGTGGCGGACGGTTCCGGAGCCCAGCGCGGCCGCCGTCTCGTCCGCGAACCGCGCCGGGATGTAGGGGTCGCGATCGCCCCAGAGCACGAGCGCGGGGGCCGTGATCGCCCCGAGCCGCGCACCGGCCCGCGCCAGCACCTCGGACGGCGCGCTGCGGTAGAGCTTGAGGATCGCGCGCTGGGTGCCCTGGTCGAAGTGCTCCCACAGGCCGTCGACGAACTCCCGCGGCAGTGGCCCCGGGCTCACGGTCGCCTCGCGGGACAGCTGACGCAGCGCCCAGCGGGTCGTGGAGCCCATGACGAGCTCGCCCAGCAGACGGGTTCGCCACGCCCGCGCGATCCGGTGCCAGCGGTACCCGGGCACGAACGGCACCACGTTCATCACGACCACGCTCTCGACCCGTTCGGGCGTCGACTGCGCCAGCGCGAGGCCGACCGCGCCCCAGTCGTGGACGACCAGGCGGTAGCGCTCGGCGCCGACGTGGTCGAGGAATCCCGCGAGGAAACGCTCGTAGCCCGGGATCGAGTAGTCGAGGTCGCCGCGCTTGCTCGAGCGGCCGAAGCCCGGGAGGTCGGGTGCCAGGCCGCCGATGCGCTCGAGGAACGGCACCCAGTCGTCCGAGCTCGTCGGGACGCCGTGCACGTACAGCACCGGCGCGCCCTCGCCGGGTGCGCTGCGCCAGAAGATCGGCTGGCCGTCGATGTCCTCGTGATGCTCCTGCACGGCGGCGCGCGAGCATAGCCGTCGGGCCTCGGCCACCAACCACTAGGGTCCGCGCGTGCCGACCCTGTGCCTGGGCGAAGCGATCGTCGACCTCGTGTGCGAGGGCCCGGTCGCCGACCCGGCCGAGGCCGACGCCTTCCGCCCGCACTTCGGCGGCGCGGCCGGCAACGTCGCCTACACCGCGGCGGCGAAGGGAGCCGAGGTCGCGCTGGCCGGCGGGGCCGGTGACGACGCGTGGGGCCGCTGGCTTCGCGGGCGGCTCGCGCGGGTCGGCGTGGACCTGCGCTGGTTCGAGCTGGTCGAGGGGATGACGACGCCGCTCGCCCTGGTGACCACCGACGCCGGCGGTGAGCCGAGCTTCTCGATCTACGGCGATGGGATCGCGGCCACGATCGAGGCCCTGTCGGGGCGGATCGACGACGCGGTCGAGGCGACCGGGGCGCTGTTCTTCGGCAGCAACACGATGGTCGGAGCGGCCGAGCGGGAGCTGACGATGGTCGCGCGCGAGCGCGCGCTCGCGCTGGGCCGCCCCGTGGTGTTCGACCCCAACCTGCGTCCGGCGCGCTGGCGGACCACCGCCGAGGCCGCCGCGGCGGCGAACGCGGCCGTGCCGGGCGCGTTCCTCGTGCGGACCAACCGGGCGGAGGCGGAGGCTATGACCGGTGAGCCCGATCCCGGGCGTGCGGCCGCCGCGCTCGTCGCCGCGGGCGCGGGGCTCGTGGTGGTCACGCTCGGCGCCGACGGCGCGATCCTGCGCGGCGCGCTGAGCGCCGACGTGCCGGGCGTGGCGGCGAGTGTGCGCAGCACCGTCGGCGCCGGCGACGCGCTCATGGGCGTGCTGCTGGCGCGTCTGTCCCTGGCCGACTTCCATGCGCCGGCGCTGGCGGCGGCGCTGCCCGAGGCGGTCGCCGAGGCCGCCCGCGCGACCGAGCGCTGGGGCGCGGTCGAGTGAGCGCAGCGGAGCGGACTCCGTGGTCCCGCCCGCCGGCCCGACGCGTGCGGGCAATCCGCGAACGCCTGCGCGAGCTCTACGGCGTCCCTGGGCAGCGCCCCCACGGGCGTCCGCTGGAGGAGCTGATCCTGACCGTGCTGTCGCAGAGCACGAACGACCGGAACCGCGACGTCGCCTACGGCCGGCTGCGCGAGCGCTTCCCGTCGTGGGAGGCCGTCCGCGACGCGCCCCTCGACGAGATCGAGGAGGCCATCCGGCCCGGCGGCATCTCGAAGGTCAAGTCCGCGCGGATCCAGGCCATCCTGCGGGCGATCGGCGATCCGCTCGACCTCGGCTGGCTCGCCGAAGCGCCGGTCAAGGACGCCCGCGCCTACCTGATGGAGCTGCCGGGAGTCGGGCGCAAGACCGCGGCATGCGTGCTGCTGTTCTCCTTCGGTGCCCACGACGTGCCCGTCGACACCCACGTCGCGCGCGTCGGGCAGCGGCTGCGCCTGCTGCGTCCGGGCGCTCCCTTCGAGGAGCTCCACGACCAGATGCTCGCGATCACGCCGCCCGGCGCGGAGCTCGAGCTGCACCTCAACCTGCTGCGCCACGGACGCCGCACCTGCCATGCGCAGCGGCCCGCGTGCCCCGACTGCGCGCTGCGCCGGATGTGCCCCGGACGAGTTCGCTGACCCTTGGCAGACAGGCACGAATCTGCCATACTCCGACTAAGATTTCTTCTCGCGTGTTGCCTCATCACGGCGACGGCGGAGGTGGCTTCGCGCCGCCACGAAAGACATTCCCCCGCAAACAAGGAGTTTTTCCCACATGGGCAAGACCATCGGAATCGACCTCGGGACCACGAACTCGTGCATGGCGGTGCTCGAAGGCGGCGAGCCGACGGTGATCGAGAACGCCGAGGGCGGTCGCACGACGCCGTCGGTGGTCGCGTTCACGCAGTCCGGCGAGCGCCTCGTCGGCACCGTCGCCAAGCGCCAGGCCGTGACCAACCCAGAGAACACGATCTTCTCCATCAAGCGCTTCATGGGCCGGAAGGAGGCCGAGGTGAAGGAGGAGGAGTCGATCGTGCCCTACAAGGTCGTCGCCGGCCCCAACGGCGACGCCCGCGTCGAGGCCGGCGGCAAGCAGTACTCGCCGCCGGAGATCAGCGCCATGATCCTCGGCAAGCTCAAGAGCGACGCCGAGGCCTACCTGGGCGAGACCGTGGACGCCGCGGTCATCACCGTCCCGGCCTACTTCAACGACGACCAGCGCCAGGCGACCAAGGACGCCGGCAAGGTCGCCGGGCTCGACGTCAAGCGCATCATCAACGAGCCGACGGCCGCGTCCCTGGCCTACGGGCTCGACAAGGAGAACGACCAGACGATCCTCGTCTTCGACCTCGGCGGTGGCACGTTCGACGTGTCGGTGCTGGAGATCGGCGAGGGCGTCTTCGAGGTCAAGTCGACCGCCGGTGACAACCACCTCGGCGGCGACAACTTCGACAAGGCCGTCGTCGACTGGCTCGTGGCCGAGTTCAAGAAGGACCAGGGCATCGACCTGGCCGCCGACAGCATGGCCCTCCAGCGCCTCTACGAGGCCGCCGAGAAGGCCAAGATCGAGCTCTCGACCACCCAGGAGACGCAGATCAACCTGCCCTTCATCACGGCCGACTCGGCCGGCCCCAAACACCTGGATACGCGTCTAACCCGCGCGAAGCTCAACGAGCTCACGAGCGACCTGCTCGAGCGCGTCGTGGCGCCGGTGCGCCAGGCCCTCGAGGACGCCAAGGAGAAGGGCGTATCGGATATCGACCACGTGGTCCTGGTCGGCGGCATGACCCGCATGCCCGCCGTGCAGGAGAAGGTCAAGGAGCTGACCGGCAAGGACCCGCACCGCGGCGTCAACCCGGACGAGGTCGTCGCCGTCGGCGCCGCCATCCAGGCGGGCGTGCTGGCCGGTGACGTCAAGGACGTGCTCCTGCTCGACGTGACCCCGCTGACCCTGGGCATCGAGACCAAGGGCGGCGTGATGACGAAGCTGATCGAGCGCAACACGACCATCCCGACCCGCAAGAGCGAGGTGTTCTCGACGGCCGAGGACAACCAGCCGAGCGTCGAGATCCACGTGCTCCAGGGCGAGCGCGAGATGGCCGCCTACAACAAGTCGCTGGGCAAGTTCCAGCTCACCGGCATCCCGCCCGCTCCGCGCGGCATCCCTCAGATCGAGGTCGCCTTCGACATCGATGCGAACGGCATCCTCAACGTGTCGGCGAAGGACCTGGGGACCAGCAAGGAGCAGAAGATCGAGATCAAGGCCGGCTCGGGGCTCTCGGAGGACGAGATCAAGCAGATGGTCTCCGACGCCGAGACGCACGCCGACGAGGACCGGCGCCAGCGCGAGCTGGCGGAGGCCCGCAACGAGGCGGAGAACGCCGCGTACCAGGCCGAGAAGCAGCTCGGCGAGCTGGGCGATCAGGTCGGCGAGTCCGACAAGACCGAGATCCAGGACGCGATCAAGGCGGTGCGCGACACGCTCGAGTCCGAGGACGCGGCCGAGATCCGCGCCAAGACCGAGGCCCTGCAGGCGGCCTTCCACAAGGTCTCCGAGGCCATGTACCAGCAGGCCCAGCAGGAGCAGGCGGCGGCGGCCGACGGCTCGCCCAACGGCGCCGGCGAGGCGGCCGGCGAGGACGAGGAGGAGGAGGTCGTCGACGCCGAGGTCGTTGACGAGGGCAAGTCGTCATGACGGCCGGCCCCACGAAGCCAGAGCCCGGGCGCGACAGCGGGTCAGAGCCCGTCGACGCGCCCGAGGCCCCGGTCTCCGGGTTCGAGGAGGAGCGCAGCGAGTACGCGGCTGCGCACCCCGAGGCCGCTGAGTCCGGCGGCGACGAGGCCGAGCGTCTCGAGGGCGACATCGCCGAGCTGCAGTCGAAGGCCGCCGAGCGCGACGAGTACCTCGCGCTCGCCCAGCGGGCGCAGGCGGACTTCGAGAACTACCGCAAGCGCGCGGCGAAGGACGTGGCGGCGGCCGAGGGTCGCGGCACGGCCAAGCTCGCGCGTGAGCTGCTGCCCGCGCTCGACAACCTCGCACTCGCTCTGGCCGCGGCGGAGTCGGGCGCCGAGACCGAGCACGACCGCAAGCTCGTCGAGGGCATCCGCCTGGTCGAGCGCGAGCTGAGCGCTGCGCTCGCGCGCGTCGGCATCGAGGCCTACTCGCCGGAGGGCGAGCCGTTCGATCCCGAGCAGCACGAGGCGATGGCCAAGCAGCCGGTCGAGGACGCAGCGCCCGGGACGGTGGCCGAGGTCTACCAGCGCGGCTACCGGCAGAACGGCGTCGTCCTGCGCCCGGCCCGGGTGGTGGTGGCGGAGTAGCGATGGCCGGGCGACCCGACTACTACAAGGCGCTGGGCGTTTCCAAGAACGCCACGCCCGACGAGATCAAGAAGGCCTACCGCAAGCTCGCGCGGCAGTATCACCCCGACACCAACTCCGGCGACAAGCAGGCCGAGGAGCGCTTCAAGGAGGTCTCCGAGGCGCACGACGTCCTGTCCGATCCCGAGAAGCGCAAGCAGTACGACCGCGGCACGGGACCGTTCGCGGCGACCGGCGGCCCGGGCGGCTTCGGCGGGTTCGACGCCGGATCCTTCGCGGGCGGGTTCGGCGACATCCTGTCCAACCTGTTCGGCGCGGGCGCCGGCGGCGCGGGCGGCCCCACGCGTGGGCGCGAGCGCGCCCAGCGCGGACGCGACCTGGAGACCGAGGTCCGCATCACCTTCGAGCAGTCGATCGAGGGCGCACAAATCCCGCTCGCGGTCCCCACGTCCACCCCGTGCCCGACTTGCCGCGGGACCGGCGCGAAGCCGGGCACCAGCCCGGAGATCTGCCCCAAGTGCCAGGGCCGCGGTGTCGAGGCCGAGGGGCAGGGGCTGTTCTCGATCTCCCAGCCGTGCTCGCAGTGCGGCGGCAGCGGCACCATCATCGCCGACCCGTGCCCGACTTGCCACGGCTCCGGTGCGACGAAGACGGTCAAGCGCTACCGCGTGACCATCCCGCCGGGCGTGCGCGACGGGAGTCGCGTGCGGCTCGCCGGCAAGGGCGAGCCCGGGCCGCGCGGCGGTCCCCCGGGCGACCTCTACGTCGTCACGCGCGTGAGCGATTCGCCGGTCTTCAGGCGCAAGGGCCAGAACGTCGAGGTCGAGGTCCCGATCACGATCCCCGAGGCGATCCGCGGGGCGACCGTGGAGGTCCCGACCCTGTCCGGGTCGAAGAAGCTGCGCGTGCCCGCCGGGACCAAGCACGGGACGGTGCAGCGTCTGCGTGGCGAGGGCCCGCCGCGCCTGAGCGGCAAGGGCCGCGGCGACATCCACTACCGCTTCGTGATCGACGTGCCCGCGTCGCTGTCGAAGGAGCAGGAGCAGGCGGTCGACGAGCTCTCGAAGGTCTTCAACGGCGATCCGCGCGCGAAGCTGTTCCCCGCGGGCGCCGGCGCGCGGGCGGGCGCGGGAGACTGATCGATGGCGACCCGGCGCGTCCGCACGACCCGCACCGAGACCCGCGTCTCGGTCGAGGGCGACCGCGGCGTCTTCATGATCTCGGTCGCCGCCGAGCTGGCCGACATGCACCCGCAGACGCTGCGCATGTACGAGGCACGGGGGCTGATCGAGCCGAAGCGGTCCCCGAAGGGCACCCGCCTGTACTCCCACACCGACGTCGAGCGGCTGCATCGCATCCAGGAGATGACCGCCGAGCTGGGGATGAACCTCGCCGGCGTCGAGCGCGTGTTCGAACTGGAAAGCCAGATCGAGCGCATGACGGAGCGGATGGAGGCGCTGGAGCGCCGCGCCGAGCAGATCGAGGCCGAGATGGCCGCGGAGGTGGAGCGCGTGCGCCGCGAATTCCGCGCCGAGATCGTGCCCTACCGTCCGCCCGAGGAGGCGCTCATCCCCGCGAAGGACCTTCGGCGTCTGCGCATTCCGGTGCGCCACCGCCGCGGCGGCCGCACGGCCTGAGCCGCACAGACGTCCGAATCGCCTCGCGTCGGACACCGGAGGCGTAGAGTTGGGGAACGGCGGCGAACGTGGAACGGCGCGGCTCAGACGGCGACGGGTCTGGCCGCCTTCTGCGGACCTCTCTGCGAGGCCGCGAAGGCGTTCTCTATGCGTTCCAGATCGCGGGCGTCGCCGCCGCCTACACGGTGGCGGGCAAGCTCGGCCTGGACCTGGCCCACGAGACCCGGAGCGTCACCGCGATCTGGGCGCCGACCGGGATCGCGCTGGCCGCGCTCCTCCTCGGCGGATACCGGCTCTGGCCAGGCGTCGCGCTCGGCGCGTTGCTTACCAACCTCGGCACCGGCGTCCCGATCGTGACGGTGCTCGGGATCACGTGCGGCAACACGCTCGAGGCGCTGGTCGGGGCGTACCTGCTGCGCCGGGTCGCGGGCTTCCGGCCCAGCCTGCGACGCGTGCGGGACGTGCTGTGGCTGATCGTCCTCGGCGCTGTCGTCAGCACGACGGTCAGCGCGACGATCGGGGTCGCCAGCCTGCTGATCGGCGACGAGCTCGCGTTCGACCACGTCCCGTCGGTGTGGCGCACCTGGTGGCTCGGGGACATGGGCGGCGACCTGATCGTCGCTCCGGTGCTGCTGATCGCCGCGACGCACTGGCCCTTCAACCGCGCGCCGGGCCGCGCGCCGGAGGCACTTGCGCTGGCGGTGGCGCTGGCCGCCGTGAGCGTCCTGGTGTTCTCGCAGGACACGAACCTCGTCTACGTCGTCTTTCCCCTCCTGATCTGGGCGGCACTGCGCTTCTGGCAGCCGGGGGCCGCCGCCGGCAGCCTCCTCGTCGCGGCCGTCGCCGTCGCGTTCACCGCGAACGGCGAGGGTCCGTTCACCGCCAGCGGGCCGGACGAGCGCCTGCTTCTGGCGCAGACCTTCGTGGCCGTGGCCGGGATGAGCGCGCTGCTGCTGGCCGCGCTGACCAGCGAGCGGGCCCGGGCCGAGCAAGCCATGCGGGAGATCGCCGTGACGTTGCAGGAGAGCCTGCTGCCCCGGCACCTGCCGGTCGTTCCGCGGATGCAGTCGGCGGCCTACTTCCGGCCCGCGGGCGAGGGCCAGCGCGTCGGCGGCGACTTCTACGACCTGTTCGAGACGGGCGACGGGAGCTGGGCGCTCGCCGTCGGCGACGTCGTCGGCAAGGGACCGCGCGCGGCCGCGCTCACGGCGCTCGCCCGCTACACGCTGCGCGCCGAGTCGGTACGGGAGCACCGCCCCAGCCGAATCCTGGCGTCGCTCAACCAGGCGGTGCGCCGCGAGCACGCGCCCGATGCCATCTGCACGGCGCTGTACGCGACCGTCGACGTCAATGGATCGGCCGCGAAGGTGACCTTGTCCAGCGGCGGCCACCCGCTGCCGCTGATCCTCCGCGGCGACGGCAGCGTCGAGCAGCTCGGCGAGCCGGGCACGCTGCTGGGCATCGCCGCACGACCGCTGCTCGCCGACCACACCGGCGAGCTCCGCGCCGGCGAGAGCGTGCTCTTCTACACCGACGGCCTGCTCGACGCCTACGCGCCCGAGCGGGTTGCCCACGCCTCCGACCTCGTGTCGATCCTGCGGTCGTGCGCCGGGCGTCCGCCGTCGGAGATCATCGCCGAGATCGAGCAGTCCCTCCTCCGCAACGGGGAGGCCGAGCCGCGCGACGACGTGGCGATCGTGGTGCTCCAGGTCGCTCGCTGATCCCGCTGTCGGCTACGGGTGGTGCGCCGACCAGGTCAGGCTTCCGCTGCGGCAGTAGACCTCGTCGTCATCGTCGAACGTGACGTCATTGACCGTGCCGCTGGCGGACCCGGTGCGGCGGCCGCCCGTCAGGTGCCCGGTCCACTTCAGCGGCTCCAATCGCGGGCCGAGCCTGACGGCGAAGTTGGCCCCGGCGCTGACCCTCAGGTAGCCGCGCGAGAAGTTGTAATTCGGGGTGTCGAAGTTCGTGGGCGAGCCGCAGAAGTCATTGATCCGCAACTTGAAATGGCGGATCACCCTGATCGTCCTGAAGTGGCGGCCGGCACGGATCAGCTGCGTTCCGGCGTCGAAGGAGAGCGGTAGGCCCTGGGAGGTCTGGCCGGTGTAGTGCCCGAGCGGATAGGCGGAGGCCGAGGGCACGATGAGCGCGAAGCTGACGGCTGTCGCGAGGACGAGAGGCTTCATGACCATCCCTTTCCCGAGATCGTTCGGGCGAGCGTAGTCCCGCCGAGCCGGCGGCGCGCCGGGGGAGGCACCCCAGGATTTGGCCTTGCGGCCTTCGCCGGACCCTGTCATAATCTAAGTCATTCCGACTGAGATTTATGCCTAGGGAGGTCGCAATTTGAATCCAGACCGCTTCACCATCAAGACACAGGAGGCGCTGCAGGCCGCCCAGCGGCTCGCGCAGGAGCGTCGCAACCCGCAGCTCGCGCCCGAGCATCTGCTGGCGGTGCTGGTCGAGCAGGAGGGCGGGGTGGTCGCACCGGTCCTCGAGAAGCTCGGCGCCGACGCCGGCTCTCTGCGCGCCGCGGTGAACGCGTCGCTCGACGGTCTGCCGACCGTCTCGGGCGACGACGCGGCTGCGCCGAACGCCTCCTCCGAGCTCGTGCAGGTGCTTCGCGCCGCCGAGAAGGAGGCGGGCGCCCTCAAGGACGAGTACATCTCCACCGAGCATCTGCTGCTTGCGCTGTCCGAGGCCAAGTCGGCCGCCGGCGAGGCGCTGCGCGCCGCGGGCGCCGATCACGACGCGCTCATGCGCGCGGTCGAGGACGTGCGCGGCCCGCATCGCGTCACCGATCCCAACCCCGAGGACAAGTACCAGGCGCTGCAGAAGTTCGGCAGAGATCTGACCGAACTTGCAGAGCAGGGCAAGCTCGACCCGGTGATCGGGCGCGACGACGAGATCCGCCGCGTGATCCAGGTCCTCTCGCGCCGCACCAAGAACAACCCTGTGCTGATCGGCGAGCCGGGTGTCGGCAAGACCGCGATCGTCGAGGGCCTCGCCCAGCGCATCGTCGCCGGGGACATTCCGGATTCGCTGCGCGACCGCCGCGTGATCGCGCTCGACATCGGCGGCCTGATCGCCGGCTCGAAGTACCGCGGCGAGTTCGAGGACCGGCTCAAGGCCGTCCTCAAGGAGATCGCCGACGCCGAGGGCACGATCATCCTGTTCATCGACGAGCTGCACACGATCGTCGGTGCCGGCGCGGCCGAGGGCGCGGTCGACGCCTCCAACCTGCTCAAGCCGATGCTCGCCCGTGGCGAGCTGCGCGCCGTCGGCGCCACGACGCTGGACGAGTACCGCAAGCACATCGAGAAGGACGCCGCGCTGGAGCGCCGCTTCCAGCCGGTCTACGTGGGCGAGCCGACCGTTGAGGACACCGTGGCGATCCTCCGCGGGCTCAAGGAGCGCTACGAGGTGCACCACGGCGTGCGCATCCAGGACTCGGCGATCATCGCTGCGGCCACGCTGTCGCACCGCTACATCGCGGACCGCTTCCTGCCCGACAAGGCGATCGACCTGATCGACGAGGCCGCCTCGCGGCTGCGCATCGAGATCGACTCGCTTCCGACCGAGATCGACGAGGTCGAACGCCGGGTGATGCAGCTTGAGATCGAGCACGAGGCGCTGAGCAAGGAGAAGGACGAGTCGTCGAAGGCCCGCCGCGAGGCGATCGAGCGCGAGCTCGCCGAGCTGCGCGAGACCTCCTCGGCGATGAAGGCCACGTGGCAGCGCGAGAAGGAGGCGATCTCGCAGACCCGCGAGATCAAGGAGCGCCTCGAGCAGGCGCACCGCGAGGCCGAGCGCGCCGAGCGCGAGGCCGACCTCCAGCGCGCCGCGGAGCTCCGCTACGGCGAGATCCCCGAGCTCGAGAAGCGTCTCGCCGAGCTCGAGGAGCACGAGCGCGAGACCACCTACCTGAAGGAGGAGGTCGACGCCGAGGACGTCGCCGAGGTCGTCGCGAAGTGGACGGGCGTCCCCGTGTCCCGCCTGATGGAGGGCGAGGTCGAGAAGCTGATCCACCTCGAGGAGCGCCTCCACGAGCGCGTCGTCGGCCAGGACGAGGCCGTCGAGGCCGTCGCGAATGCGCTGCGGCGCTCGCGGGCGGGCCTCCAGGATCCCAACCGCCCGATCGGCAGCTTCCTCTTCCTCGGGCCCACCGGCGTGGGGAAGACCGAGCTCGCCCGCGCCCTCGCCGAGTTCATGTTCGACTCCGAGGACGCGATGGTCCGGATCGACATGAGCGAGTACATGGAGAGGCACGCCGTGTCGCGCCTGATCGGCGCGCCGCCCGGCTACGTCGGCTACGACGAGGGCGGCCAGCTCACCGAGGCCGTCCGGCGGCGCCCCTATTCGGTTGTCCTGCTCGACGAGATCGAGAAGGCGCACCCCGATGTGTTCAACACGCTGCTGCAGGTGATGGACGATGGCCGCCTGACCGACGGCCAGGGCCGCACGGTGGGCTTCACGAACGTCGTGCTCATCATGACCTCCAACATCCCGGGTGGCCGCGAGGGCGTCGAGCAGGCGTTCAAGCCGGAGTTCATCAACCGCCTCGACGACATCGTCGAGTTCGCCTCGCTGACCCGCGAGCAGATCGGCCAGATCGTCGACATGCAGGTCGCCAAGGTGGCCGCGCGCCTGAACGAGCGCGGCGTGGTGATCGAGCTGACCGACGCGGCCCGCGAGCTGATCGGCAACCTCGGCTACGACCCGACCTACGGCGCCCGCCCACTCAAGCGGGTGATCCAGAAGCGCCTCGTGGACCGGCTCGCGCTGGCGCTGCTCGAGGGCGAGTTCGTCGAGGGCGACACGGTCCGCGTGGACGCGGCCGACGGCGAGCTCGTCTTCACGAAGGCGGCCGCCGAGGCTCCCGCGGCCGCCTGACCGCTCAACGGCGGCGGAAGACCACCCGCACGGTGAACCCGATCACGACCTGCGCGACCTCGCGCCGCTTGTAGGTCGGGTTCGTGTCGAGGTACACCCGCCACGACCCCAGCTCGCTGCGGTAGGGCAGCAGCCTGATCTTGCCGGTCCGCAGCGAGCCGCAGACGCCGCTGAGCGAGCCGAGGGCCCGGTTCGCCTTCAGCCGGCCGTTCGGCCGGATGTAGTGGGCGTACACGGTGCCATGGGGGTTGCGGTGCAGGAAGTCCAGGACGGCGCCGAGGCCCTGCGCGAGGATGTGCGCCCTCAGCGTCTCGGGACGACCGGTGGAGGGCGTGAAGTCGCCGAGGACCTTGGTCACATTGACCGTCACCGCCTTGGTGTTGGTCCCGTCGCTCGCCGACAGCGTGAAGCGCTGCTGGCGAAACCGCAGGCTCGGAGCGGTGAAGAAGCCCGCGAACGTCCCGTCGGATCGGACGTTGCCGCTCAGCGTCCGTCCGCCGAAACGCACCTGTACCGGGGCGTTGGGCGTGAAGCCCGCGCCGGTGAAGTTGACCCGCTGCCCCGTCGACGTCGTCCTGAAGTAGCAGGGATGGTCGACGGTGAGCGTGGCCGCGTCGGCGGCCGCCGCGCCGCCCAGCGCCGTGACGGCGGCGACGGACAACGCGATGACGAGACGGCGGGTGCGGGGCATGCGGCTCCTCCGGTTGGCTGGTCCCTGCCGCGCCCAGGTTAGCGGTCCACTCAGGCGCGAGCCCGGCCGCGTCCGATGTCAGGTGAACGTGTAGGGGACCAGCGCCTGGAACGAGAAGTTCGGGCGGTAGCTGGCCGAGTAGCGGGCGCTGTTGTCGAAGATCAGGGTGTACGAGCCCGGCTTGACCGGCCGGAACAGGAACATCCTGACCTTCTTCTTCAACGACCCGCATGGGCCGGACAGGGCGCCGATCCGCCTGGTGCGCAGGTGGCGGGTTCCCTGGAGGTAGTGGACGTACAGCGACCGGCTGTAGGTGAAGCCGAGCGCCCTGTAGGTGACGAAGCCGGGCGTGATGAGGGGCGGGGTCACGCCGATGTTGGTGTGCACGACCTTGAACGACGTCCGCGCGGCGATCGACGAGGCGGAGGGCCCGGCGCCGAGCCCGTACGTGCGCACCGACGTGGCCCGGCGGAACGGCGCCGGCGCCGAGAACTTCCCGGCGATCGAGCCGCCGCCGTCGGCCTTGACGGTGCCGAGCGCCGTGCCGCCGAGGACGATCGTCTGCGTCTGGTTGGGCTGGTAGCCGCCGCCGGCGAAGCGGACCTCCTGATTGCGCGTGTAGCACCCGCGATTCAGCCGCAGCGTGGCGGCCGAGGCGGTGGCGGGGACGGCGGCGAGCACGAGCAGCGCCGCGCCGGCCAGGCGGGCTGGGAATGGGGTCACGCGCCTCAAGGTAGCGAAGCCGGGCGCGCTCAGCGTCGCACGGGAACCACGAGCGGGTAGCGCGGCACGGCGGCGGCGGAGTAGCGGCGTCGCAGGTCGAACTGCAGGCGCCAGCTGCCCACGCGCGCGGGAAACGGGAAGATCCGTCGGGAGCCGGTCGTGAGGTGCCCGCAGGCGCCGCGGGTGCGGCCGAGCGTGGCGGTCCTCCGCACGACTCCGCCGGGGTCGACCCAGTGCAGGTAGGCGGTCCCGGGGCCGAAGCCGAGCAGCCGGAAGTGCACCCGCAGCGTGCGAGGGTCGCCGGTCTGCGGCGAGAAGGATGCGTTGAACCGGGTGACGAGGAAGGTGAGCGAGGTCGACGCGGAGCCGTCGGTCACGCCGACGATGATCGAGCGCTCACCGCCGCGGCCCGCGCCGGGCGCCCGGAAGCGATCGCGCAGCCGGCCGTTGCCGCTCACGGTGCCCGTGTGCAGGGGGCGGCCGTCGAGGGTGCTCTGGAAGGCCGAGCCCGCCGCGAAGCCGGTCCCGCGCACGTCGATCGTGTCGGCGCCGGACTCGAAGCAGCGGCCGTCGATCGAGATGGCCGCTCGCGCCCGCGCTGCCGCTGGCGCCCCCATGGCCACCAGCGCGCACCCGGCGCATCCGGCGGCGATCAGCCTCCTCATCCCACCCAAGCCTGCCAGATCGGGTAGAAACACCCTGGGGACGACCTCGACCGATCGGAGGCCTCGATGCCGACGTACATCATGCTCACCACCCTCACCCCCGAGGGCGTCCAGACCGTGAAGAACAACCCGCAGCGCATCAAGGAGGTCAGCAAGGAGATCGAGCAGCTCGGCGCGACCGTCAAGGCGCAATGGGCCACGCTCGGGCACTTCGACTTCGTCAACGTCGTGGAGGCTCCCGACGAGGCCACGATCGCGAAGGTCTCGATGGAGCTGGGCTCGCGCGGAACCGCCAAGTACGAGACGCTGGTCGCGATCCCGATCGACGACTTCATCTCCTCGGTTTGAGGGTCCTCGTCGTCGGCGGCGGTGGCCGCGAGCACGCCCTGGTGCGCGCCTTCGCCCGCTCGCCCCAGCGGCCGGAGCTGCTGTGTGCGCCCGGCAACGCCGGGATCGCGGCCGACGCGCAGCTGCTGGACGCCGGCGCCGGCGACGTGCCCGCCCTCGTCGCCGTCGCGCGCGACGAGGGCGTGGACCTCGTCGTCGTCGGGCCCGAGGTCCCACTGGTGGCCGGGGTCGCCGATGCGCTGCGCGAGGCCGGGATCGGCTGCTTCGGGCCGAGCGCCGCCGCCGCCCGGCTGGAGGGCTCGAAGGCCTTCGCGAAGGAGGTCATGGCCGCGGCCGGTGTCCCGACCGCGCCCGCGCGGCGGGTCGAGTCGGTGCACGACGGGCTCGCCGCCGTGACCGGCTACCCGGCCGTGCTCAAGGCCGACGGGCTGGCCGCGGGCAAGGGCGTCGTCATCGCCGAAAACGAGGACGAGGCGCGCGGCGCGCTCGAGGGCATGCTCGTGGAGCGGCGCTTCGGCGAGACCAGCGTCCTGGTCGAGGAGTTCCTCGAGGGCGAGGAGCTGTCCCTCCTCGCACTCTGCGACGGCGAGCGCGCGGTGCCGATGGCACCGGCGCAGGACTACAAGCGCATCCTCGACGGCGACCACGGACCGAACACCGGCGGTATGGGCTCCTACTCGCCCGTGCCGGGAGTCGACGACGACCTCGTCGCCGAGATCGTGGCGGAGGTCCACCAACCGGTGGTCGAGTTGATGGCCGCGCGCGGGACGCCATTCCACGGCGTCCTCTACGCGGGCCTGATGCTCACGGATGCCGGCCCACGAGTGCTCGAGTTCAACGTCCGCTTCGGTGACCCCGAGACGCAGGCGGTGCTGCCGCGCCTGCGCAGCGACCTGCTCGAGCTGCTGCTCGCCGCGACCGCTCCGGGCGGCCTGGCGAGCGCCGCATTGAACTGGGACGAGCGCTGGGCGGTGACCGTCGTGCTGGCGAGCGCCGGCTACCCGGCGTCGTCGTCGAAGGGCGACGTCATCACGGGCCTCGATGCGGTCGCGCCGAACGTCGAGGTGACCCACGCGGGCACCGCACGGGCCGGCGACGACCTGGTGACCGCGGGCGGCCGCGTGCTCAACGTGACCGCCCTGGGCGATGACCCCGGCGTCGCCCGGGACGCCGCGTATGCTGCCGCCGACGTGATCGCGTTCGAGGGGAAGCAGCTGCGGCGCGACATCGCCCAGCGCGCCGTGGAGCGCGTGGCATGACCGAGCGGCCGGACACGATGACCGAGGTCGAGGCCGAGCTCGAGGGCATCGAGGTCGACGCGCCGCGCGTCGGCATCGTCATGGGCTCCAAGAGCGACATGCCGGAGATGGAGAAGGCGGCGCAGGAGCTCGAGGAGCGCGGCATCCGCTACGAGGTCCGCGTGATGTCGGCTCACCGCGACCCCGAGGTCGTGACCGACTACGCCAGGAACGCGCACATGCGCGGCCTGAAGGTCATCATCGCCGGCGCCGGACTGTCGGCCGCGCTGCCCGGCGTGTGCGCGGCCCACACCGACCTGCCGGTCATCGGCGTCCCGCTGACGTCGCGCAACTCGGTCGCCGGCGGGCTCGATGCGGTGCTGGCGATCGCCCAGATGCCGCCGGGCGTGCCGGTCGCCTGCGTCGGGGTCAACGCGGCGAAGAACGCGGCGGTCCTCGCGGCGCGGATAATCAATTCGTGATCGCGCGATACACGCGCCCCGAGCTGGGCGCGATCTGGACCGACGAGGCGCGCATGGAGGCGTGGCGGCGCGTGGAGGTCGCCGCGGCCGAGGAGCTCGACGCCCCCTCGGCCGATGAGGTCGAGGCGATCCGTGCCGCGTCGTTCACCGTCGACGCCGTGCGCGAGCGCGAGCGGGTCACCGACCACGACGTCGCGGCCTTCGTCGACGTGCTGGCCACGTCGGCCGCGCCCGCCGGGCGCTGGATCCACTTCGGCCTGACCTCCTCGGACGTGCTCGACACGGCGCTGGCGCTGCAGCTGAAGGCGGCCGGCGAGGTCATCGTGCCCGCCGCCGACGAGCTCGTCCGCGCGCTGGCCGATCGGGCGCGCGAGGAGGCCGGCACGCTGCAGGTCGGCCGCACGCACGGCGTGCACGCCGAGCCCACGACGTTCGGGCTCAAGCTCGCGGGCTTCGCCTTCGAGGCGCACCGCAACGCGCGGCGGCTCGAGCGCGCGTTCGCGCAGGTGGCGGTCGGCGCGATCTCGGGTGCGGTGGGGACGTATGCCGCGCACGACCCGGACTACGAGGCGCGCGTGCTCGACCGCCTCGGTCTGGCCGCCGAGCGCGCCTCGACGCAGGTCGTGCCGCGCGACCGCCACGCCGAGCTGCTCGGAGCGATCGCGCTGGCGGGTGCCGGCCTCGAGCGCCTGGCCACCGAGGTCCGCAACCTCCAGCGCACCGAGGTGCGGGAAGTCGAAGAGCCGTTTCGGGAGGGTCAGAAGGGGTCGAGCGCGATGCCCCACAAGCGCAACCCGATCACCTCCGAGCGCATCTCCGGACTGGCGCGCGTGCTGCGCGGCAACGCGAGCGCCGCGCTGGAGAACGTCGCGTTGTGGCACGAGCGCGACATCTCGCACTCCGGTGCCGAGCGGGTGATCCTGCCGGACTCGACGATCCTGATCGACTACATGCTCGCGCTGGCGACGCGCGTCGTGCGCGAGCTGCGGGTGGACGCCGAGCGCATGCGCGAGAACCTCGGGCTGACGTACGGCGCGCTGTTCTCCCAACGTGTGCTGCTCGCGCTGGTCGAGGCCGGGATGGAGCGCGACGAGGCCTACCGGCTGGTCCAGTCCGCGGCTCAGCGCGCGTGGGACGAGCGCACGCCGCTGCGCGAGGTGCTCGCGGCCGAGCCGGCGGCCGCGGCGCTCGACCTCGACGTGCTGCTCGACGAGGCCTGGTACGTGCGCCACGTCGAGGAGATCCTCGCCCGGTTGGACGAGATCGCCCCGCGCGCCTAGCGCGCCGAGCCGTCCGGGGCGCTCAACACAATGTTCACATGGCGACTCCAGGGTCGGAGTCCGACGCCGTCGCCCTGCGGCTCGCGCAGGCGGCCGAGCGATTGAAGGCGCAGCAGGCGCCGGGCGAAGGGGTAGACGCACCCGCGGCGCACGACGCGGCGCTCACCGCGGACGAGGCCCTCGTCCGCCTCAAGACCGTCTGCGCCGAGCTGCGCGACACCGACCTCGAGGTGCGCCGTGCACGTGCCCGCATCGCCCAGCTCGCCGCCGACGCGGGCGCCCACCGCGCGCCCCCCGAAGCGGCCTGAGCCGTTGCTAGCATCGCCCGCGTGACCGCCGTCGCCGATCTTCCCCTGCTCGCCTCCGGGAAGGTCCGTGAGATGTACGACCTGCAGGACTCGATCCTGATGGTCGCCTCCGACCGCATCTCGACCTACGACGTCGTGCACCCGACGCCGATCCCGGACAAGGGCAAGGTGCTGACCGGGCTGTCGGTGTTCTGGTTTCACCGCACCGTGGACATCGTCCCCAACCACTTCGTGTCGTCGACCGACGACGTGCCCGAGGAGGTGCGGGGGCGGGCGCTCGTCGTCCGCCGGCTCGAGATGCTGCCGCTGGAGTGCGTCGTCCGGGGCTACCTCAGCGGCTCGGCCTGGAAGGACTACCAGCGCACGGGCGCCGTCTGCGGGATCGAGCTGCCGCCGGGCCTGCGCGAGTCCGAGCAGCTCCCGGAGCCGATCTTCACCCCGGCGACGAAGGCGGAGGTCGGCGACCACGACGAGAACGTCGACGCCGAGCGCGCGGCCGAGATCGTCGGCGACCGGGCGGTGGTGGAGCGCCTGCGCGCGGTCTCGATCGACCTCTACCGGCACGCGGCCGACCACGCGCGCTCCCGCGGGATCATCCTCGCCGACACCAAGTTCGAGTTCGGCTGGGACGCCAACGGCCTGCTCACGCTCGGCGACGAGGTGCTCACGCCGGACTCGTCGCGCTTCTGGCCGGCCGACGAATACGAGCCCGGGCGGCCGCAGCCGTCGTTCGACAAGCAGTTCGTTCGCGATTGGGCGGCGGGAAGCGGCTGGGACAAGACGCCGCCGGCGCCGGCGATTCCCGACGACGTCGTCGCGCGCACGCGCGAGAAGTACGTGCAGGCCTACGAGCGGATCGCGGACGAGTCGTTCGACGCCTGGCTCGCGCGGGTGGCCCCGTGAGGGCGCGCGTGCTGATCCGCCCCAAGGCGGGCATCCTCGACCCGCAGGGCCAGGTCGTCGAGCGGGCGCTTCCCGCGCTCGGGTTCGAGGGCGTGGCCAACGTGCGGGTCGGCCGTCTGATCGAGCTCGACGTCGAGGATCCCGACCAGCTTCCGGCCATGTGCGAGAAGCTCCTCGCCAACCCGCTGATCGAGGACTACGACGTCATCTACGACCGCGCCGGCACGAACGGCGACGGCGCGTGAAGTTCGGCGTCGTCCGCTTCCCCGGCTCCTGCGACGAGCTCGACGCCCAGCTGGCGGCGTCGCGCGTCGGCGAGGCCGTGCTGCTGTGGCACGGCGACCGCGACCTCCAGGGGGTCGATGCCGTCGTCGTTCCCGGGGGGTTCTCCTACGGCGACTACCTGCGCGCGGGGGCGATCGCGCGCTTCTCGCCGGTGATGGAGTCGGTGCTCGAGTTCGCCGGCGACGGCGGCCCGGTGCTGGGGATCTGCAACGGCTTTCAGGTGCTGTGCGAGGCGGGCCTCCTGCCGGGTGCCCTGCTGCCGAACGTGGGGCTGCGCTTCGTGTGCCGCCAGGTGGACCTCGAGGTGGTGGATGCCGACACGCCCTTCACGCGCGCGTGCGCGCGCGGGGACACGCTGTCGATCCCGGTCAAGCACACGACCGGTCGGTATCACCCGCCGGCCGAGGGCGCCGACGTCGTCCTGCGCTACGCCCCGGGCCACAACCCCAACGGCTCCGAGCAGGACATCGCCGCCGTGCGCAACGCGGCCGGCAACGTGCTCGGGCTGATGCCGCACCCCGAGCACGCCGTCGACCCGCTCACGGGCTCGACCGACGGGCTGCGGTTGTTCGAGTCCCTGGCGGTGGCGGTTGCCGCCTGAGACCTCGGCGATGAGCCGGCATCGCGAGCTCGGGCTCACCGACGCCGAGTACGAGCTGATCTGCGCGAAGCTCGACCGCGACCCCAACGTGGTGGAGCTGGCGATGTTCTCGCTGCTGTGGAGCGAGCACTGCGCCTACAAGCACTCGCGCAAGCTGCTGCGGCGCCTGCCGACCGAGGGCGCGAGCGTCGTGATGGGACCGGGGGAGAACGCGGGCGCCGTGGACGTCGGCGGCGAGCGCGCGGTGGCCTTCAAGGTCGAGTCGCACAACCACCCGAGCGCGGTCGAGCCGTTCCAGGGCGCGGCGACCGGGGTCGGGGGGATCTTGCGCGACGTGTTCGCGGTCGGTGCGCGGCCGATCGCCGTGCTCGACTCGCTGCGTTTCGGCGAGCCGACCTCCGAGCGCTCCCGCTACCTCCTCGACCGCGCCGTCGCCGGCATCGGCCACTACGGCAACTCGATCGGCGTGCCGACGGTCGGGGGCGAGGTCTACTTCGAGGGCCCGTACGAGCAGAACTGCCTCGTCAACGCGATGTGCGTCGGCCTGGCGCCGCGCGAACGGCTGATCCGCTCGGCCGCCGCCGGGCCGGGCAACGTGCTCGTGCTGCTCGGCGCGGCCACCGGCCGCGACGGGATCGGCGGCGCGTCGGTGCTCGCGTCCGCGGAGCTCGACGAGGCCGACGAGTCCAAGCGGCCGTCGGTGCAGATCGGCGACCCATTCGAGGAGAGCAGGCTGGTCGAGTGCTGTCTGGAGCTGCTCGAGGACGAGCTGCTCGTCTCGCTGCAGGATCTCGGCGCCGCCGGGCTGACCTCCTCGGCCGGCGAGATGGCGAGCAAGGGCGGCGTGGGCATCGACGTCGACGTCGCGCGCGTCCCGCTGCGCGAGGCGGACATGGAGCCGTTCGAGGTCATGGTGTCCGAGTCCCAGGAGCGCATGCTGTGCGTGGTGGAGCCGGCCCGACTCGACGCCGTGCTGGAGCGCTGCGCGCGCTGGGAGGTCCGGGCGACCGCGATCGGCGAGGTCACCGACGCCGGGCGCCTGCGGGTGCTCGACGGCGACGAGGTCGTCGGCGACGTCCCGGTGGCGGCGCTCGTGGACGAGTGCCCGCTCTACGACCTCGCGCCCGCCGCTCCGACCGCGCCGCTGTACCCGGCCCCGGCTCCGACGCTCGACGGCGACGACCCGCGCCAGGCCCTGCTCGCGCTGGTCGCGTCGCCGAACCTGGCCTCGCGGCGGCCGCTGTTCGAGCAGTACGACTCGATCGTCCAGTCGCGCACCGTGCGGCGGCCCGAGCAGGCCGACGCCGCCGTGCTGGCGCTCGAGGGCGGCGGCGCGATCGCCGTCTCGATCGACGGCAGCGGGCGCCGGGTGGCCTGCGATCCCCACATCGGCGCGATGGCGGCCGTGTTCGAGTGCGCCTCCAACCTCGCCTGCGTCGGCGCCGAGCCGCTGGGGTTGACGAACTGCCTGAACTTCGGCAATCCCGAGAAGCCGCACATCGCGTGGCAGCTCGAGCGCGCCGTGGACGGGCTGGCGGAGGCGTGCCGCGCGCTGGAGGTCCCGGTCGTGGGCGGGAACGTGTCGCTCTACAACGAGGGGACGGAGGGCCCGATCTACCCGACTCCGGTGGTCGGCATGGTCGGCTCGCTGCCCGACCCCGAGCGCGCCGGCCGGCTCGGCTTCGCGCGGGCGGGCGACGCGATCGGGATCGCCGGCGAGTTTCACCCGTCCCTGCCGGGTGGGGAGCTGGCGAAGCTGCGCGGCGAGGCGCTGCCCGATGGGCTGCCGGCGTTCGACGCGGCGAAGGTCCGGGCGGCGCAGGCGGCGATCAGCGCCGCGGTGCGCGCTGGGGAGCTCTCCAGCGCCCACGACGTCGCCGAGGGCGGCCTCCTCGTCGCGGTGGCCGAGTGCTGCCTCGCCGGGGCCGTCGGCGCGTCGCTGGACCTCGGGCCCAGCGACGACCCCTGGAGCCACCTCTACGGTGAGGACGCGGGCGGGTTCGTGGTGTCGGGACCGCGCGAGGCGCTGGATCGCCTCGCCGAGCGCGTGCCGCTCGATGTGTTCGGCACGGTCGCGGGCGAGGCGCTCGAGGTCGCGATCGGCGATTGGCGCTTCGCCGCCTCGCTGGACGAGCTGCGCGAGGCCCACGCAGCGCTTGCGGGGCTGTTCCCATAGCGGTCGGCCACGACGGGCACCGCTGCTACGCTCTGTCACCGGGCGCACCGCGCCCCGAAGAGCCCCCAGGCATGGCTTTGCCCGACCGCTCCGAGCATCTCGATCAGCGTGACGGACCGCGCGACGAGTGCGGCGTCTTCGGCGTCTACGGCCCCGAGCACGACGTCGCGCGACTTGCGTTCTTCGCCCTCTACGCGCTGCAGCACCGTGGCCAGGAGTCCGCGGGGATCGCGTCCGTCCAGAACGGGCACATCATGACCCTGCGCGACCTCGGCCTCGTCAACCAGGTCTTCGACGAGCAGAAGCTGCGCGCACTGGCGGGCGAGATGGCCATCGGCCACGTGCGCTACTCGACCACCGGGTCCAGCGCCTGGGAGAACGCGCAGCCCGTGCACCGCTCCGACCGCCGCGAGCTGGCGCTCGCCCACAACGGCAACCTGATCAACGCCGTCGAGCTGCACACCGAGCTGCGCCAACGCGGCGTCGCCTTCCGCTCGACCTCGGACTCGGAGATCATCGCGGCCCTGCTCTCCACGCACGACGCCGAGCGCATCGAGGACGCGGTGGCCGACGTCCTGCCGCGCCTGCGCGGCGCGTTCTCGACCGTCGTGATGACCCGCGAGGGCGTCGTCGCGTTCCGCGACCCGCACGGTCTGCGCCCGCTGGCGCTGGGCCAGGTCGGCGAGCGCTACTGCGTGGCCAGCGAGTCCTGCGCGTTCGACATCATCGGCGGCCGTCTGCTGCGCGAGATCGAGCCGGGCGAGGTGGTCTCGATCGGCGAGAAGGGCATCGAGGCTCGCGAAGTCGTCAAGGGCGCGCGGCGCGCATTCTGCGTGTTCGAGCACATCTACTTCGCCCGCCCCGACACGAAGCTCGAGGGCAACCGCACGCAGGTCTCGCGGCGCAAGATGGGGCAGATCCTGTGGCGCGAGGCGCCCGTCGAGGCCGACGTGGTGATCCCCGTGCCCGACTCCGGCAACCCCGGCGCGGCCGGCTACTCGAAGGCCTCGGGCATCCCGCAGGACGACGGGCTGATCAAGAACCGCTACGTCGCGCGCACGTTCATCCAGCCCGGCCAGGAGCTGCGCAAGCACGGCCTGCGGCTGAAGTTCAACCCGATGCCCGAGGTCGTCGGCGGCAAGCGACTGGTGGTCGTGGACGACTCGATCGTCCGGGGCAACACCACGCGCCAGATCGTCGCGATGCTGCGCGACGCCGGCGCGCTCGAAGTCCACATGCGGATCACCGCGCCGCCGATCCGCCATCCCTGCCACTACGGGATCGACATGTCCACGCGCGAGGAGATGGTCGCCCACGGCCGGACCGAGGAGCAGATTGCAAAGGAGCTCAATTGTGACTCCCTTGCCTACTTATCCCTCGGCGGTGTCTACGAGGCGATCCGCTCGGAGCGCGGATCGCACTGCGACGCCTGCTTCACCGGCGAGTACCCGCTCGACGGTACCGACGGCAAGGCCAACGGCAAGTTCGCGCTCGAGCGCGAACTGCCGTTGGTGCGTGCCTAGCGCCCAGCTCCGGCGCCTAGCGGGTCCCGCGCGTGTACCTGGTGGCCGCGCTCTCGTCGTGGGAGAGCGTGCTCGGGATCTTGGCGCCGGGCGCGTTGCTGTAGACGCTGCCGTGCGGCCGCTGGTTGATGCCGCTGCCGCCGCGGGTGTACAGCCCATAGATCACGGCGACGAGGAAGACGATCAGGAATGCCAGGAAGATCCAGGCACCGCCGGCGAGGCTGAAGGCTGCGATGGTCATTGCGGTTCTCTCTCCTCGGTACTGCGAATGGGGTGACGACCACTCTGCATCGTTCGCGCACACGTGTGTGTGAGGGGCGACACAAACTCGCGGTGCCGGCCGGCGGCGACGCCGGTCCCGCCGCGCCCGGCGCTACGGTGGCCTGCGCCATGGACCTCGACGCCGCCCTTCGCCAGCACTTCGGCTTCGCCGCCTTCCGTCCCGGGCAGCGCGACGCCTGCACGGCGGCGCTCGCGCGGCGCGACACGCTCGTCGTCATGCCCACCGGCTCCGGGAAGTCGCTCTGCTACCAGCTGCCCGCGCTGATGCGCGACGACGTCACGATCGTGGTCTCGCCGCTCGTATCGCTGATGCAGGACCAGGTCGAGGCGCTCGCAGCGCGCGCGCCCGGGCGTGCCGCGCTCGTCAACGCGCAGCAGGATCCAGCCGCCAATCGCGAGGCGGTCGCGCGCGCGCTCGGGGGCGAGCTGCGCCTGCTCTACGTCGCGCCCGAGCGGTTCGCCTCCCCGGGGTTCGCGGACGCGCTCGCGCAGGCGCCCGTCGGCCTGTTCGTCGTGGACGAGGCGCACTGCGTGTCGCAATGGGGCCATGACTTCCGGCCGGACTACTTCCGGCTCGCCGACGCCGCGCGCTACGTCGGCGCGGGGGCGCTCTTTGCGTCGACCGCCACCGCCACGCCGCAGGTGGCGAAGGACATCGCGCGCCGGCTCGCCCTGCGCGACCCGGTCCACGTCACGACCGGGTTCGACCGTCCCAACCTCTCCTTCGCCGTGGTCCCGTGCAGGACCGCGGCGGACAAGCGCCGCCGCCTGGCGGCCGCGCTCGCCGCGCCCGACGCGCTGCCCGCGATCGTGTACGCGGGCACGCGCGCGGCCACCGAAGCCCTAGCCGTTGACCTCAGTACCGCCCTCGGGGTGGAGGCCCTCGCCTACCACGCCGGCGTGCCGCGCGATCGGCGCGCCGCCGTCCAGCGGCGGTTCATGGGCGGCGAGGCGCCGATCGTCGTGGCCACCAACGCGTTCGGCATGGGCGTGGACAAAGCCGATGTGCGCACGGTCGCCCACGCGACGGTGCCCGGGTCCGTCGAGGCCTACTACCAGGAGGCCGGCCGGGCCGGGCGCGACGGCGCCCCGGCCCGCTGCCTCCTGTTCGCCGAGAAGCGCGACAAGGGCCTCCACGTCTTCTTCATCGAGCGCGACGCCGTGGACGAGGGACTCTTCGCGCGGCTCGCCGCCGCGCTCGAGCTGCACGCCCGCGAGGGCGGCAGCTACGACCTCGATGCCGGCGAGCTGGCCGGCATCGCCGGCTGCGACGCCGAGCAGCTGCGCGCGCTCGTCGGGCACCTGGCCCGCGCCGGCGTGCTCCGGCCCGCCCCGGCCACGCCCGACCGCGTGCGCGGCCGGCTGCTGGGGCCGCTCGACGGCGCCGCGCTCGCGCACTGCCGCACCTCGGCCGCCGAGGCCCAGCGCTCGCGCTGGCGCCAGTACCGCGCCGTGTGGGCGTTCGTCGAGCAGCGGGCCTGCCGGCGCGAGGCGATCCTGCGCCACTTCGGCGACCGCTCGCGCCCGGCGGCATCCGGGCCCTGCTGCGACGTCTGCAACCCCGAGCTCGTGGCGGCACCCGAGGTGGCCGTGGCGCCGGCGGTGCGAGGCGGGCCGGGACCGTCCGCGCCCGCCGGCGACCTGGATGCGGCGATCCTGGAGGTCGTGGTGGCGGCGCGGCCCTCGGTCGGGCGCACGCGCACGGTCGAGATCCTGCGGGGCGGCCGCTCGCGCGTCATCCGCGAGCACTCCTACGACGGCCTGCCGGCCTACGGCACGTATGCCCACATGACCCGCGACGAGGTGCTGGGGCGGGTCGACGAGCTGCTCGACACCGGTCGCCTGCGCTCGACGGGCGGGCGCTTTCCCAAGCTCGCGGCGGCATGAGTGGGCTGCGCCTCGCGGTCCTCGCCTCGGGCACGGGAACCAACCTGCAGGCGATCCTCGATGCGGTCCACGGCCGCGAGGGGATCGAGGTCGTCGCCGTGGCGGGCGACGAACCGGCGGCGCCGGCGCTCGAACGCGCGCGCAGCGCCGGGGTCGAGGTCGGCGTGTTCGAGCAGGCCGCCTTCCCGGACCGCACCGCGCGCGACGCGGCGATGGCGGCGTGGCTGGCCGAGCGCGAGGTGGGGCTGGTGGTGCTCGCCGGCTACATGAGGCTGCTGTCGGCGGCGTTCCTGTCGCGGTTCCCGCACCGCGTCATCAACGTGCATCCGGCGCTGCTGCCCGCGTTCCGCGGCCTCGACGCGATCCAGCAGGCGCTCGACTATGGCGTGAAGGTGTTCGGCGTCACCGTCCACTTCGTCGACGAGGGCGTGGACAGCGGGCCGGTGATCCTCCAGCGGGCGATCGAGCTGCCGGATGCGGCCGACGCCGAGGCGGTGCACGACCTGCTGCGCCCGCTCGAGCACGAGCTGCTGCCCGAGGCGATCCGCCTGATCGCGCGCGGCGCAGTGTCGTTCGACGCGGCGAACCCGCGCCGCGTCGTGATCAGCGACTGACCCAGCCTGCGAGCGGGGTATGCTCGCGCGGTGAAGACGGAGGCCGAGCTGACGGGCGAGCAGCAACCCGTCGCGCCGGGAGAGGTGCAGGTGGCGCGTGCGCTGCTGTCGGTGTCCGACAAGCGCGGCATCGTGGACTTCGCCCGCGGGCTCGCCGAGCTGGGCATCGAGATCGTCTCGACCGGCGGCACCGCGCGCGAGCTGGAGGACGCCGGGGTGGCCGTCCGCTCGATCGAGGACTTCACCGGCTTCCCCGAGATCATGGGCGGCCGCGTCAAGACGCTGCACCCAAAGCTCTACGCCGGGCTGCTGGCGGTGCGCGACAACCCCGACCACCTCCTCGCGGCCTCCGAGCAGGAGGTGGAGCTCGTCGACCTCGTGTGCGTGAACCTGTACCCGTTCGAGCGCACGGCGGCGCGGCGGGGAGCCGAGGACGCCGAGGTGATCGAGCAGATCGACATCGGCGGGCCGACGATGATCCGCGCCGCGGCCAAGAACCACGCCTTCGCCGTGGTGGTCACCTCGCCCGAGAGCTACGACGCGGTGCTCGAGGAGCTCCGCACGGGAGAGCGGCGGCTGTCACTGCAGACCCGCGAGAACCTGGCCGGCGAGGCCTTCGCGTACACGGCCCGCTACGACACGGCCATCGCGCGCTGGTTCGCCGAGAAGCAGGAGGACTTCCCGCCGCTGTTCGTGCGCGCCTTCGAGAAGCTCACGGACCTGCCCTACGGCGAGAACCCGCACCAGCGGGCGGCGTTGCTACTCGCAGGTCGGTGCGCGCATGCACGTGCTCTCGATGGTGCGCCAGCTGGGGGGCAAGGACCTGTCGTTCAACAACCTCCTCGACCTCAACTCCGCGCGGCTCGTCGTCGGCGAGTTCAAGGTTCCGGCCTGCGCGATCATCAAGCACAACAACCCGTGCGGGGTGGCCCTCGGCGAGTCGGCCCTGGAGGCCTACAGGCGCGCCTTCGCCGGGGATCCGATGAGCGCCTTCGGCGGCGTGATCTGCCTGAACACCCGCGTGGACCGGGCGGCTGCCGAGGCGATCGTCGAGCAGTTCGTCGAGGTGCTGTTCGCCCCGGGGTTCGACGACGACGCGCTCGAGATCCTCGCCGCCAAGCCGAACATGCGCGTGCTCGAGGACAACGAGCGGCGGACCATCAACCGCATCGAGCCCGACGTGAAGCCGGTGATGGGCGGGCTGCTGGTGCAGGACCGCGACCTCGACCTCGAGGAGCGCGCCGAGATGAGCGTGGTCACCGAGCGCAAGCCCACCCGCCACGAGTGGGAGGAGCTCGGGTTCGCCTGGAAGGTGTGCAAGCACGTGCGCTCCAACGCGATCGTGCTCAGCAAGGACCTCGCGACGGCCGGGATCGGCGCCGGCCAGATGAGCCGGGTCGACTCCGTGCGCCTCGCCGTCGAGAAGTCCCGCGCCGACTCGCTCGAGGGGGCCGCGCTCGCGTCGGACGCGTTCTTTCCCTTCGCCGACGGCCCCAAGCTCGCGATCGACGCGGGCGTGCGCGCGATCATCCAGCCGGGAGGCTCGGTGCGCGATCACGAGGTGGTCGAGGCGGCCGACGCGGCCGGGGTGACGATGGTGTTCACCAGCCGTCGCCACTTCCGCCACTAGGGCCACCGCGGCCCCGCCTGTACTAGCCTGTTGGCCTTCCGCGCTCCGGCGCCCTCCGGCCAACGCCTTCGGCGTCGGCGCCCGGCGGGGGCGCAGCGAGGCTGTCTTGAGCGTCCAGACCGAACACCGTTCGCTTCGCCCGCACCCGCGGGCGGTTTACCACCGCCGTCGCGCGGTGGCCGCCGGCGGCGTGCTCGTCTTCTTCGGGATCCTCGTGCTCATGCTCGTGGTGGCGCTCGGCGGCGGCGGTGGCGGCGACGGCAAGGTGCACCTGTCGGCCGAGAACCGCGCCGCCCTGAAGAACGTCGACCCGGTGCGGCAGGGGCTCGACCGTCTGCTGCTCAACGCGCCGCTGCCCTCGACGGCCGAGCAGCAGGCCGCGGTCACCCGGCTGCTCCAGCTCGGCCTGCCGGTGTTCTGTGCGGGAACGCAGAACAAGTACGTCGCGCTGACGTTCGACGACGGCCCGGGCCCCCAGACCGAGCGGGTCCTGCGGCTGCTCACCCGCCACGGCCAGCGCGCGACGTTCTTCGTCGTCGGCCGGCAGCTCTCCGAGTATCCGCAGCTCCCGGCCGTGGAGGCCCGCGCCGGGACGGTGGGCGACCACACCTTCAACCACGTCGACGTCAGCCGCGCCACCCCGGCGCAGCGGAGCTTCGAGATGGCGCAGACCCGCCAGCTGCTGGAAGCGGCGACCGGCGCGCCGATCACGCTGTTCCGCCCACCGTATGGCGCTCACGACGCCAACGTCGACGCGCAGTCAGTGCGGCTCGGGCTGCTCCAGACCACCTGGAACGTGGACACCCAGGACTCCGAGGGCGCGTCCGCAGCGGCCATCGAACAGCTCGCCACCGAGGGCATTCGACCCGGCGCGATCATCCTCATGCACGAGAACAAGTCGGAGACGCTGGTCGCGCTGCCGCGGATCCTGCGAACGCTGCAGCGCAAGGGCTATCGCTCGGTGACGATTCCGGAGCTGCTCGCGCTCAACCCGCCGTCCGACCAGCAGGTCCAGGCCGGCTTCCAGGGGTGCGTCGACGCGGAGCACCCGTCCAAGGCGTTCACTCCGACGGGCTCGGGCTAGTCGTCACCCCTTGAGCAGGTTGCAGGGCGCGGGCAGGGCGACGACGGCGGCCTGCCCGCCGATGCCGCGCTCGCCGGGCGGCAGGTTGACCTTGCACCACTCAAACGTCCCACGGCGGAAGTTGACCCGCGCCCAGAACGGGTAGCCGATCTCGCCCGCGGGGGCGTGGGCCGAGCGCGGGATGTCGCGGGTGACGCCGGTGCACTCGTAGGCGGCGGCGGTCGCGGTCGGCGGCGGCGCGACCTTCACGGTCCCCCGCGTGAACGGCGCGCACCTCGTCGTCAGGACGGGGCGCTCCAGCGTTCCGGAGGCCGTGCGGGCGTGGGCGTCGGCGGTGATCGCGCGCTCCAGGTCGGCCAGCACGGTGCGCTGCGCGGCCGCCGGGTCCGACGGCAGTGCGCTCGCGCGGCCGGCGTGCAGGCGCTGGTCGCGGGTCAGGACGCGGCGCTGTCTCGCGCTCAGCGCCGCGAGCGCCTGCCGCTCGGTGGCGGCCTCGTGGCGCTTGGCGCTGTCGATCCGCGGCACCAGCCATGCGGCCAGGGCACCGAGCACCACGGCGGCGATCGCCGCGCCGATGCCGATACGCCGCCAGGGGACCGGGGGCACCTGCGCGTCGCGCGGGGGCGTCCACAGGTGCAGCCAGGCGCCGACGGTCTCGAAGCGACCGACTTGCGGAGGAGCCTGAAATGCGTTCACGAGGACATCAGCCCGGACAAGGTACCGGCGAGCGCGCGCGGGCGGCCCGCTATCGTCTGGCTCCGAACGGTCGGCGTAGGGACCGGCCGGCGAGCACGAGTCAAGGACACGGTAGGGGGTAAGGATGCGCACGCGTACGGCACTGATCGCCGCCGCCATCGCCGTTCTCGCGATTGGCGCAGCGCCAGCCCAGGGCACGCCATACGAGACGATGATCCAGGACGACAACGTGCTCGTCTACGGGTCGGACTCCGACGTGGTGACCGGCATGTTCCTGCTCCGCAACCTCGGCGTGGACCGGGCACGGATCACCCTTCCCTGGAGCCTGGCCGCACCGCGCCCGAACGACCGGCGCAAGCCGCGCCGCTTCCGGGCGGACCGGCCCGACGCGTACGCGCCGTCGGCCGCCACCTACGCGTCGAGCTTCATCTACCACATCGACCGCGCGGTGCAGGTGGGCGCGCTCTACGGCGTGAAGATCGACCTCGACATCGGATTCGGGGCTCCCCGCTGGGCCGCGGCCGGGTTCGGGACCAAGGACCGGTTCGGCGCGGTGGACCGGCCCAGCCCGACCGAGTTCGGCCGCTTCGCGCGCGCGATGGCGCGCCGCTACTCGGGCTCGTTCGCGCCGTTCGGCGGGGCAAACGTGCTCCCGCGGGTGGACGTGTTCGAGCTGTGGAACGAGCCCAACGTCCCGACCTTCATGCAGCCGCAGTGGAAGCAAGGCGTGCCCGTGTCGGCCGACCAATACCGTGCGCTGGTGCAGGCCGCGTATCCCGCCATCAAGTCCGTCAACCCGGCGTCCAAGGTCCTGATCGGCGTCACGGCACCGGGCGGGCTGGTGCGCGGAGGACCGACGTCGCCGGTCGCGCCGATCCCGTTCCTGCGGCGCCTGGCCTGCGTCGATGCGCGGCTGCGCCGGGTGCACGACGGGGCCTGCCGGCACTTTCGCCGGGTCCCCGGCGACGGGCTGAGCCACCACCCCTATGCGCTGAAGAGCCCGCCCGGCGTGCCGACGCCCGATCCGAACATCGTGCGCATCGCCAATCTCGACCGCATCACGCGGCTGACGTCCCGCCTGATCTCACGCCGCCGCTTCGCACCGGGCACGCGCGACCTGTGGCTGACCGAGTTCGGCTACGAGACCAACGACCCGGTGCCGACGAAGCCGTGGACGCTCGCACAGCAGACGCGCCTGCTCGCGCAGGCGGAGTACCTGTCACAGCGCAACAGCCGCGTTCGCGCCATCACGCAGTTCCTCCTCCGCGACGTGCTCACGTCGGCCGCCCAACGCCAGGCGAAGGCCGGGGCCCGCGGGCGCTTCCCGGGGTCCTGGCAGACGGGGCTCTTCTACGAGGACTTCAGGCCCAAACCGGTGGTCGCGACGTTCCCGCTCACACTGCTCCCGTTCCGCGACGGCAGGAGGTCGGTCCGGATCTTCGGCCACATCCGCACCGACCGGGCGGGGGGCCAGGCCGTCCGGATCGAGGGCCTCAAGCCCGATGGTACGTGGGAGACACTCGCCACCAGCAACACGAGCGGCGGCGACCGCCATCCGGGGTTCCTCACCGAGCCCGGCGGCGTGTTCATCCGCGAGCTGCGCTCCGCCGCCCCGCCCGACTGGTACCGGTTCGGCATCGAGGGCGCCGACGGCAAGGTCACCTACTCGGTGCCCCAGCCGCTTCAGGACCTCAACCGCGCGCCGCCGAAGTAGTTGGATTCACGCCTGCCGATCCGGTTCTCCGGGTTTCTACGGTTGCGAGTGCGGAGAACCGCGATGCGCCGAGGCGGGGCACGCGGCCGACATTCATCGTGTGAGCATCGCCTCGACCCTCCCGGTGAAGCCGGCGCCCGCCGCCACATGCGACGAGCACGGTTACGGCGACGATCACGACAGCCGAGCAATCGGCCGCATCGTCGCCCAGCTTCGGACCCGCCCGAACTATCGCCGCGCCGACGAGGACGAGCTCTTCGACAAGGCCGAGGACCTCTACGCCATGGTTTGCCGAAAGGTCCGCGCCGGCGCCGAAGGTGAGCAGTTGACCAAGATCGCCGGCCTGCTGGGCGAGCAGCCCGACGAGCTCGTGGCCCGACTGGCCCACCGCGACCACTTTCAGGACTACCCCGCGGAGCTGGTCGAGGCCGTACGGCGCTCGCGCGGGGAGCGCGCATGAGGCCCTTGGGCGCCCACGCCCGCAGCGCGTTCATCACCGCCGGCGCGGGGGCGCTGATCGCCTTCGCCGTCACGGCCGAGGCGCTGCTGCGCGCCGCTGACCCCGCCCGCGGCGACCGGCACCGCGGAGCGCTGCGCCTGACGTTGCTGGCGGTCGGCGTCGTGGTGCTCGCGCTTGCCCTGGCCTCGCTCTGACGGGCGGACCGCGCGAGCCTCCACCCCGCTGTTACGGGCACACGCCGCCTAAGCTGTGACCGCCCCTGTAGCTCAATTGCTAGAGCGTTCGGCTTTTAACCGGAAAGATGAGGGTTGGAGTCCCTCCGGGGGCACTCATCGGCCGCTTTTCGCGAGCCTCGATCGCGCCGGAGCGGGCCTAGACTCCGAGGCCAAGCCCCCATGGTGTAGCGGCTAGCACGCGAGGTTTTCAACCTCGTAGTACGGGTTCGACTCCCGTTGGGGGTACTTCGGCTAACCACCGTTCCCAAGTCGTGTGGCGGCATCCGTTCGCGAGCCTAGACTCTTGCGCGAAAGGGTCTGGGTCACCGCGAGACGGAGGTGCATTCGGGATGAACGGTGCTGACCTGGCGGGCGGGGACCCGCTTGCGTCGCTGCGGCGCTACTGGTGGGTGATCCTCCTCTACGGGCTCGCGTCGCTCGCGGTCGGGATCCTCATGATCGTCTACCCCGACAAGACGCTGACGGTGATCTCCGTCGCGTTCGGGATCTTCCTGCTGTTCGCCGGGGCCATGGACCTGGCGCGCGCGATCATGGTCGGCACCGCCGAGTCCGGCGACCGCGTGCTCTCCGCGCTGCTCGGGGTGCTCGCGCTGATCGCCGGGACGATCGTGATCCGCCGGCCCGGCGAGAGCTTGTTCGCGATCGTCCTCGCGCTCGGCATCTACCTGCTCGTCCGGGGCAGCGTGCTCCTCGTCATCGCCATCGGCCGCAAGGAGAACCGCGGCCTGAACATCCTGTCCGCCGTGCTCGACCTGCTCGGCGGGATCATCGTGATCGCCTACCCCGGCATCGGAGTCGTCGCGCTGGCGGTCATCGTCGCCATCACGCTCGTCCTCCGCGGCGGACTGCTGGTGGCCGAGAGCTTCGCGCTGCGGAAGATCTGACAGGAGCGATCACAAAGGAGGAGGTATGACCGAAGAGAAAGGCGCGGGCTGGATCGCCTTCGCCGGCATCATGCTCTCGATCATCGGGATCCTGAACATCATCTACGGGATCGCGGCGATCGGGGACTCGTCGTTCTTCGTGCACAACACGAAGTACATCCTGTCGAACCTCAACACGTGGGGCTGGGTCACCCTGATCATCGGCGTGATCCAGGTCATCGCGGCGTTCTCGATCTGGTCAGGCGGCGAATTCGGCCGCTGGATCGGCATCCTCGTCGCGGGCGTGAGCATGATCGGCGCGCTGCTGGCGCTTCCGGCGTACCCGCTCTGGTCGCTGGCCGTCTTCGCGGTCGACGTCCTGATCATCTACGGCCTCGCGGCCTACGGCGGCCACCGCACCGCGTAGCGAACCCGCCGGGCCGGCCCCGCCCGCACGGCGAGGCCGGCCCGCGCGGGCCCGGTTACGATCGCCCGGTGCTCCAGCTGCGCGTCTTCGGCGCCCCCGCCCGCCTGACGGACACCGCCGCGCTCCTCCACGCCATGGACGGCGTGCACCGGGTGCTCGTCATCGACGCCGCCGAGCCGGACTCGGCCGTGCTCTGGGCCGACGTGCGGCCGGTCGCCGCCGACGAGGTGCTCGCCGAGCTCGCCCGGCTCGAGATCTCCCACGATGACTACGTGCTCGCGCGCGTCGACGTGATCGCGCCGAGCGATCGGAGCGCGCTGGGCGGGGCCGCGGAGGGGTTCGCATGGGTGCAGGTCCTCGGCGAGGCGCGCGCGAACGCCCGCCCGCTCGCCCGGTTCAGCGTGCTGATGATGATCGCCGGCGTGATCGCCTCGCTCGGCGTCATCGACGAGAACCCGATCCTGATCGTGGGCGCGATGGCCGTCAGCCCCGACCTGCTGCCGATCTGCGCGGCCTGCGTCGGGCTCGTGGGCCGCCGCGGCCGCCTGATCCGCCAGGCCCTCGTGACCCTGGCCGTGGGATTGGCGCTGGCCGCCCTCGTGGCCGGCATCGTGACCGCCGTCCTCGACCTCGTCGACGCCCTTCCGAAGAAGTACAACGCCAACGTGAGCTTCCTCCACGGGCTCACGCACGTGGACGAGACCACGGTGCTGATCGCCGTCGCTGCCGGCATCGCCGCGATGCTCGCGTTCGAGACCAGGGCCAGCGCGGCCGTCGGCGTGGCCATCTCGGTCACCACGATCCCGGCCTCGGCGTCGCTCGGCGTTGCCTTCGCCGTCGGGGCGTGGGGCAGGGGAGTCGACGCGCTCGCTGTGCTCGGCGTCAACGTCGTGTGTCTGTTGCTGTCGGGCAGCCTTACGCTCGCCGCCCAGCAGTGGGCCGCCGGCCGCTACCCCGCGTCTGGACGCCGATAGACCGACACCACGCACGCACCGCCAAGGCCGATGTTGTGCTGCAGGCCGACCTGCGCGCCGTCGACCTGCCGCGCGTCGGCCGTGCCTCGCAGCTGCCAGGTCAGCTCGCTGCACTGCGCCAACCCGGTCGCGCCGAGCGGGTGGCCCTTGGAGATCAGCCCGCCGGAGGGGTTGACCACCCAGCGCCCGCCGTAGGTCGTGGCCTGCTCGTCCACCAGCTCATGGCCGTGGCCCTCCTCCGCCAGCCCCAGCGCCTCGTAGGTGATCAGCTCGTTGGCGCTGAAGCAGTCGTGGAGCTCGATCACGTCGACGTCGTCGGCGTCGACCCCGGCCTGCTCGTAGGCGCGCCGGGCCGCCTCGCGGGACATGTCGAAGCCGACGATCTTGATGCTCGAGCTCTCCTCGAACGTCGACGGCAGGTCGGTCACCATCGCCTGGCCAGCGATCTCGATGGCCTGGTCGCCCAGCCCGTGCTCCTCGACGAACCGCTCCGAGGCCACGATCGCGCAGGCCGAGCCGTCCGACGTCGGCGAGCACTGCAGCTTGGTCAGCGGCGAATGGATCATCTTCGCGGCCTTGATGTCCTCGAGGCTGTACTCGTCCTGGAACTGCGCGTACGGGTTGTTGACCGAGTGCTTGTGGTTCTTCCAGCCGATCCAGGCGAAGTGGTCGGGCTGGGAGCCGTAGCGCTCCATGTGCTCGCGCCCGGCGTTGCCGAACATCTGCGGTGCCGGCGGCGAGGCCTCGGGCTCGCGGACCGCGAACATGGCCGCGGCGTGCTTGTCGATCGGGTTGGTGCGGTCCGTCCACTTCACCCCGAGCGACCCCTTCTCCATCTTTTCGAAGCCCAGCGCCAGCGCGCACTCGGCCAGCCCTCCGCGGACGGCCTCGCGTGCCATGTACAGAGCGCTCGAGCCGGTCGAGCAGTTGTTGTTGACGTTGACGACCGGGATGCCGGTCAGGCCGAGCTGGTAGACGGATCGCTGGCCCGACGTGGACTCGCCGTAGCAGTAGCCGACGAACGCCTGCTCGATGGCGTCATAGGGAACACCCGCATCGTCCAGCGCCTTCGTGCCCGCCTCCTTGGCCATCTCCGGGTAGTCCCACTCGCGCGCGCCGGGCTTCTCGAACTTCGTCATCCCGACCCCCACCACGAAGGTCCGGGCTCCCTGTCCGTTCGTGCTCATCGCCGCTCCTCGCTCTGCTCGCTATCCATTCGGTCTGCGTGAACGACGATTATCCCTCCACCGCGTCGCGCTGGCGGCCCACCCCGGCGCAGTTCGCCCAGCTCGTCGTCGGGCTGTGGCTGTTCGGCACCGGCGAGGGATTGATCGTGCTCGCTGGGCTGGGGAACTCCCCGTGGACCGTGCTCGCCCAGGGCGTGTCGGTGCAGACGCCGCTGAGCATCGGCGCCGCGACGATCGTGATCAGCGCGATCGTGGTGGCCTCATGGGGCCTGCTGCGCCAGTCCCCGGGGCTGGGCACCGTGCTCAACGCGGTGCTGGTGGGCATCGCGATCGACGTCACGGTGGGCGCCGTGCCGTCGCCGACCGGGGCGTGGCGCGCGGTCTCGCTGCTCGGCGGGATCGCGCTCGTGGCCCTCGCCAGCGGCCTCTACCTGACCGCGCGACTCGGCCCCGGCCCCCGCGACGGGCTCATGACCGGGATCGTGCGCCGCACCGGGCGCTCGTTCCGCGTTGTGCGGGTGACGCTCGAGCTCTCGGCCCTGCTCGTCGGCGCGCTCCTCGGGGGCACCGTCGGCGTCGGCACGGTCGCCTTCGCGCTGCTGATCGGGCCCGGCGTCCATGCGATGCTCAACGCGTTCGGCCACAGCTCGGCCGAGCACCTGTGAACCGGTCGCCGGCTCCGGCTCAGTACGGATACGGCGGTGCGGTGGTCGTCGGGCTGGTGGTGGTCGGGCTCGGGGCGGTCGTCGCGGAACGCGTCGAGGCCGGCACCGTGTGCCAGACGCCATGGAAGCTGTGGATGGCCTCGCCGTTGACGTCGCCCTTACTGCTGTCGCCGACGTAGGTGTAGAGCGGGATCCCGCGCAGCGTCACCTGGTAGCTGTTCCTGGCCCGGCGGAAGAGCCCCAGCCTGCCCGTCACTCCGGATCCGGCCTTGATCTTCGACGTCGAGGACGACCGCACCGTGAGCGGCTTCCAGATGGTCAGGCAGTCCAGGCCGCCCACGAGCTTGTGGGTGCACTTGAGATGCCGGGGGGTGTCGCCTGTCAGCAGGTACAGCGTCATGCCGCGGCTGTTGACGACGATGTTCTTGTTCTGCTTGCTGTTGTGCGCGGACTTCACCACCGTCGTGCGGGTGTCCTTGGCCAGTCCGGTGCCTGCTGCGACCAGCCCGCCGCTCGCCGCCAGCGCCAGGGCCAGCGCCGCCTGCCTGCGTGTCACCGACATCGGGACTCCTCTCGTTCGCTTCGGATACGACTGCAGACGCCGCGGTGGACGTGAACCTTCCGCTACGCTCAGGCCGTCGGCTGATGCGTCAGCATCGAGACAGGGGAGATCGGCGGCGCGCCCGCCGCACGGCCGCGCTCGCGGTTGCGCTGGCGGCCGTGGTCTGCGCGCTGCCTGCGGGCGCCCGCGCCGGCCCGCTGACGGACGCTTCGGACCAGGTCGCCGCCGCACTGAACTTCCCCTGGCCCGACCTGCTGCCGGCGCTCCCCACGACCGCGAACCCGCAGCCCGGCCCGGTGCCCGGGTGCGCGCAGCCGTCCGTGAGCTGCATCGACGTCGAGGTCGCGCAGCTGCGCGATCTGCGCCGGCGCTTCGGCTGCGACCACCGCGCCGTGTTCGCCACCACCTACCTCGTGCTGACCGAGGCGCTGCGGGACACCGTGCGCCGGGATCCCGCGTTCTTCGCCGACCCGGGCTACCTCTACACCGAGGACGCGCTCTTCGCCGACTACTACTTCCGCACGGTCGGCGACTACGCCGCGGGGAAGCCGGTCCCGCGCGCGTGGAGGATCGCGTTCGACACGGCGGCGCGCGGCGGCGCGAACGCGGCGCAGGACATGCTGCTGGGCATCAACGCGCACGTCCAGCGCGACATGCCGTTCGTGCTCGCCGAGCTCGGGCTGCACCGACCGGATGGATCGTCGCGCAAGGGCGACCACGACCGCGTCAACATCGTGCTCCAGCGGGCCTACGAGCCGGTCGTGCGGGCGATCGCTCGTGCCTACGACCGGTTCGTGTCGGTCAGCAACGCCGGCGCGATCCCGGCCGACAACGTGGCCGGGCTGGAGCTGGTCAAGGGCTGGCGCGAGGGTGTCTGGCGCAACGCGGAGCGGCTGCTGAACGCGACCACGCCCGCGCAGCGCCAGTCGGTGGCCGACTCGATCGAGCTCAACGCGGCGAGCTGGGCGCGCAGCATCGCGGCCGGACGAGTGCCCGGCTACCGGGCCCGCCGGGACGCCTACTGCGCCCGTCGCGCGCGCCGCTAGCCCGCCCGCCGCCGCCGCAGGATCCGCGGCCCCGCCGACGAGCGACCTGGCGCCGCCAGCACGGCGGCCGCCACGCGCTCGGGATCGATCGCGTAGGTGCCCTCGGCCACCGCGCGGCGCAGCTCGCGGACCCTCCGGTCGCGCTCGGCGCTGTGACGTCGGAGGCCGGCGTGCTCCTGCCAGGCGACGATGAACGCGTCGACGACCGCGGGATCGAACTGGCTGCCGGCGCACCGGTGCAGCTCGTCGAGCGCCTGGCGTGGGGTGCGCACCTGGTTGTGCGTCCGCCAGGTGGTCATGGCCTCGAAGGCCGCGCACACGGCGATGATCCGCGCCCCGAGCGGGATCTCGCTGCCGGCAAGGCCGTCGGGGTATCCACGGCCGTCGAAACGCTCGTGCGTGGAGCGTACGAGCGTGGCGGCCGGCGCCAGCGCGGGCGCCGCCTTGAGGATCCGCTCGCCGATCAGCGTGTGTTGCACCACGAAGCGGCGCTCGTCGGTGTCGAGCGGCCCGGCCTTGTCGACGATCTCCCGCGGAACCGCCACGTTCCCGATGTCGCGCAGGTCGACCGCGCGCGAGAGCGTGTCGAGGTCGGCGTCGGTCAGAGCCAGGCGACGGCCGACGTCGACCGCGAGCTGCCCGAGCTGCTCGTGATGCTCGGATGGGGCCGGCCCGTGCTCGGCCAGGATCTGCAACAGCACCGAGCGCGTCTGCTGGCCCGCGGAGGTACGGCGGCGGTCCTTGTGCGCGTACATGCGCCGGTCGGCGAGCTGCATCGCGACGTCGGGATCGTCCGTCTCCTCGGGCAGGCCGACGGCGCCGTAGGACGCGGTGACGCTGAAGGCCTCCCCCTCCTCCTCGAACGCCCGGGCGGCACGCTTGACGGCGGCGGTCGCCGTGAGGCGGTCGGCGGGGACCAGGGCACAGAACTCGTCGCCGCCCGACCGGTACGCGCGGCCGCGGCCGAGTGCGCGCGCGAAGCGCTCCGCCACCCGCGCCAGCATCGCATCGCCGGCCGGGTGGCCGAAGGTGTCGTTGTAGTCCTTGAAGCCGTCGAGATCGAAGGCCGCGAGCGTCAGCGGCGCTTCGCGGCGTGCGTCCCGGGTTGCCGTCGCGAGGTCGGCGGTCAGGGCGCGGCGGTTGCCAAGGCCGGTGAGCGCATCCGTGAGTGCCTCGACCCGGCTGGCCGCCAGCAGCCTTCGGTTCTCCGCGAACGCCATCAGCGTCCGGGCGACGAGCACGAGGAGCGTCGCGGTGGCGAGCGCCACGGCCACGGCCGGCACCGGGGTCAGCGCGGCGGTCAGCAGGACCCCCAGCGCGACGAGCGCCAGCCCCGCCGGCCACAGCAGGGTCCGGCCGTCCTCCAGCCGCGCCGTGGCGCGCGTCAGCGGGAACCACGCGGCGGTGCCCAGCAGCAGCGCGCTCGCGACGAACAGCGTGTCCACGATCTGGCCGCGCTGGTAGGTGCCGGCCCCTGTCTCGGCCACGAGTGCGATATTGCCGGCGGTGTTGACGGCGATGCCCGCCGTGATCAGACCCCAGCAGCGCCCGGGCCGCCACCCCGTCAGCGCCGTCGTGACGACGACGAACGTGAGGATGCCGAGGTCGGCCAGCAGGAATAGCGCAGGCGGACCCGGTTGGGCGCTGCCCCCGGGCTCGGCGAAGAGGAACGCGGCCACCAGCGCCGACACCGCGAGCCCGCCCACGAGGCCGTCCACGAGCAGCGCCGGGCGAACGCGCTCGATCCGCGCCCGGCCGAGCAGCGCGACCGTCGTGCCCGCCACCGTGAACGCGAGCACCAGCAGCACACGGGTGGCGGTCGGGTAGGTGGCGCTGGGATCGCTGCGGAGGATCCGGTAGACGACCTCGGCGGCGGCCCATATCAGGAGCGCGACGACCGCCAGCCACCACGCCGTGCGGTTCGCCTCGTCGCGCCGCGCCCGCAGCGCGCAGCTGACGGCCACGAGAACGAACAGCGCGCAGTAGAGCCAGTCGCTCACAGCCGCGGCAAGCGAGTCGGATCCCCGTCCGAACAGCGCCTGGGACGCGTGGACCAGGATCGCGGCGGCGGCCACGGCGGCGAAGGCGGTCGCGGCGCCAGACCACTGCGGCCGCGCCTCGTCCATCGGCCTCGAATATGACGACATCCGTGCGCTGCGTTCCCTAGGGGAAACTCACGATAGTTGAACATCGCGCGAGCGCAAGGGGGCGTGGACGGGTGGCCGATGCCTAGGCGCCCGCACCGCGCTCGCGCAGCCGCGCCAGCTGCGATTCCTGCATCTCGCGGCCTTGGCGCATGAAGTCGCGCATGACCGTGAGCTGGGCCAGCGTGAAGCTCTCCATGTTCTTCATCCCGGCCTCGGCGAGCGGCCCATAGAACTCCATGGCACGCTGGCGCGCCTCGTCCGTGATCTCGATCAGCACGCGGCGGCGATCGGCGGTGTCGCGCGTGCGGTGGACGTAGCCGGCGTTCTCCAGACGGTCGAGCACGGCGGTCACCGCGCCCGTCGTCAGCCCGCTCTGCCTGGCCAGGTCCCCGGCGGTGATCGGCCCGGCGAAGTCGACGATGTCGAGGCAGCGGCTGTCGGTTCGGTTGATGCCCATGCCGGCCGCCGAGATGTCGTCGATCTGGTCCGAGGCGACCTGCGACGCGCGGAACTCGCGCAGGAGTTCGGCGATGACTTCTTCCCGAGTTTGTCTTGACATTCGAAAGACTTGATATGTAACATATTCGAGAGTCAAGATATTGTAGCGGAGGCGATCCCCATGAACAACGCAATCGAGGCCCAGGGCCTCGTCAAGAACTACCCCGGCGACGTGCGGGCTCTCGACGGCCTGAGCTTCGGCGTCGCCGAGGGAACCGTGTTCGCCCTGCTCGGTCCCAACGGGGCGGGCAAGTCGACCGCGGTGAAGATCCTCACGACGCTCGCGCGACCCGACGACGGCACCGCCAGGGTTGCCGGCTTCAACGTGCTGGCCGAGCCCGACGAGGTGCGGCGCGCGATCGGCGCCGTGTCGCAGAAGCCCGGCGTCGACCGCGAGGCGACCGGACGGGAGAACCTGCGCCTCCAGGGCCAGGTGCACCGCATGCGAAAGCAGGACCTCGAGCCGCGCATCGACGAGCTGCTCGAGCGCCTCGGCCTGACCGAGGCCGGCAACCGGATCGCGCGGACGTACTCGGGCGGGATGGAGCGGCGCCTGGACATCGCCATGGCGCTCGTCCACCGGCCCCAGGTGCTGTTCCTCGACGAGCCGACCACCGGGCTCGACCCCGAGGTGCGCGCCGCCATGTGGGAGGAGATCTCGCGCCTGGCCTCCGACCAGGGGTTGACGATTCTGTTGACGACGCACTACCTCGAGGAGGCCGACCAGCTCGCCTCGCAGATCGCGATCGTCGATCGGGGCCAGGTGGTCGCGTCCGGCACGCCCGAGGAGCTCAAGAGCGAGCTGCGCGGCGACGCCGTGCACGTCGAGCTCGACGGCGGGGACGCCAACGGCAACGTCCACGCGGCGCTGGAGCGCGTCGCGGACGTCCGCGACGTTGTCGTGGACGGGCGCACGCTGCACGCGCGCGCCGATGACGGCGCCCGCGCGGTGCCGCACGTCCTCCAGGCGCTCGAGGCCAACGGCGTCCCCGTCGCCTCGGTGACCGTGGCCCGGCCGTCGCTCGACGACGTGTACCTGCGCTACGCCGGGCGAACGTTCGACAAGGCCGAGGCGGAAGCCGCCGAGGTCGGAAAGGAGGCGATCCGATGACCGCCGTTCTCGATGCTCAGCACATGATGGTCCGCCACCTGCGGGCGCTGCTGCGCCAGCCGTGGTGGATCGCGGTGAACCTCGTGCAGCCGGTGATCTGGCTGCTGCTCTTCGGCGCCCTGTTCAAGAAGGTCGTCGAGATCCCGGGATTCCACGGGGGCTCCTACATCGAGTACCTCGTGCCCGGCGTGGTGATGATGACGGCGTTCTTCTCCGCCGGCTGGGGCGGGATGCCGGTGATCGAGGACCTCGAGCGCGGCATCGTCGACCGGTTCCTGATCTCGCCGGTGCACCGCGCGGCGCTGATCTGGGGTCGCGTGCTCATGAACTCGGTCACGATCGTGATCCAGTCGGCGATCATCGTCGCCCTGGCGCTGATCGTCGGCGGGACGTTCGGCGGCGGACCCGGGGGCGTGGCGATGCTGACGCTGATCGCCGCGATCCTGGGCGCCGGCTTCGGCGGCCTCTCGATCGGATTGGCGCTGCTGACCCGGCACGAGGAGACGCTGATCGCCACGATGCAGTTCCTGCTGCTCCCGCTGACGTTCCTGTCGGCGGCGTTCATGCAGCGGGACCTGATGCCGTCCTGGATGCAGCACGTGGCCGATTTCAACCCCGTGCAGTGGGCGGTGGACGCGGGCCGGTCGGTCCTGGCAACCAACCCGGACTGGAGCCTGATCCTGTCCCGCACCGGGTGGCTGCTCGCGTTCGCGATCCTCTGCTCGTGGTTCGCAACGCGGGCGTTCACGAGCTACCAGCGCTCGGTCTGAGGCTCTCGACGGTCGCCGGCGTCAGCTCGGAGATCGACCCGAGCACGACGTCGGCGGCCGCCAGCGCCTCGTCGCTGGGTGGGAATGCGCGGTTCGGGATGGCGATGACGGCCATCCCCGCCGCGCCCGCCGCGAGGACGCCGTTGGTGGAGTCCTCGACGGCCGCCGCGTCGGCGGGCACGATGCCGAGGCGATCCGCCGCCGCGAGGTAGACATCGGGCGCGGGCTTGCCGCGCGCAACCTCCTCCGACGACACCGTCGCGGCGAAGCAGTCCGCCAGGCCCGAGGCCTCGAGCACCGCGTCGATCACCTCGCGGTTGGACGACGACGCGAGGCCCAGCGGCCAGCGTGCGGCGAGGCGCCGCACCGCGTCGCCGGCACCCTCGATGAGCGGCATGTCGTGTCGGTAGTCGGCGAGCATCTTCTGCACGACGGCGTCCGAGATCCGGTCGGGCTCCATCGGCACGTCCAGCTCGTCGCGCAGATAGCGGGACCACTCGGACGAGCTCATGCCGAGCATCGCGTGGGTCGCCGCCGGCTTCCAACGCCCGCCGCTCTCGCGGACGAGCTCCTCCTTCGCCCGCGTCCAGCGCTCCTCGGAGTCGACCAGCACGCCGTCGAGATCGAAGATCACGGCACGGATACCCACGGCGTCGACCATATCTCCGATACTTGGCGTCAGGAACGGGATGAGGTTGCCACGCGCCACGGGGCCTTTGCTGCGCCGCCTCCGCGCCACGCGCACGGGCGTCCCGGCGACGACCGCGCTCGCCGCGCTCGCGCTGCTGTGCGGCGTGGCCATGGGCGCCGGCGGGCGCGTCGCCGACGGCATCCCGGCGCTGCAGGCGGCGACGGCGGCGCCCGCGCTCGGCCGCGAGCTCGGCCCGTCGAGCGCGGACCGCGCGGACCGGCGGCGACGGGCGCGCGAACGCGAGGCGATCGCGCGCACGCTGACCCGCGTGCCCTTCATCGCGCGCGGCGGCGTGCGCCGGCGCCAGATCGCGCTGACCTTCGACGACGGGCCGGGCCCCGACACGCCGCGCATCATGCGGGTGCTGCACCGAACGCACACGCCGGCGACCTTCTTCTTCGTCGGCCAGCAGCTGGACCTGTTCGGCTCGATGTTGCGCGCCGAGGCGCGCGAGGGGTTCGCGATCGGCGACCACACGCAGAACCACGCGCCGCTCGGGCTGCTGCCCGCTCGCGAGCAGCGCCGCCAGCTCGTCACCGCCGCTCGGCACGCGCGGCGCTACGGCGTGGGGGACGTGCGCTACTTCCGCCCGCCGTACGGCTCCTACAACCGCCACACGCTCCAGGTCTCGCGCGCACTGGGCATGCTGATGGTGCTGTGGACGATCGACACGGGCGACTTCCGCCGCCCCGGCGTGCGCGCGATCGTCAGGGCCGTGCTGTCACGGGCGCGCCCCGGGGCGATCGTGCTCATGCACGACGGCGGGGGCCCGCGCCGCCAGACGGCCCAGGCGCTTCCGATCGTGATCCACCGGTTGCGCCGCCGCGGCTACCGGCTCGTGACGGTGCCGCAGCTCGTGGCCGAGGACCCACCGTCGCGCCAGCAGACGCCGCCGCCGGGGATCGGACAGGCGGCTAGACGGAGCGCAGCAGCCCGCCATCCACGGCGAGCGCGGCGCCGGTGACGTAGCTCGCGGCGTCCGAGCACAGGAACGCGGCGACGGCGGCGAATTCCTCGACGCGCCCGAGCCGGCCCGCCGGCACCTGCTCGCGCGCGTTCTGCTCGACCGTCTCGCGCGAGCCGCCGGCGAGCTCGACCAGGCGGTCGGTGGCGATCAGGCCGGCGAGCACCGTGTTCAGGGTGATCCCGTCCCCGGCCAATTGGCGGGAGAGCGTCTTGAACGCCGCCAGCGTGCCGCTGCGGTGGGCGTTGGACAGCATCAGGTAGGGGATCGGCTCGCGCACCGCGTCGGACGAGACGTTGACGATGCGCCCCCAACCGCGCTCGCGCATGCCGGGGACCGCGCGCTCGATCAGCGTGATGGGCCCGAGCACCAGGCTGCGGTAGGCGGCCTCCCACTGGGCGGGCGTGAAGCCCAGCGGCTCACCGGCGGGCGGGCCGCCGGTGTTGACGACCAGGATCTCGACCGCGCCCAGCGCGTCCTCGACCGCGCCGATCAGGCGGTCCGCGTCGTCGAGCTCGGCGCTGTCGTACACGAACGACCGGGCGCCCGGTACCTCCGCCGCGGCGGCCTCGATGCGCTCCTGCGAGCGCGAGGACATCGCCACGCGCGCGCCCTCGGCGGCCAGCGCCCGGGCGATGCCCAGGCCGAGCCCCTTCGAGGCGCCGGTGACGAGCGCGACCCTGCCGTCGATGCCGAGGTCCATCGCGCCGGGAAGTCAATCACCAAGCGCGCTTCACACAACTGCAACGTGAACGCGCCACCTTTCGGTACGCTCGCCGGCCTCATGGGGCGGACCTGGCCGTGACCGACATTCGCAACCCCGGCGCGGCGGAGCGACTCGCGTTCGCCCATCCGGACGACTACCTGCGCCGGCGCGAGTTCCTGGCGCGGGCGGCGATGACCGCCGGCCTCGCGGGCGGGCTGTCAACCGTGCTCGATCCCGACACGCTGGTGGCCGCCGCCGCCCGCCGCCAGCAGCGCGCGTTCCTGCCCTCGCCGCGCAACCTGCCGATCGACACGTTCGTCGTGCTGATGATGGAGAACCGGTCCTTCGACCACTACCTCGGGTGGCTGCCGAAGGCCGACGGCCGCCAGGCCGGCCTCAGCTACGTCGACAAGCAGGGCCAGGCCCACGGCACCCATCCGCTGGGGACCGACTACCAGGGCTGCGCCCACCCCGACCCCGACCACGGCTGGGACGACGGGCGAATCCAGGTCGCGGGCGGGAGGATGGACGGCTTCCTGCGCTCCTCGAACAACGACGAGTTCGCGCTCGGCTACTACAACCAGGGCGACCTCGGGTTCCTCCCCAGCGCGGCGAAGGCGTTCACGACCTACGACCGCATGTTCTGCTCGCTGCTGGCCTCCACCTTCCCCAACCGTGAGTACATGCACGCCGCCGAGTCCTACGGCAAGAAGGACAACGCCATCCCGAGCGCGCCGGGCTTCGCCGACAACACGATCTTCGCCGCGCTGAGCCGGGCCGGGGTCTCCAACCGCTACTTCTACACCGACATCCCAGTGGCGGCGCTGTGGGGCGCGCCCGGACTCGCGCGCTCGGCCAGCGTGCAGGAGTACTACGCGCGCTGCGCGTCGGGCACCCTGCCGGCGGTGTCGTTCGTGGACCCGTCGTTCGCCAACGAGGACGGGGGCACCTCCGGCGACGAGCATCCGCACGGCGACGTCCGCGTCGGCCAGGCGTTCATGGCCGACGTCGTCCATGCGTTCATGGAGTCGCCGCAATGGAAGCGGGGCGTGATCTTCATCGTGTACGACGAGTGGGGCGGGTTCTTCGACCACGTGCGCCCGCCGCGCGTGCCCGACCAGCGCAACTCGAGCAACCTCGCCGAGGACTTCGGCCAGACCGGGATCCGCATCCCGGGCGTGGCCGTCTCCCCTTATGCCCGCCGCGGGTACGTCTCGCACCAGGTCTGCACGCCCGTCTCGATCCTGAAGATGATCGGCTACCGGTTCGGGCTGCCGCCGCTCAACCGGCGTCTCGCCTACTCGCCCAACATCGCGCGGTCCTTCGACTGGGAGTCCAAGCCGCGCCTGGATGTGCCGGCGCTGCCCAACCCGGTGCACGTCGTCGGCCAGCAGTGTCCCGGGCGCAGCGTCAGCGTGCTGTCGACCCCCGCGGGCGAGCCGACCCGTCCCAAGCCCCACGACCTGGCCGTCCTGCGCGATTCGGGCTACCTCGAGCAACTCGGCTTCCACTACCGGCCCGCGACCGCCGAGACGACCTTCCGCCATCCCAAGAAGGTCGTGGCCGCGCACCGGGCGGCGAGCCGATGAGGCGCTCGAACTGGCTCGCGGCGGCGGCGGCGCTGCTCGCGCTCGGGCTGGCGGCGGCGGTCGCCGACGCCGCGCGGATCAACGGATCGCCGCGCGCCGACAGCCTGGCCGGGACCTCGCGCGCCGACCGGCTCTACGGCCATTCGGGCCGCGACCGCCTCGACGGCAAGGCCGGCAACGACCGGATCGACGGCGGGCCGGACCCCGACCTGCTGTACGGCCGCTCCGGCCGCGATCGCCTGTACGGGCGCGGCGGGCGCGATCGCCTCTACGGCAACAGCGGCAACGACGCGCTCGACGGCGGCACGAGCGGCGACCGCCTCAACGGCGGCTCGGGCAGCGACGCGCTGTTCGGCCGCGCCGGGTACGACCTGCTCGACGGCGGCTTCGGCAACGACGCGCTGCAGGGCGGGTCGGGCAACGACCGCATGTTCGGCGGCGCCGGCAACGACGACATGGACGGAGGCGCCGGCAACGACGCGCTCAACGGCGGACCCGGCGACGACGCGATCGACGGCGGCGATGGCGACGACACGATCACCGGCGGCGACGGCAGCGACACGCTCGACGGCGGCAACGGCGACGACCGCATCACGCCGGGCCCCGGCGAGGCCGACATCAAGAGCGGCGCCGGCGACGACGTGATCTTCGCGCGCAACGGCGCGCAGGACACGATCGACTGCGGCGACGGCAACGACACGGTCTACGTGGACGCCCAGGAGGACGGCGTCTTCGACTGCGAGAACGTGATCCGGCCCGCCGGCGCCCCGTAATCCCCTCTGACGTCGTGAGCGCCGAGGCCGCCGCCGGCTGATCCTCCGACCGCCGCGGTTACCTGGTCACGATCACCTCGTAGTCGTCGACGATGGGGTCGCGGGCCGGCTTCGCGGTCGAAACCGCCTGCTCGCGCGCCGCGTCGGCGACCTTCTCGCTCTCTCTCATGTCCGCCTCGGTCTCCCACAGCGTGAAGGCGACGGCCTTGCCGCTCTTGCGGTTCACGCCCACGGTGATCCCGCGGAATCCCGGTCGCTGCGCCAGCGCCTGGAGCGATTCCTCCTCGAACTGCGCCTGGGTCTCCTCGATGCGCTCCGGGTCGAGGCCGGCGAACCTGCTGAGTCGTGCGTGCATCTGATCCTCCTCTCGCTCCACACCAGTATCGCGCCGCCAACCGTCGCTGACTAGGCTCCGCGCGGTGAAGCCGGCGGCGCGCGACCTCATCGACGACCGGCTGATCCGCGGCCTCCACGTGGAGGCGGTTCGAAGGGCCGGCCTGCAGCCGGAGCACGAGCCGCATCTGGTCTTCCAGACCTCAACGCTCGACGCCCTGTTCGACGGGGACTTCGACGGTGACCTCACGTTCGCCGAGCTGGCCGAGCACGGCGACTTCGGGCTCGGAACCCTGAACGGGCTGGACGGCGAGATGATTGCGCTCGAGGGCAGCTTCCTGCGCGCCGACGTGGACGGGAACATCAGCGCGGTGCCGCCCGCCGCACGCACGCCGTTCGCGGTCGTGACGTTCTTCGACCCGGTCGTGGAGTTCACCGTCGACCGGACACTCGACCACGACGAGTTCGTCCACGAGCTCAACCGCCACGCCCCGCCGGGCTCCCCCGTGTGCGCGGTCCGAATCGACGGATCCTTCGAGCTGGTCCACGCGCGCTCGGTGCCCGGGCACGAGCCACCGTATCCGTCGCTGACCGAGATCGCGCACGAGCAGCACGTGTTCGACTTCCACGACGTCGAGGGCACGATCGTCGGCTTTCGCTTTCCCGCGTACGCGCAGGGCATCGAGGTCGCCGGCTACCACCTCCACTTCGTCGACGCTGAGCGGCGCCGCGGCGGCCATGTGCTGGCCTGCCGCCCGCGCGGGGTCGAGGTGCGGATCGACCATGCCCGCGATCTGCACGTCGAGCTCCCACCCGGGATCGAGCTCGGCGCACCGGACACGGGCGCCGCCGCGCAGGAGCGGATCCGCCGGATCGAGGGGAAGAGCTAGCCCCCGCGCCCGTCCGGCTCCGGCCGCGGCCGCCAGCCGGGCTTGGCGACGACCCGGCCGGTACCGCCGGTCGCGACCCGCGCGGGGTGGCGGGCGGCGCGGCCGGCCACCAGGGCCGCGTCGATCAAGCTGCCGAGCTGCGCGAACTTCTCGGTGCGGCACAGGCCGAGTGAGGTGCCACAGGGGTTCAGGCGACCCCAATCGGGGTCGCCGTAGTTCGAGCCGAGGTTGCTCAGCATCGCGATCGCGTAGTGGCGGTAGGCCTGCCCGGGCAGCGATGTGACGATCCCCGCGTCCGAGGCGGCGGTGTCGACGAGGCCGATCTTGTGCATGAACGTGACCTGCGCGCGGGCATTGCACGGGCGGACGTCGCGCCCGAAGTCCGCCCCGCTGCCGGGGACGACCACGTGGCCGCGGCGGTCGATCCAGCGCGCCGGCTCGAGCTGGGGGATGCCTTCCGCCGGGTAGACGCGGCCGAAGCGCCGCTGCCCGCACCAGACGGTGGTCGAGAGCGCGTCCGCGAACGCGTCCTGGCCCAGCTCGCGCTTGAGGAACGCGCGCGAGGACGGCTTGAGCTCGCCCGCGGTGACCGCGCGGCCGTTCGGGCGGCGCCACAGCGTGCCCTGCCCGCCGTCGATCAGCCAGAAGAGGCGCGCCGTGTCCAGCGCGGTCATGTTCAGCTGACCGTCTTGCCAGTTCGCGCCGTTGGTCGCGCGGGTGCCGTTGACCTGCATCGTGCCGAGGCCGAGGCTGCGCAGGTCCGCGTTGAGCGCACCGATCGCACCGAGCCGGTGCAGGCGCACGATCAGCGCGCAGGTCGCCTGGTTGCTCGACCACGCGATCATCGCGTCCATCCAGCCGCGCACGGTCGAGGTGCCCGGTGCGCACAGCCCGGTGCGCGGGCTCCCGGAGTAGCGCAGCCGCGCGCCCAGCCGCAGCCGGCCGCGATCGACCTGGCGCATGACCTCGTAGGCGACCATGATCTTGAACAGCGAGGCGGGGTAGGGGGCCATGAACCGGAATGGCGCGCGGGAGCGGCCGCCGACGATGTCGGTGTCGCGGCCCTGCGAGCCGTCGAAGCTCGACTGGCGCCAGCGCGTGAAGCGCACGGCGGTGGTGCCCCAGTTCTGGTCGATCGGGACGATCTGCCCGCGTGGGTAGTCGCGCGAGAGGAGGACGTTTGCCGCGGCGGTCGCGCGGCCCTGCGCGTCGAGCGCGATCACCGCGACGTCGACGTTGGGCACGTGGGCGATGCGCCCGCCGCCGTTGGCGAAGTCCGCCACGCGCTCGAAGCGGACCGACTGCACGGCCGCGAGCACCTTCGCCGCCAGCGCGTCGCTGGGGGATGGCGTCGCGGCCGCCGCCGACGAGGCGCCCGCGAGCGCCAGCGCGGCGACGGCGATCGCTGCTGGCAGGCGCGCCGACACGTCCCCTCAATAACACGGCGGGCCGGCGTTTGTAGCTCCGCCCCGCGCGCCGGCCCCCAGCTAGCATCAGCCGCCCGGGCGGTTAGCTCAGCCGGCTAGAGCGCCTGCCTTACAAGCAGGAGGTCGCGTGTTCGAGTCACGCACCGCCCATCGATCGTGACCGACCGTGGATTGTCCTCTCGTGAGCGGGCCTGGTGCCCGGGCAAGGACATCCTGGCCGCCGCGGCGGGGGTGCGCCGTAGTTGGTACGGATGTAGGGCGTCCCTGGAGGTCCGTAGGTTTGCCCTCGGGCCAGTGGTCTCGCCCAGTCGCGTGGAGGTTGGCGGTGAGTCTCACCCAAGCAACGCATAGAGGGTTCGATCGCGGCCGTCGGCTTTGCGGCGCGGTCGCGCCCAGTCTCGCGTCGCCGGTGGCGCTCGGGGCGGTGTTCAACCTCAACCACCACGCGCGGTACGTGCACTGGCACTTCTTCCAGATGTCGGTGAGCAACATCGTGGTGATCCTGCTGATGATCGCCGTGTTCGTGCTGGCAATCGCGCTTCCGTTCCCGGGGCGGGGCGGGCGGTCGTGAGCACGGCGTCGGAGCGTCGGATGTGGGTCACCCGGGTCCGGGAGCGGGCTGTCGGCGCGTTGCCGCCGGAGAAGCTGTTGCCCGACAAGCAGCCCGTGTACGTGGCGTCGTGGATCTACGTCTTCGGCGTGCTCACGATCGCGTCGCTGGTCGTGGTGGTGGCCTCGGGCGTGATCCTGGGGCTGTGGGGGCCGGCATGGTGGCACACGTCGAGCGTCGGGCATTTCGTCAACAGCATTCACCTGTGGAGCGTCGAGCTGTTCTTCTTCGTGATGGTGGTGCACCTGTGGGGCAAGTTCTTCATGGGGGCCTGGCGTGGCGGGCGCAGCGGCACCTGGGTGGTCGGCGCGATCGTCTTCATCGTCTCGATCGGCGCTGCCTTCACCGGCTATCTGTCCCAGCAGAACTTCGACTCGCAGTGGATCGCGACGGAGGGCAAGGACGGCCTGAACTCGGTCGGTATCGGATCGTTCTTCAACGTCCTGGACTTCGGCCAGATGTACACGTTCCACGTCATCCTGCTGCCCATCGCCGTGGTCGCCCTCACGGCCTGGCACATCCTGCTCGTCCGCAAGCACGGCGTCGTGCCGCCCTACCCGGCGCGGCTGGCCGCGGAAACCCGCGGGGCCCCTCAGGGAGAGACGGGAGGAGGACCGTGAGCGCACCGGCCCAGGCGGGCGGCGCTCCCGGCGCCGAGGATCGCGAGTGGCACGGCGAGTACGTCCGTTACGACCTGGTCAAGGAGTTCGTGGTGGCGCTCGCCGCCATCGCAGCGCTCGCAGTGATCCTCTCGATCCTGTTCTCCTCGCCCGACGTCAAGCCGAGCACGATCCAGCAGTGGTCGCGCTCGGACCCCGGCGACTTCCTCACCACCGCCGTCGGAGAGCTCGACGGGTCGAGCGGCGTCGCCACCTACGGGCCGCCCTACAACCACGCCTCGGATGGACAGAAGATAGGGCCGCTCAAGCTGCAGAAGTGGGCCGGGGCGCAGCAGCCGATCGACACGGCGCGCGCGTTCGTGATCGACCCGTTGCGCAGCGTTCCCGGTGATCCGACCCTTCAACGGGCGATCGCCGCGTACCAGGCTGCCCCACCGGCGCAGCAGAAGCGATGGACCGACGCGTATACCAAGGCACTCACGGACGCCCAGTTCGCCGGGGCCACGGTCCAGCTTCCGGCCGGCGACTACGGCCCGGTGGCGCCGATGATGAGCTCGCTGCTCGGCCTGGCCGCCAGCGGGGGGGTCGACGGCGCCCTGCTCACCGGGCGGCAGTTCTACCAGACCGACTACACCAAGCCGCTGCTGTTCATGTCCGACGGCGCCGTCCTCGAGGACCGCGCCAAGGCCGAGCACCTGCTCGGGGACCAGTGGGGCATGATGAACGAGACGGGCAGCTATCCCGGCCAGGTCTGGCTCTGGCTCTACACGTTCTGGTACCAGATCGAGCCGTTCAAGAGCTCCGACAATGCCGACGCCCTCGTGTGGGGGGTGATGGCGCTGCTCACCCTCGCGTTCGTCTGCATCCCGTTCATCCCGGGCCTGCGCTCGCTCCCGCGACCGCTGCGGGTGTACCGGCTGGTCTGGCGCGACTACTACCGGCGCGTCGAACGGTGAGCGCCGGGCGCCGGCCCGCGCCTGGTCTCGGCGCTCAATCGGCGCGGTGGCATCCCAGCGGGTATGGAAGCGGCGTGGAAGCGGTAGACCGCAGCAGATAGCAGCAGAACGACCTCGGGCCAAGCCGCAAGCCCCAATCGGACACGGTTCGGCAGCAGACCGCAGCAGATAGCAGGAGCCGTCGCGCGCCTTACAAGCAGGAGGTCCGCGGTTCGAGTCCGCGACCGCCCATCACCCGCAAGCCCCGTCACATGCCCGCCGACCCCGCGGCCGATCCTACGCCGCTGAACGGGGTCGGTGGGATCGATTTACTTGCCGGCGGCGCTGACGCCGGCGCTGGGCTCGGGGAGGTCAAGCGAGAGTTCCTCCTTGACGCCCTGCCTGAGCCGGGAGATCTGCTCCTCGGTGTGGTCCATGGCCCACAGCTGCTCGTGTACCGCGGCGTTGTGGGCGAGGCACACCGGGTCGTGGACGATGGGGTTCGAGCACAGCTGCTTGGCGGTGGCGGACTGCTGGCTCATGGCCGACACGCCAGGAACACGACAACCATGCCGACGACCACGAACTTGATCAGGGGGCGCCGGGACTCCTGCCAGATCGCTCGGCGATGCCGGGCCCGGCCGGGATCGCGGTCTCGCGCTTGATCTCGCGCATCTGGCGGCCCAGGATCATCATCACCACGCCATTGGCGATGAACGAGATCCCCACCAGCAGGGCGAGCGTGGCGAAGCCGATGTCCGGTGAGGCCACGATCACGGTGCCGGCGACGAGCTCGATGACCGCGAGGATGATGTTCCACGCACGATGCTCGGGCTCGAAAAACCCTGTAAGGAGGCGGAAGACTCCCACGGCCAGCAGCCAGATGCCGATGAAGAACGCGACAGCGGCGACGCCAGAGATGGGATGGCGGATCAGCAGCACGCCGACGATCACCGTCAGCACGCCCCACAAGGCCAGGAACCCCCGGTCCGCTCTCTTGCGGCCGAGCGAGGCGACCAGTTCGACGATGCCGTCGACCAGCACGAAGACGCCGGCGATCACGGCCAGCGTGGCCAGGCTGTCGCTCGGCTTGGCGAGGATGATGACTCCCGCAATAACGCTGAGGCAGCCGACCAGGAGCACGAGCCACCACTCCGACACCCAGTCGAGCCCCCCTAATTGCTCCGAGCTCGCGTCAGACATGCCCCATGCTCCCGGGTCGCGGTGCCGAGGGAATCTTCCAGATGCGGAGCAGCGCGTCTGGGCGGGTGAAGTCGGAGGGGATCATGAGTTGCCCACGGTGCGTTCCGGCCGTCCGAAGCGTGGCGGGTCCCGCGCAACGGTAACTGCGGGCGACTCGTTGGACAAGTGACGGAGGATGGAGCTGCGCAGCCCAGCGACGAGCGTCCAGGCGGGGATGGCCGCTCGTCTGGGCGTTAGTGGATGAGCGCCTTCAGGGCGATCAGAAAGCCCCCAATCAGCGCCACCGCGGCGGCTTGAGCGAGCGCCGCCAGGAGTCCCGTACCGGCGAGACGGGCGGCGCAGAACCCGTAGAAACCGATGAGGGCCAGCCCCGACCACTTGGCGAGCCCAAAGGCCGTCCCGACCTCGATGGCACCCGTGACGGAGATCAGGAAGAAGACAGCAGGAAAGCTGATCCCGAAGACCACCGCGGCCACGTCGGTCATCACCCCGCGGACACGAGCCCGGGCGACGCGCCGTCGGGTGCGGACCTCGGTCCCGACCAACTCGCTGTAGAGCTCGGCCAGCCCGACGGCGACACCGGTCCCCACCAGGGTGCCGACCATCACAGCGGGGCGCGGGGGATGGGGCTCAAGGGCGACCACCAGAGCCAGCCCGATGATCGCACCGTAAATGACACGGGAGACCTGGTTCGAGCGCAGGTGATCCTCGACGACCCGCAACATCGCGCGGGAATCTATACGGCCGACACAGCTCGACTGGTCCGATCAGCTTGGCCTGGCGCCCGCTCTCGCTGGGGGGGCTGTCGCCGGCCTCGTGCTGCTGCTGACCCCGACCATCGCCGGCTACTACCTCGGGCTGGTGGCGGGTCGCACTGCGGTCGAGCTGTTCCTCGTGCTCGCCGGGGTTCTGATCACGTGTTCACGGCGTTCGGCCTTCTGCTCGGAGCCGGCATCGCCGTGCGCGCACAGCGCGGACGCCCGCTCTGACAGGGACGTCCCGGATTCCGATGGTGCGCGCCACGGCCCTCCGGTCCGGGCTCAGGACAGCAGGCGCGCGAGGCCCTCGATCGTCAGGTAGGCACCGACCGCGAACGCGAGCGTGGCGCCGATTCGGCGCGCCTGGCCTGTCAGCCAGTCGATCACGCCCTGCAGAGCCCGCTTGGTGGCCTCGGGCCTGGCCTCCAGGAAGACGAACGGGATGATGACCGGCGACCACTGAATGAGGTTGAAGACGAACACGGCGGCGACCTGCGTCGCGGTCGAGTAGTGGTCTGTGACGAGGTTGTGCAGCGCCGTGATGTACGCCGCGCCCGGCGTGCCGGCGAGGACGCCGATCCCCACCGCCAGCCAGGGTCGCGGCTCGCGCAGGTTGCGGTCGGCCCAGCTCTCCTTCTTCTCGGGCTCGGCCGTTTCGCCTGAGGCGCTCGCCCGCTGCTGCCTGCGCGGCCGCCCGGTGGCGATCACCGCGGCCACTCCAAGCAGCACGAGGCCAAGCACGAGCTGAGCCGTCGCGCTGACTGAGTCCTGGGTGTTGACCGCGTCGGCCTGGAAGACCAGGACGTCGAGCAGGCCGATCGTGACGTTGAGCCCGATGCCTCCGATCAGGAAGCAGGCGAACATCATTCGCGGTCGCCGGTTGGCGATCAGGATCAGGTCGATCGCGAACAGCTTCGGGTTGAGAACCGTCGAGAAGGCGAGCGCGAAGAACGTGCCGTTCATGGCGAGGGTAGATCAGCGGGCGCCGAGTCGCACCGAACGCGTTTCGGCTGCGCGGCCTAGAACGTCTAGTGGTACGTATCGCCTTAGACGCCACCGCGCGATGCTCGCCATTCCGACGATCGCCCCAGTGCCAGGGCTCCCTCGACTCGGGCGGCTCGGCGGTGTCGCTAGGAAGAACCGTGCCTCGCGATGCGGGCGACCGCGCGAATCACATCCCACGGGCTTCCCGGCATGGTCGCGGATGGTGAGGCGCCTGGGTGATGCGGCGCGATCCGCACACGGAGGGCCTGTGGCCTGGTGTGGAAGCGCAGCGGGGGATCGAGCTGTAGAGCTTCGCCGTCGATGCCGGCCGCGACTGGTCCGTCGGAGCCGACTTCGAACGATGTTGCGGACCACTGTTGCACGTGTTTTTCGCCCTCGCCGGCTCCAGGACCGTGATGAACACGCTGCGCGCGGCTGCTACCGAGAGCATGAACCCCGCCAGGACCAACACGTCCTCGACTACGCGGCCCTCGAGCGCAACCAGCACCACGACACCGGCAAGCAACGCGCCGCGACTGCCGCAGCGGCGAAGCGCGCAGCACCTCGGTGAACCAACGCCCACCACGCTGCCAACAAGGCAACGGCCAAACACGCGAGCACGGACAGGCCTTGCGGGAATTCCTGTACGCCGATGACCACGGCCACGACGACAGACGCCGCCAGCAGAGCGAGCGACGCGATCGCAGCCAACCGCCGATTCACCCCGTCACCGACTCAGTACTTCGCTCGGATGTACAGGTCGGTGTGGTCGGGTTCGCGATAGCCGCGTCGCTTCTCGCGCGCGGGGAGCACGACGGGCTCCCGCGGTGGGGACCCGTAGGGGATCTGCTCAAGCAGGTGGCTGATGATGTTCAGCCGGGCGCGCTTCTTATCGTTGGAGTCAGCCACGTGCCAGGGGGCAAACTCGGTGTCGGTCGCGGCGAACATCTCGTCCCGGGCTCGGGAGTACTCGTACCAGTGGCTGTAGGACTTGAGGTCCATTGGTGACAGTTTCCAGACCTTGCGCGGGTCGTTGATGCGCGACTCGATTCTCCGCGTCTGCTCTTCCTGGCCGACCTCAAGCCAGTACTTGAGCAGGACGATCCCGGACTCAACCATCGCCTGCTCAACCAGCGGCGCGAGTCGCAGAAAGCGCACGACTTCTTCTTCGGGGCAGAAGCCCATCACCCGCTCGACGCCGGCGCGGTTGTACCAGCTACGGTCGAAGATCACGACCTCCCCGGCCGCCGGGAAGTGTGGCAGGTAGCGCTGGATATACATCTGGGTCTTCTCGCGGTCGGTCGGCTTCGGAAGCGCGACGACCCGGAACACGCGCGGGCTCACCCGCTCGGTGATCCGTTTGATGACCCCGCCCTTCCCGGCGGTGTCACGGCCTTCGAACACGATGCAGACCTTGAGCCCCTCGCGCACGACCCACTCCTGGAGCCGAACCAACTCGCCCTGGAGGCGAGCGAGCTCCTTGTTGTAGCGCTTGCGGCCGAGCTTCTCGACCGCCTGCCCATCCGTCTTCGCCTGCTTAGTGTGGCTCATGGCTGCTCTCCACCAACACATGTACCAGACGCTCGCATGGGACGACAGGCGGAAGCGCTGTCGCTTGCTCCTGCGTTGACGCAAAGTGGAACCGGTCGACGCACGTTCGCCGATTTGCCGGTACGCCAGGAGGCTTGATTCGATCCGAGGTAATCCGCGACGACCCGCAACACGCGGGAATCTATCCTGCCGTTCAGGGGCTCAACTGGTCCGTTCAACTCGCAGCCGACGACGCAAGAGGCATTGACCTCGGCGAGCCCGATCATGATGCTGTTGAGACGGCTGCCGGGCGCGCGTGCGCTCGCGTACTACCGCGCGTCGTGGCTGCGCCGTGACGTCGTCGCCGGTCTCGTGTTGAGCACCCTGCTGGTACCGCAGGGCATGGCTTACGCCGAGCTGGCGGGCCTGCCGGCGATCACCGGTCTGTACACGACGGTCCTGTGCCTGCTCGGCTACTTCGCGTTTGGACCCTCCCGGGTCCTAGTGTTGGGCCCGGATTCCTCGCTGGGGCCGATGATCGCGGCGACGATCATCCCGATCATCGGATCCGGCGGCAGCCCCGGGCGCGCCGTGGCGCTGGCGTCGATGCTCGCTCTGCTGGTCGGCGCCATCACCATCGTCGCCGGGCTCGCCAAGCTGGGCTTCATCGCCGACCTGCTTTCAAGGCCGACGCAGATCGGCTACATGAACGGGCTGGCGCTGACGATCCTGATCGGACAGCTGCCAAAGCTCTTCGGCTTCTCGGTCGATGCGAATGGGCTGATCGACGAGGCTCGAGGCTTCGTTGACGGGCTCGCGGCGGGCGATGCGATCGCAGCCGCCGCGGCGGTAGGCCTGGTCAGCTTGGCGCTGATTCTGGCCCTCCAGCGCTGGCTGCCGAGGGTCCCAGGGGTGCTGGCGGCGGTCGTGGTCGCGATCGGAGCGGCGGCGGCGCTGGATCTCTCCGACCACGGGGTCGCGCTCGTGGGGACGCTGCCGGCCGGGTTCCCTTCCCTCACATGGCCAAGCCCGGTCTCGGATTTTCCTCTGCTGGTAGCCGGAGCGCTCGGTATCGCGCTCGTTTCCCTTACCGACACGATCTCGACGGCGTCGTCGTTCGCCGCGCGCACGGGCCAGGAGGTGAACGGGAACGCAGAGATGATCGGCATCGGCGCCGCCAACGTCGGCGCGGGCCTGTTCCAGGGCTTTCCGGTGAGCACCAGCGGCTCGCGCACGGCGGTCGCCGAGCAGGCTGGCGCCAAGACCCAGGTCACGGGACTCGTTGGGGCAGCGGCGATCGTCCTTATGCTCGTTCTCGTGCCCGGGTTGCTGCGCAACCTCCCGCAGCCCACACTCGCTGCGGTAGTGATCGCCGCGTCCCTGTCGCTCGCCGACGTGGCAGGGACGGTCCGGCTGTGGCACCAGCGCCGCGTCGAGTTCCTGCTCTCGGTGACGGCATTCCTGGGTGTGGCCTTACTCGGCGTGCTCGCAGGGATCGCCGTCGCGGTGGCACTCTCGATCCTCAACGTGTTCCGACGGGCGTGGTGGCCCTACCAGGCGACACTCGGGCGGGTCCCCGGTATGCCGGGCCACCACGACCGCAGTCTCTTCCCGCAAGCCGAGGAATTGCCCGGCCTAGTGATCTTCCGGTTCGACGCTCCACTGTTCTTCGCCAACGCGCGGACCTTCCGCGACCAGATCCGCCGCTTGGCCGGCCGCGACCCGCGGCCACGGTGGATAGTCGTCGCGGCCGAGCCGATCACCGACGTCGATACCACGGCGGCCGACATGCTGGCCGACCTCGACGAGGAGCTCAACGCCGCCGGCACGTCGCTGGTGTTTGCCGAGCTCAAGGATCCCGTGCGGACCAAGCTCGAGCGCTACGAGCTGATCGGCCCACTGGACCCAGCCCACTTCTTCTCCACGTTAGACGCAGCTCTCGACGCGTTCCGCGAGCAAACCGGCGCTGACTGGACGCCGCCCACAAAGCCCGGCGCGAGCCCGGGCGCGAGCGAGGCGCGTTAAGTCAGCGACCGCGCGAGACCGCTGATGGTCGCGTACACGCCGACAGCGCGGGCGCGGACGGCGGCGACCTTGTGTGCGTTGCGCGTGAGCACGCTTCGTTTGCCCGCGTCTGGGCCGCTTGTCGCCTGTGCCGTGAGCGGTTACGGTCGCCATTAAGTCCGCCGTCCGGCGGGTGCTCGACTCCAAGACCGAAAGGCCGCGAATGGTCATTGCCGACTTCACGCTGGGCGACGCACTGCTGACCGTGCTGGAGATCTTCCTGCTCGTGATCTGGTTCTGGATCCTGATCACGATCTTCGCCGACCTGTTCCGTGACCACGAGCTGTCGGGGTGGGCGAAGGCGGCGTGGGTGTTCTGCCTGATCGTCCTTCCGTACCTGGGCGCGCTGATCTACCTCATCGCCCGCGGCAAGGGCATGCGCGAGCGCTCGATCAAGGAGCAGGCCGAAGCCCGCAAGCATTTCGATAGCTACGTGCGCGAGACCGCGGGAACGTCGCCCGTCGACGATCTTCACAAGCTGTCCGAGCTCAAGGACAAGGGCGCGATCTCGGACGCGGAATACGAGAAGATGAAGGCCAAGATCGTCGCCTAGCGTCCGCCGCAATTCGGCGGTCCGCAGGAGGACACGAGCCCGCCACTCTCCGTTTCTTCCCGCCGTGGAGGCGTTCGAGACTCTGCACGACCCGACCTAGGGCAACAGATGGCCGATCTAACGCCCGCATGTCGGCCGCAGCTTCGGCATCGGGTCATGCAGAGAGTCTGCTCGGTTGAGGTTTCGGGCTCCGCGACGCCCACCCACGTCAGGCGCAGCCACCAACGCACTGGGTCGGCTGGAGCCCCACCTTCAGCCATCCTGTCTCACCACTGTCCAACGCTCACGCATGTCTAATCCGATCCGCAGCCGCTTCATCTCCGTACATACCCGAACCCTCGTCCCACCGCTCCTGCTTCCATGGAGGCTGTTGCACAAAGCGCCCAGATTCGCCGGCCCGGTCGGTGGTGGGATAATCGACGCTGGACGCGGTATCACACGAGGCTGCTCTCCCATGGTGGGCCGTGCCGAAAGGCCCGATGCATGGTGGTGTCCCACGACCAATCGATGCACCGGCGTTTGGGGTGGTTTGTGCAACAGCCACCATGCAAAGCAGAAGCGGGACATCGTCGATGGGCGCCTGATTGACCACGAGGCGCCACTGCTCGCCGCGCACCGAGCAGAGGTGTGGAAGCCTTATGGAAGCGACAGACCGCAGCACATGGCAACGGAATGACGTCGGATTGAGGTTTCCAGGGCCGGTCTGACGCCTTCGGCGACAGACCGCAGCATCACGCAGGAGCCGTCGCGCGCCTTACAAGCAGGAGGTCGCGTGTTCGAGTCAGGCACCGCCCATGGCCTGAGAACCCGGTAACGACGGGGTTCTCGCGTCCAGGAGCAGACCGGGAGCAACCACAAAGTAGCCGTCGTGGAAGCGCCTTGGAAGCGCCGTGTGAATCGGCCGTTCGGGCTGCTTCTCTGGACGAGGGGGAATCCCGGTTCAAATCCGGGCGCCCCGATTGTTTGCGGGCTCCGTGAACACGGGGCCCGCAGCATCTGGATAGTTCGGTGGTACCGCCCCGTTTGTCTGCACGCTGTGGCCGGCAGATCGTGTGAGGGCGCGATCTGGAAGGATCAGACCGTGACGCGCCGTTGCCTGGCCCTCGCCGCGCTGGCGGCAATCGCTGGACCAGGCACCGTTGCCCCGGCGAGCGCATCAGCGACGGCGCCCAGGGCCCAAGCGGGACTGCAACTGGTCGATCCGTCGATCGGCCCGATGCACGCCGAGGTCGGATCCGTCGGGAGCCTCCGTGGGCGGCTGATCCTCACGGTACCGCTCAAGCTCAGCGGGATCTCCCCCGATGCGAAGATCGACACGCGCACGGCCAGGAACGCGGTGGGTGTCGGCGTGATAGTGCAGGCCACCAGACGCTGCGCGGCATTCACCGGTGGTATCGGACAAGGTCGCAATGCATCGTTCCGGCGCGAGATCGCCCGTGGCGGGGAGGCGTCACCGAACCTACCCCTATGGACCCCGGAATCGCGGTTCTCCTACACGGTGCAGCTGCGCTTCACACTCGCGGAGACGCGCGCGATCCTCTCGGCCCAGCGAACCCTGCGCCGATGCGGCGTGACCCGCGGCGTGGTGGCTCAGGTCGTTGCCGCGCAGGCGCTGGTTGCGTCCGGAACCACCCGGCTGCGGCTCGTCGCGCGGCAGAACCAGACCATGCCGATCGCCGGTTCGTCAGCGCCACCCGAGCGCTGGGTCACCTCCGACCAGACGCGGTGCGGCGGCGAGTCGGTGGTCCCCGGGTCCCACCAAGGCTGCACGCTTGTCAACCCCCTCCCCGGACCAGCCGGCACGCGGGTGCACGTTGCGTTCAACGAGGGCCCGTGCAACCGGCTGCGGAGGCCAACCTCGGGCATGCTGCTCGATCGCGACGGGTCAGCGCGGGTCATGACGCCGGGGCTGGTGCAGTTTCCGGACGGAAGGCCGCGCACCGCCTGGTCGGCCACAGGCGGCGGCGGTCCCTACCAGGCCGTCATCGGCTGTTGAGCTCGAAGGCCAAGACACCGTTCCAGTCCGGTGTCAGGTCCAATCTCGTGCTTCGTGCATAGGTCCTGGATCGCCGCGACGGGGGTCGCAGCGGCTATCGCCCTCGGGTCGCCCGCCGCGGCCCTGGGCCGGGGCGACCAGCAGCTGTCCGACGAGTTCACGCTGACCCGCTGGGCGAACGTGGCCGATGTCGCCACGATCCACACGCACCCCGACCCGGCGTCGCGTGGGATCGCCCGGCTGCGCTGGCACACGGAGGACGGGTTCCCCGAGGTCTATCTGCTCCTGCGCCGCCACTGGGACGATCGCGGCCGGGCGTGGATCCAGCTGCGTATCCCGATACGACCGAATGGCCGCATCGGCTGGGTGCCGGCAGACGCCCTCGGACCGATGCACACCTCGCATTCCCTGCTGCTCGTCGTTCGCGAACGGCTGCGGATCAGCCTCTACCGCAACGGCCGGCGTGTCTGGAGCGCGCCGGTCGGCATCGGTCGCCCCGGCACGCCGACGCCGGCCGGGCACTTCTGGATTCGCGAGCGCTTTCGGATCAGTGACCCGCGGTCGCCCTACGCTCCCTACGCCTTCGGTCTGTCCGCCTACTCGTCGCTGACCGACTGGCCCGGCGGCGGCATCGTGGGCATCCACGGCGACTGGCGACAGCCCGAGCTGATTCCCGGGCGACCGTCGCACGGGTGCATTCGCCTGCGACACGACGACGACGTCTGGCTCGGCCATCACGTCGCGACCGGCACACCGGTGCGCATCACGTGATGCACTCCGAGCCCGAGGGCTCGACGCGGCTCAGGCCGACACCACCCGCGATCGGCCGAGACCTCGCCTGGTGCCGCTTTGGTACCGGATGCACCGTCCGATGATTACCAGGCGTGGTGGGACGAGGACGGTGGGGACGGCGGGAACGGCGCTGGAGCCATCGACATCGTCATTCGCCCGGTTCAAATCCGGGCGCCCCGATTGTTCGCGAGCCCCGTGAAAGCGCGGCCCGCTGCATTCTCAAGACGTCCGTGGTACCGCGCGGAGTACCAAGTGTCGCTGCGGCCGGCACGTTCACGGGAGAGGAGATAAGGGCCGCGGGAGTTGGAATAGCCGGAGCGAGCGACGACGCTTAGACTCGACTCGCATGCCAGACGCAAAGCCGAAGATTGGGCGGAGGGACGTGCTTCGGGCGCTGGATGAGGGCAACTCGGTAGGCGATTCGCGCGCTGGAACCGCTTGGCGGGAAGCTCTTGCAGAGCGGGCGGAACCTTCCTCTGGAGCTGATCTGACGCGTTAGGAACGATTGCTGGTGTCTGTGAGCGAGACAAGCCCGAACTGGGATCGTGTAGCCGACGAGTTCTGTCAGGCCTGGAGTAGCGATGTGGGTCGGCCAGACTACGCCCGGCTGGCCGATTTCTACGCGCCCGACCCCGACGTCGTCATCTACGACAGTTTGGCGCCGTTAGCTGGCTTTCGGGGCTTCGAGCAAATGCGCGAGGCCATCTACCCCGGTCTGGCGACCATCGACGTCCAGAGAACCGGTCCGGTCGAGGCAAAGGGGCTCGCCGACAGCCGCGTCGTCGTCACTAGCTACCCGTTTCGGTTGGCCTACGGCTTCGCGGACGGCCGGCGCTACGAACTAGAAGCTCGCATCTCCGAGGTCTGGGAGCGGCGGCCGGGCGGCTACCGCATCGTTCACGAGCACCCGTCTACCGTTCACGATCTCGACCACTCGTGACGCCAGCGTACTGTCAGGCTCGTAGAACGAGCGCGGTCTTCGAGCAAGCCCGGCCCCGCTGCTTTGCGCGAAAAGGGGGAGCCGACCCCCTACAGCACCGCGGAGAGGATGGCCAAGAGCACTAGGAATAACCCTTCCGGCGGGAAGCTGCGTCGGAGGCAAGGAGGCAAAGCTCAAGCAGCGACCGCCGTGGACGAGCACCACCGGCAGGCATTGACGGCACGTGTGCACGGGGAGGCGTGGGAATCTAGCGGCCAGCGCGGTGCTCTCGACAGGTGATCTCGCACTCCTCCTTTGCGCGAGATGCGGGCGTCTCGGATTCGGCGCTCCCCACACTTTCGCAGCGGACGAAGAGCGGCCGTCTGCCTCCCCGCTCTGGCGCTCGCTTGTCGTCCACAGCGGGCGTCTGCTCAGCGCCAGGGGAGATGCGTCCTTTTCACGCGGGAGCGGGAGCGCGGCCATTCGCTCGGCCCGCTTCCCCTTTTCGCCGCAACGAGCACCGGCAGCTGGTCGTGATGGCGCTCGCATTCGTGCGATGCGGTCGTCTGGTATCGCGGCTTGACGGTGGAAAGGACTTGGAGCGCTCGGCGGGTTGACCCGGATGGAGGGCCGTGAGAGGGTGCGTCAGATAGTGGGTCATGCCGTGTTTGGGTGTCGTGGCCCGTCGAAGTCGGATTCGGGCTGGAGGTGGGCCAGGGCCCGTGTGGACGCGGCGGTGCTGGCGTGCGTCTGCGCCGTGATTGCGCTGTTCGCGCCCAGCTCGCATGCTGCGGCGGCTGTGGGGGGTGTCGGTAGCGTCGCGCCCGGCTGCCCGCCGCCGACGGCCGCTCCGGCACGAGCTGTCCCGCCGGCCGCCGGTCCTCCGGTCGCCGGTCCTCCGGTCGCCGCCCCTCCGGTCGCTGTGCCCGATGCGCGGGTGACGACCGGCGACCAGCTGGTGGCGGCGCTGTGCGCCGGCAAGAAGTACATCTGGATCGAGAACTCGGCCCGCATCGACCTGGCCAAGGTCAGGCCGATGGAGCCCGACTGCCCTTCGCCGACGGACGTGATCGCGCGCGGGGGGCCGGATGCGCAGCACTGCTCGGTCCTTCGGGTCCCCGACGGTGTCACGCTCGCGAGCGGGCGCTCGGCGACCGCCGACGGCGCGCTGCTGTTCCTCGACCACCAGATCGCGCAGCGATTCATGCTGGACCTGGGCTCGCATACGCGCGTCACCGGGCTGCGGCTGCGAGGCGACGACGTGTCCGATGCCAAGGGCGTGCCGGGCGATTTCAGCTCGGGGATCGAGATCGGCGGGCAGTACTTCGTCACCGGTCCCGACGGCAATCCGGTCGGCGACAACAAGCCAGTGCTCGTCGACGGCGTGCTGGTCGACAACAACGAGGTCTGGGGGTGGCCCAACACCGGGATCGGCGTGACGGCCGCCGGCAACACCCGCGACAAGGCCGACCACATCCGCATCACCAGCAACTACGTCCACAACCAGGTGTCGTGTGCCGGCGGCGGCTATGGCATCGGGGTGGGTGGTGGTTACGTGCCCTCGGCGAAGGCGTACGCCTACATCGACGGCAACCTGTTCGACTACAACCGCCACTCGGTTGCCGGCGACGGAGTCGGCCAGACCGGCTACATCGCCGACCGCAACTTCCTGCTCTACGACCAGCTCGCGTGCGGCGGCGGCTACAACCAGCACTTCGACATGCACGGCACCATCAGCGGCTACGGCGGCCAGGGCGGCGAGTACGAGGAGATCCGCTGGAACACGATCCGCGGCGACCAGCACTACGGCGCGTCGTGCTTCATCGTGTGCGTTGGCGGCGACACCCGCCGCGCTTTCCAGCTACGGGGCCCGCCGACGCTCGGGGCGGTGTTCTCGGACAATGTGCTCACGCATCCCGACCTGGGCGCGGCGGTCAAGCTCGACAAGTCGGTCGACAGCTCGAAGCTCACGCTTTCGCCGAACCGCTATGGGACCAACACCGGGAGCCAGCTCGCCACCGGCGACTTCGACCGCGACGGTCGCGCGGACGTCTTCCAGGCGACCGGCGCGGGCTGGTGGTCCTCGCCCACGGGCCGCGCGCCCTGGCATTTCCTCAATCAGGCGACCAGGACGCTCGACCAGCTACGTCTCGGCGACTTCAACGGCGACGGGCGCACGGACGTCTTCACCCAAGTGGGGAGCACGTGGTTCGTTTCATCTGGCGGCACGGGACCGTTCAAGCCGCTGCCGGTGGGCTCGAACATCCCGATGTCGCAGTACGCGTTCGTTGCCAGCTTCGACCGCGGTCGCAAGACCGACATCTTCAGGGCCAATGGCACGCGCTGGTACTACTCAAGCGGCGGCGCGACACCCTGGCGCCCGCTGTTGAAGTCGTCGCTGGAGCTGGGTCGGCTGCGCTTCGGTGACTTCAACGGCGACGGGCGCACCGACGTCTTCACGGTCAGCCGCGACCAGTGGTTCCTGTCGTCGGGCGGGCGCGGGAAGCTGTCGCCTCTGAACGCGCACCGAATGTCGGCGACCTCGAGCGGGCTGGTGTTTGCCGACCTCGACGGCGACGGACGCACGGACGTCGCGCGCAGCCACAACGGCAACTGGGAGGTCTCCTGGGGCGGGCGCACTCCCTGGCGGGTGCTGCGAGCGCATGCGCCCGAGCCGCTCTCACAGGAGCTGGTGGGACGCTTCCGTGGCGGGCGCCGCGCCGACGTGCTGCTCGTGACGCAGTGGAGCGCACCCGACGGCTACCGATTCTACTGGCGGCTATGGAGCTGGCACGGAGGACCGGTCGTCACGTGGTCAAAGACCTATACGCGTTGAGCGTCGGCGCTGCGACCTGGACTCGCTGCCGGCCACCAAGGAAAGCGAGCGTCTCGAGAACCGAACCGCAGACGCCCGCTATGGACGACAAGCAGGAGCGCCGGCTAAGCCGACTGAGGCTCGTGGTTCAAACGACTCCGCAGTCGTGCTGGTCGCCCTAGGAGGGCGGCCGACGCGCCGAGATTGATCATGCGGCACTGGGCGCCTCCGACTCGAGCACCCACAGGGGACCGTCGCCGCATTCCACTCGGATGCCGCCCGCCCGCGCGTCGAGTCGCGTCTTGACGAGGCGGAGACGCCGTCCGTCGAGGTCGGCGATCGGTCCGCGAACGCCTGCGATCGCGGCGAATCGCCAGGCGCGGACCTGGTCGTGGATCTGGCGCGCGGGCGAGCGCCAGTCGACGTGCGCGTAGGCGTCCTCGAAGAATCCGGCCGCGGTCGCGGCGGTCGCGTCCTGGGGGTCGCCGGCGTCGCCGCGTGCCACGCGCTCCAGGGCGATCGGCAGCAGCTGCGCGATCAGCGCGGCCATCTTTCCGAAGATCTCGGCCTCGTCGTCGTGCTCGTCGATCGGTAGGGAGGCTTGGGCGAGCAGTGGGCCGGCGTCGATCTCGTCGACCATCCTGTGCAGCGTCATCCCGAGCACCGGCTCACCGTTGCGCAGCGTCCAGCCGATGGGGTTCGGCCCCCGGTGGCGCGGAAGCAATGACGGGTGCACGTTCACGATCCCGAGGCGCGGGACGGCGAGAGCGTCGGGCGGGACGCGCATCGGGAACGTGGCGGAGACGGCGACGTCCGGCGCGTGAGCGCCGATCAGCGGCGCGAGGCGGTCCGGGCCCGAGGCGACGAGAGTGTCGACGCCCGCCGGCAGGCCCGAAACGATTTCCTCGAGGCTACCCACATCGCCGTAGCGGGCCGCCCCGGCCGTCACGGTTACCAGGGCAACCGGCCGATGCCCGAGGCCACGCAGAAACCCGTCGAGCGCCTGGACGGCCGCGGGTACACGGCCCAGGAGCACCACCCGCAGGCCCTCCCGCCCGTGATCCTCCACGTCCGCCGACCGGTCCACGCCCGCAGCCTCCTAGTCAGCGAGCCCTTTGCGGCGGAGCTCTTCCAGCGCCTGGTCGGTCTTCTCGAGCGACCCGACGTTCATGCCGCGGAGGACGGCTGGAGCCTTCGCGAACTGAATATCGTGGTAGTCGACGACTTGGACGTGGTTGCCCCACGGGTCCAGGAAGTCGAGCGGCCCCGACGGTTGCACCGACATACCGTGTCGCTTCAGCTGTGAGCGCACGGCTTCCTTGTCGTCGACGACGAGTCCGAAGTGCCTGGCCCGGTCGGGCGATTGCGTTCGTCCCGCTGAGAGCGCGATGAACTGGTCTCCCATGTCGATGAACGCCATCCGCGTCCCGGCGCGGCCGCGCAGCTCGAACTCGACGAAGCGCCCATACCATTCGAGCGCCGCGTCGACGTCGCCGACCTCGAGCGCGACGTGGTTGATCCCGACGAGACGAGCCATGCGATTCCAATTGTGCACGGCGCGTAGCTCGAGAGAGATGCGTGGGCGCATATATCGACTCGCTCCCCCCCAATGCGCGCCCGTCAGCCGACCGCGCGATCGAACCGGGACTTCACAGCTTGGGGACCTATTGGACAGGCGCCTGATCGGCTTCCTGTTCCTGCACCGTGGCACGCTGCGCGAGAGCCTGCTGCTACGCCTGGGCCGGGGCGATCCACGCTGTTTGAGCGGATGGACCGGGTCAGCGAGCCGAGGCGCCGTCCGGCGGCGATCCTGTTCGCCGACCTCGAGGCCTCCGGTGCGCTCTCCCGGCACCTCTCGTCGCGCGGCTATTTCGATCTGATCCGCGAACTCACCGACCTGATCGACTCGTCCGTCCTCGCCAGCGACGGGATCGTGGGCAAGCACGCCGGAGACGGGGGCTCGGCGCTGTTCCTCGCCACCGACTTCGACGGCTCAGAGTCCGCCGCCGCCCGCGCGGCGATCGACGCGGCCAGGGCGATCCGCGACGAGGCCGAACACCTCGGCCCCGATGACGTCGCGGTCAAGCTGAACATCGGCGTGCACTGGGGCGCCACGCGGATGGTCGGTCAGGTCGCCACCCGCGGGCGCCTGGAGGTCACCGCCCTCGGCGACCAGATGAACGAGGGTGCGCGCGTCGAGGCCGCGGCCAAGGACGGCGCGATCCTCGCTTCGAAGGACCTCATCGAGCGCCTCGACGCGGGAGACGCGCAGGCGACCGGCCTCGACCCGGACGCGATCGCCTACACCCGGCTCGACGACCTCGACGGCGCCAGCGACAAGGCGATCCGCGACGCCGGAGCCATCGCCGTCACCGCGATCTAACCGGGGGCTCCCGTTGCGAAGCTCAGGTGCCGTCCGGACTCACGCCTCGACGGCTGGAAGCACGGCCGTCGCCGCGAGCTCGATCTGCTGAGGCTCGTTGCCGAGCGGCCAGAGGTATACGCGCTCACAGCCTGCTTGCGCGTAGCGTGAGAGCAGCTCCGCGCATTGCTCCGCTGGTCCGATGCACAGCTGGTCGCGCAGGGCATCTGGTTCGCGCTTGAGCATCGGGCCGAGGACCTCTCGCAGCACGCGGTCCCTGTCGCGGGCGTCTTCGGTGACCCAGGTCCACATCGTCGCGAGCGCGTTGGGGAACCGATCGGGATCCCTGCCGTGGGCGTGAAGCTGCTCGGACAGCGACTGCTTCGCGGCCTTGAAGCCGTCGGGCGTCGTGTTGTACGCGGACGCGAGCCAGCCGTCGCCGAGGCGCGCGAGGCGCCGAAGACCGGCCTTTGAGCCCCAACTCCCGATCCAGAGCGGGATTCCCCCGGGCCGGCGTGGAGCCGGCGCCAGCTGAGAGTCAGGCAAGGGGTAGTGCCGGCGGGTCTCCGGTGGCGGGTCGCCTCGTAGGAGCGAGCGCAGGATGGCAACGGCTTCGTCGAACCGCTCCCAGCGTTCCTCGTAGGGCACTCCGACTGCGTCGTAGTCGCGCTGCGATGAGCCGGGGCCGACTCCGGCGGTGACTCGCCCATCGGACAGGAGATCCAACGCGACGAGCGTCTTTGCCAGGGGCACAGGACCGCGCAGCGCGACAAGCGCGATCGTTGTCGCGAGCTCCATGGCGCCGGATCGTTCGATGACCGTTGCCAGGGCCGTCAGGCCGTCGAGCCATGGCGCCTGAAACAGGAAGTGGTCGTTGGCGGAAACCGCGGCGAAGCCGCAATCCCGCGAGGCATCGACTGTGCGTGTGAGACGCCCGAGCGACTGCCCCTCGTCGCCGAATTCCATGAGCGGCAAGTGAACGGCGAGCTCCAAACCGGGCCATCCTCTCACCCCACGGCCCACCGAGCAAGACAAGCCGCGCGCCGTAGCTCCTGCTTTCCATGGAGGCTGTTGCACAAAGCGCCCAGATTCGCCGGCCCGGTCGGTGGTGGGATAATCGACGCTGGACGCGGTATCACACGAGGCTGCTCTCCCATGGTGGGCCGTGCCGAAAGGCCCGATGCATGGTGGTGTCCCACGACCAATCGATGCACCGGCGTTTGGGGTGGTTTGTGCAACAGCCACCATGCAAAGCGACACTTCTGTTCCTCGTCCGTTGCGGGCGTCTGGGTGGCGCCGATCGGGCGTGGGGAGACGCTTGCAGGCGGGAACGGCAGGAGCGGCGCCGATGGGCGGGATTCCCGCCGATGGTCAGCCACCGGCGCGGTGCGCCCAGCCGCCTGCTGGAACAGACCGGCGGCGACGCGCCGGGTTTGTCTAGTCCTTTTCAGTCCAGTCTCGCCGGCGCGAATCCGCGCCGCTCATCCGGTCCACGATGTGCTTCCAACGGCTTGGCTTGACGCCCGGGTCGCGACGGCGCCAGGCCGCCGCCCCGCCATGGGGCTCGGGGAGCGCTGCGGCTGCCGCGGGGTCGATGCGCAGGTCCACCCCGCGCTCGTGCAGCGAGGCGACCTGGTCGGCGCCGATGAAGCGCCGGCCTCCCGCTGCGCTCATCACGATTCCGTGAAAGATGTCTTCCGACGGAGCGGTGACGACGTGCTCGACCGTACCGACCTGCTCGCCATCCGAAGCGTAAACAGGAACGCCCTCGTCAAGCACTTGGTAGGCGATCGGGAGGCCCTCCTCCACCCAGCGCACACTACCGCCGCGGACGCGAGTGGGTCCTCCCCCGTGCCTCCACCAAGCGTGATGTTGTTGGGGCCGCGGACTCCTGGACGGTACGGACTGAGACCGCGTTGAGCCGACAATAGCGCCGCCGCCCCTCCCGCTTTCCACGCAAAGGGAGCGTCTCAGCGCCAGCCCTCCTTCATAGAGACGAAAAGCGGGAGCGACGCCTGCGCTGCGTGCATGTCCCGACGCTTCGGTTGCCGCCGCTGGAGGTCGGCGGGACTCGCTGCGCTGTCTGTCGTGGCAAGACTTGACCACGAGTTGGCTGCCCGCGACTGTGTGTCGGGCTCGCGCTGAACGAGAGGAAGGAGGCTCCACATGGAGCCGCACATCTGCAAAGTGGCGAATCAAAGCTCCGACCCGCGGGGCGAATACGTGGAGATCGCCAACGGGGGCGTCGATCGCGTGGCCGTGACCGGGTTGGAGCTAACCGACTACACCGAGACCCAACAGCACCCACACATCTTCCGCTTCCCGAGCACGACCGAGGGCGGCGTTCTGTACTTGGAAGCGGGCAGGTCGGCCCACGTGTTCACCGGCAGCGGGACCGACGGCCGCGACGACGATGAGAACCTCATCTTCTTCTGGAACCGTTCGGCCTCGGTCTGGAACCAAGATGGGGATGTCGCCTATCTGCGGCATACCAACGGCCAGCTCGTTGACTCGATGACGGTCGGTGACCCCCAGCGCCACCCCAACGGACACTGACGCCGCCGTTGCCGTCGAACACAGGGATGTTCTGAACGCACCGCGCGCGGCCGCTTCCGCCCTCGGCGGAGCACCCCCCGTTCTCGGTGCGAACCCACGCCCTGGCGATGTGCGCGAGGGTGCCGTGCCTGCGGCCGCGAATCATCCCGGGACCGCGGGGTCTCGCGTACCACCTGGCACCCGCGAAGTTGTTGCCACGGTCGTCCCGGGGGGCAAGACGCGCGGGTAGCATCGGCACGCCAACTCAGACCGACGGAGGTTTCTCGATGCAACCCGCCGAGCAGCACAATGTCGACGTCGTGCTCCGCTACTTCGACGGGTGCAATACAGGCGAACTCGACGACCTGCTCCCGACGCTCGCCGAAAACGTCGTGCATTACTTCCTGCCCGCGAGCTTCGCCACGATCCGCGGCTCCGAGCACCTGGCGCGGTTCTGGGGCAAGTACAAGCGAACCTTGGACCCCACCTGGCGCATCGACCAGATCATCGGCGCCGGTAACCTGGTCGTGAGCGAGTGGAGCTGCCGGTGGCGGCCGTCGAGCACGGATCCGTGGGTGATGTCGCGGGGCACCGAGTGGTACGTCATGCGCGATGGCGTGATCGCCGAGGTGCGTGCGTACTTCGCCATCGACGGCATCGCCGACAGCGAGCTGGCGGACTTCCCCTACGCCGAGCGCGGCTACCTTCCACGCGCCTAGGCCTAGGTTGTCCGCAGGAGGCCTCACGCTTCGGAAACCTGAGGCTCGCGCATTCCATGCGCAGGAGCAGCGTCGGACAGCCGGCTGCGGACGCCTCCTCTCGCGTGTCGCCAGCACTGACCGAGGCTCTCAAAGGACAGCGGCTCACTGCCCTTCCTCGCGCAAGGGAGCTGCGACTCCGGGAGCTGCGACTCCGCACAGCATCCCGCTCCTCTTCCTCGTCCATTCGGATGCGGCCCGGGAGCGCCCAAGCCGCCCCAGGGCCCCGACTGAGCACCTGAGCCGGATCTTCCCCTGGGTCTCCTCCCGCTTCTCCCACGTGACCGACTACAGCCTCGAGGTGCTGGTCGCCGACGTCGTCGGCGACATTGCGTAACGCGATCGGGTACGAGCGCTTCAGCGGATCGATCGCAGGTCGGCCGGTTGAGCAGGTGACGGTGCGCTCGACCCACATCTACCGGCGCGAGGAGGGCGGGTGGAAGATAGTTCACCGCCACGGGCACAACCCCCCGCACGATCCGGGCCCGCCGCAGGACGAGGTGGTGGAGGACGGCGACGACTAGAGCGGGTCGGATTCGGCCAGCATCGGCCCGACGACCTCCATGCCGTGCTCCGCGGCGGCGGCGCGAAATGCTTGGAGATCGAATTCAGTGAGCGACGAGAGCCGGTCGAAGAAGCCCTCCATACCGGCGGGCGCGAACGTGAAAAGAAACCTGCCCGGCCTCTCGCCGATGCACTGCCAGGTGTGGGCGAGCCTCCGCGGGATGAAGACGAAGGACCCCGGGCCCCGCATGCTGAGCTCGTCGCCAAGCTTCCAGCGAAAGTCGCCCTCGAGGATGTAGACGGTCTCGTCCTCGCGGCCATGGAAGTGCAGGGGCGGTCCCTCACCCGGAGGGGCAACGGCCTCGAGCGCCGCAAGCGCCCCGTTCGATTGCTCGCCCCTGACGATGAAAGTGATGTCACCTCCGATCGGGCTGCGGATGTGCTGCCCCTCGCCGGGCCCGACCGCGATCCCTCTCGACTTAGCTTCCATCGAGCTTCCCCTTTCCGACGTTCACCCGCGCAGTATCTCGCGCCTGACCAAAGTGCGGCTTTCCATGGAGGCTGTTGCACAAAGCGCCCAGATTCGCCGGCCCGGTCGGTGGTGGGATAATCGACGCTGGACGCGGTATCACACGAGGCTGCTCTCCCATGGTGGGCCGTGCCGAAAGGCCCGATGCATGGTGGTGTCCCACGACCAATCGATGCACCGGCGTTTGGGGTGGTTTGTGCAACAGCCACCATGCGACGGGGCATTGCGGCCTCGGCGGGTGGCAGGAGCACAGCACTGCTGCTTTCGCATGGATGCGAGCGTCCCGGCTGACGCCCAGGGCGCACCCGCAACGGACGAACAGCAGAAGCGAACTGATCGCCGGGTAGCTCCACGCGAATGTCTTACGTCAAGTTGTACCCCGTAGTTTGCGGACTTCTGGCGGGTTCGGCCAACCGACGGGCCGGCTATCGCCTTTCGTCCAACCCAGGCGTGTCGTTTTGGACGAGCAATAGGAGCCGGGCGGTCTCCGCTCGCCGCTGCTCCTTCGCGCTTGAAGGCTTCGACGGAACGACGAGCCAACTCCACACTCTGCTCCGACATCGACTACCCGGGGACTCCGGCCACGGCCAGCGCCTCGTCTCGATCCATGAACAGCTGCACTCGAGAGACGACGCGCGCGGGCTCATCCGCGACCCCGTCGCGGATCGTCGTGATCGACCAGGTGGGCAATTCCACGGGGGCCTGGCTTCCGCCAATCCAGCCCCGCTGGATGAAACCGACGACTACACGGTCACCGGCGTCGATGAACTCCCTGGGCTCGAGCTGCAGCCGCTCGAATGACTCGACCCAGGCGCGCAGCCAGCGGCGAGCCGACTCGCCGCGGTAGGTTCCGGCATCCGGCATCTCGGCGGCCAGCGCGAGCTCGAAGTCGTCCGGCAGTGTGTCGTAGAGGGTGAAATCGCCGTGGCGAAACGCCTCGAAGGCCAGCCGAACGAGATCGACGTTCTGTGACATTCGCCCGCAGTATCTCGCGACGGCCGAAACATGCCGCCCTTCATGCGGAGCGTGCATTTCGCCGCGGCCAGCTCCCGCCTCCTTCGCGCTAAAGGGAGCTGTCTCCGGCGTAATAGCGACGCGCCTGCTCCGGACGAAAAGCAGAGCGACTTGGCCGGGTAGCTCCAGGCAAATGTCTCACGTCAAGTTGTACCCCACGCTGGCGGCTCCCTAGCTGAGCGCAACACCTACGCCGAACGCGAGGACCTCCCCGATGGCTTGGGTCACAACGCAGCCAACCCCTCAGGGCGTGACGATGGCGAAGCCCGCGTCGAGATCGAGGCCCGACCGCACGCCGGCGACTACAGATGCTGCGGGCCAACCGACGCCAACCCGCCCGTGCTCGCCTCCGAGAGCTCCGCAGCGGTGGCGGGTGCTCCGGGCCTGTCAGCGCGCATCGAGCCGTTCGTGCGAGTGGGTCTATGTGGGCCAGGTGGGGCTTGAGATAGCCCCGGGCATGGCCTTCTCCCACAGCCGTGCGAGGCGTTTGAGGTCGTGAGCTTGCAAGCGGGCGAAGAGCAGCTCGCGGACCACGGCGTGGTGTGTGACCTGTGCGTCGCGCAGGCGGACGAGGCCTTCGTGCGTCAGGCCGACAAGCAGGCTGCGTCCGTCGGCCGGGTTCGTGGTGCGCTGGACCAGGCCGGCTCTTGCGAGCCGGTCGATCGATCTTGAGATTCCACTCGGGCTGAGGTTGCGCTGCTCGCCCAGTTCCCCGATCGCCAGCGTGTCGTCGGGGGCGCTCACGAGCGTGATGAGTACCCCATAGGCGTCGACGCCAAAGCCGTGATCGGCCAGCAGGCGGCGGTCGAGCTCTCGAAAGACCGTTGCGTGGATTCGGAGCATGCCGCGCCACGCGTCGAACTCCTCGGGCGTGAACGGGTCGGGTTCGGGTGGTCCGTCGAGACGTCGCGCGACTGGGCGGTCGGCTCCGGGAACTATTTGACATCCGCAAATACTAGGCGTATTGTTTGCATAGCGCAAATAGTCTACAAGGCGCCCACACCGGAGGAGATGCACATGACGACGACCACCGCTCCGCACACGGTTCTGGCCCCAGGCGAGGGGCTGCGGCTCCAGTCGGGTCCGGGACGCGATCTCATTTTCAAGGTCACCGGAGAGGACACCGGTGGCGCGCTTGACTACTTCACCGTCGAGGTCGCGCCCAAAGGCGGGCCACCCCTGCATGTGCACCACGGGCAGGAAGAGACGATTCATGTCCTGACGGGGCGGTTCAAGGTCAGGATCGGCGATGACCTCTTTCATCTAGAGCCGGGTGGCTTTGCCTATCTGCCGTCCGAGATCCCGCACGCGTTCCTCAACTTGACCGATGAACCGGGCGAGATCATCGTCGCGTACACGCCCGGCGGCGGACACAAGTTCTACGAAGAGCTGGGACCGGCCACACGGAGCGGGACACCAGACCGAGCGGTTGTCGCAGCGATCTTCGAGAAGCACGACATGTCGCTGCTAGGGCCGCCACTGAGCGCCGACTGACCGCTTCCCGCCGCACCGGCGCAAATAGGCGCCGGACCCACCGCTGTTGCATCAGCGCATGAGCGCGCTCGCCTCCCGGATGCTGCAAGGCGCGCTACCGAAAGCGACGAAAGCGGTAGCGGCCTTCGCCGGGTAGCTCCACGCCAAGGTCTTACGTCAAGTTGTACCCCAGCCCAGCTTTCGCCTTGCGCGCGAAGCGGAAGCGACCAGATCGGCGCGCTCGGCTCTTCCTCCTCGTCCCGAGCGATCGTGAATCGGGCGCTCATCGAGACGTCTGCTCTTCGCGCAAGAGAAGAACAGCAGTGATCGAGGGCGCAAACGAATCACACCACGGCCCGGAATCGCTGTAGGTTCGAATAGTCCAGCTTCCCTCAGCTCGAAAGGGGTCATCCCATGGGTGCCCACGAGAACAAGCAGTCAGCGCAAGCCGCGTACGCTGCCTTCAGCAGCGGTGATGCCGCGGGCGCGATGGCCAACATCGATGACTCGGTCGCGTGGACGGTGCGCGGCGACAACGCACTAACCGGGACCTACAACGGCAAGCAGGCGGTCGGCGAGTTGTGGGGCAACATCGTGAGCAAGGGCTTCCGCAGCGAACCGCACGACTTCATCGCCGACGGGGACAAGGTCGTCGTCCTCGTCACGCAAGAGCTCGACGGCGAGTCGAACGAGGGCGCCGACGTCCTGACCTACAACTCCGACGGCAAGCTCATCGCGTTTGATACGTTCGGCGACCCGACCGTGCTCAACCGCGTGTTCCCCAACTAGGCTGGCCGCAGCCGCCTCGGCGCGCAGCCCGCGAGGGTGCCATTCAGGACCTGCAGCGGCGGCAGCAGCAGCAAGGCCGGGACAAACTGACCGGTTGACCAAGGTCAATCGCTACCCGAATGGAGCCTTGGCGTGGAAGCGTCGTGGAAGCAACGAACCGCAGCAGATCGCAACAGAGCAATCTCGCGTTCAAGCGACCGACTCCGATCTGACGCGGCTCGGCAGCAGACCGCAGCAGATGGCGGCAGCCGGCCCGCGCCTTACAAGCAGGAGGTCGCAGGTTCGAGCCCTGCACCGCCCATCGCGGCTTTGAGCCCCGTCGTGACGGCGCTACTGCGGGGGCGACCCGAGCCCCTACAGGTACGGTTTGCTGGGTTTGGTGTGGCGGATATGGTTGACGGGTGCACGTCGCAAGGCGTCGGGCCTGCCCGTCGATTCGGGCCAGGCCTCCGGGCGCTCTCTCTCTATTCCTGGCATTGGGCGATCGCGAGGCCGTCCGTGGCTCCGCGGGACTGAGGCTGGCCCGCCCGACCTCCTCGCTGTCATGACGACACACGGCACACTCTTCGCCACGGCGGTCGCGCTCCTCGTCGCGCTGGGTGCGTCGCCCGCCCGTGCGGCCGACAACCAGACCGTTTCCGACCTCGCGGGCTGCTCCGGCCCGACCGACCCCGATTGCTCGGTCCCACCCGGGGCTCCGCCGGCTGGAGGTGGAGGAGGTGCGCCGCCGGGGGCGGCCGAGGCCCCGAAGCTCGTCGCTTGGACGAGCGCCTACGACATCAACCCGTTCAATGGCGGCAAGGGCGGCATCTTCGTGAGCTTCGCCAACGGCAGCGCCCAGCGCAGGCTGACCGAGTTCTCCAACGGGAACAAGGATTTCACGCCGCACGGCCTCAACGCGCCCGACGATCACCCGTCCTTCAGCCACGACGGCCGGCAGATCGTGTTCACGTCGAACCGCGCGAACCGTGACGACTGGGACATCTACGTGATGGATGTCAACGGCACGAACGTCCGGCGCCTGACGAATTCTCCGGGACTGGACACCGAGCCGGTCTTCTCGCCCGACGACCAGCTGATCGTCTTCTCCTCGGCCCGCACGGGCAACCTCGGCCTGTGGGCGATGCGCGCCGACGGCTCCAATCAGACGCTGCTGCTCGACTCGCCGATCGCTGAAATCGAGCCCGCGTGGCGGCCCGACGGCAACCAGATCCTCTTCACCCGCTCGGTCGTGGAGGGCGACAAGGACCTCTTCACGCTCGACGTCACCCGCCCGAAGTTCAGCGGGCGCCTGCCGGGCTCGCCCGACCTCGTCCCGGGTGCGATCCGCCAGATCACGAGCGCGACGGGCGAGGATCACGACGCGACCTACTCGCCCGACGGGACCGAGATCGTGTTCACGACGCAGCGCGAGCCGTTCTCGCCGCCGTTCGGCAACAGCCACAAGCTGCGGCTCGACACGCTCGCAGACGTCGGCGACCTCACAAGCGACCTGCGCCTCGGCGCGATCGACCCGTTCTGGTCCTTCGACGGCAAGCGGATCGCGTTCTTCAAGAGCTCGACGCGGTTCGTGCACAGCCCCCAGGAGCTGTGGATCATGGCCTCCAACGGGACTCAGAAGGCGCACCTCCCCGGCGGCACAGGAGTCGTGAACGTGCACCCGGCGATCGGCCGCGTGGCCGACGCCGACGGCAATAGCACGGCCGACTTCCTCCAGAGCGGCAGCGTCGGCCGCCCGACGCTGCGGGTCGCTCGCCGCGTGCGCGCGGGCCACCGCTTCACGCTGACCCTCGGCTGGCTGCATCCGCTGCGCTGGAGCCTGCTGCGCAGCGAGCAGCTCGCCGTCACGCTCGGCAGGTCGCCGGTCGGGCTCGTCCGCTTCGACATCCCGACCCGGCTGTTCTTCCTGTGGGACTCGGCACACGGTCGCTACGGCGCGCACGGCCGCGCCGGCCAGCGCCGGACCCTGCACGCCGGAGCTCTCTCGCTCGACCTGCGGCACACGCACGTGATCAAGGTGAATCGGCGGAAGCTGACGCTCGAGCTGGGGCTGGCGTTCGACCGCCGCGCCCGCGGACGGACGCTCGGGCTCGAGGCGCGCGCCGATGACGCACGCGGCGACAGCCAGCAGGATCGAAGGACCCGGGCACAGATCAGCGTGACGCGCTGAGAACCAGCGTCACCACACAGGGTCGCCAACCGAGCTGCTTCAGCGCGCGCGACAAGCCGGCTGGGTCGAACCAAGGACCCCCAATCGGACGCGACTCGGCGGCAGACCGCAGCAGATGGCAGTAGCCGTCGCGCGCCTTACAAGCAGGAGGTCGCAGGTTCGAGCCCTGCACCGCCCATGGATTTCGAGGCCCGTGGTGACCGCTTTGCCGCTCGCGAGCGAGACCCTGGCTGCATGGTCAGGAGCGTTGTGGAAGCGCCCGGACGATCAAGTGGCGGCTCTAGCGCGTCCGTCGCTGCGCAAAGGTCGACGGGGCGCGCGGAGGATCGGCGGCCTCCGCCTCGGCAGCATCGTCGAGGGCCCACACGAGCCGTTCAACCAGCTGATCGCGGCAATGCACGTCGGCGAGCAGCGTCGGCGTCAGTTCCTCTGAGAGCACGAGCGTCTGGCTGGATTCGGTGTCCGCCGTGACGAGTAGATGGGGCATCAGCGAATCAACCGCTCGATGGCGTGGGCTTGTCGCGGCGCATGCTGATCGACGTCGGGGTTTCTTGCCGCGCGTCGCGCGTCCGAGTTACCGCGTGGAGGACGTGGGAGCGGCGCTTGAACTTGCGTTCGTACTCCCGCACGCGTTTGGCGGTGTCGAGATCGGCGCCGTCGAGCGCCGTCGAGATCTGCTCGGACTCGAGGGCGTCGTAGTCGGGCAGCGGTTCGCGACCACGCAGGTAGCGCAGCTTGTTGAGCACCTTTGGGCGGTCTCTGTGAGACCGCTCGTGGGTCTCGATGGTCGCAAGCTCGCTCTGCGAGCGCTGCGCGAGCTGCCCGACAACCTGCCTCGCGTCGAGGCGGTCATAGCCTTCGATCGGCGACTGGACCGCGCCGGCGCCGGCGCCGGCGTCGGAGCGGTGGCGGTGAACGGTTTGGAGGAGTGTCATGGTGATCTCCGGTCGGTGAACTGCGGGATACTCGGCAGCCGGCCGAGGCGCCGGCGGCGGGCCAGCGGATCGGGAGCGGCGGGTGAAGAGGTGCTGCGCCTACTGCCCGAAGGCGGCAGCGGCTTGGATCGCCACGAGGACCGTCACGAAGAGCGCGGCCGCGAGGAACGCCGCGAAGGCCGTCACCGCGAGGACGAATCCCAGCCTCTGGAGGCCCCAGCTGACGGCGTGAAGTGTGTCCTGCATCATCGTGTGTGACCTCCTGTCGCCGACCCACGGGGCGGCGGAGCCCCGTGGGCACAACGCTCGTATGGAAGCGGACTTGCTCCGGCTTTCAGAAGCCGCGAACCGCTTAGGCGGAGGCCAAATTGTCGGCTGGTCAACTAGCGAAGAGTCGGCTAGTTGGCGACCGTCCACTACTGACCGTACTCCGATTCTCGCCAGATTGGAGATTCCTTTGGCCCGCGGCACCCGCGAGCCACTCAGGACACAGAAACCGATTGGACAGAGAACCGATCGAGTTCTTCGAGCGCGTCTCAAGTAGAGTCGTCCGCACCCGAATCAGGAGCACCTCGCCGTGAGCGTACTTATCCGCTTTGCCCCCGCCGCCTTGACCGCCGAGCAGTACGACGAGAGTGTCCGTCGGCTCGAGGAGACCGGGGACTTTCCCCCCGATGGCCTCGATTACCACGTCTGCTTCGGCTCGGAAGGCAATCTCCGGGTCAGTGAGATCTGGGACTCACAGGAGCAGCTCGATGCGTTTGGCAAGCGCCTTATGCCGGTGCTGGCCGACGTGGGGATAGATCCGGGCGAGCCGGAGCTGATGGAAATTCACAACCTCGTGAAGCGCTAGCTGAGCCGAAGCCCCGACCGCCGCTCCCGTGCCACGCTGAATCCGGGCACGCCGGGACCGCGATCCCAATCCACCGCGACCTCGCCGCCGTGCCGTGGCGCGCGCAGGTGAGCGGAATTCAGGGGCGCGTTCGCGTCTGCGCCCTCGGTTAGGCGGAGCCGACGACAGCCAGAACCTACCTCGGGTAGGAATTTTGCTACCTTGGGTAGGAAGTGAGCGTGCGGGACGCCACCCCAAGTGCCAGACGCGACGCCGAGCGCACCACCCGGGCCGCGCCCCTGGGTGCTGAGCGCCGCCAGCCGACGCGCCGGCGCAGGCTCGGGCCGGGGAAGATCGCCGCGGCCCTCGCGCTGGTCGCCGCGATGGCGCTGGGCAGCGCGCTGATGTGGATCGGTGTCCCGTTCGGGCTGCTCTGGCTGGCATCGCACCTCCAGCAGGGCGCCACTCCCTCGATGGGTCCCTACGTGCTCATCCTGGTTGCGCTGCCGGCGTCCATGATCATCATCGGGAGGGTTCTGGCAGCGCTGGACCGGCGCTTCTCACGGGTCACGGGCTACGACCCCAACGACCGCCCGATCCCGGCCCCGTGGCACAAGAGCATGCGAGGCGAGCGCGGCTCCCTGCGCAAGCGCACCGTGCTCGACGTCGTGATGATCGCGAGTGTCACGCTCGCGGGAGCGCTGTTCGCCGTCTGGTTCTTTCTCCTCGCCCACCCCGGACTACCGCACACGTAGGGTGGCGACAACGTGAGCGATCGTCGGGTTGCGAGCGCGGGCGTGGACCTGGCGGTGGCCGCGGAGGGAGACCGTGACCGTCCGACTGTGCTCCTGATCCACGGTTATCCGGACACCAAGGCCGTGTGGGACGAGGTCGCCCACGAGCTGGCCGCCGGGTTCCACGTCGTCCGCTACGACGTGCGCGGAGCCGGCGGCTCGACCGCACCGCGCCGCGTCCCGGACTACCAGCTCGATCGCCTGATCGGCGACCTCGCGGCCGTGGCGCGCGCCGTGTCCCCCGACCGGCCGGTGCACGTGGTCGGCCATGACTGGGGCTCGACGCAGGCTTGGGCCGCCCTCCTCGACCCCCGCCTCGATGGCCGGATCGCCTCGTTCACCTCGATCTCGGGCCCGTGCCTCGACCACGTGGCCCTGTGGATCCGCCGCCGGTTGCGTCGGCCGAACCCGCGGGCGCTCCGACAACTGGCCGGGCAGCTGGCGCGGTCCTGGTACCTGCTGGCATTTTCGATCCCCGGGACGCCGCAGCTCGCGTGGCGCCTCGCGCTCGGGCGGCTGTGGCCCCGGATCCTCGCCCGCGTGGAGGGCATCCCGCCCCGCCCCGGCCATCCGGCGGACACGCTCGTCCGCGATGCCTGCACCACGCAACGGATCTACCGGGCGAACTGGCGCGCGCCGCTGGGCTCGCGGCGCGAGCCGCACACGACGGTGCCGGTCCAGGTGATCGTGCCGACGCGCGACGCCTATGTCTCGCCCGCCCTCCAGGAGGACCTCGACCGCTTCGTGACCGACCTCCGGCGCAGGGAGGTTCGGGCGGGCCACTGGGTGATCCGCAGCCATGCGCCGACCGTCGCGCGGTGGATCGCCGCGTTCGTCGATCAGCGCGAGGGAGCGCCTCCGGCGCCGATGAACCGTCGGCCCGTGGAGGCGGCGTGAGCGCGTCGCCGGCAGCCACCTCGCTGCCCCCGGGACCGCGCGACCCTTTCATGGCGCTCCAGGTGGCACGCCTGCTGTTCCAGCGGGATGCCTACCTCGGTGCGCTGCGCCGCCGTTACGGCGATGTCTTCTCGCTGCGCGTGCCGGGCATCGGCAACGTGGTGGTCGTCTCCGAGCCCGAGCTGATCCGCCAGGTGCTCACCGGCGACTCCACCGTGCTCGAGGCGGGCGAGGGCAACAAGCCCCTGGCCGTCGTCCTGGGCTCGCGCTCGCTGCTGCTGCTCGATGGGGCCGAGCACCTGACCCAGCGCAAGCTCGTGCTCCCGCCATTCCACGGCGCGAACCTGGAGCACTACCGGGAGCTGATGGGACAGCTCGCCGACGAGGCGCTCGACACGTGGCCGGTGGGGAGGCCGTTCGCGATGCTGCCGCGAATGCAGGCCCTGACGCTCGAGATCATCATGCGCGTCGTCTTCGACATCCAGGATCGCGCGCGGCTCGCAGAGCTGCGGCCGTTGCTGCGGCGCGTGCTGGCGCTTGTGACCTCGCATCAGGCGATCCCGCGCTACGTCTTCCGTCGCGCGGGCGGGATGCGCACCTGGCGGGCCTTCCACCGCGCGGTGGCCGCCGCCGACGAGGTCCTGCTCGCCGAGATCGCCCGGCGGCGCGCCGACCCGGAGCTCGAGCAGCGCTCCGACATCGTCGCGATGCTGCTGCGGGCCCGCGACGAGGACGGGATGGGGCTGAGCGACATCGCGCTGCGCGACCAGCTCATGACGCTCCTGATGGCCGGCCACGAGACCACGGCGACCGCGCTCGCCTGGACCTTCGAGCGCCTCCTGCGGCATCCCGACGCACTCGCCCGGCTCACGGCCGAGGCTCGCGACGGCGAGGACGACGCCTACGCCGGCGCGGTGGTGACTGAGGCGCTGCGCGCGCGGCCGCCGATCCCGTTCATTGCACGGCGCCTGACCGAGCCCTTCGAGCTGGGCGGGTACGTGATCCCGCCCAGGACGCGGATCGTCCCGATGATCCTCACGGTCCACCACCGGCGCGACCTATATCCGAAGCCCGGGGCCTTCCGGCCCGAGCGCTTCCTCGATGCGCGCCCGGACACCTACAGCTGGCTGCCGTTCGGCGGCGGCATCCGGCGCTGCATCGGCGCGAGCTTTGCCACGTTGGAGATGAAGGTGGTCCTCCACACCGTGTTGCGTCGCGGCCGCTTCGAGGCGGTCTCCCCGCGCGCGGAGCGCGGGATGCTGCACGCGATCTTCTTCCGCCCGACTCGGGGCGGGCGGGTCGTGCTGGCGGAGCGCGTCGCGGCACCACCACCGGCGCCGCAGGGCGTCGCGCCCGAGCGCTGCCCGGCCCACTCCGCGACGCCGTGACCGCGATCGGCACCGCCCGGCCGGTCGCACCGGCACCCCCAGCTCCCCGCGACGGCTGGCGCCCCGAGGTGAGCGTCGCCATCGTCGGCGGCGGCTTCGCCGGCGTTGGCGCGGCGATCGGCCTGCGGGACGCCGGCATCGATGACTTCGTCCTGCTCGAGAAGGCCGATCAGCTCGGTGGGACCTGGCGCGACAACACCTACCCGGGCTGCGCCTGCGACGTGCCCTCGGCGCTGTACTCCTATTCGTTCGCGCCCAACCCGGACTGGAGCCGGGTGTTCGCGCGGCAGGGGGAGATCAAGGACTACCTGCTCGACACCGCGGAGCGCTATGGCGTTCCCGAGCATCTCCAGCTCGGGGCCGAGCTGCTGGAGGCGACCTGGGACGGCGCCCGCAGCCGCTGGGTGCTGGAAACGACGTGCGGGCGCCTCGAGGCGCAGGTGCTGCTCGTGGGCGCCGGTCCGCTGCACGAGCCCGTGATCCCTGACCTTCCGGGACTCGAGGACTTCGAGGGGACCGTGTTCCACTCGGCGCGCTGGGATCACGACCACGATCTCGACGGGGAGCGCGTCGCCGTCGTCGGCACGGGCGCATCGGCCGTTCAGTTCGTGCCGCGGATCCAGTCGCGGGTCGCGCGGCTCCACGTCTTCCAGCGCACCCCCGCCTGGGTGCTCCCGAAGCTCAACGCCGAGATCTCGGACCAGTGGAAGGACGTGTTCCGCCGCTTCCCGCTCGTGCAGCGCGCGTGGCGGGCCGTCCTGTGGGCGGGCATGGAGCTGGTGACCGCCGCGGCCCACCATCGATGGGCCGTGCGCCCGGGGGAGTGGTACGGGTTGCGCTACCTGCGGCGCTCGATCCCGGATCCGGAGATGCGGCGGGCCCTCACCCCCCACTTCGCGCTCGGCTGCAAGCGCGTGCTGCTCGCGAACGGCTTCTACTGCGCGCTGCGACAGCCGAACGTCGAGCTGGTGGCGGCCGCCGTACGGGAGGTGCGCGAGCGATCGGTGATCGGAGCCGACGGGAGCGAGCGGGAGGTCGACACCATCATCTTCGGTACGGGTTTCCACGTGACCGACCTCCCGATCGCCGAGCGGGTCCGGGGCCGGACGGGGCGTAGCCTCGCGGAAACCTGGCAGGGGAGCCCGCAGGCGTACCTGGGCACGTCGGTGGCCGGCTTCCCAAACGCCTTCCTGCTCTTCGGCCCCAACATCGGTGTCGTCTCGGCGTTCGCCCTCATCGAGGCGCAGGTGCGCTACGTGGTCGACGCGCTGCGTGTGATGGAGCGGCAGGGCGTGGGCAACGTGGAGGTGCGGGCCGATGTCCAGGCCGCGTACAACGAACGGGTCCAGGATGCGCTGCAGGGCAGCGTCTGGAACGCGGGCGGCTGCTCCAGCTACTACCTCGATGCGAACGGGCGCAACAGCACGGTCTGGCCGTGGTCCGTCCTGGGGCTGCGGCGCCGTCTGCGCCGCTTCGACCTCGACGCCTACCGGGTGGAGCGCGGCCAGCCGGTGCGCCAGCTCCGCGGCTGACGCTCTTACGCGGCGTTTAGCGCCACTCGTCACAGTCCGCCGGGTCGTGCGTCGCCGCCGCCGAATCGTTCTCGCCGTCGTGCTCGCGCTCTTCGCCGCCGCGGTCTGGGCGGCTGCACCCGCGCTGTCGGTGAGCCCGTACGTCCCGCGGGTGGTCGAGTTCAGCATGCGCGTTCCCGACATCGCGGGGCCGCGCGCCGCCGGCGGCCCGGCCACCACCCGGGTGCTGCGGGCGGCGAAGCGCTTCGATCTGTTCGGCCTGACCTGGCACGGCCCGGTGGACGCTCGCGTCGAGGTGCGCGCGCGGCTGGCGAGCGGGCGCTGGACGCGCTGGCACGCCGGTGACCACGCCGTCGACGTGCCCGATCGCAGCGCCCCGGTCCACGGGACCGAGCCGATCTGGGTCGGCGGAGCCGACGCGCTCCAGTTGCGCGTGCCGCCGTCGGTCCGGGACGTCCACGTCGACTTCGTCAACTCGACCGGGACCGCGACCGCGGCGGACCGCGTCCGCACGCGCGTGCTCGCCGCGGTCCACACGGCCTTCGCGACGATCGTGCCGGCCGCGGCCGACGCGGGCACGACGGCGGTCGGCGGCCAGCCGCGGATCATCCCGCGCAGCGCCTGGGCGGGCGGCCAGTGCCGGCCGCGCGCCGCGCCCAGCTACGGCGCCGTGAAGCTCGGGTTCGTCCACCACACCGACAACCTCAACGGCTATGGGCCGGGCCAGTCGGCGGCGATCGTCCTCGCCATCTGCCGCTTCCACCGCGACGACCGGGGCTGGGGGGACATCGGCTACAACTTCCTCGTCGATCGCTACGGCCAGATCTTCGAGGGCCGGGCCGGAGGCATCGACCGGGCGGTGGTCGGCGCCCAGGTCAAGGGCTTCAACACGGTGTCGACCGGCGTCGCCAACATCGGCACGTTCACCACCGCGTCGCAGACGCGGGCGGGCATGGGCGCGCTGGCGCGGCTGCTGGCCTGGAAGCTGACCCTCCACGGCGTACCGGCGACGGGGCGGGTAAGGCTGGTCACGCCGGAGCCGGACCTCAACGGCCTGCCGCGCGGCAGCGTCCTGCACCTCAACCTGATCTCGGGCCATCGCGACGCCAACGCGACCGACTGTCCCGGGAGCGCATTGTACGCCGAGCTGCCGGCCCTGCGCCGGCAGGTGGCCGCCCTCGCCGCGCCGCTCACGAGCGTCGGGCTCGCCGCGGCCCGCAACCCGGTCCGTTTCGGCCAGCCGGTCGCGCTGTCCGGGCGGCTGGCGCGCGCGGCGCGCACGCCCGTCGCGGGCGCGTCGGTGGCGATCCAGCTGCTGCGCGCGGGCTCCTTCTCGACCGTGGCAACCGCCGCCACGCGGGCGGACGGGTCGTGGTCGATCGCCCTGCCGGCCGCGCGCAACGGCACGGTGCGGGCGTTCTACGCCGGCGGCGGCGGGCAGGGCGCGGCCGTCTCGCCGCCGCTCCCGTTCGGGGTGGCGCCGGGGCTCGCGCTCGCGCCGCTTCCGGCCGGCGTCCACCGCAACGGGGCCGTCGCGGTGTCCGGGACGATCGCGCCGGGCAAGCCGCGGCTCACGGTGCTGCTCGAGCGCCGGGTCCGCGGCCGCTACCGGGCCGCGGCGCGCAGGATCGTGGGCGCCGGCGGCGGGGCGTTCGCCACCACCCTCCGGGCCGGCCCCGCCGGGTCCTACCGCGTGCGCGTGCTGTTCGCGGGCGATGCCGCCAACGCCGCGGCGGCGGCGGCTGCGCCGCTGACCGTCGGCTCCTGACTGCGGGATACTCGCCCGCATGGCGAGCACCCCGCCGGGCTGGTACCCGGATCCCTACCGCCAGGCCGCGCGGCGCTACTGGGATGGGCGCCAGTGGACGGGGCACGTCGACGCCCCCGCCGGCGCTCCGGTCCCCTCCCGGCCGCCGAGCACCAACGGGTGGGCGATCGCGTCGCTCGTGCTCGGGATCATCGGCGGCTCGGTGCTGGCCATCGTGTTCGGGCTCGTCGGCCGCAGCCAGATCAGGTCGTCGGGCGGCCGCCAGACCGGGCTCGGCCTCGCCACGGCGGGCATCGTGCTCGGCTGTGTGTGGCTCGGGCTGATCGCGATTGTGGTCGTGCTCGGCGTGACCGGGTCCTTCGACAACAGCAACGCGAAGCACTTCAGCGGCGAGCGCAGGCGGGTCGCGCAGGTCGTCGACGACGTCGAGTCCGGGCTCGACGACAACGACGGCCGGCGGGTCTGCAACGAGCTCTTCAGCGAGCGCTGGGCCGCGCTCGTCTCACGCGGCGCCGGGCGGTCGTGCGTGGCGTTCGTCGACGACGTCGAGTCGGGCAAGAGCCAGGCGCAGCTCGAGGTCAAGTCGCTGGCGATCACCGGCGACACCGCGACGGCACGGATCGAGGAGGGCAGCACGAACGAGACCTGGCGCTTCGTCCGCGTGGCCGGGCGCTGGCGGGTGGACGAGATCCTCAAGTAGCGCATACGATCGCCGCCGCCCGCCCGTCCCCGAGAGAGGAGCGCCCGCATGGCCACGATCGAGACCGTCTCCGGCCCCGTCGAGGAGGAGGACCTCGGGCTCACCCTGCCGCACGAGCACATGCGCACCACCTCCGAGGGAGCGCGCGCGACGTTCCCGCACCTCTACGACGAGCAGGCGGAGCTCGACCGGGCGGTCGCGGGCTTCAAGGCGGTGATGGAGCGGGGCGTCAAGACGATCGTCGAGCCCACGTGCATGGACCTGGGGCGCGACGTCCACCTCGCGCAGCGGGTGGTCGAGGCGACCGGGATCCAGCTCGTCATGTGCACCGGGGTCTACGGCTCGCGGTACACGTTCCTGCCCCAGTGCTTCGCCAATCGCGACGTGGACGACCTCGCGGACGCGTTCGTGCACGACGTCGAGGAGGGGATGCAGGGCACCGACGTCAAGGCCGCGTTCCTCAAGTGCGCCGTCGACGAGCCCGGGATCACCGACGACGTCGACAAGATCCTGCGCGCGTGCGCGCGCGCGAGCAAGCGCACCGGCCGGCCGATCATGTCGCACTCCCACCCGGCGAGCCGCACGGGCCTGAAGCAGATGGATGTGTTCGACGAGGAGGGCGTGGACCCGACCAAGGTCGTCATCGCCCACACCGGCGACACCGACGACCTGGAGTACATCGAGGAGCTGCTCGGGCGCGGCTGCTACATCGGGATGGACCGTTACGGGCTCGACATCATCCTGCCCGTCGACAAGCGCAACGCGACGGTCGTCGAGCTGTGCAGGCGCGGTCACGCCGGGAAGATGATGCTCTCGCAGGACTACGTCGGGACGCTCGACTGGTTCCCGCCCGAGATGGTCGCGGGGATGGTCCCCAAGTGGAGCTTCACGCTGGTGCTCGACGAGGTCGTGCCCGCGATCAAGGAGGCGGGCGTGACGCCGGAGCAGGTCGACGCGATGATGATCGACGCCCCGCGCCGCTGGCTGTCGTAGACCGCCCGCTATCGTGACTGGGCCCATGGCGGGGATCGCCTGTCCCAGCTGCTCGACCGAAAATCCGGCCCAGGCCCGGTTCTGCATGGCCTGCGGCGCGGCGCTGCCCCGGGCGTGCCCGAGCTGCGGTGAGCCGGCGCCGGCCGAGGCGCGCTTCTGCATGAGCTGCGGCGCCGCCATCGATGCCGCCGCGGCGCCGGCCCCGCTGGCCGCGCCCGACCGCCCGGTCCCGCTCAGCGAGGAGCGCCGGCAGGTCACGGTGCTGTTCGCGGACGTGTCCGGCTACACCGCGATGTCCGAGCGCATGGACCCAGAGGACGTGAAGGGCCTGATCGACCGCTGCCTGCGCCGGCTGGGCGACGAGGTCGACCGCTACGGCGGCACGGTGGACAAGTACATCGGGGACAACGTGATGGCGATCTTCGGCGCGCCCGTGGCGCACGAGGACGACGCCGAGCGCGCGGTGCGCGCCGGGCTGGGGATGCAGGCCGCGATGGAGGAGATCAACGCGGACATCGCCGGCCCCTACGAGGTGTCGCTCGCCCTGCGCGTGGGCGTCAACACGGGCGAGGTGATCGCCGGGGCGGTGGGGGAGAGCTACACGGTGATCGGCGACACGGTGAACGTGGCCGCGCGCCTGCAGGCGGCGGCGCAGCCCGGCTCCGTGACGGTCGGCGCGCGCACCTTCCGCACCACCCGCGATGCGATCGCCTACGAGGAGCTCGAGCCGCTGACGCTCAAGGGCAAGGCCGAGCCGGTCGCCGCCTGGGAGGCGACGGGCGCGCTGGCGTCCGCGCCATCGCGCCGGGCGCTGCCCGCGCGCGAGGCGCCGCTGGTGGGGCGCGACGACGAGCTCGCACTGCTGCAGTCCATCTACGGCCGCGTCGTGCGGGAGGGGCGCCCGCACCTCGTGACGCTGGTCGGCCAGGCCGGCGTGGGCAAGTCGCGCCTGCTGCGGGAGTACGAGCTCGCGCTGGGCGGGACCGACCCCGTCCCGACCTTCCGCCAGGGACGCTGCCTCCCGTACGGCTCGAGCATCGTCTACTGGGCGCTCGGCGAGGTCGTGCGCGCCGAGTTCGGGATCGTCGACGGCGACTCCTCCGACGCGGCCTGGGAGAAGCTGCGCACCGGCATCTCCCTGCTGCTCGGGGAGACGGAGACCGAGAACGTCCATCCGGAGGCGCGCGACCGGCGGGCGGCGCTGATCGGTCGGCTGCTGGGCATCGAGGTCCCGCTCGACCCGGGCACCGCCGAGGCGCTCGACCCCGCGCGCATGCGCGAGTCCTTCTTCTCCGCCGTGCGCTTCGGCATCGAGGCGATGGGCCGTCGCAGCCCGCTGGTGCTGGCATTCGAGGACATCCACTGGGCCGACCACGGCATGCTCGACCTGATCGAGTACCTCGCGCAGTGGGTGCGAGCGCCGGTGCTGGTGCTCTGCCTCGCGCGCGACGAGCTGCTCGAGCGCCGGCCGAGCTGGGGCGGCGGCCGCCGCAGCGCGACCTCGATCTTCCTCGAGCCGCTGTCCACCGAGGACACCCGAGACCTCATCGGGGCGCTTCTGCCCGGCCCCGCCTCCGAGGTCCTGGTGGAGGGGATGGCCGAACGCGCGGGGGGCAACCCGCTGTTCGCCGAGGAGATGGTGCGGCTGACCAGCGAGGCGGGGGCCGGCGACGCCGAGGGCCTGCCGGACACCGTCCAGGCGCTGCTGGCCGCGCGGCTGGACTCCCTCGAGCCGTTCGAGCGTCGTCTCGTGCAGCAGGCCGCGGTGGTCGGGCGCACGTTCTGGGAAGGAGCGCTGGCGAGCGTCGCCGAGGAGGAGGGCGGCAACCTCGACGCCGGCCTCAGCTCGCTGCAGGAGAAGGACATCGTCGTGCCCGGCTCGGGCTCGCGGCTGGCGGGCGAGCCGGAGCTGGCCTTCAAGCACGTGCTGATCCGCGACGTGGCCTACGGGATGCTCCCCAAGGCGGTGCGCGCCCGCAAGCACTTCGAGGTCGGCCGTTTCATCGAGGACCGCGCCGGCGAGCGCTCGGACGAGGTCGTGGCGCTGCTGGCGGAGCACTACGGCCGTGCCGCGGCGCTCGCGTCCGAGGCGCGGATCGACGCCGCCGAGCGGGAGCCGATCAACGAGCGCGCGCTGCACTTCCTCGAGGCCGCCGGCGACGCCGCCGCCTCCTTCTACTCCAACCGCGAGGCGGTCGCGCACTTCCGCGCGGCGCGGGAGCTGAGCGGCGGCGGTGAGGCGGCGCGCGCCCGCATCGGAGAGAAGGAGGGCGACGTGGCGCTGCGGCTGGGGCGCGTGGACGCGGCGATCGTCGTGTGGGAGGAGTGCCTCGAATACCACGGCCGGGCCGACGACCTCGAGCGCGTCGCCGGGCTGCACCGGAAGATCGGAGCGGCGCTGTGGCACCGCGGTGAGCGCAAGCCCGCGATCGAGCACCACCAGCAGGGCATCAACCTCCTCAAGGACGGCGACCCGTCGCTCGAGCTCGTGCGCCTCTATCAGGAGGCCGCGTCGTTGTACATGCAGACCGGCGACAACATGCTCGCGATCTACGCGGCCGAGAAGTCGCTTCGGCTCGCCGAGCGCCTCGGCGAGACCCGCGCCGCGAGTCGCGCCCACGGCATCTTCGGCCGCGTGTTCGGGCGCATCGGCGACATGGGGAAGGCGCGCGAGAATCTCGAGCGGTCGGTCGAGCTCGCACGCGGGCTGGACCAGTCCGAGACGATCCTAGCCCTGCTGGCGCTCGGCCACCACCTCGAGGTCTTCGAGGCCGACGACGCGGGCGCCGAGCGCGCCTACGCGGACGCGCTCGCCCTGGCGGAGGAGGTCGGCGACGTGCCCGCGCGCGTGGAGTTGCTCGCCGCGCGTGCGCAGATCGCGTTCCACCGCGCGGACTGGGACGCCGTGCAGTCGTCGAGCGACGCCAGCGTCGAGCTGGCCGAGCGCGAGGGCCTGGTGGGCAAGCTGTGCCTGCCGATGGCGATGCGCGGCTGGCTGGCCTGGCGCGAGGGGAGCTGGGATGCGGCCGAGCAGCGGTTCGGCCGCGCGCACGAGCTGGCCGAGCAGGTCGGCTGGTCGGAGGTCGCCTTCTCCGCCCTGTTCGGCCTCGCCGCCACGCTGCGCGACCACGAGGACCACGCCGCGGCCGCCGGCGCGCTCGCGCGGGCCCTGGAGGTCTGCGAGCGCGCCGGCCTGATCGCGCAGCAGATCCAGGCGGCCTCGGCGCGCGCCGTCGTGCTCGCCGCCGAGGGCGACGACCAGGCCGCGCGCGAGGCGGCCGAGCAGGCAGCCGAGCTGGCCGAGCGGGTGCCCTATCCGCTCGGCGAGGCCGCCGGGCTGGAGGCCCAGGGCGCCACCACGCCGGGCGCCGAGGGCGTCGCCAAGCTGCGCGAGGCGGCGGAGCGGTGGGCATCGCTGGGACGCGTGCTCGACGCGGCCCGCTGCGAGCTCCTCGCCGGCCACGCGCTGCGCGAAATCGATCCGGAGGAGGCCGGCGCCGCACTTGAGGACGCCCGTGCCGCCTTCGAGCGGCTCGGCGTCGTCCACCTCGCGGAGCGCGCCCGCGCGCTGGCCGCCGGGTGAGGGCGCGTCCGGGGGTCGCCGCCGCGGCGCTCGCCGCCGCGGCGGTGGCGGGCTGCGGCGGCTCGGGCGGCCCGGCCGCCGGTGCGCCCACCGCGCCGGGCCACCGGCCCGCCGAGCCGAGGGCGCCGGGCGGCGCGTCCCTGCGTCGGCAGGTCGGTCAGCTCCTGATCCTGTCCTTCCACGGCACCGCGGCGCCCGGCTACGTGGAGAGCATCCTGCGCGACGGCACCGCCGGCGGCGCGATCCTGTTCGGGGAGAACGTCGCCTCGCCCGGCCAGCTGCGCGGCCTCACCGGGGCATTGCAGCGCGCGGGACGGGGGTCGGTCCTCGTCGCCGTCGACCAGGAGGGTGGCGCCGTGCGCATCGTCCCGTTCGCCGGGCCCGATGCCGGTCAGGCCGAGATCGCCACGCCGCCGGCCGCGCGCTCCGCGAGTCGCGGCGCCGCCCGTGACCTGCGGGGCCTCGGGATCAACGTCAACCTCGCGCCGGTCGCCGACGTCGGGCGCCCCGGCTCCGCCCTGCGTTCCCGCGACTACCCGGGCGGCCCCGCGGCGGTTGCGGCGCTCGTGGGCGCCGCCGTGGGCGGCGCGGCGGCGGGTGGCGTGGGCGCGACCGCCAAGCACTTCCCCGGCTTTGGCGCGGGGGACGCCAACACCGACGCGCGCCCGGTCACCATCGGGCTGTCCGCCGCCGAGCTGCGGGCCGTCGACCTCGCGCCGTTCCGGGCGGCCGTCCAGGTCGGCGTACCACTCGTGATGGTCTCCCACGCGCTCTACCCCGCCCTCGACCGCTCGCGGATCGCGTCGCAGTCCGCGGCCGTCATCGGCGGCGAGCTGCGTGGGAGGCTCGGCTTTCGCGGTGCGGTCGTGACCGACTCGATCGAGGCGCGTGCCGTGATCCGCCGCTCCGACGTCGGCACGGCGGCGGTCCGATCCGTCGCGGCCGGCGCGGACCTCGTGCTGATGACCGGGCCGGGGTCGTTCCGGCCGGTGTTCCGCCGCCTGCTGGCCGAGGCGCGCCGCTCTGCAACGTTCCGCCCCGCGTCTGGCGCGGCCGCCACTCGCGTGATCGCCCTCAAGCGTCGGCTCGGCCTCCGGTCACCTCGCTAACACCCAGCAATTAGGTGTGACTCAGATCACATGACGAGGACTGGTATGACGGCATTTGCGTCCTAGAATCGCGCCGATGCCTCGCTGGACTGACTGGGTCATTCGCCACCGCAAGCGCGTTATCGGCGGCTGGATCGTCGTCTTCGTGCTGGGCGTCGCCGCCACCAGCAGCCTCGGGTCGCTGCTGACGAACCGCTTCAGCGTGCCCGGCTCCGACGCCGAGCGCGGATTGAACATCAGCGAGCAGCGCTTCCACGAGCGCGGCCAAGGCGCCTTCACGCTCGTCGTCGTGCCCAACGCCGGGGCCACGGTCAACGACGCCGGCTTCCGCGCCGCCGCCCAGCAGGCGGCCCAGCGCGCGGCCGCGGTGCTCAAGGGCGGAAAGGCCGGGCCGCTCCAGCAGGCCGGGACGCGGGCGGTCTACGCCCAGGTCTGCCACCGACCTCGAGAACCAGGACGCCTCCAACAGGACGTCCGCGGTGCGCCGCGCGATCGGCGCCGTGCCCAACGGGACGACGTACCTCTCGGGCTTCCCCGCGCTCAATCACGACATCCAGCCGATCTACAACAAAGATCTTCAGCGCGGCGAGACGATCGCCGTGCCGATCGCACTGCTCGTGATGGCCTTCATGTTCGGGACGCTCGCCGGCATGGCCGTCCCGCTCGTGTTCGCTCTGATCTCGATCCCCACCACGCTCGGCTTCGTGTGGATCTTCGCCAACTTCATAGACATGGCGGTCTACGTCCAGAACATCGTCACGCTGATCGGCTTCGCGATCGCGGTCGACTACTCGATGCTCGTCGTCTTCCGCTTCCGCGAGGAACTCGAACGCAACGACGACACACGTGATGCGCTGCGAAAAACGATGGCGACGGCCGGGCGGGCGACCCTGTTCTCCGGCGCGACGGTTGCGGTCGGGCTGGCGCTGCTCGTGCTCATGCCGTTGCCGTTCATGCGTTCCATGGGGATCGGCGGCCTGCTGGTCCCGCTCGTCTCGATGGCCGCGTCGGCAACCCTTCTTCCAGCGCTCCTTGCGGTCATGGGGCGCAGGATCAACCGCCTCCGGTTCGTGCCGCGCTCGCTCCTGACCAAGCGCGCCGAGGCCAAGCAGCACGGGTTCTGGACCTGGCTCGCCCGCGGGATCATGCGCCGCCCGATCCCCGTCTTCGTCGTGTCGGCCGGGGCTGATGATCGCGCTCGCGCTGCCCGCCGACCGAGCTCTCGCTGACCGGTGGCGACAACCGCGGAACGCCGATCAACACCGAGGCCGCGCGCGGGCTGAAGGTGCTCGAGGACACGCTCGGGCCGGGTTCGCTCGCGCCGAACCAGCTGGTCGTCGACACCGGCCGCGCGGGCGGCGCCTACACGGCGCAGGCCGTGGCCGCACAGCAGCGGTTCGTCGCCGCCGTGCGGAGGGACCACGAGGTCCAGGCCGGCACGGTGCTGGCGCCCGCGCTCGTCGTCCCCCGCTCGGGGGTGCCGCCACCCGCGGTGCGCGCGCGGCTCGAACAGTCCAGTCTGGTCGACCGCACCGGCCGGGTGTTCCAGATCCGCTTCGCCGGTCGCGGCGACAGCGGCACGCCGCAGGCGAAGGACCTCGTGCATCGCGTGCGCGACGATGTCGTTCCCGCGGCGCAGTTCGGGAACGCCACGGTGTTGCTCAGCGGCGCGCCCGCGTTCGGCGTCGACTTCGAGCACAAGGCGTACAGCGCGTTCCCGTGGCTGGTCCTGGCGGTCCTCGTGCTCTCCTACCTGCTGCTCCTGCGGGCCTTCCGTTCGGTCGTCCTTCCGCTCAAGGCGGTGCTGCTCAACCTGCTGTCGGTGGCGGCGACCTATGGCGTGCTCGTGCTGATGTTCCAGCACGGCCTCGGCACGGACCTGCTCGGCCTAAAGACGTCGAGCCAGATCGAGGCGTGGATCCCGATCTTCCTCTTCGCGATGCTCTTCGGGCTGTCGATGGACTACGAGGTCTTCTTGCTCTCGCGCATGCGCGAGGAGTGGGACGCCAAGCACGACAACGAGCGGGCCGTGGCCTACGGCCTCGAGCACACCGGCCGGATCATCACGGCCGCCGCGATCATCATGGTCGCCGCGTTCGCCGGCTTCACCGCGGGATCGTTCGTCGGCCTGCAGGAGTTCGGCATCGGGCTCTCGGCGGCGATCATCCTGGACGCCACGGTCGTCCGCATGCTGCTCGTTCCGTCGCTGATGAAGCTGCTGGGCGAGTGGAACTGGTACCTGCCCGAGCGGGTGCGGCGGACCTTCAGGCTGCGGCCGAGCCCGCGGCCCGGCGGGCGCGAACCGTCACCGGCAGGCCGCCGCGCGGACTGAGCGTCGGCATCTGCCGGACGCTCATCTCGTAGCCGGGCTCGAGCTCGACGGTGAAGCGGCGCAGGACGGTGGCGGCGATCGCGCGGATCTCCATCTGCCCGAAGCGCATGCCGATGCACGTGCGCGAGCCCCCGCCGAAGGGGACGTAGGCGCCCTTCGGCAGCGCCGCCTTCGCCTCCGGCGCGAAGCGCTCGGGCCGGAACGCCTCCGGGTCGTCGAACACGTCCGGCAGGTGGTGGCTGGCCCACGAGCAGTAGTACAACGGGGCGCCCGCGGGCACGCGGCGGCCGGCGAACTCGAACGCCTCGACGTTGCGCCGCGGGCCGATCCAGGCCGGCGGGTAGAGGCGCAGCGTCTCGTCGATGGCCCCCTCGAGCTGCTCCGGCGGCCCCACCAGGTCGCCCGCCTCGACGGGGCGGTCGCCCACGACCCGGTCGAGCTCCTCGAGCAGGGGCGCCTGCGCCGCGGGGTTCCGCGCGAGCTCGTAGAACAGGAACGTGACCGTCGAGGTGGTGGTGTCGTGGCCGGCGAACAGCAGGGTCATGACCTGGTCGCGCAGCTCGCGGTCGGAGAACTCCGAGCCGTCCTCGTCGCGGGCGGCCATCAGCAGCGAGAGGATGTCGCCGCGCTCCTCCAGCCCTCCCCGCTCGCGCCGGCGCGCGATCTCGGCGTAGAGCACTCGGTCCAGCCGCCGCCGCGCGCGCTGGAGGGTCGACCACGGCGTGCGCGGCCCGCGCAGGATCTGGAGCAGGTAGTCGCGACCGTAGAAGCCCAGTGCGCGCTCGAACTCGGCCGCGGCGTCGATCTCCCGGGAGTTGGCGTCGGGGTCGAAGCCGAACAGCGCCCGCTGCGCGACGCGCAGCGCCAGCGCGCGGGTCCAGCGGTAGAGGTCGAGGCGGTGTCCGGCCGCCCACGAGGCCGTCGCGCGCTCGGCCTCCTCCAGCATCACGTCGGCCGCCCCGGCGATCCGCTCGCGGTGGAACGCCGGCAGCATGATCCGCCGCGCGCGCTTGTGGTAGGCGCCGTCGATCGTCAGCATCCCGTCGCCCAGCAGCGGGATCAGGTCGCCGAGGCCGCCCTCGCGCCAGCGGAAGTTGTCGGCGTGCGACACGGTGACGTAGTGGTTCGCCTCCGGCCCGAGCAGGAACACGCCGCACGCGTGCAGGATCCGCACCGAGAAGATCGGCCCGAAGCGCTCGTAGGCGTCGAGCAGGATCGGGAGCGGGTAGCGCGCGAAGGCGCGCGTGCGCGAGAAGCTGAAGTTCGTGGGGCCCGGCGGCAGCGGCTCCGCGAAGCGGCGCTCGGTCACGACGTCGCCGGCCAGGCGGCGCAGCGGGTTGGTGGAGACGGGCTCTGGTGCCGCTACCGACACAGGATCACCGGCCGCAGGGTACCGCGCGACGACGCCTGGAATGAACGAGGGCCCCGGTCTCCCGGGGCCCTCGCCGGCCCTGCTCTCGCGCGATCCGGACAGGCCTCGGCTCGCGCTGGCACGTCTCCTAGCTGGTCTTGTGGTCGTCGGACGGGTTCTGCGTGCTGTTCTCGCTGGCGTCCTCCCGCGGCGCGGGGTCCCTGCGGACCACGCGCTCGCAGTTGGCCGCGATGACGTCGAACGAGTCGGCGATGACGCGATCGTTCCCGTCGCCGCAGTCGACGTTGTCGACCTCGCCGTCACGGACATGGATCGTGTCGTTGCCGGCCTCGCCGAACAGCGTGTCGCCGAGCGGGTCGCCGGGCGCGGTGACGTCGCCGCGGGCCAGCGCCCACAGGTCGTCGTTGCCGTTCCCGCCGTAGGTGATGTCGCGGCCCAGGTTGGCGAAGATGCGGTCGTTGCCGTCGCCGCCGTACTGGACGTCGTCACCGGTGCCGCCCGACATCAGGTCGCGGCCGTTGTTGCCGAACGACTGGTCGTTGCCGTCGCCGCCGTGCAGCCGGTCTGGCCCGTCGCCGCCGATGACCGTGTCGTTGCCCGGCCCGCCGAACGCGCGGTCCGAGCCGCCGATGCCGTTGCCCGGCACGTCGCCGCGCACGTAGTCGTCGCCGCGGCCGCCGTTGAGGAAGTCGTTCCCGCGGTAGCCGTTGACGATGTCGTTGCCATCGCCGCCGAACAGGCGATCGTTGCCCCGGTCGCCGGAGATCTTGTCCTTGCCGGCCTGGCCCCGGATGCGGTCGTTGCCGAAGCCGCCGTTGCCGATGTCGTTGCCGGCGCCGAGCTCGATCCGGTCGCGGCCGAACCCGCCGTTCACGGTGTCGTCACCCGAGCCGGCGAAGACCCGGTCGTTGCCCGCGAGGGCGTTGACGTGGTCGTTGCCGGCCTTCGCCACGACCAGGTCGTGACCGGGCGTGCCGGTGAGGTTGTCGTTGCCGTTGGTCCCGACGATCGTCGCGGCCAGCGCCACCGCCGAGAACCCGGCGAGGCTGGCGACCGCCACGATCAGCGCAACCGTCATGCGAGTGGAACGTCCTGCCATCTCCCGCTGCACCTCCGCTAGTCGTTGACGCCCCTCGAACACCGTGTTCGTGCGGGAAGTTGCGGTTCGGTCGGCGATTTGCGGGGCCGTGGCGGCGCCACCAGCGTGCGATACTCAACAGCCCTTCTCGGGGGCGTAGCTCAGTTGGTTAGAGCGCCGGCCTGTCACGCCGGAGGTCGCGGGTTCGAGTCCCGTCGCTCCCGTAGGAAGTTCCTGGAATTCGGATCGTTTTCGCGGGCCAGAGAGCGCCAGACCGCCTGGCCGGAGGTCAGCCGAAAATGCCTGCGTCGGGCTGAGATCACGCACGAGCGGTCCGTCCCGCAACAGATCGCGACGCAGAAAAAGTGACGTGGAGGTGACGCGAAGCAAGCTCGGATCGGCCCGTGCCGTGCCGTGCGTCAAGGTAGGCGGGCTCAGCGTGCGCCGCTCGGCGGCGGTACGCCGAGGTCCTTGCAGATCTTGCGCGCCAGCCGGAAGTCGATCTCCCGATGGCGGGGCACCGCGCTCGAGCGCTCGGCGTCGAAACCCCAGAAGCTGTGGTTGCCGCCCTCGCGCAGCAAGCGCGCACCGTGCTCGCGCAGGTGCCGCTCGAGGTCGCGGCGCTTCACGCCGCGATGACCAGCTCAAGCGACTCGCTGTCGGCAGCCGGCTCGGCCGATGCGTGCTCGCCGAACCGCAGCTCGAGAATCCCCCGCAGAGCCTCGATCACGTTGGTGCGAGCCTCCTCCCGCGTACGTCCCTGGCTGAGCGCACCGGGAACCTCCGGCACCGACGCGATCACCCAACCGTCCTCGCCAGCCTCGTACACGATCGTCAAGCGCAGCGATTCGCTCATGCGGAACACGGTACTGCACGGTTCCGCGAGCGCCGGTCGTGCCGGCCGGAGGTCACCGTCGAATCGGTCCGGCGTGGGCCCGAGCCCAGGCGGCGGATCCTGGCCGAACCCGGAATGGGGCATGGAAGTGCGGTTAGGCTCCCCCATGCACGCGAAAGGAGCACTCTCCGCGTGGATGGGTGCGGACTTCTCCTCCTCGTCCAAAGCAAGAGCGGGTGGGTCTTGGAATAAGGCAGTGCAGGGTGCCCGTGGCGGCGTGCCTCGCGTCGGGAGTCTCCCCGACTTCCTACTGGCGCTTGAACGCGATGACCTGCTGTGCGAAGTACGGCGCCCCCGGGGCCGCGATGGAATCAACCTCGACCTCGTCCCCGGCAGCGAATGGGATGCCCCGGGCCGCGAGACATTGGCTGAGGTTCAGCGTGTAGGTGAGGGTCCGCCCGGCACTGGTGTCCCCGGCGCTCGATTGCTCGTCGTTCTTGCGATCGTCGAAGCCGCCTCCGCCTTGCAGGAAGACGTGCGGACTTGCCGGGGTCAGATTCGGATCGTCCGCCGAGAACGCGCTCTGCGGGCAGAAGCCTCCGCCCGGCCCACCGACCTTCACCCCGTATGTGAGGTGGCCCACGTCCATCCACGTGGCGCCTTCCGGATCCGAGTTCGGTATCACCCGGCGCTGGGGCCGCCAGAACGTCAGCCTCACCACGACGTTGCCGTCGGAGCCCGCGGAGGCTGCAAATCCGTTCCCCGGGGTGCCAGGAGCCGACGCGGGCTCGGGATAGGTGACCGTCGCCGAGTGCCCCGCAGTATCGCTGGAGCTCACCAGCGCGGGAACGGTGGCGAACACGTACTGGAGCGTTGCGGTCAGCGAGACGCACGAATCTTTCGTCGCCCCGGGCGGTGGTGGGCACTGACTCGTGTTGCCGTCGGTCGCACGTGCTCGATCATCACGTCGCCCGAGCCGATCTGGTCACTCCTCGCGCCGGCCAGGAGGGCGAATTGGTCAGGGCAGCCACCCGGACAGGCGCCTGGCTCGAGCGCCGAGTCGAGCAGGCCGAAGCCGTCTCCGTCGGCGTCGAAGACGCCCCCCGGCGAACCCGGGAAGGCCGGTTGCCCCGGAGCGCCGGCGGAGGCGGTTCCTGTGCTGCCGTTTTGGCGGCAGTAGACGAGTCCGATGTTGGGGTCACCGCAGTCGAGCTCGACACGGCGCCCCGTGAGGTTGTCGAACCGGACCACGCCCTGCGCGGTGAGCCCGGCGTTGATCTGGTCCAGGGTCGATCCCGCGTTCGCGTTCGCGGTCCCCGAAAGGTAGAGCCTGTGAGTATCCGGTTGGCTCAGGCTGCGGCGTCATGAGCGGTGATCTCGCGGTAGGTGGTGGGCTGGCGCAGTGCCCCGAGCCCGAGCAGTGTTTGGAAGGCCGCCATTGGCGTGCGTCGGCGGTTGTGGCGGAAGACGAACTCGTCGAGGTAGACCTGCAGGTGCTTGGCTGAGGCGCTTCGGTGGGTGCCGTGGAGCCAGGTTTTGAGGTTGGAGAGAGCGCGGTCGGCGCGCGGGAGGATCACCTGCCGTTCCTCGGTGCGCCAGAGCTGGGCGATGGGCCGGTGGTCGTAGCCCAGGCCAGCGAGTGGGCGATAGCCGCGCCAGCCATCGGTGTGGACGATGCTCGCCGGCTCGATGTTCGCCGAGACGAACCCGCCGAGCGATGCGCCCGAGGCGTCAGGGAGCGCGGCGAGCCGCAGCCGTCCAGAGCCTCGGCCCCGCACCTCAACCACAACCGCCACGAGCTGCTTTCCGATGCGGTCTCGGCTGCCTCTGCGCCTGGGATCGACGCCGCCCACGAAGCCTTCGTCGACCTCGACCTCGTCCCGCAGCGGGGTGCGCTCGGGTGCCACCATCGCCCGGCGCAGCTTCTGCAGCATGAGCCAGGCGGTCTCATAGCGGGTGAGCCCGAGCTGGCGCTGCAGCTGCTTGGCCGAGATCCCGGGGGTGTGAGTCGCGACCAGGTAGGCGGCCCAGAACCACAGCCGCAGCGGGGTGCGGGTGCCGTGCATCACCGTCCCCGCCGTGACCGAAGCCTGGTGATGGCAGCCGGCGCACTCCCACAGGTGGCGCCGCTCCAGTACCCAGGCGCGATCGCCGCCGCAAGCCGGGCAGCGGTAACCCTCCGGCCAGCGGGAGGCCGCCAGGTACTCAAGGCAGGCCGCCTCATCGCCAAAACGCTCCTGGAACTCCACAATCGTGCGCGGGAAGTCTGGCCGCCCCATGAGACGACCTGAGGCTCAGCACCTGACGGAACCGGATACCCACAGGCAGAGCCTTATCTGCGTAGCAACGGGCTGGCAGTAGATGTTCCCCGGCCCGCATCCGCCTGTCTGGGCGTCGCGAGCCGACAGCCCCGAGGGCGACGCGTCGAGGTTGTTGAGGATCAGGTTGCCGTTCCTGTCGATGTCGAGCGCGTCGGGGATCCCGTCGCGATCGAGGTCTCCGATCGCGGCGCCGTCAGTGCGCGCCGAGCGCACGAAGCCGAAGTTGCCCGCCCCGATCGGTACGCCGTTCTTCGCTTGCGCTGTGTGCGTGGTATCGACCCACGTTCTCCACGCCCGCTGGCTGAGTCCCTGGGCCAGCGCGTAACCCGCCCTCGAGTTGACTCGGATAGCGCCAAGCGAGGCTCCGGCCTTGACGCCAACAATCGCCCAGTTGAGCTGCTGCTGCTTGGCCGCGAGCAGCCGCTTGGCCTGCGCCAGCTGCTGCTTGGCCTTGGTGAGCTGCTGTCGGGTCCGCTTCAGCAGGATCGCCGCCCGGCGCTTGGCCGGCCCACCGCGCGCCCTCTTGACCCGCTTCCGGGCGGCCGAGACTCTCCGCTCAGCCTGCTTCACCCTTCGCGCCGCGCTCGTGACGCCCGCCTCGGCCCGCTTGAGCGTCACAGCCCCCAGCTTGGCGTCCGCGAGCTGCTGCTTGGCGTCCGTCAACTGCAACCTCGCGTCAGTGAGCTGCTGTCTGGCCCGCTTCAGCAGCGTTGCCGCCCGGCGCTTGGCCGGCCCACCGCGCGCCCTCTTGACCCGCTTCCGGGCGGCCGAGACGCTCCGCTCAGCCTGCTTGACCTTCCGCGCCGCCTTCGCGAACTCCGCATTGGCCTGCTTGATCGTAACCGGCTCCTTCGCGAGCACGGCTCCTTCGCGAGCACGACCGGGCCCGCGTAGATGCCATCCGGCGCCCGCAGCTGAAGCGTCACCGTCTCGGCCGGCGGCACGACGCTGAAGCTGCCGGATCGCGCGACGACGGTCCTCGCCTGACCGTTCGCGGCGAGCGCGATCACCGTGTACCCCGGCTTGTCGAGCCTTCCGGTGATCGACTTGGGAGCCGCGGCCGCTATCGGCGGCGCCCCGAAAACAAGCGCTAAGAACGCCCCCGCGAAAGCGAAGAAACGACCCGGCTGGCCCGACCGACTCATGACACGAGTCAACCTCGACGCCACGGCAGCTACATCGGTGAACGCCCACACACCTCGGCGCGGAGAACTACCCAGCTACCTGCCCACGACCATCGCCAACGACGGACCCGCGACAGCAAACAGACCCATCCCAAGCCCCGCTCCCGGAGGCCACCGCTCGACGCCGCCTCGTGCAGCCCCACGACTGAGGTCTCCTTCGAGCACTCAGGCGGTATCGCCTGAACGATACGACGGCGCGTGGTCTAGCGTCGGCCAGACGCTCGCCAAGGACGAGAAGGAGGCGTCTCCCACGAAGCTTGGCTGACGCCGGTCACGACGAGAAGCGGCGGCGCAGCAGCGTAAGGCGCCTTCATCGTTGTCGCCGCGCTTTGGCTAGATCGTGCGCTTCGTCTAGCGAGCGAATGAGCTGTTGAGCGGGCTCGCTGCGCATGAGTTGGACGAGGGTGTGGAGGGCTTTCGTGGTGTGGTCGCCGGTGGGGTGGGTGTAGTGCTGGGTAGTGGGGTTGATCAGCGTGCCGCCGGCGCGGAGGGAGTGGCCCATCCAGGCGGAGACCTCGGGGGCAGGGACGCCCGCGGCCAGGAGTCGGGAGGCAAAGGTGTGGCGTAGGTCATAGAGCGTGAAGTCGGTGGCGGAGGCTGTGCGGGCGGGGTCCCAGACGGTGCGGTAGAAGTTGCGGATCGACCACAACTTTGCGCGCGGGGTGGGGAACAGCCACCCGTCGGGTGACACCGGCGCGTCAGCCAGGGCTTCAAGCAGGGGTTGCGGGAACAGGGTGAGGCGTCCTTGGCGGTCGCGCTCGCGGACGTGGTGGGTGGTCTTGAGACCGTCCTGGAGGTGGCCGTAGCGATCGACGGTGTGGCTGAGCTAGATCGTCTCTCGGTCGGGGTCGAGGTTGTCGTGGTGCATGGCGAACAGCTCGCCGGGACGGGCGCCGGTCATCACAGGAGCCCAGCACAAGGCCCGCCAGCGGGCGGGGACGCGGTGCATGAAGGCGTGCAGCTCGGCAGGTGGGATCGAGCGTCGCACGCGCTTGGACCGGCGGGGGTCAAGTCTCGGGTCGCCTGGTTTGACGCGGAAGCGGGCGGCCGGGTTGGCGTCGATGAGCTCGTCGTCGACCGCATCTGACAGCAGCGTGGATAGTGAGGAGAAGGCGCCGTCTGTGGGTATCCGGTTCCGTCAGGTGCTGAGCCTAAGGTCGTCTCATGGGGCGGCCAGACTTCTCGCGCACGATTGTGGAGTTCCAGGAGCGTTTTGGCGATGAGGCGGCCTGTCTTGAGTACCTGGCGGCCTCCCGCTGGCCGGAGGGTTACCGCTGCCCGGCTTGCGGCGGCGATCGCGCCTGGGTACTGGAGCGGCGCCACCTGTGGGAGTGCGCCGGCTGCCATCACCAGGCTTCGGTCACGGCGGGGACGGTGATGCACGGCACCCGCACCCCGCTGCGGCTGTGGTTCTGGGCCGCCTACCTGGTCGCGACTCACACCCCCGGGATCTCGGCCAAGCAGCTGCAGCGCCAGCTCGGGCTCACCCGCTATGAGACCGCCTGGCTCATGCTGCAGAAGCTGCGCCGGGCGATGGTGGCACCCGAGCGCACCCCGCTGCGGGACGAGGTCGAGGTCGACGAAGGCTTCGTGGGCGGCGTCGATCCCAGGCGCAGAGGCAGCCGAGACCGCATCGGAAAGCAGCTCGTGGCGGTTGTGGTTGAGGTGCGGGGCCGAGGCTCTGGACGGCTGCGGCTCGCCGCGCTCCCTGACGCCTCGGGCGCATCGCTCGGCGGGTTCGTCTCGGCGAACATCGAGCCGGCGAGCATCGTCCACACCGATGGCTGGCGCGGCTATCGCCCACTCGCTGGCCTGGGCTACGACCACCGGCCCATCGCCCAGCTCTGGCGCACCGAGGAACGGCAGGTGATCCTCCCGCGCGCCGACCGCGCTCTCTCCAACCTCAAAACCTGGCTCCACGGCACCCACCGAAGCGCCTCAGCCAAGCACCTGCAGGTCTACCTCGACGAGTTCGTCTTCCGCCACAACCGCCGACGCACGCCAATGGCGGCCTTCCAAACACTGCTCGGGCTCGGGGCACTGCGCCAGCCCACCACCTACCGCGAGATCACCGCTGATGACGCCGCAGCCTGAGCCAACCGGATACTCACAGGCGCCGTCTATCGTTTCCTTGGCCAGCCCGCGGCGCAGCAACCGGTCTTGGACGTCGCGCAGCATCGAGCGACGCAGCTCCCCGAGTGCGACGTCGCCACCGCGGGGGAGGTGCGGGAAGATGTAGAGGCGCAGGCGCTCTTTGTTGGTCGCCATCGTGCGCGGGTGGCGCGGGAAGCGCTGCTCCCACTCCTCGAAGAACTCAAGCAGTGACACCGCCCCCCGGCTCGGAGCCTCACCAAGGCCCCCCTCGGCGCTACGGATGGCGGCGCGCGCGTCGCCCTTGCGGTCAAATCGGCCAGCCTGGCGCACCGTGCCGTGGGCGTCGAGGTAGCGCGCCAGCCACAGCCCTGTGGTTCGACACCGCACCGGCTCGCGCATCAGACGCCCCGCATGGAGTCGATCGCGGCATCGAGGTCGTTGGCATGCAAGCCCACACCCTCATAGGCGAACGAGCGACGGTTTGCACCCCTCCCCGGGCGCGCTGACCCGCCAGAACGCCGATCACCGGGGGGTGCAAACGCCGGCTGGATCGCCTGAAAGGCATGCAGGCGATCCTGCGACGGCCACCTGCCTCGCGCTCCTACGCGATGCGCCGGGGCTCGGACAAGAACGATCGCTCCCGCCCCGCGTGGCCGCTCGAAAAGAGTGATGTGGAGGTGACGCGCTCGACTGGATAGCCGCATTTGCAGGCAAAACGCACGGACACCATCGGCCTGTCACGCCGGAGGTCGCGGGTTCGAGTCCCGTCGCTCCCGTCCGTCCCACGTCGTCCCTGCACCTCGGCGGTTTCGGCGGTTCACCCGCTCCGAGGGTCGCCGCGCCGCGTGGCCCACTAGTGGCCCAAACGCCTTGGCGAGGCTCCCGCCGCGGCGTGTGGGAACATGAGGGCGTCTCTTGTGCGAGACGTTCATTCCGGACGGCGCGGCCCCGCGAGGGGCCGTCCGTTTTCGGTGGGAGTCGTCCGCGGCCGCGTCTACGATGCGCATCGGAATGACGTTCCCTCGCACAAGCCATATCCGACAGCGCGCCGCTCGCTGACGCCAAGTGCAACTGGCGCACCGCTGTCCGCTGGCGTAAGGCGCTCGCGCGCCAACGCGAACGCGCCGGGCTCTGCGCCGTGACCGTCGAGGGCGGCATGGTCCACGTCACGGCTGCGCCGTCCTCGGATCGGCGACCCGGACTGGCCCGGCGCATCGCGCCGTGCAACCGGGCTCGTGGCGCTGGTCGCCCGCCTGCTCGCCGCAGCACGTCGTCGCGCGACGGTCCCGACGCCGACCCTGACGACGCCGAGGGCGACGGCGAACCGCCGCCGCCCGACGTAAACCACCGCGCCGACCGGCGCCCAACCGAGAGGGGGCGCCGATGAGCGTCCACGACTACGGACGTCCGTTGGACGCCGTGCACGATGCGCTCGACCGTCACGGCTGCCAGCCGCGAGGTCCCGGCGACCAGCTCACGGCGCGATGCCCGGCGCACGACGACCGCAACGCGAGCCTCAGCGTCGGCACCGGACACGATGGCCGGGCGCTCCTGACTTGTCATGCGGGCTGCCCCACCCTGGACGTGCTCGCGGCGCTCGGGCTCGACTGGTCAGACCTGTTCCCCGGCGACTCGGCGAAGCCGTGGACTCTCGATGCGTTGCGCCGCACGGGCGCACGGATGGAGCACGACGGTCGCGTGCGGCTCGGCGGGACGCGCTACCTGCCCGGCGCGCCCGACGGCGCTCGCAAGGCGCTCGCCGACAACGGCTCGTCCCGCGATCTGTGGCCGGACCCCGCGACCGTCACCGGCGTCACTTTCCGGACGCGACTGGCGACCCGGTTCGTTTCAGATTCCGGGACACGTCGGGTCGCGGCCTAGTGGTGTGACCGGCAACGTTTGCCGGTTTCCGTAACTAGGGCTCCGGCGGCCGTTGGCGAACTGGCTTTCCGAACGCGATCGGCGATCGGGAGGCGAGAATGGCGGCCAGGGTGGAGCTTCGGGAGATCACCAACGAGGAGGGCAATCGGCTGCTGCGGATCGTGCGTCGCGGCAGTGGGTCGGTTGTGACGTGGCGGCGGGCGCAGATCGTGCTGCTGTCGGCGCAGCGGATGAGCCCGACCAAGATCAGCGAGGTTGTGTTCACCGACCCGGACACGGTCCGCGAGGTGATCCACAACTTCAACCGCGACGGGTTCGACGCGCTCTACCCGCGCTACGCCGGCGGGCGCCCGGCGACGTTCACGCTGCCCCAGCGGCGGGCGATCAAGAAGATCGCGCTGTCGGTCCCGACCGATCTCGGGCGGCCGTTTGCGACCTGGAGTCTGGCGAAGCTGGCCGACTACCTGGTCGCCGAGGGGGTGGTCACGGACATCTCCCACGAGGGGCTGCGCGCCCTGTTGCGCGAGGAGGGCGTCTCCTTTCAAGCGGTGAGGACCTGGAAGCGCTCCAATGACCCGAACTTCGAGCCGAAAAAGAACCGCATCCTTGAGCTCTACGAACTCGCCGAGGCCGGCACGGCGACCGTCATCTGCCTCGACGAGTTCGGGCCGTTGAACATCCAGCCCCAGCCGGGCGGCAAGGCGTGGGCGCCGCTGAAGAAGCCGCGGCGGATCCGCGCGACCTACAAGCGCCCGCACGGCGTCCGGCACATGCTCGGCGCCTACGACGTCGGCCGCGATCGCCTCTACGGCCACATCAAGAAGCGCAAGACCCGCGTCGAGTTCCTCGCCTTCTGCCGCTACATCCGCTCGCTCTACCCGGCCGAGATGCGGCTCCACTTCATCCTCGACAACTTCAGCCCCCACCTCGGCGACAAGGTCCGCGAGTGGGCCGCCGACAACAACGTCGAGCTCGCCCACACCCCACACTACGGTTCCTGGCTGAACCGCATCGAGGCCCAGTTCAAAGCGCTGCGCTACTTCACCCTCGACGGCACCGACCACCCCGATCACGCCACCCAGGCCCGGCTCATCCGCCGCTACATCGCCTGGCGCAACCACCACGCCGACGACGCCCGCCTACGCACGGTCCTCAACACGGCAAACGTTGCCTGATCCTCCACTAGACTCGCATCGTGGCGACGAAACCGCGAGCACCCGCCCACTTGTCCAAGCCGGGCCGTGCGCTGTGGCGCAGGCTCGTCGAGGACTTCGCGTTCGAGCCGCACCAGCTCAAGCTCCTGACGTTGGCCGTCGAGGCGCTCGACCGCTGCGAGCAGGCGCGGCAGGCAATCAAGGCGGACGGCGCGTTTCGGTCCGACCACGTACACGGCGCCGGGGGAGCCGCGCACCCTTGACGCTGCGGGAGGCGTTGGCGCTCGAGCTTGGGCCGTCGCCCGGCCGCGACGACGACCTCACCGATGCCCGCCTGCGGGAGCTGTGGGAGGCGCACCGGGACGAGCTGATGGCCGCACCCGGCCCGCCGCCGCTGGCGCTGTGGATGTTCGAGCCTGACGTGCCGGACGAGCTGCGCGCCGAGCGGTTCGAGCTGACGCCGGTCGTCGACGACCCGGACGCCGACCGGGACGCTGGCGCCGCGCGCGCGGACCTGGACCGTCGTCGGGCCGCGTGGCTGGCTGCCCGTGGATAGCCGCGCCGCCGAGCTGGCCCGTCGTCAAGCGGTGGCGGGCACGGCCAAGACTGGACACGGCGCAACGTGGAGGAGACGCAGCGTCACGCTCCCGAGCAGCAGCCCGGCGATTGCCGCGTGGCCGCGTGTGCCCACGACGATCAGATCCGCGCCCGCCTCACGAGCGGCATCCGCGATCGCGTGCGCGGGCTGGGGTCCGACATGATTCACGACCTTGAGAGTCGCATTGAGCCCCTCCTTCGAAAGCTCTTTGACGACTCGCTCGAGCTTCGCCTCGACCCCCTCCTCGTCGGCGTAGCGCGCCAGTCCGGCCTCAGTCGCGTACCTCTGCACGATGTGCACGACGAAAAGCGAAGCTCCGTTCTCATGCGCGAGCGCTTTTGCTACGGACAGCGCTCTGTCAGCGTTCTCTGAGCCGTCTGTGGCCCAAACGATCGTGTCGAACATTGGCACCTCGCCTCCAAAATCGGCCGACTCGCGGAGCTTGCAGCTTCCTCGACTTAGCGGCACCGGCAATCCGGTCAGCGCCGCACTCTGATGCGTGGTATCTACCGACCTTTGTGGCCCATCTAGTGGCCCAAACGTCCGCCCAGCCCCCCGCACGGCGCCAACCTTCCGGCCCGCGAACCCCCGCCGAAATGTCGCCGTTTGCGGGTAGTTGGCGTCGTCCGTCGTCCAGCGTCGTTTTCGCCGGGACGGCCTGTCACGCCGGAGGTCGCGGGTTCGAGTCCCGTCGCTCCCGTCCTGCTGCGCCGGGGCTCGAACCCGCGACACCGCTCGCCCTCCGGGCTCGCTGAGGTTGCGAGTCCCGTCGCTCCCGTCCTGCTGCGCCGGGGCTCGAACCCACGACACCGCTCGCCCTCCGGGGCTCGCTGGGGTTGCGAGTCCCGTCGCTCCCGTCCCGCTGCGCCGGGGCTCGAACCCGCGACACCGCTCGCCCTCCGGGGCTCGCTGGGGTTGCGAGTCCCGTCGCTCCCGTCCTGCTGCGCCGGGGCTCGAACCCGCGGCGCTCAGCAGCAGGTGCAGCCGATGACGCCGGCGCAGCAGATGTAGCCGCCCGTGGCCTTGCAGGGGCAGCACGCATCCCCTCCGTAGCAGCAGCTGGTGTCGGGGGCGGGGCCGCAGGCCGACGTTCCTGACGGACAGACCAGCTCGCCGGAGACGGGGGACTGCTGGGGCTCGGGAACGGGCGGGCGGCAGCGAGACGAGGTGCGACAGGTCTCGGCCTTCTTGAGCAGCTTCTCCCGGGCGAGGGCGATGCACGCGACCATTTCGGCGGACCTCGCCGGCGTGGTCTTCTTCTTCCTCTTCTTCTTCTTCTTGGCAGCGCCTCCGAAGTTCTGATTACAGCCCTGCAGCCGCCCCTTGTAGTCGCTGAGCGCCCCGTTGAGGCACGCGAGGCAGTCGTTCGCCGCCGCATTGGCCTTCATCCGGTTGCTGGCATACGCCGCGGCCTGGGCGGCAAACGGCGCGCCGACCGCCGCCACGCCGACGCCCTTGAACACCGAGCGCCTCGTGGCTGTCGCCTCGGGGGCTGAAGCCAGCTGGCGGGACATGCGGTCGAACCAGTGCATCACGCAAGCCTCCGGCTCGCGCGGGCCAGGGCACTGCCGGCCTGGGAGGAGCGTAGGCGGGCGGCTTCCAGGTCGGCCAGCGCGTCGTCGCCCGTTCCCTCCTGGAGCGACTTGGACATGCTCGCGAGGCTCGCGTCGAGCTTGGCGAGCGCCGAGAGCACGTCGGCCTTCGCCCGCGAGGTCGTGTGGATCGCGCGGACCTTTCTGGCCAGACCGGCGTAGTAGCGCCGCAGCCCGCTGATCGCGCGGTCGGTCGAGCTCGGCACCGCCACGTCGTCCCCTTGCGCCGCCGCCATCCCGTTCTGGAGCGCGCTGGTCAGGTCGGCGAGCGACGAGCTCGGCGTGTCGAGCAGGCTCTTGATCTTCCTGGCGCCCTGGTCGGCCATCAGCGGACCGCCTCGATCACCGCGAACTCGTACGAACTGGAAGCGGCCAGGAGCCCGGAGACGCCCTGAGCGCCGACTGCCGGATCGCTCGCCACGCGTGCCTCACCGTCCACGAGCACCGCCCCCGGCAGGCCCGCGATCCCCAGGGAGCGCGGCAGGTCGAAGCTGTCCTGCAGCAGCACCGGCCCGAGGCCGTGCTCGGAGGCCTTGGCCCGGTTCAGCGCCGGATCGCCCATGCTGATCATCACCGGACGAGGAGCCGCGTCGGGCTCGCTCTGACGACGCGCGACCTCGGGGAGCAGCGGATCGCAGGCACCGCACTGCGGGTCGGAGAAGAAGAGCAGCGTCCCGCGGTCACGCTCGAGCAGATCGTGCAGCTCGACTCGCTCGCCTTCCAGATCGCGAAGCTCGACCGCCGGCACGGGCTCTCCGAGTCCGATCTCGGGCGCGGGCCCCCCGGACGAACCCTCAGCGACCGCCGCCCGCAGGTCTTCGAGCTCCGCCCAGAGCCGACCGTTCTGCTTGAAGAGCTGGACCAGGAACGCGGTGTTGAAGACGAGGAGCAGCGCCAGCAACACACCGCCGGCCAGGGTCACGGCCTCGCCGGTCGAGAGCGCGCCGATCCATGCGGTTGCGCTCGTGCCGGGGTCACCCGCACCAGCGGCGACGACGAAGACCGCGAGCGCCAGGAGCGCGACGTTTCGAGCGAGCGTCCCCGCGCCCACCGGGCGCGAGGAGATACGCCCGAAGCAGTGACAGTCGGCCTCTACCCCGCGCATCTGGGCAATCGCCACGGCGGCGGTGAAGCACAGGAGGAGCGCCGTGGCCGCGAGCGCGGCCGCCCACGCCGACGCCACGGGAATGAGAGCCACGCCGACCACGAGCTCCACAAGCGGCAGCGTCACCGCCGCGGCCGGAACGATCGAAGCCGGCACTCCGAACTGCTCCAGCGAGCGGCGCGCGCCGCGGCGATCGACCAGCTTGGCCAGCCCCGCAACCACCAATGCGCACGCCAGCACCAGCCGTGCGGCGAGGAGGAATCCGTTCACGACGCGATGCTAGACGGTCTCGGAAGCCGAAATCAACCAAAACGCGGACCGGCGACGTTCAGCGCCCGGCGGTCTGCGAGACGAAGTCGGCGACCTGCTTGGCCTGGGTGCCCGAGTACAGGTTCTGCGGCATCGTTGCCGGGGCTCGAACCCGCGACGCCGCTCGCCCTTAGCAGCAGGTGCAGCCGATGACCGCCGCGCAGCAGATCAGCCCGCCCGCAGACGGGCAGGGGCAGCAGGAGTCGCCCCCGAAGCAGCAGAGATCAGCACCGCACTTGGTCGTACCCGGCGCGCAGGTGGACACGCCGCCTCCACCGCCGCCACCGCCTCCCGTCGACGGGGGGGTGCTCGGCGCGGCAGGGCGGCAGGAGCCTTTGCGGCAGGCGCCGACGTCCTTGATGAGCTTCTTCCGCGCGTAGGCTGAGCACTCCGTTTCCTTGGCGCCCTGTGCCGGCGTCATCTTCTTGGGTGGCTTCTTCGGCCTTGGCTTGGGCTTCTTGGCGTAGTGACCTTCGCCGTAGGCCGCCCTGAGGGCACAGTCGGACATCCTGTCCTTGTAGATCTGGTCGGCGGCGTGGAGGCAGCGCAGGCAATCGCTTTGGGCCGCGTAGGCCTCCATTCGGATACCGGCGTAGGCCAGCGCCTCTGAGGTCAGAGGCACGGCCGCTGCGGCGAGCGCGGCACCCTTCAACGCTCCGCGCCTCGTGGCGCGCGCCTCGGGAAGCGCCGTGACCTGTTGGGACATGCGGTCGAACCAGTGCATCAGGCGAGCCTCCTGCTGGCCCTGGTCAGGTCGCTGCTCGCCCGAGCGGCGCGCCGGCCGGCCTTGTCCATCTGATCGGCAGCGCCATCGCCCGCGCCGCGCTTGAGCCCCTCGGAGACGAGCGCGAATGCGTTCTCGATCTGGAAGAGCGCCGCGGTCACGTCGCGCTTGGCCGGCGAGCTGGTCTTTGTGTCTTCGATCTGCAGATGCAGGCGGCGGTAGTAGCTGAGCACCTTGCTGATGCTCGCGTAGGTGGAGCGCGGCACCGCGCCCTCGTCCACGCTGGCGGCGCGCAGCCCGCTGCGAACGGCCGCCATGTCCTTGGCCAGAGTCGCGCTCGGGGTGTCGAGCAGCGCCTTGATCTTGCGGGCGCCGGCATCGGCCATCAGGCTGCCCCCTCAATCCGCACGAGCTGGGGTGGCCCTGAGCTCGCAGCGAGCAGCGCGCCGACCTTCTCTGCTCCGAGTGCGGGCTCGCTGGCGACCCGGCCCTCGCTGTCCAGCACCACGGCCCCCGGCATCCCGTTGATCCCCAGCCGGCGCGGAAGCTCGAAGTCCTCCTGCAGCAGCACGAGCTCGAAGCCGTGCTCCGACACCACGGCCCGGTTGCGGTCGGCGTCACCGACGCTGATCAACACCGGCCGCGGACCGTCGCCGGGATCGCGCTGGCGGCGGGCGACCTCGGGGAGCAGGGGGTCGCAGGCGCTGCAGCCTGGGTCGCTGAAGAAGAGCAAGAGTCCGTTTCCGTCGTCGAGCAGGTCTTCCAGCTCGTGCAGTCGGCCCGCGAGGTCTGGCAGCTCGAACGCCGGCACGTACTCGCCGAGCTGCACCTCGGGCACCGGCCCGGACGCGGGGCCGCGGGCAGTCGCCGCCCGCAGCTCCTCGAGCTCTGCCCACAGCCGCCCGTTCTGGCGGAAGAGCTGGAAGAGGAACGCGGCGTTGAAGGCTAGGCCCAGGGCGAGCAGGGTGCCGACCCCGGCGGTCACGGCCTCGCCGCTCGACAGCTCGCCGATCCAGCCCGTGGCGCTCGCGCCGGCGTCGTCGGCGCCGGCGACCAGCACGAAGACGGCGACACCGAGCAGCGCGAGGTTGCGCGCCAGCGTGCCCGGCCCGACGGGGCGAGAGGAGACGCGCCCGAAGCAGTGGCAGTCCGCCTCGACTCCGCGCGCGAGCGCCGCGGCCACACCTGCGGTGAGCGCGACAAGCAGCGCCGTGGCCGCGAGAGCCGCTATCCAGGCCGAGGCGACTGGGACGAGCGCCACCGCAACCGTGAGCTCCACGATCGGAAGCACGACCGCCACGGCCGGTCCGAGCCTTACGGGCACCCGGAACTGCTCGAGCGAGCGGCGCGAGCCTTGGAGGTCGAGCAGCTTCGCCACCGCGGCGACGACGAGAACACCAGCGAGAACCAGCCGCGCCGCGAGTAGCGCTCCTTGCACCGGTGCAACGTTAGAGCCGTCCCGCGGCGACGTCAAACGAGCGGCCAGCTCACGGCGTGCGTTTGGGGGCGGGTGGTCCCCAAGAGCGTCGGCCGCGCGTTCCGCAGGCGGCGGGAAGTGCGATCGCCACAGGGCGAGGCGCCGTGAACAGAGAGGAGCTAGCCCATGTCATCGACGAGCTGGTCGCCGACGACGTCGTAGTCCCGTCGCTCCCGTTCCGAAGCCCGGTGCAACTGTGCACAGACCGCGCCGGTAAGAGCGCCGCCTACGCGGGTACCGCGCCGAGGCGCTCGGCGGTGATCGCCTCGAGTGCGTCGCGCAGGGCGGCGATTCGCTCCTCGCCGTAGCGCTCTGCCCACTGGCGCTCGACGTCATCGATCAGTCGACGGCCGATGGCCTGCGCTTCGCGGCCGCGCTTGGTGAGCCGGATGATCTTCGCCCGGCCGTCGTCCGGGTCGGGCACGCGCTCGACATATCCGCGCTGCTCGAGATCGCTGGTCGCCTCGCCGACGGACTGCTTGGTCATGTTGGCGCGCTCGGCGAGGTCGGTGAGCCGCGACCCCTGCGGGTCGATCGTGCCGAAAACGCATCCGTGGCCGGGGCGGATGTCCGTGAGGCCGGCCGCCTCGAGGCGCTTGGCGAGCTCGTCGCCGAAGTCGCCCAACGCCACGTCCAGCAGCCGGATCAGCGGCAGTTGCGTTGTGTGATCGAGATCACTCGGCATTTGGTCAGGAGTCCTGATAAGGTGCCCAGATCATCAGGTGATCTTACAAGGTTACCTGACAAGTATAGCGAGTGTATCGGAGGCAAATCATGGCGAGGAAGTGGTGGACCCTGATCGCGGTGAGCGTGGCGACGTTCATGCTCTTGCTCGACATCACGGTCGTCAATGTGGCGTTGCCGTCGATCCGCAAGGGCCTTGGCGCCAGCTTCACGGATCTTCAGTGGGTGGTTGACGCCTACGCGCTGACGCTCGCGGCGCTGGTGCTGACGGCCGGCTCGTTGGCCGACCGGCTGGGGCGCCGGCGGCTGTTCGCCGTCGGGTTGGCGATCTTCTCGGTTGCGTCGCTGCTGTGCGCGGTGGCGCCCGATCCGACCTTCCTCAATCTGGCGCGCGCGCTGCAGGGTGTGGGCGGCGCGGTGATGTTTGCGGTCTCCCTGGCGCTGGTCGCGCAGGAGTTCCCGGCCGGTCGCGAGCGCGGCACGGCGATGGGGCTCTACGGTGCCACGATCGGCGTGGCGGTGGCGATCGGCCCGCTCGTCGGTGGGGCGCTCACCGACGCGTTCGGGTGGCAGTCGATCTTCTATTTGAACGTTCCGATCGGCGTGGCGGCGATCGCGATCACCTATCTGAAGCTGCGCGAGACTCGCGATCCCAACGCGACCCGCGTCGACTGGGCGGGCGTCGCGACCTTCAGTGCGGCGCTGTTCGTGTTCGTGCTGGCGCTCGTGCGCGGGAATGACGAGGGTTGGGGCAGCAGTCTGATCGTGGCGCTGTTCGTGGCCGCGGCGGGCCTGCTGGTGGCGTTTGTCGCGATCGAGCGGCGGGTCGGCGAGCCGATGCTCCCGCTGAGCCTGTTCAGGCGGCCGTCGTTCACCGGGGTGCAGCTCGCGGCGTTCGCGGTCTCGGGCTCGATGTTCGCGCTGTTTCTCTACATCACGCTCTACCTGCAGAACTACCTTGGCTACTCGCCGCTGCAGGCGGGGCTGCGCTACCTGCCGCTCACGCTGGCGAGCTTCGTTGCCGCGCCGATCGCGGGCGCGCTGTTGTCCCGGTTCCCCGCGCGGGTGATGATGAGCGCGGGCCTCGGCCTCTCGGGTGTCGGCCTGCTGCTGATGTCGGGCATCAATGCCGGCGACGAGTGGACGACCCTGCTCGGTGGCTTCCTGGTGGCCGGGGCCGGCGTCGGCCTGCTCAACCCGGTGATCGCGGACGTCGCCCTGAGCGTGGTACCCAAGGAGCGCAGCGGCATGGCGGCCGGGATCAACGACACCTTCCGCCAGGTCGGGGTCGCCGTCGGCATCGCCGTGTGGGGCGCGATCTTCGTCGGCCGCGGCGCCGACAAGATCACCGCGCTGACGGCCGGAACTTCGGCCGCAAGCGGGAATCGCCCACGCGAGCTGATCGAAGCGGCCTCCTCGGGCAACCTGCACCAGGCCCTGTCGACGGTTCCTCCGAAGGCCCAGCACGTGGTCTCCAATGCCGCCCACGAAGGGTTCCTCGCAGGCTTCAACGACGTGCTCACGCTCGGCGCCCTGCTCTCCTTCGCCGGCGCGATCCTCGCCCTATGGCTGGTCCGAGAACGCGAAATCGAGCGCGAACAGCCGGCGCCGGCCGTTCAGGGCCGCGAGGCGCTCGACCCGACCGCGGCCTGAGGCCTACCTTCGCTCGAGGCGCGGCTGGCCCGTTCCCACGGGCCGGCCGCGCTATGGGCTGTCACCCCCGCGCCGGCAGACCGTAGCTTGCCCCGGCCAGGGCGCGTTGTTCTGCCGATGACACGCGGGCACCCGCCCCACGATCGTTGGCAGATGCGGCCGGCGATTCCGAAGCACCAGATCTGCCCTGGCTGTGGAGAGCCCATCGGGGTCTACGAGCCCCTTTGGGTGGCCGCGCCCAGCATCGGGGCGCATCCGACGTCCTGGCTTGAGCCACGACCTTCGTACCCAGGCGAATCGGTCTGGCACGCCGCCTGCGCCGAAGGCGAGGGAATCGGCGGCGGCTAGCCCCGAGGACGAGGGCTGAGAAACGGCGTCCAGCGAGGAGCCGGTCCTCCTTCGCTCACCATCCGTGCGGTGTCGTCCAGGCGACGCGCGTCGCTCCGGCGCGCGGCTTCAGCGTCGACGCCCCGGCGTGCGGCCAGACCCGGCTCGGGCGCGGCCGCTGGGCCTCGCGCAGCGCCTCGTCGGCCCTGAGGCGCTCCTCCTCGGCACGCGCCTCGCGGTAGGCGTCGCGCGCGCTCTCCTCGCTCCGTCGCAGCTCGTCCACGCGGCGGCGGAGGTCGTCGCGCACGGCCTCGAGCTCGGTCGCGCTGAGCAGCCGGCCGGCGGCGCGCTTGGGCGGCGAGCCGGCCGGGCCGGACAGGGGCTCGAGCGTTGCCAGCTCGCCCTCGAGCTGAGAGATCTCGCGGCGCAGCCGCCGGCGGAGTGGGCGTTCGTCCTCCCGCCCCGCCCGGGGTGCGGCCGGCGCCGCGTCGGTGCCGGGAAGCGCGAGCTCGGGGGCGCCGTACAGGGCCGCGGCCAGCTCGCGCCGGTCCAAGCCCGCGCTGGCGGCCTGGGCCGCGGCGCTGGCGGCGAGCCGGCCGAGCTCGGCGGCCTCGGAGCCCTCCGCCACGAACGTGCCGCGGCCGTGCTCGGAGCTGATCAGCCCCTGCTGGTCGAGACGCGCGTAGACGGCGCGCACGGTGTTCGCGTTGACGCCTGCGAGCTCCGCGAGGTCGCGCACGCCCGGCAGGCGCGCGCCAGGGGGCAGGTGGCCTGCGGCGATCAGGGCCTTGAGCTTCCAGGCGAGCTGGGTCGCGAGGGGGAGGTCGTCGTCCCGGTCGACGGAGAAGAAAGCGGCCAGCTGCTGATCCATGCCGTCAGCGTACCGGTGCAGAGAGTGCTAGTCAAGCGACACACTGGCCTTGACTTGTGCCCCAACTCGTGGTTCGATGCGCCAACTGTTCTAGTGTGCTGACTCACTCCAACGAGGTGGACGGTGGTTCGTAGCGTCGCTGACCGGGCGTTTCTTCCGACGAAGAATTTGCTCGAGGAAGTCGGGGACATGATGATCCTGACGGGCAAGACGGTTTTGTCCGCGTTGCGTCCTCCGTATCCGTATGGCGGCGAGTTCGTTTCGCAGTTTTTGTTTGCGTTGAAGTTGTGTTGGTTTCCGTTGTTGATCTCGACGGTGGCGTTTGGGTATGGGGCGCCGGGGTTGCAGGCGGCGAACTTCTTGGTGCTGTTCGGCGCTCTGGATCGCCTTGGCGGCTTCTTCGTCCTTGCGTCGATTCGGGAGTTCGCGCCGTTTGTGGATGCGATCGTGCTGGCCGGGGTGGCGGGGACGGCGATCACGGCTGACTTGGGCGCGCGCAAGATCCGGGAGGAGCTGGATGCGTTGCAGGTGCTGGGGGTCGATCCGGTCAAGAACCTCGTCGTCCCGCGGTTTTTGGCGTTGATGCTGGTGACGGGGTTGTTCGACATCTACGCGTTGTTGTTCGGGATTTTCGGGGGGATCCTGGCGACGTTGGTCAATGGGGCGCCGTTGGGGCCGTTTTGGGCGACGTTCTTCACCAACGCGTCGACCACGGACCTCTGGGGGTCGGTCCTGAAAACCACGTTGTTCGGGGCGATCATCGCGATCGTGTGCTGTTACAAGGGGATGACGGCGTCCGGTGGCGCCGAGGGCGTGGGCCGCGCGGTCAACCAGGCGGTCGTGATCGCCTTCCTCGGTGTGTTCGCGTTCAACTACGTCTTCACCCAGACGCTGCTCGCCACCCACCCCGAAATCACGGTGATCCGCTAGGCCATGGGCTGGTTGAGCGTCCCCCGCGACTGGATCGCGAGCTTCGGCGAGATCACGAAGTTCTGCGGAACGATCGTCGGCCGCGTCTACAGCGGCAGGGTGATCCGGTACTTCGGGGAGAGCCTCCGCCAGGCCGGCATCCTGATCCTCTCCTCCGCCCTGATCATCTGCGGGCTGGTCTTCATCATCGGCCTGGAGTGCGGGATCGAGGGCGCCTACTTCACCCGTGCCCAGGGCACGCCGGCGTACGCCGGGGTCTTCGCGGCCTGGTGTGACCTGCGCGAGCTGGTGCCCTACGCCTTCGGCTACATGATGGCCGCCAAGGTCGGCACCGGCATCGTCGCCGAGCTCGGCTCCATGCGCATCTCCGACGAGATCGACGCGCTCGAGGTCATGGGCATCCCGTCGATCACGTTCCTCTGCGCCACCAAGCTCCTGGCCGCCTGGATCGTGCTCCCGCTCGTCTACATCGCCTCGGTCGGCGCGGGGTTCTTCGCGTCCTACCTCGTGGTCGTCCAGCAGATCGGGGACGTGTCCTCCGGCGGCTACTTCCTGATCTTCTGGATATTCCAGAACCCACCCGACCTGCTCTTCAGCCTGCTCAAGGGCATGGTCATGGCCACGGTCATCGTGCTCGTCGGCTGCTACTACGGCTACAACGCGGGCGGCGGCCCGGTCGGGGTCGGGCGGGCGACGGCGAAGTCGATGGTCCTCAACATCGTGCTGGTCCACCTCATCGGCATGCTCGGCACCCAGCTCTTCTGGGGCGCCAACCCACGAGCCCCAATCGGAGGCTGACGATGGCGGTGCTCGAACGCGAACGCGGACCGGCCTCGCGCCGGAGGTCGCCCTTCCCGCGCTCGACGAGGCGGCGGCCCGCCGTGACCTCCGCGACCAGATCGCGAAGCTCGAGGCCCAGCTCGGTGCGGCGGTGAGCGCCGGGTTCCCGCATCTCCACGCGCCGGCCGCCGGCGCTCGCCCGCGCCGCGGCTGGACGGCTGCTCGACCTCGGCGCGCTCGAGCGCGTGCGCGACGAGCTGGCCGACCGGCTGCGCGCGCTGCGCCTCGAGGCCGACGCGTTTGGCGCGCGGCAGGCCGCCTCCCGGCTCCTGCTCGAGCGGATGCTCCTCGAGCCCGGCCGCCACCGCTGGGTGCGGGTCTCCGCCGCCGACCTGGGCGAGCCCGGCTGCCAGCGCTGGCAGGTGCGTCCCCGGCTCGGCCTGCTGGGCATGCTGATGGGCTGGTGGCGGGTCACGCTCTCCTCGGGCTGTCCGTTAGCCGCCGAGAGAACCGCCGAAGCCCCCGGCGCCGCGCCGGGGGCTTCGGGATCCACCGTCCTTTCGGGGCCGGCTACCGAACGATGCGGAAGCTCAGCCTTCGGGTTCTGAACCTGTTGCCCGAGCCGTCGTCGGCCCAGGTAGACCAACCGGCTTTCTGGGTGGCGGCTGGCCGCCACCCGGTGCGCCATCGCCGCCGAAGAGTTTTGCCTATGCACCCCGCGTCGCTGGTACCGTGTCGCCGCGGGAGGCCCCCTGAGGGCTACGGAGGGAACGGGTTGGAACCGATTGGGACGTGGACGTCAAGCCGGCGCGAGCGCCGGCGTTTCACGCTCGCCTGGGTCGCGTTCTTCCTCGCGTGCCTGATCCCGCTGATCACGACGCAGTCGGTCGGGCACGCGACCTCCGGCGGCGATCCCTACAGCACGCCGGACGTCGTCGACACGAATCCCGATCCGAACATCGTCGAGACGACGCTCTCGGCGCAGAACGCGACCGTCGACATCGGCAACGGGGTCACCGCGAACGCGCAGACCTTCAACGGGTCGATCCCGGGGCCCACGTTCCACCTCAAGGTCGGCGACACCGTGATCGTCCACTTCGAGAACCATCTCGCGCGGCCGACCGGCATCCACTGGCACGGCGTCGAGGTGCCCAACTCGATGGACGGGACGCCGTTGACGAAGAACAACGTCCAGCCCGGCGGCACCTTCCTCTACGAGTTCAAGGTCACCCGCCCCGGGATCTTCTGGTACCACCCGCACCACCACTCCTCGACCAACCAGGTCTTCAAGGGCATGTACGGCATGATCGTCGTCACGGACCCGAACGAGGGGCCGCTGGTCGCCAACGGGACCCTTCCCTCGGCGGCCCAGACCAGGGACATCGTGCTCAGCGACACGACGGTGTGCAAGACGCCGGGCACCAATCCCGGGACCGCGAACAACACGCCGCACGTCTACGACGACACGACCGACAACACGCCGGGGACCACCCAGCCGTGGGCCGACCACGGCGTGAACAGCCTGCTGGTGCAGGCGCCGCCCAGCCCGAAGGACCTGTGCGAGTCGCCGACCGCGATCAACGAGGACGGCGCCCCGAACGGCAACTACAACGCGGGTGACATCCCGGCGATCCAGCGCAACGACCCCGGTCGGGTGAACGAGGGCACGATCCTGCTCACCAACGGGAAGAACGTCGGGCCCCGCACCGGGGGTCCGGTTCCGCCGGGGCCGGCGCCCGGTCTGAATCCGCCGGGCATCTCGACGCTGAGCGTGCAGAAGGGCCAGGGGATCCGGCTGCGAATCGTCAACGCGGCCACGGTCCGCTACATGCGCCTGCGCCTGACGAACAACGCCGGAGGTCAGATCAACCTCTTCCGGGTCGGCGGCGAGGGCGGGCTGCTCAACACCGCGATCCTGGAGGGCGGCGTCGTCTCTGCGCCGCCGGGCACCATCGACACCAAGTACACGCAGGGCGAGATCCTCCTGCCGCCGGGGAGCCGGGCCGACGTCGTGGCCCAGATCCCGCCCGGAGCCGCAGACAACGACGTCCTCACCATGTGGACGGAGGACTTCTCGCGGACCGGGCAGGGGTACACGAACACGCCCACCGTCCCGGTGATGCACATGCGGGTCAGCGGCACGGCCCCGACCTACAACATCAGCACGGCCACCCAGCTGCGCAACGCCACCGGCAACCCGGTCGAGAACCTGGGCGGGCCGACGGGCACGCTGCTCAACCCCGGCGGCTTCGGCAAGCTCGGCATGGCCTCGCAGAACATCTCGCTCACCAACGTCGCGAACACCAGCCTCGGGGTCGGCTCGACCAACGCCGACGGCGTGAAGGGAATCCACGATGCCACCGGCGACTACATGGACGTCCCGCACATGGGCTCCTCGCGTTACGCCAAGGTGGGGGACACGCTGCAGCTGACCACGCAGAACACCACCACCCCGGGCGCGAACCACCCGTTCCACCTGCACGGGTTCTCGATCCAGCCGAGGACGCTCACGATCGGGGCGAACGTCTACACGTATCCGCCGGAGTTCAGGGACAACGTCGACGTTCCGCCGCGGCGCCACCCTGACGTACCGGGTGCGGCTCGACGCGCGCCCCCAGCCGGACGGCACGACGCCGGGCGGCGAGGTCGGCCGCTGGGTCTTCCACTGCCACATCTTCTTCCACGCCGTCCAGGGCATGATCAGCGAGCTCGTCGTCACGAACCCGCAGGGCAACGAGCGCCCGGACGTCAGCGTCGCCGGCGCCGGGGTGACCGTCAACCAGGGCCAGACGGCCACCATGGCGGGCACGTTCAACGACCGCGACAACGATCCGGTCACGCTCAGCGCCTCGGTGGGGACCGTCACGAAGACGGGTGGCCGCGGCTTCATCTGGAGCTACCCGACGGGCACCGACACGAGCAAGCTCGTATACATCACCGCGACGGACTCCAAGGGGCTGCGGGGCCAGGTCCCGCTCCAGCTCAACATCATTCCCGCACCCAACTTGCCGCCCACGCTCACGGTGCCGGGATCCCAGAGCGTTCCCTCGGGTGATCCGCTGAGCTTCAACGTCTCCGCGACCGATCCGAACGCGGCCGACAAGGTCGCGCTGAGCGCGAGCGGGCTGCCCGCCGGGTTGAAGTTCAAGGACAACGGCAATCGCACCGGCACGGTGTCGGGCAAGACCACGGCGGCGCCCAAGGCGTACACCGCCACGTTCACGGCCAACGACGGCCACAACCCCGCCGTGACGAAGACGGTGAAGATCACCGTCACCCCGCTCGCCGTCGCACTCGACCGGCCCGAGGTGATGGTGCGCAACGCGATCACCGTCGGCTGCCGCTTCTACAGCAAGTCGATCCACACCTGCACCGCGCAGGTGCTCAGCGGGAAGGTGCGCGGCGTTCCGGCCGCGGCCGCCAACCCACAGGTGGGCAAGGCGAGCGTGACGATCAGGAAGCGGGGCAAGCGCACGGCCAATGTCCGTGTCGGGTTGAGCAGGTCGTTCCGCCGCAGGATCCCCGGCTCGATCGGCGGCATCGCCATCACCGTCAAGCTGACCGCCACGAAGTTCGGGTCCCGTGCGAAGACGGTCGTGAGCAAGACGACAACGGTGGTCGTGCCGCGCGTGCTCGCCACCCCGAGCTTCGCCACCTTCCCGCGCAACAGCAGCACGCTCAACACGCGCGGGAAGGCTTACCTGGCGCTGCTCGCCGGCCTGGTCGGCAAGACCAAGCGGATCACCTGCACGGGCTATCCCGACACCCGCGGAAACACGACGCTCGCGCGCAGGCGCGGCCTCCGCGGCCTGCACCGCCATACGCCAGGCCGGCCTGCGCACGAGGTACAGCACCAGCGCCTCGTCGCGCGCCCGCAGCCGTCAGCTCACGATCACGATCCTGCGCTGAGCCTCAGCCGCCGGGGACCCTGAGGACGAACTCGCCTCGGAGGCGCGTGCCGTCGGTCTCGCGGGCGACGACCACGAGGGTGTAGCGGCCGGCCTTCAGGTCGACGTAGCCGACGAACTGGCCGGAGCCCAACCGACGCACGGGCTGCTGGCGTGGCGGGCCGTCGCCGGCGGCACCGGTGAGCACGAACCGCCTGATCGCGGCGGCGCTCTGGATCTGGTTGAAGCAGGTCACGTACACGCGGCTCGGACCGGCGCGCTCGGGACGGGGTGACAGCTGGATGTTCCCGAGCTGTCCGAACTTCCCGATCTGCATGCGTGTAGACGGTCGGCTGGCCGGAGCCGCGCTGGACGGAGACGAATTGCTTCGGTCCCGCCACGTCGAGGTCCACGGGCACCTCGACGGGGGCGCCGCTGCGCTGGATGAGCGCGGTCACCCGCCAGCGGCCGTCGAAGGCGAGGTTCGGGCCCGATCCGGCGTAGGAGTCGTCCCTCCCCGGCGCCAGGGCGAGGAACGTCGGCGCCACGCCCGGATCGTCGAGGGGTACGAAGCGCAGCCGCACGGCCACGCCGCGCACGGGCTTTCTCGAGTGGTAGTCCTCGACGCGCGCGACGAAGCGGTTCGGCCCCGGCTGGTTGGAGGCCGCGCTCAGCGCGACGCGCACGGTGCGGGCGGGGTCCGCGCCGGAGGCCGACAACCCGGGCGGCGGGGCCGAGCTCCCCGACACCGGGGGCGCCAGCGTCCCGAGGAACGCGGCGGCCGCCAGCGCGCCCGCGGCGAGCACGAGCTCGGCCCGTGACGTGCGCCGGAGCGGGTCGAGGTCCGACGCCGGCGCTCGCGAGGTTCCGGCGCCCGTAGCGAGCCACCAGCGCCGCGATGAGCAGGATCAGCGCGATCTTCAACAGGATCGCCCGGCCGTAGCCGGTGGACACCAGCTGACCGAAGGACGAGAGCTCGTCGACCGCACGGAGCGTCCCGGTCGCGACCACCACGACCAGTCCGACCGCCGCGACCACGGAGAACCGGCGCACGGCGGCCGCCTTCGCGGCCGACGGCGCGCCGCGGATGCCGAGCAGCAGCGCCGCCAGTCCGCCGATCCAGACGCCCACCGCGGCGACGTGCGCCACCTGCGCGGTGACGGTCACCGCGGCCGGCCAGGAACCGGCGGCCGCGTGGCCCGCGTCGACGTGGACGGCGATCGCGGCCACCGCGGCGAGCGCGGAGCCGAGGAACGCCCAGCGGCGCGCGCGCGGCGCCCGCCAGGCGACGAGCAGGGCCGCGCCGGCGGCGGCGAGCGCGATGGCGCGCCGGATGAGCGCGTGCCCGACCGGCGTGTCGAGCAGCGCGGTGAGGGACGAGTGCGCGGTGCGGCGCTGGGCCTCGGCGAGCAGGAGCAGCCCCAGCGCAGCCAGCAGCCAGCCGCCGACGGCGAGCAGCAGGTCCGTCCCGCTCGTCCCGCCGAAGCGCGCCACGGCGGCGACCGAGGCTCCGAGGAGGAGCACGAGGCCCGCGAGCAGGATCCAGCGTGCCACCACCTCGAGCGGCGACGCCGTCTGACTCGTCGTGCGCCCGGTGGAGGCGGCACCGGTTGGCGCCACGCCGACGCCGAACCTGTAGGACCCGCTGGTCGCGTGCCCGTCCACCGCCGAGACGACGCGCCAGTCGACCGTGTAGACGCCGCGGCCGAGCCGCTGCACGGGCACCTCGACCGTCAACGGGTCGCCGGCCGCCGGCCGTGGGGGACCGGCCTGGCGCGCCGCCCCGCCGCCCCGCACCGTGATCGAGGACAGCGAGGCCTCGGGCCGCTCCGTGAACGAGAGGCGCACGGCGGCCGGACTGTCGCCGAGCGTCGCCCCGGCGGCCGGATCCGAGCGCGTCAGCGCCGCGTGCGCCCACGCATCCTCCGTCGCGGGTGCGACCAGCAGCCCGGCGAGCAGGAGGACGCCGGTGAGGCCGCGTCGCATCGAAGGAATCTACCTGCCGTAGATTCCCCGACGTGGCCTACGAGACGATCACCGCCGAGACGCGCGGCGCCGTCGCGCTGCTGACGCTCAACCGTCCCGAGAAGCTCAACGCCTGGACGCCACAGATGGCCGTCGAGCTCGCCGACGCGATCGGACGCGCGAACGTGGACGACGGGCTCGGCGCGATCGTCGTCACCGGCGCGGGACGCGGGTTCTGCGCCGGCGCCGACATGGAGGAGACGTTCAAGTCGCGCATCGACGGCCGCGACCCCGGCGGCGACACGGCCGAGGGCTCCGGCGGCATGCCGAAGGACGTCGACTGGGTCGGGCTCGCGCGCGGCGCCAAGCCGCTGATCGCCGCCGTGAACGGCGCCGCCGTCGGCATCGGCCTGACGATGATCCTGCCCTTCGACGTGATCCTCGCCTCCGAGCGGGCTCGCTTCGGGATGCTCTTCATCAAGGTCGGCCTCGTGCCCGAGCTGGCCAGCACCCACCTGCTCGTGCAGCGGGTGGGCATCGGCCACGCGGGCGAGATGTGCCTGACGGGGCGGATCTACGACGCGCCCGCAGCCGCCGCCATCGGCCTCGCCGACCACGTCGTCGCGCCGGATGACCTGCTCGCCGACGCCCTTGCGCTCGGGGAGGAGGTCGCGGTGAACCCGCGCCCGCAGCTGCGAATGATCAAGCGGCTGCTGACCGAGAACGCGTCCGAGACGGACCTCGAGGCCGTGCAGCGGCGCGAGAGCGAGCTGCTGCGCGAGTGCTGGCGCAGCCCCGAGCACCACGCCGCGGTGCAGGCGTTCCTCGCGCGCTCGCGGCGCTGAATTTCCCGGTCCTGCCACAATTCGGGTGGGCCAGCGCAGTACCAGGACGTTCGATCTCCGTGAGACCGCTCCGCTTTGCCCATCCCGGCTCGACGACGAGCCCCCGCCTGGCCCTCCGGACGGCCCGCGAGGCGCTGGCCGCGACCTCGCTCGCGGGGATCGTCGGCGTCTGCTTCCTGATCTCGGCCGGCGCTGCCTCGGGCTCGTCGCTGTTCGTGCACGCCAGCCACGACACGAGCACGGTGGACTTCGACTACCCCCATTGGCTCGCCGGTCCGCTGCGCGGCCTCGCGGCGCCGCTGACGATCACGGGCTGGATCGAGCTGGTCGTCGCGCTGCTGGCCCTCTACGTGCTGGTGCTGCTGGTGGCCGACGTCGTCCGGCCCGCCTGGGCGGTGACGGCGATCGTCGCGGCGCACCTGCTGCTGTTCCTGGGTCCCCCGCTGTGGCTCACCGACGTCTACAACTACCTCGGCTTTGCACGCCTGGGTGTGACCCACGGACTCGACCCCTACTCGCACACGCTCAGCGCGATCCCGACCGACCCGGCGGTCACGTTCGCGACCTGGCACCACATCTCGAGCCCGTACGGCCCCCTGTTCACAGTGCTGTCGTATCCGCTCGCGCCGCTGGGGCTCGCCACCGGCACGTGGGTCGTCAAGGGGACCATGGCGGCCGCGGCGTTGGGCTGCCTCGCGCTGGTCTGGCGGCTGGCCAAGGCGCTGGATCGCCCGCCGGTGCCCGCCGTACTGTTCGTCGGGCTCAACCCGCTGTGGCTGGTCTTCGAGGTCGGCGGCGCGCACAACGACGCGCTCGGTCTCCTGCTGGTGCTCGGGGGCGCGCTGCTCGTGCTGGGCGGCCGCGAGGCGCTGGGCGGCGGGGCGGTCGTGGCCGCGGCGGCGATCAAGGTCAGCGCCGGGCTCGCGCTGCCCTTCGTGTGGCTCGCCGCCCGCCGACGCTGGCGCGCCGCAGCCGGGGCGCTGGCCGCGGCCGCGGCCGTGGTCGTCACCTGCGTGGTCGCGTTCGGCGCGGACGTCGGCGGCGCGCTCGACTCGTTCACCGGCCAGGCCAAGGTGACCTCGCTGCGGAGCGTCCCCGGGTTGATCTCGGACTCGATCCTGGGCCGCGGCTCGATCCCGCACCAGCTCGAGGTGATCTGCCTCGTCGTGTTCGTCGCTCTGGCAGTCGTGCTGTTCGCGCTCGCGGCGCGCGACGGCGATTGGGCGTCGAACCTCGGCTGGGCCACGCTCGCGCTGCTCCTGTCGGTCGCCTGGCTGATGCCCTGGTACGCGACCTGGCTGCTGCCCTTCGCCGCCGTCGGCGAGAGCCGGCGGCTGCGCGACGCGACGCTGCTCCTCACGCTCTTCATGATCGTGGTGCGCATGCCCTACGGCGCCTCCACGTAGGGCCGATCTCGTCCGGCCGCCGCGGCGGCCAGCTCTACAACGATGCGAAGAAGCAGGGCATCGAGGGCCGCTCGAAGATGACCACGGCCCAGCTGCAGCGCGCCGTCGCCGCGAAGTCCTAGGCGGCGACCGGCTCGCGCCGCGCGGCGCGCTCGACCAGCACCGCGCGGCCCCCGCGGCCGGGGGCGAGGACGATCGCGCGGCGGCGCACCGGCTCGGCGCGGGCGTCGTCCGCCCGCAGCGTGGCGCGCGCCAGGATCGTGCGCAGCACGATCTTCATCTCGAACGTGGCGAAGCTCGCCCCCAGGCAGCGGCGCACCCCGCCGCCGAACGGCAGCCAGCCGTAGGTCTCCGGCGGGCGCTCGAGGAAGCGCTCGGGCCGGAACGCGGCCGGCTCCGGGTACAGGTCCGCCCGGCGGTGGACGAGGTGGATGGACGGCGCCAGGCGCACGCCCGCCGGCAGGCGGCGTCCGGCGATCTCGGCGTCCGCGGTGAGCATCCGGCCGACTGCCGGCAGCGGCGGGCGCAGCCGCAGCGTCTCCTGGACGACGGCCTCCGCGTAGGCGTCGCCGTCGTCGGCGCGTGCCTCCGCGGTCAGCCGCTCCAGCGCCGGTGCGTGGCGCAGGAGCCGCTCGAAGGCCCAGGCGAGACCGGTCGCGGTGGTCTCGTGGCCGGCGACCAGCAGCGTGACGAGCTCGTCGCGCAGCTCGCCGTCGGTCATTCCGGCGCCGTCGTCGTCGCGCGCCTGCAGCAGCAGCGAGAGGATGTCGTCGCGCTCGGCCAGCGCAGGGTCCTCGCGCCGGCGCGCGATCTCCTCGTAGATCAGCCCGTCCACGCGCTCGCGCAGGCGCTCGAAGCGCCGCCAGGGGCTCGCCGGCCCGAGGTCGCGGCGCAGCCACGGCAGCATCGTGACCGGCGACGTCGACTGGGCCAGGAGGGCGATCAGCGCCGAGCGCAGGGCCTCGAGCCGGTCGGCCTCGCGCACGCCGAACACCACGCGCAGGATGATCTCCAGCGTGATCGCCTGGGTGCGCGGCCGGAGCGCGAACGGCTCGCGTAGCGGCCAGCGGTCGAGCTCGGCCTGGGTGATCTCCGCCATCAGCTCGCCGTAGCGCGCCATCCGCTCGCCGTGGAACGAGGGGAGCATCAGCCGCCGCTGGCGCAGGTGCTCGGCTCCGTCGAGCAGGAGGACCGAGCGCGAGCCGACGACCGGCGCCAGCGGGGCGTTGGCCTGCCCGGCGCGCAGGAGCTGCGGGTCGCCGGTGAAGATCTCCTTGATCGCGGCGGGGTCGGCCACGAACACGAACGTGCCGACCTTCGCCAGCCGCACGGTGAACCAGTCGCCGTAGCGGCGCCGGCACGCCTCCAGGAACGGCAGCGGCCGCGCCACCCAGGCGAAGGTCTGAAGCGTTGCGGGGCGGCGCGGCCCCGGCGGGAGCGCCGCGGTCACCAGCCCAGCGTCCCGGCCGCGCCCTTGAACGGGCCCTCGATGTCGTCCGTGATCCAGCCGCCGTAGAAGTCGCCGTCCTGCGGCCGGACGCGCTCGTCGTCGAGCCAGCAGGCCAGCCGACCCGGGTAGAAGGCGACGTGGTCGCGCAGCCGGGCGTACGCCGCCACCGGGTCCGGGTACCACCAGGCCGCGCGCCGTGCGCAACGGCCCTCGGCCGTGACGTCGGCGTAGTGCGCGCGGCCCTTCCACTCGCACACGGTGTGCCCCGGCGTCTCGCGGAGCAGCTCCCAGTCGACGTCGGCGGGCGGGACGTAGACCGTCGGCGGGCTGGCCGTCTCCAGCACGCGCAGCGCCGCGCCGGACTCGGCGACCACGCGGCCGTCCAGCTCCACGCGCACGCGCCGCGCGCACGGCACGAGCGCGGGTGGGCGGGGGTAGTCCCAGACGGACTCCATGCCCGGTGTACGCGCGCGGGCTAGATCGGGATGTCCCACAGCGGGAACCAGCGCTCCAGCTCGGCCTCGAACGGCATCTCCCGCGACAGCTGCGCCTTGAGTCGCAGCTCGCGCTCGTTGTCGCGGGACTTGCCGCCCGCGGGGACGAACGGGTAGAAGGTGCCGCGCTTGTAGTTGTAGAGGAAGTACACGGCGCGGGCCTGCGCGTCCTGGAAGGCGAACACGGCGCACAGCAGCCGGTCGCCGTAGCCGCCGGCCCCGATCGCGGTGCCGACCGCGTTGACCCCCACCACGAGGTCCTCGAAGTCCTCGTCGCGCAGCACCATCCAGCGGTAGCCGAAGGAGTCCGTGTGATCCTCGACCTGCCCGCCGGTGTCGGCGGCGCTGGCGCGCACGACCTCCTCCATGTCCTTGAGGATCTCCGTGAAGTCGGCCGTCTCGAGCGCCTGGAAGACGATGCCGGCCACGCCCCGCGAGTTGAGCTCGAGCTCCGTTTGCAGCGTGACGTACGCGGTGCTCATCGCGAACAGCCGGTCGGGCGCGGGCTGCTTGAGCTTGCGCTTGCCGCTGATGACGTCGAACAGGCCCATGTGCCGGCGAAGCCTACGCCGGCACGCCCTGCAGCTGCGACTCCAGGCGCTGCAGCGCCGCGATCCGCTTCTCCATCGGCGGATGCGTGGAGAAGAGCCCTCCGATCGCCGCCTTGGCCTTCGGCGGGAAGATGTAGAACGCGGCCAGCTCGCTGGTGGCGCGCAGGTCCTTCTGCGGAATGCGGTCCATGGTGCCGCTGATCTTCAGCAGCGCGGACGCGAGCGCGCTCGGGCGGCCGGTGATGATCCCGGAACCGCGGTCAGCGGCGAACTCGCGGTAGCGCGAGAGCGCCTGCATCAGGAAGAAGGAGATCGCGTACACGGCCAGCGAGACGAGCAGCAGCACGACGAAGGAATCACCGTCGTCGTCCTCGCCGCCGCCGAAGAAGAAGCCGAACTGCACGATGTAGGCGGCGACCGTGGCGAAGAAGCCGGCCAGCGTCATCACGAGCACGTCGCGGTTCTGGACGTGGGTGAGCTCGTGCGCCATCACGCCCTCGAGCTCGGCAGGCGTGAGGATGCGCATGATCCCGGTGGTCGCGCACACCGTCGCCTTGCGCGGGGAGCGGCCGATGGCGAAGGCGTTCGGCATGTCGGTGTCGGCCACCGCGACCCGCGGCTTGGGCAGGTCGGCCTGGACGCACAGCCGCTCGATCATCGCGTGGAACTCCGGCGCCTCCTCCGGCGTCACCTCACGGGCGCCCATCGCGTGCAGCGCCAGCTTGTCGGAGGCGAAGAACTGCGCCAGCAGCAGCGCGACGGCGATGAAGGCCACGAAGATCGCCCCCGTGCCCGCGGCGAGCAGCGCGACGATCAGCACGACGTAGAGTGCGCCGAGCAGGAAGAGCGTGAGCGCCATCCGGGCCTGGAGGCCGGTGTCCTTGCCGACTGACCTGGGACGTGTCATGGCCCAGTCCATTCAAGCAGACGGCCGGCCGCTCCCCCGGCGCTTTTAGGCGGCGCTTAGAGGTCTCAGAAGGCGCTGCGCACGCCGCCGAACACGTCGTCGAGCAGCCCGCGGGTGTCCTCGACAGCGAACGACTCCCGCAGGTGCCGGTCGACCTCGGCTCGGGTGCGTCCCGCGACGGCCATCTCGATCGCGACCAGCCGGGCCGCGCTGACGTCGTGCACCCCCGGTGCCAACTCGCTCGCCGCCGGAGCTGCGGGCGGGGCATGTGGGGCGGGCACCGGCCGATCGCTCGGCGCGTCCGTCTCGATCGCCGCGGTGGTCCGGGTCAGCGCGGCCAGCAGCGCCTCGAGCTGGCGCGCGGTGGCCTCGGCCAGCGCCACCAGCTCGTCGGTCAGCTCGTGCAGTCGCTGCGTGCGCTGCGTGGCAAGCGTGTCAGCACTGCGGCGCGCCTCGGCCAGGTAGCGCTGGGCCTCGGTCTCGGCCGCCCGGCGCTGGGCGAGCAGGTCGCGCTGGACCGCCGCGGCCTCCGCCTCCGCCGCGCGCACGATCGCCTCGACCCGCGCGGCGAGGGCGACGGCCAGCCCGCCGTCACGCTCCTGCGATCCCTCTCGGGCCTTTGCTCCCTCGCGTTCCATGCGTCCGTCCGTCCGCGGTACAGCGCCGGGGTGAGCATACACTCCGGATTGGCGAGCCTTGGGCGGGGACCGGCCCGTCCGGCCGCCCTCGGCACGGCGCTCCATAACACTGAACCACAGGTTGACCGTTGGGCGGGCGCGTTGCAAGACTCCCGCGCTCGTGCGACTGCGCCGCCTGTGCGCCCTGCTCTCCGTGGTCGCCCTGCCGCTGCTGGCATGGGCGTTGCTGCCCGTTGTCTCGACGGGGGCCGACTCCGCGTCGATCCAGCGCCGGATCGACCGCGACAACGCCGCGATCGACCGCAAGAAGCGCCACGAGGGCGTGCTGACGACCGACATCACGGCGTACAGCCGGCGCATCGACTCGTTGCAGGGGAACATCTCCAAGCTGCAGGCCCGCGAGGATCGGATCCAGGCGGACCTCGACGCCAAGCGCGCCGAGCTGGCGCGCATCCAGGAGCAGTTGCGGATCGAGCGCGCCAAGCTCGCCCGGCTGAAGGCGCGGCTGGCCTCCGCCAAGGTGGTGCTGGCCCGGCGCCTCCGCGAGATCTACACGGCCGACGCGCCGGACATCGTCACGGTGCTGCTGAACTCGCACGGCTTCGCCGACATGCTCGAGCGCAGCGAGTTCATGCACCGCATCAACGAGCAGGACCGGGAGATCATCGTCGCGGTCAAGACGGCGAAGGACGAGACCGCGGCGACCGCAAGGCGGCTGGCCAAGCTCGAGGACCGCGCGCAGAAGGTCGCGGCCGCGATCCTCGCTCGGCGCGACGAGGTGGCCGCGGTCAAGGGCCGCCTGCAGAGCACGCAGACCGGGCTCGCGGACGCCCGCGCCGGCAAGCGGGCCGCGCTGAATTCCACCCGCTCGTCGCGCCACAGGCTCGAGGAGGACGTCCGCGCGATGCAGGCCCAGCAGGCGAGGATCCAGGGCGACCTCGCGGGCGGCGGCGGCCCGATCCGCCAGGGCTCGGGGCGCTTCATCTGGCCGGTCAACGGGCCGATCACCGCGCCCTTCTGCGAGCGCCGGTCGTGGGAGGCGTGCCACCCCGGCATGGACATCGGCGTTCCCTCGGGCACGCCGATCCACGCCGCCGACTCGGGGACCGTGCGGATCGCCTCCTACTACGGCGGGTACGGGAACTACACGTGCATCCAGCACACCGCATCGCTGTCCACGTGCTACGGCCACCAGTCCTCGTTCGCCGTCAGCACCGGCCAGAACGTGTCGCAGGGCCAGGTGATCGGCTACGTCGGCTGCACCGGGCTGTGCTTCGGCGCGCACCTGCACTTCGAGGTGCGCGTGAACGGGTCGGTCGTCGACCCGATGGGCTACCTGTAGCCGCGCGCTAGCCTCCCGCCCGTGGAGCCGAACCTCGACCTCGGCCCGATCACGCTGAAGACGTTCGGGCTGGCCTTCGCGCTCGCGTTCATCGCGATCGGCGCGCTCGCCGCGCGGCGCTTCAAGGAGCTCGGCAAGCCGGCTGACTGGGCCTACGAGATCGCCTTCGCGGCGCTCGTCGGCGGTCTGGTCGGCTCGCGGGTGTACTTCATCGTGCAGAACTACGACTCGGTCAAGCACGACCTCCTGGGCAACATCTTCAGCGGCTCCGGGCTCGTGTGGTACGGCGGCGTGATCGGGGGCGCGCTCGCCGTGGTGCTGTGGGCTCGCTGGCGCGGAATGCTCGACCTCGGCCTGCTCGACTTCGCCGCGCCGCTGCTCGCGCTGGGCTATGCGATCGGGCGGATCGGCTGCCAGGTGTCCGGGGACGGCGACTACGGGATCCGCTCGAGCCTGCCGTGGGCGATGGGGTACCCGCACGGCGAGGTGCCGACCCCGGCGGGGGTGAGCGTCCAACCGACGCCGATCTACGAGACGCTGGCCATGGGCCTCGTGGCACTGTGGCTGTGGCGCGCGCGCGACCGCTACCGGACGGGCGTCCTGTTCGCGTTCTACCTCGTGCTGGCCGGGCTGGAGCGACTGCTCGTCGAGTTCGTGCGCCGCAACGACGAGGTCTTCCTCGGCCTCACCACCGCGCAGCTGGAGAGCGCCGGGCTGCTGATCGCGGGCTTGGTCTGGCTCACGCTCGCCGCGCGCCGTGGTGGCCTGCGGCGCGACGCGAGCCAGGCGCCCGACGTTCGGGTGGAAACCGGGGCGTCTGCGGCGTAACCTGTGGCGCCGGGAGGCGCTCAAGATTCTTTGACGAAGGCCGATAGGACGCAATGGAGGCGTGGCCTGAATGCGAACGACGCGAGCGCTGATTGCCGGTTTTGGAACCACGGGGACTCTCGTGGCGGCTGTCGCATGCGTGTTTGTCGTGGTCAGCGCCGTGGTCGCGTTCAACGGCTGGCCCGGCTCGGGCATCGGTGACTCGATCGACTCCCTCTTCGTGAAGGACCAGCCCGCGGTCGCCTTCGACGCGTCCGGCCCGCAGGTCGTCGCCGGCTCCGCGGCCGCGGCCGCGGCGACGGTGGCCCCGACCCCGACCGGGCCGGTGGTCGCGGGACCGGGCATCGGCGGCCGGCTCGGCCCCGGCGCGAACGGCACCCCCGGCGGCGGGCCCCGTCCGGGGAATGGAACCGCGGGCGACGTCCAGGGCGCCGGCGGGACCACCGGCGGCGGCGCGGGCTCGACCTCCGGGTCCGGCGGCGGCCTTCCGGGTCTGCCCGGCCTGCCCGACACGGGCGGCACGACGAACGGCGTGGGCGGCGCCGTGCAGAACACCTCGCACTCGGTCGGCAACGCGGTGTCCGGCGTGACCAACCAGGCGGGTCAGACGGTTGGCGGCGTCAACCAGCCGCTCGGCAACACGGTGTCCCAGACGGGTCAGAACGTCGGGAACACCGTCAACAGCGTCGGCGACACCGTCAACGGCCTCCTCGGCGGCCAGCGCTAGGCGGGGCGCGCCGCGAAGGCGCGCCGCACGAACCGCAGCGATTCGCCCTGCAGCTCGCCGTCGTGCTGGATCGAGCGGTGGTGGCCGCCCGGCATCACCAGCAGGCGTGCGCGTTCCGGGCCGGCGGCCTCGTACAGCGCGCGGGAGTGGTCCACGGGGATCTGTTCGTCGCCCTCGGCGTGCAGGAGCAGCAGTGGACAGCCGAGGTCCGCGACCGCGGCCTCGACGTCGTTCGCCGCCAGCAGGCGCTCGAGCGCGGGCACATCGGCGTCGAACTCGAGGCGCTCGTCGCGCAGGCCGCGCAGCAGGTGCTCCGCGCCCGCGGGGCAGATCGCCACGACGGCGTCGGCGCTCGCCGGCCCCGCCGACACCAGCGCCATGTAGCCGCCCATGCTCGAGCCCCGCAGCGCCAGCGGGACGGGCTCCGCGGGGCTCCCGGCGGCGGCGCCCGCCCGCTCGCGCAGCAGCGCGGCCATCGCGACGATGTCATCGACGGCGTCGGCGCCCATCCGGCCCTCGCTCTCGCCGTGACCGCGCTGGTCGAACGCGAGCGCCGCCAGGCCCATGTCGCGCGCCGCGCGGCCGAAGTCGTAGTGGCTCTCCTTGCACGATCCGGCGCCGTGGAGGATCAGCACCGCCCCGGCCGGCGGGTCGTCCGGCAGCCACAGCCCGAAGGCGAGACCGGCATGGCGCCCGACCTCCACCGAGGTCTCGATCGTGCGTTCGCGGACCACGGCGGCGATAATCCCACGCCATGGCCGTGACGCGCCAACTTTCACACGTGTATCCGCTCGGCAGCCGCCTCGACGAGCGCGGCAGGCTCGAGGTCGGCGGCTGCGACGCCATCGAGCTCGCGCGGGAATTCGGGACCCCCGCCTACGTCGTCGCCGAGGACGACCTCCGCGCACGCGCGCGCGCCTTCGTCGAGGCCGCGCGCGCCGTCCACGACGGCCCGACCGAGGTGTTGTTCGCTTCCAAGGCGTTCCCCTGCACCGCCGTCGCCCGGCTCCTGGCGGACGAGGGCCTCGGGTGCGACGTGGCCTCGGCCGGCGAGCTGCACCTCGCACTGCAGGGGGGCTTCGACCCGGGCAGCGTCTACCTGCACGGCAACGCCAAGGGCGACGACGAGCTGGCGTACGCGCTCGAGCGCGGCGTCGGCCACATCGTCATCGACGGGCTCGACGAGATCGAGCGCCTGGAGCACGCGGCCGCCGCCCGCGGCGTGCGCCAGCCGGTGATGCTGCGCGTCACGCCGGGGATCAAGCCGAACACCCACGCCGCCATCTCGACCGGCCAGCTCGACACGAAGTTCGGCCTCACCCCCGAGCAGGCGGTGGAGGCGATCGCGCGCCTGCGCGAGTCCGCCGAGCTCGACCTCGAGGGCCTGCACAAGCACATCGGGTCGCAGATCTTCGAGCTGGACTCCTTTCGCGCGGCCATCGCGGCGCTCGCGCCCCTCGGCGACTTCGACACCTACGACGTCGGCGGCGGTCTCGCGGTGGCCTACACCGGCGCTGATGCCCCGCCGGCGATCGAGGCCTACGTCGAGGCCGTGTCGGGCGCGGTGCGCGAGTACCTGGGGGCGGGAAAGCGCCTCGTCCTCGAACCGGGCAGGGCGCTGACCGCCAACTCGACCGTCACGCTCTACTCGGTCGTGTCGGTCAAGCGAACGGCGTCCACGTACGTGGCGGTCGACGGTGGCATGTCGGACAACCTGCGGCCGATGCTCTACGGCGCGGTGTACGAGGCCCAGATCGCCGACCGTTTCGGTGGCGGGACGCTGTGCCACGTCGCCGGCAAGCACTGCGAGTCCGGCGACATCATCGTTCGCGACGTCGAGCTCGCCGACCCCCGTCCGGGCGACGTGCTGGTCACGCCGGCGACCGGCGCCTACGGTCACGCGATGGCGAACAACTACAACGGCGTTCCGCGCCCACCGGTGGTCTTCTGCAGGGGCGGCGAGGCGCGGGTCGTGGTCCGGCGCGAGACCCTCGAAGACCTGACGGCGCGTGACGTCTGAATTTCGCGTCGGCCTGCTCGGCCACGGGACCGTGGGGGGCGCGTTCGCGCGGCTGCTCGAGCAGCGCTCCGAGGGGATCGCCGCCGCGACCGGCCGTCGTCCGGCGCTGGCCGGCGTGCTCACCCGCAGCCAGGGCGACTTCGAGGCGATCCTCGACGGGTCGGACGTGGTGATCGAGCTGATGGGCGGGTTGGACCCGGCGCGCGACCACGTGCTGCGCGCGCTGAAGGCCGGCCGCCATGTGGTGACCGCGAACAAGCAGCTGCTCTCCCAGCACGGCGAGGAGCTGTGGGCGGCGGCCGCCGACGCGGGCGTGCAGCTGCGGTTCGAGGCCGCGGTCGCGGGCGTCGTGCCGGTGGTGCGGGTGCTGCAGGACTCGCTCGCGGGCGCCTACATCGAGCGCGTCCACGGGATCGTCAACGGCACGACCAACTACATCCTCACCGAGATGGCGCGGACCGGCGCGTCCTACGAGGACGCGCTCGCGCAGGCGCAGCGGTTCGGCTATGCCGAGTCCGATCCCTCCGAGGACGTCGACGGGCGCGACGCCGCGGCGAAGATGGCGATCCTGGCCCGGCTCGCGTTCGGGACGCCGGTCCACCTGGATCAGGTCCGCTACGAGGGCATTGAGCACATCACGCCGGACGACCTCGAGTACGCGCGCGAGTTCGGCCTGGGCCTCAAGCTGCTGGGGACGGCCGAGCGCGTGGACGGCGGGCTGTCGGTGGGCGTGCACCCCGCCTTCCTTTACCCCGGGCATCCGCTCGCCTCGGTGACCGGGCCGTACAACGCGGTCACCGTCGAGTCCGACGCGATCACCGAGATCACGATGTCGGGGCCGGGCGCGGGAGGGCCGCAGACGGCCAGCGCGGTGCTCGGCGACCTCGTCTCCGTCATCACGGGCCAGGACGCTCCGCGCGGGCTCGAGGCGGAGCTGGAGGTGGTGCAGGACGTCGCCTCGGCCTTCTACCTGCACCTCGAAGTCGCCGACGAGCCGGGCGTGCTCGGGCAGGTGGCGCAGATCCTCGGACTGCAGGGTGCCTCGATCAAGTCGGTTGTCCAGAAGGGCCTGGGCAACGACGCGCGACTGGTGATGATCATGCACCCGGTGCTCGAGTCGAAGTTCTTCGCCGCCGTTGAGCTGATCGCCGCGCTGGACTTCATGCGGGCGGCCCCGCGCGCGATCCGGGTGATCGAGGAGGAATTCGTCTGAGGGAGAACGGCCTCCGGCCTCCGGGCTCCTGCACGCTCCGCTTCGTGGTGACCGAGCGCGAGCATGCGAGCGGCTCCGCGTGCAGGAGCAGGTACCACCGATGAGCGTCCCGCTGATCGAGCGGTATCGGGATCGCCTGCCGTTCGGGGCGGGCGATCCGCTCGTGACGCTCCACGAGGGCTCCACTCCGCTGATCCCGGCGCCGGTGGTCTCCGAACGCGCCGGCGTCGAGGTCCACCTCAAGCTCGAGGGCGCCAACCCGACGGGCTCGTTCAAGGATCGCGGGATGACCTGCGCCGTGTCGGCCGCGGTGCGCGACAGGGCTGAGGCGATCGTGTGCGCGTCGACCGGGAACACCGCGGCGAGCGCCGCCGCCTACGCCGCCCGCGCCGGCCTGCGTGGCGCGGTGATCGTGCCCGAGGGCAAGATCGCGACCGGCAAGCTCGCCCAGGCGCTGATGCACGGAGCGCGTGTCGTGTCGCTGCGCGGGAACTTCGACGAGGCCTTCGCGCTGGTGCGCGAACTGGTGGAGCGGCGCCCGATCGCGCTCGTGAACTCGGTCAACCCCTACCGGCTCGAGGGCCAGAAGACCGCGGCGTTCGAGGTGGTCGAGGATGGGGGCGAGCCGGACGCGCTGTGCATCCCGGTCGGCAACGCCGGGAACGTCACCGCCTACTGGCAGGGCTTCCAGGAGCTCGGCGTGGCCCCGCGCATGCTCGGTTTCCAGGCCGAGGGTGCCGCCCCCCTGGTCCGGGGTGAGCGGGTCGAGCGGCCCGAGACGGTGGCCAGCGCCATCCGCATCGGCAACCCGGCGCGCTGGGAGGAGGCGATGGGCGCGATCGTCGGCTCGGCCGGCGCGGTCCGCGCCGTCAGCGACGTGGAGATCCTCGACGCCTATCGCCTGCTGGCCGGGCGCGAGGGCGTGTTCTGCGAGCCGGCCTCGGCGGCCTCGGTGGCGGGGCTCCTGCGCTACGGCGCGGACGACGCGGAGCGCGTCGTCTGCGTGCTCACGGGCCACGGCCTCAAGGACCCCCAGACCGCGCTCGAGCAGGCGGGCGCAGTGGTGCCCTGCGAGGCCGACCTCGACGCCGTCGAGGCGGCGGTGCTCGGCTGATGCAGCGCCGCCGGCTCGTTCGCGTGCCCGCGTCGTCGGCCAACCTCGGGCCCGGGTTCGACGTGCTCGCCGCCGCGCTCCAGCTCCACCTCGAGGTGGAGGTGGAGGAGACGGGGCGCTTCGAGGTCCTCACCGACCTCGACATCGCGCGCGACCGGCGCAACCTGTGCGTGCGCGGCTTCGCGGCGCTGCACCCGGTCGACGACTTCACCTTCACGATTCGCAGCGACATCCCGCTCGCGGGCGGATTGGGCTCCAGCGCCGCCGCGATCGTCGCGGGGGCGATGGCCGCGGACCACCTGTTCGAGCTCGATGCCGACCTGCTGACGGTCGCGACCGAGGTCGAGGGCCATCCGGACAACGTCGCCGCGGCGCTGCTCGGCGGCTTCGTCGTGTGCGCCGACGGCGCGGCCACCCGCTTCGAGGTGCCGGCCGGGCTCGAGGCGATCGTCGTGGTCCCCGGCGATCCGGTCCGCACGAAGGAGGCGCGCGCGGCGCTGCCGGCGGAGGTGCCGATGGCCGATGCCGTCTTCAACGTCGCCCACGCGTCGATGCTGGTGCTCGGGCTCGCCCGCGGCGAGTGGGACCTCGTCTCGCGCGGCCTGCAGGACCGGCTGCATCAGCCCCGGCGCGCGTCGCTGTACCCCCGCTCGCTCGAGGTCGCGGAACGCGCGCGCGAGCTGGGCGCGCTCGGCGCCACGATCTCGGGCGCGGGGCCGACAGTGCTCGTGTGGTCCCACTACGAGCAGACCGGCGGCGTCGCGCAGTCGCTCAAGCGCGAGACCGAAGGGTGGGCGACGGTCATGCGCGTGCCGTTCGAGCCCCAGGGCGCCGAGGTGCGAGCGCTGTAAGGCCTACGGATCGAGAGCGGCCGCGGCCACCGCCTGGTGGTCGTAGCCGGTGGCGTTCCCCATGACGATCACCCCGACTCCGCGGTCCGGATGGATGCGCATCATGTTGAAGAAGCCGCCTCCGCCGCCGAGGTGCTCCAGGTAGCGCTCGTGGCTCGGACGGTCCGAGTGGCGGCGAAACCAGCCGAGGCCGACGTCCAGCTTGCGGCCGCGGGCAGTGATCGCCTGCATCCTGGCGACGCTGTCCGGCGACAGGATCTGGACGCCGCCGGCCCGGCCGCCGGCGAGGTGGATCGACATGAAGCTCGCGGCGTCTCGCGCCGACCCGATGAGGCCGCCGTACGCCGGGCCGTCGACGCAGAACGGCCGGAACGACAGGAAGCGCCCCTGCCGGCTCCCGACGATCCCGTCGGGCAGCAGCAGGCGAAACAGGGGCGTCATGGGGCTCAGGCGAGACTGGTAGCCCGTGGCTGCGTCGGAGCGCATGTCCGCGCGGTAGGCGAAGTCCGTGCGCGTCATTCTCAGCGGATCGAGGATGTGCTCGCGGACGTGGTCCTCGTAGCGTTGCCCGGCGGCGGTGCCGATGACCTCGCCCAACGCGATGTAGCCGAGGTTGGTGTAGCTTGCCTTCGCGCCGGCGGGGAAGCGCAGCCTGCCGTGGCGTCGGAGGAGCTCGCGGGTGAATTGGCCGGGCGCGCGGCCGGGCAGGTCGGCCGGGTGGACCCAGCGGACGGGGATCGGGTTGGTCAGGCCCGAGCTGTGGTTCAGCAGATGGCGGACCCGGATCTCGGGCCATCCCGACCGTGGCGTGGGGAACTCGGGTAGGTATCGCGCGACCGGCTCGTCGAGGTGGAGCGCGCCGCGCTCGACGAGCTGCATGGCGGCGGTGGCGGTGACGATCTTGGTCATTGAGAACCACAGGTAGACCGTGTCAATCGTGGCCGCGCTGCCGTCCGCGAGGTCGGCGAGGCCGACCGCGTCCTCGCGCACGACGCGGCCGCCCTCGACGACGACGGCCGACAGGCCGGGCACCTTGCGCTCCGTGAGCCGCTCCATCGCGGCGTGCAGTTCCGTCGCGGTCATCGTGACCACCTTCGTCTGGCCGAGCCTAGCCCGTGGGCTGGGCTCGAGTGCGGCTCGCCGAGGGAACGCCGGGCCGCTACTCCGCCGTGTGCCCGGTCCAGGCCGTCCCGTCCCAGTAGCGCAGGCGGGTCTGGCGCCACGGGTCGCCGTACCAGCCGGGCGGCGCGGTCGCGGCGGCCGGGCCGGCCCCCCTGGAGCGGTTCTGGCTGCGCGCGATGAACAGGATGATCGCCCCGATGACCACCGGGATGAACAGGTAACCGATCGCGCGGCCGATGTCGTAGGCCGTGTCGGCGAGCGGGACGACCGTGGCCTCGAGCATCAGTGGACGATCCGGACCTGCGTGCCCAGCGGAACCTGGCGCACGAGCCGGCGGGCCACGCTCGCGTCGATCCGCATGCAGCCGAGCGACACGGCTTGGCCGACGCTGGAGGGGTCGTTCGTGGAGTGGATCGCGAGCCGGTCCCCGCCGCCCCAGCCCTGCGGGATCTTGGTCTGGTGCCCGGTCAGCGCCAGCACGCAGCAGGCGTACGGCGAGCCGGGACGGCTGATCAGCAGCTTGTCGGTGACCGCGAACAGCCCCGCCGGAGTCTCGTGGCCGGGGCGGCCGACGGCCATCTTCGTGCGCGCGACCACGCGCGCGCCGTGGCGCACGACCAGCTGGCGACGCGGGACGCTCGCCTCGATCGACCAGTCGGTGCGGAACAGGCGACCCGCGCCGGCGCGGATCCAGCCGATGCGGCCGTTGGGCAGCTCGGAGGTCAGCACGCCGAGCCAGCCGCTGCGCTGCGAGACCACTGCCACGACCTGCGGTGACTTGAACGGCGTCTTCGCGGGCAGCGTGCCGACCGCGCGCCCGCCGGGCGAGGTGCGCAGCGGGGTGCCGCGCGGGACGAACGCGGTCAGCGTTCCCGGAGCCGCGACCCTCGCGGCAGCGCCGCCGCCGGTGCCGCTGCCGCCGCCGGGGACGCCGGGCACGCTGCCCTGCGCCACCTTGAAGGGCGATGCCGGCGGCGCGTTGGAGTAGCCCTGGTCGGCGCCCTCGCCGCACCCCGCGAGCAGCGCGCCGGCAGCCGCGAGGGCGCCGGCCATCCGGGCCGCGCGCGCGATCATCAGCGCGCCCCGTCCGTGGCGGCGGCGTGCAGCGACGCGACCCGTTCGCGGGCATCGCCCATTCCCAGGCGCGCGAGCGCCTCGTCGGCCAGTGCGAGGTAGTCGGCGCCCAGGTCGGGCCGGTGATCGAGGATCGAGACCGCGCGCTCGGCGGACTCCGCGTAGGCGATCGAGGCGCGGATCGTCGTGTCGAACACGCGGTCGCCGAAGTGCTCGGTCAGCGTCTCGTAGGCCTCGCGCGAGTGGATGGTGCGCATGTCGGCGATGTTGAGCACGACGCCGAGCCAGGCCAGGTCGGGGTTGAGGTTGTCCCGCGCCAGGTCGATCACCTCGATCGCCTGCTCGACGCCCTGCAGCGCGAAGTACTGCGCCTCGGCGGACAGCAGCGCGTGGTCGGCGGCCACGAGCGCGTTGACCGTCAGCAGCCCGAGCGCCGGCGGGCAGTCGACGAGCACCACGTCGTAGCCGCGCTGCACGTCGCGCAGCGAGCGGCGCAGCGTCAGCTCGCGCCCCATCTTCCCGGCCAGCGTGAGCTCGGCCTCGGCGAGCTGCAGGTTGGCCGGGATCACGTCGTCGTGGACCGCCTCGGATGCCTCGGCGCGGCCTGTGAGCACGTCGGCGACCGTCGGATCGGCCTGCGGATCGACGTCGAAGTAGTCGGACAGGTTGCCCTGCGGATCGAGGTCGACCGCCAGCGTGTCCAGCCCCGCGCGGCGGAAGATGTCGGTGAGCGTCCGGACCGCCGTCGTCTTGCCGGTGCCGCCCTTCTGGGAGAGGACCGCGATCGTCTCTGCCATCCGACGCGACTATAGACGGACGACGCGGCCGCGGTGGCGGCCGTTCAACCCGTGACGGTCTCGGCGCCGGAGGGCGTGTGGGCGCTCACGCCGGCGGGCGCGGGCGAGGTGTCGATGAAGCGCAGCGAGTGACGGCCGACGAGGATCTCGTCGCCGTCCTGGAGCGCGTGCCACTCGACCCGCTGGCCGTTGACGAACACGCCGTTGAGGCTGCGGTCGTCGAGCACGCGGACGCCGTCGGCCTGGCGCACAACCAGCGCATGGCGGCGCGACACGGTGGGGTCGTCGAAGCGCAGGTCGGCGGCCAGCGAGCGCCCAATGCGCGTCCACTCGCGCGTCAACGCGACGATCACCACGCGGTCGCCGGTGTCGTGGGCGAGGTACTGGCCGGGCTCGGAGACCAGGTCCGTGCGCGCCTGGGCCAGCCAGTCGGGCCGATCGTCCTCGGCCTCGTGCGGCTGCTCCCCGGCGAACCCGGGGGCCGAGAACAGCGACGCCCGCACGAACTCCTGGCCGCCGCAGCCGGGGCATTCCGGCAGCGTGTCCTCTGCTGCGAGGGAGACGACGTAGTCGCAGTTCTGGCACTGGAACGAGCCGATGCCGGCCAGCGTGCCCGAATGGAATGGCTCCACTTGCTCCTCTCTCCGTGGGCGGGGGGGTCCACCGCCACGGCTAGGGAGTCTACCCGGAGGGTCAATCTCGAACCCGCCTGAAAGGTTGCGTTCTCGGCCCATTTGGGAGGGTTCGCAGCGGGTGTGACGAACCCTTTGGCGTGCCCCTCTTCGGCGATCCCGACTCGCTCGAGCGCGAGCTGCGGCGAGCCGCGCTGCACCGCCTCGACGCGGGCGAGTGCCGCTGCCTCGACTGCCGGCGCACGCCGCTGCCGGGAGAGAACATCCACGTGTACGAGGACGGCCGCATCGTGTGCGAGCTGTGCCGCCCGCACCGCCGGGAGGAGCCGATCCGCTGCGAGCGCGTGCACGGTCTCGAGCGGGGTCTGGCGGTGCGCGCCGTCCGCGCCGCCTGAGCGCCGTTCCGAACCCTCGCCGCCGCCGCAATAGACTCTTCGCGCCGTGGATCCCACGACCGTCAGCGTCACCGTCGCGCGACCGCGCGAGGAGGTGTTCGAGTACCTCGCGGACATCGCCAACCACGCCGAATTCACGGACCACTTCCTCGTCGATTGGCATCTTCTTCGTGAGGATTCCTACGGTCAGGGCGCCGGCGCGCGTTTCCGCATCAAGATCCCGCTCAACCGCTTCGACTGGGCCGACGTGACGTTCAGCGAGGTCGAGGCGCCCTATCGGATCGTCGAGCGCGGGCGCATGGGGAAGTACAACCGGATCCGCACGCTCGGCGAGTACCGCCTCACGCCGCTGGCCGCGGAGCTGACGCGGGTCGAGTACACGATCGAGTCCCTGCCCGGCAATCTCGCCGACCGGCTCATGGAGTCCTTCGGGGCCCGCTCGTGGCTGCGCCGCAAGAACCGCAAGGCGCTCCGGCGCCTGCGCGCGATCCTCGAGGAGGACCGGCTGCGGGGCAAGCGCCCGACGCTTGCGGGCGGGTAGGATCCGCCCCTGCCGTGAGACCGCGCCCGCGCCATATCGCCGCCGCGATCGCCGTCGTGGCCCTCGCCCTTCCGCTGGGGGCGTGCGGCAACAAGGAGAAGACCACGACCTTCGGCCTGACCGAGGGCACCTACCTCGACGTGGGCCCGATGGCCTACCAGCTCCAGATCTCCCGGATCCTCAACCCGCAGGACGTCGAGGACCGCAACTACATGCAGGGCGTCCAGACCAGCACCGCGGCCGACGAGGTCTTCTTCGCCGTCTTCATCCGCGGCCAGAACACGAGCGGCCAGACCCAGCGCGCTGCCGACGACTTCGAGATCACGGACACACTCGGCAATCGCTTCCGGCCCGTGGCGGTGGCCAAGACCAACCCGTTCGTCTACAAGGCGCGCCCGGTCGCCCACGGCCAGGTGATCCCGTCGGGGTCCAGCGCGGCCGGCAGCGGGGTCGTCCAGCAGGGTTCGATGCTGCTGTTCAAGATCAAGCTCTCCTCGCTCTCGAACCGCCCGCTCGAGTTCCACATCAAGAGTCCCACGGTTCCTCAAAAGGAGGGCACCGTCGAGCTCGACGTGTAGCCCGCCGCCTACCTCACGCGCTGCAGTGCCGTCTGCAGCACCTCGGCGGCGACCGGAGCCGCGAAGTCCCCTCCGGCTCCCGCCTTCACCACCAGCACTCCGACCGCCACCCGCGGGTTGCTCGCCGGGGCGAAGGCCGTGAACCAGGCGTCGCTGTTGTTGGGGTCCTCGTTGGCGCCGGGCGGGCCGCCCAGCTCGGCGGTCCCAGTCTTGCCGGCCACGGTGACGCCGGGCACCGCCCCCTTCACCCCGGTCCCCGACCGCACGACCTCGATCATCAGGCCGCGGATCGTGCGCGCGACGCGGCGGCTCGTCACTCTCGTCACACGCGGGAACTGACCGCGCAGCAGGGTCGGGTGGGCGCGGACGCCGTTGTTGCCGATCGTGGCGCCGACCGAGGCCATCTGCAGCGCGGTGGCGAGCACCTTGCCCTGGCCGATCGCGCTCGAGCCGACCGCGAGGTCGTCGCCGATCTGATCGCCCGGCGGGATCGTGCTCATCGCCGCGCCGGGGATCGAGGGCTGCTCGTTCCAGCCGTACTTCTCGGCGGTCGCCACCAGCCGCTTCGGGCCGACCTTCACGCCCAGCGGCGCGAACACCGAGTTACACGACTCCGCGAACGAGTTGACGAAGCTGCCCCCGCACGACTCGCCGCTCGCGTTCGACAGCGGCACGCCGGAGAGCAGCGCGGCGGTCTCCACGGGGAACTGATCGGTCAGCTTGACCTTCCGGTCCTCCAGCGCGGCGGTCGTCGTGATGATCTTGAACGTGGACCCGGGGGGCTGGAGGCCGTCGAGCGCGATGCCCGACAGCGCGAGCACCTGCCCGGTCTGCGGCTTGATCACCGCGACCGCCCCCAGGCGACCGCCGAGCGCGGTGGTGGCGGCGTCCTCGATCTTCGGGTCGATGGTGGTCGGGACGTCCTTGGCCGGCCGCGGCCGGGAGCGCGCGAGCACGCGCGTACCGGCCAGCAGCCGCCCGCCGGGCGTACCGGCGAGCTGACCCTCGAGCGCCTGCTCGAGTCCGGAGGTGCCGACCTGCGCGCCGTCGGGGTAACCGAGTGCGCGGTAGTACGCCTGGTTCGCGGGGGACACGGGCCCGAGGCTGCCGACGAGATCGGAGGAGGTGCCGCCGGCTGAGACCCGGTCCGGACCCTTCGCCAGCGCCTGGCCGTTGCCGGCCAGGATCGCCGCGCGGTCCGGCAGCTCCGTCTCGCGCGTCAGCGTCTCGCCCGACGCCACGCCGGGGAACGTCAGCGCGGGGCTCCACTTCACGTGTCCGCCCTCGAACGGCAGCTGCAGCTTGGCGTTGAAGGTGCCGAACGCCCCCGTGCGCGCGGTCACGGGCACCGACACCGTGCTGCCGCCGGGATTGCCGGCCTTGGCGAAGCGCAGCGAGCGCACCGTCGCCGTGGCCGCCGCTGTCCGGTACGCGGCCTGGAAGCTGTCGAAGGAGACCCGCTGGCGCGAAGCGTCCGAGAGCTGGTCGTACATGGCCCGGTAGTCGCCCTTCTGCCAGGCCCGCACGTAGCGGTCGGCCGCCTTGCGCTCGGGAGCGACGTATCCGGCGCCCGTGACGATGCCGAAGACGAACGCGACGAAGGCGAGCCCCGCGAGTGGCACCAGGCGATGCGTGAGGCGGCGACGCCGGGCGTCGGGCACCGGCGAGCGAGCCCTTGTCCGCTGCGTGGACACCGGAGAAATCTAAACCGTGCCGCCTACGGACGGGCCGTAGGCTGGGGCGCCGTGACCACCCTCGACTGGATCATCCTCCTGTTCGTCTCGGTTCTCGCCGTGTACGGCTACGCGCGGGGCTTCGTCGTCGGGTTCCTCTCGCTCGCGGGCTTTGCCGCGGGCGCGTTCATCGGCACGCGCCTCGCCCCTCTGCTCCTGTCGCAGGGCTCGAAGTCGCCGTACGCGCCGCTGTTCGGTCTCGCGGGCGCCCTGCTCCTGGGCGGCCTGCTCGCGTCGGGGCTGGAGTTCCTCGGGGTGGAGCTGCGCCGGCGCATACGCATCCCGGGGTTCGGCGTGCTCGATGGGCTGCTCGGCGCCGTGCTGAGTGCGTGCATCGGGTTCGGGATCGCCTGGATCCTGGGCGCGGTGGCGCTGCAGACTCCCGGCGCTTCGCAGCTGCGCGACGACATCCAGCGCTCGGTGGTCCTCCAGCGCCTCAACCAGCTGCTCCCTCCGTCGGGCCCGATCCTCAACGCGCTCGCACGCGTCGACCCGTTCCCGGCGATCAACGGCCCGCGCGCCGACGTCCCCCCGCCGACGGGCGCGATCCTGCGCGACCCCGACGTGCGCGCCGCGTCGGCCTCGGTGGTGCGCATCCTCGGCACCGCCTGCGGGCTGGGCATCGAGGGCTCGGGCTGGGTGGCGGGCTCCGGCGTGGTCGTGACCAACGCACACGTCGTCGCGGGCGAGGACGACACGATCGTGCAGGAGCACGGCGACGGTCCTCGCCTGACCGCTCGGGCGATCCACTTCGACCCCCGCAACGACATCGCCGTCCTGCGCGTGGACGGCCTCGACGCGCCCGCGCTTCCGCTTGCCGCGAACGTCCGTCCCGGCACCGCGGCGGCGATCCTCGGCTTCCCCGAGAACGGCCCCTTCGACTCGCGCGCGGGGCGCGTCGGCGAGACCCAGGAGACGATCACCGACGACGCCTACGGCCGCGGGCCGGTGCGGCGCCTGATCACCTCGCTGCGCGGACTCGTGCGCGAGGGCAACTCCGGCGGCCCGGTCGTGGATGCCGGCGGCCGGGTCCTCACGACCGTCTTCGCCGCCACGGTGGGCGGCGCCGCGCGGGGCGGGTACGGCGTCCCGGACTCGGTCGTGCGCAACGCGCTGGCCGAGGCCCGCGGGACCGTCTCGACCGGGCCCTGCGCCCGCTGATCGCCCCGACGGGGGACGTCGGCGCTACCCTCACCGCCGATGAGCAAGACCCTCGTCATCGCCGAGAAGCCGTCCGTCGGCCGCGATCTCGCCCGTGTCCTCCCCGGCCCGTTCGTCAAGTCGGAGGGGTACCTCGACGGCCCCGAGCACGTGATCACGTGGGCCGTCGGGCACCTCGTGCAGCTCGCCGAGCCCGACGAGTACAAGCCGGAATGGAAGAAGTGGCGCATGGCGGACCTGCCGATCGTGCCCGAGCGCTTCAAGCTCGTCGTGCGCGACGAGCGCTCGAAGAAGCAGATGAACGTGATCAAGCGCCAGCTCGCGCGCGACGACGTCGACAAGGTCGTCAACGCCTGCGACGCCGGGCGCGAGGGCGAGCTGATCTTCGCCTACGTGTACGAGGCCGCGGGGGCGACCAAGCCGGTCCAGCGCCTGTGGCTGCAGTCCATGACGAAGGGCGCGATCCAGGAGGCCTTCGGCCACCTGATCCCCGCCGAGGAGAAGCACAGCCTCGAACAGGCGGCGCGCTCGCGCTCCGAGGCCGACTGGATCGTCGGGATGAACGCCACGCGCGCCGCCACGATCCGGCTGCGCTCCTCGTTCGACGGCGCCGTGTCGCTCGGGCGGGTGCAGACGCCGACGCTCGCGATCCTGGCCAAGCGCGAGGAGGAGATCCGCGCGTTCGAGCCCGAGCCGTACTGGCTCGTGGACGCGGTCTTCGCGGCGGACGAGGAGCGCATCTACGAGGGCCGCTACCACGACGGCTCGAAGCCCCGCCTGGCCAGTGCGGACGCGGCCGCGAAGATCGTCGAGGCGGTCCGCGGCCGCGCGGGCGAGATCACCAAGGTCGACACCTCTCGCCGGAAGGAGCGCGTACCCCTTCTCTACGACCTCACGACGCTGCAGCGCGAGGCCAACAACCGCTACGGCTTCGCCGCGCGCCGGACCCTTGCCGCCGCGCAGCGCCTGTACGAGGAGCACACAGCACTCACGTACCCGCGCACGAACTCCCGCTTCCTGCCCTCGGACCTGCGCGGCGAGATCAAGCCGATCGCCGAGCTCCTCGGCCGCCAGGAGAGCTACGCGAAGGCCGCGCGGTACGTCACCGGGCTCGACGTGCTGCCGCTCGCGCGCGTGGTCGACGACAAGAAGGTCACCGACCACCACGCGATCATCCCCACCCGCGCCGAGCACGACCCCTCGAAGTTCAACACCGACGACAAGAAGATCTACGACCTCGTGGTCCGGCGCTTCCTCGCGGTCTTCCACCCGGACGCCGAGTTCGAGAACACGCGTGTGGAGACGACCGTGGCGGAGCACGTGTTCCGCACGCACGGACGCGTGCTGCTGGTCCCCGGTTGGCGCGGCGTCTACGGCGAGACCGCCGAGGGTGACGAGCGCGCCGACCGCGAGGGCGAGGACGACGAGGGTCGCGAGCAGCATCTCCCAAAGCTCGAGCAGGGCGAGGGGGTGGAGACGCGCGAGGTCGAGGCGCTGGAGAAGGAGACCCAGCCACCGCGGCGCTACAGCGACGCTTCGCTGCTGGCGGCGATGGAGACCGCCGGCAAGCTCGTCGACGACGAGGAGCTGCGCGAGGCGATGAAGGACTCCGGCATCGGCACCCCGGCCACCCGCGCGGCGATCATCGAGCGCCTGATCACGGTCGGCTACATCGAGCGCGACGGCCGCGCGCTGGTCTGCACGGAGAAGGGCCTGAACGTGATCCGCCTGCTCGGCGAGCACCCGCTGACCTCGCCGTCGCTGACCGGCGACTGGGAGCACCGGCTGGCCGCGATCGAGGAGGGACAGGACTCGCGCCAGAAGTTCATGGGCGACATCGAGAAGTTCGCCGAGAAGACCGTCACGGAGCTCGACGCCAAGCTCAAGGACGTCCGCATCCCGCGCGCCAACCTCGGTCCCTGCCCGGTGTGCGGCCGCGACATCAACGAGAACCGCAAGGGGTACTCGTGCTGGGGCCGCGACGATCCCGGCTGCGGCTTCGTGATCTGGAAGGGCAAGGCGGGCAAGCAGCTTCCGGTCTCGGTCGCGCGCGAGCTGATCACGACCGGGCGCACGGTCAAGCCCGTCACCGGCTTCAAGAGCCGCGCCGGCCGCAATTTCCGCGCGCGACTCGCCCTCGTCCAGAACGAGGAGGGCAAGTGGCGGGTCGAGTTCGACGAGCCCTGGGCCAAGGAGGGCGCCGCGGGCACCGCCGGCGGAGCCGGTGGTCCGCCGGAGGCCGAGACCGAGGAGGCGGCGGCCGAGAAGGCCGCGGCCGGCGAGACGCCGGCCGCCGCGTAGACCGGGTTTCGCTCCGTCAGGCCGTCGTCGCGCTGCGCGACGATAGCCGGGCATGCCGCTCACGCTGATCACCGGACCCGCGAACGCCGGCAAGGCGGGCCGGGTGCTGGGCGCCTACCGGGCCGCCCTGGACCGGGAGCCGCTGCTGGTGGTGCCGCGGTTCGACGACGTCGCCCACTACCAGCGCGAGCTGGCGAGTCGCGGCGCCGTGTTCGGGGGCGGCGTGCTCCGGTTCACGTGGCTGTGGCGGGAGATCGCCCGCCGCACCGGCGCGAGCGTGGCGCCCGCGGGCCCGCTGCTGCGCCGCCGGCTCCTGGAGGCGGCGGTCGGCCGTGCCGAGCTGCGGGCGATGGCGGGCTCGGCGGCGGCGCCGGGCTTCACGCCCGCGCTCCTGCGGCTCATCGACGAGCTCGGAGGTGCGGCAATCGAGCCCGCGGACTTGGCGGCGGCCATCGGCGGCGAGCGAGCCCAGGCGCGCGAGCTGGGGTCGGTGTACGCGGCGTACCGGGCCGCGCTCGAGCGCGCCGGCCGCGTCGACGAGGCGGGCCTGGCCCGGGCCGCGCTCGCGTCCCTCCGGGCCGCGCCCGAGCGCTGGGGCGGCACCCCGGTGTTCCTGTACGGCTTCGACGACTTCACCGGGTTGGAGCTGGAGGCGCTCGAGGCCCTCGCCGTCGGCGCGGGCGCGGACGTCACGGCGTCGCTGACGTTCGAGGACGAGCATCCGGCGTTCGCGGGGCGCGCACGGACCGCGACGCGGCTGCGCGAGCTCGCCGCGGCCGAGGAACGGCTGGCCGCGCGCGCCGCGTACTACCTGCCGGCGGCGCGGGCGGCGCTGCACCACGTCGAGCGCGCGCTGTTCTCGAGCCCCGCTCCGGCCCGGGTCGACCCGGGCGACGCGGTCGGGCTTCACGAGGCCGGCGGCGAGCGCTCGGAGGTCGAGCTCGCCGCCGCCGCGATCCTCGACCTGCTCCGCGACGGCGTGCCCGCGCGGGAGATCGCGGTCGTCCTGCGCGAGCCCGGGGACCAGGCCGAGCTGGTCGCCGGCGTGTTCGCCTCCTACGACGTCCCGGCCGCGGTGGCCGCGCGGCTGCCCCTGGTTCGCACCGCGCTCGGGCGCGCTCTCATCGGGCTCCTGCGCTGCGCGGTCGCGGAGGGCACGAGCGACGATCTCATCGCGTACCTGCGCGCGCCCGGCCTGCTGCGGGAGCCGCAGGCCGTGGATCGTCTGGAGGCCGACCTGCGACGCGCCGGCGAGCGGACCGCGGCGCGCGCGCGGGAGCGCTGGGAGGCCGACCACCCCGAGCTCGACGAGCTCGACCGGTTGGCGCGGGCGGCCCGCGGCGGCATCGCCCCGCTGGCCGAGGCCGCGGCCTCACGCGCGCGCTCGCTGCTGACCGCGCCGCACCGTGGCGGCGCACCGCGGCTCGAGGGCGAGGAGCGCGAGGATGCCGCCGCGTACGCGGCGGCCGCCGCGATCCTCCAGGAGCTGGCGACGCTCGGCTCCGTCGAAGGCCTGCCGCCGCCGGGTCCCGCCGACCTGATCGCGGCGCTCGAGGAGGCGACCGCCCAGCTCCCGCTCCGCGATCCGGCCGGCGTCGTCGTGACCGATCCACGCGCCGTGCGCGCCCGGCGATTCCGCGTCGTGCTCGCGCTCGGGCTGGGCGAGGGGGAGTTCCCGCGCCCGCCCCGCCCGGACGCCTTCCTGACCGATGACGAGCTGACGGCGCTCGGCCTGCGCCGCGGCGACCCCGAGGCTCGCCTCGAGGACGAGCGCCTGCTCTTCTACGCGGTGGCGTCGCGGCCGAGCGAGCGCCTGGTCCTGTCGTTCAGCGGATGCGACGAGGAGGGCCGTCCGCTCGTGCGCTCCCCGTTCGTCGACGAGGTGGGGGTGCTGCTCTCGGATGACCTCTGGGGACGGCGGCGCGTACGCCGCCTCCACGAACCGGCCTGGCCGGTCGCGGACGCGCCGACGGCGCGCGAGCTGGCACGCGCGCGGGCCGCGACCGGGCCGACCGCGCCGGAGCGGCCGCTCGGCGCGCCCGCCGGAGCGGCGGCCGCCGAGCTGGCCGCGATCGAGGTGCTCTCGCCGGGCTCGCTCGAGACGTTCGCGGATTGCCCCATCCGGTGGCTGGTGGAGCGCTGGCTGCGACCCGACGCGCTGGCGCCCGAGCAGCAGTGGCTGGCACGCGGCACCTATGCCCACGACCTGCTGAGCGGCACGCTCGAACGCCTGCGCGAGATGCGCGGGAGCGCGGCGCTCGATCCCGCGACGCTTCCCGACGCCCTTGCGTCGCTCGCGACCACGGCGGCGGAGCTGGGGCTCCCGACCGACCTCGGGGCGAGCGAGGCCGCCGCGGCCGGAGCGGCGCGGAGGGTGCAGCGCGACGTGCGCCGGCTGCTCGAGCGGGAGGCGATGGCCGGCGGCGCACTGGTGCCCGCGCACCTCGAGCTCGCCTTCGGGTTCGAGGACCAGGACGCGGGCTCGCTTCCGCCGTTGGAGATCCGCGACCGCGAGGCGTCGCTGCGCGTACGGGGCCGGATCGACCGCGTCGACGTCGATCTCGCCACCGGCGCCGCGCTCGTGCGCGACTACAAGGTGGGGAAGGCCGACCCGGCCTACCGCGGCGCGCAGTGGGGCGAGCAGCGCAGGCTCCAGGTGGCGCTCTACCTGCTCGCCGTCGCGGCCGGTCTCGGCGCGCGGCCGGTCGGGGGCGTCTACCAACCGCTGCGGGCCCGCGGCACGGAGCAGCGCGCGCGCGGGCTCCTCAGCGACGCGCCCGAGCTCGCGCCCCTGCTGGAGGCGGGGGTGCTGTGCGCCGACGACGTCGCCGACGACTTCGACGCCGCGCTCGAGTCCGCTCGTGAGCAGGCGCTGGCGCTCGCCGCCCGCCTGCGCGCCGCCGATCTGCACCCGTGCCCCGAGACCTGCACGCGCGACGGGGGCTGCGCCCACCCCGGGATCTGCCGGAGCCTGCCATGACCGCGTTCACGCCCGAGCAGCGGGCCGTGGTCGAGCGCCGCACCGGGTCGGTTCTGGTGTCGGCCAACGCGGGGAGCGGCAAGACGTCGGTGATGGTCGAGCGGTTCGTCGCCGCGGTGCTGTGCGACGGGGTCCCCGTGGACGCCATCCTCGCCATCACGTTCACCGACAAGGCGGCGACGCAGCTGCGCGCGCGCATCCGCGCGCGCTTCGCCGAGCTGGGCGCGGAGGAGGCCGCCCGCGCGACGGAGCGCGCGCAGGTCTCCACGATCCACGGCTTCTGCGCCCGGGTGCTGCGCGGCAACGCCGTCGCCGCCGGCCTGGACCCCAGCTTCGAGGTCCTCGACGACGTGCGCGCCGCGCGCCTGGCGCGGGGGGCGTTCACGCTGGCGCTCGACGAGCTCGTGGCGGCCCGCGGCGACGCGGCGACCGAGCTGATCGCCGCCTACACGGCCGAGACCCTGCGCGAGACCGTGCTGGGCCTGCACGACCGCCTGCGGTCCCGAGGCGAGACGCGGCCCGTGCTGCCGGCGGCGCGCCCGCGCGATGTCGCGGCCGCGCTGGACGAGCTGGGCGCCGCGCTCCCGGCGGCCGCCGAGTGCGTCGCCCAGGCGCGCAACGGGCAGACGGTTGCGCAGGCCGCCGCGGCGCTGGAGCGCGCGGCCGAGCTGGCCGGCGCGGCGCCGGACGCCGACCCGCCGCGCGCGGCAGACGTCGCGGCGGCGTCGCTGCCCGGGCGGTCGGTGGCCGCGCTGGACACGCCGGCGTGCGACCGGTACCGGAGCGCCGTGGCCGGCCTGCGGGCGGCGTGCGTCGATCGCGAGGCGCTGCCCGTCCACGCGTTGCTCGGCGACCTGCTCGAGCGCCACGCCGCGCGCTACGCCGAGGCGAAGCGGTCGCGGTCGCGCGTGGACTTCGCCGACCTGGAGCTGATGGTCCGCGACCTCCTCCTCGCCCGTCCCGCGCTCGCGGAGGCCGTGGGCCGGCGCTACGAGGCCGTGCTCGTGGACGAGTTCCAGGACACCAACAGGGTGCAGTTCGAGATCCTCGAGGCGATCGACCGTGAAAACCGCTGCGTGGTCGGCGACACGTTCCAGTCCATCTACCGGTTCCGCCACGCGGACGTCGAGCTGTTCGACGCCGAGCGCGCGCGGGTGGCCGCGGACGACGGCGAGCTGCACCTGGGCACCAACTTCCGCAGCGCCGAGCCGCTCCTGGACGCGATCAACGCGGCCGTGGACGGCCGCCTGGGCGCCGGGTTCATCCCGCTGCGGGCGGGTCGCGAGATCGCCCCGGAGGGCCCAGGCGCGCTGGTCGAACTGCTCGTCACCGACATGGACGGCTGGAAGGGCGACGACGAGCGCGCGCCGGTGGACTTCGGCGCCACGCTGCCGGGGTCGGTCCTGTGGCGCGTCGCGGAGGCCCGGCTGCTCGGCCAGCGCCTGCGCGAGCTGCTGGACGACACCGGGTACGGACCCGGCGACGTTGCGGTGCTGATGCGCGCCACGGCCGACCTGCCGCTGTTCGAGCGCGCGCTGGAGGAGGAGGGCGTCCCGACCTACCTGATCGGGGGCCGCGGCTACTTCGGCCACCCGCAGGTCTCGGACCTCGTGGCATGGCTGTCCCTGCTCGCCAACCCGGACGACGAGCCGGCCCTGTGGGAGGTGCTGGCCTCACCGATGGTCGGCCTCGGCACCGCCGGCCTGGTGCTCGTCGGCCGCGCGGCCGCGCGGGCGGAACGCACGCCCTGGTGGTTGCTGCGCGCCGCGATGGGCGGGGACGACCCCGCCGGGCTGGTCGCGGCGCTCGAGCCGCCGGACCGCGGGCGACTCGAGCGCTTCGTCGACGTGCTCGCCGCCGAGCGCGCGGCGGCGCCGCGGCGATCGCTCGACGACCTGATCGAGCGCGGGCTCGAGCGCACGGGCTACGACCTGCGGATGCTCGCGATGCCCGGCGGCCAGCGCCGGCTGGCCAACGTGCGCAAGCTCATGCGCCTCGCTCGCGAGCACGAGCGCACCGAGGGCCGCGACCTGCGCGGGTTCCTCGACCTCGTCGGGGAGCTCGCCGACGAGCGCCTCGCCGGCGACCGCGAGGGGGAGGCCCCGCTGCACGGCGAGGACGACGGCGCCGCCTCCGGGCGCAGGCTCCCGGCCGTGCGGCTGATGACCGTCCACCGCGCCAAGGGCCTCGAGTTCCCCGTGGTGTGCGTCGCGGACCTGGGCCGCCAGCCGCCGAGCCCGGGGCACGCGGTGGTGCTCGTCGGGTCACGTCCCGACGACCCGCGCGTGGGCGTGAAGCTTCGCCCCCTCGACGAGGACAGCGTCGGCGCGCTGGACTACGACGCGATGCTGGAGGAGGAACGGGCGGCGTCCGACGCCGAGGAGCGCCGGCTCGTGTACGTGGCCGTGACGCGGGCGCAGGAGCGCCTGATCCTCTCCGGCGCCGTACGGGTGGCCAACTGGCCGGCCGAGGACCGCCCGGGCGCCGCGCCGATCGCGTGGGTCGGCCCCGCCTTCGTGCCGGACGTCTCGGAGCGCCTGACCGCCGAGGAGCCGGTGGTCGAGGACGAGGGCCGCCTGACCTGGGACGGGCGCCCGGTGCGGGTGCACGCTGCGCTGAACACGCGCGAGACGCTCGGCCGCGTGCTCCGCTCGCCCGTGCCGGAGCCGGTGACCCGCGTCCCGCCCGCGGTGGCGGACGTGGCGCCCGAGCCCCTGCCGCCGCCGGCGCTGCCGCGCGTCCCGCCCGTGGACCATGTCTCCTACTCGGCGCTCGAGCAGTACGACGCGTGCGGCTACCGGTTCTACCTCGAGAAGGTGCTGGACCTGCCGGCCACCGACCCCGTGCCCGGGCAGGCGCCCGCCGCCGGACTCGAACCTCGCCTGCGGGGCACGGTCGCCCACGCGCTGCTCGAGCGGCTCGACTTCGCGGCCCCCGCCGTGCCGGATGCAGCCGAGGTGCGCAGCGTCGCGCGGGTGTGCGGGGCCGAGCCGTCCGACGCGGACGCCGAGGAGCTGCGCGCGCTCGTCGCGGGCTTCGCGGGCAGCGAGCTGTGCGCCCGCCTGGCGGCCGCCTCCGGCGCGCGCCGCGAGGCGCCGTTCGCGTTCCCGCTGCGCGCCGGCGACGAGGCGGGCCTGCTCGTCAACGGGGTGGTGGACGTGATCGCCCACGAGGGCGACCGGGCGCTGATCGTCGACTACAAGAGCGATCGGCATCCACCGGCGGACCCGGCTGCCTACGTCGAGCGCCTCTACGGGACGCAGCGACTCGTCTACGCCCTGGCGGCGCTGCGCGACGGCGCCGCCGAGACGGTCGTGGTGCACCTGCTGCTCGAGCGGCCGGGCGAGCCCGTCGTCGCCACGTACCGGGCCGAGGATCGGGCCGCGCTGGAGCGGCGCCTGGAAGAGCTCGCCGGCCGGATCCTGCGCGAGGAGTTCGAGGTCAGCCCGCAGCCGAACCGCGAGCTGTGCGCCGGCTGCCCGGGACGGGGCTCGCTGTGCTCGTGGCCGCTGGAGCGGACGATGGCCGATCCACCTCCTGGCTGACCTCGACCCGGACCGCGTCGACCTCCGCGCCGAACAGCAATGCAACGTTCGTCAGCCACAGCCAGACGAGCAGGATCACGGCGCCGGCGAACGCGCCGTAGGTCGCGTTGTAGGAGCCGAAGTTCGCGACGTAGACGAAGAAGCCGGCCGAGGCGGCGAGCCAGATCGCGACCGCCACCGCGGCGCCGGCCGAGATGAGGCGGAACCGGGCGCCCCGGCGGGCCGGCGCCGTCCAGTACACGAATGCGAATGCGGCCATCGCCACGACGACCGCGGCGGGCCAGCGCAGCACGTTCCACACGTCCGTCGCGGTCGAACCGAGGCCGAGCTCGCCGAAGAGCTGGCGCGCCACGCTGCCGCCCAGAAACACGAGCAGGAGCGCGGCGACCGCGAGCACGATCACGACGAGCGTGCAGGCGAGGTCGAGCGCCTTGCGGCGGAACATGCCGCGCGCCTCCTCGGCGCGCATCACCCGGTTCAGGGCGCGACCGGCCGCCCCGAAGGCGCCCGCGGCGCCGTAGACGGAGATCGCGATCCCGATCGCCAGGCCGATCCCCGCCCCGCCGCGGCTGGACTGCGCCGTGCGCAGCGACGAGCGCACCGCGTCGACCATCGAGCGGTCCGCGCCGTGGTTCGAGAGATAGCGCGTGACCTCGTCGATCGCGTGGGCCTGCCCGAGCAGCCCGAACGTCGACGCGCCCACCAGCAGCGCCGGGAACAGCGACAGCAGCGCGTAGTACGTCAGCGCCGCGGCGCTGTCGGCCATGTCGTCCGCGCGGAAGCGCGCAAACGCCCGTCGCGCGAGCGCGATCGCGCCGCGGCGCCGCGTCACGTCAGGTCACCACCGGGCGCCGGGTCGGCCGCCGAAGCGCGACCCGAATCCGAAGCCTCCCGACGGAACGCCGGCGAGCAGCACGAGGATCGCCGCGACGATGGCGACGATCGCCGAGCCGGTGAGCGCCGCGAGGATGACGTACACCAGGGCGGCGAACAGGACGGTGATGAGGATGCCGATCATGCGAGGCACTCCTTTGCGATCTGCTGGGACTGGTCGCCCGAACGGGTTCCCAGCTTCCAGGCCAGGAAACGCCGGCGGCGGGGAATCCGATGTCCAGGGCGATGCTCCGAGGGAGAAGAAGAGCCGGGACGCCCGAGGGCGCCCCGGCCTCCCGAAACGGCGTCGGGGCGCCTCGAGGGCGCCCCGGCACCTGGAACGGGAAGTGCGCCGGTCTGCCGAGGACGGGTTCGGCGATATGTGCCGGCGCATTCCTCGCGTACCCCGCCCCCGGGATCGCAAACCCGCGTGGTCAACACGCTTGGTACCGTTGCGACGGCTCGGCCCACGCTCTCGCCGATCCGATGCGTCAACGCTCGCCGGCGGAGAGTCGCGCACACCAAGGGCGAAGAGGTCGGACCGATGGCACCAGGAGAGAGCCGGCAGGGACAGCCCAACGGGGTGCCCGACGCCGCGCACGGCGCGCACGAGGAGGCCGACGTGCCCGAGGAGGCAACGACGAAACCGCCGGACAGCGAGGTCGACGACGACGTCGCCGCGGAGGCCCGCGCGCACGAGACCGACGAGCTGTTCACCCGCATGCAGGGCGGCGACTCCAGGGCCCGCGACGCGCTGATCGAGCGCTTCCTCCCGCTCGCCCGCCAGCTCGCCCGTCGCTACCAGCGCGCGGCAGAGCCGCTCGACGATCTCGTCCAGGTCGCCAGCATCGGGCTCGTCAAGGCGGTCGACCGCTTCGACGCCGCGCGCGGCGTCGCCTTCTCGTCCTACGCCGTCCCCACGATCCTCGGCGAGCTCAAGCGCTACTTCCGCGACAGCGGTTGGGCCGTGCACGTGCCGCGCGGCATGCAGGAGCGCGCGATGCAGGTCGATCGCGCCATCAAGGAGCTCGCCGGCCGGCTGGGGCGCTCGCCGTCGATCGACGAGGTCGCCGAGCACACCCACAGCTCGGCCGAGGAGGTTCTGAGCGCGATGGAGGCCGGCCAGGCCTACGAGGCGGTGTCGCTGGACTCCGAGCGCGGCAATCCGGCCGAAGGTGGTGCCGAGACGGTCGCGGACGGCATCGGGGAGGCCGACGAGCGCTTCGAGCTGGTCGAGTACGGCGCGTCGATCGCGCCGGCGGTCAAGGCGCTGTCCGATCGCGACCGGCTGATCCTTCACCTGCGCTTCGTCGAGGACATGACGCAGTCGCAGATCGCCGACCGCATCGGCGTATCGCAGATGCAGATTTCACGCCTGATCCGCCGCTCGCTCGCTCGCTTGCGGGCGGCGGCGGCGGAATAGCTCGCAATTCCCCGCCCGCGGGTGCCGAATCGGCGCCGATTCGGGTAAACCTTTACCCATGCCTCGCGCGATCTGGAGCGGTGCCATCTCGTTCGGGCTGGTCAACGTGCCGGTCAAGCTGTACAGCGCGGTATCGCGCAAGACGGTGCGCTTCCACCAGCTCAACGGCGAGACGCAGTCGCGCATCCAGCAGAAGCGCGTGGACGCGCAGACCGGCGAGGAGGTCCCGTACGAGCGCATCGTCAAGGGCTACGAGATCTCGCCCGACCGCTACGTCGTGATCGAGCCCGACGAGCTGGAGGCGCTGGACCCGGAGAAGACGCGGACGATCGACATCCTCGACTTCGTCGACGAGGCCGACATCGACCCGATCTTCTACGACCACCCCTACTACCTCGTTCCCGGCCCCGGCGCCGAGAAGGCCTACCGGCTCCTGCTCGAGGCGATGGAGCAGGCCGGCAAGGTCGCGATCGCGAAGGTGGTGATTCGCTCGAAGGAGAGCCTCGTCGCGATCCGCCCCGCTGGCGACGTGCTGACCATGTCCACGATGCTCTTCCACGACGAGGTCGTGTCGGTCGACCGCCTCGACGAGGTGCCCAAGGCCGACAAGGCCTCGAAGGCCAGCAAGCGCGAGCTCGACATGGCCGAGCAGCTCATCGGCTCGCTGACGTCGGACTTCGATCCCGAGAAGTACCGCGACGACTACCGCGAGCGCGTGCTCGACCTGATCGAGCGCAAGGCCGAGGGCGAGGAGATCGCGGTCGCCGCGGCGCCGCCCGAGGAGGCCGAGCCCGTTCCCGACCTGATGGCCGCGCTGGAGGCGTCGATCAACGCGGCGAAGGGGGAGGACGGCAAGGCGGCCCGCAAGCCGGCGCGCAAGCGCGCCCCGGCCAAGTCCTCGTCCAACGGCGCCGGCGACAAGAAGAAGCCGGGCACGCGCGGAAAGGCCAAGACGGCCTCCTCGAAGGCGGCCCGCTCGAAGGCCGCCTCCTCCAAGAAGTAGCGCCGCGATGGCGCAGGCGCGCGTCGCGGTCGAGATCGACGGGCGCAAGCTCGAGCTGTCCAACCTCGACAAGGTGCTCTACCCGGAGGCGGGGTTCACCAAGGCGCAGGTGATCGACTACTACACGCGCATCGCGCCGGTGATGCTGCCGCACCTCGCCGACCGGCCGCTGACCCTGCATCGCTTCCCCAACGGCACCGCCGCCAAGGGCTTCTACGAGAAGCAGTGCCCCGACCACCGGCCCGACTGGGTCGCCACGACCTCGATCCGTGCGCGCGGCGTGGGCCGGTTCGGCGAGCGCCGCCGCGACCCGCGGGACATCGACTTCTGCCTCGTCGAGGACCGCCCGACCCTGGTGTGGCTGGCCAACCTCGCCTGCCTCGAGCTGCACGTGCTCCTCGCCCGCGCGCCCGACGTTCCGCGCCCCACGTACGTCGTCTTCGACCTCGACCCGGGCGCGCCCGCCGCGGTGCTCGAGTGCGCGCGCGTGGCGGTGCTGCTGCGCGACGCGCTCGATGCGCTCGGGCTCGAGGCGCTGGTGAAGACCTCCGGCTCGAAGGGCCTGCAGGTGTACGTACCGCTCAACCGCCCGGCCGACTACGCCGCCACGAAGGGATTCGCCCGCTCGCTGGCCCGCCTGTTGGAGAAGGAGCACCCGGACCTCGTCGTGTCCCGGATGAAGCGCGAGCTGCGCGGCGGCAAGGTGTACGTCGACTGGCAGCAGAACGAGGACTTCAAGACGACCGTGTGCGCCTACTCGCTGCGCGCGCGTGAGCAGCCCACCGTCTCGACCCCCCTGCGCTGGGAGGAGGTCGAGGCCGCGGTCGACGACGGCGATGAAGCGGCCCTGGTGTTCGACGCCGCCGCCGCCCTGGAACGCGCCGAGCGCCACGGCGACCTGTTCGCCGCGGCGCTCGAGCTCGAGCAGGACCTGCCGACGGGTTAGGCCTCGACGCTCTCGCTCCTTTCGATCGTGTCGTCGTACGCCTACCGCGCCGCTACGGCGGGCAAACCGAAGAAGCGCGTGAGCACGGCGCGCCCGGCGCGCTCGACGTCGTCGCGGCCCGCCTCGTCGATCTCGACGCCCGCCGGCAGGTGCGGTGCCCAGGCCTCGGCCAGTGCCCGGTCCACCTCGACGTGGAATTGGAGACCGTAGGCGCGCTTGCCGGCCCGGAAGGCCTGGTTGGGGTAACGGTCGGACGAGGCCAGCCGCGCCGCGCCGGGCGGGACGTCGAACGTGTCGCCGTGCCAGTGCACCACCGGCAGGCGGGCGGCGCCGTCGGCCGCGGCGCCCAGCACCGGGTCGCTCCGACCCTCGGGCGTGAGCTCGACGCGGCCGAGCCCGATCTCCTGCTCCGGTCCCGGCCGCACGTCGGCGCCGAGCGCGGCGGCGAGCTGCTGGGAGCCGAGGCAGACGCCCAGCACCGGCAGGCCGCGGGCCACGGCCATCGCCAGCAGCGCCCGCTCGCCCGCCAGCCAGGGGTGCTCGGCGCCGTCGCCGACGCCCATCGGGCCGCCCATCGCCACGACGCCGCCGAGCTCCGTGACGGCGGGCAGCGCCTCGCCGCGGTCCAGCCGGACCACGGCGAGGTCCACGCCGCGTTCGCGCGCGACGGTGGCGATCAGCCCGGGTCCCTCGAACGGGACGTGCTGCAGGACGGCCCAGCGGCGGGCCACCGCGTTATGCGTCCGCGTCCTTGGCGCCGGTGTCGAGGTCCAGCGCGCAGCCGTTGATGCAGTAGCGCTGGCCGGTCGGGCCGGGGCCGTCGTCGAAGACGTGCCCCAGATGGCCGCCGCAGCGCCGGCAGACGACCTCGGTGCGGCGCATGAACAGGCTGTTGTCGGACTTCAGCTCGACGGCCTCCGCGATCGCCGGCTCCGTGAAGCTCGGCCAGCCGGTGCCGGAGTCGAACTTGGTGTCGGATGCGAACAGCTCCGCGCCGCAGCCGGCGCAGCGGTACATGCCGTCCTCCTTGGCATCCCAGTAGGGCCCGGTGAAGGCGCGCTCGGTGCCCTGCCGGCGCAGCACGTCGTACTGCTCGGGCGTCAGCTCGCGACGCCACTCCTCGTCGGTCTTGACGACCTTCTCCTTGGTGTCCATTGCGTCCTCTCGTGTCCTTGAATCGCTTCTGATTCTAGGTCTCCGGGTACGCCGATTTGTGACAACCGGAAGGTACGCCGCGGGGACCGTTTCGTGACTCTGCCGCTGGTAGCATTTCCGCTCCCTCAGTGCTCGCGACGCCGCCCGGGAGTGCCCGAATGCACACGACCGCCCAGCCGTCGACGGCCGCCGGCCTCTACGACCCCGCTCTTGACCACGACGCCTGCGGCGTCGCGTTCGTCGCGCGGCTCGACCACGAGCCCACCCACGACGTCGTCGACCGCGGCCTCCTGGCGATCGAGCACCTGTTCCACCGCGGCGCGACGGGCGCGGACCCCGACACGGGCGACGGCGCCGGACTGCTCATCGGCATTCCGGATGCGCTGCTGCGCGCGGCGGTCCCGTTCGAGCTCCCGCCCGCGGGGTCCTACGGCGTCGCGGTCGTCTTCTTCCCCACCGAGGAGGGCCGGCGCGCCGAGCTGGAGCGCACCTGGGAGGCGGCGGTCCACGGCGAGGGCCAGCGCGCACTGGGCTGGCGTGACGTCCCGATCGCGACGGAGCACTGCGGCCGCACGGCGCGCGCCTCGATGCCGCGGATCCGCCAGCTGTTCATCGGCGCCGAGGGCGCGCTGACCGAGGACCAGGACGCCTTCGAGCGCAAGCTGTACGTGATCCGCCGAACGGCGGAGCGCCACGGCGGTCCGGACCTCGTCGTGCCCTCGTGCTCGTCGCGCACCATCGTCTACAAGGGCATGCTCACGAGCCTCCAGCTGCGCCGCTTCTATCCCGACCTCGCCGACCCGCGCTGCACGTCGCGGGTCGCGCTCGGGCACTCGCGCTTCTCCACCAACACCTTCCCGAGCTGGGAGCTGGCGCACCCCTACCGGATGATCGCCCACAACGGCGAGATCAACACGCTGATGGGCAACCGCAACTGGATGCGGGCGCGCGAGAAGCAGCTCGCGTCCGAGCTGTGGGGCGAGGACCTGCCGAAGGTGCTCCCCAGCGTCCGGCCGGGCGGGTCGGACTCCGCGACCTTCGACAACGTGCTCGAGCTGCTCACGCTGTCCGGGCGCTCGGTCCCGCACGCGATGATGATGATGATCCCCGAGGCGTGGGAGGACCGCGACGACATGCCGGAGGAGCTGCGCGGCTTCTACGCCTACCACTCGTGCCTGATGGAGCCGTGGGACGGCCCGGCCGCGGTCGCGTTCACCGACGGGCGCGTCGTCGGCGCGACGCTGGACCGCAACGGCCTGCGGCCCGGTCGCTGGGTCGAGACCTCGGACGGCTACGTCGTGCTCGCCTCCGAGAGCGGCGTCCTGCCGATCCCCGAGGAGACGATCCTCCGCAAGGGCCGCCTCCGGCCCGGGAACCTGTTCATGGTGGACCTCGAGCAGGGGCGCATCGTCGAGGACGCCGAGATCAAGCACACGGTCTCCACGCAGCGGCCCTACGGGGCGTGGTATGCACAGCAGGCCGTCCACTTCGACGACGTGCCGCGCGCGGAGCCGACGATCCCGCGCACCGAGCCGCTGCACCGCCGGCAGCTCGCCTTCGGCTACAGCCAGGAGGACCTGCGCGTGTTGCTGGCGCCGATGGCGGCGACCGGCGCGGAGCCGACGGGCTCGATGGGCAACGACCTCGCCCTCGCGGTTCTGTCGGACAAGCAGCCGTCGCTGTTCTCCTACTTCAAGCAGCTCTTCGCCCAGGTCACCAACCCGGCCATCGACCCGATCCGCGAGTCGATCGTGATGAGCCTGGCGACCGGCGTCGGCGCGGAGCGCAACCTGTTCGAGGAGACGGCCGAGCACGCGCGCCAGCTCGTGATGCGCCAGCCCATCCTCACGAGCGCCGAGCTGGAGAAGCTGCGCCACGTGCCCGGCGACGTGTTCCCGGCCGAGACGATCGACATCACCTGGCCGGTGATGGAGGGCGCGCCCGGCATGGCCGGCGCGCTCCAGCGCGTCTGCACCGAGGCGTCGAAGTGCGTCGGCGAGCGCGGCGCCGCGGTGATCGTGCTCTCCGACCGGCGGGTGGGGCCGGACCGCGCGCCGATCCCCTCGCTGCTCGCGGTGGCGGCCGTGCACCACCACCTCGTGCGCGAGGGCACGCGGCTGCGCGCGGGCCTCGTGATCGAGTCCGGCGAGCCGCGCGAGATCCATCACATGGCCTGCCTGGTCGGCTACGGGGCGGCAGCGGTCAACCCGTACGTGATGCTCGAGTCCCTCGGCGACCTGTATCGCCATGGACAGCTCCCGGAGTCGCTATCCCTCGACGATGCCGAGCGCAACGTCATCAGCGCAATCGGAAAGGGCCTGCTCAAGGTCATGTCCAAGATGGGCATCTCCACGATCCAGTCCTACTGCGGCGCGCAGATCTTCGAGGCGGTCGGGCTGGACCCCGCGCTCGTGGAGCGCTACTTCACCGGCACGACGTCCCGCATCGGCGGCATCGGCATCGGCGTGCTCGCGACCGAGGCGCTGGGGCGCCACGCGCGGGCCTACCCGGAGCCGGAGGGCGAGCTGCTGCCGGTCGGCGGCGTCTACCAGTGGCGGCGCGACGGCGAGCGGCGCATGTGGGACCCGGAGACGATCGCGCTGCTGCAGCACTCGGTGCGCACGAACGGGGACTCGGATCGCGCGCGGGAGACCTACGACCGCTTCGCCGCGCTGGTCAACGAGGAGAATGCCCGCCACGGGATGCTGCGCGGGCTGCTGCGCTTCCGCGAGGACATCGAGCCCGTGCCGCTCGAGCAGGTCGAGCCGGCCGCGGAGATCGTCAAGCGCTTCTCCACCGGCGGCATGAGCCTCGGCGCGCTCTCCCCCGAGTCCCACGAGACGCTGGCGATCGCGATGAACCGGCTCGGCGCGATGTCGAACACCGGCGAGGGTGGGGAGGACGAGCGCCGCTACCGCCCCGATCCCAACGGCGACCTGCGCCGGTCCCGGATCAAGCAGGTGGCGTCCGGCCGGTTCGGCGTGACGACCAACTACCTCGTCAATGCCGACCGGCTCCAGATCAAGATCGCCCAGGGCGCCAAGCCCGGCGAGGGCGGCCAGCTGCCCGGCCACAAGGTCGATCGCTACATCGCCGGCCTGCGCCACTCCACCCCCGGCGTGGGCCTGATCTCGCCGCCGCCGCACCACGACATCTACTCGATCGAGGACCTCAAGCAGCTGATCTACGACCTGCGCTGCGGCAACCCGCGCGCAGAGGTGTCGGTCAAGCTCGTGTCGGAAGTGGGGGTGGGAACCGTGGCCGCGGGTGTCGCCAAGGCCAACGCCGACCACGTCACGATCGCCGGCCACGACGGAGGGACGGGCGCGTCGCCGCAGTCCTCGATCCAATCGGCCGGCGTGCCGTGGGAGATCGGGCTGGCCGAGACCCAGCAGACGCTGCTGGCCAACGACCTGAGGTCGCGGATCGCGGTGGAGGTCGACGGCCAGATGCGCACGGGCCGCGACGTGGTCATCGGCGCGATGCTCGGCGCCGACGAGTTCGGCTTCTCGACCGCGCCGCTGATCGCCACCGGCTGCATCATGATGCGCGTCTGCCACCTCAACACCTGCCCGGTGGGGATCGCCACGCAGGACCCGGTGCTGCGCGAGCGCTTCCGCGGCACCCCGGAGCACGTGGTCAACTACCTCTTCCTGGTGGCGGAGGAGACGCGCGCGCACATGGCCGCGCTGGGCGTGCGCTCGATCGACGAGCTGATCGGCCGCGCCGACCTGCTGGCGCCCGACGAGGCGATCGACCACTGGAAGGGGCGCGGGGTGGATCTCTCGAAGATCCTGCAGGTGCCCGAGCTGCCGGCGGGCGCGCCGCGGCGGCGCACCGAGCCCCCGCCGCCCGTGCTCGACGACGCGCTGGACTGGGGGCTGATCGAGGCCGCCCGGCCCGCGCTCGAGCGTGGCGAGACCGTGCGCTTCGAGCGGCGCCTCTCGAACGTGAACCGCACGGTCGGCGGGCTGCTGTCGAGCGAGGTCACGATGCGCTACGGGCCCGGCGGGCTGCCGACCGGCACGGCGATCGAGATCGACTTCCGCGGCTCGGCCGGGCAGTCGTTCGGCGCCTGGCTCGCGCCCGGTATCACCTTCACGCTGTACGGCGACGCCAACGACTACACCGGCAAGGGCATGTCCGGCGGGGTGCTGGCCGTGCGTCCGCCCGACGGCCACGGCTACCGGGCGGAGGACAACGTCATCGTCGGCAACACGCTGCTGTACGGGGCCACCAGCGGGCGCGCGTTCTTCCGCGGCCTGGCGGGCGAGCGCTTCGCGGTGCGCAACTCCGGTGTCGAGGCGGTGGTCGAGGGAGTGGGCGACCACGGCTGCGAGTACATGACGGGCGGGCGCGTCATCGTGCTCGGGCCGACGGGGCGCAACTTCGCCGCCGGCATGAGCGGCGGGATCGCCTACGTGCTCGATCCCGAGGGCCGCTTCCCGGCGCGCTGCAACATGGAGCTGGTCGAGTTCGAGGCGATCGACGCGCGCGAGGCGCAGGAGCTGCGGCGGCTGATCTCAGAGCACGCGGCGCGCACCGGCTCGCCCGTGGCGGAGCGTGTGCTGCGCGACTGGGAGGAGACCCTGCCCAGCTTCGTGAAGGTCATGCCGCGCGACTACCGACGCGCGCTGGCTGAGCTCGCCGCCGAGGGCGAAGAGGTCGCCACCTAGCAATGGGCGAGCTGGGCGGCTTCATCAAGGTCCACCGCGTGGACTTCGACAAGCGCGACCCGCGCGAGCGGGTGGCGGACTACAAGCAGTACTTCCACACGCAGCCCGACGACGAGCTGCAGCGGCAGGGAGGGCGCTGCATGGACTGCGGCGTGCCCTTCTGCCACGAGGGTTGCCCGCTCGGCAACCTGATCCCGGACTGGAACGACCTCGTCTACCGGGGCGACTGGAAGCAGGCGATCGAGCAGCTTCACGCGACCAACAACTTCCCCGAGTTCACCGGCCTGATCTGCCCGGCGCCGTGCGAGTCGGCCTGCGTGCTCGACATCAACGACGACGCGGTCACGATCGAGCAGATCGAGCTCGGGATCGTCGAGCGCGCGTGGGGCGAGGGCTGGATCGTGCCCGAGCCGCCCGACGAGCGGACCGGCAAGACGATCGGCGTCGTCGGGTCGGGCCCTGCCGGGTTGGCCGTCGCGGACCAGCTCAACCGCGCCGGCCACACCGTCACGGTGTACGAGCGCGACGAGGGCCCCGGCGGGCTCCTGCGCTTCGGCGTGCCCGACGCGAAGCTCGAGAAGTGGATCATCGACCGGCGCGTGGACGTGCTGAGCGAGGAGGGCGTGGAGTTCGTCTACGACTGCGATATCGGGCGCGACGTGACCGCCGAGGAGCTGCGCAGCCGCCACGACGCGGTGGTGGTCGCGATCGGCTCGCGCATGCACCGCGACCTCGAGGTGCCCGGGCGCGAGCTGGACGGCGTGCACTTCGCGATGGACTACCTCTACCAGCGCAACCGCCACGTGGCGGGCCTCGAGGGCCGCCCGACGCGCGAGCCCGAGCAGCCGATCGTCGCCGCGGGCAAGCACGTCGTCGTGGTCGGCGGCGGCGACACCGGCATGGACTGCATCTCCAACGCGATCCGCGAGGGCGCGACCGACGTGCGCATGCTCGACGTCTATCCCGAGCTCCCGCCCTCCGGCCGGCCCGACAACACGCCGTGGCCGCTGCCGCCCAAGCGCACGCTCACCACCTACGCCCTCGACGAGGGCGGCGTGCGCGAGTGGAACGCCGAGGTGATCGAGCTGCTGGGCGAGGACGGCCGCGTGGCGCGCGCCCGCGCGCGACGGGTCGAGGGGACCAGCTCGCGCGACCTGCGCCCCGTCCCGGGGACCGACCACGAGCTGCCCGCCGATCTCGTGCTGATCGCGATCGGCTTCTCGCACCCCGAGCACGAGGGCCTGGTGGAGCAGCTGGGCGTCGAGCTCGACGCCCGCGGCAACGTCAGGGCGTCGGTGTACGAGACCTCGGCGGCGGGCGTGTTCGCCTGCGGCGACGCCCGGGTCGGGCAGTCGCTGGTCGTGACCGCGATCGCCGAGGGCCGCAAGTGCGCCCGGATGGTCGACCGCTACCTGATGGGGGAGCCGGAGTTCGAGCTCGAGCCCGAGGACCAGGCCACCATCACCGATGCGCACTTCCTGGAACTCGAGGCCCAGACGGCCGGCAACGTCACCGTCTCCGACGAGTTCTTCTCGGGCCCTGGCGAACCCTAGGAAACCCGCGACGCGGCGGGGATACTGCAGGCGCGGGGCACGGCCGACCACTGTGACCCGCGGGTCGAATGCCGGCAGCGCTCGCTGAAGGTCGGCTCGTGAGGGCGTACCAGCGCGCCCCGCGACCGCGCCTTGCTACGGTCCTCGCCGGGGAGGCGCCTCCAACGAGGAGGTAGCTGAATGGGTCGTGTTCGTCTTTCCGTGGCCGCGGCCGTCATCGCGGTGGCCGCCGTCCCGGCGTCCGCGTCGGCCAGGACCGACTTCGCGCAGCAGGCGTACAACATCCTGCCCCCGGGGCAGTTCGGCGGCGTTCCGCTGACCCGCAACTCGACCGATCAGGCGAGGCTCTACGACGCGTTGACGCCGCTGCAGGGCCGCGTCACCGCGGCCGACATCCGGCGGTACTTCAAGACCGAGCGCTTCGGCACGCCGACCATGCCCGGCCGCCGCGAGGCGACGCCCCGGAGCGGCCTGAAGATCATCCGCGACTCCTTCGACGTCCCGCACATCTTCGGCCGCACGCGCGCCGACGTGGAGTTCGGCGCGGGGTGGGTGACGGCCGAGGACCGCGGGCTGTTCATCGAGACGATCCGCGGACCGGCGCGCATCGCCGCTCTCGACGTCCCGGGCCTCGACGCCTTCAACCTGGCGACGTCGCTGCGGCAGTTCCAGCCCAGCGCCGCCACGGAGCGGTTCATCTCGGGACAGGTACGGGTGCTGCTGGCCGTCGGCAGGAAGGGCCGCCAGACACTCAACGACGTCGACGCCTACCTGGCGGGCATCAACGCCTACTACCGCAAGACGCACAACAGCGCCAAGCCGTGGACGCGCACCGACGTCCTCGCGGCGGCGGCGTTGATCGGTGCCGTGTTCGGCAAGGGCGGCGGCAACGAGGTTGCGAGCGCCACCCTGCTCTCCGATCTCCAGGCCCGCCTGGGCGGGCGGGGCGGCCGGGCGGCATGGGACGACCTGCGCGCGGCGCAGGATCCCGAGGCGCCGACCACCATCAGCCGGAGCTTCTCCTACGACCCGATTCCGAGGGGCGCGACGCCCGGCGCCGTGACGATGGACGCCGGGTCGCTCAACGCCTCGGGCCTGCATGCCGCCCGCACGGCGCAGAGCTCGATCCGCCTGATGTCCAACTCGCTGCTCGTCGGCGCCAACCGCTCGGCCAGCGGGAGGCCGCTGGCCGTCATGGGCCCGCAGGTCGGCTATCTCTACCCCGAGTTCCTGATGGAGCTCGACCTCCACGGGGGCGGGATCGACGCGCGCGGCGCGGCGTTCCCGGCCGTCTCGCTGTACGCGCTGGTCGGGCGCGGGAAGGACTACGCGTGGACCGCGACGTCGTCGAGCTCGGACAACATCGACCAGTTCGCCGAGCAGCTCTGCAACCCCGACGGGAGCGCGCCGACGCGCCAGTCGGACCACTACGTCTACAAGGGCCGGTGCCGGGCGATGACGACGTTCGACGCCGGGCTGCTGAAGGGGTCGGCGACGACGCCCGATCAGGAGCTGATCTATCACCAGACGGTGCACGGGCCGGTGAGCGGCACGTACACCTCAGGGGGGCGGCCCTACGCCGTCGCGCTCCTGCGCAGCAGCCGCGGCCGCGAGTCCCTCGCCCCGCTGGCGTTCGCGGATCTCAACACGAACCGGGTGCGCTCGGTGCGGGACTTCGCCCCGGTCATGAACCAGCTCCCGTACACGTTCAACTGGTCCTACCTCGACAGCCGGCACATCGCGCTGTTCTCGTCGGGCCTGCTCCCGCTCCGGGCGCCGGGGACGGTCCCGGGCCTGCCCACGCTGGGGACAGGGAGATACGACTGGCGCGGGTACCTGCCCCGGTCGCGCCATCCGCAGGTCATCGATCCGGCCAGCGGGCTGCTGCTCAACTGGAACAACAAGCCGGCACCCGGCTTCAGCGCCGCCGACAACAACCTCGCGTACTCATCGGTCCACCGCCAGCAGCTGTTCACCGGGTTCAAGCGGCGCAATCGCCTGCAGGACGTGGTGGCCGTGATGAACCGGGCTGCGACACAGGACCTCCCCGCGGTGCGCGTGTGGCCGGTGATCAACCGCGTGCTGTCCGGGGCATCCGCACCCGACGCCCGCACGGCGCAGGCCGCGCAGCTGATCTCGTCGTGGGTGGGCCGTGGGGGGGACCGCCTCGACCGCAATCTCGACGGCAAGATCGACGATCCGGGCGCGGCCATCCTCGACGCGGCCTTCCCGCTCATGGCAAGCGCCGAGCTCGGCGGCGTGATCGGACCGGCCGCGCTCGCCGACCTGACCGTCCTGCACAAGCCCGATGAGACGCCGGCGGGGCGCAACGGCTCGTCCTACGGCGACGGCTGGTACGGGTACGTCGACAAGGACCTGCGGCGGATCATCGGGCAGCGCGTCCGCGGGCCGCTGAGCCGCGTCTACTGCGGCGGCGGGGACCTCGGCGCCTGCCGCACGGCGCTCTGGGCCGCGCTCAAGAGCGCGGCCGACGGCCTCGCGGCGGTGCAGGGCCCGGATCCGACGCAGTGGCGTGCGGACGCGACGGCCGAGCGGATCCAGTTCAAGCCGGTGCTGGGGCTGGCCAACAGCATGCGGTGGACCAACCGGCCCACGTTCCAGCAGGTCATGGAGTTCGGCGCGCACCGCTAAGCGCAAACTTGACGGGGGCGTCACCTTCTCGCTAGGGTGACGTCCCCGTCGTCCTGCTCGGAGGTTCGCCCCATGACCCAGCTTCCCACCGCCTGCATCATCGGAGCGGGTTCGTCCGGCATCGCCGGGGCCAAGGTCCTCCAGGAGCGCGGAGTGCCGTTCGACTGCTACGAGAAGTCCGACCGCGTCGGGGGCAACTGGGTGTTCGGCAACCGCAACGGGATGTCGTCGTCCTACCGCACGCTGCACATCAACACATCGCGCGAGCGGATGGAGTACTCGGACTACCCGATGCCGAAGTCCTTTCCGGACTTCCCGCACCACACCCACATCGCGAAGTACTTCAACGACTACGTCGACCACTTCGGCTTCCGCGATCGGATCCGCTTCGAGACGGGGATCGAGCGCGCCCACCGCCAGGACGACGGCACCTGGGAGGTCGCGCTCGAGGGCGGTGAGACGCGGAGCTACGACGCCGTGCTCGTCGCCAACGGCCACCATTGGGACCCGCGCTGGCCCGAGCCCGCCTTCCCCGGGGAGTTCAACGGCCGCGAGATGCACTCGCACCACTACACCGACCCGGAGGAGCTGCGCGGCAAGCGCGTCGTGATCCTCGGCATGGGCAACAGCGCGATGGACATCGCCGTCGACGCGTCCTATGTCTCCGACGAGGTCTACCTCGCGGCCCGCCGCGGCGCCCACATCATCCCGAAGTACATCGCCGGCAAGCCGATCGACCAGCCCTGGCAGCAGGGCAGGCTCGGCGCGCGGCTCGCCGATCCGCGCATCCCCTACTCGATCCGCCGCAGGCTGCTCGAGAAGGCCGTCGAGAAGCAGGTCGGCTCGATGGAGGATTACGGGCTGCCCAAGCCCGACCACCGGCTCGGTGAAGCCCATCCCACGGTGTCCGGCCGCATCCTCGACCGGATCGTGCACGGCACGATCACCCCGAAGCCGAACATCGCCGAGCTCCAGGGCGACGCCGTGAAGTTCGCCGACGGCAGCGTCGTCGAGGCCGACCTGATCGTCTACTGCACCGGCTACAAGGTGTCCTTCCCCTTCTTCGACGAGGACTTCATCTCGGCTCCCGACAACGACCTGCCGCTGTTCCGCCGCGTCTTCCACCCCGACGTGGACGGCGTGTTCTTCCTCTCGCTGCTGCAGCCGCTGGGCGCCACCATGCCGATCGCCGAGGCGCAGTCGCACTGGGTCGCCGACTACCTCAAGGGCGAGTACGCGCTGCCGCCCCGCGCGGAGATGCTCGCGGACATGGAGGCCGAGCGCGCGCGCATGTTCGACCGCTATCTGGCGTCCAAGCGCCACACGATGCAGGTCGACTTCGACGACTACCTGCACCAGCTGCGGCGCGAGCGCCGCCGCGGCGCCGACCGGGCTCGCGCCCGCGGTTACCGGCTGCCGATCCCCGGTCGCGCCGGACCGGCGACCACCGCGCCCGCCGCCGCCGAGGTGGCTGCGTGAGCACGCCCGCGGCCGCCCCGCCCGCGGGCCGGCGCGAACGCACCAAGGCCACCAACCGCGCGGCCATCCTCGAGGCGGCCCGCCAGGTCTTCTCGGAGCTGGGCTACGGCGCCACGACCGTGCGCGACGTGATCCGTCGCACCGACCTCGCCAGCGGCACCTTCTACAACTACTTCCCCGACAAGGAGGCGGTGCTGCGCGCGCTGATGGAGGAGAGCTGGGGAGAGATGCGCGCGCGCGTGGCCGAAGCGCGCGCCGGCGCGCACAACCTCGAGGAGTTCGTCGGGGACGCCTACCGGGCGTACTTCTCGTTCATCGTCGAGGACCCCCCGACCTTCGAACTGGCCCGGCGCAATGCCGGCACGATCCGCACGCTGTTCGACGAGCCGGTGCTCGGCGCCGCGCGCGACGACCTCCACGCCGACCTGCAGGCCGCGATTGCGCACGGCGAGATGCCGCCGCTCGACGCCGAGTACATGACGGCGGCGATGGCGGGCGTCGCGCTGGAGGTCGGGATCCGCATGATCGAGCGCGACCCGCCCGACGTCGACGGCGCCGCCGCCTTCGCCGCGGCCGTCTTCCTCGGCGGGATCGAGCGCCTGGGGCGCCCAGCACGCTAGGGTTTCCGCGTGGTCCTCGCGTCGAGCACCGCGACCAGCTTCACGATCGCCCTGATCGCCGTCTTCGGCGGCATCGGCCTGGTCGTCAACGCCCTGATCGTCTACATCGTTGCCCAGGTCCTGGGCGAGCGGCGCGAGAACCGGGAGTACCAGGCGCGGCTCGGCCGCTCCGACGAGCCCGCCTGACAGGCGCACCCGCGGCCTGCATCGCCGTCTTAGACTGACGGTCGGGTGCCCACCTTCTGCCGCCACAACCGCTTCGTCGAGAACTGCCCAATCTGCAGCCCGCCGAAGGCGCCCGCCAAGACGCGGCGACCGGCTGCCGGATCGCGCCGCACGTCGCAGGCGAAGCGCCGCAGCACGGGGGGCGTGCACGTCCGCCAGGTCGCGCGGATCGCGGATGACGGCTTTCGCTCGCCGCTGGTCCCGGGCCTCAAGCGGGAGGACGACGCTCGCCGGCTGGCCGAGGAGCTGGCCGTCGCGTCCGGTCGGCTGGACGAGCTGGCGATCGCGCCGCCCGGCCTGTACGCGGAGGCCGCCGCGGCGCCCGACGCCGAGGAGAGCCTGTGGCTGGCCTTCCTGATCGCCTATCTCGGCCCGCTCGAGGACGGCGATCCCTTCGCCGGAGTCGCGGCCGCGCGCGTGCCCTGGGCCGGCGGGGCGGCTCCCGAGCTCGACGGCGTCCCGACCGGGCCGCGAACCGCCCACGACCCGGCCCGCGGCACGGCGACGCCAGAGGCCTACCGCGCCTGGGCCGGCCGCGCGGGATCCCAGGCGGAGGTCCTGGCCGGCGAGCCGAACTGGAGCCCCGAGCGCCGCTTCATGCAGGCGTTCGAGCGCCTGTCGCTTCCCGGCCTCCACCGCGCAGCACGCTTCGACCTGCTCGTGAGCATCGGCCGGCTCGGCCGCGTGGACGTGCGCGCCGGCGCGCTGCGGCTGGGCGGATCAGACCTCGTGACGACCACGGCCAAGCGGGCGTTCGGAATCGGCGACACGATGCTGCTGGAGCGCCGAGCGGCGGAGCTCGCCGATGCCTGCGAGGTCCCGCTGGAGGCGCTCGACCTCGCGCTGGAGAACCTCGGCCGCCCGCCGGGCGAGCGGCTGCGCCTCGGTGCCGGCCCGGGGGCGCTCGACGAGGCCGCCCGTGACCGGGCGCTGGCCGCGCTCGGGCTCTGAGGGCCTCGACCGCGTCGGATCGCCACATCTTTTCCCTGCACTTGGGCGACTTCTCCCAGAGTGCAGGTTCGCTTGCGCGCATTGCGCGAAGTTCCGAAAACCGCGATAACGCTCCCCATGAGCATCGTACGCACGAACGCAGCCGCGGCCATGCTGGGCGTCAGCCCCAACACGCTGCGGAGTTGGGAACGGCGCTTCGGCTATCCCAAGCCTCGGCGCACGCAGGGCGGCCACCGCCAGTTCGAGTTGACGCAGATCGAGGCGCTCCGCCAGGCCTTCGCCGAGACCCACAACATCTCCTCGGCGATCGCGCTCGCGCGCGAGCGCGGCGAGGGGCCGTCCACCTCGACGCGGCTGCAGTCCGCGTTCGCGGCCTTCGACGAGGACAAGGCCGGGCGACTGCTGGAGGAGAGCCTCGCCGTCCGCTCGGTCGAGCGCACGGTGGAGGAGGTCCTGCTGCCCGGCGTCGAGGCGTTCGCCGGCGAGGACCCGCCCGCGCCGGAGCTGCAGTTCGCGTGGCGCTTCGCCACCGGCTGGCTGGCGGCCGCGCAGCGGGTGGCGCCGCCGGCGCACCGGGCCGATGGCGTGCTGATGTTCGACGCCTCCCAGCTGTTCGACGTCGACGCGCTGCACGCGCAGGCGCTCGACCTGGCGCTGCGCCGCGGCGGGCTGCGGACGCTCACGCTGAGCGTCGAGCTCGATCCCGCCCGTCTCGCGCGCGCCCTGCGCGCGCTCGGCCCGCGCGTCGTGGTCCTGACCGGCAGCCGCGCGTCGATGGACACGCTGGGCAGGCTCGTGTACGCCGCCCGGCGGGGCGAGCAGCCGGTCGAGGTCTTCGACTACCGCGGTGCCCTGCCCGACACCGGCGCCAGCACCGTCGCGCGGCTGGGCGGCAGCCCGCTCGCGGCGCGCGACCTCGTGCTCGACGCGCTGGCGGCGGCCGAGCGGGCCCCGCAGCGCGGCGCCGCGCAGGTGCACCCGGCGCCGCGTGCCGTCAGCGGCGCGTGAGCACTGAGCGCTGACAGTTGCCGCGGCGGACCTAGAATCGTCCGTCCATGACCGAGCCCCACCGCGCGGTCGACCCGCGCCCCGACTTCCCGCGCCTCGAGGAGGCGGTGCTCGCACGCTGGCGCGAGCGCGACGTGTTCCGCGAGTCGATCCGCCGCCGCGCGGGCGCTCCCACGTGGGTCTTCTACGAGGGACCGCCGACGGCGAACGGCCGGCCGGGCTCCCACCACGTGCTCTCGCGCGTGTTCAAGGACATCTTCCCCCGCTACAAGACGATGCGCGGGTACTCGGTCGACCGCAAGGGCGGCTGGGACTGCCACGGCCTCCCTGTGGAGATCGAGGTCGAGAAGCAGCTCGGGATCGCCTCCAAGGAGGACATCGAGCGCTATGGCATCGCCGAGTTCAACCAGCGCTGCCGCGAGTCGGTGTTCGAGTTCCTCGAGGAGTGGAACCGCCTGACCGAGCGGATCGGCTTCTGGATCGACCTCGACGACGCCTACCGGACCCTCGACAACGACTACATCGAGTCGGTGTGGTGGGCGCTACGGCAGATCTGGGACCGCGGGCTGCTGGTCGAGAGCCACAAGGTCGTGCCCTACTGCCCCCGCGACCAGACGGCGCTGTCGTCGCACGAGGTCGCGCTCGGCTACGAGGACGTCGTCGACCCGTCGGTGTACGTGAAGTTCCCGGTGCTCGAGCCGCGGGGGCCGCTGCAGCCGGGCGACGTGCTGCTCGTGTGGACGACGACGCCGTGGACGCTCGTGTCGAACGCCGCGGTCGCCGTCGATCCCGCGCTGTCCTACGTGCGGGCGCGCGTGGACGGGGAGACCTCCGTCCTGGCCGAGGCGCTGGTCGAGCGCGTCCTCGGGCACGACGCCGAGGTGCTCGAGCGGTTCGCGGGCCGCGAGCTCGAGGGCACGCGCTACGAGCCGCCCTTCCCCTTCCTGGCCGCCGAGGAGTACGGCCCCAAGGGCCACACCGTCCTGCCGGCCGACTTCGTCACCGCCGAGGACGGAACGGGCCTCGTGCACACGGCGATCGCCTTCGGCGAGGACGACTTCCGCCTTGGCGAGGAGCAGGGCCTGAACGCCGTCAACCCCGTTCGCCTCGACGGCACCTACGACGAGCGGATCGGACCGTACGCCGGGCGCTTCGTCAAGGACGCGGACGCGGACCTGGTCGAGGACCTGCGCGCCCGCGGGCGGCTGCTGCGCGCGGAGGAGTACGAGCACGCCTACCCGCATTGCTGGCGCTGCGGCACGCCGCTGCTCTACTACGCGAAGCCGTCGTGGTACATCCGCACCTCGGAGCTGCGCGATCGCCTCCTGGCGGCCAACGAGACCGTCCACTGGCACCCGGAGCACATCAAGCACGGGCGCTTCGGCAAGTGGCTGGAGAACAACGTCGACTGGGCGCTCTCGCGCGAGCGCTACTGGGGCACCCCGCTACCGGTGTGGCGCTGCGAGGCGGGCCACGTCCACTGCATCGGGTCCTTCGCGGAGCTGCGCGAGCGATCGGGCGTCGTGCTCGAGGATCCGCACCGACCCTACGTCGACGAGGTCACCTTCCCCTGCCCCGAGTGCGGCGAGGAGATGCGCCGCGTGCCCGAGGTCATCGACGTGTGGTTCGACTCGGGCTCGATGCCGTTCGCACAGGACCACGCGCCGTTCGAGAACCAGGAGCACTTCGAGGCGCACTTCCCCGCCGACTTCATCTGCGAGGCCCTGGACCAGACGCGCGGCTGGTTCTACTCGCTGCTCGCGGTCTCGACGCTGCTCTTCGACGAGTCGTCGTATCGCAACGTGGTCTGCCTCGGCCTGATCCTCGATCCCGAGGGCCAGAAGATGTCGAAGTCCAAGGGCAACATCGTCGTGCCCTGGGAGGTCATCGATCGCTTCGGCGCCGACGCGTTCCGCTGGTACTTCTTCACGTCCAAGCAGCCGTGGGACGGCTATCGCTTCTCGCTGGAGACGATCGGCGAGGGCGTGCGCCAGTTCCTGCTCCAGCTGTGGAACACCTACGCGTTCTACGTCCTGTACGCGAACGTCAACGACGTGACCGCGGTGGACGTGCGGTCCGACGACGACCTCGACCGCTGGGCGCTGTCGCGTCTGGCGGCGACGACCGAGCGGGTGCGCGAGCGCCTCGACGCGTACGACGCCACGTTCGCCGGGCGCGCGATCGCCGAGTTCGTCGACGAACTGTCCAACTGGTACGTCCGCCGCTCGCGGCGGCGCTTCTGGGACGGTGAGGCAGCGGCGTTCGCGACGCTGCGCCACTGCCTGCGTCACGGTGTCGCAGCTGCTCGCCCCGTTCTGCCCGTTCGTGGCCGACGAGATCTACGACAACCTCGACGGGTCCGAGCCGAGCGTGCACCTGTGCGACTTCCCCGAGCCCGGGGAGCGCGACGAGGCGCTCGAGGAGGCGATGGCGGTGGCGCGGGAGACCGTACGCCTGGGGCTCTCGGCGCGCGCGCAGGCGAAGGTCAAGCTCCGCCAGCCGCTGCGCGAGGCGGTCATCGTGGCGGCCGGCGCCGAACGCGAGGCGATCGAGCGCCTGGGCGGGATCGTCGCCGAGGAGCTCAACGTCAAGACGCTGCGGTTCGTCGAGGCCGCCGACGAGCTGGGCAGCTACGAGGTCAAGCCCAACTACCGTGCGCTGGGGCCGCGCTTCGGCAAGCACATGCCGCAGGTGGCGGCCGCGGTGGCCGCGCTGGACCCCGAGCACGTCGCCGACGCGCTGAGCAACGGGCGCATGGTCGGCATCGCGATCGACGGGCGCGAGCACCAGCTGAGTGCCGACGAGCTCGAGCTCGTGATGAAGCCGCTTGAGGGTTACCAGCTCGAGCGAGAGGGCTCCCACGCCGTGGCGCTCGACCTCGCGATCGACGACGAGCTGCGCCGGGAGGGCCTCGCGCGCGACATCGTCCGCGCGATCCAGGGCGCCCGCAAGGACGCCGGCCTGGCCGTGGAGGAGCGGATTCGCCTCACGCTCGACGGCGACGAGGACCTGCTCGAGGCCGCGCGCGAGCACGAGGGCTACATCGCCGGCGAGACGCTTGCGACCTCGATCTCCTACGACGCCGTCGACGGCACGGGCGCGGCGGCGAACGTGGAGGGCACGGAGCTGCGCATCGCCGTGGAGCGCGCGAACTAGGTGCGGCGCGTCGCGCTGATCCTGGCGCCGCTCGCCGTCGTGGCGGCGCTGTTCGTCGCGCTCGCCCTGGCGGCGGACGCCCCGGCGGACTGTCCGTCGTTCAAGCACGCGCGCCGGGCGGTGCGCTCGATCCAGGCCCACGGGGTCGGCCGCGAGCTGAGCTGCGCGCAGATCCGCGCGGCCGTCGTCGCCTGGATCGAGGCGAAGTACCCGGCCCGCGCCGCGGGCTGGCGGTTCGCGTACCGCGCGGATTGCAGCTGCCACGTTGCGGACCGGCGCCTGCCCGACGGTCGGCGCCAGCGCTTCGTGTTCAGCTGAGGGGCCGCTAGGCGAGCACGGGCTCGAGCTCGGCCTCGAGCTTGCGCTTCGGGTAGGCGCCGATGACCTTCTTGGCCACCTCGCCGTGCTTGAAGACGATCAGCGTGGGGATCGAGAGGACCTCGTACCGGGCCGTCGTCTGCTGGTTCTCGTCCGTGTTGAGCTTGACCACCTTGATGTCCTCGCGCTCGCCCGCGATCTCCTCGAGCACGGGAGCGACCACGCGGCAGGGACCGCACCACGGCGCCCAGAAGTCCACCAGGACCGGCGTGTCGGCCTCGATGACCTCGGCGACGAAGTTGGTGTCGGTGACCTCGGTGACTTCCGCCATGTTCGCTCCCCTTCCCTTCAGCCTGCGATCGCGTCTCGTTCAAGCACTATACAAAGTGTAGTAACTGTGTCCGGCACCGCCGCCGGGCGTTACGGGTCCGACAGTATGGCGCGCGGTCAGGCGGCCAGCGCCCGCAAAATGTGCGGCGAGACGTACACCTCGACGAACGCGCTCGCGATCAGCACCGGGACGGCGATCGCCACGGTGACGAACGTGGCCGCGAGCAACTGGTCCCAGTCGTCGCGCCGCGAGGCGATGATCCACGCGGCGAGCGGGAGGAACAGGGCCGTCAGCTCCGGGAGCGCGTGCGGCAGCAGTCCCACGAGCAGGAGCGCCGGCGAGATGCCGAGCTGCGCCGCCAGGGTGGAGGCGCCGCCCCCGAGCACGAAGGCCTGGGTGAACAGCGAGAAGGTCGTCGCGCACACGACGAAGCCGATCGCCAGCGGGCCCGCCTTGTCGTGGACCCAGCGCCAGGCGCCGCTGTACTTCGTGGCCTGGAGCGGCAGGGACGATCCGGCGATGAAGCCCGCCACGCAGGCCATCGCGTGCAGCGCGAGCACGAGCGAGTTGCGGAACAGGACCGCGCCGACGGCGCCGAGCGAGGTCGCGCGGTTGAGCCCGGGGATGGCGAGCCCGGACGGGTCGGGCGTTGAGAGCAGCGCCACGACCCAGACGGCGAGCAGCAACGCGGCCACGACGGCAAGCGAGCCGGTCAGCCACGACCACAGCACGCTGCCGGGGTGGGCGTTCCAGCGCTCGAGTGTGGCCCGCGTGTCGCGCAGGCCCTGGACGAGGACGAAGTCCTGGGCTTCCACTCATAAGGCATCGGCAGTCGGCGGGCCGCGGTTGAGGGACGGACTCGCAAACAGCGAGCCCGTCCCTCGCCGTAACCGGGACGGCTTCGCCGTCCCTCCCGGCCTCACAGCTCCGGGCCTGCAAACAGCAGGCCCTCCGCCGTTCGGCCACGTCACGAGGGGCGCCAGCCGCGAATCTGCGGGACGCGCCAGAACGCCTCGGACGCGATGCGCCAGGACATCTTGGACTGGCCGACGCGGCGCTCGCGGAACACGATCGGCACCTCGACGATGCGCAGCCCCAACCGCGCGGTGCGGTAAGACAGCTCGATCTGGAATGCGTAGCCCTTCGAGCGCACGCTGGACAGGTCGATCGCCTCGAGGGTCGCGCGGCGGAAGCACTTGAACCCTCCCGTCAGGTCGTGCTGGCGCAGGCCAAGGATGAGGCGCGCGTACAGCGACCCGCCGCGCGAGATCAGCCGCCGCACGACGCCCCAGTCCGTCGCCCCGCCGCCGGGCACGTAGCGCGACCCGAGCACGAGGTCGGCGCCGTCGCGGGCGGCCGCGAGCAGCCGGCCGAGGTCCTCGGGGTCGTGGGAGAAGTCGGCGTCCATCTCCAGGACGTAGCCGGCGCCGCCGGCGAGCGCCTCCGCGAACCCGGCGAGGTAGGCGGGGCCCAGGCCGCCCTTGGCCGGGCGGTGCAGCACCCGCAGCTCATCGCGCTCGGCGGCCAATCGGTCGGCAAGCTCCCCGGTCCCGTCCGGGGAATTGTCGTCCACGATCAGCATCACGAAACCCTCCGGCGCCGCCTTGCGCAGGGCCTTCGTGGCAGCCTGCACGAGCGCCTCGAGGTTCTCCGCCTCGTTGTAGGTGGGAACGACGAGCCAGGGGATATCCGCTTCCATGAAGCGGCCTACCCTATTTCTTTGCAGACGATGGCCGACCCGACGAACAGCGACATCGCCAACGCCCTCGCCGAGCTCGGCGACCTGTACGAACTGGATGGCGCGATCATCCACCGCGTCGTCGCGTACCGCACAGCGGCCCAGAGCGTGCGGGACGCCTCGACCTCGGTGGCCGCACTGGCGCGCGAGGGCCGGGCGACGGAGCTGGCCGGGGTCGGCAAGACGCTGCAGGAGAAGATCCTCGCCCTCGCCGACGACGGCGCGATCCCGGCGGCCGAGAAGCTGCGGGCGAAGTTCCCCGCGGGGCTGGTGCAGATGACGCGCCTGCCGGGCCTCGGGCCCAAGCGAGCGCGTGCGCTGTACGAGGCGCTCGGCATCGACTCGCTGGACGCGCTGCGCGAGGCGGCCGAGGGCGAGCGGCTGCGCACGTTGAAGGGCTTCGGACCGAAGGCCGAGGAGAACATCCTCGCCGCGCTGGAGGCCGCGCCGGAGGGCGAGGTCGAGCGCCGCGTGGTGCTCGACCGCGCGCTCGCGGTCGGCGAGCCGATCGTCGCCGCGCTGCGCGCCCACCCCGCGTCGGACCAGGTGGAGCTCGCCGGCTCGGCACGCCGCATGGCCGACTCCTGCAAGGACCTCGACATCATCGCCACGGCGAAGGACGCGGACACGCTCGTGGAGGCCTTCGTGGCGCTACCGGAGATCGAGTCGGTCGGCGCCTCGGGCGGGGCCGGCGCGCGGGTCCGCACTCACAGCGGGATCAAGGTCGACCTGCGCGTGGTCGCGCCCGAGCAGTTCGGCAACCTGCTCCAGCACTTCACCGGCTCCCGCGCCCACAACATGGCTCTGCGCGAGTCCGCGGTCCGGCGCGGGCTCCACGTGTCCGAGTACGGCGTGCTCGACGACGCCACGGACGAGACGCTCCATTGCGCGACCGAGAAGGACGTGTACGCCGCGCTGGGCCTGGCCTACATCGAGCCGGAGCTGCGCGAGAATCGCGGCGAGCTGGAGGCGGCCGCCGACGGCGGCGCCGGGCTGCCGAAGCTCCTCGCCGAGGGCGACCTGAAGGGCGACCTGCACTGCCACACCACCGCCTCGGACGGCAAGAACTCGATCGAGGAGATGGCGCTGGCGGCCCGCGATGCCGGCTACCGCTACCTCGCGATCACCGACCACTCGGCCAGCATGGGGTTCGGGATGGACGTGCCGCCGAAGCAGCTCGAGCGCCAGATCGACCTGGTGGCGGCCGCCAACGAGGCGATCGACGGGATCGAGCTGCTGGCGGGCAGCGAGGTCAACGTGATGCCCGACGGGTCGCTGGACTACGCCGACGAGCTGCTGGAGCGCCTGGACTGGGTGATCGCCAGCGTGCACACGTCGTTCCGCATGGGCGAGCCGGAGATGACCGACCGCATCGTGGCGGCCATCGAGCACCCGTGGGTGGACGCGCTCGGGCATCCCACCGGGCGCAAGATCGAGGCGCGCACGCCCTACCCGCTCGACGTCGGCCGCGTCATCGAGGCCGCGACGCGCACCGGCACGATGCTCGAGGTCAACGCCAACCCCGACCGCCGCGACCTGCCGGACGTCTACGCGCGGGCGGCCGCGGAGGCGGGCGTCCGGATCGTGATCAACTCCGACGCCCACCGGGTGAGGACCTTCGAGCGGGTGCGGCGTTACGGGATCGCCACCGCGCGCCGCGCCTGGCTGACGAAGGCGGACGTCGCCAACACGCTGCCCCACGGGCGCTTCATGAAGCTGCGCAAGCGGGCGCGAAACTGATCCGCGGCGCCGCTCCGCTCGCTATAGGGTCGCACCGCACCGCACAACAGCGACCTCGACCCCGGAGGATGCATCGATGGCGGACTACACCGCGAAGCAGATCGGCGACATGGAGACCTTCTACCGCGGCCTGTTTCGCAAGGCGCGGGCCGAGGTCGGCGCGGAGGCCTTCGGCCTCTCCGTCATCGAGCTCGAGCCCAACGCCGACAACCACCCCGACCACGACCACGAGTCCGGCGGTCAGGAGGAGGTCTTCCTGGTGATCCGCGGTACCGGCGAGATGGTGGTCGACGGCGAGGCGATCCCGCTCGACGCGGAGACCGTCGTCCGCGTCGGCCCGGCGGCGAGCCGCAAGATCAACCCCGGGCCCGAGGGCATGCGCCTCGTCGCGATCGGCGGGGTGCCCGGCGAGCCCTACGATGCGCCGGCCTACACCGAGGTCGGCGCGCCGGACCCGCTAGGGGACTAGGCGCGGCAGCAGTTCGTCGGCCACGGTGCGGTCGACGGCGGCGCGGCGGTACGGCGCGATCGCCTCGGCGGCGCGCTCGGCGTATCCGGGCGACGGGTCGTCGAGCGCGGCGCGCAGGGCCGGCGCGAGGTCGTCGGCGACCAGCCGTGGGTCCAGCTCGCGGGCGAGCGGCAGCGCCGCGTACGGCCCGGGGGCGGGCGTGGTGACGAGCATGGCGCCGTCGGCCAGGGCCTCGAGCTGGGCCAGCCCGTAGTCCTCCCTGCGCGGCGCCGTGAGGTACACCCGCGCGCGGCGCAGCAGCGTGCGGAACTCGTCCGGGGAGACGAGGCCGGCCGACGTCACGCCCTCGCCGCTCGCCGACGCGCCGGCCACGACGAGCTCCTCGCCGGGGCGGCGCGCCCGCGCCCAGGCGTCGAGGACGCGGTCCAGCCCCTTCTTCGGGGCGTCGGCGCCGTAGGCGAGCGCGGCCAGGTCCCGCGCGGCCACGGGCGGGCCCGACGGCTCGACCGGCACGGGCACGACGACGGCGTCGGCGTGCGGCGACGGCGCCTCCGCCAGCGAGCCCGCGCTCCAGGGCACCAGCAGCGGGGCCTCCGCCAGCCGCCGCCGCTCGCGCGGGCGCTGCCACAGCCCGTGCCGGCCCGGGCGGTTGCCCGCCGCCGGCGCGTCGAAGCGGATCGCGCCCGGCGCCGGCCACAGCAGCGCGGCCGTCACGGTGGAGTAGAGGATCGCGTGCGGCCGGTGCTCGGCAACCGCGCGCTCCGCGGCGCGCCGGGCGGCGCGGGCCTGCGCGAGGTCGTGCAGCACGAAGCTGGTGCGCTCGGGTGGAAGCTCGACCGCCGCCTCGCGGACCTCCGCGCCGGCGCGTCGCAGCGACGCCGCCAGCTCGGCGTCGGCCGCGCGCAGGCCGGCGGTCGACCCCAGCGAGACGAGCAGGATGTCGGTCACGGCGCGCGCACTAGGGACGCCGCAGCACGACGTCGCGATCCCCCGCACCGTTCGGGCTCGGGTAGATCGCCGTCAGGCCGGGCGTGCGCACGAGCTCGATCGGGCGCAGCGGGGAGGTTCGCTCGACGTAGAAGCGCACGCCGTCGCGGTCCTCGATCGCCGTCACGGCCTTTTCCTGCTTGCGCAGCGTGAGTGCGCCGAGGATCGCGAAGCCGGCGCCGATCGCCGGGACCTGGGGAAAGAGCAGCGCCAGGCCGGCGGCGGCGATCGTGACGACCAATAGGGGCCAGAGCCGGTTGAGCAGCACTCGGCCCGGGCTCACCTCGGGCAGCGCGGGGGAGGTGCGCGCGGCGGCCAGCAGCCGCGCGATCGACACGGAGGGCTGGCTGCCGCGGCCGACCCAGATCCCGTAGCCGGCGGCCACCAGCCACCATCCCGCCGCCACGAATACGAGCGTGGTCTGGGAGCCGTCGCTCACGCGCGCGACCGTGATCGCGGCCAGAGCCGTCGCGGCACCGGCGCTGATCAGAACCGTCGCCTTGAGGAAGTCGGTGAAGCGCACGGGCGAAGGACGGCTACGCGGGGAGCAGCGATTCGAGCAGCCGGTGCACGCCCCCCGGCCCGTCCACCAGCAGGTCCGCCTCGCGCTCGATCTCGGCTGGGCCCTCGTCGGAGCGCACCCCCACCCGGATGGCGGTCTGGAGGTCGCCCTCGGCCGCCAGCTCGGCCAGGGCGCGGAACGCGTCGAGGTCGGTCGTGTCGTCCCCCGCGTACATCGCGTGCGCCACGTGGGCGCCGGTCAGCAGGTTGCGCACGCCCATGCCCTTGTCGATCCGCACGGGCGGGCGGACCTCCAGCACCTTGCGCCCCCAGTGCGTGTGGAACCCCTCGGTCTCGGCCTCTGTCGCGATGGCCTGGACCGCCATCTCGGCCTCGGTCTCGTCGGGAGCCCCGCGCCAGTGGAAGGCGATGATCGACCCCTTGTCCTCGAGGCGCACGCGCAGGCGGCGCAGCTCGGGCGTGTCGGCCGCGCGCGCGAAGTCCTGGATGCGGCGGACCCAGGCCCGCAGCTCCGGGTCGACCCGCACCTCGGTCCCGCTGGGCGGCAGCACCTCGCCGCCGTGGTTGCCGATGTAGGCGATCGAGCCGATCGAGACGATCCGCCGCGTGTCGGTGGCCCGGCGGCCGCTGACGCAGGCCACGAGGCCGTAGCGCTTTGCGATCGCGCTCAGCAGCGAGCGCGTCGGCGCGGACACCATCGCGTCGTCGGCGTGCCGCACGATCGGCGCGAGGGTCCCGTCCACGTCCAGCAGGATCGCGGAGTGGTCCGGATCGTCGATCAGCGCCGACAGCAGCTCAGAGGCCGGGGCATGAACGCTCACGCCTCTAGTATGCCCCGCGTGTCGCGCAACCGCAGGCTCGAGCTCCTCGCGATCGGGACCGCGGCGGGGGTGTTCAGCGGGTTGTTCGGCGTCGGGGGCGGCCTGGTCATGGTCCCGCTGCTGATCCTGTGGCTCGGCTACGACGAGCGCACGGCCACCGGGACGTCGCTCGCGGCCATCATCGTGATCGCGGCGATCGGGGCGACCACGCAGGCGTTCTACGGCAACTTGCATGTCGATGACGGCCTGCTCGTCGGTATTCCGGCGGTCGCCGGCGTCCTGCTGGGCACCTGGCTGCAGCAGCGCGTCTCGATGCGCGTGATCTCAGGGCTGTTCGCGGTCGTGCTGACCGGCCTGGCGGTGGAACTGGTGCTCGCGTGATCGTCGAGGCGGCCCTGATCGGGGTGGCGGCCGGGGCCGTGTCGGGGATGCTCGGGGTCGGCGGCGGGATCCTGTTCGTGCCCGCGCTCGTACTCGTGCTCGGGCTCTCGCAGGTGGACGGCCAGGCCACCTCGCTGCTGGCGATCCTCCCGGTGGCGATCGTCGGCACCTGGCGCCAGCAGCGCTACGGCAACGTGCGTCTGGCCGACGGACTGATCATGGGCGCGCTCGCGGCGGCGGGCACGGTCGGCGGCGTCGCGCTCGCCAACGTGCTCCCGGCGCACGTCCTCAAGATCGCCTTCGCCGTGCTGCTGCTCTTCACCGCCCTTCAGATGACCCGCCGCGCGCTGGCGCCCGACGCGGAGCCCCCGCCGGAGGAGGCGAGATCGTGAGCACCGACGAGGCGGTCTTCGTCACAGGCGGATCGGGCTTCATCGGCGGCCGGCTGATCCGCCGCCTGGCCGCCGACGGGCGCCGCGTGCGGGCGTTGGCCCGGTCCGACGACGCCGCGGCGAAGGTCGCCGGCGCAGGTGCCGAGCCCGTCCGCGGCGAACTGTCGGACACGGCGGCGCTGCGGGCCGGCGCGGAGGGCTGCGGGCTGGCTTTTCACGCCGCCGCCGCCGTGCTCGAGTGGGGCCCGCGCGAGGCGTTCGTCCGCGCCAACGTCGACGGGACCCGGAATGTGCTCGACGCCTGCCGCGAGCCGGGGTGCGCCGGCTCGTCCACGTCGGCACCGAGGCGGCCACGATGGCCGGCCAGCCGCTGGTGAACATCGACGAGACGGCCCCGCTGCGCCCGGACTCCAAGGCGGACTACTGCGCGACGAAGGCGATGGCCGAGCAGGCGGTGCGGGCCGCGAACGGCGAGGGCTTCGAAACGGTGGTCGTGCGCCCCCGGCTGGTCTGGGGCGCGGGCGACACGACGATCCTCCCAAGCCTGGTCGAGGCGGTGGGCGCCGGGCGCTTTCGCTGGATCGGCGGCGGCCGCCATCGGACGTCGACCGCGCACGTCGACAACGTCGTCGAGGGCCTCGTGCTCGGCGGTCAGCGGGGGCACGCCGGCGAGGCGTACTTCGTCACCGACGGCGATCCGGTGGTGTTCCGCGACTTCATCACCGAGCTCGTGGGGACGCAGGGCGTCGAGATCCCCGACAAGGGCCTGCCGAAGGCGCTGGCGGGCGCCGTGGCCGTGGCCTCGGAGGGCGTGTTCCGCGCGCTGCGCCTCAAGGGCACGCCGCCGCTCACCCGCACGGCCTACTGGCTGTCGGCGCTCGAGTGCACGATCGACATCTCCAAGGCGCGCGACCAGCTGGGCTACGAACCCGCCCGCACGATCGAGGACGGCATGGCCGAGCTGCGCGCGGCGGGGGCGGGCCAGCCGGCTCGCTAGGACCGCGCGGGCGCCGTCGCCGGCTCGCGGCGGGGCATGCGCCACGCCCAGAGATCCGGCCGCAGGCGCGTGAGCGGGTACTTGGCGAGCAGGACGGCGAACCCGGCGGCGATGGCGCCCGCCAGGCCGTCGAGCCAGAAGTGGTTCCCCGTCGCCACCACGATGTAGAGCATCAGCAGCGGGTAGCACGCCCACAGGATCTTGGCCCAGCGCCGCCGCGCGAGCATCGATGCGGTCACGCCGACGATCAGGGCGAAGCCCACGTGCACGCTCGGCACCGCCGCGTACTTGTTCACGAGCGCCGAGATCGCGCCCTGGTCCTGGTCCACGCCGGAGAAGCTGAAGATCGTGTCGACGAAGCCGTACTGCGTGAGCAGGCGCGGCGGTGCGGTCGGGAACACCGCGTGGATCGCGATCGCGATCGCCATCGTCCCGATGAACACGTTGCGCACGAAGTAGAACACCTCGTTGCGCCGCAGGTACAGCCAGGTCAGGAAGGCCGTGCAGAGCACGAAGTGGAGGTTCATGTAGAGGAAGTTCGTGACGTCGATCAGCCACCGCTGGTCGATGATCAGACGCTGGAAGTCGACCTCGAAGAACGTGTGCGTGCTCTGCTCGAGCTCGACCACGCGGTTGCCGTTGGCGAACGCTGCGGCATGGCTGCCCTCGGTGAGCCCGCGGACGAGCTCGTACAGGGTGTCGACGCAAAGCCAGACGGCGATCTGGAGCAGGGCGTCGGGCCAGCCCTTGGGGAGGCGGAGGTTCCTGCGCAGATACGAACCGACGGCGCGAATGGGACGAGGCATGAACACAGACATACTGCCAGGGCCGGCAACCGTTACGTTGCGGAACCCCATGGGACCCCTGCGACGCATCGGGCACTGGCGCGGGCGCCGCGTGTGGCTGCGCGACCCGGCGCGGGCGCTGAGGCTGTTCGGCGGCGATCTCGGCCGGCTCGACGCCGAATCGGCCTCGACCCGGGCATGGCTGCTGCTCACCTACGCGCGCGAGCCTGCGCGCGCGGAGGAGGCGGCCCGCGTGGCGTTGACGCAGAACGGCGACACGCGGTTTGCGTCCGCCACGCTCGCCGAGGTCCACATGCGGCGCGGCGAGGCCGATGAGGCGATCGCCGTGCTGGAGGCCGCGCGCGCGAAGCTGCCGGGGCTGAAGTGGTACACGCTCACGCTCGCCGACATGCTCGAGGAGGCCGGCCGCGTGCCGCAGGCCGAGGCGCTGCTGGAGGAGGCCCTCGCCGACGGCGAGCTGCGCCGGCACGCGCTCAAGCGCCTGTCGCGGCTCGCGCTCGAGCGGGGCGACCGCGCCCGCGCGCGCGGCTTCTTCACGGAGCTGGTGGCGCTCGAGCCCGACTACCTCGTGTACGCGTCCGACTACGTCACCCTCGGGACCCTGCAGCTGGAGGACGGCGACCGGGACGCCGCGCGCGACACGTGGCGCGCCGGCGCCGGCGTGTACCCGCGCAACCCCGAGCTCCGCGGTCTGCTGGCGGAACATTTCGACGAGACGCCGCCCGAGAAGGCGCCCAACATCCCGCCCGTGCGCGAGGAGGAATTGGGCGTGCGGCGCATCCCGGTGCGCACGAAGATGATCACCGCCCGAACCGGCGTGCTCGACGTGGTCGACGAGGCGACCGCCGGCGTGCGCCGCAACGACGACGTCGTGGCGCTGGCCGAGAGCGCCGCGGCCGCCGGGCAGGGCCGGCTGGTGCCGCTCGAGCTGATCAAGCCGGGGCCGCTCGCGCGCCTGCTGTCGCGGTTCGTCGGCAAGATCGGCCCGCTGCACAGCCCCGAGGGAATGCAGGGGGCGATCATGGAGGCTGGGCGGCCGCGCATCGTCGCCGGCACCGTGGCGGCGATCGTGACGAAGCCGTTCGGGCGCCGCGGTTGGTTCTACCGGGTGGCGGGCCAGCCGACGGCGCTGATCGACGACGTGGCCGCGGCGCTGCCGCCCAACGACCACCACCTGGTGTTCGGCCCGCGGGACCCCGACGGCCTCGCCGCCGAGCTGGCCGCGCGGCTGCGCTGTGGCGCGGCGATCGTCGACGCCAACCACCTGAGCGGCGCCTGGGTCGTCGCCGCATCGGAGGGGATCGACCGGCGCTGGCTCGAGGCCGCGCTCAACGACAACCCGGCGGGCAACCAGGACGAGCGCACGCCGGTCGTGATCGTTCGTCGGGCCTGACCGCGTTTCCGAGTCGCTCACTCACAGTGAGGCGTCGACGTACGCCTGAGCGAGTCGCTTGGGCGCTCGGGCAAGCCACGCCTCGACGATCACCTCTTCGAGGTCCCCGACCGCGATGCTGTCCAGGCGGACCAGGATCGCCGGGTATCCGTCGAAGTGCGGCGTCGTGAAGAAGACCGCTGGATCATCGGCGAGCAGCGCCTCCTTCGCCACGAGGTGCTCGACCCGCGCTCCGAGGATCGGCCCTGTGGGAGCGTCGTCGCCGAGGGCCCGCACGTCCGCGGGGCGCAGCGGACGCTCCCAGACGAAGCCCTTGTCCCGCACTCGCCACGAGGCGAGATCGCGCGAGGACCGCTCGCCGGTCTCCGGCAGGGCGAGCGCGATCCGACGCACGTCGTCCCAGGTCGCCACGGTCAGCCGATGCGCGTGAAGCGCTGCGGGTAGCGCAGCGCGCGGCCGGCGTCGTCCAGCGCGGAGAGGATGTCCTCGAGGCTCCTCGCGCCGATCCCCTTGAGCTCCAGCACCTCCGCCTGCGTGCGCGCGGTGAGCTGCTCGATCGTCGCGATGCCGTCGCGCGTGAGCGTGCTGTGCACGCGCTTGGGCAGGCGCAGCTCCGCGAGCGGCGTGGCCTTGACCGGGGCGGCCGGTTGCTGGGGCGCGGGGGCTTCCATCGCGGCCGCCGCCACCGGCTCCGCCGCGAGCCGCTGCTCCTCGCGCCGCCGGCGCTCCTCGGCCCGCCGCAGACGCTCGGCCCGCCGCTCCTCGACGGCGCGGCGGCGCTCCTCCTCCGCCTGGCGGCGCGCCTCGGCGGCCCGCTCCCGTTCCTCCTCGGCGCGCCGGCGCTCCTCGAGGCGACGCGCGTGCTCCTCGCGCCGGCGCTCCTCCTCGCGGCGCCGTTCCTCCAGGCGCCGCCGCTCCGCCTGCTGCCGGCGTTCCTCGCGCCGCTTGAGCAGGTCGGCCGTCGCGCGCTCGGTCACACTCGGGTCGGGCGGCCGCCCCACGGGTTGCGGCCCGGTCTTCGGCACGATCGCGCGCGCCGCAGCCCGGTCCGCCCCGCGCGGGCGCCGCCGCGGCAGCGCGCGGCGCTTCGGCCGCTCCACCGGCGGGAAGATCTGACGCCAGAACCAGTAGCACCACAGCGCGGGGATGATGGCGATGAACAGCATCAGCACGGCCGGGAGCGAGGAGACGAGGTAGGGCCGCAGGCCGATCTGGTTCTCCGGCACCACGAGGCTGGCGATCGCCGAGGTGATCAGCCCGAGCGTGACCGAGCCGGTGAGGACCATGCCCGCGAACAGCACCATCGTGCGGCCGGTCATCGGGGCGCCCGTCTCGCGAGCCTCCCCGCCGCGCTGTCTGTCGTGGATCCTGTCGGAGATCGACGCCATCATCGGGCCCTGCCGGTCGAATGCTAGATCGCCGGCCGCGCCGGCGTGGGAAAGACCGCCCGCGCGGCCCGCAGGACCACCTCGACGTGGCGCTCCTCCATCGCCTGGTGGACGGGCAGCGAGAGCAGGCCGCTGCGGGCCGGCTCGAGCTCCGCGAACCGCTCGCGGTCGAGCAGCGGATGCGGCACCGGCCACACCTCCAGCGCGCGCACGCCGTGGTCGAGCAGCGCTGCGATCGCCGCACTGCGGTCCTCCGCCAGCACCGGGAAGTACAGCGGGCAGGTCCCCGGCGGCAGCTCGCGGAAGGGCTCCGGCGTCAGCTCGGCCAGTTCGTCGCGCAGCGCCTCGTAGTTGCGGCGCCGGCGCGCCCGGATCGCGTCGCCGTCGACGCGTGTGACCGCGGCCGCGGTCAGTCGCGAGGGCGAGCGCGCCGCGGCGTCGAGGTCGGCCGGCTGGAGCCCCCACTCGCCGATCACCGTCGCGGTCAGGGTGCCGTCGCGCGCCGCGGCGTCGGTGCGGCTGGCGCGGCCGATGGCCTCGGCCGCCCGCGCGCGCACCAGACGCGGGCCCGCGATCGCCGCGCGTCCGGCGAGGAGCGACGCGACGGACCGCGCCATCGCGCGGCGCTCGGGCCGGCCGGCCACGGCGTCGATGCGCCGGCCCTCCTCGTGCAGCAGCACCGCGCCGCCGTCCGGGGTCCCGAGCGACTTGCGCGGGCAGAACACCGCCGCGTTCCCGCGCGATCCGAGCGGGCGGCCTTCCGGATCCGCCGAGAACAGCCCGTGCGCGGCGTCCTCGATCACCCGGGTGCCCGCGGGCGGGTCGGGCATCGGGAACCCGAAGCACGAGATCAGGTAGGTGGCGTCGCAGGCGGCGGCGGCCCGCGCCAGGTCGTCTTCGTCGACCTGCAGCCGGGCGTCGACTCGGTAGAAGTCGATCTCGATGCCCGCGAGGTGCGCGGCCTCGACCTCCGAGCCGCAGTGGTAGGCCGGCATCGCCAGCCGGCTGCCGCGGCCCAGCCCGAGCGCGCGCAGGGCGAGCCACACCCCGCCGCGGCCGAGATGGGTCAGCGTCAGCCCGGGCTCGGCGAACGGGTACGCCGGCGGCCGACGGCGCGGGTGCAGCGCCGCAAGCTCGGCCGGCGGGTAGACCCCGATCAGGACATCGGCGCTCACGCGCGGTGAGGCTACCCGGGCAAGCGCGCCTTGCAGGTCGCCGGCGCATACGATCGCGCCAGAGGACCGCCCGAGCGAGAGGAGTTCAATGCAGATCCGTGCCGCGGTACTGGAGGAGTTCGGCGCTCCGCTCGCCGTCCAGGATGTGGAGCTGGCCGAGCCCAGGGCCGGCGAGGTCCTCGTGCGCCTGCACGCCTGCGGCGTGTGCCACACCGATCTGTACACCGCCTCGGGCGCGGACCCGTCCGGCTACGCGCCGGCCGTGCTTGGCCACGAAGGGGCCGGCGTGGTCGAGGCGGTGGGGCACGGCGTGAACCTCGTCGAGCCTGGGGACCACGTCGTCACGCTGTTCTCGCCCCAGTGCGGCGAGTGCGTCCACTGCCGCAGCGACCGGACGAACATCTGCCTCGCGATCCGCGAGGAGCAGAACAAGGGGCACCTGCCCGACGGCACCACGCGGCTGTCGCGCGGCGGCGAGGAGATCCGCCACTTCATGGGCACCTCGACCTTCGCCGAGGCGACCGTGATGCCGGAGATCGCACTTGCGAAGATCGACCCGGAAGCGCCCCTGGACCGCGCGTGCCTGTTCGCCTGCGGGCTGTCCACGGGCCTCGGTGCGGCGATCAACACGGCCAAGGTCGAGCCGGGGTCGACCTGCGTGGTCTTCGGCGCCGGCATGGTCGGCCTCGGCGCGGTGGCCGGCTGCCGACTCCAGGGTGCGGAACGGATCGTCTGCGTCGACCTCTCGGCGGACCGCCGCGAGCTCGCCCGCGGCCAGGGCGCCACCGACCTGCTCGACGGCGGCGAGGACGCCGTCGCCGCGGTGCTCGAGATGACGGACGGCTTCGGCGCCGACTACACCTTCGAGGCGACCGGCAACGTCAACGTGATGCGCCAGGCGGTCGAGGCCGCGCGGATGGGCTGGGGCCTGTGCACGATCGCCGGGGTCGCCGGCAGGGGCGAGACGCTCGACATCGTGCCGCGCCTGCTGATCACCGGCCGGCGCGTGGCCGGCTCGAGCTTCGGCGGGGTCAAGGGCCGCGACCAGGTGCCGGTGCTCGTCGAGCGCTGGCTCGCCGGGGACATCGACGTCGAGCCGTTCGTCTCCCATCACCTGACCCTGGACGAGGTCAACCACGGCTTCGAGCTGATGGAGGCTCAGGACGGGATCCGCAGCGTGATCCACTACGACTAGGAGGACGAGATGGACGACTCCGTCACCCGTGCACGCACCCTGCTCGCGGCGTGCGCGATCGACGATGGCGCGCTCGACGACGGCGAGGCCGTGGCGCGGGCCGAAGCGGTCTCGACCGCGGCGCGCGAGTACGCCGCGGGCAGCGCGCAGGTGCTCGACGAGCACCTGCGCGACGAGTTCGAGCTGCGCGATGCGGACGCCACGATGGCGACGATGGCCGCCGACCCGTACCTCGAGCACGTGCCCGTGGGTACCGGCGGCTCCGGGCGCGAGGCCGTGCACCGCTTCTACCGCGACGACTTCATCCCCAACTGGCCCGAGGACACGAAGACGGAGTCGGTGTCCCGCACCATCGGCGCCGACCGGATCGTGGACGAGCTGATCGTCTCGTTCACGCATTCGATGGAGATGCCGGCGATCCTGCCGGGCCTCGCGCCGACCGGGCGAAGGGTGGAGCTGCCCCACGCCGTCGTCGTCGGCCTGCGGGACGGGCTCGTCCACCACGAGCACATCTACTGGGACCAGGCCTCGGCGCTGGTGCAGCTCGGCGTGCTCGACCCGGAGGGCCTGCCCGTGTCGGGCGCCGAGCCGGCCGCGCGGCTGCGCCGGCTGACCGGGATCGCGGGCTGACGTGCGCATCGCCGCGCGCGCCGACGCCCCGTTCGAACGCATCGCGATGGCGGCCGGCCAGGTCCCGACGCCGCTGTTCGACACCTACATCGCGTTCTTCACCGCACGCGCCGTGATGGCGGGCGCCTCGCTCGGGATCTTCGCCGCGCTGGCCGAGCGCCCGGACGACGCCGCCGGCCTCGCCGCCCGGCTCGAGCTCGACCCCGCCGGCGTCGACGTGCTCGTCACCGCGCTGCACGCGCTGGGCTACCTCGAGGCCGCGGGCGGCGGGCGCCACGCGGTGACGGCGAGCACCCGGAAGTGGCTGCTCGACGACGCGACCTCCGTCGCCGCGTTCGCCACGGTGTTCGACTACGACATGTGGGACCACATCGGGCGGATGGAGGCGGGGATCCGCAGCGGGCAGCCGATCGGCCTGCACGAGCGGCCGCCCGACGACCCGTACTGGGAGCGATACATGCGCGGGCTGTTCGAGCTCTCGCGCCTGGGGTCGGACGTCGCCGCCCGGATGATCGGCGCCCGCGACCCGCGCTCGGCGCTCGATCTCGCCGGCGGCCACGGCGAGTACTCGATGGCGCTCTGCCGCCGGCATGAGAGCCTGAAGGCCACGGTCGTCGACCTGGAGGGCGCCGCCCGGATCGGCCGCCGCATCGTGGCGGAGCAGGGCATGGACGACCGCGTCGCCCATCGCGTCGGCGACCTGTTCGAGATCGACCTCGGCAGCGGCCACGACATCGCGATGGCCAACTCGATCACCCACCACTTCGACCGGAGCGCAACGTGGCGATGCTGCGGCGCGCGCGCCAGGCGCTGCGGCCCGGGGGCACGATGGCGGTGCTCGACCTCGAGCGCGCCGAGCCGGGCAAGCCAGGCACGCAGATCGGGACGCTCACCGGGCTGCTGTTCTACGTGACCAGCCACGCCCGCACCTACAGCGGCAGCGAGCTCCAGGGGTTCCTCGAGGCGGCCGGGTTCGAGGGCGTGCGCGCGCGGCGGCACCCGCGCCTGCCCGGCAGCGTGCTCGTGGTCGGCCGCGCGCCAAATTCGTCCGCCTGAATTCCTGGGTGCACTAGTGTCAGCGACGTGAGCAGACAACGGCGAGGGGAAACGGAGCGACGATGCCACTAGTCGGACGACGACGCCCACTGATGCGCGCCGCCATGGTCGGCGGCGCCGGATACGCGGTTGGCAAGCGACGAGCCGCCAGCCAGCAGCACGAGTACGAGCAGGACGCGCAGCTCGCCGAGGTGCAGCAGCCGCAGGCCGCGGCCGCTCCGCCGCCCGCCGCGCCGGCACCGGCCGCGCCGGCACCGGCCGCGATGTCGGAGGCCGAGCGCATCGAGGCGCTGAAGAACCTGAAGGAGCTGCTCGACACCGGGGTCCTGACACAGGCCGAGTTCGATGCTCAGAAGCAGAAGCTTCTGAGCGGCTAGGGGGGAATCACCATGGAATTCGGACCCGTACAGATGCTGGTCGTCGGCTTCGAGCACGGCAAGTTCGAGGGCGAGATCCTGGCCGAGCTCAAGCGGCTGCGCGAGCAGGACATCATCCGCCTCGTCGACCTGCTGTTCGTGAACAAGGACGACGACGGTGAGATCACGACCGTCGAGCTGACCGACCTGTCGCAGGAAGAGGCGATGGAGTTCGGGGCGCTGGCCGGCGCCCTGATCGGCCTGGGCGCCGCGGGCGAGGAGGGCGCCGAGGAGGGCGCCGTCGCCGGCGCGGCCGCGATGGAGGACGGTCAGGCGTTCAGCGAGCAGGACGTGTGGTACGTCGCCGACGCGATCCCACCGGGAACGTCGGCCGGGATCGCGCTGATCGAGCACCGCTGGGCGGTGCCGCTGCGTGAGGCGATCGAGCGGGCCGGCGGCGTGCCCCTCGCGGACGAGTGGGTTCATCCCGAGGATCTGGTCGCCGCCGGCGCGGAGGCCGCCGGGCGCAGCTGAGCTCAGCGGCCGTCGCGGCCGTCACGCGGGCTGCGGGGCCTCGCCGCCGGGGCCGCCGCCGCCCGAGTCCTCGTCGCTCATGGCGCCGAACTGGCGGCGCAGGAGCAGGTAGGAGAGGCCTCCGCCGACCAGCGGGACGATGTACCCGATCGCCTGATAGAGGACGACGGCCGCGGTGGCGTCGTTGCCGTTGACGCCGTACACGGTGAGCATCCCCACCATGCCGCCGACGGCGCCGAGGTTGGCCGGCAGCGGGATCGATCCGAACAGTCCGCCGACCAGATACGACATCGAGACGACGGCGAAGGTCGGGACCGGGTGGGCGTCGATCGCCACGAACGCGCCCTGCAGGACCGCCATGTCGAAGCCCAGATAGGCGATCGCGCCGAGGACGATCTTCGTGCTCCCGCGGTGGGCCAGCATGTTCCTCACGCCGTTGACGGCCGCCGCCAGCGTCGTGATGCCCTTGGCGATCTTGGGTCGCTTGGCCTCGTAGCGCTTTGCGAGCCGGTCGGCGCGGCCGACGACCCAGAGCGCGACGGCGATTCCGATCGCCACGATGACGGCCGGCAGCAGCGTGAGCGCGAGGTTGCTCACGCCGCTGAACAGTCCGATCGCGAGGCCGAGGCCGAAGAAGATGATGGCCAGGCCGTCGACCGTGCTGTTGAGGAACATGAGCACGAACTGCCGCTCGGCGACCCGGTCCATCGGCATCCCCAGCCGGTGCAGCATCCAGGCCCCGACGCCCATGCTGCCCAGCGTCCCCCCGGGCACGACCATGCCGCCTCCGAGCTGGGCCCAGGCGACGCGGCCGGCGAGTCCCCGGCCGCCACTCTCCTTCTGGAGGAGGTGGTCGGGGTCGAGGATCCCGCGCCAGGACACGACGTAGCCCATCTCCGACAGCGTCTCTACCGCCAGCGCGCCCACCACCCATTCGAGCTTGACGTTCTGCAGGCTCGTCAGCGCCTTCTCCAAACCGGGCAGCAGCTTCATGACCAGGTAGGCGAACACGAGGAAGCCGATCAGCCGCAGGGCCCGGTGCCCGAGGTGCGTGCGCGCCTCGCTCAGCACCCGCCGGCTTCTCTGCAGGCGACGGCGCTTCGTCTCCGCCGCCGTGGTGGCCGCGCCGCCGGTGGTGGTCTCGCCGCCCGCAGGGGTGGTGTCAGCCATGTTCCCACCCTCCCCCACGGGCGGCGCGCGCGCAAGTGATCGTGGTTGGGTTCACTGGGCTCGAGGGCGCGGCTCAGGCCATCGGGCGCCGGCGAGAGCCGACGTTCCCGACGATGGTCGCCACGACGGTGACGAGGTAGATCTGACCGACGAGCGCTTCGATCACGGCCAGCGTGTGGCCGAAGTTGGTGCGCGCGGTGAGGTCGCCGTAGCCGACCGTCGTGAGCGTGGTGAAGCTGAAGTAGAGAGACCGCGATGCGGTCGTCGCCACGCCCTGCTCGAAGAACGGATCTCCGCCCAGGTTGTCGACCGCGCCGTAGATGAAGGCGAAGAACATCCCGGCCAGCAGGTACAGGCACAGCGCCCCGAACACAACGTCGACGGTCACCGCGCGCTCGCTGCGCAAGGTTCGCAGCACGCCGATCACGATCGCGGGCGGCGCGAGCGCGACGAGCACGCCGCTCGCCAGCCGGGTGATGCCGCTGACCGTCTGGCCCTCGCCGGCGATCAACGCGAGGTCGACGGCGACGACGGCGGCCGCGACCGGGATGGCCGCTCGCCGCAGACGCCGCCGCGGCATGCCGCCGGCCCAGAACGCGAGCAGCAACGTGACGCCGAGCAACGAGGTGACCAGCGATTGGGCCGCGGCGCCCTCGCCGGCGATGCCCTCCACCGTGAAGGAGGCGGTGAGGGCGATCAGCAGCAGGCCGTAGCGCAGCCTCCGCCGCGCGCCGGCCGCGGCGTCCGCCGCGGCGGCGGATGCCGGGCCGCCGGGCACGGGCGAGCCGGGAGCGGAGTCCGCCGCGGGCATGGCAGCGAGGTTCCCAGCCGTCGCGGGCGCCGCCAAACGCTGCACGCGTTCGTTCATCCGCCGCGCGCACGGCACCCGCGACTTCCCCCAAAGGGACCCGGGCGGCAGGTAGGTTCTCCCCCGGCCCGGAGCACCGGGCATCCGACATGGCTGAGACCGCCGCTTCGCCGGGAGACCCGGCATCGACCATCCGCAGCAGGCGCTTCGTCGTGCTGCTCGTGCTGGCGGCGCTGATCGGTGTCGTCGCGTCGCTCGCCGCGTGGTGCTTCCTGGAGCTGATTCATCAGATCCAGGTCGGCGTGTACACCGACCTGCCGAAGGATTTCGGGTACGACGCGGCGCCCGAGTGGTGGTCCCTTCCCATCCTCGCGATCGCCGGCGTCGTGACCGCGTTCGCGATCGCGCGACTGCCCGGCCGTGGCGGTCACCTTCCCGCCGATGGCCTCGGAGGCGGCGTCACGCAGCCGGTCGACCTCCCCGGCGTCATCCTCGCCGCGCTCGCGACGATCGGGCTCGGGATCGTGCTGGGGCCCGAGGCGCCCCTCATCGCCCTGGGCTCGGGACTGGGCCTGCTGGCCATCAAGCTCGCCCGGCGCGACACGCCGCCGCAGGTCGGGTTGGCTGCTCGCGACCGCCGGGACGTTCGCGGCGGTGGCGCTCATCTTCGACTCGCCGCTCATCGCGGCGGTCATCCTGATCGAGGCGGCGGGTCTCGGTGGGCCGACGCTGCCGGTGGTGCTGCTCCCGGGCCTGCTCGCGGCCGGGATCGGGTCGCTGATCTCGATCGGCATGGGGTCATGGACCGGGCTGAGCAGCAGCGCGTTCGCGCTCGGGCCCCTCTCCCTGCCGTCGTTCGCGCGCCCGGACATCGCGGACTTCGGCTGGAGCATCCTGCTGGCGGCCGCCGTCGCGGTCGTCAGCTTCGTCGTGTTCCGGCTCGCCCGAAGCACCGTCCGGGTGGTGACGCCGCGACCGTTCGTGCTGCTGCCCGTGGCGGGTATCGCCGTGTCCGGCCTCGCGATCGCCTTCGCGGAGACGACGGGGAAGAGCGTCAACGAGGTCCTGTTCTCCGGCCAGGACCAGCTCCCGGGGCTGGTCACCGGGGCGGCGACCTGGTCGCTGTCCGCGCTCGCGCTCCTGATCGCCTTCAAGGGCCTCGCGTGGGGCATCTCGCTCGGGAGCTTCCGGGGCGGCCCGACGTTTCCGGCCCTGTTCCTCGGCGCGGCCGGCGGCCTGATGGCCGCCCAGCTGCCGGGGTACTCGATCACCCCCGCCGTCGCCGTGGGCATCGGCGCCGCGGTGGCCTCGGTGCTGCGGCTGCCGCTGTCCGCGGTCGTGCTCGCCGCGCTCCTGACCGCCCAGTCGGGCGCTGGATCGCTGCCACTCGTCATCGTCGGCGTCGTCGTCGCCTACGTCATCACGGTCGTCCTGTCCCGGCCTTCGGCCGGCGAGGCGGCCGCCGACGACACCGCCGCCCCGGCGGCGGCCGACGAGGGGCAGCCCGCGGCACCGGGGCTCGCCGGGTGATCGGTCACGCGCTGGCTCTGGTGCCGCGGCGCGCCAGGCGACGCGCGTGGGACAGATGGATCGCCATCGGCTTCGCGATCGGTTCGGCCTGCTTCTTCGTCGGCCCGTTCCCGGGATTCGTCCAGGTCGTCGGCCAGGGCGCCGACTCTGTCGTGTTCTTCGCTGGCTCGATCTTCTTCACGCTGGCCGCCGGTCTCGAGGTGCGAGAGGCGACGCTCAGGCTCGGGCGGCGGTGGACGGGCGATCCCTCGTGGTGGAGCGCGGCGGTTCAGTTCATCGGCACGCTGCTGTTCAACCTCAGCACGTTCGACGCCATGCAGACCGGCCTGACGACGCAGCAGGAGAACCGGCTGGTGTGGGCGCCGGACCTGTTCGGGTCGGCGGCCTTCCTCGCGTCCGGCCTGCTGGCCTACGGGGTCACCACCGGCCCGCACCTGCTGCCACGGCGCCTGCGACCCGCCGAGCGGGACGACGCCTGGGTGATGGCCGCGATCAACCTCTGCGGCTGCGTCCTGTTCGGCGTTGCCGCGATCGCGTCTTACGTGGTGCCCTCGACCGGGTCGGTCCTCGCCCTTGCGCCCGCGAACTGGTCCACCGCGCTCGGCGGCCTGTGCTTCTTCATCGGCTCGGTGCTCCTGTTCCGAAGGGCTCGCGGATCCCCCGCAGCACGCCCACTCGTACGCGCGCAGGAGTAACCACGTCGCAGCTCGGCGACGTCCGCACGCCGATCCCCCTTACTGACCGCCCGCCCCCAGCGCCGCGAGGTCCAGCCCGAGCGACGGGTCGGCCTGCACGGCCGCGCCGACGACGACGAGGAACGTGTTGAACAGCAGCTCGCGCAGGTCCTCCCGCGGGACCGCGCGACGCTCCAGCCAGCTCAGGCTCGTGGCCTCGACGTAGCCGACCCAGCCCTCCATCGCGAGGCGCAGGAGCGTGGTGGGCTTCGTCGTGAGCGGGAGGTCGGCGATCGCGCGGTCGATGATGACCGCGCGGCTCTCCTCGACGATCTCGCGCACCTCGGCGTCCGAGCCGATGCCGCCGCGCATGAGCGCGATGTAGCCCTCGGCGTGATGCTCGACGTAGTCGAGGTAGGCCTCCAGCGACGCGCGCAGGCGCGCGGGCGGAGGCAGCTCGGGGTCGGGCTCCACCACCTCGCGCAGCTGCGCCGCCGCGGCGCGCACGCCGGCCACGTAGAACTCGCGCTTGCTGGGGAAGTAGTGGTAGAGCAGGCCCTTGGAGATCCCCGCCCGGGCGGCGATCTCGTCGATCGAGACGGCGTCGTAGGAGTTGGTGCTGAACAGCTCGAGGCCGACGCGCATGAGCTGCTCGCGGCGCGCGTCCAGATCGAGGCGCACGCGGGGGGCTGGGGAGGGGGTGCTCATCCTGTGCTCAGTGTCACACGCTCTTGACTCAGATTCAATAGTCTGCTTCCATCGTATTGAACTGAAGTCAACGCTTTGGGCTCACACACGGGGAGACGAACGAGATGCCGGCCACCCAGACCATCGAGCGGGGCACCACCGCCGCGACACCCTCGCAGACGCCCCGGCAGGACGGCCCTGCGCGCCACGTGCACATGGCGATCGTCGGGAGCGGATTCGCGGGCCTCGGCATGGCGATCCGCCTCAAGCAGCAGGGGATCGAGGACTTCCTCGTGCTCGAGCGCGCCGACGACGTCGGCGGCACCTGGCGCGACAACCACTACCCGGGCTGCCAGTGCGACGTGCCGTCGCACCTCTACTCCTTCTCGTTCGCGCCCAACCCGACCTGGTCGCGCACCTTCTCGCGCCAGCCGGAGATCCAGGCCTACCTGCGCCGCTGCGCCGAGGACGCCGGCGTCATGCCGCACGTGCGCTTCGGCCATGCGGTCACCGGCGCGGCCTGGGACGAAAACGCGCAGCTGTGGCGCATCGACACCGCCGGGGGTCCCTTCACCGCTCGCATGCTGGTCGCCGCGCCCGGCCCGCTGAGCGAGCCCTCCGTCCCGTCCATCCCGGGAATCGGGCGCTTCGAAGGCAAGGTCTTCCACTCGGCCCAGTGGGACCACGACCACGACCTCGACGGCGAGCGCGTGGCGGTCATCGGGACCGGCGCCTCCGCGATCCAGTTCGTGCCCCGGATTCAGCCGCGCGTCGGCCGGCTCCACCTCTTCCAGCGCACGCCGGCGTGGATCATGCCCCACCCGGATCGGCCGATCAGCCGGCTCGAACGGCGGGTCTACCGCGCCTTCCCGGCCGCCCAGCGCCTGATGCGCGCGGGGATCTACTGGGCGCGCGAGACCTTCGTGTTCGGCTTCCTGCACCGCCGCCTGATGCGGATGCCGCAGCGCATCGCCCGCCACCACCTGCGCTCGCAGGTCGCCGACCCGCAGCTGCGCGCGAAGCTGACGCCCGACTACCAGATCGGCTGCAAGCGCATCCTGATGTCCAACGACTTCTATCCGTCGCTGTGCGAGCCGAACGTCGAGGTCGTGACCGACGGCGTCCGCGAGGTGCGGGAGTCCTCCATCGTCGACGCCGCCGGCGTGGAGCGCGAGGTCGACACGATCATCTTCGGCACCGGCTTCCAGGTCGCGAAGATGCCGATCGCCGAGCGCGTGCGCGGCCGCGACGGGCTGCTGCTCGCCGACGCCTGGCGCGACGGCATGCAGGCCCATCTGGGCACCACCGTCGCCGGGTTCCCGAACCTGTTCATCGTGCCCGGGCCCGAACACCGGCCTCGGCCACACCTCGATGGTGTTCATGATCGAGTCGCAGATCGCCTACGTGCTGGACTGCATGCGCGAGATGCAGCGGCGCGGCGTGGGCGCGGTGGACGTGCGGCCCGAGGTCCAGGCCGCCTACAACGACGAGGTCCAGCAGGGCATGGAGGGCACGGTCTGGCTGTCGGGCTGCGCCAGCTGGTACCTCGACGCGTCGGGCCGCAACCGCACGCTCTGGCCGGGCTTCACGTTCGACTTCCGCCGGCGCACGAGCCGCTTCGACCCGGCGCAGTACGAGCTGCGCGCGGCGGTCCCGGCGCCGGTCCGCGCCTAGCGGACGCCGGGCCGCTGGCCCGGATCATGGCGCACTTCACTCGGATTGATCCCGGGGACCCAATGATGGGAGGATCGGTCCTTCTGGACGCCCTCGGTCAGGCGCCTGCGGGGTGCATCTAGTGCCACCCGAGCAACGCCCCCAAGGCTCCACCAAACTCGACCTCTGAAGGAGACACGGCCGTGCATCTCGCCGTCACGCTGCCATTGGCCTTCGTGATGATCGCCGGTCCGCAGATCATCAGCGCCTTCTTCTTCGCCACCAGCGAGCAGTGGAGGTCGGATTCTGCCGCGTACATCCTCGGTGCGGCGATCTCGATGACCACCGTGGTCACGATTGCCTACTTCGCGGGCAAGGGGGTCAGCGGCGGCGGCTCCGGGGGAGGCTCGAAATCCTCCGCGATCGACGTAGTGATCGTCGCCCTTCTCCTCTTCGCGATGGCCTACGTGTTCCACAGGAGGAAGCGGAGCGAGCCTCCCAAGTGGATGGGCAAGCTGCAGGCGGCGACTCCCAGGTTCACGTTCACGCTCGGCTTTCTCTTGCTCGGCGTCTTCCCGAGCGACCTCGTCACGTCGATCAGCGTCGGCGTCCACCTGGCGAATCACGGTGACCCGTGGTGGCACGCGCTTCCCTTCGTCTTCCTCGCACTTCTCCTGCTGGCGCTGCCGGCCCTGGGCGTCTTGGTCTTGGGCGAACGCGCAAAGAAAGTACTGCCCAAGATCCGCAACTGGATGAACACGAACTCCTGGATCGTCAGCGAGATCGTCCTAGTGTTCTTCATCGTCATAGTCCTCGCCGGGTAACTGAGGCCAGCTGCCCGCCGGCCTGGGTTCAGGGAACCGCGCGAGAACGGTTCGCAGCTCGAGGGGCAGGGTGGAGAATCCCTGCTCCGGACGCGCGCGGGATATCGTGCGCCGCGATGTCCGAGGAGGCCGTGGAGCTGGCAAGGCGCGGGTTCGAGGCGTTGCAGCGAGGCGACCTGGCCTGGCTCGAGGAGCGGGCCACGCCGGACCTGGTGATGGTCCAGCCGCCCGAGGTTCCCGACGCCAAGACGTACGAGGGCCCTACCGCGATCGCCGACGCCATGGAGGACTGGCCGAAGCAGTGGGAGGACTTCCGGTTGGACCTCCTCGAGATCATCGACGTGAGCGACGACGTGCTGGTGAGCGTGACGCGTCATCGCGGTCGCGGGCGCGAGAGCGGAATCGAGATGGACTTCGAGGTGTTCTACGTGCAGCGATCCCGCGACGGAAAGCTGGCGCGGATGGAGATGTACTTCAGCCGCGAGCAGGCCCTCGACGCGGCCGGCGTACGGGAGTAGGCAGCGCTCAGCCGGACTCGCGGCGCGTGGCGCGAAGCAGGTTGGTGGCGAGGTCGGCGAGCTGCGTCGCGTCGACGGGCTCGTTCGCCAGCTCGGCTCCGCCGATCCGCGCCACGGCGTCCTCCAGCGCCCGGGACCACACGTGCTCGACCAGGACCGCGGCCATCGCGGCGCCCGGTTCGAGCGTGGCCGCAACCTCCCGCAGGGCGTCGCCTGCGGGGGTGTCGAGCACGCGCTCGGACGCCCGGCGTCGCTCGGCCGGGTCCAGGCGAAACCCGACGAGCGCCGCGACGGTGCCGCCCGCGCCCCCACCGTGGAGATCGACGGCGACGATCTCGCCGGTCTCGGCGTCGTTCCCGATGAAGAGCGCGTCGAGGATGCGCAGCGCGCCTCCGCTCTCGACTCGCTCCAGCGCCCCGACGAGCTGGCCCTCGAAGGCGGCGCCCGGGCCGAAGCCGTACAGGAGTAGCTGGGCGGGCGGGCTCGTCATCGACCGGTCACCCCGCAGAGCTTGACCGGCGGGCCGCCGCGCCGCAACCCCGGCGGTGGAGACTAGGCGCTCGGGGGATCGATCTCGATCCCGCGGTGCTGGTACAGGCGGCGGTCGGCGGCGTCGAGCAGCTCGCGCGGGGTCTCGCCGTCCTGCGGGAAGGTCGCGACGCCGCTCGTCAGGTCCCAGTCCGTCGTCAGGCCGAGGTTGGCCCGGGCCTGCGGGAGGGACGCGTGGACGCGGTCGCGGAACGCCTCCGCGCCGGCGCCGTCGTCCTCGGGGAGCACCACCACGCACTCGTCGCCGCCGATCCGCCCGCACACGTCGTGGTCACGTGAGGTCGCGTTGAGCAGCGCGCCGACCTCGCGCAGCAACCGGTCGCCGGCGCCGTGGCCATGGAGGTCGTTGACCTGCTTGAGGCCGCGGACGTCGAAGAACACGACCGACACGGGCCGGTTGTAACGGCGGGCTCGCCCGACCTCCGCGGCGAGCCGGTGCTCGAGCGCGCCGCGCATCAGCAGCCCGGTGAGCGAGTCGGTCACGGCGAGCGACTCGACCTGCGAGAGCGCGCGCCCGCGGCGTTGCGAGGCCGCCGTCGCCACGGCCGTCGTGCCGGCGAAGAACAGGGACAGGCCGCCGAGCCCGGCCAGCACGAGCCACACGCCGGCTGGGACCCCCGCGAGCACGTCGCCGAACAGGGTCGGAGTCCGGGCACCCGCGCGCTCGACGCGCGCGCCGGTGAGCGTGGCGGCGATCGCCGCCGCCAGCGCGGTGAAGTCGGCGGGCGTGAGCAGCGCGGGCGCGGCCGCGGCGAGGGCCCCGGGCATGCCGGGTGGGAGGAGGGCGCCCAGGCCGGCGCGCGCGGCCGCGGTGCCCAGCGGGCCCAGTAGCGCGTCGGCGAAGGCCCCTCCGGAGACGAGCGCGTTCTCGACCCCGCCGCCGATGCGCGGGAGCGGGATCGCGGGGGGCGCGATCGACGGGACGGCGCCGGCGGCGGGCACCAACGTGCCGCCCGGGAGGGCGCCGGGAATCGGGGCGGTGCCGGTCGTCCCCGGGGTGCCGGGTCCGACCGTCGTGCCGCTCGATCCTCCGCCCGGAAGGCCGCCCGGGATCGGGCCCGGTCCCTGGCCGGCGCCGCTGGTCCCGCCGGAGCCCAGCTTGTCGTCACCGCCGGTGCCTCCACCCGAGGTGCCTCCGTCGGGAAGGCCCCCACCGGAGGTGTCCGAGGCGCCGGTGTTGCCGCCGCCCGGGCGATCGCCGCCCTGAGCGCCGCCGCTGGTGCTTCGGCCGGCGCGCCAGGTGTCGCGGCTGCGCTCGCGGCCGCGCCCGCCCGCCCTCGTGGGCGCCGCGCGTCGTTCCCCGCGCCGGCTCTCTCGCGCCCCGTCGTCGGCCGGGGTCGGTGCGGGAGCTTCGTCGTTCCGCGTGCCGCCGCGGCTCGGGCTCGGGGCCGGCGCGACCTGCCGGCTGGAGCCCTTGCGGCCGTGGGCGCCTGGCCCGCGGGCGGGCGCGGCGGCTGGGCCGACGGCGGCACCGAGTACCAGGACGCAGGCCAGGACGCCGAAAGTTCCCCTGCCCGACACGACCGGCCAACCGTACAGGCACGCGCCCCGTGTCCGCCTCCCCCCACCAGGGGGAATTCGGGTGAGATGCACCTCACCCGGTAGGGTCGTCGCGATGGCCTCGCACGAGATCGGCGAGAGCACCGTCGCGGGCCACCGGTGCGCGTGCTGCGCTCGCCGGTCGGCCTCGAGGCGGCCTTCGCCCCGGACGTCGGGATGATCGGCTGCTCGCTGCGCCACCGCGGCGAGGAGCTGCTGGGCCAGCGCGGCGGTCTGGCGAAGTACGCCGAGACCGGCTCGAGCTTCGGCATCCCCTTGCTGCACCCCTGGGCGAATCGCCTCGACGGATTGGGCTACGAGGTCGACGGCGTTGCGGTGCGACTCGAACCCGACCGCTCGCCGGTGCGCCTGGACGAGAACGGGCTGCCGATCCACGGGCTCGCCGGCGCGAGCCGGTACTGGCAGGTGACCGGAGCCGAGGCCGACGACCACGCCGCGACGCTCTCGGCGCGGCTGCCCTACGCGGACCACCCGGAACTGCTCGCGGGCTTCCCGTTCCCGCACGAACTGCTGGTCGAGGTCCGGCTCGCCGACGAGGTCCTCACGCTGCGGACCACCCTGCGCCCGACGGCCGAGACCGCGGTGCCCGTCGCCTTCGGCTACCACCCCTACCTGCGCCTGCCCGGGGCGCCGCGCGAGGCATGGGAGATCACCCTGCCCGTGCGCTCGCACGCCGAGCTGGACGAGCGCGGCATCCCCACGGGCGCCGCCGAGGACGTGAGCGTGCCGACCGGTCCGCTCTCGACGCGCGTGTACGACGATCTCTACCCCCGGCTCGCGGACGAGCCCGTGTTCGCGCTGGAGGGCGCCGGGCGGCGGCTGGAGGTGCGCTTCGAGCAGGGCTACCCGGTCGCGCAGGTGTACGCACCCGAGGGCCAGGAATTCATCTGCTTCGAGCCCATGACCGCGCCCACCGACGCGCTCGCCCGCGGCGGCGCGGAGCTGCCCCGGGCCGAGCCGGGGAGCGACTTCGACGCCCGCTTCTCGATCGCCGTGATCGGCGCCTGACTCGCCAACCCCCGCGCCTCGCGGGCGTTGAAGGGGGTGTGGAGGCAACGCAGTGGCGTTTCCGGCCGCCGTGGCCGATAATCAGGACATGGAGGCTTCCGCCCTCCATTCCTCGCATGGGCTCGCCGCCTCGCCCCGGGTGCTCCGGCTGGCCGGAGACGACCGGCTCGTCGCGTACATCCGGGCCGGCAACGAGGCGGCCTTCGAGGTCGTCTACGACCGCTACCACCGCCAGCTGCTCTCCTTCTGCCGGCACATGCTCGGCCGCGCCGATGAGGCCGACGACGCCGTCCAGCAGACCTTCATCTCCGCCTACGGCGATCTCAAGCGATCCGACAGGCCGATCGCGCTCCGCGCCTGGCTGTTCACGATCGCCCGCAACCGCTGCCTGTCGATCCTCCGCGCCCGACGCGACACCGCCACGCTCGAGGACGTGGTGCCCGAGACCGGCGGGCTCGCCGCCGAGGTGCAGCAGCGAGAGGACCTGCGGTCCATGCTCGGCGACATCGCCCGTCTTCCCGAGGACCAGCGCGCCGCGCTCGTGCTGTCGGAGCTGGGCGACCTCGATCACGCCGACATCGCCGCCGTCATCGGCTGCCCGAAGGGGAAGGTGAAGGCGCTCGTGTTCCAGGCCCGCTCCTCCCTCGCCCAGAGCCGCCAGGCGCGCGAGACCTCCTGCGATGAGATCCGCGAGCAGCTCGCGACGCTCCGCGGCGGGGCGTTGCGCCGCACCGCACTGCGGCGCCACCTGCGCGAATGCGCCGGCTGCCGCGAGTTCCGCGACGAGGTCCGCCGCCAGCGGGCCGCCTTGGCCGTACTGCTCCCGGTGGTGCCGGCGGCCGGTCTGAAGAAGGCCGTGTTCGTCGGCGCCGGGCTCTCCACGGGCGGCGCTGCGGCCGGCGGTGGCGCGGGCGCGGCGGGCCTCGGCCTGGCCGGCGCGAAGCTGGCGACGCTCAAGGCCGCCGCCGCGGTGGCGATCGTCGGCGCCGGCGCGGCTGGCGGCGCGGCCGTCGTCACGCAGAGCGACAGCTCCTCGCATTCCCGGCACGCGGCCCCCGCGGCGAGCCACGCGCGTGGATCGGCGACGGCCGGGCCCGCGCTGCCCGGCGCTGTGACGTCGGCTGCGGCCGGCTCGGTCTCGACCACGCCGCACGGCAGCGCCGCCGGCGGTAGCTCGGCCGCCCACTCCAATCGCGATGCGGCGCACCGCAACGCGCTGGCCCACGGCCGCGGCCACAAGCGCGGCCTGCTCGGCACGCAGCCCGGGCACAACAAGACCTCGACCTCCTCCGACGGCCACGGCCAGGGCAACGGCTCCGGACGCAGCGGGCACGGGCGTGGCTCGACGGGTTCGGGGCAGTCGCACGGCAGTGCCGGCGGCAACGGGAAGGGAAGCAACGGAACGAGCTCGCCGGGCAACTCCTCGCACGAGTCCCACTCGAACGCCCCGGCTCCGGCCCCCGAGCCGGCCGCTCCCGGCAACAGCGGATCCTCCAACGGGCACCACGGCACGGACTGACGCCGGCAAGGCGAGCCCGACCGCGACGCGCGCGGCCGGGCTCTTTCCACCCTCCTCGACGGAGCTCCTCGGACTACCTGGCGGCGCAGGCCTGCAGCTTGGCCACGTCGGTGCCGGCGCGCTGCACGCAGCTTGCCGTCGCGTTCCCCCGCTGCAGCACGGGCTGCGCCTGCCGGATCGCGTCGCGCGTGGTTCTGTTGGCCGTGTCGAGCTGCGGCTTGACGATCGCGAGGTAGATGACCGCGGTGATCGCCAGGGACACGCCGAGGCCGATCAGGTACAGCACGGGGTTGCGGGTGACGAGGAACATGGAACTCCCTTCTGAGCCTGGTGACGCGGCTCCGTCGCCGCGCGTTCAGCCCGTTCAACCGCGCACCGCGGAAATGCTTACGCCGCGGGGCGTAGGATCGGCGTCATGAGCACTCCACCGCAGGCCCCACCCCCGTCCGGCCCGACTCCGCCGGACTGGTACCCGGACCCCGAGCAACCCGGCCAGCTGCGCTACTGGGACGGCAGCCAGTGGACCGAGCACCGGAGCCCCGCCCAGGGCGCGAACCCCGCGACCGTCGAGTCCCAGCCCGGCGCCGTCAACGCGCCGCTGGCGACCTACACCGGCCCGCCGATCCTGCTCTCCACGATGAACGACGTGCCCGGCTACCGCGTCACCGATGTGCACGGCGAGGTCTTCGGCCTCGTCGTCCGGTCGCGCAACGTGTTCTCCAACGTGGGGGCGTCGTTTCGCACCGTGTTCGGCGGCGAGGCGCGCGGCTACACCCAGCTCCTGTCGGACTCCCGCCAGGAGGCCCAGGCGCGGCTGATGCAGGCGGTGCACGACCGTGGCGGCAACGCCGTGATCGCCATGCGCTTCGACGCGAACGAGATCGCGAACATGATGAGCGAGATCGTCGCGTACGGAACCGCGGTCACGATCGAGAAGATCGACGGCGCGAGCTGATGCCGGCCGCCCCGTACGAGGTGCTGCCCGGCGTCTGGCACTGGCGCGCCCACCACGAGCGCATCCAGCAGGACGTCAGCTCCTGGTACCTGCCCGAGTCGCGCGTCGCGATCGATCCGATGCTGCCCGAGGAGGGGATCCCGTGGTTCTCCGAGCGCGGCGGGGTGGCCGCGGTGCTCCTCTCCTGCCGGCACCACTACCGCGACGCGGGCGACCTCGTGGAGGCCTTCTCGTGCACCGTCCACGGTCCCCGCAGCGGCCTGCACGAGTTCACACACGGCGAGCCGGTGGACGGCTATGACCCCGGCGACGACCTCCCAGGCGGCGTCGTGGCCCGCGAGGTCGACGCCATCAGCCCCGACGAGACCGCGCTGCACATGCCCGCGCAGCGCGCGATGCTGATCGCCGACGGCGTCGTCCAGTGGGAGCCCGGCGGTCCGCTCGCGTTCGTCCCCGACTTCTTGATGGGCGACGATCCCGCGGGGGTCAAGGCTGGCCTGAAAGCCGCCTTCGAGCGCCTGCTCGAGCTCGACTTCGACCACCTGCTGCTTGCGCACGGCGAGCCGCTGGTCGGGGACGGCAAGCAGCGGCTGCGGGCGTTCGTCGACGGCTGATCCGCGACGAGGCCGGTCGTCAGCCGATGCGCCCGCGAATCAGCGCCGCGCCGAGCGCCGACCATGCGGGATAGAGGGCGAACAGTGACAGCGCCAGCGCATGGCGGGCCGGTGTCATCGCGGCTTCGTCGACGCGTGCGAGGCCGGAGGTCAGCATGAACTCTCGTCCCGAGCGCGCCCCGAAAGGGGCCCACAGCGCACGCAGGCCGGGCGCGTTCGCGTACAGCGCGGCCGAGACGCCAATGAAGGTCGCGACGGTCCCGGCGCGCAGCGCCCGCGCCGTGCGCGGATCGTCGACGCTGCGCTCGATCGCCGCGCCGGCCGCCACGAGGAGGGGCGGGTCCAAGACGAAGCTCACGCGCCCAACACTAGATGACCGGTTCACTCTCGGCGCGCTCGCCACCGGCCCACGCCGAACCGCAGCGCGCCGGCGGCAAGAATCGCGGATTCCGGTCCGGTTTTACGCGGCGGTTACCAGCGGTTCAGGCGGGTATGACGACAATTTCGCTCGACAAAGTCGAGAGAGAGGAAGAGAAGATGCCACGCCTGATCGTTACCACCGAGACGAGTGACGAGCGCGCCAACGCGATCGTCCACGACGAGCGCGTGCTCGCCAGCAACCTCGACAACGAGCACTCCTCCGCGCAGCTGATCGAGCGTGTGGGCTGGGCGCTCGAGGACGCCGAGCAGCTGGAATCCGAGCAGCGTTGAGCCTGCCGGTCGGCCTGCGCCGACCTCAACGGGAGGCGGAACAGCCGCCGGAACCCCTGCGACGCGGTACGTCGGTCAGCGCCGCGGCTTCTTGGCCCGCGGCGGTTTCGCGGGGAACTCGGAGCGCTCGGCGGCGGTCATCTTCCGGATGACCAGCGACCCGTCCTTGACCTGCTGACGGATGAGCTCGAGCTTCTCCTCACGACGTGCCTCGGCCTTCCGCTGCACCGGGCTCTGCTGCTGCTGCTGCTTTCGCTTGGGGGGTTGTTCAGCCATGGACCCTGACGTCTTGACGTGTGACATATGCCACTACCAAGCCTACCCACCGTAGCAGCGGCCGCCGACGGGATGCGTTGGTAGCATCGCCAGCCACAGGCCGGGACATGAGCCCGGGAGACGCCAGTGCCGTCGCAGTAGTCGCTTTGAGCTACTTCCGCGCGCAGCACGCAACAGTTCGGAGAGACATCTCACATGCCTACCGGAACCGTGAAGTGGTTCAACGACGACAAGGGGTTCGGCTTCATCACTCCCGATGACGCCGGCAAGGACCTGTTCGTCCATCACTCCGCCATCGCCGCGGAGGGCTTTCGCTCGCTCGCAGAGGGCGCCCGGGTCTCCTTTGACGCCGAGGCCGGCGACAAGGGGCCCAAGGCCGTGAACGTCCAGACGATCTAGCCGCCGCCGATCCGGCGCTCCCCGCGCCGGTCGGCAGACATCCGCGCCGGTTGAACGCGACGCCGGGGCCACATAGGCTGTCGTTCAGCCGTCGGTACCGCATGATCCCCCCACCGGTCTTTGTCGAACACCTGCCGCTTGCTCGCGAGGCGTGGACGTATGCCGACGAGGCCCACGACGGGCAGACGCGCAAGGCCGACGGAAAGCCGTTCATGGTGCACCCCCAGGAGGTCGCCGCGCTGCTCTACAGCGCGGGAAGCACCGACGCCGTGATCGCCGCCGGATTGCTGCACGACACGGTGGAGCGCACGTCGGTCACCATCGCCGACATCGACGCGCGGTTCGGCCCGGAGGTCGCCGGCCTGGTCGCGGCGGTGACCGAGGACCCGGCGATCGAGTCCTACCGCGAGCGCAAGGCCGCGCTGCGGCATCGCGCGGCCGAGGCGGGTCCGGACGCCGCCGTCCTGTTCGCGGCCGACAAGATCAGCAAGGTGCGCCAATACCGCGCCTACGTCGCGCGCGCCCACGGGGGCGAAGCGCCCCGCCCGCGTCGTCTGCACCACTACACCGAGAGCCTGCGCGTGTTGGAGACCTCCATCCCCACGCATCCGCTCGTCCGTCAGCTGCGCCGGGAGCTCGCGGGCCTCGGCGCGGCACCGCGGCTCGCCGCCGCCGGACGCGCTTGACGACTCTGTTGGAGTTGGGGCATGGCGGTCTGCGAGCACCTCGACCAGATCCAGGTCGATCCCCCTGAGACCGTCGCCGGCTGCGAGGACTGCCTCGCGATCGGCGGCCAGTGGGTGCACCTGCGCGTGTGCCGCAGCTGCGGGCACGTCGCGTGCTGCGATTCATCGCCCAACCAGCACGCGAGCAAGCACGCCGCCGCCTGCGGCCATCCGATCGTGAGCTCGCTGGAGCCCGGCGAGGACTGGTCCTGGTGCTACCTCGACGAGGTGGCGTTCGTCGTCGAGCCCGGATAGCGGATCGCGGGTTCTAGGCCTTCACGGAGGCGATGAACTCGCGTACGTCCGCGGCGGGCTCCGAGTAGGCCTCGCCGAGCGCCGCCTCAACCGCGCTCATGTACTCCTTCGCCCAGGCCGGGAACTCGTAGTCGATCCCGTTCAGGAACTCGAGCGTCGCCGCCAGGCGAATGTCGGCAATCGAGGGCGTGTCCCCGCCGATGAACGTCTTTCCCTCCAGGAAGAACGCGTGGTAGGTGTCGAGCGGTTGGGCGATCGCGGCCTCCGCGTCCTTCTGCGCCGCTTCCTTCATGGCGGCGTCGGCGTCCGACGTACCGACCTCTCCGGCGTACTGCGGGAAGCCGAGCGTCGGGTAGGTGGCCCGCGCGACGAGCGGATAGAGCGTGCCGATCAGGTAGAACATCGCGCTGTCGACCATGGCCCGCTCGGCCGGGTCCGTCGGATAGAAGCGGTCGAGGTCGTGCTTGTTGCAGAGGTACTGCATGATCGCGCAGCTCTCCCAGAGCGAGCCCTTCGGCAGCCCGTCCTCTTCGAGGAGCGGCGTCAGGTCGGCTGGGTCCTTCGCCAGGAACTCGGGGGTGCTCTTCTTCCCCCACACGTCCAGCTCCTCGAACTCGAGCCCGGCGGCTCGCACGAAGATCCGAGTCGTCAGGTTGTTCACGCTCGGCTTCAGGATGCTCAACGTGTTTGCAGCCATGTGATCCTCCGGGTCGGGACGTTTGCAGGCGCGCCCTCCATAGGCTACGACCACCACTGGGTGATCGTGAGGGTCAGGACCGGTGTCGGGCGAAATTTGTCCGTTACAGTCGCGGACGGTGTTCGGGAAGAGGAAGAAGCTTCAGCACCGGCTTGCGGCCGGGGAGCTGCGTCAGGTCGAGGCCGAGGTGCTCGCGACGCATCACCTGATGGGCGCCGGGAGCCCGGTCAATCTCAGCGACGCCGGCGAGTACCGCGTCCGCGTGCTCATCTCGCCGCCCGGTGAGGAACCCTTCGAGGCGTCGTTCAACTATTTCGCGGACTTCCCCGCGCTCGCGCCCCGTGACGGCGGCAAGCTCCCGGTGGCGTACGACCCCGAGGACCGCGGCGACGTCATCTGGGACGAGCAGGCCGCCCGCACCGCGTCGGCCGACAAGGCCGCGTTCGACCGCGACCGGCGCGAGCGCATCGCGGCCGAGCGCCGCGCGCAGGGCCTGCCGCCGGTGGGCTCGTCGGAAGAGGGCACGGACCCCGATCTCGTCGCCAAGCTCGAAGAGCTGCAGGCCCGAAAGGACCGCGGCGAGCTGAACGATTGGGAGTTCCGCGTCGCCCGGTCCGAGATCTTCAAGGACAAGGGCTTCTGACCAGGCTCTTCGCCCCACGGAGCTGAGGCCCGATGGCCGAGGTGAAGATCCCCACTCCTCGCGGCGAGATGCCCGCCTACCTGGCCACACCGGCCGGCGAGGGGCCGTGGCCGGGCGTCGTGGTCATTCACGACGCGCTGGGAATGAGTCGGGACGTGCGCAACCAGGCCGACTGGTTGGCCGGCGAGGGATTTCTCGCGGTGGCGCCGGACCTTCAGTACTGGGGCAGGCGGATCCGGTGCCTGATCTCCTTCGTACGCGACTGGGGGCGGCCGCTCAGCGACCTCGAGGCGACGCGCGCCTGGCTGGCCGGGCAGGAGCGCTGCACGGGTACGACCGGCGTGATCGGCTTCTGCATGGGCGGCGGGATGGCGCTGATGCTGGCGCCCCGACGGGGCTTCTCCGCGGCGAGCGTCAACTACGGCGGGCTCACCGAGGACTCCGAGCGCAGCCTCCCCAGCGCCTGCCCGATCGTCGCGAGCTACGGCGCCAGGGATCGGTGGCCCGGGGTGCGCGAAACTCCCGATCGCCTCGAGCCGGTGCTGACGGCGGCCGGCGTCGACCACGACATCAAGGTGTATCCCGACGCGGGACATGGCTTTCTCAACAATCACGACCCGGCGGAGCTGCCGTTCTGGGTCAAGGTGCTGGCAAGACTCAGCGCGGCCAGCTTTCACGAACCGTCGGCGCGCGACGCACGGCGTCGGATCGTCGACTTCTTCGACACCCAGCTCAAGCCCTGACGCCGCCGTCCCTGCCGCGCTCCATGCGACGTCTTGGAGCGCGGTTCAGTCGCATTCGCTGATTTCGTGCCCCTACGGAGCGGCGAAGGAATCGAACCTTCCAAGCGGGGGGCTGCCCCGCCCTGCCGGTTTTGAAGACCGGATGGGCCACCAGACCCCTGCCGCTCCGCCGCTGACGATACCCCTGCATCCATGCGGGATCGCCCCGGTTCGTCACCCTCGTGTGATGCGCGAGTAGCAGTACTCCGGCAGTGATAGCCATTCGAGCGTCGGAGAAGGGCGCTAAGCCCAGCCGGCCTGGTCTGACTGTTGCGCTCGGGAACGGGGCCGGTCAGCGCCGGCGCGCAGCGCGCCGGAACGCGTACCAGGCCGGCTTGCGCGTGCCGTTGGCGCGCATCAGGCCGAACCAATTCTCGTGGTCGCTTGCCGAGCCAGGGTCCGAGGTGAGCTTGTAGAGGAATACGCCCCGTACATACGAGCGCCAGCGGTGGCGGAGGAGCGCAAAGAGCGAGCGGATGTCAGCCGCCTGCCGGCGCTCGGAAACGCAGAAGCGGTCATTGTCGGGACACGTGGACCATCCGATCTCGGTGATCCAGAGTGGCTTCGTACCCGCGCCGTGCGCAGCGAAATGCCGATGAACGTCCTCCAGGCGCCGGACACCCCAGCGGTCGGAGCGATCGGCCGGCGAGTGAACCAAGCTGTAGGGGTGCACGGCGATGCCGTCGAAGTAGGCGTTGAGGTCGGGCACCGCCCGGTACATGCCCTCGAAGTAATCGGCAAGTCCGGGGTAGTAGTCGGCCTCGATCAGGAAACCGCTGGCCGGGTTGGCTCTGCGCCCGGCCTGGGCAGCCGCGCGAACGAGACGGGCGTAGCGAGCTGGGTCCACGCCTCCGTCCGAGAACCTGGAGAGGTATGGCTCGTTCCAGAGCTCGAACAGGCGGGGGGCGAGGGAGCCGTCCAGAGCGGGATGGGAACGCCAGAACGTCCCTCCGGGGCCGTAGCGAGCGGTGACCTGCGCCACGAGGCCGGCGTAGGAGAGCGGTTCTGCGGGCAGCGTGTTCCACGCGCGGCCGGCCCAAGGAGGCGTTTCCAACAGCACGGGCAGCACGGTCAGTCCGTGCCGGGCGCTACTGGTGAACAGCCGGTCGTAGCGATCCCACCGCCATTGCCCGGGTTCGGGCTCGGCGACGGCCCAACGTAACGGCTCCCTGATCCAGCGAGCGCCAGCGGCGCGGACCATGTCTCGGAGGCGCCCCATCGTGGCGGGCCCCCAGCCCTCGCTGTAAGGACTCAACCCGACAGCGAGCGGCGGTAGCGCCGAGCGGTGGGCGCGGGCCATAGCAGGGCTCGGCGACGCCAGCCCGCCGATCGCACTCAGCAGGTAGGCGAGGACGACCGACGCAGCGCGCAGGCGCCCAAGGGCGGTGGCTTGTCGTAACCGCATCGTTGGTGGGACAACCGGCGTGTGGCGGCACGGCCGGGGCTGTCTGGGTCCTATCGGCGCTTTGCCGCCTCCCTTCAAGCGCCGGCGGCGAATCGTACGTCGCTCGTCAGCGGATCGCGCCGTCGCTCGTCGGCGTCGCCTTCCGCAGGTGTCCCTTCGGCCGGCACGGTGCGTCGCGTCCGGGACCCGGGGCGCGGCGGCGGTTGAGTGCGACGGCCGGAAGTAGGGGCCCCTCAGGAGCTCTCGGCGCGGCGACCTGGAGTCGCTGGCGAGAAACCGGCGCCACGTGTTCGTCGGTCGATCATCAGTCATTCCGGCAGCTGCTACGCCGCATCCCTGCGCGACACCGAGGTCGTTCACCCCTTGAACGGCGGGTCGCCATCGGGCAGCATCGCTTCCCGCCGTCCCCGACTCGCAGGAGATCTTGACCGCCTACACCGTCTCTGAGTGGACAGACCTGTTCGTCGCAGCCGCAGGTGCTTCAGCGGCGCTCGCCGGACTGGTGTTCGTCGCGGCCTCGATCAACGTCGAGCACATCCTGAAGTTCGAGGAGCTTCCCGCGCGGGCCCAGATGACCGTGCTGCTGCTGCTCAGCGTCGTCATTGTCTCGCTGATCGGCCTGATACCCGGCGAGCCGGCTGGAAGAATCCCCGCCCATGGTCACAGCGGGTGACGAGCCGGCGGGGAGCGCCTTCGCGCGCGACACCTCGGTGCGGCCGATCGGCGACGGTGTGTACGAGGGCTCGCTGGCCGGGCGCTGGTGGATCGGGCGCGCCCCCAACGGCGGCTACCTCGCGGCGGTGATGCTGCGCGCGCTCGAGGCGGCGCTTGCCGACCCCGGTCGCGCGCCGCGCTCGGTGACCGTGCACTACCTCGCGCCGCCCGTGGAGGGGCCTGTGAGCGTGGCGTGCACGATCGAGCGGACCGGACGGGCGTTGAGCACACTGTCGGCGCGCGTGCACCAGGGCGACCGCCTGATCGCTCTCGCGCTGGCCGCCTTCTCCGAGCCCTGGCCCGCGGGCATCGAGCTGAGCGACGTCGCGCCGCCGGACGTGCCCGCTCCGGAGGCGTTGGAGCCGCCGACCTGGGACCGCCCGCGGTTCGCGCAGAACTTCGACACCAGGTTCGCGCTCGGGACCACGCCCTTCTCGGGCGCCGGCGAGGCGCTCACCGGCGGATGGATCCGGCTCACGGAGCCGCAGATCGCGGACGACGTGTTCGTGATGATGCTCGCCGACGCCTGGCCGCCCGCCGTGTTCCAGCTCACGGACGGCTTCTTCCCGGTGCCCACGGTCGAGCTCACCGTCCACTTCCGCACGGCTCTCCCGCTCGCGGGCGCGACCGCGGAGGACTTCCAGCTCGTCCGCTTCCGCACGGCGCTGGTCCGGGACGGCTTCCTCGAGGAGGACGGCGCGATCTGGAGCCCGGACGGCCAACTGCTCGCCCAGTCGCGCCAGCTGGCGCTGGCGCTGCCGGCGCCCGGCCGAGCTACCGCTTCCCCGGCGGGGTGAGCTGCTTGAGCCGGCGCCCCGCCGCCGAGTCCTCGATCAGCGTCTGCAGGCGCCGGCGCCGCGTCTCCTCCTTCTTCGCGCTCGTCACCCAGTGGGTCGCGGTCCGGCGGTACCAGGGCGCCTGGTCGGCGAAGAAGTCCCAAGCGTTCCGGTTCGCGCGGAACTCCCTCTCCGCCGCCGGGTCGAGCTTCGCCTGCTTGCGCTGCTCGTAGGCGTAGATGCGCGAGCGGTCGTCGCTGCGCCGCTCGAACGCGGCCAGGCCGGCCGGGCGCATCAGGCCCTCCTCGATCAGCTCCTTGGCGCGCTTGATGTTGACCGCGCTCCACGTGCTGCGCGCCTTCCGCGGCGTGAAGCGGATCGTGTAGCCGTGGTCGCCGAGGCTGCGGCGCACGCCGTCGATCCAGCCGAAGCACAGCGCCTGGTCCACGGACTCCGGCCAGGTGATGCTCGGCCGGCCCGAGCCCTTCTTGTGGAAGCCGACGAGCAGCTCCGCCGCGTCGGCGTGGTGCTCCTCCAGCCAGGCGCGGAAGTCGGCGGGGGTCGCGAAGTACGTGGGCTCCACCGGCGCGTATGACAGCACGCAGCAGCCCGGATAGGGTTGGCGCGATGGCCGATTCGGAGCCTGTCGCGGTGCGCGAGCGCCCGGTGACCGTGGATGGGGTCGGCTCCCGCGTGCTCGAGACCGGCCCCGAGGACGCCACCGAGGCGGTCGTGTTCGTGCACGGGAACCCCAACTCCGCCGACGAGTGGCGCGGCCTGATGCGCCGGACGGGCCACTTCGCACGATCGATCGCGCTCGACATGCCGGGATTCGGGAAGGCCGATCGTCCCGGGAACGAGTTCAAGCTCCCGGTCGAGGGCCCGGCCGGCTTCCTCGGCGACGCGCTCGACCAGCTCGGCGTGCAGCGCGCGCACCTCGTCCTGCACGACTTCGGCGGACCGTGGGGGCTGGCCTGGGCGGCTGGCCACCCGGACGCGTTCGCCAGCGTCGTCCTGGTCAACACCGGCGTGCTGATCGGCTTTCAGATGCACCGCATCGGGAAGCTCTGGGCGCGGCCGGTCGTGGGGGAGCTGATGATGGCCGTGACGTCGCGGCGCCAGTTCAACAAGGCCATGCACGAGGGCAACCCGAAGCTGCCCCAGGCCGACATCGACACGATGTACGACGACTACGATCGCGGCACCCGCAGGATCGTGCTGCGCCTGTATCGCAACCGCACCGACGACGAGCTGCTCGAGGCCGCCGCGGCGCACTTCGCGACCCTCGACCGCCCGGCGCTCGTCGTCTGGGGCGGGGCCGACCCGTTCGTCCCCCTGCACCACGCCGAGCAGCAGAGGAAGGCCTTCCCGCGGGCCGAGGTCGTGGTGCTCCAGGGCAGCTCACACTGGCCGTTCCTCGACGACCCCGAGGGCGCGGCGGCGGCCGTGGTCCCGTTCCTGCGCGGACAGGTCGGGGCGGCCGGCGCGGCGCCTCCGGCGTCCGGCTGAGCTCGCTCTCGTCCGAGCGGACGACCGCGGAGTCCGGCTGAGACTTCGCCCGCTCGGTCGATGGCCCGCGCCGGGGGACGCGCGCAGGATGCGCGTCCGATGCGGCAATCACGGGCCAGAGCTGCGTTTTCCTCGCAATGTGCGCGGAAATCGCCCGGCGGGCGGGGGCGAGCCGCGCGGGCCGCCGGCCTACATCGCGGCACATGGCGATGACCGCGACCGTCCCACCGCGCCGGCCGGCGCCGGACCTGGTGCTCGACACGCTGCACGAGCACGCGGCCTCCCTGCTCGGGACCGCGCGGCGTTACTCGATCTGCGCCGACGACGCGCACGACGCCTACCAGCGCGCGGTCGAGATCTTCCTCAAGCGAGCCCACCGGCTGGACCGCGACGGCGCGCTGCCGTGGCTGCGCACGGTGGTCAAGCACGAGGCGCTCGCCGTCCGCTCCGCGCGCCAGCGAGTGCTCGGCGGGGAGGTGGACCTCGACGCGCGCGAGAACCGTGAGGTCGTCACGCCCGAGGAGCGCGCCGCCGACGCCGACGCGCTGACACGCTCGGCCGAGGCGCTGCAGCGGCTCAAGCCGCAGGAGGTCCGCGCGCTGCTGCTGAAGGCGCAGGGCCACTCCTACCGGGAGATCTGCGGGCTCACCGGGTGGTCCTACACGAAGGTCAACCGCTGTCTGACCGAGGGCCGCCGGCGCTTCCTCGAGCGCTATGCCGCGATCGAGTCCGGCGCCGAGTGCGAGCGCTGGGCCGACGTGCTGTCGGCGATCGCGGACGGGGAGGCGGCGGCCGCCGACCTGCTCGCCGTGCGCCCGCACCTGCGCAACTGCCCCGCCTGCCGCGCGCGCATCCGTGACTTCCAGCGCGTGCCACGCGCGCTCGGGGCGGTCGTGCCCGTGGCCGCGCTCGCGCTCCACGACGTCCCCGGAGCGGCGCATCATGCCGCGCCTCGTGCCCTCGGCCGGGCCTACGAGGCCGTGCTCGCCGGCCTGCCCGATCGCGTGGTCGCGTCGGCGCAGCGCCTGCACGCCGGCCTCGAGGCGGCCTCCACGGGCAAGCTCGCCGCGGTCGCCGCGTCCGCGACGGCCCTGGGCGGCGGCGTGGCCGCGGTGGACGGTCCGCCGGGGACGGTGCGGCATCGCGCCGCACCGCGCCCGCGGCCCGTCGCGCACGCGCGTCCCGGGCCGGCCCGCGCCGCGCTGGTCGCGGCGAACGCGTCCGGTGGACGGCGCCCCACGACGGGCATCCCCGCCGCGTCAGCCCGCGCCCGGTCCGCCACGCCGCCCCCCTCTCCGGCGTCGCGGGCCGTGCGCGGCCGCGGGGCGCCCGAGTTCGGCTTCGAGGGTGGTGGCAACGATCGGCCCGCACCGTCCGCAAGGCGCGCGTCGGCTTCGAGCGCCGGCGACGAGTTCGGCGGAGGCGGGGGCGGCGCCGGAGGCGGTGACGGCGCGATCGAGACCGCCGACGCCGCACCCACGGCCGGCGGGGAGTTCGGGCCGTGACGCGTCGCCGCCGTGCCGCGGGCGTCGCACTCCTGGCCGCGCTCGGCGCCCTGTCCTTCTTCAGCCCGCGCGCGGACGCGGGGACGTACGGCGTGCACGCATGCCTGAGCGCGGGCGACACCCGCAACGCGAGCTGGTACGGCATCGGCGGCTCGCCCGGAACAGCGGCGTACGCCGCCTGCCCGGCGGGGGAGTTCCACCCGTACGACACCGGGCTCGGGGCCCGCACGACCGGCGGTGCCTCCTCACGGGTCGGCCTGAACGGCGGCTCCTGGGCGCAGTTCGATGCGCCCGCGGGCGCGTCCCTGCATTCGATCTGGTTCCACGGCGCGCTCGGCGGTCAGACCGAGGGCGGGTGCTGGGAGGCGGGCATCTCGGCCTGGACCTCCGACTTCTACGGCGCGCCGCTCGTGTGGGGCGTGCAGCCCTGCTTCGTCACCTCCGGCGGTTGGATGGTTAATCAGGCCGTCAGCCTCGGCGGCGCCGCCCACGCGCGCGTCGGCATCCGCTGCGCGAGCCCGTCGGGCTGCCAGGCGGACTGGAACGGGGGTCATGGCGTGTGGGCCAACCTCCGCGACGTGACCGTGGTCGTGCAGGACGACCTGCGGCCCTCCGTCACGCCGACCGGCGGCACACTGCTCGAGCCACGCTGGCATCGGGGCGTCGGGGACGCCTGGGCGTCCTACTCCGACAACACCGGAATTCGCCGGACCGCCCTGGCCGTGGACGGCGTGACGTACTGGAGCCACAACTACGACGATCCGTACTGGGCGCCGTCCGGCCTGCAGTGCGACGACGCCCATGCCGTCCCGTGCCACGACCTGTCCTCCGACGGCCTCGCCTTCGACACGCACGCCGCGGCCGACGGTCCGCACGTGCTGCGTTTGAGCGGCGCCGACTCCGCCGGCAACTGGTCTTCGGTCGATCGGCCGCTGCTGGTCGACAACCACGCGCCGGCGGCGCCGCGGGCGGTGTCCGTCGACGGCGGCGAGGGCTGGCATCGCGGCAACCGGTTCGACGTGTCCTGGAGCAACCCGGACCAGGGCCAAGCCTCGCCGATCGCCGAGGCGCGCTACCGCCTGTGCCGCGCCGCCGCACCCACCGACTGCCGCGAGGGAAGCCGGGCCGGCACCGGCATCGCCGCCCTCGATGGGCTCGCGGTCCCCGACCAGGGCGACTGGACGCTCCAGGTATGGCTCGTCGACGCGGCCGGAAACGTCGATGCGGCGCACCCGTCCGACGGCGTCCACCTTCGCCTCGACCCGCAGGTGGACGCGGCCGCCTTCGAGGCGCCCGACCGCGGCGACCCGCGCCGGCTCGTCGCGGTCGTGACCGATCGCCTTTCCGGCGTGGCTCCGGGCACGATCGAGCTGCGGCGACGCGGCACCGACGCGTGGCGCGTGCTGCCGACCGCCCTGGCCGGCATGCGGCTGACCGCGCTCGTCCCCGACACCGAGCTCGACGATGGAACCTACGAGCTCCGTGCCCTCGTCCACGACGGCGCGGGCAACGAACGCGCCGCCGACCGCTACGCCGACGGATCGCCCGCAGTGGTGGTGCTCCCGCTGCGCAGCGCGACGCGGCTCGTCGGCAGGTCGCGCCGGGTCGCGCTCGGCGGGAGCCTGGCGGTGCCCTTCGGGCGCGCCGCCACCATCCGCGGCGCGCTGCAGACCTATGCGCAGCGGCCGGTCGCCGGCGCGGCGATCGTCGTCAGCGCCGAGCCGCGCACCGGCGGCGGCGCCCGCCGCGCCGCCACGCTGCGCACCGGCGGCGATGGGACCTTCGCGTACCGCGCCCCCGCCGGGCCTTCGCGGACGCTGCACATCGCCTACGCCGGGAACGAGCTCCTCGCTCCGGCCGCCGCGCGCGTGACCCTGCGCGTGCCGGCCGCCGCGACGTTGCGCTCAAACCGGCGCACCGTCCGCAACGGGAGCACCGTGACCTTCTCGGGCCGGCTGCGCGCGCGGCCCCCGGTCGCCGGCAAGCTCGTGAGCCTGCAGGCCTTCTACCGCCGCGCGTGGCGAACGTTCGCCGTCGCCCGCGCCGACGCCCGCGGGCGGTTCCGCCAGGCCTACCGCTTCCAGGCCACCATCGGCCGCGTCGCCTACCGCTTCCGCGCCCGCATCGAGCGCGAGGCCTCCTACTCCTATGAGACGGGGGTCACGCCGGTCGTGACGGTTGTCGTGCGCGGCGGGTGAGACACCGGAGGCGTGGCGACCCAGCGCCGCACGTGCTCGTACACCTGAGGGTGGTTGAGCAGTGCGATGTGGTGCGTCGCGCCGACGTGGGCGCCGTGCTCGACGTCGAAGGGGATACGCCGGGTGGGGCTGCGGCCCGACGCGCTCGGCACGAGGACGAGGCAGTCGCCGAGCAGCCGCCCGATCGGGTGGCGCTCGCTCCGCGTCACGCTGGCCGAGACGAAGCAGTGCGTCGCGCCGTGCAGGAGCGGGACCTCCCGGCAGGCGGCCGCGCGCAGGGCGTCGCGGTCCCGACTGCGCCAGTCCTCGTCGACGAGCGATCCGTGCCGCAGATCGCGGATCCCCGAGCTGCGCCTCCGCAGGAACGCGCCGAACGGCCGGGTCTCGGGAAGCGCGTGCAGCGCCGCGCTCGCCACGTGGACGGCCTGCTCCAGGGGAGCCCCCGTGTGGGGCGTGCCGAGCGATACGACGTGTCCGACGCGACCCGGCCAGCCTTGCCCGAACTCGGCGCCCTGGTGGGCGGCGCTGCGGGCGACCAGCCCGCCCATGGAATGTCCGACGAGGGCGATCTGCTCGACCTCGACGGGCCAGGCCGCGACGAGCGCCTCGAGCAGCTCGGCGACCGAGCGCCCGTTCTCTGAGACGTGGCGCCCGCTGTTGTAGCGGACGTAGACCGGAGTGCACCCCAGGTCCCGCGCCAGCCGCGTGCCGTAGGTCCGTCCCTCGGGCCCGGCCCCGAGGCTCCAGGAGAACTCGGTCTCCATCAGCCCGTGCAGGAAGACCACCGGCCACGGCGTGGCGTCGGGAAAGCGCCGGCGCACCGCGTCGGGATCGAGCGGCACCGGCTCCCCGTCGACGCGCACGGCTGCCGGCTGGTGCAGCGCGCTGCCGCCCCGCTCGAGCTCGTCGCCGATCAGGCCGTTCAGCGCGGCGAGCACTGCGCTGCCGGGCCGCGTAACCGAAAGGGCGAGGTCGTCGCCGACCCCCCGGCGCGCCATCGCGGCGTCGGCCGCCCGGCCGAGCAGCGAGCTGCTCGCCCCCAGGGCCGAGTAGGCGCCACGGGAGATCGCATCGTGGGCCAGCTTCACGGGGCGGCCCAACGGGCCGACCGCCCAGAAGGCACGGCCGGCGATGCCGTGGTGGATCTGGCCGATGCCGCGGGGGATACCGCCGAGCTCGTCGAAGGCCAGGCGGTTGAGGGCGCGCAGCTCGTTCGTCGGCGTGGCATTCGGCACCGCGATACCTCCTCGTGCGCGTGGTCAGGGCTGCGGCGAAAGCTACGCCAGGCCCCGGCGGGACGCAAAGAGAATTCACGGCCGGCCGGCGTCCACCGATCCGGAGGCGCGCTCGCGCCCGCCTGCCCGTCTACCGACAAGGAGGGAAGTCGGGGTCGGCGGCCCTAGAGACGGAGCGAACGGGAAGGAACCTGAGTTGGGCCAGCGAACCGGAGTACCTGTGCGGACCGCCCGAGTCCTGGTCGTCGCGGCGGTTGCGCTCTTCGCTGCGACCGCCGTCGTCGCCGGCCCAGCCTCCGCCGCGTCGAAGGCCGACCGCGGCATCGCCCGGATCGCCACGCCCGGCGACGGGGGCCTGGTCACCGCCACGCGGATGCGCGTCGTCGTGCGGACCTCGCGCCCGCTCGCGGCCTTCCGCGTCTGGCTCGGGCTGAGGGAGATCACCGGATCGTTCCGGCCGGGCGCCGGCGGTCGCGTCGCGACGATCCCCCGCGGCGCCCTGCTGCGTCCCGGCGTGAACATGCTCTTCGTGCGCACGCGCGACCGGAGTGGCCGCACCGACTTCGACGCCGCGCGCTTCGTGGTCGGCGTCCGCGCGCCCGCGCTGCTGAGCGCCTCGGGGCGCAGCTCGATCACCGGCGCTGCTCCGGTGAGCGTGAAGGCGGTGGCCGGCAGCGGCCTCACGTTCCGCGCGCACCTCAACGGCCGGCGGGTCGACGGCGCGTTCGGCCTCAGCCGCGGCCTGCGAACGGCGCAGCTCGCCGCCGGCGACGGACTTCGCTTCGGCCGCAACCGGCTGTCGCTGGTCGCCTTCGACGAGCGCTCCGGCCGCTATGACACGGAGACGCGCACCGTCCTCGTGCCGCGGACGCGCCCGCTCGTCGGCGCGGGCCCCGACCGGCTGGTGTGGGCGAGCACCGGCACGCAGCTGGACGGCCGGGCGTCGAAGGCGTTCCGGCCGCGCGACCGCCTCGGCTTCGCCTGGGGCATCCTGCGGGCGCCGCGCGGGTCGCACGCCACGCTGGTGAACCCGAGCAGCGCGCGCCCGACGCTGCGCTCCGACCTGCGCGGCGATTACGTACTCCAGCTCACGGCGTCCGAGCCCTGCCGGGCGGGCACCTGTCGCTCGCGCGACACGGTGACCGTCGGCGCGCGCACCGGCACGCCGATCGGGTCGCCGCTGGAGACGATCGCCGACCACGTCGCCACCATCAAGCTCGACGGCGCGCCGATCCCGGGAACGGGCGTCGGCAGCGGCACCCTCTCCTTCGCGGTGCTCGATCCCAACACGCTGCAGCGGCGCGGGGCCTTCAGCTACACCCTGTCGGTGTCCACCATCGGGCAGTTCGAGACCGACTTCAACCGCATGGTGTCCACCTATCCCAAGGCGCTGGTGATCGTCAGCTCGATCAACGGGCCGAACAGCACCTACGCCGCCCGCGTCGCCGCGCTCCTGGCCAAGATCGGCGCACAGCCGTTCGACCAGGGGCGTTGGGTGAACTCCGACGGCTGGTCCGTGGTCGGCGCGGCTGGCGCGCCCGCGGGGAGCGCGCTCCAGAACGTGGGGAAGGCCTCGGATCCCGGCCACAACACCCCCGGAGACATGCTCGGCTACCTGCAGCTGAACCCCGGCAACCTCGTCTACAGCTTCGTGTTCGCCGACAGCGTCCCGTTCGACACCCTGCCGCCCGGGCAGCCGGCCGGCGGGAGCACGATCAAGGTGGCCGGCAAGGAGTACACCCGCAAGCTCCCGGCCGGCATCCAGGCCGGGTTCCATGCGCTCGCGTTCGACGCGCGCTCGCTCGAGGTCATCGACGAGAACGTGTTCACGATGCCCGGGGGCGAGAGCAACCTGCTGGGCTGGCTCACCGACCGGATCAACGACCCCAGGCACCCGCTCGTTTTCCTCCAGAGCGTCGGCGCGCCGCACCCCGCCACCGACTCGCGCTGGGGCGACATCGCCAACCGCATCGAGCAGCTCGGCGGCACCGCCGCGGTGTTCAACGCGCTCGACGGCAAGGGCGACTACTCGCTGATCGGGCGGGTGGGCAAGAAGCAGATCGTCGAGGAGAGCACGCCGCTCACGGGCCGCCCGGCGCGCATCGTCGGCAACCTGGGCCGCACCGCCGACTACGGATACGAGCCGCAGCTGTTCGCCGACAAGCCCGCCGCCGGCCAGGAGCTGATCGCGATCGCCGACCAGCCGGCGCAGCAGTGGACGCCCATCAACACCGACCTCAACAAGTACATCGCCGAGAAGCTGAAGCTGGCCGACCCGGACGTGCGGCGCGACTACTTCATCAACTACTCGGCGAACTGGAGCAACAAGCGCGCCGACCTCAAGGACCCCAACGTCGTGCCCTACCCCGGCGACGGGCACGGCTTCACCCGGACGGAGTTCGACGACGCCATCAGGATGCTCGACGTCGAGTTCAGCGCCATCGCCGACGTGCAGACGTACATCGGCCACCTGCGGGCACCGTTCGACGACACCAGCAAGGGCTACGTCGACCTCCAGGACATCTCACAGAAGATCCAGACCGCGGTCGCGCCGCGCGACGGCACGCCGAGCGGCGCTCCCTTCGAGCTGATGTCGAAGCTGGCGAGCGTCGCCTCGGAGCAGTTCGAGGTCCCCGAGCTGGCCTTCCTGAGCATGGCCGCCGGCGCGGTGGCGAAGCTCGCGTTCCTCGGACGCTCGGACGGCTCGAAGATCCTCGCGCCGATCAAGGCCAAGACCGCGGAGCTCGGCCGCGCGCTGCAGGACCGCTACCGCGACGCCAACGTGGCCATCACGCAGATCGGCCTGCTGCTCGTGAGCGACCCGGGCAAGCTGAGCGCCGCCGCGGCGAAGGTCAACCGGGAGCCGTGGGTCTGGCCGGCGACCGACGTGCCGGTCCAAACCGCGCTGAACAAGGCGGCCAAGCAGTGGTTCTTCACGGCGCTGATGCCACTGGCCTGGGACACCTGGGAGCTGCGCGGCGTCGGCAACGCCCGCAGCTGGTACTGCACGCGCTACATCCCGTTCGCGAAGGTGACCCGCAAGGAGTTCATGTACAGCGGCGAGCCCGACGCCGGCCAGTACCCCGTGGTGACCGGCTTCACGGCTGCCGGGGCCCCGCAGACCCTGGTGCGGGCGCTCGGCGTCCCGCGGATGTTCCCGGCGCTCGGGGCCAAGCCGCCGCCGGACTCGCTCGTCGGGCCGCTGTTCCACAAGGTCGATCTCGACCCCAACACGAACAACCTCGGCCTCTACAGGCCGTGGTTCTACCGCGACTTCCCCCGCAGCACCCCGCCCGTCGCCCACGGCGCGAAGTGCGCGTGAGTCAGGTCCGCGCGCCGAGCAGCGCCGCGGCGGTCTCGTCGTCGGCCGGGTAGAAGGCCTCGATCGAGAGCTCCGCGAGTGTCACGTCGACGGCCGTGCCGAACGTCGAGACCGTGCTGAACCACGCGAGCTCGCGGTCGCCGTCGCGGAGCCGCAGCGGCAGCACGATGTCGGCGTGGTGGGCGACTGGCCGGGCCTGTCCGAGCCGGTGCGAGGCGTCGCCGACTACACGCAGCGCCTGGCCGACCTCATGGCGCTGCTGCCGGACATGCGCCTCGCGGTGGCCGAGCACGCGGTCAACGGCGAGTACACGTTCATCCGCTGGATCCTGCGCGCGACCGGCGCCAACGGCCCGTTCGAGCTCACGGGAATGGACCGCGTGCGCCTGCAGGACGGGTTGATCACGGAAAACGTCATCCGTTTCGACACGGCGCAGTTCGAGGCACGTGCAGGGCATCCGCTGCCGTGGTCCTGAGCCCGGCTGCAACGTTCCGTTCATGCCCAGGGCCGGGGGCGGTTTGCCGTCCACCCCCGGCCCTACAGTGCGCTCAGCCACGGTCCCGACCACAGCGAGCGCCGATGACCCTCTGCTTCATCGAACCCAAGGACGCAATCCGCGTGATCGCCGAGTCGGTCGGCCGCGAGGCGCGCCGGCAGCTGCTCGGCGAGCTGGTGCGCGCGTGGGTCGACGAGATCCCCGAGCAGGAGCTCGAATCGCACTACGCCAAGACCGTCGCCGACCTCGACGAACACGACCTGTCGATGCTCGCCGCCTGGCACGCGTCGCTCGAGGTCGGCCACCCGATCGCGAACGTCGAGTTCCTGATCAACACGTTCTCCTCGCTCGGCGACAACCGCCGCGAGGCGCTGAAGATCGCCGCGGGATTCCGTGGGGAGGAGGCCTTCGAGGCCGGTGTCGCCGAGGAGCAGGCGCTCGAGACGGTCCTCCCGTGGCTCACCCGCGAGCGCGCGATCGAGCTCGCCGCGGAGTGCATCGAGCTGTACTGCTGGGACCGGCTGGGCTCGGAGAACTAGCGGCGCCACCGCGGCGCTCCGCGACAATCCGCGGATGCCGCTGCCCCAGGCCGTGCGCCGGCTCGCTCCCGACCGGCTGCGCTACTCCGTCCGCCTGCGTGCCCTCGCCGTCGGGAGCGGGCTCGTCCCGCCGCGCAGCATGCACAGCGCGGCCGAGTCCGCCCTGCTGGCCGAGTTGGCGCGCGACCGCAGGACGGCCGTGGAGATCGGCGTCTACGAGGGCTCCTCGGCGGTTGTGCTCGCCGGCGCGTTGCCGCCGGACGCGACCCTGCACCTGATCGACCCGTTCGGGGCCAACCCCACGCTGCTGCCCGGCTGGGCCGGCGTCGAGAGCGCGACGCGCCGCGTCGTCGGCCGCGCCGCTCGACGACGGGCGGATGGCGGCCCGCGCCTCGTCTGGCACGTGGAGCGCAGCGCGGACGCCGCGGCGCGCTGGAGCGAACCGGTGGACCTCGTCTTCATCGACGGCGACCACAGCGAGGGGGGCTGCCGGCTCGACTGGGAGCTGTGGAGCCCGTTGGTGGCGCCCGGCGGCGTCGTGCTCTTCCACGACGCGATCGGCCCAAACGCGCTCCCCGGCCCGCGCGCCGTGTTCGAGGAGCTGTTCCGCACCGGTGACCCGCCCCGCGGCTGGCACGTCAAAGCCGAGGTCGACACTGCCGTGGCGGTGGAGCGCGCCGGGGCCTAGTGACCTGAGTCAGAGATTCGTTGGCAGTAGGCGGCGAGGCTGTCGAGGATCTGGTCTGCGGTCTTGTGCCAGACGTAGGGCTTGGGGTCTTCGTTCCAGTTGGTGATCCAGGTGCGGATCGAGGCGACCAGGTCGCGGACCGAGCGGTGGGCTGAGCGTTTGATCCATTTTGCTGGTCAGCTCGGCGAACCAGCGCTCGACGAGGTTCAGCCAAGAGCTGTAGGTCGGCGTGAAGTGCAGATTGAAGCGCGGGTGGCGCAGCAGCCAGCGCTGGATCGACGGGGTCTTGTGCGTCGAGGAGTTGTCGAGCACCACGTGGACGTCCAGATGCGCCGGCACCGAGCTATCGACCAGGTTGAGGAACCGGCGGAACTCCTCGGCGCGATGGCGCGGCGACATGTCGGCGATCACCTGACCGGAGGCGACGTCGAGCGCGGCGTAGAGGTTCGTGGTGCCGTTGCGCACGTAGTCGTGGGTGCGCCGCTCGGGCACCCCGGGCATCAGCGGCAGCACCGGCGCCGAGCGGTCAAGCGCCTGGATCTGGGACTTCTCATCGACACACAGCACCACCGCGGCATCGGGAGGGTTCAGATACAGCCCGACGATGTCTCTGACCTTGTCGATGAACTGCGGATCGGGCGAGAGCTTGAAGGCCTCGGTCTGATGCGGTTTGAGCCCAAACGCCCGCCAGATCCGGCTGATCGCCGACTGGCTCATCCCCGTCGCCTGAGCCATCGAGCGCGTCGACCAATGCGTTGCGTCAGGCGGCTGCTCTTCGAGCGTCTTGACGATCACCCGCTCGATCCGATCGTCGCCGATCGAACGCGGCTTCCCCGACCGCGGCTCGTCGTGCAACCCATCAAAGCCACGCCGGGCGAAGCGACCCCGCCACTTGCCCACAGTCGACTTCGTGCACCCCAAACGGGCCGCGATCTCCTTGCTCGCCACCCCATCAGCCGCCGCCAACACGATCTTGCAGCGCAATGCCAGCGCCTGCGCGCTCTTGGGGCGGCGAGCCCAGCGCTCGAGCACCTCCCGCTCCTCGTCGCTGAGCACCACCTCGACACGCTGCGCCATAACCGCCTCCCATCGTCGTAGATAACGACGATGGATTCGCCCCCGAACCCAACAAGCCTGCGAACTAACGACTCAGGTCACTAGCGCCGCTTGATTGTGAAGGTGATCGTGCGGGCGGTTCCGCGGAGGCCGGTGGTGTCCGTGGGCGTGAGCGTCGCGCGGTAGCTGCCGAGCGGCAGGGCCTTGCGCCCGATGCGACCGGTGAACACGACGGTGCGCTTACCGGCGGCGAGGTTGCGACGCGTCAACAGGCCCGCGCGCGTGTAGCGCGTGCAGCGCCGGCGGGTCCGGTTGCGGCGCGTGGGGGCAACGCAGCGCCGGCCAACGCGGCGGCCGGTGGTCTTGCGCTCGATCAGGATCGCCACCGTCGAGCGCTCGGAGAGCCTGAAGCGAAAGGCCGAGCCCCGCGGCGTCAGCCGGCGGGCGGTGATCGCTGTTCGGCCGGGCGCGACGGCGAAGGTGCGACGGAGCATGGAGAGGGTCGAGAGCACGGGCCGCGGGTTGGGGGGCGGGGTCGTCGCCGTGATCGTGACCGACGCCTGGTCGTCCTCCCCGGCGACGTGGTTGTTCGGCACCGAGTCGACATCCGAGAAGAACGGCGCCAGGGCGGTGACCTCGACCGAGGCGGTCTGCGTTCCCGGCGCCGCGACGCGCGCGACGACGGTGAGGGAGGCGGTCGACCCGCTACCGAGCGGCGGCACGGACCACACACCGCCGGCGAAGCTCCCGGCACTTGGGGTGGCGCCCACGACCTGAAGGCCCGGCGGCAGGGCGAGCGTCGTGCCGGCGCCCTCGACCGCGTCGGGTCCCCCGGAGGCGAGCGTGGCGGTCAGCACGACGTCCTGGCCGACCTGGCGGGTGGCCGCATCGGCCGTCAACGTGAGGGCTGCGTCCCCGCGGGCGGACGTCATGAACCCGCCCAGCTGCACCGGCCCGACCGTATCGGGCGTCTCGCTGTCGCCGATCCTGGTCACGTTGCCGTAGCCCAGGTTGCCGAAGGTGTTGTCGCCCCAGCATCGGAGCGCTCCGTTGTCGAGCAGGGCACATGTGGTTTCTCCGCCCGAGTTGATCGCCCGCGCGGTGCGTCCGACCCCCAGGTTGACCGGCCCCGCGGTCCCGGGTGTCTCGTTGTCGCCGATGGCTGTTCGTATTGCCGTAGCCGAGTGCTCCGAAGAAGCCCTGGCCCCAGCAGCGCACGGTGTCGTTGTCGAGGATGGCGCAGGTGTGCTGCCCACCCGCGGCGATCGCCCGGGCGGTGCGCCCGACACCGAGGTCGACCGGACCGACCGTGTCGACGAGGGGCCGATCCGTCGCCGACGTTACCCGTGTTGCCGTAGCCGAGCTTGCCGTTGCTCCCGTTGCCCCAGCAGCGAACGGCGCCGTCGTCGAGCAGCGCGCAGGTGTGGGCGCTGTCGGCCGAGATCGCGCGGGCGGTTCGGCCCGGGCCGAGGTTGACCGGCCCGACGTCGCGCGGGTCCTCGTCGTCGCCGACGTCAGCAGAGGGGGCCCCGTAACCGAGGCGACCCTGGCTCACGAAGCCCCAGCAGTACACGCTTCCGTCGACGACGATGGCGCAGGTGTGCCGGCCGCCGGCGGTGACGGCGGTGGCTGCGGCGGGCAAGTTCACCGGTGCGGACGGCTGCCCGGCGTCTCGTTATCGCCGACGTCGGCGGTGCCGACATCGCTGCCGTAGCCGAGCCGACCGTCCGCCCCGGCACCCCAGCACCGGATCGTGCCGTCGTCGAGGAGCGCGCACGTGTGCGACGCACCGGCAGTGATCGCGCGGGCGGTGCGTCCGGCGCCGATGTCGACCGGGCCGGCGGCGGCGACAGAGGGGTCGGCGCCCACGCCGTCGCCGACGTTGTTCGTGCTGCCGTGGCCGAGCCTCCCGTTGAGCCCTTCGCCCCAGCAACGCACCGTCCCGTCGTCCAGGAGCGCACAGGTGTGGTGGTCGCCGGCCGCAGCCGCGCGCACGGTGCGACCGCCGCCCAATTGGACCGGGCCGGCTGAGTCGGGCAGCTCGCCGTCGCCCAGCGTGTTCGTGTTGCCGTAGCCCAGCCGCCCGTCGATCCCGTGTCCCCAGCAGCGGAGCGCCCCGCTCGAGAGCACGGCGCACACGTGCTCGGCTCCCACGTCGATGAGCCCGGCCTGAAATGCGCGGAACTGCGACGACGCGGTCTCGGCTCGGGTGGAGGGCACCAACGCCGCGGCGGCGAGCAGGCAGAGCGCGCCCATGCACCACGCGCTGCGCCTCACGGAAGGAATCCCGACCTCCAGATCGTCAAGGGGACACCAGAGCGGGCTCCCCGAGCCCGTCGTCCCGTCGGCGAGCGTACCGTAGGTCAGCGCGCCCGCAAAACCGTCAGGCCCGAGGGCCGCCGTCGAGCGCCGCGGCGATCTCGGCCAGCGCCTGCTCGGTGTCGCGGAAGTGGACGGCGGCCATCCCGAGCTCGCGGGCGGCACCGCAGTTGACCTCGGTGTCGTCCACGAACAGACAGGCCGCGGCCGGCAGGTCGAGGCGTTCGAGGGTCAGCTCGTAGATCTCGGCGTCCGGCTTGCGCATGCCGACGAAGCCTGAGTCCACCAGCACCTCGAAGATCTCGTCGACCGGGAGCATCGGCCGCCACAGTGGCTGCCACTCGCGCACGTTGTTGGTCAGCAGCGCCATGCGGTAGCCGCGCGCCCGCAGTTCGCGCATGTGGTCGATCATCGGCTCGTTCGGCCGCAGCTCGGCGAAGTAGGCCTCGCCGAAGCCGTGCAGCTCGACCGGCCGGCCGAGATCCTCCGTCAGCGCCGTCCCCAGGCGAGCGAGGAAGTCGTGCTCGGACAGGCGCCCGGTCTCCAGCTCGAACAGCGGGTGGAGACCGTCCTCCTCGGCGAGCCGCGCCATCGCGTTGCCGAGCGCCTCGAGCGGGATGTTCGAGGCGTGCTGCATCGCCGCGAAGCTCTCCGCCAGCGGGTTGGTGAGGACGCCGCCGAAGTCGCTGATGACGCCGCGGATCTCCCTCACGCGTCGGCCCGCCGCAGCACGTCGTAGCGACCGACGCCCGCGCGGCCCTCCATGCGCCAGGCGAAGAAGGCGCTGTCCAGCCGCAGGCGACCGAGCTCGAGCGTCGTCCCGCACAGGGCGCGCCCGCCGGCGCGGCGGGGGAGCTGGTCGTCCTCGTCCACCCACAGCTCGAGGCCGGCGCGCCGCTGGTGGCCCTCGCCGTCGTAGGTCGTGGACAGGCGCGGCTCGGCCACCGGGCGGGCCTCCGGGCCGGCATCGGGATCGGCGGGATCCGCGTCCACCAGCACCGCGCTGACCGCCTCGTCGTCGTGGCCGTCTGCTCCCACGGGCCGGACGGTGCGCAGGGCGATCGCGCGGTCCGGCGCCAGCCAGGCGGAGACCGCGCCGGCGCGCGCGATCTCATCCCAGCGCGGCGCCCCCCAGGAGTGCTCGCGCTCGCCGAGGCAGCGCAGCTCGCGGGTCTCGCCGCCGATCGTCACCTCGGCCTCGACCGCGCACAGCTGCTCGTAGCCCTCGACGCCGCCGACGCGCGCCGCGGGCGAGTCGGCCCCGAACTCCATCGGCTGAGCCAGCGCCTCGAAGCGGGCGCTGAAGCCCGCGCCGTCTCCGTCGTAGGCCACCGACCACCGCCGCAGCGGCTCGTCGATCGCGGCGCGGACGCCGTCGGCCTCGGCCGCGTGCCAGTCGACCTCGCCGCCGCCGATGTCGCCGCGCGCCAGCGCGGCGACGGGCTCTCCGCCCGCGAACACGACGGCCAGCGCGCTGCGGGTGGCGGAGGCGGGGGAGAAGCCGATCCGCGCGGTCGCGAACAGCTCGGCGCCCTCGTCGCCGAACGCGAACGTGACGGCGTCGCCAAAGCCCGCTTCCGTGCCCGGGCGGGTGCGCTCGTCCTGTGGTTCGATCACGGTGACAGGCGGGGCTGCGGCGGCGGGTCGACGTCGACGGCGCTGCCCTCGACGTCGTAGTCCTGGTGCGCGGGCGGTGCGCCCGGGTCGCCCGGCCGGCGCCGCCGCCGCGACCGCGCCGCATGGGCGGCCGCGCCCGCCGCGGCACCGCCCACCGTGGCGACCGGGAAGCGCTTCGCGAAGATCGCGACGAGCGCGCCGCGAACGACCGCGCGGGTGGGGGGCAGCAGCAGCAGGATGCCGACCACGTCGCTGATGAAGCCCGGCGTGATCAGCAGTGCGCCGCCGAAGATCACCAGCGTCCCGTCGAGCACCTCGCGCGCGGGCACGCGACCCTCCTGCAGCGCGTCGTTGAAACGCCTCCAGGCGGCGCGGCCCTGGTGGCGCCACAGCCAGGCTCCGATCAACGAGTCAAGGATCAGGATCGCGATCGTCGGGCCCGCGCCGATCAGCCCCCCGACCTGGATGATCACGTACAGCTCCACGATCGGGAGGACGATGAAGATGAGGACGAGCAGCAGGAGCGACATCGTCTCTACAGGCTACGCGAGGTGTTCAACCGGCCTGCGGCGCCGCGCGGTCGTCCATGCGCACCCCGGGCAGGTGGTGCAGCCCGACCAGCTCGATCAGCCGGCGGATCTGCGGCTGCGCGCCGCGCAGGCGCATCCCGCGCCCGCGCATCCGCAGCCGTTGCGCGACCATCGCGAGGTCGATCATCAGTGACGGGTCGGCGAAGCCGAGCTCGGACAAGTCGACGACGACGTCCGTCGAAGAGCGCTTGGCGCGGGCGAGCGCGCGGCGCCGTAGGGGCTTCGTGGACGCATCCTCCTCGCCGGTGCAACGCAACACGGCGAGTCTCGACGACCACAGCGGCGTGTCGACGTAGACGAGGATGACCCGCAACCTATAGGAACCCCGCGGCTACACTCAAGCGCATGGCAACCGTGGAAGATGTGACCGAGGCGCTCGCGAACGTGATCGACCCCGAATTGGGCCTGGACTTCGTGGAATTGGGCCTCGTCTACGACGTCGTGGTCGACGGCGGGCGCGTGGACATAACGTTCACGCTGACCACGCCGGCATGCCCGATCGGACCCCAGGTCTCCGAGCAGATGCAGGAGTTCGTCGGCGAGCTCGACGGGGTCGACGAGGTCGTCCCGCACATGGTGTTCTCGCCGGCCTGGACGCCGGAGAAGATGAGCGAGGACGCCAAGTTCGCGCTCGGCTTCTAGCGGTTTCGCGACGACCGCTGGACCCGCATCCGGCGCAACGGCCCGCAACGTTCGCGACCATAGGGCGTTGGAGGCCATGGTGATCCGCACTTTCACCCGGTTGCTGTTCGCCGCCGCGCTCGCCGGCACGGTGCTCGCCGTACCGGCGACGGCGCGCGCCGACGCGCCGACCGGCCGCCTGCTCGTGCTGCTGCGCCAGCCGGCCGGCGCCGGCCCGGCGGCGCACGCGTCGGCGGCGCGCGCCGTCCTCGCCCGCGCGGGCGCCCGCCGCGGCGGCGGAGATGTCCCGCAGATCGGGCTCGTGACCGTGCGCCCGGCGCCCGGCGGGTCGATCGGCGCGCTCGCCGCCGTCCTGCGCCGCGACCCGGCCGTGCGCTCGGTCCAGCGCGAGTACCGGCTCGACCTGCGCGCCCCCAACGACGCCGCCCTGGCCCAGCCCGAGACGGCGCCCGGCACGCCCGCTGGCACGCCGCTCGAATGGGCGTACCAGCGGCAGGGCCTCGCGCACCTGTGGGACGTCACGCGCGGGGACTCTGCGGTCGTCGGCGTGGTCGACACCGGCGCCGACGTCACCCATCCCGAGCTGGCCGGAAAGGTCAACGCCGCGATCGACCAGGACAACGACGACACCCTTCCGGGTGGAAGCGACCTCGTCGGCCATGGGACGCACGTCTCCTCGCTCGCGTGCGCCGCCACCAACGACGGCCAGGGGATCGCGGGCGCCGGCGGGAACTGCCGGCTCGTGGTCGAGCGCTCCGACCTGACCGACTCGAGCATCGCCGACGGCATCGTGGACGCGACCAACCGCGGCGCGCAGGCCGTCAACCTGTCCCTCGGCGACTCCGGCGGCCGCCCGCCCGTGGACGCGTTCGTCTCGGCGATCGACTACGCGATCGCCCGCGGCGTCGTGGTGGTCACCGCGGCCGCGGACGACACGGTGAGCGACCAGGGCCAGCCCGCCAGCCTGGTCCAGCCCGATGGGACCGGCCCCGACCTGACGCAGAACCGCGGCCTGTCCGTCACCTCGGCGGACTTCTTCGACGGCCCCTCCGGCGGCGGCGTCGGCAGCGAGATCTCGATGGCGGCGTACGGCTCGTTCGACACGTTCAGCGGTTCGGCGGGGCCGAAGGGCATCTTCGCGGCCTTCCCCGTCAACGGCCCGACCCGGCTGGAGATGTTCACCATCGACTCGGGCGGCGTGCACCCGCCGTGCAACTGCCGCGCCGGTTCGAGTCCCTACGGCTACCTCCAGGGCACCTCGATGGCCTCGCCCCAGGTGGCCGCGGTCGCCGCGGTGATTCGCCGACTCAACCCGGACCTGTCGCCCGCCGACGTGGTCCGCCTGCTCAAGCAGACCGCGCGCCAGCCCGGAAGCGGCGGGCACTTCTGGACCGCGACGCTGGGCTGGGGGATCCTCGACGGCGGAGCGGCCGTGGACGCGGCCCGGCGCATCGACCGCCGTGCCCCCACCTCGAAGCTGCGCGCGCCCAAGCTGGTGCGCGGGACGCGCTTCACCCTGCGCTGGAGCGGGCGCGACGCCGCGCCGCCCGGGGTCACGCCGTCCGGCGTGAAGTCCTATGACGTGTACGCGTCGCGCGACCGGCATCCCTATCACCGCATCGCGCGCACCAGCAAGACGCGGCTGAAGTTCAGGGGCCGCCGCGGCTCGCGCTACCGCTTCTTCACCGTTGCCACCGACCGCGCGGGCAATCGCGAGGCCCGCCACCGCAAGCCCGACGCGACCACGCGCATCCGGCGCTAGGCGAGCTCGACCGACGCGATGTCGATCCAGACGAGCGTCGGCGCCCGCCGCGGCCGGCCGTCGCGCCGGCGCGGGTAGACCCGGCGCCGCGTTGGGAAGAGGAGCCCGCCGAACTCGCGGTGGCCGTCGCAGTAGTGCGCGGCCTTCGCCCACGAGCCCACCACCTCGGCCGTGTAATCGTTGCGCCGCAGGCGCCCCTCGGTGTCGAAGTGGAAGACCTGCTCGCGTGAGTGTGCCGGGAGGTGGGCCGGGAAGGTGACCGCGAGACGCCGCCAGGTTTCGTTGCCCTCCACCCACGGCTCGATCTCGCGGGTCTCGAAATCCGGTCGTGCGAAGACGAACGGCGCGTTGGCGTATCCCCACAGCGCGTAGCCGGCGAAGTACAGGAAGTCGAGGTGGTCCCACCACAGCGCCCGCCGCAGGCCGCCGAAGGCGTCGCGCGGCTGCTCGCGCTCGGCCACGACCGCGCCCGCCTCCGTCTCGATCCACACCCGCTCGGGCTCGAACACGCCCCGCCGGTCGGGCCCGGGGTAGGGCGCCACCACCGTGCGCGGCTCGCGGGTCGAGATCGACGCCCGGTAGTCGGCCAGCGCCCGGCGCTTGCCCTTCGCGGTGGGCATGAAGCCGCCCGAGGCGGCGTGCAGCTCGATCCGTCCGGCGGCCGCCCAGCGCTCGGCGCCGCCGTGAACGGCGATCGCCTCCGATAGGAGATCTGCCACCGGGCGCTACGCCTCGGCGGGCGTCCGGCGGCCGTTGCCGGCCTCCGTCGGCTCGGCGGCTGTGCCGCCGCCGGATTTCGCCGCAGCGCCCTGCGCGCGCGCCGCGCGCTTGAGCTCCTCGAGCGAGTCCACGATCCCCCGCTCGATCACGTCGAGGTCGGGGAGCCCGTCGTAGTCGGCCAGCAGGCCGAAGTTGAGCTTGCCGTTGTAGGACATGATCGCGATCGCCAGCGCGTGGTGCTCGGGCAGGAAGGCGATCGGGAACAGGTCCTGCAGCTCGCGGCCGAGCACGTAGAGCGGGAACTGCGGCCCGGGCACGTTCGTGACGATCAGGTTGAACAGCCGCGTGGAGAAGTTGATCCGCGACGCCTGCGCGAGGATCGTCGGCGGCGCGAAGTTGTTGCACGCTCGCGATCACCTCGGCGCCGAGCGCCTGCTTGGACTCCTTCAGGCCGTCCATCTCCTGCTTGACGAACCGCAGGCGGGCGACCGGGTCGCCGATGTAGACGGGCAGCGGCCCGCGCATGGCGGCGATGCGGTTGCCGAGCGCGCCGCGGTCGTGCTCGCCGCGGATCGAGACCGGGACGAGGCCGCGCAGCTCGAGGCCCTCGGTGCGCACGCCGCGCGAGTGCAGCCACTCGCGCAGCGCCCCCGCGACGACCGTCAGCACGACGTCGTTGACGGTGCCGCCGAGCACGTTCTTGACCTGCTTGAACTCCTCGAGCTCGAAGCGCACGACGCCGATCCGGCGGTGCGGCCCGATGTCCACGTTCAGCGGCGTGTGCGGCGCCGGGTTGAGCCCCGCCCAGGCGATCTCGCCGACGCCCTCGACCGCCTCGCGCGCCCTGTTGATCGCGGTCTCGGGGTGCGTGGCGGCGGACACCGCACGCGCGGCCACGTCGACCCCCGCCTTGACGATCCCGCGCACGCCGGCGGCGACCATCTCGGCGCCGGAGGGCTCGCGCGCAGCGACCCACTCCTCGTCGGCCTCGGGCTCGTTCGGCTTGGGCACCGGCTCGAGGTCGAACAGCACGGTCGCGAGGTCGACGCCGGCGATGCCGTCGATCAGCGCGTGATGCGTCTTGGTGATCAGCGCGAAGCGGTTGTCCTCGAGGCCCTCGATCATCCACGTCTCCCACAGCGGCTTGGCCCTGTCCAGGCGCTGGGAGAAGATCCGCGCGGCCAGCCGCAGCAGCTGCTCCTCGGTGCCGGGCTCGGGCAGCGCCGTGTGGCGCACGTGGTACTCGAGGTTGAAGTTGTGGTCGTCCACCCACAGCGGGCGCCCGGTCTCCAGCGGCGGGACGGCGAGCTTCTGCCGGTAGCGCGGGACGAGGTGGAGGCGGCCGCGGATGTGGTCGAGGAAGTCCTGGATCGCGGGCGGCGGTCCCTCGAAGATCGTGAGCCCGCCGACGTGCATGTGCGACGACTGGCCCTCGTTGTGCAGGAACGATGCGTCGATCGACGTCAACCGGTCCAGGTGCTGTGTCTGCGCCATTCGTTCCCCTTGCTTGCTCGCCGAGTCAAGCCTAACTGACGGACAACTACAGTCCCCTCTCGTGCCTCGGATCCTCTACGTGACCAGCCGCCGCGCGAGCTTCATCGAGGTGGACCGCGAGCTGCTGGCGCAGCGCTTCGACGTGCGCGACCTCTACCAGCCGGGGCGGTGGGCGAACCCGCTGCGCGTGCTGCGGGCGCTGCGAGGCTGCGACGCCGTGGTCGGCTGGTGGGCGCACTGGCACACGTTCTGGCCGATCACGCTGGCCTGGCTGCTGCGCCGCCCCTCGGTCCTGATCATCGGCGGCTTCGATACCGCCAACGAGCCCGAGATCGGCTACGGCCACCAGCAGGGGGGCGCGCGCAAGCACCTCAGCCGCTGGATCATGCGCCGGGCCGGCGTCCTGGCAACGAATTCCGAGTACTCGCAGGGGGAGATCGAGCGCAACATCGGCATCGCGCCGGAGCGCGTGACCGTGATGCACCACGGCGTCCCCGACCCGTTCGGGGCCCTGCCCGAGAAGCCCGCCGAGCCGCTGGCCCTCACCGTCGGGAACGTGGACCGGCCGAACCTCGACCGCAAGGGCCTGCAGGCGTTCGCCCAGGCCGCGGACGAGCTGGCGGAGGTCGAGTTCGTGCTCGCCGGGCGCTTCGTCGACGACGCCGGGGAGGAGCTGCGCGCGGACGCGCCGGCGAACCTGCGCCTCACCGGCTGGGTCGAGGACGACGACCTGCTCGATCTCTACCGCCGCGCGGCGGTCTACGTCCAGGCCTCGCGCCACGAGGGCTTCGGCGTCTCGGTCGCCGAGGCGATGCTCGCCGGGTGCGTGCCGGTGGTGACGCGCGCCGGGGCGCTGCCCGAGGTGGTCGGCGACAGCGGCGTCCTGATCGACGTGCCGGCCGGTCCGAGCGCGGTCGCGGCCGCGATCCGCGAGGCGCTCGGCCGCGGATCGGGCGCCGGCCCCGCGGCGCGCGAGCGCGTGCTGAGCGAGTTCTCGCTCGACGCCCGCGCAGCCGCGCTCCACGAACTCGTCGACCGGGCGCTGGCCGGGCGATAGGGTCGCGCCGACCACCACAAAGGGGAGGATCTTCATGCTCGTCTTCTTCAGCGCTCGCCGGCTCAAGCCGGACAGCTTCGACCAGTTCCGCCGCGCCTGGCAGCCCGGCGAGGGCCAGGAGGACCTGCCCGAGGGCGCGGTCGCCATCTACCACGCCCGCAACCGCAAGGACCCCGACGAGGTGATCTCGTTCGGCATCTTCGACGTCGACGACCCCTCCGAGGTTCGCGGCGACGAGCAGGCGGAGCTCGCGCGCCAGGACGCGATGGCCGCGTTCGTGCAGAACATCCCGCTCGAGGGCGTCTACGAGGTGATCGAGGAGATCAAGCCGTAGAGGAAGGCGACGTCCCGCCCACCTCGGGCTTCGCGGCCCCGTAGCGCTCCCAGTGACGCGCGGGGATGTCGGCCGGGTCCTTGTACCAGTACCAGGTGCACGGGTCGCGGTCGAAGTCCTCGGGCGGATCGGACGGATACACGGGGTAGCCGATCCAGCGGATCGGCAGCGCCTCGTTCATGAACGCGCAGTGGGTGCAGTAGAGGGGGAAGCCCTCGCGGCCGTAGGTCCAGTCGTGCGCCTCGTCCGTGACGCCCCACCCGTCGGGGCCGTAGCGGCGGTTGCGCCACAGCCGCTGGCCCGAGCCGCACGGGTTCATCGTGAACACGAGCTTCTCGTCGTCCTCCGCGATCTCGAACGCACCCGCGTTCGGGCCGACACCGCTGGTCGAATGCGCGCGCCAGGTTGCGGCGAGCGCCTGGGCGATCTGCTTGCGGTCGGTCGCGGCGATCGTCTCCACCGGACCGCGCCAGCTGCGCTCGAGGCTGTAGGTCCACGCCTCCTCGACGCCGTCGTCGCCCAGTCGCTCCTTGACGAACGAGATCAGGCCGGCCACGCCGTCCACGAGCAGGTCGTGCATGAACTGCGACTCGTGCTTCATCTCCTCGCACAGCGCCCGCGCGCGCTCGGGTTCACCGGCATCGATCGCCTCGATCGCGCGGTCCATCGTGGGGCGGGAGAGCTCGGAGAGCTCGTCGTCGGTGAACCATCGCTCGGCCATGCTCGCTCCTCGTTCGCTCGTCACTACCCTCCCGCGCATCTTGACCGAGCCCGAGGAGCTGCGCGAGGAGCTCGTCGCCGTCGTCGAGGAGGACCTCGGCGCGGGCGTTCGCATCGAGGAGCTGCAGCCGCTGGTCGGCGGCGCATCGCGCGAGCTGTGGTCGTTCGACCTCGTGGCCGGTGACGAGCGCCGGGCGTGCGTGCTGCGCCGCGATCCCGAGGGCGTGGGCGACCCCGCGGGGCGCCGGCGCGAATGGGAGGTGCTGCGGGCGGCCCACGACGCCGGCGTGCCCGTGCCCGAGCCGCTGTGGTTCGTCGACTCGGCCGCGGGTGCGGGCTTCGTGATGGAGCGGCTCGAGGGCGAGGCGATCGCGCGGCGGCTGCTGCGCGAGGACCGGTACGCGACCGCCCGTGAGCGGCTGACCGGGCAGCTCGCCGCCGCGGCGGCGCGGACGCACGCGATCCCGCTGGAGGGGCTGCCCTCGGTGGCGGCGCCGGAGGACGCGCCGGCCGAGGCGTCGGTGGCGGCGCTGGAGGCCGAGCTCGACCGCATCGACGAGCCGCATCCGGCGCTCGAGCTCGGGCTGCGCTGGCTGCGCCGGCATCTCCCCGAGCCCGTGGCGCCGGGGCTCGTTCACGGCGACTTCCGCACCGGCAACGTCCTGGTGGACGAGGGCGGCCTCGTGGCGGCGCTCGACTGGGAGCTCTGCCACGCCGGCGACCCCGTCGAGGACCTCGGCTGGCTGTGCATCCGCTCGTGGCGGTTCGGCGCGGACGACCGGCCCGCCGGCGGCTTCGGCTCGCGCGACGACCTGCTGGCGGCCTACGCCGCGGCGGGCGGGCGCGAGGTGACGCGCGAGGAGCTCCGCTTCTGGGAGGTGTTCGGAAACGTCCGCTGGGGGGTGATCTGCCTCGTCCAGGCGGACGCCCACCTGTCGGGCGCCGTCCGGTCGCTCGAGCGCGCGGCGATCGGCCGCCGCACGTGCGAGCCCGAATGGGACCTGCTGGCGATGATCGGGGAGGCCTGAGGTGCAGGACCGCCCCGACGCCGCGGAGCTGGCGGCCGCGCTCGCGCAGTTCCTGCTCGAGCAGGTGCGCCCGGCGGTGCCGCGGGAGCTTCGCTTTCAGGTCCTCGTGGCGGCCAACACGGCGGCGATCCTGGCGCGCGAGGCCGCTGTCGATGACGATCCCGTTGTCGAGGAAGCAGAGCGTCTCCTCGCCCTCGTCGGTGATGATCGCGACGCCTGGCTCGTAGAGACGGAGTCAGGCCGGCGCTACCTCGCCGATCGGGACGAGTTTCGCGCGCTCCAGCAGGAGGTGGCCGACGCCATCCGCGCCGGCGCGCTCGACGACCGCTGGGAGGACGCCGTCGCGGTCCTGCGCGAATCGGTCCGGGCCAAGCTGGCCGTCGCCCATCCAGGGTACGACGGTCTCGCCGACGACGGCCGCGATTGAGGGGGCGAAACTTCGGGCAGGCTGGCCTGTTGAGGGCAGCAGTGGAGGCACGTGGAGCCGTAGGACGCCTGGTGGCCGTCGCAGGCGCGCTCGTCGCGCTGGCGCTGGCCGCACCCGCGGCGGCATCGGCCGCGTCCATCACGATCGACGACGTCACGCCGCTGGAGGGCAACTCCGGGACGACGACGGCCAACTTCGTCGTCCACCTGTCCGCCAATGCGCCGTCGGGCGGCGTCACGGTCGACTACACGACGCAGGCCGGCTCGGCCACCGCGCCGGCCGACTACACCGCGGCCTCGGGGACCGCCACGATCGCCGAGGGCACCAGCACCGCCGTGATCCCGGTCTCGATCGTCGGGGACACGCTCCCCGAGGGCAACGAGACGTTCACGGTCAAGCTCTCGAACGCGTCGGGCAGCAACACGATCGCCGACGACACGGGGACCGGGACGATCGTCGACGACGACCCGCTCCCGTCGCTCCGCGTCAACGACGTGAGCCTCACCGAGGGCAACACGGGGACGCGCAGCGCCACGTTCACAGTGACCCAGTCGGCGGTCTCGGGCAAGGACGTGACGGTCCACTACGCGACGTCCGACAACAGCGCGAAGGCGCCGGGCGACTACACCGCCGTGTCCGGCACCCTCACGATTCCCGCCGGCTCCACCTCGCGGACCGTGACGGTGCCCGTGCGCGGCGACACGCTCGACGAGAGCAACGAGACCTTCAACCTCAACCTGTCCAGCGCGTCCGGCGCGACGATCGCCGACTCGCGCGGCGTGGGCACGATCCGGGACGACGACGCCGCGCCGCGGATGACGGTCGACGACGCCCGCGTGCGCGAGGGCAACAGCGGCCTGAAGCCGATCGCCTTCGTGGTCCGCCTGTCGCAGGCCAGCGGGCGGACGGTCACGGTGAGGTACCGGACCGAGCGGCGTTCGGCGATCGCCGGCAGCGACTACGTGGGCGCGTCGGGCACGCTCAGCATTCCCGCCGGCACGACGGCGAAGGCGATCGTGATCAACCTCATCGGCGATCGTCGCGCGGAGGCCGACGAGAACTTCAACCTCAGACTCTCCAACGCGAGCAATGCGTCGCTGCGCGACTCCCTCGCGGTGGGCACGATCGTCAACGACGACGTCCCGCCTCGCATCACGCGCTACAGCATCTCGCCCAAGACGTTCCGCGCTGCCGCGCGCGGCGCCAGCGCGGCGGCGCGCCCGCCGGTCGGCACGACCGTGCGGTTCCGGCTCTCGCAGGCGGCGACGGTGACCTTCCACGTCCAGCGCGCCGCGCGGGGCCGCCGGGTCGGCGGGCGCTGCGCCGCGCCGCGCCGCTCCAACCGCGGGCGCCGCGCCTGCGTGCGCTACGTGACGCTGCGCGGGAGCTTCAAGGTGGCCGGGAAGGCCGGCGCCAACGTGCTGCGCTTCACGGGCCGGCTGCGCGGTCGGCGCCTCGGCCCGGCGCGCTACAAGCTCGTCGCGCAGGCGGGCAACTCGCTCGGTCGCTCGGCGGCCCGCGCGATCCGGTTCCGGATCGTCGGGTAACTGCCCGACCGGCGGAGGGTCTGCTGTTTGCAGACCCGGAGCTGGGAGGGCCCGGAGGAGGGCGCAGCCCGACGGTCACGGCGGCGGAGGGTCTGCTGTTTGCAGACCCGGAGCTGGGAGGGCCCGGAGGAGGGCGCAGCCCGACGGTCACGGCGGCGGAGGGTCTGCTGTACAGCAGACCCGGGAGCCGTGGACGGAGAGTAGGCTCCGTATTCCCCCGGACGAGGCGACGAAGGAGAGCGACATGGCGTGGGATTTCTCGACTGATCCCGAGTTCCAGGCGCACCTGGACTGGATGACGGAGTTCGTGCGCGAGGAGATCTGGCCCATGGAGACCCTGGACCTCGAGCTGGAGCAGATCGACCGCGCCATGGCGCCGCTCCAGGAGCGCGTGAAGGAGCGCGGGCTGTGGGCGGCGCACCTCGATCCCGAGCTCGGCGGCCAGGGCTACGGCCAGGTCAAGCTCGGGCTCATGCACGAGATCCTCGGCACCTCGCCGTACGCGCCGCTGGTCTTCGGCAACCAGGCGCCGGACTCCGGCAACTCGGAGATCCTCGCCCTCGCCGGCACGCCCGAGCAGAAGGACCGCTGGCTGCACCCGCTTCTGGCCGGCGACCTGAAGTCCGCCTTCTCGATGACCGAGCCCGAGACTGCCGGCTCCGATCCCACGCAGCTGCAGACGCGCGCGGTCCGCGACGGCGACGAGTGGGTCATCAACGGCCACAAGTGGTTCTCGTCGAACGCCTCGATCGCCGACTTCCTCATCGTGATGGCCGTGACCGACCCCGAGGCGCGGCCGTACCAGCGCGCCTCGATGATCATCGTCCCGGTCGACACGCCGGGCGTCGACATCGTGCGCGACGTTCCGACCATGGAGCACCCGGCGGAGGAGTTCGGGCGCTACGGCGGCCACGCCGAGATCTACTACCGCGACGTGCGCGTGCCCGCGGAGAACCTGCTCGGCGCCGAGGGCGCCGGCTTCCTCATCGCCCAGCAGCGGCTCGGCCCCGGGCGCATCCACCACTGCATGCGCTGGCTGGGCGTCTCCAAGCGCGCCTTCGACATGCTGTGCGAGCGCTCGCTCTACCGCGAGGCGCACGGCTCGGTGCTGGCCGAGAAGCAGACGGTCCAGAACTGGATCGCCGACTCGGCCGCCGAGATGCAGGCCGCGCGGCTGATGACGCTGCACGCCGCGTGGAAGATGGACACCGAGGGCGCATCCGCGGCGCGCCAGGAGATCTCGCTGATCAAGTTCTACGGCGCCAACGTGCTCTGCAACGTGATCGACCGCGCGCTCCAGGTGCACGGCGCGCTCGGCTACTCGACCGACCTGCCGCTCGAGGCGATGTACCGCTACGCGCGGGCCGCCCGCTTCTACGACGGGCCCGACGAGGTGCACCGCGCCTCGGTGGCGCGGCAGATCCTGCGCGGGTACGAGCCGCCGGCCGACGGGGTGCCGAGCGAGCACGTGCCGACGCGCCGAGCGGCGGCCCAGGAGAAGTTCGCGGATCTGCTGGAGCTCGTGACGCAGAACGACTGAGGCGTCGGGCCTCACGCATCAGGCATCAGTGCGGTTGCTCGTCGGCGCTCTGGTCGTTCAGGTCGTTGTGGCCGGGGCGTTCATCGCGCTTGCGGCGACGGACTTCTCGGTGTTTCGCGGTGGGTCCGGTGGAGCGCCCCGGGCGAGCGCCGATCGCTTCGACGGGGCGCGGGCGTTTCGCGAGCTGAAGGCGCAGGTCGCGCTGGGGCCGCGGCCGGCGGGGTCGGCGGCGTCACGGCGGCTGGCGGAGCGGCTGCGCCGGGAGCTGCCCGGTGGAGCGTTCGAGCCGGTGCCGGGCGGGCTGGTCAACGTCGTCGGAGCGCTGCCGGGGCGCGAGCCCGCGATCCTCGTCGCAGCGCACTACGACACCAAGGACCTCCCCGGCTTCGTGGGGGCCAACGACGGTGCCGGAGGGACGGCGGCCGTGGTCGAGCTGGCGCGCGCGCTGCAGCGGACCGGCGCGCCCGGTGACCGCGCGGTGCGCTTCGCCGCGTTCGACGGCGAGGAGAGTCCGCGCGGCTCGCGCGCGTTCCTCCGCGACGGGCTGCGGGGGAGTCGCGCCTACGCCGGCGCGCACGCGAGGCAGCTGCGAGAGGTGGTCGTGGTCGACTTCGTCGCCGACCGGCGGCTCTCGCTACCGCGCGAGCGCGGCTCGGACCCGGTGCTGTGGGCCCGGCTCCGAGCCGCCGCGCGGCGCGTCGGCGTCGTGAGCCTGTTTCCGAACCGGGTGCGGGGAGGGATCGAGGACGACCACACGCCGTTCGCCGCCGCCGGACTCCCGGCGATCGACCTGATCGACTTCGACTACCCGCCCTTCCACACGCGCCGCGACAACCTCGGCGCGGTGTCGGAGCGCAGCCTCGACGCCGCCGGCGAAGCGCTCGTCGAGCTGGTGCGCGCCGAGCGGAGGAGCTGACGCGCTAGATATGCGCGCAGCGCGTCCCGCTGAAGGACGCCACGTACTTCTCGCCGCTGATGCGCACGACGATGGTCGAGCGGCAGCGGAAATCGCCCGCCGCGTTGAGGTCGCTGTAGGAGAAGGTGACGCGCTCGTCCGACGTGCGCCGCGCCGGCCCCAGCTTCTGGTTGCCCACCCCGCGGTCGTGGCGCTGCTTGGCCTCGAGGCGGTGGGCGAGCCTGGCCGCGGTCGAGATCGACAGTCGCGCGGCCCAGGCGGCGGCCGCGAACGTGCACGCGAGTACGCACAGCGCGACGACGGCTGTCACACCCCTCTTCATCGGCCCTGACGCTACCGGAAACAGTGCGTTGCGTGTCGCACTAGCGTTCCGCCCATGACCTCACCGCTCGCCCTGCGCACGCTGCCGCCGCGGGTCGCCGTGTTTCAGTGGCGCGCACGGCGGCTGGCCAAACGTGTCGGCCACGCGTGGGGCCTGGACGCGGCCGCCTCCCCGGCCGACGTCGGGACGCTGCTGCGCTTCGCCCGCGGCCGACGCGAGGTCGTCGAGCTCGGCACCGGGCCGGCCTGGACCGCGATCGCCCTCGCCCTCCCCGACCCGGCACGGCGCGTGACCTCGTACGACCCGGTCGTCCACGAGCATCGCGAGGACTACCTGGCGCTCGTGCCGGAGCGGGTGCGCGAGCGCATTCGCTTCGTCGCGCTCGAGGGCGTCGCCGGCGCCGCGGACCACCCCGGAGGCGTCGAGTTGCTGTTCGTGGACTCCACCCATGAGCGCGCTGCGACACTGGCCGAGCTGCGGGCGTGGGAGCCGCGCCTGGCGGACGGCGCGCTCGTGGCGCTGCACGACTACGGCCATCCCGACTTCCCGGGCGTGGCCGAGGCCGTGCGCGAGCTGGGGGTCGAGGGCGCAGCCACCGGCGGCATCTTCTCCTTCGTACACTGAGGTGACATGTCCGCCACCGGGACAGGGGTCTCCGCGCCCGAGAAGCTGCTGCTCGCCGCCCCGCGCGGCTACTGCGCCGGCGTCGACCGAGCGGTCCAGACCGTCGAGCACGCGCTCGACCTCTACGGCGCGCCCGTGTACGTGCGCAAGGAGATCGTGCACAACAAGCACGTGGTCGAGGAGCTGCGCGGGCGCGGGGCGATCTTCGTCGACCAGGAGACCGAGGTGCCCGAGGGCTCGACCGTCGTCTTCTCCGCACACGGCGTCGCGCCGTCGGTGCACGCCAACGCGACCGAGCGCCGGCTGTTCGCGATCGACGCCACCTGCCCGCTCGTGACCAAGGTCCACGTCGAGGCGAAGAAGTTCGCCGCCGAGGGCTACACGATCGTGCTGATCGGGCACGCGGGCCACGAGGAGGTCGAGGGCACGATGGGCGAGGCGCCCGAGAACATGGTGCTGATCGAGACCGAGGAGGACGTCGACCGGCTCGAGGTCGACGACCCGGACCGGCTCGCCTACCTGACCCAGACGACGCTCTCGGTGGACGAGACCCGCGTGATCATCAACCGGCTGCGCGCCAGGTTCCCCAACGTCGTCGGTCCCCGGACGGACGACATCTGTTACGCGACGACCAACCGCCAGGCGGCCGTCAAGCAGATGGCCGAGCACTGCGACCTCGTGCTCGTGATCGGCTCGCGCAACTCCTCCAACTCGAACCGCCTCGTCGAGGTCGCACGCGACCACGGCGCCGCATCGCACCTGATCGACAGCGCCGACCAGGTCGAGGACCAATGGCTCGAGGACGCGCGCGTGGTCGGCATCACGTCCGGCGCCAGCGCGCCCGAGCTGCTGGTCCAGGAGCTCGTCGACTTCTTCCGCGCCCGCGGCACCGAGGACGTCTCCGAGTTCGACGTCATCAAGGAGGACGTCCGGTTCATGCTGCCCAAGACGATCCGCAAGGCGCTGGCCGACCAGCAGTGAGCGGTATGCGCGAGGCGGACGCCGCGTGACGACGCTCGTCGTCTCCGACCTCCACCTCGGCGCGCAGTCGCGGGCGGACGTGGTCCGCCGCCCCGATCTGCGGGCGCCCCTGCTCGAGGCACTCGAGGGGGTGGACCATCTCGTCCTGCTGGGCGACGTGCTCGAGCTGCGCGACGGCCCACGCGACGGCGCACTGGAGACGGCGCGCGGCTTCTTCGAGGATCTCGGTGCCGCGCTGGGCGACCGCCGCGTGACGATCGCGCCCGGGAACCACGACTACCCGCTGATCGCGCCCTGGCTCGACGCTCGCCGCGAGCGCCGCGAGACCCTCGGGCTCGAGCACCGGATCGCGCCTGCCGACGCCTCGCCGCTCGCGGCGGTGCTCGCGGGCTGGCTCGGCGGTGCGCCGCTCGAATTCGCGTATCCCGGGCTGTGGCTGCGCCCCGACGTGTACGCGATCCACGGCCACTACCTCGACATGCACATCAGCGTCCCGTCGTTCGAGCGCATCGGCGCCCGCGCGGTGAACCGGATCGTGCGCGGCAACACGGCCGAGCTGCGCACGGCGGACGACTACGAGGCGGCCCTCAGCCCGATCTACGCTCTCCTCGACGAGGTCGCGCAGGTCGCCCCCGAGCGCGGGACCGGCGGGTCCGGCGCCTCCGAGCGCGCCTGGAAGCTGCTGATGGGCGACGGCCGCCGGCGCCGGCCAACGGTGCCGCAGCTCGCGGCCTGGGCCGCGTGGCCGCTGGCGATCGCCGCGCTCAACCGCGCCGGTCTGGGCCCGCTGAGCACGAGCCTGTCGGGCACGTCGCTGCGGCGCGCGGCAGTGATCGCGATCGGGGAGGTGATCGCTCGCCTCGGCATCGAGGCCAACCACGTCGTTTTCGGCCACACGCACCGCTCCGGCCCGTGGGTGCCGGGCGACGCCCCCGCCGATTGGGTCGTGGGACGGGGCACGCGGCTGTGGAACACGGGGTGCTGGCTCTACAGCCCGGCGTTCCTGACCGGCGTGCCCAACGAGAGCCCCTACTGGCCCGGCGTATGCGTGCGCGTGGGGGCCGAGGGCACCCCCGAGCTCGGTCGCCTGCTCGGGGCGCGCGGCCACGCGGAGCTCAGGGCACTCCCGGCGTGAAGCAGACCGCGTGGCACACCACGCCGTCGCCGACCTGGAGCTCCAGCGTTCCCTCCGTGTGGTGCTCGTGCTCGACGAGCGGGTACGCGCCCGGATGCTGGACGGCGATCTCGCGGCCGTTGGCGGTCACGACGCCCTGCCCGTCCAGCACCGCCCACACCCCACCGGCGTTGTAGGGCCCGCTGTAGGCGCCGAGCTGGTCGTCGGTCTGCACGGGGAGCATCACGCCGGGCACGTCCTCGGCTCGACGCGGCGCGACGGGCTCGCGCTCGACGCCGAGCAGCTCCTGGATCGCCGTCTCGGTGTCGGCGTAGGCGCCCTCGCCCATGTGGACGTCGAAGAGGATCCCGCGCTGGTCGAACAGGTAGCGCGCCGGCCAGCCCTCGTTGCCGTACAGGTCCCAGATCTCCAGCCCGCCGTCGATGACGACCGGGTGCTCGACGTGAAGCCGCGCGATCGCGTCGCGCACGGCGTCCTCGCGGCTCGAGGGCTCAAAGCCCGGGCTGTGCACGCCGATCACGCGCAGGCCCGCGTCGGCGTAGCGCCGGTGCCATTCTCCGACGTAGGGGAGCGTGCGCAGCGAATTGACGCGGCAGAAGTCCCAGAACTCGATCAGCACCGGCCGTCCGAGCTGCTTGTCCATGCGCAGCGGCGCCACGTTGACCCAGGGCAACCCGGCGGGAAACGGCGGCGCCTGCGATCGTGTCGACCGGCGGACGCACGGCGGCGAAGTTAGTCGATCCGGCCCGGTGTTAGCATCGCCCGGTCAGCCGCCGTCGACCTCCGAAGGGAGCCACTTCCTCATGGACCTCTGGACCCGACTCGAGCAGGCCCGCGCCCGCTGCAACGTGCTCGAGCACCCCTTCTACCAGCGCTGGTCGCGCGGAGAGCTCGAGCGCGAGGAGCTGGCGGCCTACGCCGGCCAGTACCGGCACGCCGTCGTCGCGCTCGCAGAGGCCGCGGCCGGCGCGGCGCGCACGGCACCCCCGGAGTTGCGCCCGCAGCTCCAGGCCCACGCCGCCGAGGAGGCAACCCACGTCGCGCTGTGGGACGACTTCACCGCCGCGATCGGCGGCGAGGGCGCGGCGCCCGCAAACCCCGAGACGGCCGCCTGCGCCCGCACCTGGGCCGGCGACGGCGAGCGGGACCTGCTGACCTCGCTGGTCGCGCTGTACGCGATCGAGTCGGGCCAGCCGGCGATCGCCGACACCAAGCGCCGGGGGCTGCGCGACCACTACGGCTGCGAGGCCGGGCCCGCGACGGCGTACTTCGACCTTCACGCCGAGCTCGATCACGAGCACGCGGCGGCCGAGCGGGCGCTGATCGAGCCGCGGCTCGCGGCGGGCGACGAGGACGCGCTCGTGGCCGAGGCCGAGGCCGTGCTGCGCGCGAACTGGGGGCTGCTCGACGGCGTCGAGCGGGCCGCGGCGGCGCGCACGAGCGCGTCCGCCGGTTGACGCGGCCGCATCGCGCCTGATAGGACCGGCACTCCACGCCGTCCGGTTCCCGGCCGCGGGCACCCGGAACGGCGTGGACGGATGTTCGATGACTGCGGGCGAGCGAAAGCTGCGACACTGGTTCCTACGTACATCGGGGGTCGGCCTCTGCGCGGGCGCTCTCTTGTTCTCCCCGCACGCCCGCCAGCTGGTCCCGGAATGAAGGTCGACCCGGTAGGAGACGGGTATGAGAAGCCGCTGTAGGGCAACTTCACCGTTGCTGCCGTGTCCCATTGATCAGAACCGACCCCTGTCCCATTGACATCCCCCCAGGAGGGAGAATGCGCAAATTCGCAGTAGTCGGCCTTGCCGTGCTCGGCCTGTTCGCCGTCGCCGGCATCGCCTACGCCGCCAACACGTACACCTCGACGAGCAAGATCACGCCGTCGAAGCTACCGGTACGTCGGCCAAGCCCACGCCGGTCTCGGCCGTCGCTGACGTTCACCGTCGGTGAGACCACCGGCAAGCGCCCGTCGCCGCTGAAGACCTACGGCATCGGCCTCGGCGCCGGGCATCGTCCCGAACACCGCGTGGCCAGGGGCTGCACCAAGGCCCAGGCCAACTCGCCAGGTCCTCCCGGCCGTCTGCGCCCGGAAGGCGAGCAGCGGGTGGCGCGAACGTCGGCGGCGGCTCCGTGCAGGCGTTCGCGGGACCGACGACCGACCGTACCGGCAAGCTCCCGTGCTTCCTGACCGTGACGCTCGTCAACTCGACGAAGCAGGAACCACATGTGGATCCGCGTCGACGGCGTGACGAGCGGACCGTCCGGGCAAGACCTGCGTCACGGCGCAGCACTCGTCGATCGATTCGACGTTCACGAAGACCGGCACGGCGGCCCGGAAGGGCGGCGGCCGGCTGCCGGTCTACGCGATCAAGTTCACGGTGTCCGCCGGCGCTGCTGCACCCGATCGCCGGGTTCGACGTCGCGGTCGTCGGCAACGTGTCGAACGTCGCGAAGGTCAGCAAGCAGATCGGCCGGGTCACCCACGGGTACCTGGAGACGATCGGCTGTCCGAAGACGCCGGCCGGCAAGCGCTCCGCGGCGATGACGTTCACCTCGGAGGCCGGCCAGACGCTGACAGCACCGCCTCGTCTGCGGCCTGCACGACCTAGCAGTGCCTCGCGCGGTCTGACCGCGCGTCCGAAGTTGCGAACGGGGCGGCCCACGGGCCGCCCCGTTTTCGTTGATACTGCCCCCGCGATGCCCAGCAATCCCGAGCGCACCGCCGCCGCCACCGTCGTCGTGCCCGCGCCGCCCGAGGCGGTCTGGGAGCTGGTCTCGGACCCGGAGCGCTTCGCCGAGTGGGCGGAGCTGACCGAGGAGGTCATCCGCGCCGACCGGCCGCTGCGGCTGGGGTCCACCTACGAGGAGCGCAACGTCGTCCTCGGTCCGATCAAGGGGAACTCGCGGTGGACGGTGGTCCAGCACGAGGCGCCGCGCCGCCAGACGCACCGCGGCGAGGGCATCCCGCTCGCCGCGTCCCTGGACTTCTTCCTCGAGCTCGAGCCGGCGGAGCAGGCGACGCAGCTCACCGTCGGCCTGCGCTACCGCCCGGCCCTCGGGCTGCTCGGCGCGCTGGTCGACCGCGTGCACCTGCGCCGCTCGGTCCAATCCGCGATGGAGCGCTCGGCCGCCAACCTGGCCGAGATCGCCGCCCGCGAGCTCGCGCCGGCCGCGGCGGGCTAGCTTAGCTAGCCGATCGAGCCGGTCATCTCGAGCTGAATCAGGCGATTCAGCTCGACGGCGTACTCCATCGGCAGCTCCTTCGTCACCGGCTCGATGAAGCCGTTGACGATCATCGCCGCGGCCTCGTCCTCGGTGAAGCCGCGCGACTGCATGTAGAAGAGCTGCTCGTCGGAGATCTTGCCGACCACGGCCTCGTGGGCCACGGTCACGTGCGGGTTCTGGATCTGGATGTCCGGCCAGGTGTCCGAGCGGGAGATCGGGTCCATCATCAGGCCGTCGCACTGCACGCGGGCCTTGGAGCCCTGGGAGTGGTGGCCCATGCGGACGAGTCCGCGGTAGCCCATGATCCCGCCGTCCTTGGAGATGGACTTGGCGAGGATGTTCGAGGTCGTGTTCGGCGCGAGGTGGACGACCTTGGCGCCGGTGTCCTTGTGGACGCCCTCGCCGGCGACGCCGACGTTGAGGTGGTCGGCGCGCGCGCCCTCGCCCATCAGGAACGAGCCCGGGTAGAGCATCACGTACTTGGCGCCCATCGAGCCGCCGACCCACTCCACGGTGCCCTCGGCATCGACCACCGCGCGCTTGGTGTTGAGGTTGTAGACGTCCTTGGACCAGTTCTGCACGGTGGTGTAGCGGGCCTTGGCGCCCTGCTTGACGAAGATCTCGACGACGGCGGAGTGCATCGAGTTGACGCTGTAGGTCTGCGCCGTGCAGCCCTCGATGTAGTTCACGTCGGAGCCTTCCTCGGCGATGATCAGCGTGTGCTCGAAGGTGCCCTCGGCCTGGCCCTCCATGCGGAAGTAGGCCTGGAGCGGGAGGTCCACCTTCACGCCCGCGGGCACGTAGAGGAACGAGCCGCCCGACCAGATCGCGCCGTGCAGCGCCGAGAACTTGTTGTCCTGCGGCGGCACGCACTTGGTCATGAAGTACTGCTCGACGAGCTCGGGGTACTCCTGCACCGCGGTGTCGGTGGAGCAGAAGAGGATGCCCAGGTCCTCGTACTGCTGCTTGAGCCCCTCGTAGACGGGCTCGTTGTCCCAGACGCCGACCACGCCGGCCAGATGCTCGCGCTCGGCCTGGGGGATCCCGAGGTCCTCGTAGGTCTGCTTCATCTCCGCGGGGACGTCGTCCCAGCTGTCGAAGCGCCCGGCCGTCGGGGGCGAGTAGAGGACGAGGTCGTCGAAGTTCAGCGTCGGAGAGGTCGACGCCCCAGGTCGGAACCGGCTTGCGCTCGAAGATCTCATACGACTTCAGGCGCTTGTCGCGCATCCAGTCGGGCTCGCCCTTGATCTTCGACATCTCCTCCACGACCTCGCGGGAGATGCCGGTGCGGGCGCGCAGCTGGCCCTGGTCGTCCTCGACGACCGGGCTGGGCTTCGTGACGCGTGTCTTGTCGGTGGCGGCCATCTCCGTTTCCTGAGGTCGGGATTCTAGCGCGGGTAGTACCCGGCATCCGATCGGATCGCACATCGAGATGTCAACGGGGTGTTGGTTCCCGATTGACCGGAACTCGGGTGCTGTCTACGGTTCCGGGCCGTGCGGAAGATCGGGACGATCCTCGCCATGCTCGCGTGCCTTGCCGCGCTGAACGCTGCGCCGGCGGTGGCGGCGCCGCCGCCGATCCGGCACGTGTTCGTGATCGTGCTGGAGAACAAGGGGTTCTCCGAGACCTTCGGCGCGGGCTCGCAGGCGCCCTACCTGTCCAGGACGCTGACCGCGCAGGGCCAGCTGCTGGCCAACTACTACGGCGTGGCGCACCTGAGCCTGCCGAACTACATCGCGATGGTCAGCGGGCAGGCGCCCAACCCGATCACGCAGTCCGACTGCCAGTTCTACATGGACGTGGTGCCGGGTTCGATCGGCGCCGACGGGCAGGCCGTGGGGCAGGGATGCGTCTACCCGTCGCCGGTGAAGACGATCGCCGACCAGCTGCGGGCCAAGGGGCTGACCTACCACGGCTACATGGGCGACATGGGCAACTCGGCCACCGAGCCCAAGACCTGCCGCCACCCGGCGCTCAACAGCCAGGACAAGACCCAGAGCGCCAAGGTGGGCGATCAGTACGCCGCGCGGCACAACCCGTTCGTGTACTTCCACTCGATCATCGACGACGCCGCGAGCTGCAACGCCAACGTGGTGCCGCTCGACCGCCTGCCGGCGGACCTCGCGTCGTCGCGGTCGACGCCGAACTACTCGTTCATCACCCCGAGCCTGTGCGAGGACGGTCACGACACTCCCTGCGTGGACGGCCGGCCGGGCGGCCTGGTGAGCTCGGACGCGTTCCTGCGGACCTGGGTGCCGCGTATCGTCGGATCGCCGGCCTTCAAGCAGGACGGCCTGCTGATCGTGACGTTCGACGAGGCCGAGACCGGCGATGCCAGCGCCTGCTGTGACGAGCAGCCGGGGCCGAACACGCCGAACCCGGGCGCGACCACCATCGGCCCCGGCGGCGGGCTGATCGGCGCGGTGGCCCTGTCGCCCTGGATCCGGCCCGGCTCGATCAACGCGCAGACGTACAACCACTACGCCCTGCTCCGCAGCGTCGAGGACATCTTCGGGCTCTCGCACCTCGGGTACGCCGCCCGCGCCGGCCTCCAGCCGTTCGGCTCCGACGTCTACAACGGCGACGGACCGGCGCTCGTCGGCCCGGCCTGCACCGAGGCGGCGCTGCCGAACCCGCGCCGGGGTGTGTACCGCCGCGGCAGCCTGATCGCGTCCGCCAAGATCGTCCGCTCGCGCGGCCGCGCGCGCCTCCAGCTCGTGTTCCGGCACCGCGCATCGCTCGACGCACGCCAGATCCAGCGGGTCCGGGGCCGCAACCGCACGGTTCGCCTCGGCCTGCGCAGCGTCCGCTCCTGCCGCATCTACCGCCGCACGCTGTCCCGCGGGCACGGCCGCGTGAACATCACCGCACGCTCCGGCCGCGGCCGCGAGAGCCGCTCGGTCCGCTTCTAGCGCGCCCGACCCGTAACTCGGCGATTCCCGGCCCGTTGTGTGGGCAGGTGAAACGCCGTGACCCCGGTCACAGACAGTCCTGGAGTGCCCCGCAACTCTGTGAACCGCAGCGGGTTCCGGATTCGTACGGAACGTCGGAATGAAGGGCTCGGACGCCCTCACGGCGAAAGAAACACCGCTGACGTGGCGTCTGAGGGGACGAGATGAGCGTTCAGGAACTCAGAGAGCTGCTCGAGCGGATCGAGGACACCCGCGAGATCGTTCTGCGGCCGGGCCCCGGCGACACCCTGCGCGCCGGTGCACCACTCGCCGTCTGGCGCGCAGCCCGCGCCGAGGCGAACGCCGCGCTGGAGTCGTGGCGCCGCGACCCCGGCGAGGCCGCCTACGCGGTCTACCGCGCCGCCGAGGACCGCGCCGACGCCGCGGAGGCCTCGCTGCGGCTGCGTCCCGTCCCGGCCAGGCTGGCCGCGTAGACGCTCACGTCATTCCCCGCGGACGCGGTAGTACAGGCGTCGCGCCGGTCGGGTGGCGCGGACCAGGCGGCTGTTGCGGAGCGCCTCGAGGCTCGTCCGCGTCGCGTCGATCTGCCGGTGCGCCTCCCGGAGCGCCTCGGCCGTGGCGACCTCGCAATCGAGCGCGGCCAGCGCCTGGCGGACCAGGTCCATCGTGGCCACGTCGGCCGGCGTCGGCCTCACCCTGCCGTCGCCATCGGCGTCGCCACTCAGGCTCTCCTGCACGCGACGATCCACGATGAAGCGACCCTCGTCGAGGCCCCGATCGATCTCCTCATCCGACGGAGTCCGGTCCGCGTAGTGCTGGGGCAGGTCGCCGCGACGGTGGATCTCGAGCAGCTCGAGCTGGTCGCGTCCGACGCCCGGCGGGCGCGAGTCCAGGGCCCCGTACCCGAGCCCGGCGCGCACCACTTTGCGCTCGAACTGGCTGTAGCTGCGGACCGGGAAGTGCAGGATCTCGAGCAGCGGCAGCGGGAGGAGAGGCCCCAGGCCGGGCGCGTCGGCAGTGTGGTTTCCGTGGTCGATCTCGACGTCGGGGACCGCTCGATGCGCCGCCTTGGGCTCGAGCGGATCGCCGCGGCGGTTCCGCGACTCGCGCTCCCTGACCACCATGCGGTCGTGAAACGGGGCATCGCCCGGGCGCGGGATGAAGTCGCGCCGGGGCACCGAGAGCCGTCCGTAGCGCTCGGGGACCGCCCCGAGGATCGCCTCGACGTTCAGGGTGCCAAGAAGCCCGGCTACTACGCGTTCAAGGCCGGCTGATGCCGCCGGCCAGTGGATAGCGTCGTTGCCGTGTGATCACCGATCAGTCGGCGGTGGGCGTCTCATCCAGCCCGCTCGGGCCGGCTGCCGCCGCTGCCTCCGCCGCCGCTGCCTGCTTTCTGGCTTCCTTCTTGGCCTGCTTGCGCGCTCGGCGCTCGCGGACCGCGGTTTCACGCTGGTGCTTCGCCATCGTGGTCTTCTTCTTGGAACTTGAGGCCATGCGTTGGTCCCTTCTCGTTGGAATCGGGCCTAGGGCCAGCTCGCGTCGCCCGTGACGGCGCCGCGCATGACCTTCAGGTTGAGCAGTGCGCACTTGCGCCGGGTGGCGGAGATCGGGATGCCGAGCAGTTCGATCAGCCACTCGCCATCGAGTTCGCGGACCTCCTCGAGCGGCATGCCGATGTATTCCTCCGAGGCGATCGAGGCGGCGGCCTGGGAGATCGCGCAGCCCTGGCCGTGGAAGCGCAGGTCGGCGATCTTCCCGTCCTGCACCCGGATGTGCACGCCCATCTCGTCCCCGCACAGCGGGTTGTGGTCGTGCGCCTCGAGGTCGTGCGGTCGCAGCTCTCCGAAGTTCCGCGGGCGCTTGTAGTGGTCGAGGATGTAGTCCCGGTAGAGGTCGTCCATCACGACTCGCCGAAGAGGATCGCGTGCGCGCCCGAGCGAGGTGACGAGCGCGTCGACGTCGGCGCGTGTGTTGTACGGCCCGAAGGAGGCGCGCGCGGTGGCCGGCACGCCGAGCCGCCGCATCAGCGGCATGCGCGCAGTGGTGGCCCGCGCGAATGCAGACGTTGTCGCGGTCGAGCAGCTCGGCGACGTCGTGCGGGTGCATGCCGTCGCAGCTCGAAGGAGATCACGCCCGCCGCGGTCGTCGGCGTCGGGCGGCCCGATCACGCGCAGGCCCTCGATCTCGGCGAGGCGCTCGAGCGCGTAGGCGGTGAGCTGCGCGCTCGTGCGCGCGCACGCGCTCCATGCCGAGGCGGGCCAGGTAGTCGACGGCCGCCCCGAGGCCCACGCCCTCGGCGATCATCGAGGTGCCGGCCTCGAACTTCCACGGCAGGTCGTTCCAGGTCGACTCCTGGAAGTCCACGCGTGCGGATCATGTCGCCGCCGCCGAGGAACGGGCGCATCGCCTCGAGCATCTCGCGGCGGCCGTGCAGGACGCCGATGCCGGTGGGCCCGAGCGCCTTGTGGCCGGTCCAGACGTAGAAGTCGGCGTCGATCGCGCCGACGTCGACGGGCAGCTGGGGCACGCCCTGCGAGCCGTCCACCAGCGACGTCGCGCCGGCCGCGCGCACGCGCGCGGCCATCTCGGCCACCGGGTTGATCGTGCCCAGCACGTTGGAGATGTGGGCGAAGGCCGCGAGCTTGACGCGCCCGCCCGCGAGCTCCTCGTCGAGCTGGTCGAGCGACAGCGTGCCGTCGTCGGCGACGTCGAGGTAGCGCAGCTCGGCGCCGGTCTCCTGGCAGAGCAGCTGCCAGGGAACGATGTTGGAGTGGTGCTCCATCTGCGTGATCAGCACGACGTCGCCGGCGCCGACGTGCTCGCGTCCCCACGCGTAGGCGACGAGGTTGATCGCCTCGGTCGCGTTGCGGGTGAAGATCGTGGTCGTCGCGTCGCCGCCGGTGAACGCGGCGACGCGCTCGCGCGCGCCCTCGAACAGCGTCGGTGGCCTCCTGGGCGAGCGCGGTAGACGCCGCGGTGGATGTTCGCGTTGCTGCGGCGGTAGTAGTCGTCCATCGCGTCGATCACCGTCGCCGGCTTCTGCGAGGTGGCGGCGGAGTCGAGGTAGACGAGCGGGCGCCCGTCGATCTCGCGCGACGATGATCGGGAAGTCCGCGCGGACGTCGAGCGTGGGCGTCGTCGTGGTCGCCATCACTTCGCCGCCGCGTACGCCTCGATGTCGTCGGCCGCCGCCGCCAGCTTGGCGGCGATGCGCCCGCGCACGAGCTCCTCGAGCGCCGCGTCGTCGAGCTGCACCACGATCGGCTCGAAGTAGCCCTCGACGACCACCCGGATCGCGTCGTGGCGGCTGAGGCCGCGCGTGCGCATGTAGAAGATCATCTGCTCGTCGACCTCGCCGACCGTGCCGCCGTGCGAGGCGGAGACGTTGTCGGTCTCCACGATCAGCGACGGGATCGCGTCGACCTTCGCCTTCGGCGAGAGCATCATCGAGTGGGTCTGGAGGTAGGTGTGGGACTCCTGGGCCCCGGCGCGGATCTTGATCAGGCCCTCGTAGGAGGCGCGGCTGGCGCCGGTGGCGGCGCCCTTCCACACCGTGTCCCCCGTGGTCGGGCCGACCTCGTGGAGGTCCACGGTGAACAGGTCGAGGTGCTCGTGGCCCTCGGTGAAGTAGATGCCGCGGTGGCGCATGTCCGCCGCCCGGCTCGGCGGTGGCCAGCTCGAGGTGCTGGCGCGTCAGCCGGCCGCCGAGGTGGATCGGGATCCACGTGCAGTGGCGCGTCCGGCCGACGCGCACGACGTGGGTCGACACGTCGTGGACCTCACCGGACGCCCCAGTCCTGCAGGTGGGCGAGCCGGCAGCGCGCGTCGCCCTCCAGATAGCACTCGAAATGGCCGGCGTGCAGCGCCTGGCCCTCGAAGTCCGGTGCGAGGTCGTACTCGCGCAGGCGGAAGTCGGCGCCCGCGCTCGGCCACCACGAGCGTGTGCGCGTACTGGGCGGTGCCCGGCTCGTCGATCACGTAGACGATCTGGAAGGGTCGCTCGACCGTGACGCCCGCGGGGACGTGGAGGAAGGCGCCACCGCGTCCAGAACGCTGCCGCTCGCGGCGTCGAGCTTGTCGCGGTCGTAGGTGAGGCGGCGCATGAAGTACCGGGCCACGAGCTCGGGGTGCTCGCGCGGCGGCGTCCTCGAGCGAGCAGAGGACGACGCCGCGGTCGGCCAGCTCGGGATCCAGCTCGCAGTGGACGACGCTGGCCCCGTGCTGCACCAGCAGGCCGGCGAGCGCCTCGTCGCCGACGGCGCTCCGACACGACCTCGGGCACGCCCCGGCCGGGCTCGTGGTGCTTGCGGCTCGAGCGCGTCCAGGTCGAGGTCGCGCAGGCTGGTCGTCCAGAAGCCCGAGCGCCGCCACGTCGGCATTTCGGCCGCCTCGTAGGCCTCCAGCGCGGCGGCGCGGATCTCGTCGATCGAGCGGCCGTCCCCGGCGCCGGCGCCGTCCAGCGCCGTCGAGAGGGTGGCCATGCGGGCCGCGCCGGGCTTGGTCGAGCGCGCCTCAGCCATCGCCCGCCACGACCTCCTCGCGCAGGAAGTCGTAGCCCTCGCGCTCGAGCTGGTCGACCAGCTCGGACGCCGCCCTCGCGCACGATCCGGCCGTCGAGCATGACGTGTACGATACTGCGGCTTGATGTAGTGCAGGATCCGCTGGTAGTGGGTGATGATCAGGGCGCCCATGCCGATCTCCGAGTGCAGCTCGTTGACGCCCTCGGCGACGGTGCGCAGGGCGTCGATGTCGAGCCCCGAGTCGGTCTCGTCGAGCACGGCGACCTCGGGCTTGAGCATCGCCATCTGCAGGATCTCGCAGCGCTTCTTCTCGCCGCCGGAGAAGCCGTCGTTGAGATGGCGCGACGTGAACTCGCGGTCGACGTGCAGCAGCTCCGTCGCGTGCTTGAGCATCGGCGCCGAACTCCTTGACGCTCGATCGTGTCGTCCTCGCGCCGCGTGTTGATCGCCATGCGCAGGAAGTTCGCCACCGACACGCCGGGGATGGCGGCCGGGTACTGGAAGGCGAGGAACAGCCCGGCCTGGGCCCGGTCCTCCGGGTCGGCCTCGGTGATGTCCTCGCCTTTGAAGCTGATCTGGCCCTCGGTGATCTCGTAGCCGGGGTGGCCCATGATCGTGTTGGCCAGCGTGGACTTGCCGGACCCGTTGGGGCCCATCAGGGCGTGCATCTCGCCCTTGGACACCTCCAGGTCGACGCCCTTGAGGATCTCGCGGTCTTCGATGCGCACGTGCAGGTTCTTGATCTCTAGGTCGGGCATGGTCTCCTGACGAATCGGTTGCGCGCGCGGGAGCCGTGCGGGCGCTACGCGGCGACGGGCTTGGGTTTGTCCTGGACGAGGTCGGAGAGCGAGGTCTCCTCGAGCGTGCGCACGATCGAGCCGCGCACCCGCGTCCACAGCAGCTTGGTGGGGCAGACGTGGTCCGTCTCCGCCTCGCGCGAACAGACCAGATGCCCGTCCGCGCCCTCGCTGATGCACTCGATCGGGGCGATCGAGCCCTCCAGCGCCTCGACCACCTCGGCCATCGAGATCGCCTCGGCGGGACGCGCGAGCAGGTAGCCGCCGTGGGCGCCGCGCCGGCTCTCGACCAGCCCGGCCTTGCGCAGGCGGGCGGCGAGGTGCTCGAGATAGGCGAGCGGCAGACCGTCGCCGTCGGCGATCTCGCTGAGCGACACGCAGCCGCTCTCGCCGTCGGCGCTCCGCCGCGCCAGCTCGACCATCACGCGCACGCCGTACTCGGCTCGGGTGGAGAACATCATCGGAAAACCGACCTCAAAGCTAGGGTATCAGCCGTGTCCGAGGGTTCAGCCGTCGGGCATCGGCCTCAGACCTTGCCGCTCTCCGTGGCCGGCGCCGGCGTCGGTTGCGGCTCGGCTTCCCCCCGCGGAGCACGTGGGCTCCGCCCTGCGCCGTGGACGGCCACCAGATCTTGTCGCCCAGCAGCTCGATTGCGGCCGGGACCATGATCGTGCGCACGACGAACGTGTCGAGCAGGATGCCGAGCGCGACCATGAAGCCGAGGTCGAACGTGAACGTGACGGGCAGCGTCATGAGCACGGAGAACGTGCCGGCGAGGATGATCCCGGCGCTGGTGATGACCGGGTCCGGTAGCCGCCAGGGCGCGCAGCGTCCCCTCGCGGGTGCCGTGGCGGCGCGCCTCCTCGCGCACGCGGCTCATGAGGAAGATCGTGTAGTCGACCCCCAGCGCGACGAGGAAGATGAAGGCGAACGTCGGCAGCGAGTTGTCCACCCCCGCGTCGCCCACGACGTAGCGGATGAACAGCAACGACAGGCCGAGCGTCCCGAAGAACGACAGGATCACCGAGCCGATGAGCACGAGCGGCGCCACGACCGCCTCGAGCAGGATCCCCAGGATCACGGCGATCACCGCGAGCGCGATCGGCACGATCAGCTTGATGTCGCGCGACGTCGCCTTGTCGAAGTCGTAGTTGATCGCGCTGCCGCCGCCGACCAGGGCGGTCACGCCCGGGGCGACGTCCTTCACCGCCGAGCGCAATCGCGGGACCACCCCCAGCGCGGCGGACTTGTACGGGTCAGAGCGCAGGACCACGTCGAGCTCGGCGATCTGCCCGTTGCGGGAGCGCTGGCCGGTCGGCACGGCGTCCGCCACGTCGCGCAGGGTGGCCAGCCGCCGTTGCGTCGCGAGCACGTCGGCGGGCCGCACCGGCCCGTCGCTGCGTTGCACGAGCACGGTGCTCGGCGCCAGCGTGCCGGCCGGGAAGGCGCGCTCCAGCACCTTGAAGCCGCTCACGCTCTCGGTCCGCTTCTTGAAGAACGTCGTCGTGCTGTAGTCCTCCTGGAAGGCCGCGAGGCCGAGCGCGCCCGCGGCGAAGAACGCGACGGTGATCCCCAACGCCGCGCCCGGGCGGCGCAGGACGTGGTCGCCGAAGCGACGCCAGATCCCCTGCCGCGCGATGCTCGGCGCGTCGGGCGCGTAGGCGATCAGTCGCCGGCGCGGCCAGAAGCCGCGCCGGCCGACGATGGTCAGCAGCGCGGGCAGCAGCGTCAGGCCGGCGAGCAGGACGGAGGCCACGCCGATCGCCGACACCGGTCCGAGCGAGTGGATCGAGCCGGACTCGGCCACCAGGAGCACGAGCATCGACAGCGAGACGGTCAGGCCGCTGGCCAGGATCGCCGGGCCCGCGCGCCGTACGGCGCGCTGCATCGCGTCGTGCTTGTCCTCGAGGTGCCGCAGCTCCTCGCGGTAGCGCGACACCAGGAGCAGGCAGTAGTCGGTGCCCACTCCGAACATGAGCACCACCAGGATGCTGGTCGAGTTGGTGGACACCGTGGCGCCGGACTTGGCGTAGAGGTAGATGAAGCCCTGGGCCACCGCGTAGGAGAAGCCCACGACCAGCAGTGGGATCAGCGCCACGACCGGCGACCGGTAGATCAGGCCGAGCAGGACGAGGACGAGCACGACGGTGACCAGCAGGAGCTGGGTGTCGATCGAGCCGAAGACCTCCTCGGCGTCGGTGTTGAAGCCCAGGGCGCCCGTGAGGTACACGTGCAGGCCACTCGAGCCGTTCCCGACGATGCGGTTGAGCCGCTTGCCCCAGGTCGCCAGCTTGTCCTGGTTGTCGGGGACGTTCAGCGCGACATAGGCCACGGCGCCGCCGCGGGCGACGAGCGCGCGCGGGGCGCCCGGCTGGAAGGGAACGGCCGGGGCCCCTACGAGCGGCAGCGCCGACTTCGCGCGCTCGGCGTCGGCGGCGATCTTGGCCTTGTCGGCTGCGGTCAGCCCGCCGGAGCGCTGGTAGACGACGAGGCCGTTGACCGTCTGCCCGCCGGGGAAGTCCTTCTCGAGCAGGTTGACGACCTTGGTCGACTCGGCGTTCTTGGGGAGGAAGCTCTGGGTCTGGTCGTCGGTGACGTCGCCGAGCTTCGAGCCCAGGGGCGCGAGCGCGAACAGCAGGACGATCCAGCCAACCAGGACGAACCACTTCGTCCGGCGGCCGGCGACGATGGCGGCAAGACGGCGCATCGCGAACCTCCCCTCGGGTCGCTGGTCCCGCGAGACTACCGCTACGGCTCGACGAGGCCCCGCCGGATCGCGTAGCGGACGAGCTCGACCCGGTCGCGCATCCCGAGCTTGCGCAGCACGTTGGCGCGATGGGACTCGACGGTCTTCTCCGACAGGTGCAGGATGTCGGCGATCTGGGCGTTCGTGTGTGCCTCGGCGATCAGCTTGACGACCTCCTGCTCGCGGGCGGTCAGCGGCTCGCGCGGTCCCTGGGAGTCGTCCTCCATCCAGGCCCGGATCAGCGACCGCTCGGCCGCGTTGGTGAGGAAGGCATCGCCGCGCGCGACCGCGCGCAACGCGTCCACGAGGTCGTTGTCGGCTTCGCGCTTGAGCACGTACCCCGACGCGCCCGCCTGGAGCGCCTCGAACACGTAGCGCTCGTCGTCGTGCATCGAGAGGATGAGGACGGACACGTCGGGCGCCTGCGCCTTGATCTCGCGCGCGGCCTGGAGGCCGGTCAGGCGCGGCATGCCGACGTCGAGCACGCACAGGTCGGGGCGGTGCGCGAGCGCGGCCTCGACGGCCTCGACGCCGTCCTGCGCCTCGGCGATCACCTCCATGTCCGGCTGGCGGTCGAGCAGCAGGCGCAGGCCGCTGCGCACGATGCCGTGGTCGTCGGCTATCAGGATCTTCATCACTAGCTCATCGTCAGCGTGACGATCGTCCCGCTGCCTTCGGTCGAATGAATGGACAGCTCGCCCCCCGCGAGCAGGGCCCGTTCTCGCATGCCCGACAGCCCGAGCCCGCCCTCCCGCGTGATCGGGCGCCCGTCCGCGCCGCCCGCGAGCCCGCGGCCGTCATCGGAGATGCGCAGGACGATGCGGCCGATCGAGGACAGCTCGACCACCACGTGCTGGGCATCCGCGTGCTGCGCGACGTTCGAGAGGCTCTCCTGCGTGACCCGGTAGACCACGAGCTGCTGCTCGGCGCTCAGCGAGGGGACGTCGCCGCGGCGGCGGAACTGGGCGTCCACGCCGGTGCGCTCGGCGAAGTCGGACACCTGCGTACGCAGCGCCGGCAGGAGCCCATGGTCGTCGAGCGCGGTCGGGCGCAGCTCGCGCGCGAGGTGCAGGAGCTCCTCCATCGCCTGGGTCGCGAGCTCCTTGGTCGTCTCCAGCTCGCGGCGCAGCCCGGGCGGCGCCTCCTGCGCGGCCGCCTCGAGCCGCAGCAGGATCGCCGTCAGCGCCTGGTTGACCTCGTCGTGGAGGTCCTGCGCGAGGCGCTGGCGTTCCTGCTCCTGGGCGCGGAGCACGTTGCTCGCCCCGTCGCGCCGGTCGGCCTCGAGGCGGTCGAGCATGCGGTTGAACGAGGCCTGCAGCCGCACCACCTCCTCCGCGTCCGCTCGGGACGCGTGCGCGCGCCCGCTGCCCGACGTCAGGTCGGCCTCCTCCATGCTGCGGATCAGGCGCTCGAGGGGCCGCAGGCGCCGGCGCAGCAGCAGGGCGTTGGCCAGCAACGTCACGAGGAGCGCACAGGCCAGCACCGCGAACTCGCGGCGCTGGCCGGCGTCGCCCACGGATACGTCAACGGCTACGGCCGCCACGAAGACCGTGGCCGTCACCAGCAGGGCGTTGATCGCCAGGATCTGGCTGAACAGCGAGAGCCTCTTCATGCGGTGTGCGTCCGATCCGGAGGGGGAAGGACCAAAATGGGGTCTGGACCCGATATCGCCGGAGCACGCCCGCGGCGATACTTCTCCTGCGAGCAAGTCCACAAACGTTTCCGCACGACGCGGGCGGCGGCTTGCCATCGCAGCATAGGGCCTGAGATACGGGGCGCCTTCCGGGAGGAGGCGCCCCATTTACTTGCGCTCACGCGCCTGCTCGTTTCGGGCATCATTCACGTGGTTGGCGCCTCGCGCCCGTGCCGCTATACTTTCTGAAGTAATCAAACCCCTCGCCATTTCAGGTATTTCATGACTCCCTCAAGCGCGCAGGTGCAGAAGCAGATTCGCAGCCAGGTCGACGAGGTCGACCCGGCGGAGGTGCGGCGCCAGATCGGCAACGGCGCGGTCCTGATCGACGTGCGCGAGAACGAGGAGTTCGACGCCGGCCACATTCCGGGTGCGGTCCACGTACCGCGCAGCTACCTCGAGTCCCGCATCGAGGGCGCCGTGCCCGACCACGACGCCCACGTGATCCTCTACTGCGCGTCCGGCAATCGCTCCGCCTGGGCGGCGCACACGCTGCGCGAGCTCCTCGGCTACGAGAACGTCGAGCCCATGACCGGCGGCATCACGCTGTGGAAGGACCGCGGCTACGAGGTCGAGGTCCCCAAGGCGCTGACCGCCGAGCAGCGCGAGCGCTACTCCCGCCACCTCCTGATCCCCGAGGTCGGCGTCGAGGGCCAGCAGAAGCTGCTCGAGGCGAAGGTCCTGCTGCTCGGCGCCGGCGGCCTGGGCTCGCCGACCGCCCTCTACCTTGCGGCGGCCGGCGTCGGGACGCTCGGCATCGTCGACGACGACGAGGTCGATCTCTCGAACCTCCAGCGCCAGGTGATCCACACCACGGACCGCATCGGCGTTCCCAAGGTCGACTCCGCCGAGGAGACGATCGCCGCGATCAACCCGGACGTCGAGGTCGTCAAGTACCACGTCCGGCTCGACGCCTCGAACATCGTGGAGATCATCCAGGGCTACGACGTGATCGTCGACGGCCTGGACAACTTCCCCACCCGCTACCTGCTCAACGACGCGTCGGTGCGGCTCGACATCCCGGTCGTGTCGGCCGCGATCCTCGGCTTCGACGGGCAGTTGTCGGTGTTCAAGCCCCACGACGGGCCGTGCTACCGCTGCCTGTTCCCCGAGCCGCCGCCGGCTGAGCTCGCGCCGTCCTGCGGCGCCAACGGCGTGCTGGGCGTCCTGCCCGGGACGATGGGCCTGCTGCAGGCGACCGAGGTCGTCAAGCTGGTCATCGGCGAGGGCGACCCGCTGATCGGCCGCCTGCTGCTCTACGACGCGCTGGCGGCGACCTTCACCGAGGTCAAGGTCCACCGCGACGCCGACTGCCCGATCTGCTCGCGCGACCCCGCGGAGATCTCCGACGACGAGCTTGGGCTCTTCCCGGACTACGAAGCGTTCTGCGCGGCTGCGGGGTAGCCTCCGCGCCTCCATGGCGACGGTGAAGATCCCACCCGTGCTGCGCCAGTCCGTCGGCGGCGAGCGGCAGGTCGACGCCGACGGCGCCAACGTCGGCGAGGTGCTGCGCGCCGTGGCCGATGCGCACCCCGACACGTCCGAGCAGCTCTTCTCGGACGACGGCGAGCTCAACCGCTACGTCAACGTCTACCTCAACGACGAGGACGTACGGGTGCTCGACGGCCTCGAGACCCCGGTCGGCGAGTCCGACACGCTGGTGATCCTGCCGGCGATGGCCGGCGGTTCCGCCAGCGCCAGGTAACAGCGCCGCGAGTAGCTGTCACCGGCCACTCTATCCCTCGCTACACTTCGTGAAGTAATGGCCCTCGGGTTCCCCCTTGAGAACAAGCCCTGCGGCGGCCGCTACGGCGACATCGTTCAGTCGATCGGCAACACGCCGCTGGTGGAGCTCAAGCGGCTGTCGCCCAAGCCTGGTGTGCGCGTCTGGGCGAAGCTCGAGTCGCGCAACCCGACGGGCTCGGTCAAGGATCGCGTGGCGCGCGCCCTGATCGAGGATGCCGAGGAGAAGGGCGCCATCGAACCGGGCCACACGATCCTCGAGCCGACGTCGGGCAACACCGGCATCTCGCTGGGCATGATCTGCTCGCGCAAGGGCTATCCGCTGAAGGTCGTGATGCCCGAGAACGTGACGCCCGAGCGCACCCAGCTGCTGCGCATGTACGGAGCCGAGATCGTCTACAGCGAGGGCGCCAAGGGCTCCAACGGCGCGGTCGAGAAGGCGCTCGACATGGCCGAGGCTGACGCCTCCTACTACATGCCCTACCAGTACGGGAACCAGGCCAACCCGCTGGCGCACTACAACGGCACGGCGCCCGAGATCCTCGAGGAGCTCGACGAGGTGTCGGCGTTCGTGGCCGGCCTCGGCACCGGGGGCACGTTGATGGGCAACGGCCGGCGCCTGAAGGAGGAGCTGGGCGACGCCGTGAAGATCGTCGCGGCCGAGCCGATGCAGGGCGAGCCGGTCCAGGGCCTGCGCTCGCTCGACGACGGCTTCATCCCGCCGATCATCGATCTGTCCCTGCTCGACCGCAAGATCTTCGTCACCAACCGCGACGCGATCATCTGGACGCGCAGGCTGCTCGAGGAGGAGGGCCTCTTCGCGGGAGTGTCATCGGGCGCGATCGCCTCGATCGCCGCTCGCATCGCCGGCGAGCTCGACGAGGGCAACGTCGTGTTCGTCGTCTGCGACGACGGCTGGAAGTACCTGTCCTCCGGCATCTACACCCTCCCCGTCGACGAGATCGAGAACCTGGACTCCACCGTTTGGTGGTAGTGATCCAGCTGCGCCGCAGGGGCGCATCTGTCCACCAGCACATCCAATCGGAGGTTCCATGGAGTTCGAGCGGTTCGCGTTGGACCCGGTGTCGCGCCGGCGCTTCTTCCGGGCATCGGGCGTGGCCACGGCGGGCGGGTCGGCGGCCCTCCTCGCCGCCTGCGGCGGCGGCTCGGGCAAGAAGGAGAACGAGGCGGCCACCAAGTCCGACATCGCCATCCTCAACGCCGCGATCGACATCGAGAACACCGCGATCGCGGCCTACACGGCCGGCGCGCCGCTGCTGAAGGGCGAGCTGCTCAAGCTCGGGCGCGAGTTCCTCGGCCAGGAGAAGGAGCACGCCGACGCGCTGTCCACCGCGGTGACGCAGCTCGGCGGCCACCCGTCGCGCCCGAAGTCGGCCTACGACTTCCCGCGGGTGCGCACCCAGCGCGACGTGCTGCTGCTCGCGAACATGATCGAGCACGAGGCCATCACCGCCTACATCGACGCGCTGCCCCGGCTGTCCTCGCCCGACCTGCGCGCGACGGCCGCCTCGATCGTCACGAACGAGGCTGAGCACGTGTCGGTGATCCTCGGTGCCCTCGGCCGGCCGCAGGTGCCGACGGCCTTCGTCACGGGGAGGGCGTGAGCATGCGCATGCGCGACCCCGATCGGCTGGTCGTCGAGGACGGCGACGCGGACACGGCGGCGATCGCCGCGTACGAGAACACCCGGCGCGACGCGGTCCGCCGCGGGCTCGTCGCCGGCGGTGCGGTGATCGGCGCGGCGTTCGTGCCGGCCCTGCTGTCGGTGCGCGAGGCCTTCGCGGCCGCCCAGACCGACGCCGGGATCCTGGCGTCGGCGATCCGCCTGGAGAACACCGCCGTCGCCGCCTACGCCGCCGCGGCCGGGAACGGCGGCCTCACGCCGCAGTTCCGGCGGACCGCGACGCTCTTCGGCCGCCAGGAGGCCGAGCACGCCGCGGCGCTGACCGCGGCGCTCAAGGCCCTGGGCGGCACGCCGCCGGTGGGCACCGACGCCAAGCTGCTCGCGCCGCTGAAGCGCGCGCGGAGCCAGCGACAGGTGGCCGAGTTCGCCATCCAGCTGGAGACGATGGCCGTGGCGGCCTACTACGACGCAGCGAAGAAGCTCCAGGGGGCGCGCCTGCTGCAGACGAGCGCGCAGATCATGGCCAACGAGGGACAGCACCTGGTGGTCCTGCGCCAGGCGCTGGGGAAGAACCCGGTACCCAATGCGTTCGAGAACGGCAAGGCGTCGGCGTAGCGGCGCGTTCGCGCTGGCCGCCGCGGCGGCGCTGGCGTTCGTCGCCGCGGGCTGCGGCGGCTCGTCGAGCAAGTCCGGCGACAACGGCGGCGTTGTGACCACCCCGGCCACGACGCAGGCGTCCGCGGCCCCGGCCGCCGCCGCCACGTCCGCCGCGAAGGTCTCGATCTCGAACTTCAAGTACGCGCCGCCCACGATCGCGGTGAAGTCCGGGGGAACGGTGACCTGGACGAACGGGGATTCCGCGCCGCACACGGCCACCGCGAAGGACAATTCCACCTTCAACACCGACACCCTCAAGCAGGGCCAGTCGAAGCGGATCACCTTCTCCAAGCCCGGCACCTACGCCTACACCTGCCTGTTCCATCCGTTCATGAGCGGCACGATCGTCGTCTCCTAGCCGATAACGGAGTAGCCTTCGGACATGCCCTTTCAGGTTGGACCCCTCGAGCTCGTCGTCGTCTTGGCCATTGCGCTGATCGTGCTGGGGCCGAAGAAGCTGCCCGAGGTTGGTCGCTCCCTCGGCAGGGGAATGCGCGAATTCAGGAGCTCGCTGAGCGGCGAGCCCGAAGAGGACGAGAAGCCCGAGAAGAAGTCGCAGCTGCCGGTCGATTAGGCGCTGCTAGCCTCGCGCGCATGAAGATCTCGCGGGCTCTGCTTGACGAAATCGTCGCGCACGCGCGGTCCGAGGCGCCGAACGAATGCTGTGGCATGATCGCATCCGACAACGGGCGCGCCGTCGAGGTCCACCCGGCGGTCAACGCCTCCGCGAGCGCGCTCCGGTACGAGATCGAGCCGGCCGACCAGTACCGGATCGAGATGGCGATCGATGGCGCCGGCCACGACCTCGGCGCGATCTACCACTCGCACACGCGCAGCGATCCGTATCCGTCCCAGACGGACGTCAACCTCGCCTTCCACCCCCACGCGTTGTATGTGATCGTGGGGCTCGCGAGCGGCGAGCCGGAGGTCCGCGCCTACCGGATCGTCGACGGGCGGATCGAGGACGCCGAGCTCGAGGTCGAGGGATGAGCGAGCCGCTCGCCTGCCCGTCCTGTGCGACCACGCACTCGCTGGACGAACGCTTCTGCCCCTCCTGCGGGATGCCGCTGGTGTACGCCGGCGCGCAGGGCATCGAGGCGCCGGTCACCGACCGTCACGAGCGCGCGCGCAAGATCAAGCCGCAGTTCGCGGAGGGCGACCTCGTGCGCGTGGCCGGCGGGCGCAACCAGGCCGAGGCCGAGTTCATCCAGGGGCTGCTGCTGGAGGAGGGGGTGCCGTCGCTGCTGCGCCGCTCGCGCGGCTTCGACGTGCCCGACTACCTCGCGGCCGGGCCGCGCGACGTGATGGTCCCGGCGTCCGGCGCGCCGACCGCACGGGAGGTGCTGCTGGAGGCGGAGATGCTGCCCGCCGCGAGCGCCGCCGGCGGCGTCTCCCCGGTGCGGCTGCTGGCCGGCCTCCTCGCCGCCTGCGCGCTCGTGGCGATCATCGCCTGGCTTGGCACCGACCTGCTGGGCTGACCGCCGACACTAGGCCGCGCCGAGCCGGTCGAGGTGGGCGCGCCACGCGGCCGCCGTATGCGCGATGTCGCGGCCGCCGAACGCCCGGACCAGGGCCGCCTCGGCGCCGTCCGGGTGCAGCGGGCGGCACGCGAGCCCGACGGCGGCGCGCGCGCCCTCTTCCCGCGCCAGCAGATCGAGCACCGTGCCCCCGAGCAGCGCGGCGTCGCGCACGCCGGGCGGGAAGTTCGGGCGTGACCCCTCGTGCAGGCGCCGGGCGATCGCCGGACGCAGGTGGGGGACCTGGCCGGACAGGTACTGCGCGGCCCCCTGCGCGAGCCAGGCCCAGCGCAGGTAGCGCATGAACGACGCGGGCGTGAACGGCGGGGGCAGCTCCGGGTTGTTCGCGCCGATCACTACCGCCGCGTAGAGCGCCCGCGGCACGAGCATCAGCAGCTCGCGGGAGCCGGGCACCGCCGACGCCCGCCGTGCGAGCAGCCGCGGCGCGAGCACGTGCAGCTCGGTCGCACCGAACCAGCCGGCGAGGTAGCGCCGCCCGGCCGGAGCCGTTACCACGCGCGCCAGGGGGAGGTACGGCGCGGCGAGCGCGAGCGCGATCTCCGAGTCGTGGATCACGACCGTCAGCTCGTCCGGATCGCGGGGAAAGCGCCCCGAGAAGTCCTCACGCGCCTGCTCAAGCTGTTCGAGCACGCGTGCGGCGTCCTCGGCGTCGCCCTCGTCGAAGCGCGCCCGGAACGTGCGGGAGGAGCGTTCGACCCAGGCCATCCGGCGCGCAGACTGCCACGTTTGCACAGGGTCTCGGCGTGAAGCCACCGAATTCCGTGCATCGCCAATTTGAGGTATCGGGGATTTCGGCATTCCGACCGATTCATGGAGCGTCGGCTCCGCCGGCGTCGTTCGTTTCCTTCCCCCCCAAGCCCTCCCCCTCAAGTCCCGATGCTTCCCAGTACGCGGTCGCCCGCGCGATCCGCCGATCCCGAAATCGCCGCCCGGCGCATGCTCGGCGCGCGCGCGCCCGAGCGCACCGGCGTGGTGGTCGAGGCTTTCGAGTACGTCGCTGCCAGCCCGGACGCGGCGCTGCTGCGCGTGTTCGCGGCGTTCCCGTCGCGGCGCCCGCCAGAGCTGAGCGCCCCCCGCCTGGTCGTCGACGCGGGCGCGCGCTCGCTGCGTGCGCCGGCGCTGCCCGATCCGGCCGAGGCCGCACGCCGAACGTGCCGTCCTTGTAGTACTTGGATAGGTCGCCCGCGCCGACGTTGGGCGCGCCGTAGACCAGGTTGGCGTACATGTCGCGCTGGTCGTCGTTGTGCGCGGGGCGCGCGGAGTTGTTGGCCTCGAATTGCGCGAGGTCGAGGGCGTTGACGAGCCCGTTGGTGCCGGGCGGCAGCACGTCGCGGAACCCGGCGAAGCCGTTGGCCCCGTAGGGCTGCGGGGTCGGCGCGGCGGCGGCGGGGGCCGCGGCGAATGCCAGCAGAGCGACCCCTGCGGCGGCGATGGTCCTGACGCGAAGCACTGTTCGGCTGTCCTCCCGGGACGCGAGCGGCGCGCACCCTACCGTTTCGCGGTGTGGCTATGCGCCGGTTCCCGCGCGCTCGCGCTCGTAGTCGAGCTCGGTGCGCACGCCCGAGCTCGTGCAGTGCCTCGTTGGCGGACTCGAGCGTGGGGCACTCGCGTACGGCGCGGGCGAGCACCGCGGCGGAGGCGACCGCAGCGCGCGGCTCGACGTAGACGGTCAGCGCGCCCAGCGCCGAGAGCTCGAGCGGCCGCCGGCCGTCGCGGATTGCCGTCGGCCCCCGCTCGCCGCGCGCGCACCGCAACACCTGCGCGCTCGCCTCGGTGGGGATCGCGGCCGACGGCCGCCTCCAGCCGGGGGAGGGCGGTGGCGTCGAGGGCGTCGACGCCGAGCAGGCCGCCCGCAGCGGCGACGTCGGCGAGCGCGAGCAGCAGTTCGCCGTGCGTGAGCTCGCCGTCGCAGCCGGGGCCGACCACCGCCGCCAGCGTGGCGAGGCCCGCGTCCGCGGCCAGCGTGCCAGCGGCCAGGAGGACCGCGTCGCAGAGCGGGCTGGCGAGGCCGGGCTCGTGCCCGCCGGCGAGTGCGTCGCCGCCGACGTCCACGAGCACGAGCAAGTCGCACTCCAGCCGTGCGGCCGCGTCGGCGAATCCGGCGGCGACCGCGGCCGCGCCGGGGTTGGGGTCGACGAGCAGCGTGGCGTCGCCGAGCACGCCGGCCATGCGCGCCTCGGCGAAGGCGAACCCACCCGGCCCGCGCGCGTCGGGCCCGGCCAGCGCGGTGGCGCCGTTCAGCTCCTGGACGCCCTCCAGCTCGCTCAGCCCGCGCGGGCCGGGAAGCGGGTCGATCGGGAGGCGCTCCCAGCTCACGCCACCGAGCACCGACGGGGTGCCGAGGGCGCGCGCGTGCTCGGCGACGGCGAGGGCGCCGACGACGTCGCCCCCGCCTCCGGCGCCCACGCACAGCACGCGCCGAGCGCCGCGGAGGAGGGAGTCGACGCTCAGCTCAGGCGAGCGCCGGCTGGGCGTCGTCGACGATCGACTGGATCTCTTCGGCGGCGCGGTCGAACTCGTCGTCGGAGAGCACCGGCGTGCCCTCGAAGGGGAGCTCGCGCTGTAGCTCCAGCCACGAGCGACAGCCGCCGTATTCGTCGCGCACCTTGACGGTCACGGGCCGCGGGATGCGGTACGTGCGCAGCAGGAGCACGTGCAGCGGGAAGCGGCGCTTCCACGCGAGGCGCTTCTCGGCGTAGTCCGGCGTCCACACGTAGTAGGGCGAGAGGCCGTCGATGCAGCGCCGGTCGGAGATCTGGAAGTGCCCTGCCACCTCGGCCCAGGCGCGGATGCGGACGCGGTCGGGCTGCTGGATGCCGCCGTCGAGCGTCCAGGCGTGCGGCGAGGGCTCACCGTCGGCCCACACGCCCTCCTCGAGCGCGCGCCGGAGCTCGGGCTGATGGGACTCGCGCACGAGGTCGATGCGCTGGTGGTCGAAGGTCGGGTAGAGGAAGAACCGCTCGTGCTCGAGCTCGAAATGGCGCTCGCTCTCGCGGATCCCGCCCTTGCGCAGGGTCAGCAGCTGCTCGCCCTCGGCGAGCGCGCGCACGGTGACAGCCCATTCTTTGAAAGCGATTGGCATAGAAAGCTGCGAACGACGGATTCGTCTCTCACACCCGCGCCGCCGGAACCCGGCGATTGCCTTGCGGGGGACGGGGATTCTATGCGATCGGGCCGGAATTCCAAAATGGCCCAGCAAACGACGGGTTTTCAAAGGCGGGTGTCGGCGGTGCCCTCCAGCACCTCGATCAGGGCGGCGAAGTCGGCGTCGCCGAGCCCCCGGCCCATCGCAGCAGTGAGGATCTCGCGGGCCTGTGCGGCGAACGTGAAGGGGGCCCCGGCCGCCTGGCCCTCCTCCAAGCAGAGGCGCACGTCCTTGAGCATGTGCTCGAGCTTGAACAGGGTCGTGTAGTCGTGGCGCCGCATCGCCCCCGCCTTGAGCTCGAGCATCGCCGAGCCCCCCGAGCCGGCGCCCATGACGCGCTCGAGCGCGTCGAGGTCGACGCCCGTGCGATGCGCGACCAGCAGCGCCTCGCCGACGGCAGTCGCGTTGACGGCCGCCACGGCATTGTTGATGAGCTTGAGCATCTCCCCGTCGCCGAGCGCGCCCGCGTGGACCACCAGTTGCCCCATCGTCTCGAACAGGGGGCGGGCGCGCTCGAAGTCCTCGGCCTCGCCGCCGGCCATGATCGTGAGCGTGCCGTCCTCCGCCTTCGGGGAGGAGCCGGTCACGGGGGCGTCCATGAAGCGCACGCCGCGGTTGGCCAGGGCCGCGCCGATGCGGCGCGTGTAGGTCGGCGCGATGGTGGACATGTCCACGCACAGCAGCCCGTCCGGCGCGCCGTGGAGGACGCCGTTCTCGCCGAGCAGCACCGCCTCGACGTGCGGGCCGTCCACGACCATGGTGATGGCGACCTCGGCGTCGGCCACGGCCCGCGCCGGCGTGTCGGCGACCGAAGCGCCGTGCTCGTCGGCCCAGGCGTCGGCGGTCGCGCGGGTGCGATTGAAGACGACGAGGTCGTGGCCGGCGCGGCACAGGTTGGCCGCCATCCGCGAGCCCATGATCCCGAGACCGATGAAGCCGACTCTCATGTGACGTGGTCGAACACCGGAGTCGCTCGCATGCTCGCGCTTTCATACCACGGAGTGCAGGTGTCAGGCCGGGAGGGCTCGCGCAGCGAGCCCCGTCAATCGCTACTGAGAGAATCGCGCTGTGACAGGCGCGCGCTTGGGAGTCGACGTCGGGGGCACGTTCACGGATCTCGTCGCACTGGTCGACGGCGAGCTCGTGACCGTCAAGGTCCCGTCGACCCCCGCCGATCAGTCCGAGGGCGCGATGCGCGCGGTCGCGGTGGCGGGCCTGGAGCCGGGCGACGTGGCCGCCTTCGCGCACGGGATGACGGTGGCCACGAACGCGCTGCTCGAGCGGCGCGGAGCGCGCACCGCGCTCGTCACCACCGAGGGCTTTCGCGACGTGCTCGAGATCGCCCGCCAGAACCGCCCGTCGCTCTACTCCCTGTCGACGGACCGACCGCCGGCGCTCGTCCCGCGCGACCTGCGCTTCACCGTGCGCGAGCGGATGGGCCCGGAGGGGCCGGTCGAGCCGCTGGACCCCGCGAGCGTCGAGCGCGCCGTGAACGGGCTGCGGGACGCCGACGTCGAGGCGGTGGCGGTGTGCCTGCTGTTCGCCTTCCGCCATCCCGAGCACGAGCGCGCCGTCGGCGACGCGGTCCGCCAGGCGCTGCCCGGCGTCCACGTCTCACTGTCCAGCGAGGTCCTGCCCGAGTTCCGCGAGTACGAACGCTTCGCGACGACCGCGGCTGACGCATACCTCACCCCCCGGATTGCCGCCTATCTCCGGCACCTCGCGGAACGCGCCCAGGCTGCCGGCGTCCCGCGCCCGCTGGTGATGCGCTCGTCCGGCGGCGTGGAGGACATGGACGCCGCCGCCGCGCAGGCCGCCTCGTGCGTGCTCTCCGGCCCCGCCGGGGGCGTGGTGGGGGCCGCGTACGCGGCCGCGGCGAGCGGCTTCGCGGACGTGCTGACGTTCGACATGGGGGGGACGAGCACGGACGTCGCGCCGATCCGGGGCGGCGAGGCCGAGACGACGACCGAGGCCATGATCGCCGGTGTCCCGCTCAAGCTGCCGATGGTCGACGTGCACACGGTGAGCGCGGGCGGCGGCTCGATCGCCTGGGCGGACGCCGGCGGCGCGCTGCGCGTCGGCCCACACTCCGCCGGCGCGGACCCGGGCCCGGCCGCCTACGAGCGAGGCGGCGAGGCGCCGACCGTCACCGACGCCAACCTCCAGCTCGGCTACCTCGACGACGGCGCCATCCTCGGCGGCGAGGTGGCGCTCCGACGCGACGCGGCGGAGCAGGCGCTGGCGGCCGTGGGCGCGAAGCTGGGCCTCGATCCGCTACAGACCGCGCTGGGCATCGTGCGGGTCGCCGACGCCGAGATGGTGCGCGCGCTGCGCGTGATCTCGGTGCACCGTGGCCTGGACCCGCGCGACTTCGCGCTTGTCGCGTTCGGCGGCGCGGGCGGGATGCACGCGTGCGCGCTGGCCGAGGAGCTGGGCATGGACACGCTGCTCGTGCCGCGCGCCGGCGGCGTGCTGAGCGCGCTCGGCCTCGCGATCTCGGACCTGCGCCGCGACGACGTCGCGTCCTGGCTCGCCCCGCTCGACGAGGTCGGCGAGGAGGCGCTCGAGCGCGCCTTCGCCGAGCTCGAGTCGGCCGCCGCCGCCGACCTGGAGTCGCCGCGTTTCCAGCGCCGGGCCGACCTGCGCTACCGGCTCCAGTCGTTCGAGCTGACCGTCGCCGCCGACGACCTCGGTGCGCTGGCCGAGCGGTTCGCCGAGGCGCACGACCAGCGCTACGGGTACCGCATGGACGGGGAGACGATCGAGCTGGTCAACCTGCGCCTCGTGACCACCGTCGAGGTCCCCAAGCCGGAGCTGCGCGAGGCTGCCGCCGCGGGCGGCGCGCCACCCGCCGGGCACCGGCGGCGCGCGAACTTCGACGGCGAATGGCTCGAGGTCGACGTGCTCGAGCGCGCCGCGCTGGGCGCCGGCTCCGAGGTGGCCGGGCCCGCGGTGGTGGAGTTTCCCGAGTCCACCTGCGTCGTGCGGCCGGGCTGGAGCGGTGCGGTCGACGGCGCGGGCACGCTGATCCTGCGGAGGGCGCCGTGACGAAGCGGCTGGACCCCGTCACGCTCTCGGTACTCGCCAGCGCGCTCGCCGGGATCGCGGAGGAGGCCGGTGCCCTGCTCATCCACGGCGCGTACTCGTCGAACATCAAGGAGCGCCGCGACTGCTCGGCCGCGCTGTTCGACGCCTCCGGGCGCATGGTGGCGCAGGCCGAGCACATCCCGGTGCACCTCGGCGCGATGCCGGAGGCGGTCGCGGCGGTGATGGAGCGCGCGCCCCGCCCCGGCGACGTGTTCGTCCTCAACGATCCGTACACGGGCGGGACGCACCTCCCCGACCTCACGCTGGTGACGCCGATGGCGGTCGGCGACGACGTGCTCGGCTACGCGGTGACGCGCGCGCACCACTCCGACGTCGGCGGCATGCGGCCGGGCTCGATGCCGTCGGACTCGCGCGAGATCTATCAGGAGGGGCTGATCCTGCCCCCCCTGCGGCTGATGCGCGAGGGCGAGGAGGCCCGCGAGGCGACCGACCTGATCCTCGCCAACGTGCGCACCCCCGACGTGCGCCGCGGCGACCTGCGCGCGCAGATCGCGGCCAATCACCTCGCCGAGCGCCGCCTGCGCGAGCTGGTCGACGGCCGCGGCCGCGACGTCGTGCTCCAGGCGATGGACGAGGTGCTCGCGTACGCGGAGCGCCGGACGCGCGAGGCCCTGCGCGCGGTGCCCGACGGTACCTACGAGGCGAGCAGCGAGGTCGAGGGCGACGGCGTCACCGACGACGACGTTCCCGTCCGGGCGCGCGTGGAGGTGCGAGGCGAGCGGATGCACATCGACTTCACGGGCACGGCGGACCAGGTCGCGGGGAACGTGAACTGCCCGCTCGCCGTCACTCGCTCGGCGTGCTACTTCGCGCTGCGGGTCCTGATCCCGTCCGACGTTCCCGCCAACGCCGGCGCGTACACCGCGGTCGACATCGACGCCCCCGAAGGGTCGCTCGTCAACGCCCGTCGGCCGGCCGCGGTGGTGGCCGGCAACGTGGAGACCTCGCAGCGCGTGGCCGACACCGTGCTGCGCGCGCTCGCGCAGGCCGTGGACCTGCCCGCACAGGGGCAGGGGACCATGAACAACCTCGTCATCGGCGGGGCGCGTTGGACCTACTACGAGACGATCGGCGGCGGCCAGGGCGCGAGCGCCGCCGGGCCGGGGCCGTCGGGCGTCCACGTGGGAATGAGCAACACGCTCAACACCCCGATCGAGGCGCTCGAGCTGGAGTACCCGCTGCGCGTGGAGCGCTACGAGCTCGCGTACGGGTCGGGCGGCGCGGGCGAGAACCGCGGCGGCGACGGGATCGAGCGCAGCGTGCGCGTGTTCGAGGACGCCTCCCTCTCCCTGCTCACCGACCGCCGGCGCCACGACCCCGAGGGCGCCCGGGGCGGACAGCCCGGACGGCGCGGCGAGAACCGCCTCAACGAGGCCGAGCTACCGGCCAAGACGGGCACCGAGCTGAAGGCCGGCGACGTCGTCAGCGTCCGCACGCCCGGCGGCGGGGGTTACGGAGCCGCGGCTGACTAGGCCGCGATCTTCTGAACCTCGGTCTCCTCGGTCTCCGCCAGGTGCTGATGGCTCGGGCAGTAGCCGTTGTGCGGCAGCGGCATCCGCTGGCACGGCGTGCCCTTGCGCGTGGTGGCGCGGCACTGCAGCGGGTTGCCGTTGGCGTCGTAGCCCTGGCGCGGCATCTGCGCGAGCCACTCGTCCGCGGCGTCGACGTAGCGGCGCACGACGCGGTACACGCGCTCCTGACTGCTCATCGGGAAGTAGATGCGGATGTCGTTGAACAGCGTCCGCGCCGGCCGCGCAAAGTAATGGCGATCGGTGACCATGCGCTCGACCGTCGACTCGCAGGCCGCGAGCACACGATGGTGATTGACCCAGCAACCCCTGGTCGTCGAGTCCGCTTCGAGGATCTCCTCCGCGAGATCCCGGTAAATCGCTCGGCTTATGTGAAACATGTGAACCCTCTCGCTCCTTGACTGGTCCGTACCCGACCCGCCTCCACGGCGAGTATCCGCCTGTCCTGTGAAGCTGGAAACGCAGGGTTTGTTGAACTCGGCGTTAAGTCGCGCCCAACGGCGGGTCGGGCCTACGTCCAGGCCTCGAACACGGGATCGGCGCCGGGCGCCAGCACCGAGTGGTGCCCGTCGAGGGCCGGATCGCGGTCGGGGTGGTCGCGGCGCCAGTGAGCGCCGCGACTCTCCTCCCGCGCGAGTGCGCTGGCCGCGACGAGCCGCGCGAGCGGGTGGTCGTCCTCGCGCAGCCGCTCCAGCCCGACGCGGTCGCGCTCGAGCCCGGCGAGCTCCCACGCCGCCGCGCGCGTCTCGGGGGTCGGAAGTCTCGTCGCCGCCGTCTCGAGCGGCTCACCGCCGCGTGGCCTGGCGCCGGCGCCGAGCGCGGGCTCGTCGAGCGCCGCGAGCGCCGCCCGGCGGCCGAACACGAAGCACTCCGACAGCGAGTTGGACGCGAGCCGGTTCGCGCCGTGCAGGCCGGTGCAGGCGCACTCGCCGACCGCGTACAGGCCGGGCAGCCGCGAGCGCCCGTCGGCATCGGTGGCGACGCCGCCCATCAGGTAGTGCGCCGCCGGCGCCACCGGGACCAGCTCGCGCGTCGGCTCGAGCCCGGCGTCGCGCAGGGCGTTGACGACGTTGGGGAACCGGCGCGGGTCCACCATCCGCATGTCCAGGCCGACCGCGGGCGCGCCGGTCTCCAGCAGGCGCGTGCGGATCGCGCGCGCGACCTCGTCGCGCGGCGCGAGCTCGTCGACGAAGCGCTCGCCGGCGCCGTCGAGCAGGATCGCGCCCTCGCCCCGGATCGCCTCGGTGATGAGGAAGCCCTCGACGCTGCGCCGGCGGCGCCCGGCGGCGTCGGTCCGGCGCGGGTCCACCACGGCCGTGGGGTGGAACTGCATCAGCTCGAGGTCGGCCAGCGGCGCGCCGGCCTCCAGTGCGAGCAGCAGCCCGCTGCCGAAGGCGCCGGGCGGGTTGGTCGTGCGCGACCACAGCGCGGCCGCCCCGCCGCTGGCGAGCACCACGCCGCGCGCGGCGACGGCGGTCCCGTCGTGGCAGAGCACGCCGGCGCAGCGCCCGTCGTCGACGTGCAGTGCCGCGGCGCGATGCGCCTCCAGCACCACGATCCGCTCGTCCTCCACCGCGTCGGCGGACAGCTGGCGGGTGATGCGCCGGCCGGTGGTGCTGCCCCCGGCGTGCACGACCCGGCGGACGCTGTGCCCGCCCTCGAGGCCCAGCGCGAGGCGCCCGAAGCGGTCGGCGTCGAAGCGCACGCCCAGTGCCGCCAGCTCGCGCACCCGCGCAGGCGCGTCCTCGCAGAGCACCCGCGCGGTCGACTCACGCCCGGCGGCGCGGCCCGCGGCGAGCGTGTCCTCGAGATGGCGCTCGGGCGAGTCGTCGACCGCCAGCGCCGCGGCGAGGCCGCCCTGCGCCCAGTACGACGCCGTGCGTGCGAGCGCCGTCGCGGACACGAGCGCGACGCGGGCGCCGGCCTGCGACGCCGTCAGCGCGGCGTACAGTCCGGCCGCGCCGGCCCCGACGACGGCGACGTCCGCCTCGATCAGTCCAGCGCGAGCCATCGGCCACGGTCTACCGTACTGGCATGTCGCGGCCGCTCTACTTCCACCACCCCTCCTCGCTGGAGCACGACACCGGCGCCCACCCGGAGCGCGCGGCGCGCATCCCGGCGATCGAGCACGAGCTGGAGTCGCGCGGCTGGCTCGGCTTCGAGCGGGTGCTCGCGCCGGAGGTCGAGCCGGCGGCGCTGGAGGCGGTGCACTCGCCCGCGCACGTGCGGGCGATCGCGGAGCTGTCGGCGCGCGGCGGCGGCGCGATCGACCTGGACACGGTCGCGAGCGCGGGCTCCTACGAGGCGGCGCTGCACGCCGCCGGCGGCGCGATGGCGATGACCGATGCGCTGCTGTCGGAGGACGGCCCGGGGACGGCGTTCAGCGCGCTCCGCCCGCCCGGCCACCACGCCGAGCCGGCGCGGGCCATGGGGTTCTGCCTGTTCAACAACGTGGCCGTCGCGGCGCGCCGCGCGCTCGACGAGCACGGTTGCGCGCGGGTGCTCGTGTTCGACTGGGACGTCCACCATGGCAACGGCACCGAGGCGGTGTTCGCCGAGGACCCCGCCGTCCTGTTCTGCTCCATCCACCAGTGGCCGCTGTACCCGGGGACGGGCGCGGCCGACGACGTCGGCCGCGGCGCGGGTGAGGGGACGACGCTGAACCTGCCCGTCCCGGCGGGGACCGGGGACGACGCCTACGTCTCGCTCGTCGAGCACGTCGTCGCGCCGGCGGCCCGCGAGTTCGCGCCCGAGCTCGTGCTGGTCTCGGCCGGTTACGACGCCCACCGCGACGAGCCGCTCGCGAGCTGCCGCGTCACCGAGGCCGGGTACGCCGCGATGACGGGCACCCTGCGCCGGCTGTGCGCCGAGCTCGGCGACGTGCCGCTCGGCATGGCGCTCGAGGGCGGCTACGACCTCGGCGCGCTCGCCCGTTCGACCGCGGCCACGCTCGAGGTGCTCGGCGCGGACGGGCTGCCGCCGAAGGAGGAGATCGCGGTGCACGCGTTGGCCGCGGAGGCCGCCGCCAGGGCGGCGCGCTACTGGCCGGCGCTCGCCCGCGTCACTGCGGGCTGACCTGGGCGACGAAGACCGACGCGGGGGCCTTGCCGCCGAGGCGGCCCTCCTCGGCGATCGCGGCTTCCTGGTCGGGGAACTGGCCCGTGAACACGACGAACTTGGCGCCGCTGGCGTCGATGCTGAATTGCGACGTGTCGAGCACGCCGGCCTTGACGCCCTTGGCGATCAGGTCGCGCGCACGCTGCTCGGCCGCGGCGCGGCTCGAGGTGGTGGCCAGGACGACGGTCCACGCGTCCTTGCCGCTCGGCCAGGAGGCGATCGCGCCCCCGCCGGGAGTGGTCGCGGTGGTGGCCGTCGTCGGCCGTCGTGCCCGTGGTGGCCGTCGTGGACGTCGTGGCGGTGGTCGCGGCCGGCGCGGGGGCCGCGGCCGGCGTCGTGGCGGCGGGCGCCCTCGTGTGGACGGCGGCGGCGCGGTCGGAGTCGTTGGACAGCGCGTTGACCACCAGCACCACCGCGACCACGACGACCGCGACGACGCCAGCCACGATCGCGGCGGCGAGCTTCCAGCTCGGCGGCCGCAGGATCCGGGTGGTCGCCGCGGCGCCGCACTCCAGGCACCAGTCCTGGTCGGGCGCGAGGCTCGCGCCGCAGCGTGGGCAGCGCAGCTGCGAGGCCGGCTCGCTGGTCGCGGTGCTCACGAGCGGGTTGCGTCGGCCGAGCGCGACGCGAGGCGGCCGGCCTCGATCTCGGTCGTGAGCTGCTCGTCCGTCGCGCCGTTCGCGCTCGGCTCAGTGGGGTCCTGGGATTCTTCGGGCTCGAGCGCGTCGGCCTCGGCGGTGTCCGCGGGCTCCTCCGCGAGCGGCTCCTCCGCGAGCGGCTCCTCGGCGAGGGGCTCCTCGGCATCGAGGTCGTCGACGTCGAGGAGGCCGCCGGTCTCGGCCTCCTCGGTCAGGGCGAGGCCGCAGCGCCAGCAGTAGTGGGCATCCGTCGAGTACAGCGTCAGGCAGCGCGGGCACGAGCCGCCGACGCTCGGCTCGCGCACCTCCAGCGTCCGGCGGCGGCCGCCCAGCATCGCCTCGAACCCCCGCAGCTCGCGGTCGGCCTCGAACATCAGCCGCAGCTTCTCGCGGACGAGATCCTGGCGCTTGGAGCCGAAGCGGTACATGTCGAAGATCAAGCCGCCGAGGTCGCGCATCTGGAGCTCGCGCTGCTTGCGCAGGAACCGGACGCGGCGGCGCAGGCGGCCGCGCTCGGTCAGGCCGAGGCGAATCGCACGCCGCCGGGGCTTCGGGCGCACGGCCAGCGCGGTGGTGCGTTGGTCGGGACCGGTCATGGTGCACAGACACCCACGAGTACCTCCGCCGGGGCGCCCTGGCGGCCGAGTATAACCCCGGTCCCGGGCGCAACGAGCGCCGGCCGTTGCCAGCGCTTGTGGCGTGTGGCACACTCGCTCGGGATGGGTGAGAGGAAGGGAGGGACCCCGACGGGACGGGGAGCGCGATGGGGGCGCGCCGTCCTCGCGGCGTGCCTTGCGCTGGGCCTGGTGCCGGGCGCGGCGGCGGCCAACTTCCACCCGCTCGACGGGCCATTGAACGTGGACACGACGAAGCAGGCCAGCGGGGTCCGCATCGGGAACTCCCAGGGCCAGCCGTTCGTCGTGTGGTCCGAGAACACGGGGACCGGGATCCCGACCCAGATCCACGCGAAACGATTCGACGGCACGGACTGGGTCGATGTCGGGGGCGTGCTGAACGTCGACTCGACACATTCGGCGTCACAGCCGAGCCTGGCGTTCGTGCTCAACCGGCCGTACGTCGCGTTCCAGGAGATCAACGGCAGTCAGACCGATCCGACGTACCTCCTGCACGTGAGGTCGTTTGACGGCACCAACTGGGGCACCGCGGGCGGCGTGCTGAACGTCAGCTCCACGCCTGTGCGCGACGCCACGGAAGCCGACATCGCGAGCATGGGCAATGGCGTGGCCACCACCGCGTTTCGGCCGTGGGTGGCCTGGACCGAGTGGAACGGCGTCCAGGGCGATTTCCGGATCCACGTGAAGGAATTCGACGGCAACAGCACCTGGACGGAGAAGGGCACCTCGCCGAGCACCCCCCTGCGCCAGGCGAACGCGCCGTCGCTGGCCCAGACGACCTCGGGCATCAGCCAGTTCACGCCCTACCTCGCCTGGAGCGAGCTCGACGCGAACGCTGGACCGCCGTTTGTCGCGAACGTGTACGTGTCGCGCTTCAACTTCGGCGGCGCGGGGTTCTGGGAGGCGCCGACGCAGATCGTCGTCAACCCCGGGAGGAGCGCATCTGGACCCGCCCTCGCGACGGTCTCGAACGCCATCCACATCGCCTGGGTCGAATCCGACGGCTCGCACTACCAGGTTCGGGTGAAGCGCTTCGATGGCCAGAACTTCAACTCGCTCGGGGGCTCGCTCAACGTCGATCCCACCGCCGACGCCGGCTCTCCCAGCATCGCCGATGTCGGCGGCGTCCCCTACGTCACGTGGAGCGAGTTCGACGCTCAGTTCCACAGCAAGGTCTACGTCAAACGCTTCGACGGCACGAACTGGGTCCTCGTCGGTAAGCCGTTGAGCATCGATCCCGCCAAGTCCGCGTTCTCCCCGAGCCTTGCATCGATCGGCGGGTTCCCCCACGTCGGTTGGATCGACTCCGTCGGCGGCACCACGGCCCGGGCCGCGCGCGAGGACCCGCCGGTGTGCACCGGGTCGTCGGTCTCGGTCCCGCACGCCGGGTCGGCGGCGGTGTCGCTGAGCTGCAACGAGGGGACGCGGTCGGTCGTCGGGGGCCCGGGGAACGGCACGCTGTCCGGGCTGGACCCGGTCGGCGGCGGGGCGACCTACACGCCGACCCCGAGCTTCGCGGGCGCGGACAGCTTCAGCTTCAAGTCCAACGATGGCGCGTTCGACTCCAACGTGGCGACGGTGAGCCTCAGCGTCGCGGACGCGGGCGGCGGGGCGCTCCCGAAGATCGCGAAGCTGTCGAAGCTCGGGGAGTCCAACTCGACGTTCGTGGTCGACAAGGGGTCGACGCCGACGACCGGGAGGACGTCAGTGCGGCGCAGGCGCCCGAAGGGCACGACGTTCTCGTTCTCGCTCGATCAGCCAGCGAAGGTGAAGGTGGCGATCAGCCGCGAGCTGGCAGGTCGGAAGGTGGGCAAGAAGTGCAAGCCGCCGACCCGGGCGCTGCGGCGTAAGCGCAGGTGCACGCGGCTCCAGGGTGTGGGGACGCTCACGCGTGGCGCCCACACCGGCACCAATCGCATCAAGTTCACCGGGCGGATTGGGCGCAGGGCGCTCAAGCCGGGTCGCTACCAGGCGGCGTTCACCGCGACCGACGCGGCCGGCACATCGAAGCCGTCCGTGCTGCGCTTCACGATCGTCGCCCGGTAGCCCGCGCGCCCTGTCGCAATCGCGGCGCTGTTTCGTTGCCGTCCGCGTCTGGCGCCGGCACGCGATCGTCCGGAGACTCGTCGCCGCAACGGTCACGAACCTCGGGAGGCAAACATGGGATATCGCGTGATGGGACGACTGCACGCCGCGTGGGCCGGGTTCCGGGCGCGCCAGACCGGCCAGGGGACGGTCGAGTACGTCGGCCTCATCCTGCTCGTCGCCGTCGTGCTCGCCGGCGTCGTCGCCGCGACGAAGGGCACGAACATCGGCAGCGGTCAGATCGGCGAGACGATCCTCAAGAAGCTCAAGGGGGCGCTCGACGCCGTGCACTGAGACACCTTTGACAACATGGCGCGCGTGGCGTCTGGAGATCCGCTGCGCGAGCGTCCGATCGCCGTCTTCGACTCGGGGGTCGGGGGCCTCACCGTCCTGCACGAGCTGCTCGTGTCGCTGCCGCACGAGGACTTCCTCTACCTCGGGGACACCGCGCGCTTCCCCTACGGCGACCGCTCGCCGGCCGAGCTCGAGGGCTTCGCGCTCCAGATCGCCGACGAGCTGCTGGGCCGCGGTGCGAAGCTCCTGGTGGTCGCGTGCAACTCCGCCGCGGCGGCGGCGCTGCCGGCGCTCGAGGCGCATGTCGCCGCGCGCGCCGACGCGCTCGACGTCGTGGCGGTGGTGACGCCGGAGTCCCAGCTCGCTGTCGAGGCCACCCGCAGCGGCCGCATTGGGCTGCTGGCGACGCCCGCCACGGTGGCGAGCGGCGCCTACGCCCGCGCCGTGCACGCCTCGGACCCGCATGTCGAGCTGGTGGCGGTGCCCTGCCCCGACCTGGCGCCGATCATCCAGGGCGGCTTTCCCTTCGACCAGCGCGTCGTGGACACCGTGCGAACGTACTGCGAGCCGCTGCGCGAGGCCGACGTGGACACCGTAATCCTCGGCTGCACCCACTACCCGCTGGTGGCTCCGATGCTGCAGCGCACGCTCGGGCGCGACGTCGCGCTCGTGTCCTCCGGCCACGCCGTCGCGCGGCGCGTCGAGCACGCGTTGGGTGTTCGCGACCTCGAGAGCCCGCGCGACGGGGAGGGCGACTACCGCTTCCTGTGCACGGCCGACGTCGACGGCTTCCGCACGCTCGGGACGCGCTTCCTCCAGATGCCGCTCGAGGCGGTCGAGCACGTCGACCTGCCGGCGCGGGTGCCCGTATGAGCGAGCGCGCCGGGGGCCGGGCCGCCGACGAGCTGCGGCCGATCACGATCGAGCCCGGATTCGTGCGCAGCGCCGACGGCTCCGCACTGATCGCGGCCGGCGGCACGCGCGTGATCTGCACCGCCTCGGTGCAGGAGTCGGTGCCGAAGTGGCTTGCCGGCCAGGGCCGCGGCTGGCTCACGGCCGAGTACGGGATGCTGCCCGCGTCCACCGGCGAGCGCAAGCAGCGCGATGTCAGCCGCGGCCGTCCCGACGGCCGCACGGTCGAGATCCAGCGCTTGATCGGCCGCTCGATCCGCGGCGTCGTGGACTTCGCCGTCCTCGGCGAGCGCACGGTGTACGTGGACTGCGACGTGCTCGAGGCCGACGGCGGCACGCGCTGCGCAGCGATCACCGGCGGCTACGTGGCGCTCGAGCTGGCCTGCCGGAAGCTGCTCGACGGCGGCGCGATCGGCCGGTTGCCGCTGACCGGGAGCGTGGCGGCGGTGTCCTGCGGGGTCGTGCACGGGCAGCCGCTGCTCGACCTGGATTACCCCGAGGACTCCGCCGCCGAGGTCGACGCCAACGTCGTGATGACCGGCGACGGTGGGCTCGTCGAGGTGCAGGCGACGGCCGAGCGCACGCCACTCTCGCGCACCCACCTGGACGAGCTGCTCGCGCTCGCCGCCGGCGGGATCGAGCGCCTGCGCGCCGCGCAGGCCGACGTGCTGGGCTGACCCGTGCGGTTGGTGCTGGCGACCCGCAATGCGCACAAGCGGCGCGAGTTCGCCCGCCTGCTCGAGCCCCACGAGATCGAAGGGCTGCCCGATGGCGTCGTGCTTCCGCCCGAGACGGGCGCGACCTTCGCGGACAACGCGCTGCCGAAGGCGCGCGCCGCCGCCGCGGCCGTCGGCCGGCCGGCGATCGCCGACGACTCGGGCATCGAGGCCGCGGCGCTGGACAACGCGACCCGGCGTGCGCTCGGCCCGGTACGCCGGCGCGGACGCCACCGACGCGGAGAACCTCGACCGCCTGCGCCGCGAGGCGCCCGCCGGCAGCGCGCTGGCGTACGTGTGCGTCTTGGCCTTCGTGGACCCCGACGGGGAGGAGCGGCTCTTCGAGGGGCGCTGCACCGGGACCATGGCGGCCGCGCCGCGCGGGAGCGGCGGGTTCGGCTACGACCCGGTGTTCGTTCCCGACGATGGCGACGGGCGCACGATGGCCGAGCTCACCGACGCGGAGAAGGGCGCGATCTCCCACCGCGGCCGGGCGGCTAGGGAGCTCGCGCGCTGGCTCGCGCGGGAACGGGAGGTCGCCACATGAGCCCGGGCCGCGCGACCGCCGGGATCGTGGCGCCGCCCCCGGAGCCGCGCGCGGCCGGCGCCGGTCCGCGCCCTGCGAAGACCCGCGCCGCCGCGCTTTCGATCGCCTCCAACAGCGCGCTGATCCTGCTCAAGGTCGCGGCCGGCTCGATCACCGGCTCGGTCGCGATCCTCAGCGAGGCGATGCACTCGAGCATCGACCTGATCGCCTCGATCGTCGCCTACATCTCCGTGCGCAAGGCCGACGAGCCGGCGGACGAGGAGCACCGCTACGGCCACGAGAAGATCGAGAACCTGTCGGCCGCGATCGAGGGGATGCTGATCCTCGTCGGCTCCGGGGTGATCGCGTTCGAGGCGATTCGGCACCTCGTCGTCGGCGCCAAGGTCGAGCGCCTGGGAATCGGCATCGCGGTCGTCGGCGTGTCGGCAGTCGCGAACCTGGCCGTCGGCGGAATCGTGGCGCGGCGCGCGCACACGACGGAATCGGCGGCGTTGGAGGGCGACGCGGCGCACCTGCGCACCGACGCGCTCACCTCGCTCGGCGTCCTGGTCGGCCTCGCGATCGTCCAGGTCACCGGGGCCGACTGGCTCGACCCGATCGTGGCGCTCGCCGTGGCGGCCGCGATCGTGGTGTCCGGCGTGCGCATCCTCACGCGCTCCTCGCGGGTGCTCGTGGATGAAGCGCTCCCCGCGGACGAGCAGCGCGCCATCGAGGAGGCGGTGCACTCCTTCGGCCCGCGGGGCGTCGCCGGGTACCACAAGCTGCGCACGCGCCGCGCGGGCGCGCGCCGCTACGTCGACCTGCATGTGCAGTTCCGCGCCGGCACGACGCTCGAGGACGCCCACGCCATTGCGCACGAGCTGCAGGACGCCATTCGCGCCCGCGTCGGCGGCGCCGATGTGCTCATCCACCTCGAGCCGGAGGGCAACGTCCGCCCGGGGACCGAGATCGGCCCGAGGTCTACCGCAGGTTGATGGCCGCCGCCGCGCCGACCGCGATCGCCACGCCGGCGTAGCCGTTGTAGCCGGCCACGAACATCAGGATGGCCGTCACCAGGCAGACGCCGACGGTGGTCAGCCACGCGATCTTGGACAGCGGCACGTGGCGTATTCTCGCGGCCCGGGATGACGACCGCCCTTTCGCCCCCTTTGGCCCTGAAACGACTGACCGAGATGAGCCCCCACGTGCGGGAGGCCATCGTGCTCGGCGCGCGCGGCGGCCGGGTCGCCGGCCCGGCCGCACTGGTCGAGCCGGCGCGCGCGCTCCTGGGCGCAGCGCCCGACGCGGCCGAGATCGAGGCCGCAGCGGCGCGCGGCGTCGTCTACGCCGCGCGCTCCCGGCGGCACGCGATCGTGGTGGCGAGCACGCGGGCGGCGCTGCCCGCGCTGATGCTCTACGACCTGCGCATGCTCCTCGCGGAGCTGGACGGCGACCGGTGAAGCCCCGCGGCCCGATGGACAGCCTGAACGCCGCCGTCGGCGATCTCGCGGGCGCGCTGCGCCGGCGCCGCGAGGGTCGCGGACCCTACATCCGGCTGCACGACGCGGACGGGCGCGTACGTTCCGTCGACCCGTCCACGCCGGAGGGCGAGGCGCTGCTCGACGCGGCCCAGGCGATCGTCGACACGGCGCGCGCCGGGGACGCCACGGACGACGACGCCGACGACTAGGGCCGCGTCCGGGCCCGCCGGGGATCACCTCGTCCTCGCTCTCCTCCAGCGGCTCTCGTTCAGGGTCTGACGACTTGGAGTTGTGTCCAGGGGAAGAAGGCGAGCAGTTGGCTGGGTGAGAGGCCGCCGTAGGCGTAGGGGCCGTAGGGATCGAAGTGGTTTTGCTGGTAGAAGAGGTAAGGGTCTTCGGCGCGGAAGGAGACGCTGCCGCTTTGGTCGTCGACGATCATGCCGTACTTCTGCACGGCCCTGGCCATCATCTGCGTCTGGCGTGGCCATAGCGGGTTGATGAACAGGTTGGCCGGCAGGCGGAAGCGCGTTCCCTCGGGGATGGCGCTGGTCTGCGGGTTGTCGCCGTCGCTGCGCTGCGCGGGGTAGACCCACACGCCTGCCCGCGCGTGCGGGATCGCGATCTGGAGCGCGTGGTTGATCGCGCCGTCGGTCTCCTCCTGCAATGTCATCAGCCCTCCGACGATCGGGAGGCCGGTGGCGGTGGCACCGAACTGTTGGAAGTAGCCGGGGTTGCTTGAGACGTTGGTCATCTTGCCGCCGTAGCTGGTGTGCCAGTTGCCTGACCCGTCGGTGTGGAGCTGCCAGAACTCCCACATCGTCTGTGTGGAGGGCTGCCAGACCACCAGGTGCCCATCGGTGCCCGCGGCCGGGTGGGCGTCGGGCGGCAGCGGGACCTGGTTGAAATCGGCCTGCAGCCGGGGCTTGTTCTGGTCGAGCGTCACATGCACCGTGGGCTGGTCGGCCGCCACGGTGTAGACGCCCGTGCTCCAGTGATCGGAGTTGATCCAGGTGCCGTAGTTACCGACCTCCCAATTGAGCGTTGACACCAGCGTGCTGGAGTCGGACGCCAGCGGCGCGTCGGCGTCCAGCGGCCGATTCCACACGCCGCTCGCAGCGAAGAAATCAGTGCCGCGAACCGGCGTATAACTCGAAGCCTGAGCGCTCGGCGCCACCAGCACCGCGACGGACACGAGGGTGAGTGCGAACGCTCGGCAGAGAGAACGGAAGCGAATGCTCATGGTGTCTCCTCTCCGGAAAACAGAGCAATACCACCGGCTGTTCGCCCTGAAACCCCCAGGGTTTGCACGCAGACCCTGCGCAGCTCAGCTGGGCGCCTTCGCGCCCGCCGCTAGCAGTTCCGGTACCGCTTGCGCGTCGTCAGCTTCCGGCCCCTGGTCGTTCGGGCGACGACCTTGAGCGTGAACGAGCCGCGCGGGATGCGGGTGAGCACGATGCGGCCTGTCACCGCGCGGCCCCTGACCGTCTTGACCCGCTTGTTCCGGATGTAGATCACGGCCGAGCGCAGCCGCACGCGGCCGCGCTGGCGGATGCGGAACACGAGCCGGCGCATCGGCACGCAGCTCCGGCGCGAAACGCGCTTGGCTGCGGAGGTGAGGGCGTCGACGATCACGCCGGGCGGGGGAGGCGGTCCGGTCGTGGACGGCGACAGATCGCAGGCACGGTCGGTGGGCCGGACCCTGACGACGCTGTTCGACTGGGTGATGTACAGGCAGCCGTGCGAGTCGACCGCGGCCAGGTCGCCGCGACTGCCGCCGGTGAAGATGTCCTGGTGGGTGATCGGGTTGGTGGTCAGGTCCGCGCGCGTGACGGCGCCGTCGTTGCGGTTGGCGACCACGAACGCCGGACCGCCCGACGGTGGCGCCACGCCGGCCGCGATGCCGTCGGCCTTCCCGATGAAGGTGATCGGGGTCACGGCGCCGGGCGCGCCGCTCGAGGTGCCACCGATGCTCTCCACCTCGCCGTTGCTCTCGGCATAGAGGGTGCCGTCGTTGCCGAAGGAGATTCCGTCGACGCCGTGCAGGTTGGGGACGTATGGGGCGGCGGTGCCGGGGCCGTGCGCGAATCCCGAGATGCGCCACAGCGTGCTGCCGCACTGGTTCTGCGACACGAACAGGTCGCCGCTCACCGGGTCGACCGCGAGGCCGGTCGCGCAGCGGATCCCGCCTGCGACCGATCGCAGGATCCGACCGTTGGCCGGGTCGATCTCGACCACGTCACCGGTGCCTCCACGAGCCAGGTACAGACGACCGTCACGCCCGATGGCCAGGCCGGACGGGCCGCCCGGGAGGCGCGACTCGGTCACGCGCGTCGCATCCGCCGCCACGCCGCCGCCGGGGGCGAAGCGATAGAGGTTGCCGTCGGCGTTGTCGACCACGTAGAGGTTGTCCGACTGATCGAACGCAACCCCGATCGGTCCCCACTCGCAGCACGACGACGACGGGAACCCGGTCGCGTAGTCGCTCGCCGCGAAGCCGGACGCCGTCGAGTATCCGAGGGCCGTGCTCGGCAGGGCGAGCAGGCAGGCCAGCGCCGCCCACAGCCACCACCGCCGCATCACCGCTGCGCTTCCGCGCACCCTTGCCGGCATCCCTGCGTTTCGCCTCCCCTGCCTTGTCGCTCGGCTGTCCAAGCCGTCCGAGCGCGGCTTTATAGCAGGGGGGAGGCCGGGCTCGCAAAGGGGAACCGACGACGCCCGACTGGTTTCCAGCGCGACGTACGCCCGCTCGGATCGGGCGCAAATTGCGACTTTTTGCCGATGCCGCCGGACATTGGGCCAAGCGGTCGTCCGCGAGCATTGTTAGCTTCGAACCCTCCCTACGACCCCGAAGGAGGAGCCAGTGACGAAGTCCGAATTCGTCGACCAGGTCGCGCAGGACGCGAGTCTCTCCAAGAAGGAGGCCGAGCAGGCCGTCGAAACCGTCCTGAACGCGATCCAGACGACGCTCAGTCGCGGGGGCGAGGTTGCCTTCACCGGTTTCGGCAAGTTCCACGTCGCCGAGCGCGGCGCCCGCCAGGGCAAGCATCCGCGCACCGGCCAGCCGATCCACATCCCGGCCTCGAAGGTCCCGCGCTTCAGCGCCGGGGCGAAGCTCAAGCAGGCCGTCAACGGCTGATCCAGCCCCGACGGGCTTCGGCGAGCGGCTCGCCAGCCGCGTCGCCGGGCGGGGATCGCAGCTCGTCCTCGGGCTCGATCCCGACCCTGCGCGCCTGTGGCCCCAGACGTCCGCTGCCGCGCCCTCCGGGTCCACCCCGGCGGAGGCGGCAGCGGACGCCGTGGCGAGCCACTGCGCGGCGCTGCTCGACGCCGCCGGACCGGCCTGCGTCGCGGCCAAGCTCCAGCTCGCGTGCTTCGAACGGCTGGGCGCGCCCGGCTGGGCGGCGCTCGAGCGAACCGCCGCCGCGGCACGCGACGCCGGCCTGCTCGTCATCGCCGACGGCAAGCGCGGCGACGTCCCGGTCACGGCCGCGGCCTACGCGCAGGGCCTGCTGTCCTCCACGCCGACGCCGTGGGGCGACGTTCCCGGCCTCGGGGCCGACGCGGTCACCGCGAACCCGCTGCTCGGCGACGACGCGCTCGAGCCGCTGATCGCCGCGGCGCGCGAGGCGGCGGCCGGGGTGTTCGTGCTCGTACGCACGTCGAACCCCGGCGCCGCCGACGTCGAGGACCTGGCGACGCTCGGCGAGGACGGCGCGCCGGCGCCGCTGTGGGAGCGCCTGGCACGGCGCGTGGACGCGCTCGGCGTCGACGCCGTGACTGGCGCCACCGCCCCTGAACACTTGCCCCGCATGCGGGCATTGATGCCGCGCGCGATCTTCCTCCTGCCCGGCGTCGGCGCGCAGGGCGGGAAGGTCGAGACGCTCGGACCCGCGTTCGCTCCCGGACCCGCCGCGGCGCTGGTGACGGTGTCGCGTGGCATCGCGCTCGCGCATGAGCAGCAGGGCGGGGAGCCGGCGCAGGCCGCGGCCGCGGCGGCCGAGCGCCTGCGCGACGCCGTGTGGAGCCTGACGGCCCCGCGGTAGCGGATCGCGCAGGGGCCGTGGGTATCATCGCCGCGCGATGCCCGATCGTCGCCCCGCGCGCCTCCTCGCGCCGCTCGCGCTGGTCGTCTTCGCCATCTTGTTGGTGATCGTCATCGGTTCCGCCGGCGGGGGCGGCTCGAATTCGTCGACCACCAAGAGCAACCGCACCACCACCACCACCCGTGCACGACCCCGCCCCAAGCCCCGCAGCTACATCGTGAAGTCCAGCGACACCTCCCTCGATTCGATCGCCCGCAAGACCGGGATCTCAACCGATCGGCTCCTCGAGCTCAACCCCGACCTGGATCCCCAGACCCTGGTCCCCGGGGAGCGGATCAAGCTGCGCCAGTGACCGTCCGCGCCGTTTCGCGCATCGGCGCGCTGGCCGGCGCGCTCGCGTTCATCGCTTCGCCGCTCGCTCCGCCGGCGGGGGCGCAGACCGCCGATCCGGCGACCACGCCCGTGCCCCCGGGCGCGACCGCCCCGCCCAGCGCGCTCGCGGCTCGCCGCCCGCCGCTGATCGACGCCTCGGCCGCCGCCGTGTACGAGCCGGTCACCGGCGACCTCGTGTACGCGTACCACGCCGGCACGCGGCGCCCGATCGCCAGCACGACGAAGCTGATGACCGCCTACGTCGTGCTCAGCCGGGTGCCGCTTGGCCGCGTCTTCACGTCCCCGGGCTACGCGCCGGCCTTCTCGGACGAGTCGCTGATCAACTTGCGCGCGGGCGAGCGGATGACCGTGGCCGACCTGCTCCGCGGGCTGCTGCTGGGCAGCGGCAACGACGCCGCGGCGGACCTCGCGATCAACACGGGCGGGTCGACGGGCGGGTTCGTGGCCATGATGAACCGGGCGGCGCGGTCGCTCGGGCTGCACCACACGCACTACTCCAACCCGATCGGGCTGGACGCCCCCCGCAACTACTCGAGCGCGTCGGACCTCGTCCACCTCGCCGCGATCCTGCGCCGCCGCCCGTGGTTCGCGCGCACGGTGGACCGCGCCAGCGCCATTCTGCGCTCCAACCGCGGGCGCCACTTCGTCGTCAACAAGAACGACCTCGTCCGGCAGGTGGGCTTCGTCAACGGCGTCAAGACGGGCCACACGCCGAGCGCCGGCTACTGCCTGGTCGGCTCGGCGACCCGCAACGGGGTCACCGTGATCAGCGCGGTGCTCGGCGATCCCAGCGCGTACGCCCGCAACGCCGACACGCTCGCGCTGCTGCGCTTCGGGTTGTCGCGCTACCGCTCCTACACGGCGTTCGGCACGGCCGACGTCCTGGCCACGGCGAAGGTCCGCTACCGCGAGTCCGACACGATCGGGCTGGTCCCGGCGCGGGCGTTCTCGACGGTCGTGCGCCGCGGGGAGCGCCGGCCCCAGCTCGTCGTGCACGCGCCCAAGCGGCTCACGGGCCCGCTGCCGGCCGGCCGCAAGGTCGGCTACGTCGGCGTTGTCTACCGCGGACGAGTGATCGCCCGTGTCCCGCTGCTGACCCGCTCGAAGGTCCCGGAGGTCGGGCTGATCCAGCGCGCCGTGACGTTCATCTCCAGACCGGGTACCCTCGCGGTCGCGCTCCTGCTCGCGCTCGCCGGCATCCTGCTCGTGCGGCGCCGGCGCGGGGGTGGGAGGCACGGATCGCGTGATCATCACCGTCACACTCAACGCCGCGATCGACAAGACCCTGGAAGTCCCGAACTTCCGGCTCGGCCGCCGGCACCGTAGCGTCGCGCAGACCACGATGCCGGGCGGGAAGGGGGTCAACGTCGCCCGCGCGATCAAGCGCCTCGGGCGGCCGGTCGTCGCGACCGGGTTCACCGGGGGCCCGACCGGCACGCGCGTGGTCGAGCTCCTGACCGAGGAGTCGATCCTGTCCGACTTCGTGCGCATCCGCGAGGAGTCCCGCACCAACACCGCGGTGCTCGACCCGACCAGCGGCGAGCAGACCGAGATCAACGAGCGCGGCCCGGCCGTCACGAGCGCGGAGGTCGACCTGTTCTGCGACAAGCTGCTCTACCTCGCCCAGGGCGCGCAGATGTGCGTCTTCGCCGGCTCGCTCCCGCGCGACGTCGACCACGAGATCTACGCCCGGTTGATCCGCGACCTGCAGAAGCTCAACGTGACCACCGTGCTCGACACCGAGGGCGAGCCACTGCGCCAGGCGGTGCGCGCCGAGCCGACGGTGGTGACGCCCAACGTGCTCGAGGCCGAGGAGCTCGTCGGCCACGAGTTCAACGACGACGAGGATCGGGTCATCGCCGTGCGCGAGATGGCCGAGCTGGGCGCGCGCGAGGCAATCATGACCACGACGGACGGCTGCTTCGCACAGGTGCTGGAGGACGGCCGCCCGCGGCTCTACCGCGCGCGCATGGAGCCGCTGGAGCCCCGCGCCAGCGTCGGCTCCGGCGACGCCTTCCTGGCCGGCTACGTGGCCGCGCGCTACGGCGGCGAGGGACCCGGCGAGTGCCTGCGCTACGGCACCGCCTGCGGCGCGGAGTCCACGCAGCACCTCGGCGCCGGCGTGCTGGACGCCCGCGCCGTCGAGCGCCTGATGGACGAGATCAGCGTGGAGCCGCTGGAGCTGCCGGCCGAGGTGGGGTAGTTCCCGCAGATTGCGGCGGTTTGAGGGCCGGCCGCACAGGAGCGCGCTGCTACCCTCGACACCCCGTCCGCCTCGAGTCCTAGGATCGATAGATGGAAGTTGAAATCGGCCGCGGCAAGAAGGCCCGCCGGGCCTACGGCTTCGACGACATCGCCATCGTGCCCTCGCGGCGCACGCGCGATCCGGACGACGTCGACATCTCCTGGAAGCTCGGCGACTACCGCTTCGAGCTCCCGCTGCTGGCCTCGGCGATGGACGGCGTCGTGTCGCCCACCACGGCCGGCGTCATCGGCCGCCTGGGCGGCCTCGCGGTGCTCAACCTCGAGGGGATCTTCACCCGCTACGAGGATGCCGACGACCAGCTCGAGCGCATCGCCACGCTCCCCAAGGCGCAGGCGACGCGCGAGATGCAGGAGATCTACCAGGAGCCGGTCAAGCCGGAGCTGATCACCCAGCGCATCGAGGAGATCAAGGCCGAGGGCGTGGTCGCGGCCGCCTCGCTTACCCCCCAGCGAGTCCTGCGCCACTACGAGCTGGCGCTCGACGCCGGGCTCGACATCCTCGTGATCCAGGGCACGGTCGTGTCCGGCGAGCACGTCTCGGAGTCGACCGAGCCGCTCAACCTCAAGGAGTTCATCCCGTCGCTCGACGTGCCCGTCGTCGTCGGCGGGTGCGCCTCCTACCACACGGCCCTGCACCTCATGCGCACCGGCGCGGCCGGGGTGCTCGTGGGCGTCGGGCCAGGCGCTGCGTGCACCACCCGCGGCGTGCTGGGCATCGGTGTCCCGCAGGCGACCGCGATCGCCGACGCCGCGGCCGCGCGCTCCCAGCACATGCTCGAGACCGGCGAGTACGTGAAGGTCATCGCCGACGGCGGCATGCGCAACGGCGGCGACGTGGCCAAGGCGATCGCGTGCGGGGCCGACGCGGTGATGATCGGGTCGCCGCTGGCGCGCGCCTACGAGGCGCCCGGGCGCGGCTTCCACTGGGGAATGGCGACCTTCCACCCGACGCTCCCGCGCGGCACCCGGGTGGCCACCACGCAGAACGGGACGATCGAGGAGATCCTCATCGGGCCGGCACGCGAGAACGACGGCACGTTCAACCTGATGGGCGGGCTGCGCACTTCGATGGCCACCACCGGTTACAAGGACATCGCCGAGTTCAACCGCGCCGAGCTGATGGTCGCGCCGGCGCTCCAGACCGAGGGCAAGCAGCTCCAGCGCGAGCAGTCGGTCGGCATGGGTTCCAACGGCAAGGCGGCGATTCTCGTCAATGACTGACGCCGCCGGGGCGCCGAGCGCTACCGCCGAGCGCGGCGGTGCGCCCGGAGTCGCGCGTGGCGACCGAGGAAGTCGTCGTCCTCGACTACGGCGGGCAGTACTCGCAGCTGATCGCGCGGCGCGTGCGCGAGCTGGGCGTCTTCTCCGAGCTGCTGCCGCATCACGCCGGCGTGGAGGCCGTGGCGAAGCGCAAGCCGAAGGGACTGATCCTGTCCGGCGGCCCCGCGTCCGTGTACGCCGAGGGCGCGCCGCACCTCGACCCGGCGCTGCTCGAGCTCGGCATCCCGGTGCTGGGCATCTGCTACGGGATGCAGCTGATCGCGCGCGAGCTCGGCGGCCGCGTCGAGGGCGCCGACGTCGGGGAGTTCGGGCGCTCCGAGCTGAAGGTGCGCGAGCCCGGCCGGCTGCTCGCCGGGCCTGCCGGCCGAGCAGACCTGCTGGATGTCGCACCGCGACACCGTGTTCGAGCCCCCGCCCGGCTTCGTCGCGCTGGCCTCGTCGACGGCCTCGCCCGTCGCCGCGCTGGAGTACGTGGAGCGCGGCGTATACGGCATCCAGTTCCACCCCGAGGTCGTCCACACGCCCTACGGCCAGCGGATCCTCGAGCGCTTCCTGGGCGACGTCTGCGGCGTGCGAGCGCACCTGGTCGCCGGCCTCGATCGTCGACGAGCAGATCGAGCGCATCCGCGCGCAGGTGGGCGACGGCCGCGTGATCTGCGGGCTCTCCGGCGGCGTGGACTCCTCGGTCGCCGCGCTGCTCGTCCACCGCGCGGTCGGCGACCAGCTCACCTGCGTGTTCGTGGACCACGGGCTGATGCGCAAGAAGGAGGGCGAGCAGGTGATCGCGGCGTTCCGCGACCGCTTCCACATTCCGCTCGTGGCGGTGGACGCCGAGGACCGCTTCCTGAGCCGGTTGCGCGGCGTGACCGAACCCGAGGCCAAGCGCAAGACGATCGGCGAGGAGTTCATCCGCGTGTTCGAGGAGGAGGCGGCGAAGCTCGACAGCCCGCACTACCTGGTGCAGGGGACGCTGTACTCCGACGTGATCGAGTCCGGTGGCGGGACCGGCGCGGCCACGATCAAGTCCCACCACAACGTCGGCGGGCTGCCCGAGGACCTCGAGTTCGAGCTGGTCGAGCCGCTGCGCACGCTGTTCAAGGACGAGGTGCGCGCCGTCGGCGCCGAGCTGGGCCTGCCCGAGCGGCTCGTCTGGCGCCAGCCGTTCCCGGGACCCGGCCTGGCGATCCGCATCGTCGGCGGCGAGGCGACGAAGGAGCGCCTCAACGTCCTGCGCGACGCCGACGCGATCCTCCAGGACGAGATCCGCCGCGCCGGGCTCTACCGCGAGCTGTGGCAGTCCTTCTGCGTGCTGCCCGACGTGCGCACCGTCGGCGTCCAGGGCGACGAGCGCACCTACGGCTACGTCGTCGTGATCCGCGCGGTGACCAGCGACGACGCGATGACCGCCGACTGGGCGCGCCTGCCGTACGACCTGCTCGAGCAGATCGCCTCGCGAATGATCAACGAGCTGCGCGAGGTCAACCGGGTGGTGCTCGACATCACCAGCAAACCCCCGGGCACGATCGAGTGGGAGTAGCGCGGCGGCGCCAGGCGGACGCGCTGGTTGCTCGCGCTCGGAGACCCAGCGTATAGTCGCGCCATGGCCACGGGCGTGGGCCTCGTCCGCCTCGAGCGGCCGGATCTCACCGAACGGATTCTCGAGGGATTCGAGACCGGATCCGTGCTGGTCGTCGCGGATGCCGGCTTCGGGAAGACCAGCGCGCTCGAGCAGGCGCTCGCGCGCGGCGACCTGGACGCCGCCTGGGTGCGGTGCGGCGACGCGGGGGGCGACGCCGGTCGCCTGGTCGGACTGGTCGTGGACGCCGTCCGCGCCGCCGTGCCGGGCGCGGCCGACGTGCTCGCCGAGCGTCTCGCCGCGACGCGCGAGCAGGTGGACCCGCAGCGCGCGGTCGCGGCGCTCGAGCGCGAGCTGACGCCGCTGCTCGTCGACCCGCTCGTCGTCGTGCTCGACGACGCCGAGGCGCTGGACGACGTACCCGGCGCGCTCGCCGTGGCGACGCGCCTGCTCGCGGCCGAGGCGCCCGCCCTGCGCATCGCGGTCGCGGCGCGCCACCGGCTCGCGCTGCGAACGGCGCGGGGCCGCGCCGCCGGACGTCTGACCGAGATCGGGCCGGGCGACCTCGCGTTCTCCGCCGCCGACTGCGCCGAGTTCATGCGGCTCCGGACGGGGCGCGAACCGGACCCCGACGAGGTCGACCACCTGATGACCGCGACCGAGGGCTGGCCGCTCGGCGTCGCGCTCGCCGTCGGCGCAGGGGAGCCTGGACGCGCCGGGCCGTCGCGGCAGCTCGCCGACGCGTACTTCGAGGAGGAGGTGCTCGGGCCGCTGGAGGCCGACCTGCGCGAGGCGGTGGTCGCGGCGAGCGCGGCTCCCGACCTCGAGATCGCCGCCGCGGCCGGCATCGGGCCGGCGGAGGGGCTCGCCGCGATCGCCGAGCAGCGCGGCCTCTTCCTCGCCGGCGGCGACCAGCGCGGCCGGCGCCGGTTCCATCCACTGTTCCACGAGTTCCTGCGGACGCAGCTGGAGCGCGACACCGAGCTCGACCAGCGCCGCGCGACCGAGGCGCAGGTCGCCGCGGCCCTCGAGGGAGCGGGCCGCGGGACCGACGCCGTCGACCACTGGCTGGCCGCCGAGGACTGGGACGCCGCCGCCGGCGCCGTCGCCCGCGAGGGCCCCGGACTCGCGCGCACTGCCCCCGAGACGGTCCGCGGCTGGCTCGACGCGCTGCCGCCGCAGCTCGCGCAGCGGCCCGAGCTCACGCTGCTGGCCGGGGGTCTCGCCACCGGAGACGGGCGCTTTGAGGAGGCGGTCGAGCTCTGCCGGGGGGCGGTCGCGGGCTTCGACGCCGCCGGCGCTCCTCCGCCGGTGCGCTTCGCCGCGCGCTTCGCGCTCGCCGACGCGTTCGTGGCCGTCGGCGACCTCCCCGGCGCGGCGGCGCTCGGCGCCGCCCTCGACGACCCCGACGCACCGGGCGACCTCGCGGCCCGCGCGGTCGGCGTGGCCGCCGCCGCCGCGACCGCGCGCCAGGGCGCCTTCGCCGAGGCGAGGGCGCTGTACGAACGCGCGCTGGACGACCCGGTCGCCGCCGTGCTGCGCGCCCCGGGCGCCGCATTCGAGGCCTACTACTTCGACCTGCCGGCCGGCCGCCTGGACGACGCGCTCACGCATGCCGGCCAGGGGCTCGCGGCGCTCGAGGCGGCCGATCCCTTCGGCCGCCTGCCCTATGTGCTCGGATTCATCGCAGCCATCCACGAGGAGCGTGGCGAGGACGCGGAAGCGCTGGCCGTCTCCGCCCGCGCCCGCGCCCGGGCCCGGGCCGTCGGGCTCGCCGGGTGGGTGGGCACCGGCCTGACCGTCCGCTCCGCCAGCCTGCTCGCCCAGGCCGGGGACGTCGCCGGCGCCGAGCGCGAGCTGGCCGAGGTCGGACCGGACTGGCGGGCGTGGGGCGTGTGGGCGGTGCACACCGCGCACGCGTCGCTGGCCGCCGCCCGCGGCGACGCCGAGGCGGCGCGCGCGGCCGCGGAGCGCGCGGTGGCGGAGGCCCAGCCGTGGCCGTACTACGACCGCACGCACTGCGTGGCGCTGGTCGCGCCGACGCTCGCCCGGGTCGGTGAGCCCGCGCGCGCCCGGCAGGTGGTGGAGGCGCTGATCGCCGAGCGCCCCGAGCGCTACTCGACGGCGCGCCTGCAGACCGTGCTGGCATGGCTGTTGCACGACGAGGGCGACGAGCCGGGGTCCGTGCGGGCGATCCAGGCGGCCTGGACCGAGGCCGGCGATCAGGCGCGGCACGTCGTGCGGCGGGAGTGGCCGCGCGTGCAGGGCGCGCTGTGGTCGGCGCTGGAGGAGGAGGCGATCGACCCCGACGACGCCGTGCGCGCGGTCGCGGGCGCGCTGCCGGGCGGGGCCGCGCTGGGGCCGTTCACCCGCCATCCCGTCGCCGGCGTGCGCCGCGCAGCCCTCCTCGCCGCCGTGGCCGCCGGCCACCCGGACGGGATGGAGCGGCTGCCCGAGCTCGCCGACGACCCCGATCCCGAGGTCGCGGCCGCCGCGCGCGCGGCGGCCGAACGGCTGCGGCGCGACCCGCCTGCGATCGCGATCCGGCTGCTCGGCGGCTTCGAGGTCCGCCGCGGCGGCTGGGTGGTCGACGACGCCGCCTGGGAGCGCCGCGTCGCCGAGCGCCTGGTCCGCCTCCTGCTCTGCCGCGGCGACGAGCCGGCCACCGAGGACGACCTGTTCGAGGCGTTCTGGGCCGACAAGCCGGCGTCGTCGGCGCGGCGCGGGCTCCAGGTCGCGGTCTCCGCCGCGCGCGCGGTGCTCGATCCGCCCGGGGCCGAGACCAGCCGGTTGGAGGCCGCCGAGCGCTCCTACCGCCTGAACCTGCGCGACGCCGACCGCGTCGACGCCCGCGACTTCGAGCGGGCGGCCACGGCCGCGCACGCCGCCACCGGCGAGCGCCGCCTGGCCGCGCTGGCGTCCGCCGACGCGCTCTGGGCCGGGGAGCCGCTGCCGGAGGAGCGCTACTCCGACTGGGCGATCCCCTGGCGCGAGCGGCTCGTGGACCGCTACGCGGACGTCCTCGCCGCGCTCGCCGACGCCCACGGGGAGGCCGGGGATCACATGGCCGCCGCGCGCGCCGCCCGCCGCCTGGTCGACCTGGACCCGCTCAACGAGTCCGCCCACCGCCGGCTGATCGCGGCCTACGCGCGGACCGGCCGCCGCGGGCACGCCCTGCGGCAGTTCCTCGCCTGCCGCCGCGCGCTCGTGGCTGAGCTCGGCGTGGAGCCCGGAGCCGAGACGGCCGAGCTCCAGCGCCGCGTGCTGGCCGGCGATCCCGTCTGAGCGGCCCGGCGCGGGCGGCGCCCGGGGGCGCCGCCCGCGTGCCGATCCCTCCTCGACGTCAGCGCGGCAGGATGTCGGCGATCAGCGGAAGGGCGAACGCCCGCCCGGCCTTGCCGTCGCGGAAGCGGATCACCGACCCGACCCCGCGGGCGTTGCCGGAGCGGTCGACGCACGCGCCGCTGAACGTCAGCTTGGGCACGAGGTTCTTCCGCACATCGGCGAGAATCCGGCTCTCGCTCTGGGACTCGAGCTTGAGCCGGAGGACCACGCCGTGGCCCGCGCTCGCCGGAGCCGAGGCCGACTTGAGCTTGATCGTCCGGTTCTTCGAGTCCTTGCCGGTGGCGCGCGCCGACACCGTGCCGTCCTCGCTCGACAGCAGCGACACGTTGAACGGGGTGCGCACCGTGACGGTGACGACCCGGCGGCCGCGCCGCCTGCGGACGAGCTTGATGAGCTTCTGGTTGCGCTTGGCCGCCAGGGTGCAGTTCGGTGCCGTGGTATCCCGCGGCGGCGCGTTGCCCTTGTTGCCGATCAGCTGCACCTCGCCCCTGCGTGCGACCTGGAGCGTGTCCTGCGCGCGCAGCGTGCCGTGGTCCTCGGACAGCCCACTGTTTGTGTACCGGACGCGCACGGTGCAGAACTCGTTCGGCGACAGGATCTGGGTGCACGCGCTCCCGCTGTCGACGGAGAACTGCTGGAAGCCCGACGTCACAGAGACCTGGAGGCGCATGCTCGTGTTGCTGGTGTTCCCGATCCGCACCAGCTGACCGCCGGAGCCCTGGAACGTGACCGGGTCGGGGATGAAGGTGATCTCGGCGGCGGACGCGGACACGGTCGCCGCGAGGCACACGATCGGGGCGAGCAGGGCCGCCCTCCTGAAGCTGCGAACTGTCATGACTCCTCCTCTGGGGTCTGCGCTGAGCCGCCTTCCTCGCGCAGCCGCTGCTCGATCCAGTCGGGGAGGTCCTCGAGACCCGCAAGGGCCGCGACGTCCCTCCGGACAACGTCCTCGACCGTAAGCGTCTCGGCGCTGCGCACCGTCACCACGAACGTGCGTCGCTCATTCACGTGGAGGACCCTAGAGTCGGACGTTCACGCAATCCTCACGCGCCATACTGAGCGCACGCGATGCCCGCCCCGCACGCCACGCCGCGCCCGCCCGCCTCGCACTGGACCTCGTTCCTCGCCGACCCCGACGAGGAACGGCCGCGGATCCTCAGCGAGCAGGGCAATCCCGCCCACCGGGTGCGGGTCGAGCACAATCGCGACACGCTCCTCGTGCACCTCAGCGGCGAGGACGGCGAGGGCTGGACCGTCCTCGCGGTAGATCGCGAGACCCGGCGCTGGGTCGTGGCCCAGGCCCGCCGGCAGCTCGACGCCGCGGAGGACGCGTACTCGCGGCTGTATCCCGGCTAGCCGGAGCGCTTCCATCCGCCGCGGCCGCCCAGGCGGTCCGCGATCCGGGCGAGCAGGCCGCGGTGGTCGGCGGGGTCCGCCCGGTAGGAGGCGGGCACGGGCTCGCACGGCGGCAGCGAGGCGACGGCGTCCGCCGTCAGGTCGAGGTCGACGCCGCGCTCGTGGATGGCCGCCACGTGCTCGGCGGTGATGAAGCGCGGCCCGGCGGCGGTGTCGATCTCGAGGCCGTCGAAGATGTCGGCGTTGAGGTCGGCGCGGACCCGCGCGACCCGGCCGACGGTCGTGCCGTCGCTCGAGTACACGGGCGTGTCGGTCTCGAGGACCTCGTAGCTGATCGGGGCGCCCTCGTCCGGCACCCGGCGGAGTCTAGGACAGGGCGTCCCAGGCCTTCAGCGAAGGCAGCGGGTCGACCGTGTGGCCGCCGTTCCACCACGCGCCCTGCCACAGCTCGAAGTGGAGGTGGCAGACGGAGGCGTCGCCGGTCTCGCCGACGTAGCCGATCAGCTGGCCCGTGTACACGCGCTGGCCGTTGTGCACCAACGGCGCGTCGCGCAGGTGCATGTAGACGTTGTCGTAGTTGCTGCCCGTGCCGTGAATGACGACCGCGTTGCCGCCGGCCCCCTCGTAGCCCGCTTCGACGACCTTCCCGCCGCGGGCGGCGACGAGCGGCGTCCCGCAGGCGGCGAGCACGTCCTGCCCGGCGTGGGTGTGGCCCGCGCGCGGGGCGCCGTAGCGGTTGTCGGCGGTCCCGTAATTGTGGGCCCCGCGGATCGGGAAGATGTGCTGGAGGTACATGAACGAGCCGGCGACGCTGGGCGCGGCGCTCTGCGTGGCGCTGCGGGCGCCCGCGGTCGCATTCGGCGGCGCGGTCGGCGACGCCGCGGCCGGCCCGGTGAAGACCTGGAACTGGAAGCGCGAGTCACCCACCTTGGGGCTGCCCTTCCATTCGATCGTCTGGGTGGCGCCCGGCGCGACGCTGCTCGGCCCCCAGGACTCCACGACCGAGCCGTCCGCCACCTTGACGAGGTCGACGCGGACGGACGTGGGCTGCGAGCCCGAGAGCGAGTAGGCCAGGCGCTGTCCGCGCTTGCCGGCGAAGTAGACGGTGCGGCTCTCGAGCTTGGCGACGACGCCGTTGCCGCTGATGGAGCCCGGCCCGCGGGGGTCGACGCCGTGGTCGATGGTGATGCCCGCGGGGCTCTGGCGGGACGTGCTGCCGTCGCCGCGCTCGAGCACGAGCACCGGGCCGCTGCGCGCGGCGGCCGGCACCCTGACGTCGACGTAGGTGGCCTTCGCGTCGCGGCGGCGCACGCCGGCGGAGGCGTCGTCGCCGCTGCCGGTGCGGCCGAGGAAGACGACGCGTCCGGTGTCCTGCAGCTCGCGTCCGCGAACGCGGACGATGCTGCCGGCCTGCGCCTCGTCGGCGCTGACGCACGACCTCACGCAGCTCACGCCGCTGATCCGGGCAGGGGAGCCCGCCACGATGCCGCCGGTCGAGCCGGTTGCGGTCGCGGGAATGGCGGCGAGGCTCATCCCGAGCCCGGCCACGCTCAACAGCTTGGTCCTGCGCCCCATGCCACGACGGGCAGGGCGCCCGACGAACGTCACAGTCGTTTGCCTCCACTTTCCAGCGCCTACGGGGTTAGCTGACGGGCTCGCGCTGAAAGCGGCTGCGCTACCGGGCGGCAGTGCCCGGATTCGCCCCACGGTCACCTTGCGGCTTCCGCTGGTTCCCCCGCTCCGTCCGGCCCCTGCGACAGGGCCAAGCGGACTCGGCAGGCGTCATAAAGTCGCGGCAGTATAAACAGACCCCTCGTCGCGGTTACCCGGTAGGGTCCTTTTTCTCGCTAACAGCGGGCTTTCGGCGCGTGGTTTCGGATTCCTGCCGGGTCCGACCGTGCCGCCGGCCGCGGCCCGCGCGCTTGCCCTATCATGGGCGCCCGCCGCGCGGGGTCCGCGTGGCGCTTTTCATGCCGTGAAGACCTACGTCGCCACTCCTTCCGATCGCGAGCGCTCCTGGGTGCTCGTCGACGCCTCGGGCAAGACCCTGGGCCGGCTGGCGACGCAGATCGCGGACATCCTGCGCGGCAAGCGCAAGCCGGAGTACACGCCCCACATCGACGTCGGCGACTTCGTCGTCGTCATCAACGCGAGCGAGATCGCGGTGACCGGGAACAAGCGCGAGCAGAAGCGCTACTACCGCCATTCCGGCTACCCCGGCGGCCTGCGCTCGCGCACGCTCGGCGAGCAGCTCGAGCGCCGGCCGGAGGAGGTCATCCGGCGCGCGGTTCGCGGCATGCTGCCGCGCAACCGGCTCGCGCGGAGGCAGATCACGAAGCTCAAGGTGTACGCCGGGCCGGACCACCCGCACGCGGCGCAGAAGCCCGAACCGCTGGAGATTGAAACGTGATGACCGACGACGAGCGCCCCGAGGAGCAGGCGGGCGAGAACGAGCCCGCCGCCGACGACGCGGCCCAGACGCCGCCCGAGCCGGAGGCGGCCGCGCCCGCCGAGGAGCCCGCGCAGCCCGCGGCCGAGGAGGCGCCGGCCGCCGAGGAGCCGTCGCAGGCCGATGAGGCGCCCGCGACCGAGGAGCCCGCGCCGGCCGCCGAGGAGCCGGCGCCCGCCGCCGAGGAGGCCGCGCCGGCCGCCGAGGAACCGGCACCGGCCGCCGAGGAACCCCCGCCTGCCGCCGAGGAACCCCCCGCGGCCGAGCCGGCCAAGAAGCCCGAGATCCCGGGCGCCGATCTCGAGGTCGACATCGTGCCCGAGGGCTCGGACCCGCTCGCCCAGGCGCGGGCCGCCGAGGCCGAGCTCGCGGAGGACGCCGAGCCGGTCGCCGGCGCCGAGCCGGGCGAGGAGCAGCCGGAGGCCCAGCCCGAGGCGGCTCCGCAGGCGGCGATCGACCTCGCCGCCGGCGCCCGCTACACCGCCACCGGCAAGCGCAAGACGGCCATCGCCCGCGTGATCCTCAAGCCCGGCAGTGGCGCCTACGCCGTCAACGGCCACACGTTGGAGGAGTACTTCCCGCGCGCCACAGCGCAGCGCAACATCCGCGAGCCGCTCGAGACGGTCGGCTACGAGGCCCGTATGGACGTCGTCGCCTCGCTGCACGGCGGCGGCGTGTCCGCTCAGGCCGGCGCGCTGCGCCACGGTATCTCCCGCGCGCTGCTCGAGGCCGACCCGAACCTCCGCATCGAGCTCAAGCGGCGCGGCTTCCTGACCCGCGACGCACGGGTCAAGGAGCGCAAGAAAGCCGGCCTCAAGAAGGCCCGTAAGCGGCCGCAGTTCTCCAAGCGCTGACGCTCCCCGCCGTGGCCCGACGTCTATTCGGCACGGACGGCGTCCGGGGCCCGGCCGGCGAGGTGGTGACCGCCGAGCTCGCCCTGGGGCTGGGTCGCGCGGCGGCCGAGCGCGCCGACGGCGAGCGCCCGCACGTGCTGGTCATTCGCGACACGCGCGAATCCGGCGCCATGCTCGAGGCCGGCATCGCCGCGGGCGTCACGGCGGCCGGCGGAGACGTGCTGCTCGGCGGGGTCCTGCCCACGCCGGCCGCGCCGATGCTGATCGACCGCTACGGCCTGCGACCTCGGCGTCGTGCTGTCTGCCTCGCACAACCCCTACACCGACAACGGGATCAAGTTCTTCGGGGCCGACGGCGACAAGCTCTCCGACGACGTCGAGGCCGAGATCGAGGCCGCGCTCGGAGCGCGAGCCGGCCGTCGCCGAGCGGTTCGGACGCGTGCGGACGCTGCACGGCGCGCTCGACGACTACCTGCGCGCGCTGCACGAGCGCTTCGCGCGACCTCGACCTCGACGGCCTCGACGTCCTGCTCGACTGCGCGAACGGCGCGACCTACCGCGCCGGCCCGGCGATCTTCGAGCGGCTCGGGGCGCGCGTCACCGCCGTCGCGGTCGAGCCCGACGGCCGCAACATCAACGCCGGCTGCGGCTCGACCCACGTCGAGCGGTTGGCGGAGGCGGTCGTCGCCGGCGGCCACGACGTCGGCTTCGCCTTCGACGGCGACGGCGACCGCGTGCTGGCCGCCGACCGCACCGGCGGCGTGGTCGACGGTGACGAGCTGATGGCGCTGGCCGCCAAGCACCTGCGGGCGACCGGGCGGCTGGCCGGCGGCGGCGTCGCGGTGACGGTGATGACCAACTACGGCTTCCACGCGGCCATGGCCGAGGCGGGCGTCGAGGTCGCGACCACGCAGGTGGGCGACCGCTACGTGCTCGAGGAGCTGCGCGCGCGCGGCTGGGCGCTGGGCGGGGAGCAGTCCGGCCACATCATCGAGCTCGGCTTCGCACCCACCGGCGACGGGATCGCGGGCGCGCTGCTGGCGCTCGAGGCGCTGGACGGCGAGGACCTCGCCGACCGCCACGGCATGGACAAGCTGCCGCAGCGGCTCGTCAACGTGCGCGTGCGCGACCGCGGGGCGATGGCGGACGCGACGGCCGTCGGCGACGCCGTCGAGCGCGAGAGCGCGGCGCTCGAGGGCCGCGGCCGCGTCCTCGTGCGCCCAAGTGGCACCGAGCCCCTTGTCCGCGTGATGGTCGAGGCGCCGACCGAGGCCGAGGCGGGCGAGGTGTGCGACCGCCTGGTGGCCGTCGTCGAGGCCGAGATCGGCTGACGCGCCGCTTGCGCCGCTGGCGGCGCCGCGGGCGGCCGACTAGAATGCGTCGCTCCGCCCGCGTCAGGGGCCGGGGGAGCCGCTCGCCGCGGCTCTCATTCGTGTCGGAGGTTTCTTCATGTGCGGCATCGTCGGCTACGTCGGGCAGCGGCCCGTGCAGGAACTGCTCCTCGCGGGGCTGGAGAAGCTCGAGTACCGCGGCTACGACAGCGCCGGGATCTCGATGGTCGCCGACGGGCACGTCGAGTCGGTGCGCGCGGTCGGGAACCTCGGCGCGCTCCGCGAGGCCGTCGGCGTGGCGAGCGGGGCCGGCGCGGTCGCGGTCGCGCCCAAGCCGGCCACGACCGGCATCGGCCACACGCGCTGGGCGACGCACGGGCGCGTGTCGGAGGAGAACGCGCACCCGCACTTCGACACCGAGGAGCGCATCCACATCGTGCTCAACGGCATCGTCGAGAACTTCACGACGCTACGCGAGCGCCTGATCGGCGAGGGCGCCCGCTTCACCTCGGAGACCGACGCGGAGGTCGTCGCGCACCTGATCGCCTCCCACTACGACGGCGACCTGATCGCCGCGGTGCGCGACGCCTACGCCGAGCTGCAGGGCCACTACGCCTTCGTCGCCATGGCCGGCGACGAGCCCGACCTGCTCGTCGGCGCGCGCAAGGAGTGCCCGCTGATCGTGGGGCGCGGCGAGGGCGAGCAGTTCCTGGCCTCGGCGATTCCCGCCTTCCTCAAGGAGACCCGCAACGTCCAGCAGATCAACAACGACGAGATCGTCGCGATCACCCCCGAGGGCGCGCGCTTCTTCACCGCCGACGGGACGCCGATCGAGCGGGAGATCGAGGAGGTCACCTGGGACGCGGACACCGCCGAGAAGGGCGGCCACGCGACCTTCATGAGCAAGGAGATCCACGAGCAGGCCGATGCGGTCGCCGAGACGATCGCCGACCGCACGGCGCGGGCCGACGGGGTGGACCTCGGCGACCTCGGCGCGATCGACGAGGACTTCCTGCGCAGCGCGCGCCGGATCGTCGTCGTCGCCTGCGGGACCTCCTACCACGCCGGCCTCGTCGGCCGCTACGCGATCGAGGAGTGGGCGCGGGTGCCCGTCGAGATGGACATCGCCTCCGAGTACCGGTACCGCAACCCCGTCGTCGGGCCCGACGACCTGGTGGTGGGGATCTCGCAGTCGGGCGAGACGGCCGACACGCTCGCGGCCATGCGCCTGGCGCGGGAGCGCGGGGCGCGCGTGCTCGCGATCAGCAACGTGATGGGCTCGCAGGCCACCCGCGACGCCGACGGCACGCTGTTCACCCGCGCGGGGCTGGAGATCGGCGTCGCCGCGACCAAGACCTTCGTCTGCCAGGTGGCCGCCATGTACCTGCTCGGGCTGCGCATCGCCGAGCTGCGCGGGACGCTCGCGCCCGAGCGCCTGGCGGAGCTGGTCGAGCAGCTCAAGCGGATGCCGCACTGCATCGACGAGCTGATCGAGGCGTGCGAGGAGCAGATCAACGACATCGCACATGCCCACCACGAACGCGAGTTCTTCCTCTACCTCGGCCGTCACGTCGGCCTGCCGGTGGCGCTCGAGGGGGCGCTGAAGCTGAAGGAGATCTCCTACATCGCCTGCGACGCGTACGCGGCCGGCGAGATGAAGCACGGCCCGATCGCCCTGCTCGACGAGTCCACGCCGGTTGTCGTCGTCGCCACCGACTCGCCGGTGCTGGAGAAGGTGGTGTCCAACATGCAGGAGGTCCGCGCGCGCGGCGCCCACGTGATCGCCGTCGCGACCGAGGGCAACGAGGCGATCGCCGAGCACGCCGAGCAGGTCATCTACGTGCCACGGACGGACTGGATGCTCGAGCCGCTGCTGGCGGTGATTCCCCTCCAGCTGCTGGCCTACCGCATCGCGCGCCTGCGCGGCCTCAACGTCGACCAGCCGCGCAACCTGGCCAAGACCGTTACGGTCGAGTAGCGCGCTGCCCGCGGGCCGCCCGGGTAGCATCGGCGCGGCATGACCGCGCCCCTGCCCGACTGGCTCGAGCCGCTGCCCGACGCCGAGCGGATGCGTGCGACCGACGCCTGGGCGATCGAGGAGCAGGGCGCGCCGTCGCTCGACCTGATGGAGAGCGCCGGCGCGGGGCTGGCTCGGCTGACGGCCGAGGTGGCGCCCGACGGCGCGGTGGCGGTCGTCTGCGGCAAGGGCAACAACGGCGGCGACGGGCTCGTGGCCGCGCGCCTGCTGCGCGACGAGGGGCGCGAGGTGCGCGTGCTGCTGACCGGCACGGCCGAGGATCTGCGCGGGGACGCCGCGGCCAATCTCGAGCGGCTGCCGGGCGACAGCCCCGAGCCGTTCTCCGCCGGCGCGCTCGCCGGCGCGGCGGCGATCGTGGACGCGCTGCTCGGGACCGGGTTCGCCGGCGAGCCGCGCGACCCGATCAAGGGGGCGATCGAGGCGATCAACGACACCGACGCCGCGGTGGTGGCCGCCGACGTGCCCAGCGGGGTGGACGCCTCCACCGGCGTCGTCGCCGGCGCCGCCGTGCGCGCCCGCGCGACCGCGACCTTCCATGCGGCCAAGCCCGGCCTGTGGATCGCGCCCGGCAAGACGTACGCCGGAGAAGTGCGCGTGATCGAGATCGGGATTCCCCCCGGCGCACCCGCAGGTGCCGACGTGGGCCTGATCCGCCCGTCCGTGCTGACGCAGATCCCGCGCCGCGAGTCGGGCTCGACGAAGTTCAGGGAGGGCGCGGTGCTGGTCGTGGGCGGCTCGGCGGGGCTCACCGGCGCGCCGTCGCTGGCCTCGGAGGCCGCCGCGCGCACCGGCGCAGGCTATGTCATCACGGCCGTGCCGCGCTCGCTGTCGCTGATCTTCGAGTTGCGCCTGCTCGAGGTGATGACCCGCGCGCTCCCCGACGAGGAGGGGTCGCTCGGAATGGCGGCGGTGGAGCCGGCGTTGCACGCCGCCGAGCGGGTCGACGCAATGGTGCTCGGCCCGGGCCTCGGCCGCGCCGAGGGCGCGCAGGACTTCGCCCGCGAGCTGGCCCGCCGGGTGGAGCTGCCGCTGCTGCTCGACGCCGACGGCCTCAACGCGCACGCCGGCGCGCCCGAGGCGCTCGCGCAGCGCCCGGGGCCGACGGTCCTGACCCCGCACGCCGGCGAGCTGGGCCGCCTGCTCGACCTTCCCTCCGCCGAGATCGACGCCGAGCGCCTGCGCCACGCGCGGGCGACCGCCGACGCCTCCGGTGCGATCGTCGTGCTGAAGGGCGACGACTCGCTGGTGGCCGAGCCGGCCGGCCGCGTGGCGGTCAGCGCCGGCGGTGCGCCGGCGCTGGCCACGGCCGGCACCGGCGACGTCCTGTCGGGGACGATCGGGGCGCTGCTGGCGAAGGGGATGCCCGCCTTCGACGCGGCCTGCGCCGGCGTCGCGGCGCACGCGGAGGCCGGCCGCCGCGCGGCCGGGGTGCACGGCCCCGACACGGTGATCGCCTCCGACGTGATCGCCGCGCTCCCGGCCGCACGGGAGCGCTGGGAGACCCCCTAGCGTGCCCGTCCGCGCGCTCGCCCGCGTGAACCTCGCCGCGATCGAGCGCAACTGCGCTCGTCTCGGCGACGAGTTGACGGGCGGAGCCGAGCTCGGCGTCGTCGTCAAGGCCGACGGGTACGGGCACGGCGCCGTCCCGGCGGCCCGTGCGGCGCTCGCGGGTGGGGCGCGCTGGATCTGCGTGGCCGCCGCCACGGAGGCCCGTGTGCTGCGAGAGGCCGGGATCGACGGCCCGCTGCTGGTCATGGGCGCGCTGTCGGCCGAGGAGGTCGACGTGGCGCTGGCGGTGGGCGCCGATGTCACGGCCTGGCGGCCGGGCTTCGTCGAGGATCTCGCGGCGCGGGCCGGCGCCGACGGCGCGGTCGGCGTCCATGTCAAGCTCGACACCGGGATGGGCCGGCTCGGTACGCGCGACCCGGCCGAGGCGGACGCGGTCGCCGAGGCGGTCGCCGCGGCGACCGGGCTCGAGCTCGCCGGGGCGATGACGCACTTCGCGACCGCCGACCAGCCCGACGACGATGGCTTCTTCGCCGCCCAACTCGCCCGCTTCGAGCCGTGGGCACGGGCGCTGCAGGCCCGCCATCCGCGCATCGTCGTCCACGCCGCCAACAGCGCGGCCACGCTCCGCGACCCCGCGGCGCACTTCGACCTCGTGCGCTGCGGCATCGCGGCCTACGGCATGGACCCGTTCGGGGAGGACCCGGCGGCGCGCCGGCTCGAGCCGGCGTTCGAGCTGCGCTCCTACGTCGGCGACGTCAAGCACTGCGAGCCGGGCGACAGCGCCGGCTACGGCCGCCGCTTCGTGGCCGCGGAGCCGACGGAGCTGGCGGTGCTGCCGATCGGCTACGGGGACGGCGTACGGCGCGGCCTCACCAACAACGCCGACGTGCTGATCGGCGGCGCGCGCCACCCGCTGGTCGGCACCGTGAGCATGGACAACATCACCGTCGACCTCGGCCCCGCCCCGGCGGTCGGTCCGGGCGCCGAGGCCGTCCTGATCGGTGCCGACGGCGACGAGCGCATCACCGCGGAGGAGGTCGCGCGGCGCCTGGACACGATCAACTACGAGATCACGTGCGGGATCACGGGGCGGGTCCCGCGCGTCCACCACCGCGACGGAGCGCCGGTGTGAGCGAGGGGCTGGCGGCCGCGCGCGCGGCGCTCGCGGAGCAGGCCGCCTGGCTGGTCGGCGGCGCCGTCCGCGACCGGCTGTTGGGGCGGGACACCGAGGACTTCGACCTGGTCGTGGTGGGCGACGTCGAGCGCGCCGCGCGCGCAATCGCCCGCAACGGCCGCGGGACGCCGTTTCCGCTGTCCGAGACGTTCGGCGCCTGGCGGGTCGCCGGACCCGACCGCGCCTGGCAGGTGGACCTGTCCGCGCTGGTTGGCGAGACGATCGAGGAGGACCTCGCCCGGCGCGACTTCACCGTCAACGCCATGGCCGAGCCGCTGAAGGACGGTGAGGTCGTCGATCCGTTCGACGGTGCCGCCGACCTGGCCGCGCGCCGCCTGCGCGTGGTGGCGCCGAGCGCATTCGAGGCCGATCCGCTGCGGGTGGTCCGCCTCGTCCGGCACGCCCTGGAGCTCGACTTCGAGATCGAGCCGGTCACCGCCGAGCTCGCCCGCGGGTCCGCTCCGGGCCTGCACCGCGTCGCCGGCGAGCGGGTGTTCGCCGAGCTGCGCCGCATCCTCGACGCCCCGCGACCGTACGACGGGATCGACCTGCTCGACCGGGTGGACGCGCTCGGCGCCGTGGCGCCCGAGCTGACCGCGATGCACCGCGTCGAGCAGAGCGAGTTCCATCACCTCGACGTGTGGGGCCACACCATGATCGTGCTCGCCCGGTTGGAGGCGCTCGAGCGCGATCCGGCCGCGGCGCTCGGGGAGCACGCCGACGCGGTGATGGCCGTGCTGGCGGAGCCTTTGGCGGACGAGATGACGCGGGGCCAGGCTCTGCGCTGGGGCGCGTTGATGCACGACGTCGCCAAGCCGCGGACGCGGCGGGTGACAGACGCGCGACGCGTGACCTTCCTCGGGCACGACAAGCAGGGGGCCGACATGGCGCGGGCGATCCTGGGCCGGCTGCGCACGAGCGAACGGCTGCGGGCTCACGTGGCCGCGCTCACCCGGCACCACCTCCGCCTCGGCTTCCTCGTGCACGAGCGCCCGCTCAGCCCACGGGCCATCCACGCCTACCTGAAGACCTGCTCGCCGGTCGAGGTCGACGTGACCGTCCTGTCCATCGCCGACCGGCTCGCCACCGCCGGTCGCAACGCGGACGCGGCGATCGACGCGCATCTCGAGCTGGCGCGCGAAATGCTCGGCGCTGCGCTGCGCTGGCGCGCCGGGGGGCCGCCCGAGCCGCTCGTGCGCGGTGACGACCTCGTGGGCGAGCTCGGGATCGACGCGGGCCCGGAGGTCGGGCGCCTGCTGGCGGAGCTCGAGGCGGCGCAGTTCGCCGGGGAGGTCACGACCCGCGACGAGGCGATCAGCCGGGCGCGGGAGCTGCTCCGGCGGCCAGCCGGCGGGTGACGGCGTCGCACAGCCGCACCGCGTCGTCCACCGTCTCGAACAGCACGTTGTCCGCCGTGTCGGTCGGCCAGTGGTAGTTGGCCGGGAGCTTGGTGTCGCGGTTGACCGACCCGATCATCACGGTGTCGTAGCCGCCGCGCAGCGAGATCAGGCCGTCGGTCGCGTTGCGGAACTTCAGGCCGCGGCGCAGCTCGATCCCCTCCGCCTCCGCGCACTCCGCCATGAGCGACTTGAACCACTCGGGGTAGGGCCGCATGACGAGCATGCCCTCGGCCTCGAGGACGATGAGCTGCTCGGAGCCGACCGTGTCGACGCACACGAAGCGCGTGTGCGCGGTCGGCAATGCCGGGAAGTGGCGGCGGGCGAAGCCGTGCATGCCCTCCATGAAGGACTCCTCCGAGCCGGTCGATACGAGCAGTACGCGGATCCCGTCGACCGGCCGCTCGGCGAGCGCCTGCGCGATGCCCAGGACCGTGACCGCGCCGGTCAGGTTGTCGTTCGCGCCGGGCACCACGGCCCGCGCGCCGATGTCGGCGAAGCTCGCCACGCTGCCGGCGGCGAGGACGGTGCCGGCGCGCACCAGGCTCCGCAGGCCCAGCGCGGATCCGACCGCCACGGCGACCGGGCCCGCGAACACCGGGAACATGACCGGCGCCGTGGTGTCGCTGCGCTCGAGCAGCCCCGGGAAGTGGTCCGCGACGTACCGGGGGATGGCTGGGTGGAAGACCAGGCCCGAGTGCGCGGCGTCGTGGTGGCCGACGAACACCACCGCCTCCCGCGCCTCCGGGTCGCCGGCCTCGGCGACGACGTTCCAGGTCGAGCGGTGCGGAAGGAAGCGCCGGCGGAACCAGAGTGAACCGCCGCCGATGTCGCCGGCCACCCCGGCCGCCGCGAACGCCCCGGCCGCCAGCCCCGCGAGCCGGCGCCCGCGCAGCGCCGCGAGTCCGCCGAGTGCGGCGATCCCGGTCAGCAGCCCCAGCGGCCACCAGTAGGTGCCGTGGGCGCGCTCCTCCTCGACCCGCACGTCGCGGCAGCCGGCCGCGCGCAGCTCGCCCGCCAGCCATTCGGCCGCCTCGCGCTCCCCCTCCGATGCCGAGGGGCGCGAGATGGACGCGAGATGGCGGATCGCCGCCTCGAGCTGACCGGACTGGCGGGCCATTGGTCGCGGCACCCTAATTCATTCGCAGTAAGCTCCCGCGCCGTGGCCCGGGACGCCGACTGCCTGTTCTGCAAGATCGTCGCCGGGGAGGTGCCTTCGACGATCGTGGACGAGGACGAGCGGACGATCTCGTTCATGGACATCAACCCGGCCACCCGCGGGCATGCCCTCGTCGTGCCGCGCGAGCACAGCCACGATCTGCTCGACGTCCCCGATGAGGACCTGGCCGCCTGCACGGCCGCCGCGCGGCGACTGGCTCGGCGCGCGTCCGAGCGCCTCGGCGCCGATGGCGTGAACCTCCTCAACTCCTGTGGGCGCGCCGCCTGGCAGACCGTGTTCCACTTCCACCTCCACGTGATCCCGCGCTACGCGGACGATCCGCTCCGCCTGCCGTGGGTGCCGGGCCCCGGCGACGCGGACGAGATCGCCGGCGCCGCCGATCTCCTGCGCGCCTGACGCACCGCATCTCGGGCGCCTGGCTAGTGTTGTTGCCCTCGTGCCGTCCCATGCCGACCACCGACGGCGAGCACTGCGCCGCCGGCTCGTCGCCGCGGGCCTGAGCGCCGCGGCGCTCGCGGCCGCGCTGCTCGCGTCGACCGGCCTCGCGGCGACCCCGGCGACCGTGCGCGACGCGAGCGACACCCCCGTCGTGCTGGACCTGCAGTCGGCGTCGCTGACCCCTCGTGGGAGCCGCCTCGAGGCGAAGCTGAGCTTCTACGACGACTGGTCCGCCGCCGACCTGATCGCGCCGAGCGGCCCGCCCGGCTCGATCTGCCTCGATCTGTGGACCAAGCACACGCCGGGTCAGGACGCGCCCGACTTCCTCGTCTGCGCCACCGTCCGCTCGGCCACGCGGCTCACGGCGAGCGTCCTGAAGGACACCGGCGACGGCCTGCCGGCCCGTGCCGACTCCGCCACCGCGAGCGTGTCCGGGCGCACCCTCACGCTGCGCTTCCGGCCGGCCGCGATCGGCTCGCCGCGCCGGCTGCGCTTCGCCGCCGAGGCCACGCAGATGCTGGGCTGCAAGCGCCCGCGAGGCTGCGTCGACCGCGCGCCCAACGGGTCCCGTACTGGCGCGTTGACGCTCGGTTAGCGGTCGTCCGGCGGGGCGCTCCGCGGGCTTTCCGACATGGTACGGTTCCCGCCGTTCGGGTCGGGCTCGCAGCTCGGCGAGAGGAGTGCAAGCGGTCGCAGGTCGTTGCTGGGCAGGACCTCCGCGCGCGGGCACAACCCCTTCGTGGAGGGAACGGAATGGCAACAGGAACGGTCAAGTGGTTCAGCGACGACAAGGGCTACGGCTTCATCACGCCCGACGAGGGCGGTCGTGACCTCTTCGTCCACTACAGCGGCGTCGCCGGCGACGGCTTCAAGTCGCTGACCGAGGGCGCGAAGGTCACCTACGAGGAAGAAGCCGGCGACAAGGGCCCGAAGGCCGTCAACGTCACGGCCATCTAGCGCGCCGGCGACGCGAGCTCAGGCCGACCGAGCCGCGGCCGCGGACTCGCCGAGATCCACCCCGGGCGCGGGGACGTCGGGCGTCCGGGCCAGCACGACGGCCAACAGGATCGGCAGGACCGCTGAGAAGTTGAACTCCCGCGGCGAGCCGGGCTCCGGCGGGAGGTCTTGGTAGCCCGCCAGCAGGTCTCCGATCGCGGCCAGGACGGGAGCGTTGGGCTCGTCAGCCGGCACCCGGCACGCGAGGCGCGCGAGCGCAACCGGCTCCTCCGCCAATCCGCCCGCCACCAAGCGCCCGAAGCCGACCAGGAGCCAGCTGGAAACCCGCTCGACCAGCAGGTCCGCCGCTAGGCGCTCGCGCCCGGGGGCGGGCCCGAGGTCGTCGGGATCCTCCCCGGCGAGGATCCGCTCGAGCTGAGCGCCGGCGATGGATCGCACCTGCTGCGGGGTCAGGCCGGCCTGGAGCGCAAAGCGCAGCATCATCAGCGCCACGACCAGCGGTGGACCGTAGGGCGCGTCGCTCGCAAAGAGGATCTGGCCCGGGGGAACGAGCGCGAAGAGCGTCGCGAGATCCGCCGGATTCCACCACGAGGTGTCCACGAGGACGTTGGGTGCGTCCGGCAGGCGGGCCCAGATCCAGCCCAGGTCGGAAATCGCCGCGTGGGCGAGGATGACCTTGGCGGCGGGGAACTCCTCCGCGAGGGCGAGGGCGTGCTCGCCGAGGGCCGGAATGCCGCGACCGGCGTGGATCAGCACCGGAACCCTGCGCTCGTTCGCAACCGCAAGGATGCCCCGGATGGGCGCCTCGTCGAGCGTGAAGCGGTCGGAGCGGGGATGGAGCTTGATCCCACGCGCGCCGGCGTCGAGACACCGCTCGGCTTCGCTCACCGGATCATGGTGGGGGTCGAGCCGGCAGAACGCGACGAGCCGGCCGTCGGACGCCGCGGTCTCGGCAAGGACGCGGTCGTTCGCCGCGTGGTAGCCGTCGGGCTCGTGCATCGTGAAGACGACGGCGCGGGCGCCGATCGGGTCCAGCGACGCGACCAGCTCGCCCGGCGTGCAGGAGAAGCCGTCCGGGTCGCTCGCTCCCGTGTGCGTATGCGCGTCGAAGAAGGCGAGGTCCGGGACTTCGGCCTTCGCTGCGGCCAGCCAGCGCGGGAGCAGCTCGGCAGCGCTCATTGCGGCCAAGCATACGGGCGCCGGACGGCTGCGGCGCCGGCCAACCGCTCCGATGGCCGCGCCGTCGTGTTGAATGCCGGTGATGAATCGCACGCTCGTCACCATCATCACGATCCTGTTGGCCGCGCTGCTCGCTCCCGCGGCGGCCTCGGCCAAGCTGAGCGAGATCGGCAACCCCACGGTCCAGGGCAAGCCCTCCTGCCCCGCCAACCCCTGCCTCGCCGTCAGTCGCACGACCGGCTACCAGGTGCAGGGCGGCCGGGTGAAGAACCCCTACCTCGTTCCGCGCCGGGGGGCGATCGTTGCCTTCACGGTCGCGCTCGGCAAGCCCTCCAGCCGTCAGATCACCTTCTTCAACACCAACCTCGGCGGTCCGGCGAGTGCGCGGATCACCGTTCTGCGTCCCTTCGCCCGCCGCGGCAACAACTTCCGCTTCGTCGTCCGCAGCCAGAGCGAGGTGGTCAACCTCCAGCCGTACTTCGGCCAGACCGCGCAGTTCGCGCTGTCGAAGTCGATCGGCGCCTACAAGAACGACCTGATCGCCCTCACCGTGCCGACGTGGGCGCCGGTGCTGGCGCTCGGCCTCGACAACGCCACCACCTGGCGCGCGTCGCGGCCCAAGCCGTGCTCGGACAACGAGGCGTTCCAGCAGTTCGCCCAGCAGCGGGTGACGCAGATGGCGCAGTACGCGTGCGAGTACAAGACCGCGCGCATGACCTACAGCGCGACGTTGATCTCGACGCCGTAGGCAGTTCTTAGTCTGAGAACTAAGAGCTAAGCCCTCAGCATTGATTCTGCTGGCAGAACGTGCCCAGGCCGCCCGTGCCGCCGCTGCCGCCTGTCCCGCCCGCGCCGCCGGTGTCTCCGGTTCCGCCGGAGCCGCCGGACCCGGTGTCCCCCGACCCGCCGGCGCCGCCCGTGTCTCCGGTTCCCCCGGAGCCCGTGTCGCCCGACGACCCGGTGTCCGTGCCCGTCCCGGTGTCCGTGCCCGTCCCGGTGTCCGTGCCGGACGTCGAGGTCGTGGGCGTGGAGCTCGTCGTCGGCGTCGTCGTCGGGGTGGTGTTGGTGGGGATGGTGAGCTCGGGCGTCGACAGCGTCTCGTCGCCGCCGCCCCCGCCGCCGCAGGCGGCGAGGCCGGCGCCCGAGCAAAGGGCGAGCAGCATGCAGGCGACCAGCGCGGGGCGGCGCATGAGGCGTCTAGCCGAGCGCGGCCATCCGGCGGCCGCAGTGGGGGCAGTCGTTGAGGTCCTTCTGCGCAAGCTGGTCGCACCAGTTGCAGAACCGCAGGTTCTCCACCGCCCACGGAAGCTGTGACTCCGACGGGGCGAGCGGCAGCAGGCGGGCGACCACCTCGAGTCTCTCGCCGCTTGCGCGGTCGACGTAGACGTCGTCCGGCTCGGCCTCGATGACCACCTCGCGCCCGCTCGAGGGCGCACGCATGCGGTAGCGCTGGCGTTCGCTCACGGCGGCGCACTCTAGTACACCCGGCCGAGACGACGCCCGCACTCAGCCTGCTGCAAACCACCGCCTGGCTGCGTCCTCGGTCGCGGGAATAGCGCTGCCATTCCCGCTCCCTGTGTCCTTGCCAGGCGGCGTTTTCGCCCGGCTGAGCACGACCGTCGTCCCGACCGGATGCACGAGCGAACGAAACAATGCGTCAGGTGCGCGTCCTCATCTTCCACGGCTACCTCCTGCGCGGCACGGGTTCGAATGTCTACAACGCGAACCTCGCCGCGGCGCTGGTGCGGCTGGGCCACGAGGTGCACCTGCTCTCCCAGGAGCGCACCCCGGAGCAATTCGACTTCGTGGACGCCGTCGGCGAGTGGGGCCCGGACGGCGCGCTGCGGGTGACCGCGCGCCGCGAGGCGGTGCGCTGCACGGTGTACCGGCCCGACATCGGCGGGCTGCTGCCGGTGTACGTGGCCGATCGCTACGAGCAGGTGGAGGCGCGCCCGTTCCAGGACCTCAGCCCCGGGGAGCTGGACGCCTACCTCGCGCGCAACGTCGCCGCGGTCGCCGAGGTGGCCGAGCGCGCGCGACCCGACGTCGCCCTCGCCAACCACCTCGTCATGGGCCCGCTGATCCTGGCCCGGGCGCTCGCCGCGACGCGCGTTCCCTACGCGGTCAAGATCCACGGCAGCGCGCTCGAGTACACGGTCAAGCCGCACCCGCGGTTCCTCCCGCACGCCCGCGAGGGCATCGCGCCGGCGCGCGGGGTGCTGGTGGGCTCACGCCACACCGCCGAGAGCCTGTGGGCGGCGCTCGGCGACGACACCCTCGAGGCCCGCACCCGTCTGGGGCCGCCGGGCGTCGACGTCGCGGCCTTCGGGCCGCGCGAGCCCGTGGCCGCCGCGGCCGGCCTGCGCGCGCTGGTCGACCGGCTGGCCGCCGAGGACCCCGCCGCTGCCGCCGCGGGCTTCGGCCGCGACCCGGCCGCCGCGGCGGCCGCGCTCGGGGCGCTGCAGCCGGGCCCTGACCGTCTCGTCGCGTTCGTGGGCAAGCTGATCGTGAGCAAGGGCATCGACCTGCTCCTCGCCGCGTGGCCGCTGGTGCTCGCGCGGGTGCCGGCTGCGCGGCTCGTGGTCGTGGGGTTCGGGGAGTGGAGCGCGGCCGCAAGCGACCTCGTGCGCGCGCTGGCCGACGGCGACCTAGCCGCGGCGCGGGCGCTGGCCGAGGCGGGGCGCGAGCTCGAGGGCGGCCCGCGGGTGCCGCTGCGCCGGCTGCTGGCCTTCCTCGACGGCCTCGAGACGTACCCGGCGGCGCGGACCGCCTACCTGGCCGCGGCCGCGAGCCTGCCCGACCGCGTCGCGTTCGCGGGCCGGCTCGAGCACGACGAGCTGGTGGACCTGCTGCCCGCCTGCGAGGCGATGGTGATCCCGAGCACGTTCCCCGAGGCGTTCGGGATGGTGGCGGCCGAGGCGGCGGCGACCGGTGCGTTGCCGGTCAGCGCCGACCACTCCGGCCTGGCGGAGGTGAGCCGCGTCCTGGCCGCCACGGTGCCGCCGCAGGCCCGCCCGTGGCTGGCGTTCTCCACCGGCCCCGGCGCCGTGGAGGAGCTCGCCGCGCGCCTGGTGGGATGGCTCGACGCCCCCGCTGAGCTGCGCGCGGCGACGCGGGAGGCGCTCGTCGCCACGGCCCGCGCGCGCTACTCGTGGGAGGGGGTTGCCAACGGCGTGATCGCCGCCGGGGAAGGCCGGCTGGACGAGCTTCCGCGCCCCTGACGAGCCGCGCCGACGCTCCGCGACAACGGATAGAGTTCCCGCCGTGCCGAGCCGGAAGATCACCGTCCGGGCGCCGCGCGGGCGGCGCGGAGCCGCGGCCGGTCTGCTGGCCGGGGCGGTCGCCGTGGCCGCGCTCGCCGGCTGCGACGTCAAGCGCGGGAACGAGGACCTGGTCTCCGGCAAGCAGCAGTTCGTGGCCAAGTGCGGGTCCTGCCACGCGCTTGCGCGCGCCGGCACCACGGGCACGACCGGCCCCAATCTCGACGCGGCCTTCAGCCAGTCGGTCAAGGACGGCTTCAAGCGCTCGACCTTCCAGGGGCAGATCTACAGCCAGATCCGTTTCCCCAACCGCAAGAGCCTGATGGGTGCGCTGGCGCGCACCGGCAAGATCCCCCACAACAGCCGCACAGCGTCGAACATCGCGGCCTATGTGGCCAGCGTGGTCGCGCGGCCGGGCTCGGACACGGGCGCGCTCGCTCGCGCGGTGGAGAAGATCGACCGCATCCCGCTGGCCACGGCGACGAACGGTACGCTCGACATCGACGCCTTCCCGAACGGCGAGCTGAAGTTCATCCCGCTCGCCGCGCAGGCCCCGCCCGGCAAGCTCGTGGTCAAGTCGGTCAACAAGGCGTCGATCGGCCACAACATCGCGGTCGAGGGCAACGGTGTGAACCAGGCCGGGCCCGTGATCAGCGGCGGCAAGACCTCCGAGGTCACCGTCACGCTGAAGCCGGGCACCTACCAGTTCCTGTGCACCGTCCCCGGCCACGCCGCGGCCGGGATGAAGGGCGTCCTGACGGTCAAGTAGCCGGCGTCGCGGCGGTCGCCCGCGCGGACCGCTCGGCCTCCTCCGCGCGGTCGGCATCCTGGCTGGCGCGCCAGAAGAAGAAGATCAGCGCGGCCCCGATGATCACGATGTCCAGGCTCATCATCAGCCCGCCGGCGATCTGCGTGTCGGTCAGCGGCGACAGGCCGTGGGCGCGCGGCCGGTTGCCGTAGTAGTCGTGGTAGAAGGGATGGCGGGCGACGACGAAGGCGACGCCCAGGAACATGCTCACCATCCGCGAAGCGAAGATGTAGGGGATCTTCCACAGCTCGCCCCGCAGGCGCCGGCGCTGGGGCTCGATCGCGCACCACCAGATCAGGACGCCGGCGAACACGAACGAGACGTGCTGCAGCACGTGCACGAGCGGATTGCGCAGCGCGCCCTCGAACGCGAAGGCGAAGTGCCAGGTGTAGAGGATCACCATGTAGACCGGGATCGAGACGAGCGGCTGGCGCAGGAAGCGAAAGATCCGGCGCAGCGTGTGCCGGTGCGCGAGGGGCACGAGGATGGGGCGCGGAAGGAAGAAGACGAGCACCGGGGTGCGCAGCCCGGCGAGCAGGAACGGGACGGCGATGTCGGCCAGCAGCAGGTGCTGGGCCATGTGCCAGCTCAGCAGCTGGTCGGCCTCGGCGTCCGGCGGCCCGACCAGGGCGATCGCCTGGAGCGAGAGCCCGGTCCACCACCAGACCTGCTGGAGACGCGGGACCCGCCACCCCCGGCCGCGAAGCACGAGCACGGCACGCACGTACAGCGCGGCCGCGGCGAGCAGGAACGCGACCACGCCGGGCGAGAAGTCGAACGCCATGCCTCACATTGTCACGGAGGATCTAGATGATCGCGCGGCCCAGCAGCACCGCGCCGACGATCAGCACGACCGTCACGACCACGTAGATCAGGAAGCGGAACGCCTCCGCCTCCGAGCGCAGCGGGTTGAGCACGCGGGTCCCGCCCTACAGCACGTAGATCGTGCTGTAGACGATGATCCACATCACGTCGACGAAGTGCCAGTAGATGCCGGGCACCTCGACGCCGCGGTGCTCCTCCGGCGTGTAGTGGCCGCGGAACGCCCGCACCGTCACCATCGCGAGCAGCGTGAGCCCGATGAACACGTGCGCGCCGTGGAGGCCGGTGAGACCGTAGAAGATCGACGCCTGGGCGCTGTCGTGCGGCGAGAAGCCGATGTGGGCGTACTCGTTGATCTGCACGAACAGGAAGGTCGCGCCGAGCAGGAAGGTCGAGAGGATCCCGGCCTTCAGCCCGAAGCGGTTGCCGCCCTTGATCGACGTGAGCGCCCAGTGCATGGTCAGCGAGGAGGACAGGAGGATGGCGGTGTTCACGCCCGCCACCGCGACCGGCAGCTCGGTGCCCGGGGCCGGCCAGGGGTCCGCGTTCACGACCCGGATGAAGAAGTAGGCCGTGAAGAACGCGCCGAAGATCATCACCTCGCTGATGATGAAAAGCAGCATTCCGAGCAGCTGCGGCTCCACCCGCGAGCTGCGGTGCGCCTCGGGCGGGTGCGCCTCGTGGGCGTCGTGCGCGTGGGCTGCGCTGGCGGCTTCCATCAGGCCTCGACCCCCGCCCCGTCGACCTCGACGACGACGTGGTCCACCGGGATGCGGGCGGAGTCGGCGATGCGTTCGGGCAGGTGGGCGCGCAGCCAGCCCGACTTCTCGGCCGGGAGCGTCGAGATGATCACGTCGCTGACGCGGAAGCGGTGCAGCGCGTTCATGGCGGCGGTATAGGGATCGGGGTCGCCGATCATGCCCGCGACGAGCAGGCCCTCCGCGCGCAGGTTCTCGAGCACGGTGGCGAGCCGCTCGCGCGCCTGACCGGCGTGGTGGCCGTGGCCGCCCTCCTGCGGCACCACCACGATGAAGAGATGCCCGCGCTCCTCGGCTGCCCTGGCCTTGAGCTTCTCGAGCAGCTCGTGCCCGCCGGCGGTGCGGTTGGCGACCACGAGCGTGACGGTGAAGGGCAGGCCCTCCTGCGCCAGGTCCACGACGACGTGCTCGACAGGGAGGCCGGAAGTCTCGCGGATGCGTTCGACGAGGTCCTTGCGCAACCACCCCGACTGCGTGATCGGGAGGGTGGACACGATGATCCCGTCGGGCTGGAAGTCGGCGATCGCGTCCATGGTCGCCTGGAAGGGATCCTCGTCGCCGACCTCGCCGACCAGCTCGATGCCCTCCGCGCCCAGGAACTGCTGGGCCAGGTCGACACGCACCTGCGCGGCGTCGCGCACCGCCTCGTCGTAGATGATCTGCCCGTGGCGCGGGCGGTTCTGGGGCACGACCAGCGCGAACTCCGCGTCGCCCTTGGCGTGGCGCGCGCGCACGGTCTCGATCAGCTTTGCGCCGCCGATGGTCTCGTTGGCGACGACGAGGATTCTGGCCATCTACTCCCTCATTCTCTCGTTGGGGCCGTGGCCAGCGAGCCGGTGGGCTTCGCCTCCGCGGGCGACTTGAACACCCCGTGGACCGCGCCCGGGACGCCGTACTCGTAGGGCCCGCCGACGACCGTCGGCACGGCGTCGAAGTTGAAGATCGGCGGTGGGGAGGAGACCTGCCACTCGAGCGTCAGCGCGCGCCACGGGTTGGAGCTCGCGCGTGGACCCCCCCGCCACGACGCGACCATGTTGTAGACGAAGATCAGCGTGCTGGCGCCCACGAAGAACGACGAGATGGAGATGAAGAGGTTCCAGCCCGCGAACTGGGCGGCGTAGTCGGCGACCCGCCGCGGCATCCCCTGCAGGCCGATGATGTGCATCGGGCCGAACGTCAGGTTGAAGAAGACGAACGTCATCCAGAAGTGGATCTTGCCCAGGCGCTCGTCGTACATCCGCCCGGTCATCTTCGGGAACCAGTAGTAGACGCCCGCGAAGATCGTGAACAGCGATCCGCCGAACAACACGTAGTGGATGTGGGCGACGATGAAGTAGGTGTCGCTCACGTGGATCGTGACGGGGATCATGGCCAGCATCACCCCGCTGATCCCGCCGAGGGTGAACATCGTCAGGAAGCCGAGCGCGAACAGCATGGGGGTGTCGAGGTGCAGCACCCCTCGCCACAGGGTGGCCAGCCAGGAGAAGATCTTGATCCCCGTCGGCACCGCGATGATCGCGGTCGTGATCATCATCGGTATGCGTATCCAGGCCTGCATGCCCGACACGAACATGTGGTGCGCCCACACCGTGAAGCCGAGCAGCACGATCGCCAGCAGCGAGAAGGCCATCATGCGGTAGCCGAAGATCGGCTTGCGCGCCTTCACCGAGAGGATCTCGCTGATGATCCCGAACCCCGGCAGCATCATGATGTAGACGGCCGGGTGGGAGTAGAACCAGAAGACGTGCTGGTACATCAGCACGCTGCCGCCTTCGGCCGCGTTGAAGAAGTTGAAGCCCAGCGCGCGGTCGAGCAGGACGAAGAACTGCGAGGCGGCGATGAACGGTGTCGCGATCACGACCAGCAGCGACGTCGAGAAGTTGGCCCACACCAGCAGCGGCATGCGCCAGAAGCTCATGCCCGGCGCGCGCATGGTGATGATCGTGACGAGGAAGTTCAGCGCCGTGAGCACCGAAGATGCGCCCGCGAACTGCACGGCGATCGTGAAGAACATCTGCCCGAGCGGCGCGTCGGTGGACAGCGGGGCGTAGGCCGTCCAGCCCGTGGCGAACGAGCCGCCCGGGACGAGGAACGAGGCCAGCATCATGGTCCCCGCGATCGGCAGCAGCCAGTACGACAGGGCGTTGAGCCGCGGGAACGCCATGTCGGGCGCGCCGATCATGAGCGGGAGCACGAAGTTGGCGAGTCCCGCGAACACGGGGATCACGAACAGGAAGATGAGGAGCGAGGCGTGGACGGAGAACAGGCCGTTGAACGTCTCGGCGTCCACGAACTGCATGCCCGGCTGGGCCAGCTCGGCACGCATCAGCATCGCGATCAGGCCGCCGACGAGCAGGAAGAAGAACGAGGTGACCACGTACTGGATGCCGATCACCTTGTGGTCGGTGTTGACCCGGAAGTAGTCCTTCCATGAGCGCGCGCCGTGGCTGGAGTGGTCCTCGGGGCGCGTCGGCTTGCCCGAGGCCCAGTAGAACCAGTAGTCGAAGGCGCCCAGGCCGACGAGCGAGAACAGCGGGCACGCGATCAGCGCGACCAGGCACACGGAGTTGCCGTTGAGGATCGGCTCCCACCCGTACAGCGCGCGCACGCCGCAGGTGATGGCGTAGGAGAAGGCGAGGCCGACGAGGCCGAACAGCCCGGCGCGGAGGAGCCCTGGTGCCCGGAGTCGTGTTGCCACCGCCATCTCTACCTCCTTCTCAGCTCGTTGCACCCGCCGGCTTGGCGGCCTGCTTTGCCGCGAGCCAGCCCCTGAACGTGACCGGGTCCACGACGCGAACCGTGCTGCGCATCGTGGAGTGTCCCAGGCCGCACAGCTCCGCGCACACGACAGCGTAGGAGCCGTTGCGCACCGGCGTGACCCGGTAGTGCGTCGTAATGCCCGGCACGGCGTCGATCTTCATGCGGAAGGCCGGGACCCAGAAGTCGTGGATCACGTCCGTCGCCTTGATCCGGAAGTCCACGGACGTGCCCTTTGGGACGTACAGCACGTCGGTGTTGACGGTCGGCTTGCCGGGCTCCTTGTAGGTGTAGCTCCAGGCGAACTGCTGCCCCGTCACATCGACCACCATCTGCCGGCTGGGCTTCTTCTCGATGTCCGTCAGCACGATGTAGGAGTACGTGACCAGCGAGAAGATGATGAGAGCCGGGATCGCGGTCCAGATGATTTCCAGCATCGTGTTGCCGTGGATCGGCGGGCCGTCCTTCTGCTCCTCGCCCGGCCGCATGCGGAACTTCCACACGCTGTAGAGCACCACGACCTCGACGAGGACGAAGACCGGGACCGACGCGATCAGCAGGATGTCCCAGAGGTCGTCGATCTTGCGCGCCTGGCTGGAGGCCTGGACCGGGAACCAGTTGATCGACAGCGCGACGGCGATGCCGATCGCCGACGAGATCACGCCGATGATCAGCATCTGCGCGAGCTGGTGCCTACGCAACGATCTGCCTCCGGGGCTGCACGGAGGCGGATCCTATGCGACGGCGTCGATGAACGACAACGCCGTGGCGGCGGCCGTCAGGCGGCTTGCCGAGCGGCACGCAGCGCGCCGGGTGCGCCGGTGCTGCGGAAGGCGGAGGGGGCCAGCCCCTGGTGGCGCCGGAACGCCTTTGCGAACTGCGCCGGCTGGCGGTAGCCGACCCGCTGGGCGATCTCGCGCACCGTCAACCGGCGCGTCGCGAGCAGCTCGGCGGCGCGATCCATGCGGACCTTCGTCAGGTGCTCGCGGAAGGTGGTCTGCCCGATCTCGGCGTAGGCTCGCTGCAGCTGGCGGCGTGACGAGGCGACGCGCCGGGCGACATCGTCGAGCCCGAGGTCCGAGGCGTACTCCGCCTCGACGATCAGCGCCGCCTCCTCGAACAGGCTGGTGCGGTGGCGGATCGTCGCTGGGCGCTGTGTCATGACACTCTGGTTACGCCAGAACCCCCGAACAGGATCATGGGTACGCGTGGCGGCAAATCTGGCGCGCTCGCACTCGGTACCCGGGGTGGGTCTTCACGGTAGTATCCGACCACGTCTTGAGCCAAACGTTGCAAGCCACGAGAGGGGCTGGATGCAGGTGCGCGAGGGGATGAGCGAGATGGTCCTCACGGTGGGTCCGGGCCATTCGCTGCGTGATGCCGCTCGCCAGATGGCCGAGCGCAAGATCGGCGCGGCGATCGTCCTCGATCCGGAGGCGCCGGGTCCCGGGATCATCACCGAGCGGGACGTGCTCGAGTCGGTGGGGGCGGGTCAGGACCCCGATCGCGAGCTGGTGGCAGACCACCTCACCGGCAACCTGGTGTTCGCCGCGCCCGACTGGTCGCTCGAGGACGCCGCCGCCGCAATGGTCCGCGGCGGCTTCCGCCACCTCGTCGTGATCGAGGACGGGGACATCGCCGGGCTGCTCTCGATGCGCGACGTGGTGCGCTGCTGGACCCAGGACGGCGCCACGTCGCGACATGCCGCCGGGCGTGCAGGCGAACTGACGGGAGCTCCGGCCGCCGGGATCGGCCCGCGCCGCGCGCTGCCCGGGCGGCTGTGCCCCCGCCCCCGCAGCGGGCGGGATCAGTGGTGGTCGAGCGGCAGCTCGGAGATGTCGCGCCGCGTCTGGCGGATCCACCTGATGAACGTGATCAGGAAGATCACGATGCCGACGATCGAGATGATGAAGTTGATCGTGATCCCGATCACCCCGAGCGTGATCCCGGCGGCCATGATCACGGGCAGGAAGGTCGGCCCCGGGAGGTGGATCTCCTCCGCGACCGGGGGCGCGTCCTCCGCGGTCTCGTCGAGCTCCGTCACGAGATGTAGATGGCGGCGGCCAGGAAGGACATCCCGAACATGAACAGCGCGACCGCGGCGGCGATCAGTCCGCTGCGGATGTTCTTGTTGGCGAGTCGGCGGTCCATCGAGGCTCCTTCGTATCAGACGTGGACGTCCACCACCATCGCGGCGAACAGCAGCGCGAGGTAGGCGAGCGAGTAGAGGTAGAGGCGCAGCGCCGAGCGCCGGTCGGCCCGGCGGTACAGGACGACAGCGCCGACGATGAAGATGCCGCCCAGCAGCATCGAGGCGACGAGGTAGACGCCGCCGAAGCCGCCGGCGCAGAACGGCAGCTGGGACACGGCGTAGAGGAGCAGCGTGTAGAGGAGGATCTGGCGGCGCGTCTCGCGCTCGCCGCGCGCCACCGGCATCATCGGGACGCCGACCTTCTCGTACTCGCCCTTCATCAGCAGCGAGAGGGCCCAGAAGTGCGGCGGCGTCCAGTAGAAGACGATCGCGAACAGGTACAGCGCGGTCCAGCTCAGCCCGCCGGTCGCCGCCGCCCAGCCGACGAGCGGCGGCACCGCCCCGGCGGCCCCACCGATCACGATGTTCTGCGGCGTCGAGCGCTTCAGCCAGATCGTGTACACGCCGACGTAGCCGGCGAAGCCCGAGAGCGACAGCACCGCGGCGAGCGGGTTGACGGTCAGGGTCAGCAGCGCGAACGCCGCGGCGGCGAGCCCGATCCCGAACCACAGCGCGGCGCGCGGCGAGATCCGGCCGGAGGGCACGGGCCGCGAGGCGGTGCGGGCCATGCGCGCGTCGATGTCGCGGTCCCAGTAGTGGTTGACGGCGCCGGCGCCGCCGGCGGAGAGGTAGCCGCCCAGGCAGGTGAGCAGGACGAGCTCGAGCGACGGGTCGCCGGCCACGTACATGGTCGTCACGGTGGTGAACAGCAGCAGCGACTGGACCTTCGGCTTCGTGAGCGCGAGGTAGTCCGCCGCCAGCTGGCGGGCACGGGCGCCCGCGGCGACCGGGACGGCGGCGGTGGCGCGCGACGCGGACATCAGGCCCGGACCTTCGGTGCCGGCCCGCCGACGCGGCGCGCGGCGGCGGCGTCGGCGCCGCGCTCGACCTGGCGGCGGATGTCCTTCATCGGCTCGACCGACCGCACGCGGGGGATCACGTCGAAGTTGTGCTCCGGCGGCGGGGAGGTGGTGAACCACTCCAGCGTGTTGCCCTTCCACGGGTCGGGACCGGCCGCCACGCCCTTCTTCAGGCTCCGGACCAGGTTGTATGACGGTCACCACCACGCCGAGGGCGAGGATGAACGAGCCGATCGTCGAGATCAGGTTGAGGACGTGGAGGTCGGCGATGTCCGGGTACTCGTACACGCGCCGCGGCATCCCCTCCAGGCCGATCGAGTGCTGGACCAGGAAGGTCGCGTTGAAGCCGATGAACGTGAGCCAGAACGAGACCTTGCCGAGCGCCTCCGACATCATCCGCCCGGTGATCTTCGGATACCAGTAGTACAGGCCGGCGAAGATCGCGTTCACGGCGCCCGCGACGAGCACGTAGTGGAAGTGCGCGACGACGAAGTAGGTGTCGGTCACGTACCAGTCGATCGGGAAGATCGCCAGCATCACGCCCGAGATCCCGCCGATGGTGAAGAACGCGAGGAAGCCGACGGCGAAGTAGAGCGGCGTCTTCATGATGATCGTGCCGCGCCACAGCGTCGCGATCCAGTTGAAGATCTTCACGCCGGTGGGCACGGCGATGATCACCGAGGACAGCATGAAGAACGCGAGGACGACGGTCGACAGCGGGGTCGCGAACATGTGGTGCGCCCACACCAGCAGCGACAGGAAGGCGATGCCGATCGTGGCCGCCGCGATCGCCCTGTAGCCGAAGATCGGCTTGCGCGCGAAGACCGGGAGGATCTCGCTGATGATCCCGAACCCGGGCAGGATCATGATGTAGACCTCGGGATGCCCGAAGAACCAGAACAGGTGTTGCCAGAGTAAGGCCGACCCTCCCTGCGTCGGGTCGTAGAAGTGGGTGCCGAAGTGTCTGTCGGTCAGCAGCAGCGTGACGCCGGCGGCGACCGAGGGCAGCGCGAGGATCAGCAGGATCGCGAAGGTGAGGATGGTCCAGCAGAACAGCGGGAGTCGCGACCAGCCCATGCCCGGCGCGCGCATGTTCAGGATGGTCACGTAGAGGTTGATCGCGCCGAGGATCGACGACAGGCCCGTGAGGTGGATGAGGTAGATCCAGGCGTCGATGCCGCCGTCCGGGAGGTACGCGCTCGAGGAGAGCGGCGGGTAGGAGGTCCAGCCGGCCTGCGGCGGGCTCCAGAACAGCGAGGCGTAGAAGACGACGCCGCCGAAGATGAAGAGCCAGAAGGAGAGCGCGTTCAGGCGCGGGAACGCCATGTCGCGCGCCCCGATCTGCAGCGGCACGAAGTAGTTCGCGAAGCCGGCCATCATCGGGACGACGAACAGGAAGACCATCGTCGTCCCGTGCAGCGTGAACAGCTGGTTGTACGCCGTCGGGGTGAGGAAGGTGTTCTCCGGCGCGCCGAGCTGGATCCGCATCAGGAGCGCCTCGGTCCCGCCGACCATGAAGAACACGAAGGCGGCGACCATGTAGAGGATCCCGATCTTCTTGTGGTCGGTCGTGGCGACCCACGACAGCCATCTGGGGCGCGGCGGCCGGGTCACCTCGCGCGTCAGGATCTGGGGCCGGGGCATCTTGCGCAGCGCGTATTCGGGTGTCGCCATGGCTGGGTTCCTCTACCCCGAGGGGATCGGGTTGAACTGGGAGCGCTGCGTGACGGCCGCGGCGTTGCCCTCGTCGATCTCGCGCTTCTGGCGTGCGACCCACTGCTCGTAGCGGTCCACCGGCACCGCCCGCACGAACGCGACCATGTTCGCGTGGCCGTAGCCGCACAGCTCGGTGCACTGGCCGCGGAAGGTGACGCCGCTCTTGCCCTTCGGGATCGCGCTGGCCGGGATCTTGAACCACGAGTGGTTGGTGTAGCCGGGGATCGCGTCGAACTTCGGCCCCAGCTTCGGGATCCACCACGAGTGGTCGACGTCCTGAGAGACGATGTCGAGCGTCACCGTCGTGTCGACCGGGACGATCATCGTGTTGTAGGCGAAGGCCCGGTTGGGATAGGTGAAGCGCCACACGAACTGCTGGCCGTTGATGCGGATCTTCAGCGACTTGCCGCCCGGTGGTGCGGGCTGGTCGAGCGCGGCGTAGCGCACGCCGTCGGCGCTCAGCTGCAGCCCGGCGGCCCCGGTGCGCGGCGGGTTCTTGATCCCCGGGAGCAGCGCGAACGTCACCGTGGTGAGCACGACCAGGATCAGCACCGCCCCGATCGTCCAGCCGATCTCCAGGCGCGTGTTGCCGCGAATCTGCGCGGCCACCCGGCCCTTGCGAGCGCGGAAGCGGATCACCGAATAGAGCAGCGTGCCCTCGACGCCGATGAACACGGCGATCGCCACGTACAGGACGACCTTGTACAGGTCGTTGATCTTGTCGGCGTTCGGCGAGCCGCCGTGCTCCGGGGTCACCAGGCCGGCGAACGCGCTCGCGGCGCAGACGAGCAGCGCGGCCATGGCCAGCGACAGGGCCACGGCAAAGCGACGGGAGCGGCGGGTCAGCGGACGCCTCGAACGCAAAGCGGCGCGATTCTATCCCTAGGGGTCACGAGCCGGCGAACTTGGCGGGGCGCTTCTCGACGAACGCCATCACGCCCTCGACGAAGTCGCCGGAGGCGGCCATCTCCTGTTGGATGTCGGCCTCGAGCTCGAGCTGCTCGTCCATGCCCCAGTAGATCCGGTTGTTGAGCTGGCGCTTGCTCCCGGCGTAGGACCGCGTCGGCCCCTCGGCCAGCCTCGTGAGCAGCGCCTCGCTCTCGTCGCCGAACCGGCCGTCGTGGTAGACGCGGTTGATCAGGCCCCAGTCGACCGCGGTCGGGGCCGAGACGCGCTCGCCCAGCATCGCCATCTCGAATGCGCGCGCCTTGCCCGCGCGCGCGGGGACGAAGAGCGACGAGCCCCCGTCCGGCACCAGGCCGATGTTGACGAACGCGAGCAGGAGGTAGGCGGACTCGCTGGCCACGATCAGGTCGCAGGCCAGCGCCAGCGAGCAGCCGATCCCGACGGCCGGGCCGTTGACCGCCGCGAGCACAGGCTTGGGCATGCGGCGAACGCCGGTGATGATCGGGTGGTAGCGCTCGGTCAGGGTGGTGCGGACGTCCGGGTGGCCCTCGGGCGTGCGGTCGTCCTGGCTGCCCATGTCCTTGAGGTCGGCGCCGGAGGAGAAGGCCCGGCCGGCGCCGGTGATCATCACCGCCCGGACCTCGTCGTCGTCGGCCACGGACTGAACCGCGGCGAGCAGGTCGTACCCGAACTGGCGGTTCCAGGCATTGAGCCGTTCGGGTCGGTTGAGCTCGATCTTGGCCGCGCCGCCGCGGCGCAGCAGGTTGACGGTCTCGTATTCGTGCGCCAGCTCGTAGTCGCTCATGGCGGGCATCCTATGCTTGGCGCGATGAGCAAGCTGCCCGAGTCGGTGCGCATCCGCGAGGTCGGGCCGCGCGACGGCTTCCAGAACGAGCCCGAGGTCATCGCGACGGATGACAAGGTGCGGCTGATCGAGGCGCTCGGCGCCACCGGCCTGCGCCGGCTGGAGGTGACGAGCTTCGTGCGCGCCGACGTGATCCCCCAGCTCGCCGACGCCGCCGAGGTGCTGGAGGCGGTGCAGCTTCCGCCCGAGGTCTCGCGCGGCGTCCTCATCCCCAACGAGCGCGGCCTCGACGACGCGCTCGAGCACCGCGATCGCTTCGACGAGGTCAACGTGTTCCTCTCGGCCTCGGAGACGCACAACCGCAAGAACGTCAACCGCACCGTCGCCGATTCGCTGGAGGGCCTGCGCCGCGTGCTGACGCGCGCCGCCGAGGCGGGGCTGCGGCGCGAGGGCGTGATCTCCGTCGCGTTCGGCTGCCCCTACGAGGGCCACGTGCCGCCGGAGCGGGTGTTCGACATCGCGCGCGAGCTCGTCGCGGCGGGAGCCGAGGAGGTGGCCTTCGGGGACACGACCGGGATGGCCAACCCGCGCCAGGTGCGGGACTTCTTCGTCGCCGCCCGCGCCGCGCTCCCGGGCGTCGAGCTGACTGCGCACTTCCACAACACGCGCGGGCAGGGGCTCGCGAACGTACTGGCGGCGCTCGAGGCCGGCGTCGACTCGTTCGAGTCGAGCTTCGGGGAGCTGGGCGGCTGCCCGGTGCCGAAGGGGGCGACCGGGAACATCGCCACCGAGGACCTGGTGTCGATGCTCCACGAGATGGGCGTGGCCACGGGGGTGTCGCTCGCGCGCCTGCTCGAGGCGGCGCGCGCGGTGCAGGAGGTGCTCGGCCGGCCGCTGGGCAGCCACGTGCTGACCGCGGGGCCGGTGCGGTGGAACGAGGGCTGAGGGCGGACGTCGAGGCGCTGACGGCGATCCCGCGCGGCTCGGCCTCGCCGGGCGAGCGAGCGTCCGCCGAGTGGATCGCGAGCCGCCTGCGCGACGAGGGCGCCGTCGACGTCGAGCTGCAGAGCTTCCGCTATCAGGGCACCTACGCGTTCGCGCACGCCGCCCACCTGGCGGTCGGGCTGCTGGCCGCGCGCCGCGACGGCGTGCGCGCGCGGGCGGCGGCGCTGGCCGCTCTGGCCTCGCTGGAGCTCGAGGCCTCCGGGCGCGTCCAGTGGCTGCGCCGGGTGCTGCCCGCGGGCGAGGGCGTCAACGTCGTGGCGCGCGTGCCGGCCGCCGGGGAGGCCCGCGCCACCCTCGTCGTGCTCGCCCACCACGACGCCGCGCGCACCGGCCTGGCCTGGCACCCGCGCCTCGTCGGCCTCGGGGCGGCGCGGGCCCGCCGCGCCCGGCGTATGGAGCCCCGGCTCGGCCTCGCGGCCGCGGGGCTGCTCGGCGCAGTCCGTGCCGTGGCGGCCCTCTGCGCCGCCTCGCGGCCGCGGTCCTGGCCGCCGGTGTCGCCGCCGAGCTCGACATCGCCTCGAGCCCGACCGTGCCGGGCGCGAACGACAACGCGACCGGCGTGGCTGCGCTGCTGGCGCTCGCGGGCGCCGTCGCGGCGGCGCCGCCCGAGCACGTCGAGATCGCTGCTGGTCGCGCCCGGCTGCGAGGAATCGGGGATGGGCGGGACCGCCGCCTTTCTGCGCCGGTACGGCGCGACGCTGCATCCCGCGCGCACGCTCGTACTCGGGCTCGACACGCTCGGCAGCGGCACCCCGATCGTGTGCACGGCGGAGGCGACCCTGCTCCCACACGCCTACCGGGAAGAGGACCTCGCCGTCCTGGACGCGGGCGCCGCACGCGCTGGCGTGGAGCCGCCCGAGCGCTGGCGGGGCGGGGCGTGGACCGACCCGATCCTGGCCCGCTTCGCCGGGCTGCCCTCGGTCTCGATGCTGTCCGTCGGGCCCGACGGCGTGTACCCGAACTGGCACCGGATGACCGACACCCCGGACCGGGTTGACTTCGACTCGGTGGCCCGGTGCGCCGCGATCGCGGTCGGCACCGTCGAGGCCTTCGCCGACACTGTCACTTGACACTTACGTAAGTCAGTGGTTACAGTAGGACGCATGGAAGCCGCCGCGCGCGCCATCGCCGAGCCCCGACGCCGCGCGATTCTGCGCCTCGTCCGCGATCGCGAGCTGAGCGCGGGCGAGATCGCCTCGCACTTCGACGTCACCCGCCCCGCCGTCTCGCAGCACCTCACCGTCCTGCGCGAGGCCGGGCTGCTGGCCGAGCGGCGCGACGGGACGCGGCGCTACTACCAGGCGCGTCCCGAGGGGATGGAGGACCTGCGCGCCTTCCTCGACGAGTTCTGGGCGGCCGGGCTCGAACGCCTGAAGCTGGCCGCCGAGCTGGATCAATCACGAAAGAACAGGAAGCGATGAGCCCGACCGACACAACCGCCGTCACGCACGAGGTCCACATCGACGCCGAGCCCGAAACGGTGTTCGCGTTCTTCACCGATCCCAACAAGATGATCCAGTGGAAGGGGCGCCAGGCCGAGCTGGACCCGCAGCCCGGCGGGGTCTATCGCGTCGACGTGACGGGGGAACACGTCGCGCGCGGCGAGTACGTCGAGCTGGACCCGCCGCACCGCGTCGTGTTCACGTGGGGCTGGGAGGGCGCCGACGCCGCGGTGCCGCCGGGGTCGAGCACGGTCGAGATCACGCTGACGGAGCAGGCGGGCGGGACGCTGGTCCGCCTCGAGCACCGCGATCTGCCCGAGCCCGAGCGCGCTCCGCACGGCCACGGCTGGGACCACTACCTGGCGCGGCTCGTCGTCGCGGCGGGTGGCGGCGACGCCGGGCCCGACCCGTGGGCCGAGGAAGGCGTGGACCGGAGCTGACCGCCGTGGCGATCGCCAAGACCGCGGCCTTCGCCGTGCGCCCGGAATCGCTCCCACTGTGCGAGGAGGTCATCCGCGAGTTCGTGGATGGCGTCACGAGCGAGGAGGCGGGTACACGTGTCTACGTGTCCCTGCGCGAACGGCGCGACCCGACACGATTCGTCCACGTGATGGTCTTCGAAGACGAGGCCGCCGAGGCCGCGCACCGCGACGCCGAACGCACCCGCCGCTTCACCGCGGCGCTCTACCCGCACACGCTCGAAGGCGTTGCGTTCACCGACTGTTCCCTCGTCGCCCCCGCGCGACAGGGAGACTGAGACAACCCGAAGAAGGAGGCAGAGCAGATGGGCAACCCCACCGTGTTCTTCGAGGTCGCCGGTCCTGACCAGAAGGGGCTGATCGACTTCTACACCCAGCTCTTCGGCTGGAAGACGTCCGACATCCCGGGCGAGATGCCCTACAGCCTCGTCACCGCCGGCGAGGGCGGGGCGCCCGGTGGCATCGGCCCGACCCCCGACGGCTCACCGGGCCACGTCACGTTCTACGTGGGCGTGGACGACGTCGCCGGCGCGCTGGCGAAGGCGGAGTCGCTCGGCGGCTCCAAGATCATCGGTCCGGCACCCGTCCCGGGCGGCCAGATCGGCCTGTTCACCGACCCGGAGGGCCACGTCGTCGGCGTGTGGTCCGGCGACATGCAGGGCAACGGCGAGAGCGCCGGCACCCCCGTGATCTGGTTCGAGGTGATCGGCCAGGACGGCGGCGCGCTGCGCTCGTTCTACGGCGAGCTTTTCGGCTGGAAGACCGAGGAGTTCGAGGGGATGGACTACGGCACGGTCTCCGCCGACGCCAACGGCGGCGGGATCGGCGGCGGGATCGGCTCGGCCCAGGAGTCCGGCGCCAGCTACCAGACCGTGTACGCCGGCGTCGATGACGTCCAGGGCACGCTGGAGAAGGCGGAGTCGCTGGGTGCCAAGACGGTGGTCCCGACGATGGAGATCCCGAACGGCCCCACGATCGCGCTGTTCGCGGACCCGCAGGGCCACACGTTCGGGCTGGTCAAGCCGCAGCCGATGTAATCGGGCCGCTCGCTCGCTCAGCGGCCGGAGAACTCGGGCGCGCGCTTCTCGCTGAGGGCGCGCGCCCCTTCGGCGTAGTCGCCGCTGCGCGCGCACAGCTCCTGGACGGTGACCTCCTGCTCCAGGGTGGCGGCGAGCGCCGGCTTCGCCGCGGCGTCCATGACGCGCTTGGCGTGGCCGACGGCCAGCGGCGCGCAGGCGAGGAGCTCGGTGACGAGGTGCTCGGTGGCGGACTCGAGCTCGCCCAGCGGTGCCACCCGGTTGACGAGGCCGATGCGCTCGGCCTCGACGCCGGTGACGAGCTTGGAGGTCATGATCATCTCCTTGGCGCGGCCCAGGCCGACGACCGCGGGCAGGCGCGAGGAGCCGCCGACGTCGGGGATGAGGCCGACGCGGGTCTCCGGCAGGCCGAGCAGCGCGTCCTCGGCCGCCACGCGCAAATCGCAGGCGAGCGCCAGCTCGAGCGCGCCGCCGATCGCCCCGCCCTGGATCTGGCAGACGGTCGCCTTGGGCATCTCCTCGCACAGGTTCCAGATCTCGAGGATGCCGCGGCGGAAGGCGCGCAGGTTCTCGGGCGCATCGGAGAGGGCGACGAGGTCGCTGAAGTCCATGCCGGACGAGAACATCGCGCCCTCGCCGCGCACGACGACGACGTGGACGTCCGGGTCGTTGGCGGCGGCCGTCAGCTCGACGCCGAGCGCCTGGACGAGCTCCCCGTTCATCGCGTTGCGCTTGTCGGGACGGTTGAGGACGACGTGGCGGACCGCGTCGCGGTCCTCGGTGGTGACGATGGGCATGGGCGGGAGGCTACCGCCGCGCGCGCGCCGGCGGCGGTGTGGCTGCGCGCGGTCTACGGGTAGGCTCCGGCCTCCCTGAGCGACAACGGAGGCGGAATGGCGGAGATCAAGCAGGTGGGCGTGCTCGGCGCCGGATTGATGGGTCATGGCATCACGCAGGTGGCGGCGCAGGCGGGCTACGACGTGGTGGTGCGCGAGGTCGACGAGGAGACCCTCGCGAAGGGCATCGGCCGGATCGACAAGCAGCTCGCCCGCGCGGTCGAGAAGGGGAAGGCCGAGCAGGCCGACGCCGACGCCGTCCTCGGTCGCATCAAGGGGACCGTCCACTACCGCGACCTGGCCGACGCCGACCTCGTGATCGAGGCGATCACCGAGGATCTCGAGCTCAAGCTCGAGATGTGGCGCGAGCTCGACGAGATCGTCAAGCCCGACGCGCTGTTCACCACCAACACCTCGTCGCTGCCCGTGATCGCCCAGGCGGCCGTGACCGGGCGGGGCCCGCAGTTCTTCGGCCTGCACTTCTTCAACCCGGCGCAGGTCATGAAGCTCGTCGAGGTCATTCGCTGCGTGACCACCTCCGACGAGGCCTTCGCCGCCGGCGTCGAGTTCGCCAAGAGCCTCGGCAAGCTGGGCGTGCAGACGCGCGACAACGCCGGCTTCATCGTCAACCGCCTGCTCGTGCCCTACCTGCTCGACGGCATGCGCGCCTACGAGGAGGGCGTCGGCTCGATCACGGAGATCGACGAGGCGATGAAGGCCGGCGCCGGGCACCCGATGGGGCCGCTCACGCTCTCGGACTTCGTCGGGCTCGACACGCTCGGCTCGATCTGCGACGTGATGTTCGACGAGTTCCGCGAGAAGCGCTTCGCGCAGCCGCCGATCCTGCGCAAGATGCTTGCGGCGGGCTGGTACGGCCGGAAGTCGGGGATGGGCTTCTACGACTACTCGGGCGAGACGCCCGTGGAGAACCCGGGGTTGTAGCCCGGTGCCGGCCGTTCCGCGTCCGGCCGAGCGCGCGCTCGCCGCGATGCGGCCGCATCCGCATCGCGGCGATCTGATCGCGGCGGCTGCGGTCCCGCTGTCGGTCGGCGTGCTGGTGGCCGAGGTGCGCTTCGACGGCGTCTGGGGGCGCGGGGCACTGTTCGCCGTCGCGCTGCTGGCGTGCGCGCTCGTGCTCGGCATGGGCCTGCTCGCCCCGCTGGAGGAGGAGCGCCCGCGCGCCTACCAGACCGTCCTGCTCGTGGCCGGGCTCGCGCTCCTCGTCGTCGTGCTCGGGCGGTTCGCGCAGGTGCTCGGCGAGGACTCGCCGCTCGCGGCGTCCGGGACGGTGACCTGGATGGCCATCGCATTCGCCGCCGTCGCCGCGGTGGCGGCGTGGCGGTTGCGCTCCCCGATCTGCGCACTGCTCGAGTTCGTCGCGGGCGGGGTGGTGCTGCTCGCGTTCGTGGACTGGGCCTTCCAGCCCAGCGGCCCGGACACGTTCCGCTGGCTGCTGCTGGTGCTCATCCTCGGCTACGCCACGGCGCACGTGCGCCTGCGGGCGACGTGGCCCCGCCACGCGGTGCACGCGGTCAACTCGGCCGGTCTGGCGGGCATCGCCCTCGCGGCGACGTTCGTCGGCGGCGTCTACGTCGCGGCGCTCGCCCCCGGCATCGGTCGCGCGCCGCTGAATCCGGGGACCGGCTGGGAGCTCGTGCTCCTCGCCACCGGCTTCGCCCTGCTCGCGTACTCGGCCGTCGACCGCGAGCCCGGTCCGGGCTACCTCGGGTTCGTCCTGCTCACCGTGTTCGTCGTGCTCGCCGGCCAGCCCAGCGCCGGCGGCGCCTCGCTGATCGGCTGGCCGATCCTGCTCCTGCTCCTCGGCGGCGCGGGCGTGGCCGCCGGCCTGCGCCCGCGCCGCGACCTGCCGCCGGAGCCGGGTCCACCGGCCCCGCCGCCCCCACCGCGACCGATGAGCGGCCGCGGCGCCGAGGCGCCCACCGAGGTGCTGCCGAGCGAGGCGGCGGACCGTCCCTCCGAGGAGCGCGGGTAGCCGCGTCCGCAGTTCCCGGTCGCTGATACCTTCGCCGGATCGGTGGCGGGGTCCTCAACCAGGGATAGCAGACGCGTCCGGTCCGCAGCCGGGCCCATAGACTCCCCGGCCCCATGAGCGACATCGAGCAGGCGATCGAACGCGGCCTGGCCGGTGGGCCGCAGCGCCATCACGAGAAGTCCGAGCAGCAGGGCAAGCTGCCCGTGCGCAAGCGCGTCGCGCGGCTGCTGGACGAGGGCTCGCTCGCGGAGGACGGCCTGCTCGCCAACTGGGAGGAGGATGGACTCGGCGCCGACGGCGTGGTCACCGGCACCGGCACGATCGACGGCCGGCCGGTGGCGCTGATGGCCAACGACCCGACCGTCAAGGCCGGCTCCTGGGGCCCGAAGGTGGTGGAGAAGATCGTGCGCATCCAGGAGCGGGCGCTGACGCAGCGGATCCCGATGGTCTACCTCGTCGACTCCGCGGGGGCGCGCATCACGGAGCAGACGCGCATGTTCCCCGGCCGCCGCCACGCGGGCCGCATCTTCCACAACGAGGTGAGGCTCTCCGGCGTCGTCCCACAGGTGTGCGTGCTGTTCGGGCCGAGCGCGGCCGGCGGCGCGTACATCCCGGCCTTCTGCGACATCGTGATCATGCGCGACGGCAACGCATCGATGTACCTGGGCTCGCCGCGGATGGCGGAGATGGTGATCGGCGAGAAGGTGTCGCTGGAGGAGATGGGGGGCGCGCGCATGCACACGGGCGTCTCCGGCTGCGGCCACGTGCTCGTCGAGACCGACGAGGAGGGCATCGACGCCGCGCGGCGGTACCTCGCCTACTTCCCCTCGCACTGGGAGTGGCTGCCGCCGGTCGCCAAGCCGGCCGAGCCCGCCTCCGACGCCCCGATCCGCGAGCTCGTGCCCGAGGACGAGAACAAGCCGTTCGACATGCGCGAGCTCCTCGATGCGCTCGTCGACGCCGACTCGTTCTTCGAGGTCCACGCGCGCTGGGCGAAGGAGCTGATCGTCGGCTACGCGCGCCTCAACGGGCGGCCGCTCGGGATCGTGGCCAACCAGCCGAAGGTCAAGGGCGGCGTGCTGTTCGTCGACTCCGCCGACAAGGCCGCGCGCTTCATCCAGACCTGCAACGCGTTCGGCGTTCCGCTGCTGTTCCTCGCGGACGTCCCGGGATTCATGATCGGCACCGCGGTCGAGCGGGAGGGCATCATCCGCCACGGCGCCAAGATGATCAGCGCGGTGTCGGAGGCGACCGTGCCGAAGATCTCGGTGATCGTGCGCAAGGCCTACGGGGCCGGGCTGTACGCGATGGCGGGGCCGGCCTACGACCCCGACGCCTGCCTCGCGCTCCCGACCGCGTCGATCGCGGTGATGGGCCCGTCGGCGGCGATCAACGCCGTGTTCTACAACCAGCTGCAGGCGATCGAGGACGAGGAGGAGCGGGCGCGGCGCACCGAGGAGCTGCGCCGCGAGTACGCCGAGGACGTGGACATCCTGCACCTCGCCTCCGAGCTGGTCATCGACGCGGTCGTGCAGCCGGAGGACCTGCGCGACGAGCTGGTCAAGCGCTACGCCGTGTACGCCGGCAAGCGCCGGGAGTGGCCGGACAAGCGCAACCCGGTCACGCCGGCCTGAACCGGCTCTAGCCGCCGCTCTTGGTGCCGGCCGGGGGGTCGGTGGCGAAGAGCCGGTGCAGGGCGACGACGAGCTCGCGCTTCTCGCTCGCCGTGAGGGACGCTCCGGGGTGGACGATCGTGTAGGTCGAGGGCGGCATCTCGCCACTGGCGATCTGATCGGCGATCTCGCTCTCGCCGGGCTGCGGCTTGTTCCACTCCGAGAAGTTGAGCGTGCTCCGGCCTTCGTCGACGTCCTTCTGGACCAACCACGAGACGGGCGCGATGTTCGTGTACCAACGCCAGTCGGTGCGGTTGCTGTGGCAGTCGGCGCACGAGTCCCGGAACAGCGCGGCCGAACGCGCGTCCGGCCACCGGGCCGCCTTGGTCACCGGGGGGTTGGAGTGGTCGCGGCCGTAGGGCACCAGCTGAATGAGGAGGAAGGCTCCGATCACGACGAGGAAGCCCCAGCGGAGGAAGCGTCGCATTCGGCCTAACCCTAATCACCGAGGTTGCGGCGAGGGAGCAGAAAATCCCCGACCCGGGACCGGCGGGCGTAGGCTCGACACACGGCAAATCCCAGGAAAGAGGAACCGATGTCTCAGGAGAACGTCGCCGCCGCCCAGGAGGCGTACAAGGCGTTCGGCCAGGGCGACATCGCCGCTGCGGTCGCCGGCATGGACGAGGATGCGGAGTGGGTGACCTCCGACGAGCTTCCGCTCGGCGGCACCCTGCACGGACGCGACGAGATCGCGAAGGCGTTCGCGAGCATCCCGGAGTACTTCGACGAGTTCAGCGTCGAGCCGGACGAGTTCATCGACGCGGGCGACGTCGTGATCGTCCACGGCATGCAGCACGGGCGGGCGAAGGAGACCGGCGTCTCGTTCGATTCCCCGTACGTGCAGCTGCTGAGGATGCGCGACGGGAAGACCGTCCGCGGGGAGTTCTACGGGGACAGCGCGAAGGCGCTGCACGCGCTCGAGGGCCAGCCGGCCCACTGAGCGCCGCCGCCCGGCGCCGCTCGCCATCGCGAGCGGCGCCTGAGCGGCCAATGCACCGGACGCGTTTCGGGTCCCGACCCTAAACGGGCGTCCCAGCAGCGAGGAACGTCCGCTCATCGCCCGGCGGCGTTCCGCCGAGGGCACGGGTGATGCACCGGAGGGTTACCCAAGGAGGCGGTCACCGATGAGGGCCTCGCACGGACGCCGCATCGGCGTCGTCGTCGCCGTGCTCGCGCTGGCGCTGATCGCGCCGGCCGGGGCGCAGGCGCATCACCTGAGCTTCGACGCGACCAGCTACAGCGTCCCGGAGTTCAGCGCGTTCAAGACGATCACCGTCAACCGCACCGGCAGCGGCACGACCGTCCACGTGGACTACGCCACGAGCGACGGCACAGCCACGGCCGGGCTCGACTACACGTCGGTCTCGGGCACGCTCGACTTCGGGCCGAGCGACAGCCAGAAGTCCTTCTCGATCCCGATCCTCGACGACCCGCTGATCGAGGGCGACGAGACGGTCAACCTCGCGCTGACCAACCCCAAGCCGACCAATGACGCCAGCCTCGGCACACCCAACACGGCCGTGCTGACGATCGTCGACGACGACAGCAACGTGCAGTTCAGCATGGCGAGCTACGGCGTCGACGAGTCGGCCGGCACGGCGACGATCGAGGTCACGCGCACCGGCCTGACGACGGGCACCAGCACCGTGGACTACGCGACCAGCGACGGGACGGCGCTCGCCGGCCAGGACTACACGGCGACCGCCGGCACCCTGACCTTCGGCCCCGGGGTCACGACGCAGACGTTCGATGTCCCGATCCTCGACGACCAGGTGGCGGAATCGTTCGAGACCCTGAACCTGACGCTGTCCAACGCCGGGCCGTTGGGGACACACGTCGGTAACCCGGGCACCGCGGTGCTCGGCATCGCCGACAACGACGACATCACGCCGACCGTGACCGCGCCCGACGCCCGCTCGTCGTCGGCGCCGGCCAGGACCTCGGCCGTCGTCGCGGCGGCGCGCACGCCGCTGCGCGCCGGGTCGGTCGCCCTCGACGCCGCCTGCGACCGCGCGTGCACGGTGCGCGCGTTCGGTCACGTGCTCGTCGGCGGACGGCGCTTCGGCGCCCACACGGCGCGCGCCGTACTGCCCAACGGCGGGCGCGCACGCCTCGCGCTGCCGCTCTCCAGCCGCGGCCGCGCGGCGGTCCGCGGGGCGTTCGTGCACCATCGGCGCGTGCTCGTGAGCTACACCGTCGTGTGGCGCGACGACCAGGGCTTGGGCCACCGCCTCACCCGCTCGTTCCGCGTGCGCGGCTGAGCGCGGAGGCCTATAGGGTGCCTCGGCATGGTCACGGCCAGCCGAGGCACCCTCCTCTGGACGCCCTCCGAGGAGACCGTCGACCGCGCCAACCTCACCCGTTACGAGCGGTGGCTCGCCGAGGAGCGTGACCTGCACTTCGGCTCCTACGCCGAGCTGTGGGAATGGTCGGTGCGCGATCTCGAGGGCTTCTGGTCCTCGATCTGGGAGTTCTGCGAGGTGCGCGCGTCAGCGCCCTACGAGCGGGTGCTCGGGCGCCGCGAGATGCCGGGCGCCGAGTGGTTCCCGGGGGCGCAGCTCAATTACGCCGAGCACATCTTCGCGCGCGAGCGCCCGCACGACGCGGCGATCGTGCACCGGTCGGAGACGCGTCCGGACGGCGAGCTGACGTGGGGCGAGCTGCGCGGGCAGGTCGCTCGCTGCGCGGCCGGGCTGCGCGCGCTCGGGGTCGAGAAGGGCGACCGCGTCGTCGCCTACATGCCGAACGTGCCCGAGACGGTGATCGCCTTCCTCGCGACCGCCAGCATCGGCGCGATCTGGTCGAGCGCCGCGCCCGAGTTCGGCGCCCGCAGCGTGATCGACCGCTTCAGCCAGATCGAGCCGAAGGTGCTGTTCGCCGTCGACGGCTACCGCTACGGGGGCCGCGACTTCGACCGGTTGGAGGTCGTCGCCGGGCTGCAGGCCGAGATGCCGACCCTGGAGCGCACCGTCGTCCTGCCGTATCTGAACGCCGGGCTCAGCGACGAGCACGGCGATCTCGACGGCCTGCGCGACGGCATGACCTGGGACCAGCTGCTCGCGTTCGACCACGAGCTGACGTTCGAGCAGGTCCCGTTCGACCACCCGCTGTGGGTGCTCTACTCCTCCGGCACGACCGGCCTGCCAAAGGCCATCGTCCAGGGGCACGGGGGCATCCTGCTCGAGCAGCTCAAGAAGGGCTTCCTGCACCTCGACCTTCGCGATGGCGACCGGATGTTCTGGTTCACCACCACGGGCTGGATGATGTGGAACTTCCTGCTCGGCTGCCTGCTTCCCGGAGCCACGATCTGCCTGTACGACGGCAATCCCGGCCACCCGGACATGAACGTGCTGTGGGACTTCGCGCGCGACGCCGAGATGACGTGCTTCGGGACGAGCGCCAGCTACGTCGCCTCCTGCATGAAGGCGGGGATCGAGCCGATGCGGACGCACGAGCTTCGCCACCTGCGCAGCGTCGGCTCGACCGGCTCGCCGCTGTCGCCGGAGGGGTTCCGCTGGATCTACGACGAGGTCAAGCCGGACCTGTGGCTGTTCTCGACGAGCGGTGGCACGGACGTGTGCACCGCGTTCGTCGGCGGCTGCCCCACGCTGCCGGTGTACCTCGGCGAGCTCCAGTGCCGTGCGCTCGGCGCCGCGGTCCGGGCGTTCGATCCGGACGGCAACGAGCTGATCGACGAGGTGGGCGAGCTCGTCATCACCGAGCCGATGCCCTCGATGCCGCTCTTCTTCTGGAACGACCCGGATGGCGCGCGCTACCGCGCCTCGTACTTCGACATGTATCCGGGCGTGTGGCGCCACGGCGATTGGATCGAGATCACCGACCGCGGCACGTCTGTGATCTACGGCCGTTCGGACTCGACCATCAATCGCCAGGGTGTGCGCATGGGGACGAGCGAGATCTACCGCGCCGTGCTGGCGGTGCCGGAGGTGGAGGACGCGCTGGTCGTGGACGTGCCGCGACCCGGGACGGAGGGGTGGATGCCGCTGTTCGTCGTGCTGGCCGCCGGCGCGACGCTCGACGACGACCTCAGGGCGACGATCAGGCGCCGCGTGCGCGAGGACTGTTCCCCCCGCCACCTGCCGAACGAGATCTACGCCATCGACGAGGTCCCGCGCACGCTGTCGGGCAAGGTGCTCGAGATCCCGGTGAAGAAGATCCTGATGGGAACGTCCCCGGAGAGCGCGGCCAGCCGCGATTCGCTTGCCAACCCGGCGGCGCTGGACTACTTCGTGCAGCTGGCCGGCTCGTTGCAGCAGACGACCTAGCGCCCCTACGTCCGGCGCCCGACGTCGGCGTCCAGCCGGTCCACGAGGCCCAGGCACAACTCGAGCGCCGCCGTCATCGCGCCCGGATCGAGCGCCTCGGGCACGTCGGTGTGCTGGTGTGATCCCGGCGCCAGGCCGTCGGCGTCGAGGCACCCGATCGCTATCGCGGGGTACCCGGCGGCGCGCGCGACATAGGCGGCGGAGCAGGAGGCGCCGCGGTGCCGCCCGGCGCCGAGGTGCGGCTCGGCTTCCGCCACGCGCGCGGCCAGCTCGATCAGGCGTGGGTGCAGCCGCAGGGGCAGGCCCAGCCCGTCCCGGGTCCAGTAGCGCGGACGGCCGCGGCCGCACGGGCGCAGCTCGAGCACGGCAACCTCCTCGCGCTTGAGACGCCGGCGCAGCCGCCGGACCTGCGCTCGCATACCGAGCGCCGGCCCCTCCCCTGCGCCGGCCAGGACGAGGTCGACGGCGAGGTGCTTGGGGGGGTCGCGGTCGAGCGCGGCCGTCAGCGCGAGCGCGACCGCCACGGCGCTGGCGTCCGCGTTGGCGCCGGGAACCGGCTGGGACAGGGCGATGTCCAGCAGCAGCGCGAGCGCGACGAGGATCACGATGCTGGCGGCGAGCTGGAAGACGCGCAGCGGTGTCTCGGCGCCCCCGGCGACGCGAAGCGCGGCCACCAGAGTGAGCACCGCGACCGCCGCGAGGAGGATCGTCAGCGGGCTCGGCGCGTGGCCACGGAACGCGCGCCGGGCGACGCGGCGCAGGCCGTCACGGTAGATGAGCCCGCTGCGCCCGGCGTCGTAGTGGGCGGTCACGATCAGGCGCACGCGCGCCTGGGCGCCCTCGCGCGCGGGCGCGGGCGCGAGAACGTTCTGCGTCGCCCGCCGACGCATCAGCAGGCGTGCGACCGGCACGCGGGCGGCGAGGTCGAGCCACAGCGACACAAGCACCACGGCCAGCACCGCCAGCCCGGCGATCGGCACGCCGACGAGCAGCACGCTGCCGACGACGGCGAGCAGTGCGTGGAGCGCGTGCACCCAGGCCCACTGCGGCCGGACCCACAGCGTGTCCACCTCGGCGTCGCGCCCGCCGGCCCGCACGGTGCGCGCCAGCCACAGCGCCGCGCGGCGCTCGGCGTCGGTGCAGGGCCCGCGGCCGGCGAACCCGGCGAGGGCGCGGACGGTCTCGATCGCCTCCATCGCGGCGCGATCATCCCAGCGACGACGGCGGCCCGCGCCGGCTTCGCGTCAGGTGGTCATGGCTGGAGCCGGAACCACTAGTCTGCGCCGCGATGGACGCCGCCGAGCTGGCCTTCGCCGGAGTCGTGCGCCAGGTCGAACTGGTGCGGGCGGGCGAGGTCACCGCGCGCGAGCTGGTCGAGACCTACATCGAGCGGATCGAGCGTCTCGACCCGCAGCTCAACGCGTTCCGCAGCGTGTACCGCGAACGCGCCCTGGCCGAGGCCGACCAGGCCGCCGCTCGGCTGAAGGGAGGCGACGAGCGCCCGCTGCTCGGCGTGCCCGTGGCGATCAAGGACAACACCGACGTCGCCGGCGACGTCACCACGCACGGGACGAACGCCTACGGAGAGCCCGCCCGCGAGGACGCGGAGATCGTCCGGCGCGTGCGCGCGGCCGGCGCGATCGTGCTCGGCAAGACCCACGTCCCGCCGCTGTGCGCGATGCCGTGCACCGAGTCGCCGACCTGGGGCGTCACGCGCAACCCGTGGGACGTCAACCGCACCCCCGGCGGCTCGAGCGGCGGCTCGGGCGCCGCCGTGGCCGCCGGCCTCGTGGGCGCGGCGCTGGGAACCGACGGCGCGGGCTCGATTCGCTTCCCGGCGGCCAACAACGGCCTGTTCGGGCTCAAGCCGCAGCGCGGCCGCATCACGCTGGCGCCGCTGCCGGAGCACTGGCACGGCATGAGCGTCGCCGGCTGGCTCACGCGCTCGGTGGGCGACGCGGCGCTGCTGTTCGACGCGACGATGGGCAACGTCCCGGTGGACCGCGATTCGCCGCCGCCGCCGGCGCGCCCGTTCGCCGCGGCGGCCGCGGCGCGGCCCGAGAAGCTGCGCGTGGCGTACTCGCTGCGCCCGCCGCCGGGCACGGTCGGCGCCGGCGCAGGCGAGGAGATCCGCCGCGCGGTGCTCGATACGGTCGAGCTGCTGCGCTCGCTCGGGCACGACGTGCGCGAGCAGGACCTCGACATCCCGCTCGACGCCGTCTCGCACGGCGTCGTGCGCACGATTCGGGGCATCGCCGACGAGGCCCGCACGCTGCCGCACTACGAGCGGCTGGACCTGCGGTTTCGCCGCCTGACCCGGATGGCCGCGCTGCTGCCCGAGCCGGTGCTCGTGCGGGCCCGGGCGGCCGAGCCCGTGGTCGCGGCGCGCGTGAACGGGGTCTTCGACGACCACGACGTGGTGCTCACCCCCGTCGCTCCGGAGCCGGCGTTCGAGGTCGGGCGGTGGGAGGGCCGGGGCATGCTGTGGACGCTGAACGGCAGCGCCCGCATGATCGCCTTCACGGCGCTGTGGAACCAGACGGGCCAGCCGGCCGCCGCGGTGCCGGCCGGCTGGACGGCCGCCGGCGTTCCGCTGTCCGTTCAGCTCGTCGGGCGCTCGAACGATGAGGACACGTTGCTCTCGCTCGCGGGCCAGCTCGAGGCCGAGCGCCCGTGGGCCGACCGCAGGCCGTCGGTCTCCTGAGCGCCGCCGCCTCACCCGATGAGCTGCGGGCGCTGGCCGAGGGCGTCGCCCGCGAGGCCGGCGCGCTGCTGCGCGAGCGCTTCCACGGGCCGACCGGCGCGCTGCGCGCGAAGAGTTCGCCCACGGACCTGGTCAGCGAGGCCGACCTCGCGGCCGAGCGCCTGATCCGCGACCGGCTGGCCGCCGCGCGACCGCATGACGCCGTCCTCGGCGAGGAGGGCGGGGATCATGGCCCGGCCGCCGGCGGCGCGGGCGAGCTGCGCTGGATCGTCGACCCGCTCGACGGCACGATCAACTTCCTCTTCGGCATCCCCCAGTGGGCGGTCAGCGTCGCCTGCGAGGACGGGGAGGGGACGCTCGCCGGCGTCGTTCACGACCCGCTCCGCGGCGAGACGTTCGCCGCCGTCCGCGGCGGCCGGCCGACGCTCGGTGGCCAGCCCATCGAGGCCTCCACGCAGGACGACCCGGCGCTGGCGATGGTCGCGACCGGGTTCGCCTACGACGCCGGCGTGCGAGCCGCGCAGGCCGAGGTCGCCGTCCGCGTGCTGCCGCGCGTGCGCGACCTGCGCCGCATGGGCAGCGCCGCGCTCGACCTGGCGTGGACGGCGTGCGGGCGCTATGACGCCTACTACGAGCGCGGTCTCAAGCGCTGGGACCTGGCGGCCGGCGCGCTGCTCTGCACGTGCGCAGGGCTCGCGGTGCGGCCGCTCGCGGAGGCGGCCGAGCTGCCGGACGGCCTGCTCGCCGCGCCGCCCGCCCTCACCGAGACGCTGTACGCACTGGTGGGTCCCTAAACGGTTGTCCTATGTCCGGCGGGGACGCGGCGCGCTAGTTTTCCGGTGGGAGCGAGAGAAGCCCGGAAGGATCCGGGCTCGACCCGCTACCGTGGCTGTGCACGCATGCCAGGGACGGAACCCGGCGAGAGAGCCCCAGCCTTGACGACCGGCCGAGAGCCGGCGGTGGAGGCACGCGCGCTCGCCTACCTGTACGCGGCCGGCGCCGGTCTCGCGGCCCTGTCGCTGGCGCTGCCGCACTCGCCGATGCAGGACGACATCGGTATCACGGCCGTGATCGCGGCCGCCTGCATCGGGGCGCTCCTGCTGCTGTTCGGCGCCTCGCGGATCCCCGGCTGGGCCGTCCAGGTCTTCCTGGCGATCGGCACGCTGCTGATCTCGGGCGTCGTCTACTTCTCCGGCACCGGCAACAGCGGGTTCGCGTTCTACTACGTCTGGGTCGGCATCTACGCGTTCTACTTCTTCGCGCGCGGGTGGGCGATCGCCCAGTCCGCGCTCGTGGCGGTCGTGTACGGCGCGCTCCTGCTGTTCGAGGACCTGCCGGCCGATGCTCCCGCCGCGCGCTGGCTGTTGACGGTCGGGACGCTCGTGGTCGCCGGCGCGCTGATCGAGCGCCTCGCCGCCCGCGTGCGCGAGCGCGCCGCCGACGCCGAGCACCGCGCTCAGCGCCTGCGCGCCGAGCAGGCCCGCGGACGCGCGATCATCGAGACGGCCAACGAGGCCTATGTGGCCGTCGACGACCACGGCCGGGTCATCGACTGGAATCCCGCCGCGGAGCTGACGTTCGGCTGGTCGCGGGAGCGCGCAGTCGGGAGCTCGGTGATCGACCTGCTGGTCCCGGCCCGCCACCGCAAGGCGTCGCAGCGCGCGCTGGCCGAGCTGCTGACGCCCGGGGGGGCCGGCATGCTCGACCGGCGGGTCGAGCTGACAGTGCTGCACCGCGACGGCCGCGAGCTGACCTGCGAGGCGACGATTGCGCGAATCGAGGAGGAGGAGGGGAGGGCGACGTTCAGCGCGTTTGCCCACGACATCAGTGAGCGCGCCGCCGCCCAGGACGAGGTGCGCGCTCGCGCCGAGGACATGGCCGTCGTGGCACAGGTCGCGCGCGACCTCGCCAGCGTGACCGACGCGCACGCGGCGCGGTCGGCGATCTGCGAGGCGGCGATGGACGTGGCCTCCTCGAAGCTCGCGATCCTGTTCGAGCCGGACGCCCATGGGCGCGAGCTGGTCTCGACGCTGATCGCGGGAGGGCACAACGCGCCGATCCATCTGCCCTTCGCCGGCCAGCGATCGGGGGCCGTGGTCGCGTTCTCGTCCGCCCAGCCGTTCTTCGTCGCGGACGCGGTCGGCCACCCCGCGGTGTCGCAGCGCTACGTCGAGGAGCTGGGCGTCTCCTCCGCGCTCTGGCAGCCGGTGCTGCGCAACGGCGTGCCGGTCGGGGTGCTGACCGTCGCCTGGGAGCAGCGCGTCGAGGAGCTGTCCGAGCGGCTCAGTGCGCTGATGGGCCTCCTGGCCGCCGAGGCGGCGGTGGCGATCGAGCGCGCCGACCTGCTCACCCGCCTCGAGGCGGTTGCCCGCACCGACGACCTCACCGGCCTGTCCAATCGCCGCGCCTGGGACGAGCAGCTCCCGCGCGAGCTGGCCCGGGCGAAGCGCGACGATCGCCCGGTCTGCGTCGCGATGGTCGACCTCGACCGCTTCAAGGAATACAACGACGAGCACGGTCACCAGGCCGGCGACCGCCTGCTCAAGCAGCTCGCTGCGATCTGGCGCGACGTGTTGCGCCCCACCGATGTGCTGGCGCGCTACGGCGGGGAGGAGTTCGTCGTCCTGCTGCCCAACTGCCCGCTGGAGCGCGCCGTCGACGTGATCGAGCGACTGCGCGGGATCATCCCGGAGGGGGAGACGTGCTCGGCCGGCGTGGCCTGCTGGGACCGCATCGAGGGCGCCGAGGCGCTGGTCAGCCGCGCCGACGACGCGCTCTACCGCGCCAAGCGCGCGGGCCGCGATCAGGTCGTGTCGGCGGCCTGAGTTGGCGCTCCAATGCGGCGGGTGGGATTCGAACCCACAAGCCCTTGCGGGCAGCAGGTTTTGAGTCTGCCCTGTATGCCAGTTCCAGCACCGCCGCAGGCAGTACGGATGTTAGGGCGAGCGGTGGCGGCTACGCCGTGCGAGGCTGGTGCACATCGGGGTGGTAGGTCTCCCCGAGCGGCACCTCGACCTCGACGTTCCACGCCTGCTGGAAGCCGCGCATCGCGAACGCGATCAACAACACCTGCACCGGCACGATCAGCAGCGTCAGCAGGCCGAGCACGCCGGCCGGCATCGCCGGGTTCGTGAAGCCGGTCTTGTCGCGGTCGAACCACTCGGGCCCGGCGATCGCGGCGAAGATGCCGAGGAGGATGGCCAGCGCTGCGGCCATCGGCAGGACGCCGCGGTTCCAGCGGGCGACGTAGTAGGCCATGATCAGGTAGATGAGGATGTAGGCGATGTTGACCGGCTGCATCCCGGCCAGCTTCGACCACCCGCCGATGCTCACGATCAGGATCAGCCCGGCGGAGACGAGCAGGAGCAGCATCACGATGGCCTTCGTCGCCTTCGACGCGGCCTTGTCGCGATTGGGCCGGACCAGTTGGAAATCCGGCTGTGCGTCCCCCTCGACCATCCCGTAGCAGAACATACAATCTTCGGCGGCCGCGCGCAGCAGTAGCGCGTGCAGAGCGGCCGGAAGCGCGGGTGTGGCGGAACTGGTAGACGCGCCGGCTTTAGGTGCCGGTGGGCTGACGCCCTTGGGGGTTCGAGTCCCTCCGCCCGCAACTCGACTGGCGGCGACGGGTTCGGGGTACGAACGAGCCTGTTCCCACCGTCTAAGGAGGACGATCCGTGAACTCGTACACGAGGCGCCTGCGGGTGCTCATCGGCGCGGCACTCCTCGCGCTGTGCCTGATGGCCGTCGGCGCCGCGGGCGCCGAGGCCGCGAAGGTCAAGATCACCGGAGGCACGACGACGATCACGCCTTCGACGGCGACGACCCTGTTTCTGACCGCGAACGGCATCAGCGTCACGCCGATCGCGCCGGCGACGGCCTCGAACGGCGCCGTCACGCTCCCGATCGCGGGCGGCCGTATCGACCCGGCGACCCTGCGCGGAGTGATCGTCCACCGTGGTGGGCTGAAGTTCACCAAGGGCAGCAACTCGCTCAGGCTGCGGCATCTCGTCATCACCAGCACGAAGCGCGGCGCGTTCCTCGACGCGACGACGCCGATTCGCCGGTGCCGGGCGTTCCGCTCGCGTCGCGGCGGCCGCGGGCGCCTCTGCGCCTTCCGCTGGGAGGGCGTGCGGGTCGCGCGTCTGAGCAACGTCGTGCGCAACAGCGACAACTCGGTCACGGCGAACCTCCTGCTGTCACAGCGGGCCGCGCGGTTCATCAACAAGGTCGCGGGCAAGCAGGTCGTCGCGGCCGGTGCCAACCTCGGCACCGCCAAGATCGTGGCGACCACGGCCTAGCGCCGACCATCAGAAGGACTCGCGAAGCGGGCGGCCTGCCGGCCGCCCGCTTCTGCTTTCAGAGCGGGGGAGCCGGGATTCGAACCCGGGTTCACGGTTTTGGAGACCGCGCGCTTAAGCCACTGGCTCACTCCCCCGAGCGGGCTTCCGGAGGATAGACAAGCCGTCCGGACCGAGCGGGACCCTGATTCCATGCGGGTTGCGGACGGGTACTGCTACGGCTATCTCCTCGGGATGTATCTCGGCGATGGGTGCATCACGTCGCTGAAGCCGACGAGCCACCAGCTCCGGGTTTCGCTCGACGCCGCACGAGTACCCCGGCTAATTCTTCAGCAACCTCTCGCCCGACATCCGAGGCCTCTTCTGTGAGTACTGCGACCAACTTGGCATTCGCTGGACGCAGCCCAACCACCGCAACATCTCAGTCTCATACCGGCACAGCGTGGCACGGCTCGACGAGTTCATCGGTCCCAAAGCGTAGGACGACCTTCGGCTCGGCGCTCTCCGCGAGTCCGTTTCGTTCAAGACGCCGCTTCACCGCCCGCGCCACACTGGCGCCATGAAACAACGAGTGGGACTGATCACCCTCGGCGTGCGCGACCTCGGACGTGCCCGTCGCTTCTACGAGGCGCTCGGCTGGAAGACCGGCGCCGCGCCCGATGACGACGTCGTGTTCTTCCAGGCGGGCGACATGATCTTCGCGCTCTGGGACCGGGCGAAGCTCGCCGAGGACAGCTGCGTCGAGGATGGTCAGGGCTGGGGCGGGGTCACGCTGGCCCACAATCTCCGTTCCCGCGAGGAGGTCGACGCGGTCACCGAGGAGGCGCGCGCCGCGGGTGCGACGATCGGGCGCGAGCCCGCCGAGACATTCTGGGGCGGCTACAGCGCGGTCTTCATCGACCCCGAGGGCCACCCGTGGGAGGTCGCCCACAACCCGCACTGGACGGTGACGGAGGAGGGCGGCGTCAGGCTCGGCTGAGGCGCTCGCCGGCCGGGCCGGCGCCGGTGGCGAGCAGCGTCGCGGCGGGCAGGCCCGCCAGCTCCGTGCAGTCTCGGGTGAGGTGGGGCTGGTCGGCGTAGCCCGCTTCGGCGGCCAGCCGCGCGAGATCGGCGCCGTCGCGCGCCACTAGCCCGAGGAAGCGCTGCAGACGAAGGACCCGCGCGAGCGTCTTGGGGGGATACCCGACCGCACCCTCGAAGCGACGGCGCAGCTGGCGCTCCGAGATGCCCAGCCGGTCGCCGAGATCGCGGACCCGTGACCGCGGCCGCGCGACGTCGAGCACCGCGGCCCGCACGAGCGGATCGGGAGCCGGCAGGCGCGCGACGCGCGCCGCGACGGCCTCCGTCAGCAGGCCGAGCCGCGCACGCGCGTCCGCGGCCTCGGCGAGGCGGTCCGCGAGCTCGTCGCCGTCCGGCCACACCTCCCCGATCGGGGGGGAGGCGTCGAGCAGCTCGCCGGCCGGGAGCCCGAGGGCGGCGCCGGCGGCGCCGACACGGAAGCGAACGCCGAGCTTGACGTCGTCGGCGCGACCCGCGGCACGATCGCCCGTGTCGCCGGCCCGCGACGAGCAGCTCGGTGCCGGTCCACACGAGGTCTGTGCAGCCGTCGGGCAGGACGCGCGGCGCACTTCCGGTTCGCCACCAGAGGCAGGCGACGTGCGAGGCGAGCGCGGCCGGCGGCGCGATTTCGCGGTAGCGCACGGGACTAGTCTGACGTGGGTGTCATGAGCGCGGGGGTCAGCCGCCGGGCGTGTAGACGAGCTCCGCCGTTCCGTCCGGGAAGGTCCGGTGGCTCTCGAGCCCCAGCGGCAGCGGCGAGGTCCCGGGAGGCGTCAGCGGAGTCCCCTCGCCGAGCATGATCGGCAGCACCAGCAGCTCGAGCCGGTCGAGGGCCCCGAGCGCCCGGAAGGCCTGGATCGTCCGCGGCCCGCCCACCAGGTGAACGTCGCCACTCATACCGGCCGCGCGCATCTGTTCGAGAAGGCCCGCCGGGCCCCCCTCCGAGGCGATGATGTCCGCGGGAGCCTCCGCGGGAAGCGGGCCGGAGGTCAGGACGTAGACCTGCTTGCCCGGCCACGGCCAGCTGGGCGACGCGAGGGCCGGCTCGAACGTGGTGCGGCCCATCACGACGGCGTCGCACTGCTCGATGAACTCGGGGTGGCCGTGCGATTCCCCCGGGACGAAGCCCGGCATGGTGAGCAGTGCCGGGCGCCCGTCGGGCGTCGCGACGTAGCCGTCGACGCTCACTCCCATTCGTGCGCGGATCAGCATGGTGTTCGCTCCTCTCTTGGGGTGCCCGTGCGGCACCGATCATGAGGGACGTCGAAGCCTGCCCCGAGTCTTCGACATCGCTTGGTCTAGCAGTCCCGCCTACAGCCGCTATCCTTACTTACAACCTGTAAGTAGATATGGAGCTTGAACGATGACCACCCTCCTGCTGGTTCCCCTAGAGGACGCCGTCGTCTTCCCGAATATGACCCTGACCCTCCCTGTCGACGTCGGCGAGGAGGAGCGAGTGTTCCTCGTGCCGCGGCACGAGAACGAGTTCGGCACCGTCGGCACCGTGGCCGAGGTCGTCGAGCGCGTCCGGCTGCCCGGCGGCCTGCGCGCCGTCACGATCAACGGCCTGCACCGCGGCGTCGCGGGCGCGGCCCACACCGATCCCGCCGGCGACCTGCGCGTCGAGGTCGAGGAGCGGCCCGATGACGAGACGGCCGACGGCCAGGCCGCGTCCGGCCGCCTGCGCGAGCTCGAGCGCGAGTACCGCGCCGTGGTCGAGGAGATCCTCGAGCTGCGCGGCGACGACGGCCGGATCTCCGCCTTCGTGCGCTCGATCACCGAGCCCGGCGCGCTCGCCGATACGGCCGGCTACACCCCCGACCTCAGCTACGAGCAGAAGGTCGAGCTGCTGTCCACGCTCGACGTGACCGAGCGGCTCGAGCTGGCCGTGCGCTTCCAGCGCGAGCGTCTGGCCGAGCTGCAGGTGCGCAAGCGCATCCGCGACGACGTCCAGTCCGGCGCCGAGACGCAGCAGCGCGAGTACTTCCTGCGCAAGCAGATGGAGTCGATCCGCAAGGAGCTCGGCGAGGACGAGGGCTCGGTCGTGGACGAGTACCGCAAGAAGATCGAGGACGCCGGCATGCCCGACGACGTCTCCGAGCAGGCCGAGCGCGAGCTGGGCCGGCTCGAGCGCATGGGCGACTCCAGCGGCGAGGCCTCGATGATCCGCACCTACCTGGACTGGCTGATCGCCGTGCCGTGGGGCGAGCGCTCCGAGGAGCGGCTCGACCCGGTGCACGCGCGCGAGGTGCTGGACGACGACCACGCCGGCCTCGAGGACGTCAAGGAGCGCATCACCGAGTACCTGGCGGTGCGCAAGCTGCGCCAGGAGCGCGGGATCTCCGAGGACAAGCGCTCCGGCGCGATCCTCACCCTGATCGGCCCGCCGGGGACCGGCAAGACGTCGATCGGCGAGTCGATCGCCCGCGCCACCGGACGCGAGTTCGTCCGCATGTCGCTCGGCGGCGTGCGCGACGAGGCCGAGATCCGCGGGCACCGGCGCACCTACATCGGCGCGCTGCCGGGCCGGCTCGTCCGCGCCCTGCGCGACGCCGGGACGATGAACCCGGTGATCATGCTCGACGAGGTCGACAAGGTCGGCGCCGACTGGCGCGGCGACCCTTCCGCGGCACTGCTCGAGGTCCTCGACCCGGCGCAGAACCACTCGTTCCGCGACCACTACCTCGACGTCGAGCTCGACCTGTCCGAGGTCCTGTTCATCGCCACGGCGAACGTGGCGGAGACGATCCCCGGCCCGCTGCTCGACCGCATGGAGGTCATCCGCTTCGACGGCTACACGACCGACGAGAAGGTCGCGATCGCGCGCGACTACCTGTGGCCGCGCCAGCGCGAGCGCAACGGCCTGCGCGACGACGAGGTGTCGATCGACGAGGCGACGCTGCGGCTGGTCGTGACCGAGTACACCCGCGAGGCCGGCGTCCGCCAGCTCGAGCGCGAGCTGGGCACGGTGCTGCGCAAGACCGCGACGCAGATCGCCTCCGGCCAGGCGACCGCGCCGGTCGCGGTCGCGCTCGACGCGGTCCGCGACGCCCTCGGCCGCCAGAAGTTCTTCCAGGAGGCGGCGGAGCGCACGGCGGTGCCGGGCGTGGCGACGGGCCTGGCCGTCACCGGCACCGGCGGCGACGTGCTGTTCGTCGAGGCGACCGGGATGAAGGGCCGCGACGGGCTCGTCCTGACCGGCCAGCTCGGCGACGTGATGAAGGAGTCCGCGCGGATCGCGCTGTCCTACGTGCGCGGCCACGCCGACGAGCTCGGCATCGACGACGAGGCGTTCGACGACCGCGAGTTCCACGTCCACGTGCCCGCGGGCGCGATCCCCAAGGACGGGCCGAGCGCCGGCGTCACGATGACCACCGCGCTGGCGTCGCTGCTGTCCGGGCGCCCGGTGCGGCACACGGTCGGCATGACCGGCGAGGTGACGCTCCAGGGCCGCGTGCTGCCGATCGGCGGGCTCAAGCAGAAGGTGCTGGCCGCCCACGCGGCGGGACTGACGGACGTGATGCTGCCCGAGCGCAACCGCGGCGACCTCGACGACGTTCCCGAGGACGTGCGCCAGGAGCTGACGTTCCATCCGGTGATGACGATCGGCGAGGTGCTCGAGCTGGCACTCGAGCCGGCGCGGGAGCCGGCCGGTGATGTGGCGCTGCGCTGAGTGCCCGCCCGTCCCCGAGGAGGTTCGCCGCACGGCGGACCTCCTCGGACGCCGGTGGTCGCTGGCGGTCGTGTACGCGAGCCACAGCGGCGCCCGGCGCTTCAACCAGTTCGTGCAGGCGCTCGGTTCGGTGCCGCCCCGCACGCTCGCCCAGCGCCTGACCGACCTGGAGGCCGCCGGCGTCCTCGAGCGCGTGGTCGTGCCGGCGCGTCCACCCCAGGTCGAGTACCGGTTGACCGCAGACGGCGAGCGCCTGGCGCGGGTCGTCGACGGCCTGCTCGAATGGTCCGAACGGCGCACGCGGGCGCCGGCCGCGACCTCCTGAAGAAATCCGGGGTGGCACTCGCCGGGCGAAATCGCATAGCGTGCGCAGGGCAACCGTCCGATCGTCACGAGGAGAGCTACTCGATGCCCCCAGCGAAGAAGGCCACGACTCGTCGCAAGACCACCACTCGCCGGACCAGCGCCGCGAAAGAGCCGGCCACGCTGAAGCAGTGGAAGAAGGCCGTCGATGCTGCCGAGCGGCACTTCAAGGCTCTTCGGAAGGACGCCAGCACGCGCAACTCGAACGCCGCCTACCGCGACCTGCAGAAGGCGATGCGCGAGCTCCAGAAGGGGACCCCGAAGCTGGCCAAGGCGATCCAGAAGGACATCGAGGACGCCATGAAGGCCGCGAGCTCGGGCCGCCCGTCGGCGCGACGTTCCCCGGCGAAGCGCTCCACGGCGAAGCGCTCGACGGCGAAGCGCTCGACAGCGCGCAAGTCGACGGCGAGCAAGCGCCGCACGGCGGCCAAGCGCTAGTCGCCGTCAGTCGCGCCGCGGCTCGTCGCGGCGGATCAGCTCGACGAGCCCGCGCGCCGCGGCGCGCAGCCACTCGATCAACTCCGGAGCGAGGCCCTCGGCCGGCAGGTCGACGGCGAGCTCCACCGTGCCCTGCTCGCGATCGAGGACTCGGGTCGAACCGAGCTCGCCGAGCAGGCCGAGCATGTCGGTGTTCTCCGCCAGCACGAGGGCGGTGAAGCGCCGGACGCCCTCCTCGCGCGCGCGGTCGGCGAGCGCGCCCAGGAGCGCCGTGCCGAGCCCGCGTCCCTGCCAGTCGTCGACCACCGTCACCGCCACCTCGGCCGAGTCTCGGTCCCCGGGAAGGCGGACGAAGCGGGCCACGCCGACCCCGGCGCCGGTCACGGCGTCGAGCGCGATCAACGCCTCGTGGTCGTGGTGGTCGATCTCCGTCAGGTAGTTGAGTGCGCTGTCGTCCAGCTCCGGCAGCGGCGTGAGGAAGCGGCGGTAGCGCGACTCAGGGCTGAGCCGGTCGAAGCCCCGCCGGATCAGATCCTTGTCCTCGGCCTCGATCGGACGCACCTCGACTTGCGAACCGTCCCGCAGCGTCATCCGCGGGCACGCTACTCCACTAGAGTCGGTGCAGAGTTCGCAGTCGACGGAAGGGAAGCGGGCATGGCGGATCACACGGTCGCGCGCATCGACGACATCGAGGCGATGCACGGTGGCGGCATGCGGCGGGCGCGCTCGGCGCTCGGGGTGACCTCCTTCGGAATGCAGATCCTCGAGCTGCCACCCAACCTCGAGGGCTACCCGGAGCACGACCACGCCGAGGGAGGTCAGGAGGAGGTCTACGTCGTCCTGCGCGGCGCCGGCGAGATCGAGGTCGACGGCGAACGCGTTCCGCTGGACACGGAGACGATCATCCGCGTCGGCCCCGAGGCCAAGCGCAAGATCTGGCCCGGCCCGGACGGCATGCGGGTGCTCGCCCTCGGTGGCGTCCCCGACCAGGCCTACGAGGTCCGCGCCTTCACCGAGGTCGGCCAGCCCGACCCCTTCGCCAACTGAGCGCGCCGGTCCACATCGGCTGCTCGGGGTGGAACTACCCCGAGTGGCGCGAGCGCGTGTATCCCCGTGGCCTGCCGCAGCGCCGCTGGCTGGGCCACTACGCGACGCTCTTCGACACGGTCGAGGTCAACAGCACGTTCTACCGCCTCGCCTCGCGCGACGCGGTGGCGTCCTGGGTGGAGCAGACCCCGGACGACTTCACCTTCGCCCTGAAGGCCTCGCGCTACCTGACGCACGTGAAGCGCCTGACCCAGCTGGAGCGCGGCGCGGCGCGGTTCTACGACAGCATCGCGCCGCTGGTCGGAACGCCGAAGCTCGGGCCGATCCTGTGGCAGCTGCCGGCCAACTTCCATCGCGACGACGAGCGCCTCGCGGACGCACTCGCGCGGCTGCCGGCGGGTCGCCACGCCTTCGAGTTCCGCCACAGCAGCTGGTTCGCGCCGGACGTGTACGCGCTCCTGCGCGGGCACGGCGCCGCGCTCGTGATCGCCGACCACCCCGAGCGGCCCTTCCAGACCCACGAGCTGACGGCCGACTGGACGCTGATCCGCTTCCACCAGGGCCGGCGCGGGCGGCGCGGCAGCTACGCCGAGAGCGAGCTGCGCACGTGGCAGCGGCGCATCAGCCAGTGGCGGCGCCGGGTCGAGGTCTACGCCTACTTCAACAACGACTGGGAGGCGTTCGCCGTGCGCAACGCCCGGCGGCTGAAGGAAATGCTGACGGGCTCATAGACTCCCGCGGCCCGTGGCGCTCGCGTCCCAGATCTTCCGCCCCGACCTGCTCGCCGGTCACGCCGCGCTGATCACCGGCGGCGGCACCGGGCTTGGCCGGGCCGCGGCGCGCGAGCTGGTCGCCTGTGGCGCCGAGGTCGTGCTGGCCGGCCGCCGCGCCGCGGTGCTCGAGGAGGCCGCGGCCGACATCGGCAAGGGCGCCACGACCGTCGCCGGCGACATCCGCGAGCCGGCCGACGCCACGCGGTTGATCGACGAGGTACTCGAACGCCACGGCCGCCTGGACCTGCTCGTCAACAACGCCGGCGGCCAGTACTTCGCGCCGGCGGAGACGATCGAGGCCAAGGGCTGGAACGCGGTGTGGCGCCTCAACGTCGACGGCACGCTGCGCATGGCCGAGGCCGCGGCCGACCGCGCGATGCGGCCCGCCGGCGCCGGGACGATCGTCAACGTCACGCTGTCCCCGCACCACGGCCTGCCCGGGATGACGCACTCCAGCGCCGCGCGTGCGGCGGTCGAGGGCCTGACCCGCGAGCTCGCGGCGGAGTGGGCCGGCGACGGCATCGCGGTGATCGCCGCCGCGGCCGGTCACTTCGAGACCGAGGTGCTGAGCAAGTACCCCGAGCCCGTGCGCCGTAATGTCGCCGCGACGGTCCCGCTCCAGCGGCTCGGGCGCCCGGAGGAGCACGCCTGGCTGATCGCGCTGCTCGCGTCGCCGATCGGCCGCGTGCTGAGCGGCTCGACGGTCACGCTCGACGGCGCCCGCGACAACTGGTTCGGGCCCTGGCCGCCGCCCGGTCTGCGGGACGAGCGCGGCGAGGTGCCGACCGAGGCGCGGCGGCCGGCCCCGCCCGCGTAGGCACTCGGCACCGGGGTATCATGCCTCCACGCTTGCGGGCGAAGTGTTGTGGCTGCACAGGAGCCTTCCAAGCTCCTAGGGCGGGTTCGATTCCCGTCGCCCGCTTGCAGCTCACGGGGCGTGGCGTAGCCTGGTAGCGCATCCGGCTGGGGGCCGGAAGGTCGTCGGTTCAAATCCGACCGCCCCGATTCATTCACAGGACCTGCGACGAATGCAAACTCCCGCAGATCCCGAGATTCGGACCCATCTGGTCGCCTGCCCATGTAGCGCGGGGGTGGGCGCCATGTTCGATACCGGCCGGCCTCCACGGATCAGACCCTTAGCCTGGTCCAGGGCCCGAGCCGACTCGCCGCGATGGCGGCCAGTTGTGCGATCGCTGGCCGTACCGTGTTGGCGTCAAGTATTGGGTTTGTCAGACTGCGCCGATCGGGAGGACGCTACTCAACACGCTCCCCGAGTGGGCGTTGATACTCATCTTCGTCGCTGTGGCGGTGCTTCTGGCGGTGGGCGGCATCGTCCTCCTGCAGCGCTTTCTTCCTGCATGGCGAGACGAGAGCTCGAGCCAGGTCGTCCTGGCTGTCACGGCGATCGTGATGACGCTCTTCGCGCTCCTCCTCGCCCTGGTGGTCGTCGACCTCCATTCGAGCTACAAGGACGCATCCAACAACGTGAGCGACGAGGCGAACTCCCTGAACAAGATCGAACAGGACGCTGACGCTTTCCCGGACGCGCAGAAGGGGTCGGTCGAAAAAGCGGTCGCGGATTACATAGTGGAAGTCCGCGACCATGAGTTCCCGGCGCTGCGAGCTGGCCGGGAGGACCAAAGGGCCGAGCAGAGGCTCCTCCAGATCTCCACTGCCCTGCGGGGGTACACGCCACAGACCCAGACCCAGATCACCTTCTACGACTCGGCCGTCTCGCGGGTAAACGACCTCGTCTCGCAGCGACAATCGCGCGTGGCGGCTGCGGAGTCCTCCGTTCCAGGCACCCTGGTGGCGCTCGTGCTCGTCTTGGGCGTGATGAGTATCGGCACGAGCGTCTTCCTCAAGACCCACCATCCAGGCCTGGACCTGATCCTCGTCGTATCGCTGGCCGCGGTCGTCGGTTTGGCCCTGGCCACCGTCCTCATTCTCGAGTATCCGTTCTCCGGTTCGATCGCTGTCTCGAGCGACCCCCTAACCCACGGTCCGCTCGGGCAGCTGGTGCAGCAGTACCGGTGAAGCGTCCGTACAGACCGCGCGGCGAATACAAACCTGACCGGCTACCAGGAGCCATCGCACTCCAAGCGCGCTATGAGAGGAGGCGCTCCGCATCAGGCCGATACCGAACAACGGAGGCGGGGATGTTCTCGTTCGTGATCGGGTTGTGGCGAAGCTCCGAGGGGCCAGGGACTGCACCTCAGCGTGGCGGGCAATCCCACGAGGCCGAGCCTCCGGACAGCAGTGGTGGAGACCGGTCTGAGTAGCCTTGTCGGCGTGGCCGCGCCCGCCGGCAACTTCGAGGTCGTTGGTGAGGATGTCGAGGCCGCGCTTGCGGAGGCCAGAACCTCTGCGGGTCGCGGATGAAGCGTTGACCCCCGTCCGCCCCACCGTCCAGGTCGTCGGCCGGCGCCTGGAGCCCGCGCACTACGAGCTCCGGGACTTCCTCACGCGGATCGCGCAGCCGTACGAGTGGCACGAGGTCGGGTCTCCCGAGGCGGAGGACCTGTTCGCCCGCCACGCGCTGGTCGATCCGCCGCCGCCGGTCGTCTTCGACGGCGAGGAGGTGCTCACGGCGGTGACGGTCGAATCGTTGGTGGCGGCGTGGGAACCGGACCGGGATCCCGCGCAGTCGCACTACGACCTCGTGATCATCGGCGCCGGCCCGGCCGGGCTCGCCGCCGCCGTGTACGCCGCGTCGGACGGCCTGTCGACGCTCGTCGTCGACAGCGACGTGCCCGGCGGCCAGGCGTCGCACACCTCGCTGATCGAGAACTTCTTCGGCTTCCCCGACGGCATCGGCGGCGCCGAGCTGGCGCGCCTCGCCGGCCGCCAGGCCGAGCGCTTCGGGGCCGAGCTCATCCTGATGCGCGGCGTGGCGGGCGGGGGGTTCTCGAGCGAGGGCAAGCCGCAGCTGACCCTCGACGGCGGCGCCGAGGTCAGCGCCGAGATCGCGATCGCCGCGCCGGGGATGGAGTGGCGGCGCCTCGACGTGCCGGGCGTCGAGGAGCTGCGCGGCCGCGGGGTGTACTACGGCGCCGGGCGCAGCGAGGCCGGGCAGTGCGAGGGCGACGACGTGATCGTGGTGGGGGCCGGGAACTCGGCCGGGCAGGCCGTGCTGAACCTCGCGAACGCCGGGGCCCGGGTGACGATGGTCGTGCGCGGCGATCGCCTCGGCAAGACGATGTCCGGCTACCTGGTGACGCGGATCGAGGCCGATCCCCGCATCGACGTGCGGTTGCGCACGCAGGTCGTCAGGGCGGCGGCCGACGGCGACCGCCTCGGCGCCGTCACCATCGCCGACGCCGAGGGAGCCCGCGAGGAGCGGCCGGCGCGGGCGCTCTTCCTCTGCATCGGCGGAAGCCCGCGGACGGCCTGGGCCGCGGACGTCGGCGTCCGCACCGACCCCGCCGGCTACATCCTCACGGGCCTCGATCTGCTCGAGGACGGGCAGCGCCCGGCGCGATGGCCGCTCAGCCGGGACCCGTTCCCGCTCGAGACCAGCGTCCCCGGCTTCTTCGCCGCCGGCGACGTCCGCCACGGGTCGACGAAGCGGGTCGCCGGTGCCGTCGGCGAGGGCGCGATGGCGGTCGCCCTCGCGCACCACCGGCTCGCCGAGCTCGCCGCGGCGACCTGACGCCGCCCGCGCCGGCGTCACGCGCGGGGTGCGCTCGTCAGTCCGCCGTCGACGATCAGGCTCTGGCCGGTGACGTACGACGACTCGCCCGACAGCAGGAAGACCGCGGCGTAGGCGATCTCCCACGCGCTGCCCTGGCGACCCGCCGGGATCCTCACCTGGTCGCGCAGCGGGTTGGCCGCCGACGCGAGGCGCCCCAGCGAGGTGTCGATGAGGCCGGGCATCAGCAGGTTGGCGCGGACATGCGGAGCGCCCTCCACCGCCGCCTGGCGGCACAGCGACTCCAGCGCGGCCTTCGAGGCGCCGTAGGCGGGGATCGGCAGGAACTCCCGCGAGGCGATCGACCCGACGAGCACGATCGCGCCGCCGTCGGGCATCGCCTCGAGCGCGTGCTTGCAGCCGAGGAACTGCGAGCGCAGGTTGACCGCCAGCACGCGATCCCACTCCTCGACGCTCGTGCCCTTCAGCAGCCAGCCGCCGGCGATGCCGACGTTGAGCACGAGGCCGTCGAGGCCGCCCATCGCGTCGGTCGCCGCGGCGAACATCGCCATCACGCCGGGCTCCTCGGCCGCGTCGGCGACGACGACCGCCGCCTCACCGCCTTCCGCGCGCGCCAGCTCGGCAGTCGCCTCCGCGCTGTCCGCGTCGATGTCGGCCACGGCGACCGCCGCGCCCTCCCGGGCGCACAGCACCGACGTCGCGCGGCCGTTGCCCATCGGGGGGTCCTCCAGCCCGTGGTCCTGCTGGCCGCCGCCGACGATCAGGATCCGGCGACCGGCCAGCCGCCCGCGCCCCGGCGCCTCGCCGCGGGCCTCGTCGGGCAGCGGCGGCGGCTCGGGGCCGGGGCTCTCGGTGGCGTCGTCGGGAGTCATTCGCCGGGATGATGCACGGCGGCGAGCAGCGCCGCGTAGGAGCGGACCAGGAGCGCCCGCTCGCGGGCGAGCGCCGGCGCCGCGGGGTCGCACCCTTCCTCCACCCAGCGGTCCGACACGTCCATGGCCTCCGCCCGTAGCGCCGCCGCCTGCTCGACGTCGGTGGGCTTGACCCCGTAGGTGTAGGCGTACAGGTCGCGCAGGGCGACGACGAGCTCGCGCGCGGAGCCGTCCCCGGCGTCGTGCTGGTTCTCGCGGTGCGCCCGCCACCACTCGACCTCGAGCTCGGCCGCGCGGACGGGGTCGAAGCTCGCGCGCTCGCTCGCCGCCAGCATCTCGTAGAAGCGCCGCATCAGCGCGCGGGCGGCGTCCGGGTCGTTGTCGGGGAACGGCGCCCACTTCATGTTCGCGCGCAGGACCAGCCACGCCCCGAGGATCGTCCGCGGCCAGCTCATCCGGAACGCCGATCGGACCATCCCGACCGACGCCGCCAGGAAGGCGACCCACCGACGGCGATAGTAGGTCTCCCACGCGCGGCACTCGGACGTGCCCACCGCGTGCGGGTCGAAGGAGCGCATCGGGCTCGTCGTCGTCGCCCGCGGCCTCGTGCGCATGCGGGTCGCGATCACGGAGGGAAGTATCGCCGCGGGCGCCGCGCCGGATCAACGCGACCACAACGTCCCGCCTTCCGGCGTGTTGGAATCGCGGGGGCGGTCCCGCGCGCGTCTTCGCCGGCGCGCTTCGTGATGCTCGCCGCCCCGACCCCGATCTTCCTCGGCATGGACAGCCGCAGCCGCCGGCTGCGGCTGGCTCAGCTCGTCGGCCGCCATCCCGACCTGCGCCTCCTGGGCGAGGGCGCGGCCGACCTGTCGTGCCTGCGCGCGACGATCGCGCGCAGTCCCGACGTGCTCGTGATCGCCGCCGCGGCCGGCCGCGCACCGGCGGCAGCCCGGCTGATCGCGCGGGTCCGCCGCGGTAGCCCGACGACCGCGATCCTCGCGCTCATCGCCGCCGAGGACCGGTCGATATCGCTCCTCGCGGGCGAGCTGTCGGCCGACCGCTTCCTGCCCGCGGCCGCGCCGCTCGACCAGGTCCTTCGCGCCGTGGTCGACATCGCACGCGCCCGCCAGGCGCAGCAGACCGCGCCGCGACGGCGCCGCGGCAGCGACGGCGCCTGAACCCGCTCAGCGCCCGATGGTCACGTCCGGCGCGGGGCCGGCTCAGCTGAAGGCGGGCTCCTCGTCGCCCGGGAACAGGTCGGGGAGGCCCTCGCTGACCCGGTCGGGGAAGCTGGCCGGGCGCTTCTCGAGGAACGACATCACGCCCTCGCGAGCGTCCTCGGACTGGCCGCGGAAGGACATGCCCCGCGAGTCGGCTCGGTGGGCCGCCATCGGGTGCGGCGCGCCCAGCATCGTCCACATCAGGCGGCGGGTCATCGCCACCGACACCGGCGAGGTCTGCTCGGCGATCTCGGCCGCCAGCTCGCGCGCGGCGCCGAGCAGCTCCGCGCCGGGATGCACGCTGCGCACGAGCCGGCCGGCGCGGGCCTCCTCGGCCGTGAAGACGCGGCCGGTCGCCGCCCACTCCATGGCCTGGCTGATGCCGACGATGCGGGGGAGGAACCAGCTCGAGCACGCCTCGGGAACGATGCCGCGGCGGGTGAAGACGAAGCCGATCTTCGCCTCCTCGGCCGCGAGCCGGATGTCCATCGGCAACGTCATCGTGATCCCGACGCCGACGGCCGGCCCGTTGATGGCGGCGATCACGGGCTTGGTCGAAGCGTAGATCCGCAGCGACACCTCCCCGCCCGTGTCACGCGGCACCCGGTCGCCGTCGCCACGGAACTCGCTGGAGTCGAACGTCTCCCCGCCGCCGCCGAGGTCGGCGCCGGCGCAGAAGCCGCGGCCGGCCCCGGTGACGATCACGGCGCGGACGTCGTCGTCGGCGTCGGCGCGGTCGAACGCATCGATCAGCTCGCGCGCCATCGTGCCGGTGAAGGCGTTGAGGCGATCGGGCCGGTCGAGCGTGATCTGCAGGACGCCGTCGGCGACCTCGTAGCGGATCTCCTCGAACTCCATGGTCGGCATTTCCTTCCGGTCGTTGCTAGGCGATCAGGCGGGCGCCCGCGCCGGGCTCCGCCTGGGTGTCGCGGGCGGTCAGCGGGCCGTGGCCGGCCGCGCAGGTCATGCTCACGGTGACGGGCTCCCCGCAGTCGCGGTGGGTGATCTCGACCGGCGGGCCATCCGGGTCGACGGCCCAGCGGTCGCCCCACTGCATCAGGGCCACCACCGCGGGGAACAGCTCGAGGCCCTTCTCCGTGAGGCGGTACTCGACCCGCGTGCGCTGGCCGGGCTCGCGGTAGGGCTCGCGCTGGAGCAGGCCCTCGTCCACCAGCGTGTTCAACCGCGCGCTGAGGATGTTGCGGGCGCAGCCGACGCCGCGTGCGAAGTCGTCGAAGCGGCGCACGCCGTAGAAGGCCTCGCGCAGGACGAGCAGGGTCCACTTCTCGCCCACGACGTCCAGCGTCCGGCGGATCGAGCAGTTCTCGGCGCTGTAGCGAAAGCGGTCCGGTCGCATCGGAGGCGGGAGCATAGCTGAGTTGACAGATACAACCCAGACCCATAGGCTGCGTCGCTCCCGGCAACCCATCCCCGGCCCGCCGCCGGAGAGGAGGCCCGCCCGACATGCCGATGCTCGATGCGTACATCCCCGAAGGAGCGCTCTCGGCGCAGGCCGAGGAGAAGCTCCTCGCCCGGCTCACCGACCTGCTGCTCGAGCACGAGGGTGCCGACCCGACCAACGAGACCGCTCGCTCGATCGCGTGGGTGTTCGTGCACCGCGCCGAGGTCTACGTCGCCGGCGCGCCCGCGGACGCGCCGCGCTACCGCTTCGTCGCGTCGGTTCCCGAGGGCCAGTTCAACCCCGAGCGCCGGCAGGCGATCGTGGAGGCGATCACCGAGGCCGTGCTCGACGCGGAGGAGGGCTCGCGCCCGCGCGACCCGATGCGCGTCTGGGTCTTCCCGACCGAGGTGCCCGACGGCACCTGGGGCGGAGGCGGCCGCATCGTCACGCTCGCCGACATCGCCGGCCTCGTGCTCGGCGCCGAGAAGGGGCGCGAGTACGCCGAGCGCACCCTCGGCGAGCGCCGCCGGGAGGCCGCCCCGGTCGCGTAGGCGTCGCGGCGCGCCGGTCAGGCGCCGGCGGGCGCCGGCCTGGCGATCGGCGGGGTCTCGCCGACGGCCTCCGTTCCCTGCTCGGCGGCCACGCGGTCGCGCCGCAGCCGCAGCCCGACGAGCGGGTAGGCGAGCGTCGAGACGATCGCGGCGCCGACCAGGGCCGCGGCGGTGCTGGAGCGCATGTGGCCGGTCTGCTGGGCGACGGTCGTGATCGCGACCACGAGCGGAAGCTGCGTGGCCGAGAAGAACCCGAGGGCGACCCGGTCGCGCGCGTCCAGCTCGCGGCGGTAGAGCAGCAGCGCCGGCAGGCCGCGGACGACGAGGAAGAGCGCGAGGAACAGCGGCAGCTTCAGCAGGCCCGAGGCGCTCGACGTGAGCGCGTCGAGGTCGAAGTTCATCCCGCTGGTGACGAAGAAGAACGGGATCAGGAAGCCGTAGCCGACCGCGAGGATCTTGGACTCGAACACCTTCACCTCACGGTCGTGCAGCGCCATGCGCGTGATCATGCCGGCGACGAAGCCGCCGAGCAGCAGGTCGAGTCCGAGCGCGACGGCCAGGGCCACGAGCCCGAGTATGAGCACGACGGCGAGGCGGACCGCGAGCTGGCTGCTCGACTCGAACGTGCGCTCCAGCAGCGGCCAGCCGCGCCACATCGAGCGCATGGCGACCAGGCACGTCACCACCGACAGCGCGACGAAGCCGACCAGGATCGCCGCCTCCTCGACCGGATGGCTGGTCGCGAGCACGAGCGTGATCAACAGGATCGGCCCGAACTCCCCGGCCGCGCCGGCGCCGAGCAGGTACGTGCCGAAGCGCGTGCGCAACTCGCCCGCGTCGTGGAGGATCGGGATCAGCGTCCCGATCGCCGTGGTGGCCATCGCCGAGCCCGTGTACAGGTACGACAGCACGACGCCGGCGGCGGCGAGCGCCCCGCCCAACCCGTAGGCCAGCACCAGCGAAAGGCCCCATCCGAGCGCGCCCAGCTTGACGGGGGCGCCCCTGATCTTCGCGAAGTCGATCTCGTAGCCGGCGAAGAAGAACAGCATGCCCAGCCCGAGGTTGCCGAAGAAGTCCGTGAACCTGTCCACGCTCGCGATGCCCAGGACCTGCGGGCCGATCAGGATGCCGAGCAGCAGCTCCACCACGACCACCGGGATCACGACGCGCGGGCCGAGCGCCGTGACCAGCACGCTCGCCAGCGCGCCGAACACGACGATGAGGAAGAACGACGTCGTGTCGACGTCGACCACGGCGTCAGGCCGCGAGCGCGCGGGCCGAGTCGCGCACGGCCCGCACCTCGGCGCCCAGCACCAGCCCGGGGGCGTCGCGCAGCAGCGGGAGGGTGAGCGCGGCGGCCGCGGGTCGCACCGCCGCGACGGTGACCGCGTCCACCGAGCGCGGGCCCTCGAGCCCCGCGAGCGACCGCAGGTGGCGGGGAACGGTGGCGACCGCCGCCCGGGCGACGATCCGCAGCGGTACCTGCAGCGGCAGCAGCTCACGCGTCAGCGGGGGATGGATGACGAAGTCGATCGCCGCGCGTGCGTGCTCCGAGATGCACAGCTGCGGCCGCACCGACTCGAAGTACTCGCGCATCTCCTCCACCGATGCCGGCACGCGCTCGGGCGGCACGTCGAGCAGCGCCGCCACGCGCGCCCCCTCGGCCAGGTAGGTGTCCTGCTCCGCGGCCGACAGCCGGCCGCCGTAGGCGCGGTAGACGGCGAGGAACGAGTGCCATTCCACGCAGTGGACCCACAGCTGGGTCTCGGGGTCATCCGCGGCGTAGGCGCGGCGCGTGACGGGGTCGATCCCGCGCACGCGGCGGTGCGCCGTCCTCACGCGCGCTGCCGCGGCGTATGCGGTCTCGGTGTCGCCGAACGTCGTCGCCGTGACGTAGGCCGCCGTGCGGCGCAGGCGATCCAGCGATCGGTTGCGGTAGTCGCTGTGCTGGGCCACCCCGGCCATCGCCAGCGGATGCAGCGGCTGGACGATCAGGGCGCGCATCCCGCCGATGAGGGCGACCGGATGGCCGATCACCCTCCAGGCCACCGTGTCGGGCCCGAACAGGCCGTGGTCCTCGCGCGGCTCGCCGTTGCCTGGCGACATGGAGCACGCACGATAGAAGGCGCGGCGGCGGCTGTCGACCGAGCGCCCGCGGGCGGTTCAGCGGACGATGCTGAAGCCGATCGGCGCCGGAGTGCCCGGATTCGCGGCGCGGTCGGTCAGCGTGACGAGCAGGCGGTATTCGCCCGGCGCGAGTCGCCGTCCGCCGAGGCGGCCCGAGAGCATGAGGCGGTTGTGCCCGCCGGTGAGCCGGCGCCTGACGGCGCTCGACAGACTGATCCAGCGCGTGCAGCCGAGGGTTCCGCTCGGCCGGCGCCGGGCCGGGAGGCAGGTGTCGCGAACGCGCCGGCCGGGCGCCGGCCGCTGCACGGTGAACGTCACCGACGCGGGCTCCGACAGGCGGAACCGCAGGACCGCGCCCCCGCTCGGCGCCGGGCTCTCGGCGGCGGCGAGAAAGCGCCCGCGCGGAGCGGCGCGGAACGCCCCGGGCCGCACGTTCGCCAGGCGGATCACCGGCGGGACCTTGTCGTGACATGGCGTCGAGCCCGTGTCCACGAATGCGCCGCCCTCGGCGTCGTAGCTCCAGGCGTAGCCGTTGCGGGCGAGCACGAGCGCCAGCACGCCGAACACCGTGTCCTGGCGGACCTCGCTGTTGCTGCTCGCGCGGCGGATGGTGCCGAGGCTGCGCCCGCCGGTCCCGACGAGAAACTCGCGTGGACCAGCGAACGGATCCAGGCGCCCGTCGGCGTCCTGGCCCGAGAAGCGCTCGTAGTTGTGGTTGTGGCCGCTGAGCACGACGTCGACGCGTGCGGCCGCGAGGTCGCGCCAGATGTCGCGCATGCGCGGGTCGCCGCCCTGGGAGCTGAACAGCGCGTGGTGCCAGTAGGCCATCGTGCAGCCCTGCGGCCGGGCCGCGAGCTCGCGGCGCACGAACTGCTCCTGGGGAGAGCCGGCGGCGCACGCGACGTAGGTGCAGTTCGAGTTCAGCGCCAGGATGTGCCAGTCGCCGAGGTCGTAGGCGTAGTACCCGCGCGCCGGGTCGCCCGCGGCGGCGCCGAAGTAGGCGTAGTAGCCGTCGGCGCCGACGCGGTTGTACTCGTGGTTGCCCGGCACGGGGAACGTCTTGGACCTGAACTGGCCCCATGTGGCGTCGAAGACCCGCTGGTAGTAGGGGAGGAATCCGCTCTCGTACTGGTTGTCGCCGAGGGCCGCCACGGCGCTGGGGTCGATGGCGCCGACGATCGCAGCGGTCTCGGCCTGGTGGCAGGCCGTGGGCGTCTCCGGCGTGTTCGGCGCACAGGCGATGTCGCCGGCGGCGGCGAGCACCGGGTCCGGGCCCGAGGCCGCGCCGGCGGGGGACGCGAGCGCGCACGCGGCGAGGATCGCCGCCGCCAGGCCCGCCGCCGCCCTCAGCACGGCTTGGACTTCAGCGAGTTTGCGCTGCGCCGGAAGGTCGGCGCAAACTCGAGGAACCGCGATGCGGGAGCCTGGCCCTGCACGGCGTAGCCGTCCTGGCAGTCCAGGTTGACGAACTGGTCGAGGTACCTGACGCCCCCGATCTCGTAGATCAGCTCGGAGCCGGAGTGGCCCGCGATGGTGGCCGGGTCCAGGCTGATCCGCCGGTAGCCCGGCCGTGTGCGCTGGTAGTTGGCGTCGACGCTGCGGGCGCGTCCCTCGGGCGTGCTCCGCACCTGCGGAATGGGGTCGACGAGCACGGCCGTCTGCGGGTCGTCCGGATCGGTCCACGTTGTCCGCTTCAACCCGCCGGCCGTCGCGTTGTCGCGCTGTTGCCAGCCCTTCGGGACCTCGATCGTGAAGATCGACCCGGTGGCGGGGACGAAACTCGACGGCACGCTTGCCGCGGTCGTGGTCGCCTTCGTTTGGGTTGTCGATCCCGCCGTGGAGCGGTCCTTGGAGGAGCCGCCGCCGCTGCTCAGCACGATCACCGCCACGACCACGGCCACGACAACGGCCCCGATGATGCCCGGGAGAACGTAACCGCGCCTCCGCGCACGGGGCGGCGGCGCGGGCGGGCCCGCAGGAACGGTGGGCGCGGCGGGGGAGGGTCGCGGGGGCCGCGGACGGATCGGCTGGGGGGCGGTGGCCGCCGTGGCCGGATCGGGCGAGACCGCGGTCTCCGCCGTCGGACGCGCCTCCTCGCTCGCCACGGTGCCCGCGCTGCGGTCGTCGCCTCCAGCCGCCTCCAGCGCGCGAGCCAGGGCACCGGCGCTCGGGAAACGGTCGTCCGGGTTCTTCGCGCAGGCGCGCTGGACGACCGCGTCCATCGTCGGCGAAACGTCGTCCCGGACCTCGAGCAAAGTGGGAAACGGGTCGTTGACGTGAGCGTGGATCCTCGCCACGTCCTGCTCGCGCGGATACGGCACGCGGCCCGCCAGCGCCTCGAAGAGCATGCAGCCGAACGAATAGATGTCCGACCGGGCGTCCCCGCGCTCGCCGGTCATGTGCTCCGGCGCCATGTAGTCGAGCGTGCCCACGAACGCCCCCGTGCGGGTGACCGTCATCTCGCCGGCCGACGCGCCCTCGCCGCGGGCGATGCCGAAGTCCGTGAGGTAGACGTGCTCGTGCTCGGGGTCGCCCGGCGCGGCGATCAGGACGTTGGCGGGCTTGACGTCGCGGTGCACGAGCCCGCGCTCGTGCGCGGCGTTGAGCGCGAGCGCGACGGGCACGAGCAGCTCGGCCGCGCGTCGGGGTTCGAGCGGCCCGTCGCGGCGCAGCAGGGCCCGCAGGTCGGTCCCCTCGACATAGCGCGTGATCAGGAACAGCACGCCGTCGCGCTCGCCCGCCTCGTACACCGGCAGCACGTTGGGGTGCTCGATGGACGCGCCCAGGCGAGCCTCGCGCTGGAAGCGCGTGCGAAATGCGCCGTCGCGAGCCAGATCCGGAGCGATCACCTTCAGCGCCACGAGGCGCGCGAGTGCGATCTGCGTGGCCCGGTACACGACGCCCATCCCGCCGCGCCCGGCGATCGCCTCGATCCGGCACCCGGCGAACTCGGCCCCTACGGATAGGTCGGCCATGCGCGGTTCATACCATGCCGCGGCACCACGATTCGCGCGCCGTGACCCGGCGGGAGCTGTAGCGGCGCCTAACCCTGGGGTGGGGGCCGCTGCTCCGGCGGCGGCGGCGGTGCCGCGGGCGGCGGAGGCGGTGCGGACCCGGGCGCGGCCGGCGCGGCCGGCGCCGCCGGCGCGGCCTGCCCCTGCAGCCCGATCAGCTCGAAGTACATGACGGCGGCCGCCAACGCGCTGAGCGGCGCGATGATCACGCTGCCGATCAGCGTGAAGATCGCGTAGGCGACGAGGCTGTCGGAGATGCCCCCGCCGATCGCCCCGAAGATCCGCTGGATGATGAACTGGATGATGAACAGCACCACGATGACGGCGAGGACCTGCCAGAAGTTGCCCCTGGTCAGCTCGTAGGAGCGGCCGAAGGCGTCGAAGCCCTTGCGTTCGATCACGATCGCCGGTGCCACCACGGCCCAGATCGTCACCAGGATCACGCCGGGGACGATCAGCAGGAGGAACCCGATGCCCTCCGCGATGCCGCCCACGACGCCGACCACGATCAGCATCCCCAGTACGGGGATGACCGAGCGGAAGAGCTCGCCGATCGAGAAGTCGCGCTGACCGTCCTGGAGGTCCTCCACGCTGCGCACCACGACGCCCTGGTAGATGAAGCCCGTGACGAAGCCGAGCGCGATGAGGAGCAGGAGGACCAGCAGGCCGCCGGTGCCCGTCAGGACCGCGCCCGTGATGATGGCCAGCGGCAGGTAGAGGATCAGCGCAGCCGGGAGGTAGACCGACGCCTGGCTGGTGTACAGCTCGAAGATGCGGTTGAAGACCTTGCCGACATCAAGTTTTTGGGTCATGGCACGAACCTACCTGCTCGCACCGACGGAAGCCAGCGTTGCGCTATACACCTGACGGTGTCCTCCTCCCCGGACAGCCCGCGGCGGATCGTCGTCGCCGTCGTGGTGACGCTGGCGCTGGCGGCGGCCGCCGTGCCCGCGGTCGCGGCCGTGGCCTCCTGGGCGTTCCCCGCGCCCGATCACCGCTACCAGGCCCGCATCGTGTGCGGGAAGGACGGCAGTCCGTCGCACAGCTGCCACCTCCAGGACCTTCCGCGCGCGGAGTTCGTGGACCACTACGACGCCGTGCGTCTCTACCGCCGCTGCGTGACCAAGCCCAGCGGCGTGACCTACTGCGACGACCTCAAGACGGCTCCGCTCGCGGACACCCCGATCGCGGACCCGCTGGACATCGATCAGGTCGGGCCGTGGCGGGTGACCTGGTCGGTGGAGGGCCGCCGCGTGGGCGACTGGGCGTTCACCGTCGCGTGGTGAGCGCCGGGGCGCCGCCTAAGCGGGCGGTGCGCCCAGACCCGGGCTGCGGAAGACCTCGTCCGCGACGCGCGCCGCGTCGCCGCGGCCGAACGACCGCGCCAGGTACTCCTCGACTTCGTCGCGCGTGCGGCCCTGCATGCGCATCTCGATCGCGAGGGTGTGGACGGCGTCCGCGGCCGCCGGCGCGGGCTCGCCGGCGTCCTCCTCGGAGTCGGCGGCCGACGCGCGCAGTCTCACGACCTCGGGCGGGCCGGAATCGCCGAGCCGGCGGCGGAGCTCCTCGCAGCGCCCCCTGAGGCGCTCGGCGTCGTCGGCGAGCGCCTCGATCATCGCGGACGGCGTGCCCCCCGGCAGCGACCCGGAGAGCCGCTCGAGGCGGCGCACCTGCGTCTCGAGTGCCTCCCCAAGGTCGCCGATCAGGCGCAGGGTGTCGAGGAGGGCGTCGTCCTGTTGGGTGGCCATGGGACCGGTGGGGGCACCGCCCCGGCCGTTCCACGGCGAGCGGCGGCCAGCGGAGTCTAGTTGGCGCACCGACCGCTGCCCAACGGCGTCTCGTCGATCCGGCGGCGGTGCCCCTCGATCGACTCGAACTCCCCGATCAGCTCGGAGTAGAGCTCCTTCTCGGCGTCGCGGACATCGTCGCCGTGCTCGCGCTCGGTGCTCGCATCGGTCAGCGCCTCGACGAGCTGGTCGCCGCCCATGCCGGTGTGGCGGTGGATCCGCCACACCGGGAGCACGATCCCGTGCCGGCGGAAGGCGCGGTACCACGCAAGGGCGTGATGGTAGTTCGTGTCGACGAGCGTGCCGTCGACGTCGAGGATCGTGGCCGGAGGGGACACCTCGCGGTTGTCCCCGAACGCGCGCGCGGGAAACCGTGTCAGCCGTCGGCGGGTGGCGGGTCCGGCGACCGGGGCGCCGGCGAGGGCGGCGCGAAGCCGCCGTAGGTCTCGTCCGACGGCGGCGGCGGCGGAGGCGGAGGAACGGCGGCGTGCGGCGGGGCGGACGGCGCCGGTGGCGGCGCGGTGGCGCCGAAGGGCGGCGGCGCGGGCGCTCCCCATGTGATCGGAGCCCCCGTGGCCGCCGCGGCGGTGACCACCGCCGACGGCCGCACCACGACGACGTGCGTGGAGGCGATCTTGTCGTGGAGCGCCTGGTTCTCGCGGTCCCACAGCGGCCACAGGTAGTCGACCACGAGGTAGATGTAGAGCGTGACGAGCGCGAGGAGATACTTGCCGACGCCCTCGCGCAGCAGCGCCCGACCGAACGTCATCTGCTCGCCGTCGTCGCGCACGATGCGGATGCCCGTCGCCTGCTTGCCCAGGGTCTGGCCGTTGTGGGCGCCCTTGCGCGATTCGAGGATCGTGAGGTACGCGATGCCCACGAGCAGCCCGAGCGCGATGCTCAGCGCCTGGAAGAGGTCGCGGTCGTCGCTGACCTTCCCGCCGCCGGCGGCCACGATCACGCCGATCACAAAGCCCAGCGCGAACTGGAGCCCGAACACGACCAGCACGTCGAGGAAGAACGCGCCCACGCGTGCGCCGTAGCCGCTGAGCTGCTGCGGCTCGCCGCCGGCCGGGGTGAAGTACGGCTCGCGCGACGCGGTCGCCGGAGCGGGTGGCGGTGGAGGAGGCGGCGGCGCCCAGGACCCGGCGGGAGGCGGGGGCTGATTCATGCGCGGCAGGTTAGCTGCCGCCACCGGCGCCATTTCGGCGATGATGGAGGGCGGCGCACACCTCATGCGACTCGTGCTCAACATCATCTGGCTCGTGCTAGCCGGGTTCTGGCTGGCGATCGGCTACGCGCTGGCGGCGCTGGTCTGCTTCATCCTCATCATCACGATCCCGTTCGGGATCGCGGCGCTGCGGATCGGGCTGTTCGCGCTGTGGCCGTTCGGGCGCACCGTGGTGCGCCGGGCCGACGCGGGCGCCGGCTCGGCGATCGGCAACGTCATCTGGTTCATCCTGTGCGGCTGGTGGCTCGCGATCGCCCACGTGATCACGGGCGTCGCGTTGTGCATCACGCTGATCGGCATCCCGCTGGGCCTGGCGAACTTCAAGCTGATCCCGGTGTCGCTGACGCCGTTCGGCCGCGACATCGTCTCGGTCGAGGAGGCCCAGGCCGCGGGGTACGAGTCGCAGGTGATCGTGCGGTAGGGCTGGGAGGCCCGGCCACGACCCGAATGGCTCCGTAGCCGGCGGGTCGTGGAAACAGCAATGCGGCTGAGAGGACTCGAACCTCCAAGGGCTTGCGCCCACGGCGACCTGAACGCCGCGTGTTTACCAATTTCACCACAGCCGCGTGGCCGCTTAGGAATCTAGCGAGAGTTCAGGTCTTGAGCCCGACTCGGGCGACCATCCTCGCGACACCTTTCGCGGCGATTGATTCGGACTGCCCAGCGCAAACCCTCGTGCTGACCAGTCAGGCGATGGTGCACGCCGGCGCGGTCGCACGCTGCTGCAACAGTCGGGCGATGTCAGTCGCGGATTTTGGTGCGAGGCAAGCCGGTGCGTCGGGAGACCTCGCAGTCGTTGTGGCCAGCGGTGACCAGGGCGAGCGCTTGCTCCTTGACGCGCGGCGGGTGCATGCCCGTACGTTGCGGGCAATCGTGTGACGGGTGGTGCGCAAAATGCTCCGAGTTCGTAACGAGGCGCCCTGAGTCGCCCCCGCAGCACGGTGGCGATCAGCGCCCAACCGCACCAGACCGTCCCCGGCGACGCGCGCGGCGATCCTGCCCCGCTCGGGCGGCCCACGAGGCCCCTGGTACCCTCAATCGCCGCGCCGCTCGCCGCTATCGTCTAGGGGACTAGGACGCCGCCCTCTCACGGCGGAAACCCGGGTTCGAATCCCGGTAGCGGTACTTACGCCTGCCCCGTGGCCACCGGGGTTTGCGGGGCTTCAGCGGGGGCGTTGGGATACAGCTTGGGATACATCGGCTAGCGACGTTCGCGCTCGCCAATCGCGCGCCAATCCTCTACGGGAAGGCCGTGGGTCCTCTCCCATTTCGCAACCTGCTCGTCGGTGTCGGCCGCGGCCCGGCGCACGTCGCCTTCGTACTTCTCGGCAACGCGGCGGGCATAGCGGTTGCTCACCCTGCCGGAAAAGCTGGTATTGCCTCTTCCGTCAGAACAACGGGCGAGCTGGCACCCGCGGCGTTTGCGTAGTCCCCCGCACCGGATTGCGGGGCGAGCACGGATGGCGGCGATGCGCCGCGAGCATAGCGTCGGCCATGAGGTCAGGGCGAACCACGGAAGTCGTCAGGAAGAAGGACGGTCTGATGATGGCAACCACGCAGCGGAGTCGGTCCCTGGTCGTTGCAGTGCTCCTTGGTACGGTCGTTGGGCTTGCCGCCGGCTGCGGCGGCTCCTCGTCCAACACGCAGACCGGCACGATATCGGCGATGCAGGTCGGCGGGATTTCCCTGGGCGCGCTCGCGAGCGGCACCGTGTCGGCCTCCGAGGCGACCACCACGGGGGTGACTGTCACCACGTCCAACGGCAAACAGGTGGCGGCGTCGGTGCCCGCGAGTCTGGCTCACAGTCTTCGCTTGCGCCAGGTGGTCGAGATCAAGAAAGTCTCCGGCGGCAAATGGGAGGTCACCCGGATCGTGAAGCAGGCACCGTCCGGAGCGACAACCTCGGGAGCGTCAACCTCACCGGCAACATCGACTTCTCAAGCCGCGACCAATCCCTCGCCGACGACCTCGCCCTCGACGCCCGCAACCGCAACCGCCCCCGCGGGCAGCGTCAAGGCCTGCATCCAGGGCGCGGGGTTCACAGTGGCCGTCAAGCCGCTCAGCAGCACGGACCGCAACCTGGGCGTGGGCGCCAAGTGGGAGGTCACCACTCCCTCGGGTGAGCTCCACACGGTCGATATCTGGAAGACCCCGGCTGACGCCTCCCAGTTCGCCCGGAACGCGGGCGACGGCTACCGAGCCTTTGGGTCCGTCACCGTCCAGGACGCAGGCACCGCCGACGCGAAGAAGATCGAGGCCTGTCTGCACTGAGGCATGGCGGCGGGCCGCGCCTGCACATCTGCTCTCACTCGAGGCAGCGGACCACCGTGAGCATCGCCGCGGCCCTGACGCGGAACAGAGCCGGATTCGAATCCAAGGCCGCAGCACCTAGCTGGCGCGGGCCCGGTCGATGTAGGACTGCAACGCCTGCGCGGTGGCAGCGGCGGCGCCGTCGGTTTCATGCGTGTAGCGCTCAAGCGTGAGCGCCACGCTCGCGTGCCCCACCCGCCGCATCACCTCGGCCGGGTCAATGCCGGCGGCGATCATGAGCGAGGTGTAGGTGTGGCGCGCCTCATGCAATGTGAACGGCTGTAGGCCCGCGCCCTTCCAAGCGGCGCGGGCGGTGGCGCGGATGGTGGAGGGCACGAACGGCTGCTCGGCTGTGCGGCCGAACACCAAGTCGTCGGGGTTGGCGCGGCCGGTGGCCAGCAGGTGCGCAACGAGCATGGGGCGCAGCTCGCGAATGATGGGCACGCCGCGCTCCCCGGCCTGGGACTTGGCCGCGATGGGCCCTTCGTAGTCATCCCAGCCTCCGCCGGGAAGCTTGAGGGCCGACATTGGCCAACACTAGCGAGCGGCGGTGGGCCGTGTAATAGGCGGCGCGTGGCACGAGTGCGGTGGTCAGCTGCCACCTTCTGCTGCTTGCGCTGCGCCGCTCCCATCAGCTCCGATTGGCCGGTCGCAGGACATCCAGCGGGAAGCGCCCCAGCGCAAAGGTCGAGGCCAGCTCCTCGGGCCTAGGTGGCTCGAAGTGGACGTTCTTGTAGTCGTTGTCGGCGTCATTCTCGCCGTGCTTCCACAGGGTTGCCCTGAGGCTGGCCCGGCCCCGTGCCCCCCGACTCCCCCAGGCCGTGCTGGGCGCCGTGCGGCCCTGTGCGGCTCGCTGGGGCGTATCGCCCGTGCCGGGCAGGGGTGGGGTCAGGGACTAGGGACGAAGGGGGTACGGCCCCACCAAGCCCCCAGAACCGTGGCGGGCGCTGGGGGACTTGACGCGGCTACATGCCTGGCGGGATGGTGGGCGGGCGATGTCGCAGGAGAACGTGGAGACCTTTCGACGTAACGCAGATGCGATCTCTCGCAGCGATACCGAATCTATCCCGGACACGGTGCACCCTGAGGCGGTCCTAGAGCCGTTGAGAGCAGCGACCGAGGGCACCTACGTAGGCCGCGAAGGCATGCGGCGGTTCTTGGCTGACACGGTGGAAACGTTCGAGGTGTTCCAGGTCTCCTATACCGATGTCCGCGACCTCGGGGACCGGGTGCTCGCGATCGGATCGATTCGGGTGCGCGGCAAGGGAAGCGGCGTCGAAACCGACATCCCAACGGCGGCCATCGCGGAGTACCGGGATGGCCTGCTCTGGCGCTATAAGGACTACGGGGAGGCGGCGCTGGCCCTCGAAGCCGTGGGGCTGCGGGAGTAGCGGTCTCACTCCTCCTCCTCCGCGCGCGCAGCAGTCGCTCGCTGCGCTCGGGCTCGGACATAGGCGTGGCCCGGAACCGCTGCAGAATTTTCCTGGGTCCAACTCCCTTGGAGTAGGCTCGGCAAAAGCGAATCGGGGAGGGCTAAATGTCCAGCGAGAACGTCGATGTCGTCAAGCAGGGCTTTGAGGCCTTTGGGCGGGGTGATCTCGACGCGGTGGCGGAAACCTTCGACGAGCAGGTGGAGTGGTGGACCTCTGAGGAGATCCCCAACGGGGGCACGATCAAGGGCCGGGACGCGGTCATCCAGAGCTTCGCCGCCATCGGCGACGACTGGGATGAGTTCACCCTGGAGCCCGAGCAGTTCCTCGACGCTGGCGACTGGGTGGTGGTGCGCGGGAAGGCGCGGCTCAAGGCCAAGGCCAGCGGGCAGACCCTCGAGGAGCGATTTGCCCACGTGGTGGAGATCCGCGACGGCAAGACCGTCCGCGGCGAGTTCCATTCCGACTCCGCGAAGGAGTACAAGGCCCTCAACGCTTGATCGCCGTTGTACGCGGCAGCCTCTGGGTCGCCTTCGGAGGCGGACAGGGCCCCCGAAGCCGTAGGGCTGCGCGCTCAAGAAGGCGCGCAAGGGGCCCGGGGTGCGCACCGCGATCCAGGCGGCCTCGCAGAGCATGTGGCGCGCCGCGGAGGAGCCCTGCTTGGAGATCCGCCCGTGGCGCGCCGCCTGCTCGCCCGATTGGCGCACCTTGGGGTCAAGCCCGACGTAGCCGACGAGGCGCTTGGGCGACTCGAAGCGGCGGATGTCGCCCACTACCGCGACGAAGGTGGCGGCCGAGACGAGGCTCACCCCGGGCACGCTCATCAGCCGCTTGACCGCCTCCGAGTCGAGCGCGAGCTTGGCGAGCTCAGACTCCAGCGCCGCGATCTCCTGTGAGAGGAAGTCGACCTCCCGCAGGCAGCTCTCGACGACCTGGCGCTCGTGTGCCGGCAGCTCAAGCCGCGCGAGCCAGCCGCGTCCCGCGCGCCCAAAGAGGTCCGACATCGGCGGGCGGCCCTTCAGGTTGCGCGCCAGCGCCGCGTGGACGGCGTTCTTTGCCCGAGTCCGTGAGCGCACGAGGCGATCGCGCCGCCCGAGCAGGCCGCGCAACGCGCGCGTTGACTCGTCGGGGCTCCAGACGGCGGGCAGAAAGCCCGCATCGAGCAGCTCGCAGAGAGTGGACGCGTCGACCTTGTCGGTCTTGACCTTGGCCTCGGCGATCGCCCGCACCCGGCGGGTGTTGGCGACCACGACGCGGGCGACGTGCGGCTCGATGATCCGCGCGATCGCGTTCGCCGGCCCGGTCGCCTCAAGCGCCACCTGGTCGTCCGGCGCCAGGCTCCGCGCGAACAGCTCGAGCTCCTCCACGCTCGTCCTAACCCTCCCCGCCGAGCGAACCTCACCGCCTTGCTCCTTGATCGCGACCTCGCAAAAGTCGCGGTGAACATCCAGCGCTATCGAGCGCATCTAGCCTCCTTCCAGATGGTTGACCGTGGGAGACGCGGCGGGCAAACGACACCGACGGATCCGTGCTCGCAGCACAACCGGACGAGTCGCAGGGGCGGCCAATGAGTAGGTCGGGCTCACAGCCCATCCCGTAATGCGCGGCCTGCCCGTCTACGTTCTCCCGAGCGCCCCTTGTTCCGGTAACGACGACGCTAACGCGTGGCCGGACATCCGGCTGGGACCTCAGCTGCAGTTTCATGCCAGGAGTAGGCGATGTCGCAGGCGGGCCACGGGCCGGCACCCTGGGCTGAGGCCGGGCCGCTTGGGACACATTGGGACACATGGCGCCCGCCCTGGGCGGTTCTGAGAGGCCCTGAGCCGCTTTGCCGGTCTGCGGCTTTCAGTTGCGTGTGCAGGGAAAGGTCGCGGTTTGCAGGGAGGTTGCGAGTAGGGCACCACCGTTTCGAATCCCGGTAGCGGTACTCCACGGAGCCCCGATGTTCTCGGGGCTTTGCGTTCTCAGAAGCCGGTGGGGATACATGCGGGGATACATCGGCCTCTCAGCTCGCCCGCGCGGCGTCGATGTAGGACTGAAGCGTTTCGGCGGTCGCGGCCGCAGCACGGTCGGTCTCGTGCGTGTAGCGCTCCAGCGTGAGCGCGACGCTGGCGTGACCGACGCGGCGCATGACCTCGGCGGGGTCGACGCCGGCGGCGACCATCATCGACGTGTAGGTGTGCCTGGCCTCGTGCAACGTGAACGCCTCAAGCCCCGCGTCTTTCCACGCCGACCGGGCGGCCGAGCGGAGTGTGGACGGGATGAACGGCAGCTCCGCGTTGCGGCCGAACACGAGATCCCGCGGGTTGCCGCGGCCCGGGGCGCCCGGATCTGAACCCGGCGAGTGATGCCTCCAGCGCCGTCCCCGCCGTCCCCGCCCGCCTTCCACTCTTGATGCGATGCGAGCGTCTCGTTTGGCCCCGAGGAGACGTTCGCTTCGGACTGCCATGTAGGAGGGGCGAGGGGCCGCTGAACGCGGCCCCCCCGAGGTTCGCCGGGAACGCCGGCTACGCTGCTGTCTGCTCCATCGCGCCGATCTGCTCGAGGATCGTCATGAGGTCGAAGTAGTGATGGGTCGCCTTGATCTTGGCGTCCTCGACCTCGATGACCTGGCACGCCTTGACCGCTCCATGCCGGTTCGATGGCGGTAGCTCCTGACCATCCGGCGTCCGCATCGGACCGCTCTGCGTGCCCTCCCAGGTGAGCTCGATCGTGACAGTGTTTCCGTCCGCGTACGCGGCGTGAATCGTGCCGCGGCCGTCGGGAAACGCTTCCTTCCAGCCGCGTGCCGCATCGACCTGAGCATCCACCCCCTCAAGGCGCCGCTGCGTGGAGAACTCCTCCTCGTAGGAGTCGTCTGCCAGAAGCGCCCGAAGGCGGTCGAGGTCGCCGGCGTTGAAGCACTCGATGCTCTCGCGAGCCACGTCCACTGCGCTTTGGGCCATGAAGGCCTCCTTCCGGTGGGTCCGGCGCTGTCCCGCAGGGCGAGCCTACGCCCGCGCCGGCCAGTGAGTCAACAGCGCGCAGCCATGGCTCCAGCCGCCGGAGCCGGAACGGCAACCGTGGGCAGCTAGAGGGCGACGTAAGCCACCGAGAATGCAGGCATAACCCGAAGGTCGCGGGTTCGAATCCCGCCGCCGACACGAACCCGCGGCGAATCCGCTGTGAGCAGAACACGGGCCTCCTTTGAACTCGCTCCTCGGTGACAGCCGGAGCGTGTCACCAAAGGAGGCCCTCCTTCATGGCAGTCCAGAGCGAGCGTCGCGTGTGGCGCGGTGAGCGCGCCTTGGCGTGGGCGCGGGCCGCTACTCCGGCAAGCCGGGATGGCGCGCCCCACATGGTGCCACGTGACGTACGGATACTCCTTGGCCACGACCCATGGGAACCGCAGTAGTTGCCCGAAGGGAGATTGGGTGATCCTCCCGATGCTCTCACCTGCTGCCGGCGAAATCCTGCGGAACGGGGATTTATGGCAGCGTTCAGGGAAACGGTCGGTGACGTGTCCTCGGCGGGCGCAAGCGCCGTCCCGAGCGCCACGGACCGGCTCGACATCCACACGGTCGACGCGGCGGTCGAGGCCGCGATAAGAGTCGGCGATTCCGGGCCGCTGCGCGTGCTCGGTTACGGCGAGATCACGCTCGTGCTTGGCTGGCCCACCGAACGGCCGGTGCTGGCCCTCAAGCGCCTTCCTCCGTTCAGGGACGCGGAACAGTTGGAGCGCTATCGCGCGCTGCTCCAGCGCTACCTCGAGGAGCTGGATCAGCGCGGCGTCCCGCTCGTGCCGACAGACCTCTGCGCGACCGAAGGCCGACGGCCACATGGCTATCTCGTCCAGTCGCTCGTGCCGCGCGAAGCGCTGCTCGACCGCGTGCTGCGCGCCGCCGAGCGGGGCCGTGGCGCGGCGCTGTTCGAGGCGCTCGCCGCGCGAGTCGCAGACAGCGTCGATCGGCGCGTGGGACTAGACGCCCAGGTTGCCAATTGGGCCGTCAGCGGGGACGCGCTCGCCTGCCTCGATCTCTCCACGCCGCTGATGCGCTCGGACGAGGGCCGCGACCTGCTCGACCTCTCGCTGTTTCTCTCTATCTACCCCTGGGCGCTGCGACCGCCGCTTCGGCGGATCGCCCACGACGTGATGGGCCAGTTCCATGATCCGCGGGGGGTACTGGTCGACGTGGCGTCGAACCTGGTCAAGGAGCGCCTTGACCACTGGCTTCCCGCGCTACTCGAGGCGGCGAACGAGCGCGTCTCGCCGGCGATCACCGAGGAGGAGGTGCGTCGGTACTTCGCGCGCGACAAGCGCCTCTGGCTGCTCATGCAGGCGCTGCGGCGGGCGGACCGCGCCTGGCAGCGCCGTGTGCGCCGCCGCCCCTACCCGTTTCTCCTGCCGCCCCCCTATCGCTACGGCCCCCCCGAGCTACCGGAAGGTGATTCCCCATGACCGTGACGCAAACCCTGCCGGCCTCGAACGCCGAGGCCTTCGAGCTGGTCGCGCGGTACCTCTCGCCGCACAAGGCGGCTGCCTACCAGGCGGTGGGTATGGACATCGTGCAGGGTCGCCGCGACGGCGTCCGCGTCTGGGACCTGGAGGGCCGCGATTACCTCAACTGCCGCAGCTCGGGCGGCGTGTTCAACTTCGGCCACCATCCGGCGTTCGCGGTCGAAGCGCTCACCGTCGCGTTGCGGGAGCACGACATGGGCGACTGGCTGCTGCCCTCAGCGCGCCGGGCCGAGGGCGCCGCGGCACTGGCGCGACTCCTTCCCGAGCCCCTGCGCTACACGTTCTTCACGGCTTCGGGCGCCGAAGCCGTGGAGGTGGCGTGCAAGCTGGCTCGCTCGGTCACCGGCCGGCCCGGACTCGTCTGCGCAGAGCACGGTTACCACGGACACGTCGGGTTCTCGCTCGCGATGGACGACCCTCCGCTGTCCGACCGCTACCGCCCGCTCACGCCCGGCATCACGCGCGTGCCGTTCGGCGACATCGAGGCCCTCGACCGCATGATCGGGGACGACACAGCGGCCGTGATCATGGAGACCATTCCCGCCACCGCCGGCTACCTCGTGCCCGAGGCCGACTGGTTCCCCACCATGCGCATGCTCTGCGACCAGCGTGGCGCACTGCTCATGCTCGACGAGGTCCAGGCCGGCCTTGGCCGGACCGGCCGCCTATGGGCGTTCGAGCACTTCGGGGTCGTACCGGACGTACTCATCACCGGCAAGGGGACGAGCGCCGGCGTCTACCCGATTGCCGCCTGCTGCTTCGGGGACCGCCTGGAGGCACACTTCGCCGAGGATCCCTTCTTCCACCCCTCGAGCTACGCGGGGTCGGAGCTCGGCGCCCGCGTGATCGAGGCGGTGGTTGAGCGCTACGAGGACCCGACCCTGCTCGAGCACGTGGAGGTGGTGGGGGCGCGTCTGCGCTCAGGCCTCGACGCGCTCGTCGCCGAGCACCCCGACCGCCTCGTCGCGGTGCGTGGTCTCGGGCTCATGCTCGCGCTCGAGACCTGCTCCGACGGGCTCGGCTTCGAGCTCACGAAGCAGTGCTTCCGGCACGGGCTGCTCGCGATCTTCGCGTTCAACCGGCAGTCGACACTCCAGATCATGCCGCCGCTCGTGATCTCCGCCGACGAGGTGGACGAGGCGCTCGAGCGCCTACGCGCAGCGGTGGCCGAGATGGCTGTGTGAGGGGGCCCTCCGCTCACCTGATTGGCGATTCCCGGGCTCCAGGCGTTCCTCCGGCGTCATTGGTCGTGCGCGTGGATCCGCCTCGAGCCTTCTAAGCGCCTCCTCGACGCTCTGCGGCCGGCGCTCAGCGGGGGGCTTGCCGTCGGTGGCCATGGGTTCAACGGTAGCTGGACCAACGCGTAGGTCCGGGGCCCCGGTGTCGCTTCCAGGGAGCGCGCTCGAGATAAGAAGCGAAGCGCACGACCTTCCCCTCTCGCACGGTCACCGCCTGAAAGAGCGTGATCTCCGCGCTCGCGCCGCTGACTCTCCCGCGGCCGCTCACCCTGGAAACGACGACGAGCCGATTCTCGGCCTCGACGAACGCCTCGGCTTCCCAGCTGGTCTGATCGAACAGGTCGTCGATCTGCGCGAACCAGCGCCTCACACCATCGTGGCCGTGGCGATCCTCGGCGTCGGGGAGAAACTCGGGGGACGCTCACCCACTCGACCTCCGGGTCGAGGAAGGGCAGCAGGCCCTCGACCCACGTTCTCCTCCGACATCGCCCGCCAGTACCCCCTCACTCCGGATACCGCGCGACGAGTTGGAAGGAATCGAAGCCGGTCGGCGTCCAAGGACCAGGCGCGTCGCTAGGTCCGAATCGAGGCCGAACGCGCCACTTCGCCTCCAAAAGCCCGCAATTTCGACCGCTGGGGTTGCAATGGGGGCCGCCCAGGCGCGAGACTGGACGAGAGCGAGAGCAGGGGGTTGGAACATGCGACTTGTGAGTACGCGGACTCTGCGCCGCGAGATCGACGAGGCGGTGCTCGCCGGACGGAGCATCGGGCAGATCGAGACGGAGGTCATCGCGCCGTGCGCGCTGGACGACGAGGCGCGCGCCGCCCTGTGGCTGTACGCCGACGGGCGCCTGTCCCGGGCCGCCGCCGGGAGCCTGCCGGTGATCGCCGAGACCGGCCTGGCCGGGCCCGCCGCTCCGATCTGAGCGGCCGCTACGAGCATTCGTTTCAAACGCGCCGCGTTTGGACGCGGACAGGCTGGGTAGAGCACGTCCTTCTGCTTCGACAGGGGAGATCAGAACCTATGCCCGTCACGCCAGTGCGTTCGCAATCCATCCGTGCCATCCAGGACGAGGCCTTCGCGGTTCCCGTCGGCCGACGCCGCCCGCCCGCGCGGGCGCGCTCGACGGTTCGGCGCGGCGGCCTCGTGCCGCTGCATCTCGCGGCCGAGGTCCTGTTCGGCATCGCCCTGGCGGTTCTGCCGGCCGTCACGGGCCTCGCCCTTGGCCTGTCGGTGCTCGCGGCCATCATGGGCTCGCTGATCGCGGTCACCGCGGTGTCGGCGCCCGCCGCGAGTCTGCCCCTGCGCGGCAGCGGGCTGCACGACCGCATGGGGATCGACGCGCTGCTCGTCGGCCTCGCCGCCATGCTGTGGGTGGTCGGCGAGGAGGGCGGGGACCTGCTGGCGGCGGCGGCCGCCGCCCACGGCGCGCTGACGGTGCTGCCGGGTCGGGTTCGCGCCCGGCGCTGAGCGCCGGGATTGCGCGTCGGCTCGCGTGCGCGTCCGGGTAACCTGAAGCCGAGGGTCGAGAACGGCATGTCGCGCTCGCTCCGCATTCGTCTCGACGCCCGCATCCGGCGGGCGGCCCTCGACGCGCAGCTCGTCGAGGGCAGGAACCCATGCACGAGCCCGGAGCTCGAGCTTCGCGCCGCGCAGCTGACCGCGCAGTCGGCGCGCCGGCGGCTGTCCGCCGCGTTCCGCGACGCGGTCCGCGATGCCGAATGGCCGAAGCGCCGCCGCGGGCTCTCGCCGAGGGTGCCGGTCAACCGGCGCGCGGTGCTCGCCTGCCGCGCGCAGCTCGAGGAGCTCGCCGACCGCCTGGTCGCGGTCGAGCACCCGCGGCCGCGGGGCGTCGCGATCGCCCATTGGCTGCTGGTCGACGGCGCCGGTCCGCTGTACGCGCGCGCCCGGCCCGAGCAGCTCGACAACGTCATCCATACGGCGCAGCGCGCGCTCGGCAGCGGCCACTCGCTCTCCTAGCTCGCTCGCGGTAGTGTCGGCGCACCGGCCGATGCCGACGCCGCCGCCCCCGCCCGCGCCGGCCGCGCCACCGGCGCCTCCCGCCGCCGCGCGGCCCAAGCCGCCGCTCGGCCTCGGGCTGGCCCTGGTCCCGATCGGGACGACGCTCGCGTACGTCGGCCTGCTGTACCTCGTCGACGCGCTCGGCCGCGTCTCGGAGGAGTTCTTCAACGTGACGTTCGTCCTCGCCCCGCTGCTCGCGGGCGCCGCCACGCTGGTGATCTGCCTGCGACGGGACCAGCCGCGCGTGCTGCTCGTGCTGCTGCCGATCGCGACCGCCGGCCTCGCCTACCTCGGCATGACGGTGGCGATCGTCGCCCTCTTCATCATCTACGGCACGGGCGGGGCCGTGAACACGATCGCCTGAGAGACGGGGATCCGTCCGCGGGCGCGGCTAGCGTGCGCGCATGGCCTCGGCCCTCTGGCTGATGGGCTTTGCAATCGGGATCGCCTTCGGTGTCGCGTGCCTCTGGGTCCTCATCGACGTGGCGCGCTCGCTGCGCGCCGCCTGGGGCTTCGTGGCCGACCAGCACGCCAAGGCGCGGCCGCCGCAGCCGGGGCCCGTAGCGCCGCTGCCGGTCCGCACGCGGGCGGCCCGGCGCCCCGCATCGGCCCGGCGCGCCGAGCGGCGCCGGCTGGCGGCCTGACCTGATCAGCGGCTGACGTAGCGACGGTACGCCCGCAGCCAGTCGGTCCTGATCATCTGCTGCGCGGCGGCCAGGCCGACGGTCCCGTCGCACACCAGCCGGTGCAGGCGATCCTCGAGGCGGTCCTTCTCGTGGAATCCCGGGCGCGGCTCCGCCGCCTCCGGGAACAGGTTGGCGGGGGCGTTGGAGCCGCCCAGCTCTAGCGACACCAGGTGGTCCACCTCGTACTCGCCCCGGCCGTGGTGCGTGATGCCGTACGCCGTATAGACGCCGCGCTTGGTCGCCGATGACACGTTGCGGTGGCGGCCGGCCCAGCCCGGCGTGCACACATCGCGGGCCGTGACGCCGCGCAGCGTCGCGCCCGGTGTGCACGCGGGGTCGGGGAGCGGGCCGCGCACGCGGCACTCGGCGTGGGCGGCCGCCGCGGACGGCGCGGGGCCGGTGAAGGCGGCCAGCGTGAGCGCGCTTGCGGCGATCGACTGCAGCAGCGAGGACACCATCGACAACAACCCCTTTCGCGCACGGTCGGCTCGTTCCTCGCCGATCTGACGCGAAACGGGCCACGAAGCCCGGTCAGGTGAACTGCGACATGCCGGTTACCGGGCTGGCACACTCTCCCGCGTGGGTGGCTGGGGGGCACGGATTGCGGCGCTTGCCTGCGCGTTGTTGCTGACCGACGGGGTCGCGGTCGCGGCGACCGATCACGGTTTCGACAGCCCGGCGTCGACCGATCCCTCGCAGCAGTTCGCGGTCGACAATCCGCAGCGGCACAACACGCCGAACGACCCCGGCTACGACAGCGCGGAGCCCGACGACGAGGACAGCGGGACCGCCTCGAGCGTGTACGAGGAGGACTTCGGCCTGTTCGGCTTCGCGTCACGCCTGACGCGCTCGTCCGCCACCTACCACGACGACGGGCACGGCCACGCCAGCGGCGACCCGCAGGTCTCGGGCTTCAACGCGTCGGGAGCGTGGAAGCTCGAGCGCGGACGCCCCGACGTCTCGGTCGCGATCCTCGACACGGGCATCAGGTGGGACCGCTGCGGGCTGCGCGACAAGATCCGGCTCAACCGGGTCGAGCTGCCGCTGCCCCGGGATGGCGCCGGCCAGACGCATCCGGCGGCGGCGCTGGGCGGCTACGACCTCAACGGCAACGGCGCCATCGACGTCGACGACTACGCCGACGACTCGCGGGTCGGGCGCGCGTTCTCCGGCTCCTGCGGCGGGGCGGTCACCGGCTACGACCTGATCCAGGCCTTCTCCAACCACGACGACGCCGACCACAACGGCTTCGTCGACGACATCGCGGGCTGGAACTTCTTCGACGACAGCAACGACCCGACCGACCGCTCGAGCTACTTCGCCGCCGAGAACCACGGCAGCGGGCGCGCCGGCGAGGCGGTCGAGCAGGGCAACGACGGCCAGGGCTCGCTCGGGGTGTGCCCGAAGTGCCAGTTCGTCCCGATCCGGGTGTGGGACACCTTCGTCGCCGACGGCAACAACTTCGGCATGGGGATGCTCTACGCGTCGGACAACGGGATCAACGTCGTCGAGGGCGCCGACGGCAGCCTCTACCACTCGGCCTTCGCCGAGGCGGCGTCCCAGCACGCCTACGAGCGCGGCGCCAGCCAGGTCTACTCGGGTGACGACCTCAACACCTCCAACCACAACTACCCGGCGAACTACAACCACACGATGCTGATCCAGGGCACCGTGCCGGACACGGTCGGCCTCGGTCAGAACTTCGCCGACAGCTCGCCGCTGCGCAACCCGGTCTGCACGGCCCAGCCGCTGCTCTGCTTCGGCACTCAGCTGCCCCCGGGTACGTACTTCCGCGGCGCCGGAACGACCCAGTTCGGCGGCCACAGCTCGATCGCGATGGAGGGGTCGACGGGGTCGGAGAACACCGGCAAGGCCTCCGGCGCGGCGGCGCTCGTGATCAGCGCCGCCAAGGACGCCGGCGTGGCCGACCCGAGCCCGGACGAGGTGCGCGAGACGCTGGAGCAGACGGCGGAGGACGTGACGGCGGCGAACACCGGCGGCGTCGGCGTCGCCGATCCCGCCCAGGCGGGCTGGGACGAGCACTTCGGCTGGGGGCGCGCGGACCTCGGCACCGCCGTGGCATTGGCGCATACCGGCAAGCTGCCGCCCGAGGCCTCGATCGACTCGCCGGACTGGTTTGCGCCCCTGACCGGCGATCACGCCGCGCTGCGCGGCCGGCTGCGGGCGCGGTTCGCCACCGGCGGCCAGTTCCACTACAAGGTCCAGTGGGGCGTCGGGCCGGCGCCGACCGCCTGGAACGACGTCGCCGGGGGCGAGGGGGACAGCTCGGGCACGGTCACCGACCTCGGCACGCTCGACCTCGCCGCGATCCGCAGCGCGCTCGCCAGCCGGGTCGTGTCCCAGGACCCCGGCGGCCCGGTCTTCTCGCCCACGAGCCGCAACCCCTACCAGGACCAGTTCGCCGTGCGCGTGGTCGTCGACGCGACCGCGAACGGCGTGCCCACCAAGGGCGTCGATCGCAAGGTGCTCGTCGCGGTCCCGGACGGCCAGAACCTCAAGCCGGGCTTCCCCAAGCGCATGGGCACGGGCGGCGAGGCGCCGCTGCGTTACGCCGACCTCAACGGCGACAACGTGCAGGAGCTGATCGTCCCCACCGAGGACGGCACGATCCATGCCTACGAGCCGAACGGAAGCGAGCTCTCCGGCTGGCCCGTGCACACCCAGGTGCAGTACTCGGCCGCGGACCATCTCGGCGCGCCGGCCTTCGCCGCCGACGGCGTCGCCGCGCCGCGCGAGCCGCCGCGCGGGCCGACCGTCGCTGACCTCGACGGCGACGGCGTGCCCGAGCTGATCACCGCGGCGGGACTGCGGATCTACGTGTTCGAGCCCGACGGCTCCCAGCGTCCCGGGTTCCCCGTGCGCAACGACCCGAGCTTCTGCCGGCCGCAGGACGAGCGCCAGGAGAACAGCGACGGCGGCGCGTTCCACCGCAAGTGCGGGTTCCTCGCCACGCCGGCCGTCGGCCATCTCGAGAACGGGACACAGCTCGACATCGTCGCGCCCTCGCTCGACGGCCACCTGTACGCGCTGCGCCCCGACGGCAGCCCCGTGCCGCACTACCCGGTCGATCTCGTCGATCCGCAGAAGGGCCCCAACGAGCGCGTGTACGCCGAGGCCATCAATTCACCGGCGATCCGCGACCTGGACGGCGACGGGAAGGACGACATCGTCGTGCCGACCAACGAGGCGTACGGCGGGAGCCCGAACCCCACCGGCGATCTCTCGTTCGTCGGGTTGCTCGGCGCGGCGGCCGGCCAGTCGACCCGCGTCTACGCGATCAGCGGTGCGAAGGGCACATTGATTCAGGGCTGGCCCATCAGCATCAGCGGCCTGATCCAGAACACGCTCCCGCTGATCGGGCCCGGCCACGATCCGGCCGTCGCGACGATCCAGGGCGAGACGCGCGTGGTCGCCTCGGCGACCAGCGGCGACCTGCGCGAGTACCAGGACAACGGGCACGGCAGCACGACGATGCAGCAGGGCGGCAGCCTCAACCTGTTCGAGTCGGCGTCCATCGGCGACGTCCTCGGCACGGGCTCGCTGGACGTCGTCAAGTACCAGATCGACGCAGCCCAGGCCGGCAACCTGCTGCTCACCGGCCAGAACGTGCCCTACAGCCACCGGATCGGCGCCTTCGACGCGACCACCGGCGCGTCGCTGCCCGGCTACCCGACGATCACCGACGACTACCAGTTCCTGTCCGCGTCCACGATTGCCAAGGTCGACGGCCAGGCCACGCCGACCAACCAGATCGTCGCCGGCACGGGGCTGGGCCTCCTGCACGCCTACGACGGGCTGACCGGCCAGGACGTCGCCGGCTTCCCCAAGGTGACCGGCGGCTGGCTGTTCGCCCCTGCTGCGCTGTCCGATGACGGCCGCATGGCCGGCATCACGCGCGAGGGCTACCTGTTCGAGTGGGGCTCGCAGGCGGCGGCATGCCAGTCGCAGTGGCCGTCGTTCCGTCACGACCCGCACGGCAGCGGCAACTACAACCACGACGGCACCGCGCCGGGCGCCCCCACGAACCTCAAGTTCGAGGGCGGCAAGCTGACGTTCACCGCACCGGGCGACGACGGGCCGAAGTGCGGAACGCCGGCCCGCTACCAGGTGGTGCAGTCCGACACGCCGCTGACGCCGCAATCGCTCGGCGGGGCCGAGGCGCTGACGCCGCCGACGCCGCTCGCGGCCGGTTCCAAGCAGTCGATCGTCCTGCCGACTCCCGGCAGGCGCTACGTGGCGGTGCGCGCGATCGACGACGGCGTCACGAGCGGGGCGCCGGATCCCACGCGGCAGAACATCGGCCCCATGGCCGAGTTCGATCTCGTGGGGAACACGGCCGTCGGGCCCGGCAGCGGCGACCACCCCACGGGCCCCGGCACGGGCGCGCCCGGCTCGCCTTCCGTCGGTGGGAGCGGAAGCGGGGGTGGGTCCGGCACGGCGCGCTGCCTGAGCGCCGCTCGCGTGGGCTCCTCCAGCATCGGGCCGATCCGGCTCGGGGACTCGCGTGCGACGGTCCTGCGCCGCGCGGGCCGGCCGACGCGCACCCCGCGCAACGCCCTCGTCTACTGCCTGCGGGGCGGCGGAACGCTGCGCGCCGAGCTGCTGGGCGGGCGCGTCCGGCTCGTGCTCCAGAACGCGGCGCGGCGCGGCGCCCGCGGCATCGTGCCCGGCGTGGCCCGGCGCGCGCTGGTCCGCGGCGTCCGCGGCCTGCACCACGTCCCCGGCATCCTCGGGCTCTACCGTGCGGGGCGCACGGTGTTCGTGCTCGGCCGCACCGGCCGGGTCCGCTACGTCGGCGTCGCGAACGCGGGCCTCGCCGCCAACGACCGCGCCCTGACGAGCGCGGTCAAGCGCACCGGCGCCTAGGCCTGGATCTCCAGCTCGCGCCCGAACGCGCGCTGGAACAGGTCGCGCTGGCGCTCGGCCGCCCACGCCGCGACGCTGACGTCGCCCTCGTGGACGAGCTGCAGGCGCAGGAGGCCGTCGTCGACGGCCACGCGCGCCTCGCGGACGACCTGGTCCCGGCTGCGCTCGAGCTGCTCGGCCATCCGCAGCAGCGCGGAGCAGCGGGCCAGCAGCGCGTCGTCGCCCTCGCGCATGAGCGGCTCCAGCTCGCCGAAGCCGGGCGAGCCCTTGCGGTGGTAGCGCGCGATCTGGGCGATCAGGCCGACCTCCCGCGGCGTGAATCCGGGCAACCCGGCGTTCAGGATCAGGTAGCGCGAATGCTTGTGGTGGTCGTCGTAGTCCACGGCCATGCCGATGTCGTGCAGCTCCGCGGCGGCCCACAGCACCTGGCGCTCCTCGGGAATCCCCTCCAACACGCCCTGCTCGACCAGCGCGTCGTGCATCTGCAGCGCGAGCGCCGCGACGTGCTCCACGTGGGGCGGGTCGATCGGGTACTGGTGCGCGAGGTTGCGTACGCTCGCCTCGCGGACGTCGGCGAACAGCTCGTCGGGGGCGAGGTAGCGCTCGAAGAAGATGCCCTCGCGCAGGCCGGCCTCCGTAACCTCCAGCGCGCCGAACTCCCCGGCCTCGAGCACGCCCTCGACCACCGCGGCGCCGGCCAGGATCAGATCGCCGCGCTCGGGCTTGATCCCCGGGACGCGCGCGCGCTCGGCCGGGGTCATCTCGGCCAGCTCGGCGACCATCTCGGCCAGTGTGTCGCGCGCGAGCACGAACCCCTGCACGCCGAAGGACGGCAGCTCGGCGCGCCGCTGGGCCGCGGCGGCGAGGTTCCGCACGGTGCCGCCGATCCCGACCAGCCGCTCGCCGGTCGCCGCGAGCCAGCCCGCCCCCTCCGCCAGCGTGTCGCGCACGTGGGCGCGCAGCGCCTTGAGCTGCTTCTTGCCCGCCGGGCCGTCACCGGACAGGAACTGCTCGGTCATCCGCACCGCGCCGAGCGGCCAGGACCCCAGCTCGCGCGCGGCGCGACCGGCCACGCCCACGAGCTGGACGCTGCCGCCTCCGAGGTCGAGCATCGCGCCGTCCGCCAGCGTCGTCGAGTTCACCGCCGCGAGGTAGCCGTAGCGCGCCTCCTCCTCGCGGGAGAGCACACGCACCGGCAGCCCCGACACCTCGAACGCCCGCGACAGGAACTCCTCGCGGTTGGCGGCGTCGCGGATCGCGCTCGTCGCCACCGCCAGGACCTCGTCGAGCGCGAGCCCGCTGGCGCGGCAGAAGTGGGCGTAGGCCTCGATCGTGTGCAGCGCGCGCTCGACCGGCGCCGGCTGGAGTGCGCCGCTCTCGCCCTCGCCGGCGCCGATGCGCACCGGCTCGTAGATCTCATCGGTCCGCCGCCACCAGCGATCGGCGATCGAGCTGAACACGACGAGACGGAACGAGTTCGAGCCGAGGTCGATGACGGCGACACGGCTGGCGTCGGGCACGATGCGACCAGCCTGGCGGATGCCGGCCTAGGACCGCTCGAGGATCTCGACGCGGTAGCCGTCCGGGTCGCGCACGAAGCACAGCCGGCTGCCGCCGTCGCGCACCGTGTAGGGCGGCTTCTCTGGCTCGATGCCCTGCTCGGCGAGCTGGGCCAGCGTGCCGTCGAGGTCATCCGCGGTGATCGCGATGTGGCCGTAGCCCGTGCCGACGTCGTACTCGTCGACTCCGAAGTTGTAGGTCAGCTCGAGCCGCGGCATGTCGCCGTCGCCCGGCTGGTTCATGAACACGTTGATCGCCTCGTCGCGGATCGGGAGGCGGCCGACCTCCTGGAAGCCGAGCGCCTCGTAGAACGCGACCGAGCGGTCGATGTCGGTGATGCGGTAGCAGGTGTGGATCAGTGCCATGCGCGCAGCCTACCCCGCGCGCCGACCCACCGTTCGGGTTGCGGACGCACGGGAGACTGCGGCCGCGGGGGTGAACCTGGGCTACCATGCCCCTGCGGTGCAGGGAGGCGCTGCGGCCGGCTGAAAGGTTCGCTCATGGCTCCCATGGACGGTGGACGGTGGCGCTGAGGCTCGCGGCGTCGCGCGGCCGCGACGGCACGGACCGCGACAAGCGGCGCCTGCAGCAGCGGCTGACCGACGTCAGCCACCGGTTGCGCCGCCATCTCGACTCCGAGCAGGTGCTGCTGACGGCCGTCGACGCGGTGCGCACGACCGTGCATCCCGAGCGGACCAGCATCTGGCTCGGGACGGGCCAGAGCGAGGCCCCGCGCCTCGCCTGCACGACCGACGCGGGCCGCGCCAACGGCCACGCCATGCCGGCGCCGCCGGCGGTGCTCGACTGCCTGAAGACACGGCGCCCGATGCTGCGAGCCGACGGGGGAGGCCTCGCGATCCCGATCGTCGGGCCGCGCGGCGGCCTGCTCGGGGCGCTTCAGCTCGAGGGCGCCGATTGGACGCCCGACCAGCACGCATTCGCGGTCGGCCTCGCGCGCGAGGCAGCGATCGCGCTCGAAACAGCGAGCCTGTACGAGCAGGCCGTCGCCGAGCAGCAGAAGTCCGAAGCGATCCTGGCGCGCATCGGCGACGCCGTCTACCTCACCGACTCGGCGGGCGTGGTCACCACCTGGAACGACTCGGCCGCCCGCCTGTGCGGCCTGGACGCCGAGGACGCGGTCGGCCACTCGTGCACCGCGCTGCTCGGCCTGCACGTCGGCGACGACCCGGTCGACTGCTCGGGGGGCTGCCCGCTGCTGGGCTCGCTGGCGGCGACCGACGGCGCGTCGGGGCAGGAGGTCTGGCGCGAGCGCCCGGACGGGCGCAAACAGCCGCTCCTCGCAACGGCCAAGGCGGTGGCGGACGTGGACGGGAACGTGACCGAGGTGGTGCACTCCCTTCGCGACATCACGCGGCTCAAGGAGGCCGACGAGGCCAAGACGCTGTTCCTCGCCACCGCGTCGCACGAGCTGAAGACTCCGCTGACCGTGATCCAGGGCTTCGCCCAGGCGCTGCTCACCGATCGCGACTGGAGCGACGAGGAGCGCCGGGAGGCGCTCGAGGCGGTCCGCACGCGCGCGATCCAGCTCAACAAGATCGTCGACCGGATCCTGCTCTCGAGCCGGATCGAGACGGGTCGGACGCAGATCGCCCCCGCGGAGATCGACCTCGCGCCGCTGGTGCTCGAGCGCGTCGACGCGCTGCGCGCCGCCACCGGCCGCGACGTGGTCGCGCGGCTCGACGACGACGTTCCGCGGGCGCTCGCGGACGCCGACGCGCTGACGACGGTGCTCGACCACCTGCTCGACAACGCCGTCAAGTACTCGCCGGAGGGCGGCTCGATCACCGTGACCGAGGACCACGACGAGCGCGCGCTGCGCCTGACGGTCGCCGACGAGGGCATCGGCATGGACGCGGAGGAGGCCGCGCACTGCTTCCATCGCTTCTGGCAGGCCGAATCGTCGGACGTGCGGCGCTTCGGCGGCACGGGAATCGGGCTCTACATCGTGGCGTCGCTCGTCGAGGCGATGGGCGGCGACGTGGCCGTGCGCAGCAGCCGGGGCGAGGGCTCGAGCTTCACGATCACGCTCATGCGCCCGGGCGTCACCGACGCGGCGCGCCCGCCGCTCGTCGAGGTGCCGCCCGAGCCCGGGGTCGGAGACAGATCCATCGTGCGTGAGTTCATGCGCCAGATCGGCGTACCGGAGCGCAAGGAGCCATGACCACCCTCGTCGCGGTCCTGAACATCGTGCTGGGAACCGTCTACCTCCAGTACGGGACGATGACGATCCTCGACATGAAGCGGAGCTGGAAGACGCTCGGCTTTACGCACTTCGGCATGGCGTGGATCCTGATGGCCTTCACCTGCGGCCCGCACCACCTCGCCCACGGGATCCACCTGCTCAGCCTCGGCCGGCTCGGCGGCCCGCTCGACGCGGTGGCCGTGCTCTTCGGCCTGCCGGTCGGCGTCATCTGGTTCCTGCTGCGCGTGGAGGCGTTCCGTGGGGGGCGGGGCGACCGCTTCATCCCGGGGACGCCGTTCTGGCTGATGGCGATGCCGACGCTTGCGGCCGTGTACGCCACCGCGCTGTTCGCGGCGTCGCTGGACGCCGGTACGCCGAGCGCATCGACCTCGGATCTGTGGGCGATCCTGCCGAACGTTCTGCTCGTGCCGATCTACTGCACGATCGGCTACTTCCTGCTGCGCACGCAGCTGCGCAACCACGCGCTGCTCGGCGGGTGGTCCGTCTCGGGTCTGAGCCTGTCGGCGATCTTCCCGACCTGCGCGCTGATGCACGCGGTCTTCGCGCTCTACACGATCACCGGCCGTTACGGCCCCATAACCGGCGGCAACGTCATCGACTGGCTCTCGGTCCCGGCGGGCCTCTACTTCCTGCTGGTGGTCCGCGGCCTCTACATGGACACGATCGAGGACTGGAACCGGGCGACGCCCGACGCCCAACGGCCGGTCGTCGTCCGATGAGATGCCTCGGGTCCTCGTCGTCGACGACAGCGCCGATGTTCGGTTGCTCCTCAGGCGCGTGCTCTCCGCTGACGGATGGGACGTCGAGGAGGCCGACGGCGGCATGCCCGCGCTGGAGCGGCTGGATCGGGGCGAGCCGCCGGCGCTCGTGCTGCTCGACGTGCAGATGCCCGACACCGACGGCTGGAAGGTGCTCGCCGCGATCCGCGCGTCCTCGCGGGCGGCGGAGGTGCCCGTGATCATGTGCACGGTCAGGTCGCTGCCCGCGGACGCCGAGCGCGCCTGGAGGCTCGAGTGCGACGGCTACGTCTCAAAGCCCTTCGACACCGTCGAGCTTCAGCGCGTCTCGCGCGAGGTCGCCGGGCGCGACCGGGCCGCCCGCGAGCGCGCGCGCCAGGCCGGCCTCGCCGAGGCGCGCGACCGGGGCCGCGAAGCGGGGTAGGGTCATCCCGTGGCCATCGGCGCCCTCATCGTTGACGACCAGCGCGACGTGCGCATGCTGATGCGCGTCGTCATCGAGGAGGCCAACGAGGAGCTGTTCGTGGCCTGCGAGGCCGCGAGCGGCGACGAGGCGATCGAGCGGATCGACGCGTGCGACCCCACCGTCGTGCTGCTCGACTACATGATGCCCGAGGTCGACGGGCTCGAGACGGCGGAGCGGATCCGCGAACGGCGACCCGGGCAGCCGATCATCATGTACAGCGCGTTCGTGGACGACCGGCTCCTCGAGCGCGCACGCGAGATGGGAATCTCGGCTTGCCTGAGCAAGGGCGATTTCATGCACATTCCCGACGCGATGCGCGCAGTGGCGTCCGGAGCGGCGGGCTGATGCCGCCGGACGCCGCGTCCTTCCAGCAGCGCCGTCCGCACGACTGGATGGCGGCGCAGGCGCTGGGGTGGGGGCCGCCGGCCGGGCCACGGCGCCCCGACCGGGTCAGCCGGCGCTTCCGCGTCCTGCTGGCGCTCTTCGTGGTCGTTGTGGTCGCATGGTCGCTGGTGCCGCTCGTCGTCCCGCGCAGCTCGGGGCTGGCGAAGTCCCCCGTCGGACCGGTCTTCTACTGCCCGCTCCACACGGCGCTCGGTTCCCGGTAGGCGCCCCCCGGCGGGCTCGCACCGGCCCCCGGGTCGGATAGCGTGGCCGCGTGAGCCTGACCGGATTCCTCGCCGCCTCGTCCCAGCTCCTTCCGGCCCGGGAGCAGATGGCGTTCACGCTCGGCTTTCACATCGTGCTGGCCTCGATGGGCGTCGCGTTCCCCGCCATCACGCTGATCGCCAACTACCGCGGCGTCCGCAAGGGCGACGAGACGTCCCTGACGCTCGCGCGGCGGTGGTCGAAGGTGATGGCCGTGCTGTTCGCCGTGGGCGCCGTCACCGGCACGGTGCTCACGTTCGAGTTCGGCCTGCTCTGGCCCGGCCTGATGAAGCGCTACGGCGAGGTGTTCGGGATCCCGTTCGCGGTCGAGGGTCTCTTCTTCTTCACCGAGGCGATCTTCATCGCGATCTACATCTACGGCTGGAAGCGCCTGCGGCCGTGGCCGCACTTCTGGACCGGCGTGCCGATCGTCATCGCGGGGATCGGCGGTGCGCTCTCGGTGGTGGCCGCGAACTCGTGGATGAACCAGCCCGGCGGCTTTCACACGGCGGCGGACGGCAGCGTCACCTCCGTCCAGCCCTTCGACGTGATCTTCAACAACGCCTGGTCCTACGAGGTCCCGCACATGATCCTCGCCGCCTACATGGTCGCCGGGTTCCTGATCGCCTCGGTGTACGCGGTCGGGATGCTGCGCGGGCGCCGCGACCGCTACCACCGGATCGGATTCCTGATCCCGTTCACGGTGGCCGCGATCGCGACGCCGGTGCAGCTGCTCGTCGGCGACACCGCGGCGCGGGCGATCGCCAAGGACCAGCCGATCAAGTTCGCCTCGATGGAGTACGTGCAGAAGACGCAGACGCACGCGCCCGAGTGGATCGGGGGCATCTACCACGACGGGAAGGTCTCGCTCGGGGTCTCGATTCCCGGGCTCGACTCGTTCCTGGTCGGCTTCTCCACCGACACCAAGGTGACCGGCTGGAACACCGTGCCCGCGAACGACCGCCCGCCCTCGCCGACGCTGCTGCACCTGTCCTTCGACGCCATGGTCGGGATCGGCTCGGCGCTGCTCCTGCTGGGAGCGTGGCTCGCCTTCTCGTGGTGGCGAAGACGCGACATCCCGCAGACGGTCTGGTTCCTGCGGGCCGCCGCGGTGTCGGGGGTCGCCGCGGTGGCGGCGCTGGAGTGCGGCTGGATCGTGACGGAGGTCGGCCGACAGCCGTGGACCGTCTACAAGCTGCTGCGCACCGAGGACGCCGTCACGGGCGCGCACGGCATCTGGCTCACGTTCGCGGGGGTGCTGGTGCTCTACACGGCGCTCGGGGTCGCCACCGTGCTTGCCCTGCGGGTGCTGGCGCGCCGCTGGCGTGAGGGCGAGGCCGAGCAGGAGCCGGTGCCCTACGGCCCGCCGGCGGAGCGGGGGGCCGCCTAGTGCCCGACGTGGTGGCCGTGGAGCTGTGGCTCGGCGTGACCGCGTACGCCGTGCTCGCCGGCGCCGACTTCGGTGCGGGCTTCTGGGACCTGGTGGCCGGCGGCGCCGCCCGCGGGGCGCGCCCGCGCGCGCTGATCGACCGCGCCATCACGCCGGTGTGGGAGGCCAACCACGTGTGGCTGATCTTCATCCTCGTCGTTCTCTGGACCGGGTTCCCCGACGCCTTTGCCGCGATCTTCTCGACGCTCTTCGTCCCGCTCACGCTGGCGGCGCTGGGCATCGTGCTGCGGGGCGCCGGCTTCGCCCTGCGCCACGTGGCGGGCCGGCTGGAGGTCCAGCGGGTGCTCGGCGCCGCGTTCGCGATCTCCTCCGTGATGACGCCGTTCTTCATGGGCACCGTGATCGGTGCGGTCGTCTCCGGCCGCGTCCCGGCGGAGGGCCATGGCGACCGGCTGACGAGCTGGTGCAACGCGACGTCGTTCGTGATCGGGTTCCTGTTCGTTGCCACCTGCGCCTACCTGGCCGCCACGTTCCTCGTCGCCGACGCCCGCCGCGCCGGCGACGCGGAGCTCGAGGGGTACTTCCGGCGGCGGGCGCTCGGTGCCGGCGTCGTCGCGGGTGCGCTGGCGGCCGCCGGCATCGTGGTGCTGCGCGACGACGCGCGCTACGTCTACGACGGCCTCACGAGCGACGGGCTGCCGCTCGTGATCGTGTCGGCGCTGTGCGGCATCGCCGCCCTCGGCCTGCTCGCGCGCGGCAACGCGATCCGGGCGCGGCCGTTCGCCGTCGCGGCCGTCGCGGCCGTCGTGTGGGGGTGGGGGATCGCCCAGCACCCGTACCTGCTGCCGAAGACGCTGACCATCGACGCCGCCGCCGCGCCCCACGCGACGCTGGTCTCGCTCGTCGTCGTGCTGGGCCTCGCCGTCGCGATCATCGGGCCGGCGCTCGGGCTGCTCTACACGCTGCACCAGCGCAGCACACTGGACGAGCAGGCGCGGTCGCCGGGGGAGGCGGGCCAGGCGTCGGGCTAGCGCCTCGCTCGCGCTGCAGCGCCGACGGGAGTAGCGTTGGCGCGCCGTCATGAATCGTCACGCCAGTTCCGCCGCAGGGGCCGCGGCCGCCCTGGTCGTCGTTGCCCTGCTCGCCCCGGCGAGCTCCCGCTCGGCGGACGCGCTCGACGAGCCGGGCCAGAAGCCCGGGCCGACCGGCGCCATCGTCTACGGACCATCGTCCTGCCCGCCGCTCGCGGTCCGCGAGGTCCTCGCGGTGAACTCGCAGGTCGACTTCAACCAGAAGGTCACCGCGGGCGAGCCCGTGGCGGTGAGCGGCTGCGACTGGTACCCGGCTCTGGGCTGTTCCAACCGGGTCGACCTCACGATCAAGGACTCGGCCGGCGTCACACGGTCGCTGGGAAGCGCCAGGCCGGTCGGCGGCGGGATCAGCATCGACTCCGACGCCCGGTTCCTCTTCGGCCTGGTCAAGACCAGGGTCCGCGGCGGCGGCACCGTGCCGCAGCAGACGGCGCCCGGAAAGGCCACCGTGTACGGCGCGCAGGGGGTCTCGATCAAGCTGCCGCTGCTGGGCTGCCGCAAGCTGTTCACGGCGCGCGCGAAGACCCGCCCCGGCCTCGTGGTGCTGCCGCCGACCGTCGACAGCTTCGCGATCACCAACCAGGCCGTCTCCGACGTTCGCCAGGGCGGCCAGGCCACGCTCGTCTGGACGCAGAGCCGCGCCGCGCACGCGCGCGTGTCGCTGCTCTACCGCCTCACGCCCGGCACGCCGGTCGACGCGGGCGTTCCGCTCGACGCGGACCGGCCGGCCGGCCGGAACACGCTGGCCGTCCCGCTCTCGGTTGGCGGGAAGCCGCTGCCGGCGGGCGACTACACGATCCGGATCGAGGTGATCGACCCGCCGGACTCGGGCATCCTCCCGGCGCGGCCGAAGACCGTCGACTTCACGGTGCCGTTCGCGCCATGAGACGGGCGCTCCTCATCGCCGTCCTCGCATTCCTCGCCGCGCCGCCGGCCGGCGCGCTCGCCGCGACCATCCACACGAAGATGCGCGTGTACTCGAAGCTCGACGACCGCCCGGAGGGCTACTTCCTCGCGGGGGACACCATGCACGTCGTGGCCCACAACTTCGTCCCGAAGCCGCTCTGCTCGGCCAACGCGAAGTTCACGCTCATCGACAGCGCCGGCCACCACTTCGGCCTCGGGTCGACCCACCCCGGCTACGGCCAGTACGGCGAGGGCCTCGTGCGCCGCGACATCCCGGTCCCGCCCGGCGTGGCGTTCGGCACCGGGCGCATCGAGTCCGAGCAGAAGTGCCGCATCCGGCGGGCCGCCGGCCATCACGGCTTCGTGCGCATCGACCCCCACGGCCCGGTCCCGCGGGTGACGTCGGCGGCGGTGGCGGACGTGGTCAGCGGGGACAGGACCAAGCTGTCGTTCGCGCTCAACCGCTACGCCTACGTGCGGATCGGCCTCGAGCTCGAGCTCGTCGCCGGCGACTGGCGCGAGATCGACGTCCCCGTCGACCGGCAGTTCGTCGACGCGGGCGGCCACACGCTGAAGTGGCGGGCCGCGCTGGACGCCAAGCTGCCGCCCGGGCACTATCGCTTCCGCATCACGCCGCGGGCGCCCACGATCCAGGATCCCGGACCGGCCCGGACGCAGGACTTCTACGTGGCATCGGCCTTCGGGCAGGGCAAGCTCGGCGCCCCGTCCGGTGCGCTGGTCTTCGGCGATCCCCTCCGGCTCGGCGTCGCCGACGGGACCCGCAACCGCGTCCAGGTGTTCCGCCCCGACGGCGCGCTGGCGCTCACGATCCCGAGCCTGTCGCGCCCGCTCGACCTGGCGTTCGCCTCGCCCTTCTACCTCGTCGCGAGCTCCGGCTCGCATCGCGTCGTGCGGGTCCAGGTGGTCGGGCCCCAGGACGGGAGCAAGCAGCAGACGATCCAGTACTCGGCGTTCGCCGGTGGGCCCGGCAGCGGCTCGGGCCAGTTCGCGGGGTCGGGGCCCGTGGCCGTCGCCGCGACGCCGCTCAACGGCGGCCGGATGTACGTCGTCGACGGGCGGACGGCTCGGGTCCAGGCATTCGACCTGTCGGGCCGGCTGCAGTCGGTCACCGCCGCGGGCGGTCTCCGCGCGCCGGCGGCGATCGCGGTGGCCGGCGACGGCACGCTGTGGATCGGCGACCCGGCGGCCGGGCGGGTCGTGCACACCACGGCCGGCGGGAGCCGGCTCTCGCAGGTCACGATCGCGCGCCGGCCGGTGGCGGTCGAGGTGGACGCCGGTGGGCGCGTGCTGGTCAGCGACGCCGCCACCGCGCGGGTCTTCGTCCTCTCGCCCGCGGGGACGGCGGGCGCCGCGCGACTCGCGCCCGTCTCGCGCCGCGGACCGCAGCCGCGGGGGCTCGGCGCGGGCCTGCTCGCCCGCCCGGCGGGCGTGGCGGCGATCGGCGTGGCCGGCGACGTGTTCGTCGTGGACGCCACCAGGAAGCGCGTCCTCCGGTTCCGCGCGCCCTGAGGCCCGTGGGGCCGGGTAGCATCGGGCCCATGATCCTCGAGCGCTCGATGACCGAGCAGTTCCTCTCCAACACCTACCTGGTGGCCGACGAGGACGGCGGCACCGCGGTGATGATCGACGCCGGCGGCCCGGTCCAGCCGCTGCTGGCCGCGATCGACGACCGGGGCCTGACGCTCTCCCACGTCCTGCTCACCCATCACCACTACGACCACGTATGCGAGCTCGACCAGGTCCTGGCTCGGCACCCCGACGCGGAGGTGCTGATCCATCCCGCCGAGCGCGACCAGGTCGAGGGCGCGACCGGGACGATCGAGCCGGGGGACGTCGTCGAGGCCGGGGGGCTGCGGATCGAGGCGATCCACACCCCGGGCCACACCGCGGGCATGCTCTCGTTCCTCGTCGACGGCAATGTCTTCACGGGGGACACGCTGTTCAAGAACTCGGTCGGCGGCGTGCGCGCACCGGGCCACACGACCTATGCGGACCTGAAGGCGTCGATCATGGACCGGCTGATGGCGCTGCCGCCCGACACCGCCATCCACCCGGGTCACACCGACCCGACCACGGTCGCCGACGAGTGGGAGGGCAACGCCTTCATCCGGGTGTGGCGCGGGCTGGACCCCGAGGGCGACGAGCCCTGCACCGCACTGGGCGAGCCCGCGACGCTCGTGCTGCTCGGCGACGACTACGACGGCGGCCACAAGGCGTGGGTGCGCTGGCCCGACGGCGCCGACGACATCGTGCCCGGGTCCCAGGTGCGGCGAGAGGGCCAGATGAGCTAGGCGGGCGCCCGGCGGTCGCGACCGCCGCCCCTAGGATGTGGCGCATGGCGCGCGACAAGATCCCCACCTCGCGCGCGCGCCGGACGGCGCGGGTCGGCCGGGCCGCGGCCGGCCAGGCGGTCCGGCAGGCCGGCACGCACGTCGCGAACGTCGCCCGCTCGGAGGACGGGGCGGCCAAGGCCCTGGAGAAGCGCCACCTCGACGCCGCCGAGCAGATCGTGACCGTGCTCGGGACGATGAAGGGCGCGGCCATGAAGCTCGGGCAGGTGATGTCGTTCCTCGACGTCGGCCTCGTGCCCGAGGAGCACCGCGACGAGTTCCAGCGCAAGCTCGGCGAGCTGCGCGACGCGGCCCCGAACGTCCGCTTCGACGACATGCGCAAGGTGATGGAGGCGGAGTTCGACGAGCCGCTCGAGGAGGTGTTCGGGTCCTTCGAGGAGGAGCCGATCGCCGCGGCCTCGATCGGCCAGGTCTACCGCGCGCAGCTGCACGACGGCCGCGACGTGGCGGTGAAGGTCCAGTACCCGGGCGTGGCGGCGGCGGTCCGGGCCGACATGCAGAACCTCGGGCTGATCCTGCGCCTGATGCAGCGCGTGGCGCCCGGGATCGACGTGAAGGCGCTGGCCGAGGAGGTGCGCCTGCGCATCTACGAGGAGCTCGACTACGAGCTCGAGGCCCAGAACCAGCGGTCGCTGGCACGGATCTTCCGCCGCCACCCGTTCATCGTGGTCCCCGACGTGGTCACCCGCCTGTCGCACGAGCGCGTCGTCGTGAGCGAGTTCGTCGAGGGGCGCGGCTTCGAGTCGCTCAAGGGCGACCCGCAGGCGGATCGCGACCGGCTCGGCGAGATCATCTTCCGGTTCTTCATGGGCTGCCTGTACCGCCACCGACAGTTCTCGGGTGACCCGCATCCCGGCAACTTCATGCTGATGGAGGACGGGAAGGTCGCGTTCCTGGACTTCGGCCTGTTCAAGCGCATGGAGCGCGAACCGGTTGCGCTCGAGCTGGCCTGCCAGCGGGCGACGGTCGAGGGCGACCGCGACGAGCTGCACCGGTTGCTGGCCGACTCGGGCTTCCTGCCCGAGCCCGAGAAGGTCGACGTCGACGAGCTCTACGACTACGTGCGCGACTCGATCTGGTGGTACACGACCGACGAGGAGATCACCCTCACGCCCGAGGTCGCCACCGAGGTCATGATCGAGGCCTCCGACCCGCGGTCCAGCCACTTCCGCCACATGCGCCATCAGGACATGCGGCCCGAGCACCTGTTCGGGCGCCGAATGGAGATGCTCACGCTCGCGGTCCTCGGCCAGCTGCGCGCGCGCAACAACTGGCACCGGATCGCGCGCGAGTGGATGTACGGCGACGACCCGGTCACGGAGCTGGGCCGCGCCGAGGCTGAGTTCTACACCCGCAAGGCGGCGTGAAGCATCGCCTGCGGCTCGCCGCCCTGGTCATCGGGGTGGCGGCGCTCGCGTTGGTCGTGCTGTTGACGGTGTCGCGCTCGCCGGAGCAGGTCCGTGACGCCGTCGAGGGGACCGGCGGGTGGGCGCCGGCGCTGTTCATCGTCGTCGCCGCCGGCCTGTCGTGCGCCTTCTTCCCCTACCAGCTGCTCGCCGCGGCCAGCGGCCTGCTGTTCGGCACCGCGGCGGGCACGCCGATCACGATCGCCGCCCTGATGCTGGCCGCGGTGACGCAGTTCTCGATCTCGCGCCACGGCGGGCGCGCCGCGCTCGACGAGCTGTCGGGCCCGCGTATCCGCACCTGGCAGGACCGGATCGAGCGCGGCGGCTTCCTCGCCGTCCTGTATGCGCGGATCGCGCCGCTGAGCCCGTTCGTCGTCATCAACTACGTGTCGGGCCTGACCCGCCTGAGGATCGGCACGTTCGCGCTCGCCACCCTGATCCCCGTCATCCCGCGCGGGTTCGCGTACACCGCGCTCGGCGGGCACCTCGACAACCTCGACTCGCCGGAGGCCATCGCCGCCTTCGCCGTGCTTCTGGCGATGGGGATCGCCGGCGCGTTCCTGGCCTGGAACGGCGCCGGCCGGCCCCCGCCGCGGGTGATCCGGCGGGCGCTGCGCCGGGCGCTGCGCCGCCGGCGGTCAGCCCGCGATGGTGAAGCGGACCCGCTCGGGCCCTAGCGGACCCGCTACACCCGCTGGACCTGGAACAGGCTCGTCGTCCCCGGCTGGCCGCTCGGCAGCCCGGCCGTGACGCCGATCCGGTCGCCGCGCTTGATCCAGCCCTCCTCGAGCGCGCGGGCGGCGGCGTCGGCGATCAGCTCCTCGGTCACCTCGTGGCGACGCATGCGCGCGGCCTGCACGCCCCACATCAGGCCGCAGCGGCGCACCGTCTCCTTTCCGGGCGAGAGCGCGTAGATCGGCACACGCGGGCGGTGCGCCGAGATGATCCGCGCCGAGCGTCCCGACAGCGTCGGAATGACGAGCGCGACCAGCTCGAGCTGGCGGGCCGCGGCGCAGGCGCTGTAGGCGACCGTGTAGGCCGGGTCGCGCTCGTCGCGGCGCACGCGCTCCTCGTTCCAGCGCTCGTACGGGGCCTCCGGCTCCGTTCGCTCGGCGATCGCGGCCATCATCTCCACGGCCTCGACGGGGAAGCTGCCGACCGCGGTCTCCTGGGAGAGCATCACGGCGTCGGTGCCGTCGAGGATCGCGTTGGCCACGTCGGCGACCTCGGCGCGCGTCGGGCCGCGACGAGGCGACCATCGAGTCGAGCATCTGCGTCGCGGTGATGGCCGGCCGCGCCAGCGCCCCGGCGAGGGCGAGCACGTGCTTCTGCACGATCGGGACGTCCTCGATCGGCAGCTCGATCCCGAGGTCGCCGCGCGCCACCATCACGCAGTCCGCCGCGTGGATGATCTCCTCGGCCCCGTTCGACCGCCTGGGGCTTCTCGATCTTGGCGATCAGCGGCAGGCGCGTGTGCTCGCGCACGTGCTTGATGTCCTCGGGCCGGCGGACGAAGGACAGGGCGACCATGTCGACGCCGATCGACTCGCCGAACGTCAGCAGGTCGAGGTCCTCCTCCGCCACCGAGGGCAGCGACGCCAGCTCGCCGGGCACGTTGAGCCCCTGGCGCGAGGCGACCGTGCCGCCGAGCTCGACAACGGTGTCGACCTCGCCGTCGCGGACCGTGTCGACGCGCAGACGCACCGTCCCGTCGGTGAGGTACAACACTTCTCCTGGAGCCACGGCTGTGGGCGAGTCCCGGCCACCCGAGCGTCACGCGATCGTGGTTCCCGACCTCCTCGGACCCGCACGCGACCGTCAGGTGCTCGCCGGGCTTGAGCTCGATCACACCCTCCGCCAGCACGCCGATCCGCAGCTTCGGACCCGGCAGGTCCTGCAGGATCGCCACCTGCCGCCCGGCCCGCTCGGCCGCGGTGCGAACCCGCTGGGCCGTCTCGGCGTGGTCCTCGCGCGTGCCGTGGGAGAAGTTGAGGCGGGCGACGTCCATCCCGGCGCCCACCATCCGCTCCAGCGTGTCGACGTCGCGCGAGGCGGGCCCGATGGTCGCAACGATCTTGGTGCGGCGCATGCCCTGACCGTAGCGTGCGGGGCGGGCGTGGACGTTGGGTCCCGGCTAGGGAGCCTGGAGCTCGGGGAAGTTGGCGGCGACGTGCGCGCGCAGGGCGTCGCGCACCCACGCCCGCTCCTCGGCCGAGGCCATGCGGTAGCGGCCGATCAGCTCGTCCTGGCGCTCGAGCGGGAGGCCGGCGATCGTCCAGCGCACCGCGAGGCGTTCGAACAGGAGCTCGGCCGCGCGCTGCCACGCGTCCTCGCGCGCGCTCTCGCCGCCGGCCAGACGCCCCTCGCCGGCCAGCGTGCCGGCGTACTCGCGGCGGGCGCGCGCGGGCAGTGATCCCCGCAGCACGAGCACGTTGCCCTCGGGGTCGGTGTAGTCGGTCGTGGGCGCCGACGGGCCGGGGTCCTCGCCGCGCGCCCGCCTGCGCGAGCGACGTCCCACCGCGTTCTACCCGGCGATCCGCTCGAGCGTGGCGCGGACGTCGCCGCTCAGCGGACCGTGGTGGCCGGGCCAGCAGGTGGCCGGCTCGAGCGCGGCGAGCCTGCGCGCGCTCTCGCGACACTGCTCGGTGGAGAAGTTGAAGGCGGGGTGGGGGATGCTCGCGGGCGCGGGCCGGAGCGTGTAGGTGTCGAACATCGCGAAGCAGTCGTTGCTCAGCGCCAGCCGGTCCGCCTCGCGCCACAGCCCGATCGTCCCCGGCGAGTGGCCGGGGAGCTCGACGACCCGGAAGCCCGCGACCTCGTCGCCGTCGGCCAGCGTGCCCGCGACCTCGAGCGGCCCGCAGTCCCATGAGGCCATCACCCGCGGCACGACGAAGCGCGCGGGCGGGAAGCCGAGCTTGGCGTAGTCGAAGTAGTGGACGCCCCCGTCGCCCTCCACGTCGGCGCGGTCCCGCTCGTGGCACAGCACCGGCGCGCGCAGCGCCGCTGCGCCGCCGCGGTGGTCGGCGTGGGCGTTGCCGAGCACCACGCGCGCGATCGGGCCGATCGCGGCCGCCGCGGCCGAGATCGCCGGGCCCATCTGCTTCGTGCCGGCGTCGAAGACGGTCACGCCGTCGTCGCCCTCGATCAGGTACGCGTTGACGAAGCGCACCGGCGCGCCGCCCGCGATGCGCCACACGCCGTCCGCGACTCGCTCCGGGTCGGCCGCGATACGCCGGCCGAGGCGCGTGCGCGCATTGAACACCGAGTTCAGCCGCTGCTCGGTCGCCGACCCGGCCGGGGGCAGCAGGCCGATCTGGCGGGCGAAGGCGAGGAAGTTCGTGAACGCGTCGTTGGCGACGACCTTCCCCTCGCGCACCGTGGTCAGGTCCACGCCCTCGATGTCGATCCTTGCTCCGGTTGGCTCGATGCCGTCCCACGGAGCGCCCGTGAACGTGCCCCGCATCCGCCAGCGCACCGTCGCCTGCTCGCCGCGCACGTACAGGTCGGTGATCTGGAAGTCGAAGTCCGGGAAGGCGCCGAAGATCTGGCCGAATTCGTGCCGGTATCCATCCGGTACCGGCACGTCACGGTCGCCGACGAAGCGCCCGACCCCGTTGGGGTCCCAGTGGTCGATCATTCCCTCGACGTCGCGGGCCGCCACGGCGCCGAAGTAGCTGCGGACGACGGCCTCGGTTCGGTCCTCGACGTCGGTGGTCTCGGCGATGGCTTCGGGCATTGCTCCCGCCGTGAAGACTATCTTCCCCGCCCATGGCCCAGGCCGCCCGCAGACGCGAGCTGGGGCGCGGCGACCGGGTGCTGCCGGGCGTCTGGCGCCTGCGGCTTCCCCTGCCCTGGCCCGGGGTGCCGCACGGCAACGCGTGGGCGCTGGCCGCGGGGGACGGGATCGTGCTGGTGGACACCGGGATGCACGAGCCCGGCTCGCTCGCCCAGCTCGAACGCGCGCTCGACCAGGTCAACCTGCGGCTCGAGCACGTGCGGCTGCTCGTGTGTACGCACGCGCACTCCGACCACTACGGCCAGGCTGCGCCGATCCTGGAGCGCGCCGGCTGCGAGCTGTGGATGCACCCCAACCACGCGCACATGACCCGCAGCCTCGAGGACCCCGACGCCACGATGGCGCGGCGCCTGGAGGTCGCGCGCCAGAGCGGCGTGCCCGACGCGCCGCTGCGGGCCTGGGCGGAGGCGCGCAAGGGGTTCGGCCCGGGCATCGCGGCGCTCGTCGAGCCCGACCGCGGGCTCGTCCCCGGGGTCGAGGTCCAGACGGACCACGGCACCTGGTCGGTGCACTACACCCCGGGCCACGCGCCCTCGCACGTGTGCCTGTTCCAGCGCGAGCGGCGGCTCCTGATCTCCGGCGACCACCTGCTCGGCCGCGTGTCGCTGTTCTACGACTATGGCTGGACGCCGGACCCCGTCGGCGAGTTCCTCGACTCGCTGGAAGAGGTCGACCGCCTCGACGCGCGCCTGTGCCTCCCCGGGCACGGCCGGCCGTTCGCCGACGTGCGGGGCCACATCCGTGCCAATCAGGAGCTCGTGCGCGAGCGCGTCGACGCGGTGCAGGCGGCGCTCGGCGACGGGCCGCTCACGGCCTTCGAGGTGGTCCCGCGGGTGTACGGCGAGGACCTGGGCCCGGCGAACGCGGCGTGGTGGATCCAGGAGACGCTCTGCTACCTCACGCACCTCGAGCGGCGGGAGGCGGTGCGACGGCTGCCGGGGGAGCCGGAGCGCTGGGAGCGGACGGCGTGAGCCCCCGGGCCGGCGCGCGCCGCCAGCCGTGACGCAGGCGCAGGAACGGGCGCTCGACGAAGCGGTAGCTCAGGGCCGCGAGCAGCGGCGTGATCGCAAGCGTTGCCGGCACCAGAATCAACGCGGCCTCGGTCGAGCTGAGATGACGGACCCGATCGAACACGAAACCGATGACCAGGGCATGGAACAGGTAGATGCCGTACGAGCGCTCCCCGAGCCAGCGCATCGGTGGGTTGTCGAGGGCCCGCCACGCGCCGCCGGTCGCCCACTGGCGCACGAGCGCGGCGGCGACGAGCGCGCCGGCGGCCGCGGCCGCCGAGGCGGATATGAGCCACGCCCGCCCGCTGAAGATTACGGCGACATGCAGCGCGCCGACGGCCGCGGCGCCGGCGAGCAGGCCGCGCGCGACGAGCACGCCGCGGCGCGGGCGCGCCCGCAGCGCCGCCGCCGCAGTCAGCTCGGCGACGGCGAGGGCGATGCCGGGCACGAACGCGAACAACATCGCGGGGAGGCTGCGCTGCCATCCGGCGTCGCCGACGGGGCCGCCGACCCCGGTCTGGAAGGCCAGGCTGCACAGGAAGGCGGCGGCCAGCAGCGACCACAGCGCGACGAGCCGTCCCCGGCGGCCCAGCCGGAATCCGCGGCCGGCGGCACCGAGCACACCCACGGCCAGCGGGAGGAAGACGTAGAAGCTGACCTCGAGTCCGATGGACCAGCCCTGTAGTAGCCGCCCACTCAAGGGGCTCGGCTGGGCGTCCTGGGCGAACAGGTACAGCGCGCCGACCTGGCGCCCGCTCGCGCCCGACGTGCCGAAGACGATGATGGTGAGCGTAACCGCGAGCCAGAACGCGGGCACGATGCGCAGCGCGCGGTTGCGCAGGTAGGAGCCGATCGCGGGACTTCGCCGCGGCTCGACGAACGCGCGCACGAACGGGCGTCCGAGCAGGTAGCCCGAGAGCACGAAGAACACGTACAGGCCGAGGCGCCCGAACTCCGACAGCTGCGGCACGGTTCCCGGGTCCAGGCGGCCGGTGGGGGTGCCGGCCACGCGCACCGCCCAGGTGAGATGGAAGAGCAGTACGCCCGTCGCCGCAACGGCGCGCAGCGGGTCACCGGCGACGAAGCGGCCCGCCGAAGCCGCGACTGTCGCGGCACGCGAATGCGCGCGCGGGTGGAGTTCCCGCATTCCCCTACCTCCTGTCCGTCCTGTTCGCCGGGTTCCCCGCCCGGCGTTGTGGCGGAAGCCTACAATCCAGCGCAATCATGCGGATCGACGAGATCATCGCCACGCGTGCCGAGCCCGTCTTCTCATTCGAGTTCTTCCCGCCGAAGACCGAGGAGGGCGAGCGCAACCTGCAGACCGCGCTGCGCGAGCTCGGCCCGCTCGAGCCGTCCTACGTGTCGGTCACCTACGGCGCCGGCGGCTCCACGCGCGACCGCACGATCGAGATCGTCAAGTCGCTCAAGGACGAGCACGGGCTGGAGGCGATGGCCCATCTCTCGTGCGTCGGCACGACGCAGGAGGAGCTGCGCGAGATCCTCGACGAGGTGCGCGACGCCGGCATCGACAACGTCCTCGCGCTGCGCGGCGACCCGCCGCAGGGCGAGACCGAATGGCGGCCGCATCCCGGTGGTCTGCACTACTCCACCGAGCTGGCCAGGCTGATCCGCGAGCACTACGACGTCTGCATCGGCGCCGCCTGCTTTCCGGAGGTGCATCCGGAGGCGGTCGACCTCGCCCACGACCTGAAGTTCCTCAAGGAGAAGGTGGCGGCCGGCGCGAGCTTCCTGATCACGCAGCTGTTCTTCGACAACCGCCTCTACTTCGACTTCGTCGAGGAGGCGCGCGCGGCGGGCATCGACGTCCCGATCATCCCGGGGATCATCCCCGTCACCAACGTCGACCAGATCAAGCGCTTCACGCAGATGTGCGGCGCCTCGATCCCCGGCCCGTTGCTCGAGCAGCTCGAGCTGCGCCGCGAGGACGCCGACGCGGTGATCCAGTTCGGGGTCGCCTACGCCACGCTCCAGTGCGCCGACCTGCTCGCGCGCGGCGCGCCCGGCATCCACTTCTACACGCTCAACAAGTCGCCGGCGACGCGCGCGATCCTGTCCGCGCTGCGCACGCTGCGCCCGTGGGAGGCCGGCCCTCCCGGAGTGACGAGCGCGCTCGGCGTCAGCGCGACGCGCTGAGCCGCGAAGCGGTCAGCCGCGCGCGCCGCCCGGAGGCTCGATGTCGAGCGCGTGGGCGACGAGCGGGCGCCCGTCGACCTCGTAGCGCACGTCGACCTGGTCGTCGCGCTTGTAGGTGCCGACGCCGAACGCGCCGACCAGCCAGCGCCACCAGGCCACCCTGCCCTCCTTCACCAGCGGCCGGTCGAAGAGCAGCTCGCCTTCGCGAATCTCGTAGTCCTCGCCCATGGCCTGCCTGACCCCGTTGACGTAGACGTCGAAGGGGGGACGCACTCCCGGCGGCAGCCTGACGCGCCAGCGCTCCACACGTCGATTATCGCGCGGTGGCGCCGGAGGAGCGCGTAGATTGCCGGTCGTGACCGACGCGATTCCCTACTCGATCCGCCGCTCGCCACGCGCCCGTCGCGTAAGCGTGACCGTCGACGCCGCGACGGGCGTGGAGGTCGTGCTGCCGCGCCGCGCACGCAAGCGCGAGGCCGCCGTCGCGGTGCGGGAGCTGCGGCCCTGGATCGAGCGGCGGCTGCGGTCGCTGGAGCGCGCGCGCGCCGAGCTCGGCCTGCGGTCGGGGCTCGTGCCCTACCTCGGCGCGACGCTCGAGCTTCGCCGCGAGCCCGGCCGCGAGCGCGTCGCCCGCCGCGGCGAGACGCTGCTGGTGCCGGCGGGCGACCACCGGCCGGCGCTCGAGCGCTGGTATCGCCGCCGCGCCCGCGCGGAGATCGAGCCGCGCCTGCGCCGCGCCTGCGCGCGCGCCGGGCACGAGCTGCGCAGCCTGTCGATTCGCGGCCAGCGGACCCGCTGGGCGTCGTGCTCGACCTCCGGGGCGATGAGCTTCAACTGGCGACTGCTGCTCGCGCCCGAGCCCGTGCTCGACACCGTCGTCTGGCACGAGGTCTGCCACCTCGACGTGCCGGACCACTCGCCGCGCTTCTGGGCCCTGCTCGAACGCCGCCGGCCGGACCACCGCGAGCACCAGCGCTGGCTGCGGCGCTACGGCGCGCTGCTCACGCTGTAGCCGTCAGCCCTCGTCGGCGAGGGCCCGCCGCAGTGCGGCGAACACGGTTTCCCCCTTGCACCGCTCGACGAGGCGGCGGCGCACGCGCCCGGTGTAGGCCTCGGCCGAGCCGTCGCCGCGCAGGTCCACCCCACCATGCACTGCGGCAAGCAGCCGCCCCGGGCCGGCCACCTCGCCCCGCACGGCGACCTGAGCCACCGGCGTGAACTCGCGGTAGCGGAGGTCCACGGTGTCGCGCAGCGAGCGTCCCTCGAGCGGCGCGAGCCGCGCCTCGAGCGCGTCGAGCGCCGGCTCCAGCCGGTCGAAGCGCTCGCGCTCCACCTTCGGCCCCGTGCGGATGGTCAGCGTGTAGCGGCCGGCCACGCGCCGAGCCTACATCCCGGCCGAGCCCAGCCAGTCGTCGAGCGGCAGCGCGACGCCGGCGGCAGCCAGGCCGGCGGGTGTGGCGTCGCGGAGCTCGGCCAGGGTCGCGACCGGGACGTCGCCGAGGGCCGCGATCGTCGCGCGGTTCGACCGCTCCAGCGCGGCGGGCGCGGCCGGCCAGGGGGTGAGCACGACGCCGGCGACGAGCAGCCCGGCGGCGCGCGCGGCCTCGAGCGTCAACAGCGTGTGGTTGATCGTCCCCAGGCCCGCGCGGGCCGCGATCACGAGCGGGAGCTGCAGCTCGCGCGCGAGGTCGCGCACGAGGTAGCCGGGCGTGAGCGGGACCAGCAGGCCGCCCACACCCTCGACGACGAGCGCACCGGCCCCCGCCGCGGCGGCGCGCGCCGCGGCGAGCAGCGCGGCCGGCTCGATCGTCTCGCCGGCCTGCTCGGCCGCGAGGTGCGGCGACACTGGCGGGCCGAAGCGGTGGAGTGCGACGGCGGCCGGATCCTGGTCGGTGACCGCGGCGAGCAGCTCGTCGTCGGGCGGCCAGCGTGGGTCGGCCGGCTCGTCGGCGCCGGTCAGGACGGGCTTGAACGCGGCGACCCGCTCACCGCGGGCGACCAGCGCCGCTGCGATCGCCGCAGCGAGGACGGTCTTGCCGACGCCGGTGTCCGTCCCGGTGACGAAGCAGCCGCGCAGGGCGCCGTGCCCGGCCCGTCGCTAGGCGGCGCGCGCGACGGCCTCGCCGTCGAACACGCTGCCGCCGACGGGAACGGGCTCGCGGTCGCGGTCGCGGTCGCCGTCGCGCTCCGGGGCCGCGGCCGGCTCGACCACCGGCGGCGCCACGGGCCGTGGCTTGGGCGCCACGCCGGCCGCCACCATCGCCTTGCCAAGCACCTGCCCGGCGGTGCGCAGCTCGGTCTTGGTGTGGGAGGCCATCACCGCGAGGCGCAGGCGCGAGGTGCCGTTCGGCACCGTCGGCGGGCGGATCGCCTGCGCGAACACGCCGCGCTCCAGCGCGAGCTCGCACGCGTACATCGCCTGCGCCGCGTCGCCGACCATCAATGGGATGATCTGCGTGCTCGACGCGCCGATGTCCATGCCCTGGCCCTCGAGCTCGGCGCGCAGGAGGTCGCCGGCGAGCTGGAGCTTGCGGACGCGCCGCGGCTGCTCCTCGAGCAGCTCGAGCGCCGCCAGCGCCCCGGCCACGGCGGGCGGGGGCAGCGCAGTGGAGAAGATCAGCGGCCGCGCCGTGTTGACGAGGTACTGCGCCATCACGTTGTCGCAGCACGCGTACGCGCCGTAGGAGCCGAGCGCCTTGCCGAGGGTGCCGACGACCACGTCGACGTGGTCGTCGAGCCCGGCCTCGGCCACCGCGCCGCGTCCCCCCGGCCCGAGCGTTCCGGTGGCGTGCGCCTCGTCGACCACGACGCGCACGTCGTAGGCCTGTGCGAGCTCGACGATCTCGAGCAGCGGAGCGACGTCGCCGTCCATCGAGAACACGCCGTCGGTGACGATCAGCGCGCCGCGGCCGGCGGCCTGCTCGAGGCCCCACGCGAGGTGCTCGACGTCGGCGTGGTCGTAGACGAAGGTCTCGGCGCGGGCGAGGCGGCAGCCGTCCACGAGCGAGGCGTGGTTGAGGGCGTCGGAGAACACGACCTCGCCCTCGCGCGCGAGCGCCGCCACGATCCCGGTGTTCGCCAGGTAGCCCGAGCCGAACAGCACGCACGCCTCGCGACCCTCGAAGTCGGCCAGGCGCTTCTCCAGCCGCCGGTGGATGGTCATGTTGCCCGAGATCAGCCGGGACGCGCCCGCGCCGACGCCCCAGCGCATCGCGGCGTCGGCCGCGGCCTGGCGCACGCGCGGATGGTCCGCGAGGCCGAGGTAGTTGTTCGAGCACAGCAGCAGCACGGGCTTGCCGTCGAGCACGACGCGTGGGCCCTGCGGACCCGAGACCTGACGCGTGCGACGGTAGAGGCCGAGCTCCTTGAGCTCGTCGAGGCGGTCCTGGATGTCCCTCATTGGATGCTCCTCCCTCACCGCCCGGCGGCCGGGGTGGTGTTTGGTGCGCCGTCGGGGCGTGGCGGTACGTGACGCTTGGGCTTGAAGCGCAGTTGCGCGGATGGGTCCCACAGCCGGATCTCGATCCCTTCGGCGGGGGCGGGGGGGTCGAGGTGGGCTTCGACCACGTCCGGTGTCTGGCCCTCCAGCCAGCCGGCGCGGTTGTCGGGGCGGGGGTTGGTTGCGTTGTCGGGTTGGCGGGCGACGTTGAGTCCGAGCTCTTCGAACATGTCGCGGTCCTGTTCGGGGGTGTTGCCCAGTGTGGTGAGGAAGTTGCCCATCATCACGCCGTTGACGCCGGCTTTGATCGCGAGTGGTTGGAGCTCGCCGAGGTTCTCGACGCGGCCGCCGCAGAGTCGGAACAGCGCGGCGGGGAGGATCAGGCGGAAGATCGCGATCCACTTCACCGCTTCCCAGGGGTCCATGAAGTCGCGGTCGCCGAATTTCGTTCCCGGCCGCGGGTTGAGCAGGTTGATCGGGACGCTGGTGGGGTCGATCGCGGCCAGCTGGAAGGCCATCTCGACGCGCTGCTCGCGGGTCTCGCCGAGGTTGAGGATGCCGCCGACGCAGGTCTCCAGCCCGGCCTGCTTGACCGCCTCGATCGTGCGGATCCGCCCGGCGTAGCGGACCGTCGAGGTGACCTCGGGGTAGTAGGACTCGGCCGTCTCGACGTTGTGATGCACCCGCTGCACACCGGCGTCCTTGAGCGCCCGCGCCCGCGCGACGGACATGTGACCGATCGACGCGCAGCGCTTGAGGTTGGTGTGCTCGGCCACCAACCGCGTGCCCTCCAGCACCCGCTCAAAATCACGCTTGGAAAGCCCCTGCCCCTGCGTGACCATGCAGAAACGATGCGCCCCGGCCGCCTCCGCCGCACGCGCATGCTCGAGGATCTGCTCGGGCTCCATCATCGCGTGCATCGGCGTCTCCGCCTCAGCAAAACGCGACTGCGCGCAAAACCCACAATCCTCCGAACAGCCGCCCGACTTCGCATTGACCAACGAACACAGGTCCGTCGAGTCATCAAAGCGCTCAACCCGCGCACGCCACGCGCGCTGCACCAACGCCTCGATCTCAGCGGGCTGCTCAAGCTCGCCAAGACACAACGCTTCCTCGCGGCTAATCAGCGGGGGCATATCCACGCAATCGCTCGGGGCCGAACCCCAAGGCTGCGCGGACCTTAGGCGCGGCGTCGGACGGCTATGCCGGCGCCCGCTCCGCCGCCGGCGTCGGCGTGCCGTCCGCGAACCCCTCGCTGCCGATGCCGAACGCCCAGTTGAATCGGCCGCGGAAGTTCTCGGTGGCGATCGTCGCCGTCAGTTCCACGAGTTGGGCGTCGTCGAGATGCTCGCGCAGTTGCGCGAACAGATCGTCCGGCACGTCCACCGGCGTGCGGGTCATGCCCGCGGCGTAGTCGATCACGAGACGCTCGAGCGGCGAGAACGCGTCGCTCTCGCGGTAGAACAGGAATTCCCTCAGCTGCTGCTCGGTGACGCCGTGATCGCGCCCGAGCTTGGAGCCGATGTCGATGCAGAAATCGCAGCCGGACATGGTCGCGGCCTTCAGCTCTGCCAGGGCCTTCAGGCGCGGATCGACGCGGTCGGCGCGCTCGACGGCGAGCTCGAGCGTGCCGTAGCCGCCGAGCAGCAGCGGATGGTGGGCGAACACGCGCGTGGGGCCGACCACGTGGCCGTAGTTCCGCCGCGAGTACCAGAAGGCGTAGCGCGCGAGCGGCCCGGCGCCGCGGTCGCCCACCCCCGCGATCCGCCAGCCCTCCGGCGCCGCCGCCGCCGCGCGCGCCTTCGCAGGCGCCCGCAGCAGCACGAGGACGATGATCGGGGCGAGCACCGTCCAGCCGAGCGTCGCGGTGTTCGCGAGCGCGTCGGCCGTCGTGTAGGGGCCGAGGTTGAGGAAGTGGTAGATCCCGTGCGGCACCGCGAAGATCAGCCAGACGGCCACGGCGAGCAGCGTCAGACTGCGCCGGCCGCGCACGGCGGCGACGATCATCAGCACGCCCAGGCCGACGAACAGGCTCCCGACGTCGCGCACCAGGTGCTCGTCGTAGGCGCCGAGCGCCGACACCCAGCCGCCGCCGGCGCCGAAGTCGTCGTAGAAGCCCCGCGGGGCGAGCAGTGCCCACAGGCCGATCAGCGCCTGCGGCGCGCCGAGCGCCACGAGGAGCGCCGCAATCCAGCCGCGGTGACGGTCGATGTGGTCGCTGTGGGTCATGCCGTTGCCTCCTTGGGGGTCGCGGCGGGTAGTGCCGACAGCAGCGCGAGCGTGCTCTGGACCCATGCTTCGAGGAAGCGCTCGCGATCGGTGCCCGGCGGCGATTCGCCGAACACGGTTTCCATCAGGAAGAAGTGCACGAGGCCACCCATGAGCACGGCCGCAAGCGCCTCGGGATCGGCGACCTGGCGGCCGCGCTCGGCCAGCGTGCGCTGGAGCCATTCCTGGGCGAGTCCGTAGCCGCGGCGCGGGAACCGGTCGAAGAAATCGCGGCGCAGGTCGGGGAACTGCTCGCCGTCCTTCATCACGATGCGCAGCAGGTCGCGCTCCTGGTCGAGCTCGTGCATCGCCACGCGCGCGAGCAGCCGCACCTCGGCCGGAGTGTCGCCCAGCGGGCGCTCATCGAGCCCGGCGACGACCGCGTCGACGGCCTCGGTCTGCTGCTCGAGCGCGATCTCGAGGACCGCGTCCTTGCTGGGGAAGTGCTTGTAGAACCCGCCGGCTCGCGGAGTGAGGCCGGCTGCGGCCTCGATCTGGCCGACGGTCGTCCGGGCGTAGCCCTGCCGGGCGAACAGCTCGACGGCGGCGTCGACGATGCGCTGGCGGGTGGTGGTCATCGGACGATGACCGGAGGTAATCACATGATGACTAGGCGGTCAAGGCTGCGAGCGCCTCGTCCACGATCGTGGCCGCGAGTGCGCGCATCTCCTCGTCGGTGCGGTCCTGGATCGGATGCGCGACAAAGGCGCGGCGCAGTTCGGCCTGGCCGAGCTTGCCGGCCTGCTCCTCCGCCGCCTGGACGAAGGCGTCGGACGCGATCAGCACCGCCGGCCTGCCGGCGCCCTCGAACTCGACCACGTCGCGCAGACCGCACGACACGCACGAGCCTCAGTCGGCGAGCGCTTCGATCACCGCGTCGCAGCGCGCGGCGATCTCCTTGCGAACGTCGGGCGGGGCCGGCTTGGTGAACGTCGGCTTCATCGCCCGCTCGACGGCGTGGCCGCGCGCGGTCAGCAGCCGCTCGAGCTCATCGAGGAACACGTCGCCGCGCGGCTTGCGGATGTCCATCAGGGCGATGGTGCGGCCCGCGGGAGGGCGGGCGGCGAGCGGCCGGCCCGCCGGATCGCGCTCCGCGCTGGGGTCGAGGATCTCTAGCGCCACGGTTCCACCGACACGGTAACGGGCGCCGACCCGATCTCGCCGGCGGCCCAGCTTCCGTACACCATCGAGAACAGGCCGGCGTCCCCGCCCGCGTGCGCCAGGAGGATGCGGTCGGGCGCCGCGAACTTCGCCACCGGCATGTCGGGGTCGCTCACGAACTTCGGGTCGATGCCTTCGGGAGAGCCGCCGGCGCCGCGTGCCAGCTCCCCCGCCGGTGAGGTGGTGAGCTCGAACAGCCGCTCCTGGACCCGCGCGCGGTCCCAGCCCGCGTCGCGGAACACGCGCCCGTGCTCGGGCCCGACGACCAGCAGGGCGTCGAAGGCGAGCCGCTGCTTGGGGTGCGCGACGGATTCCAGCGCGAGCGCCAGCGACGCGCACAGGCCCTCCGGCTCGCGTGCGAGCTGGTCCACGATCACGCGGGGGCCCTCGGTCGCCATCAGCGTGACGCCGGTCTCGCCCGCGTCGACGCCGCGGTCCTGCGCCAGCCCGGGCCACGGCGCGGTGTCGTCCAGCCGCTCCGCGAAGCACGAGCCGAGCTTGCCCATCTGGCCGTGCGTCGCGCGGTCCTCGACGCCGGGGCGCCCGCCGCCGACGTTCCAGCCGACGAGCTGCAGCGCGCGCCCGATCGTCAGGTTGGCCCGGTTTCCCTGACCGAGTGCGTTGCCGCCCGCGTTCATGCCGGCCTCCACCGCGAGCGGGCCGGAGACCACCACCGTGGGCCCGGCCGGGTAGGTGGTCGCGATCAGGCCGTGCCAGGCGAACGACTCCGCGCACGCCGCCTCGACGGCGGCCAGCACGATCGGCAGCGACTCCGCCGGGCACCCGGCCATCACGGCGTTGATCGCGACCTTCTCGACGGTCGCGTCGCTCCCGTACGGCGGTACCGCGCCGACGACGTCCTGCGGGTCCCGGCCGGTGTGCTCGAGCATGGCCACGACGCGCTCGGGCGTGGGCGGGACGACCGGCAGCCCGTCGGTGAGGCCGCGGTCGTGCAGCGCCTCGAAGACGTCCTCCAGGCCACCGAGCTCGAGCGTCCGTGCGCGCAGACGGCCCTCGGCGCGGGCGCGGCGGGCGGCCAGCGTTGCGGCGACGTCGGGGTCGCGGGTGCGACTGGCGCAACCGGGGCGCAGCTCCGGCAGGCCGTCCAGCGCGAGCTCCGTCCCGGCGCGGCCGGCGAGCTCCGCCAGCCGCGTGCGCTGCAGCCCCTCGACGCGACCCCGCTCCTCGCCACCGTCGAGCAGCACCACGGTCGGGACGGCGTCCGGATCGAACCGCGCCGACACCTCGAGGTCCACGTCGACGTCGGGCACGGCGCGCAGGCCGACGCGGCGGGCCTGCGCGGCGGTGTCCTCAGGCGAGGACTGCGACAGGATGCGGAGCGGGGCGCCGGCGGCGGCCGCGGCGTCGAGCACCGGCAGCACCTGATCGCAGACCTCGCAGTCGTGCTTGACGAGGACGAGCAGCTCGGCGGCCATCGTCCCGAGAATCTACTCCGCCGCTAGTAGAGCCGTCCGGAAGTTCGGCGTGTAACTGCGCGGCGGCTTTCCGACCGGCCGGCGCGCCACGATGTTGCCGTGGCGAAGGTTGGGCGCAACGAGTGCTGTCCGTGCGGCTCCGGCCGCAAGGCAAAGCGCTGCTGCGGCGTCGAGCGCGGTCCCTCAGAGGAGAGCCTCGCGCGTGCCTTCCTTGCCCACGCCTCCAGGGAGGCCGCGTGGGAGCTTCGCAACGTCCCGGATGCCGAGCTTGGCGAGCTCTTCGATGAGCTCTGGGAGCTGCCCGCGGTGGATCTCTCCCTGCAGGTCGAGCTGCCGAAGCTGCTCTCGCCCCAGCTGGGCCGCCTTTGCGACGCGGTGGCCGACGACGATCCCGACTCCGAGCTGCTCGACTCCGTCGCGAGCGTGATCGATGCGCCGGCTGAGCGCGCCCGCCTCGCCCGCGCGGTGATCGCCCGGGCCGAGGCCGGGGCGCTCGATGGCCGGCTCGCCAACGCCGCGCTCGTCGACCTCGCAAGTGATTCGCGGCGGCTGCTGCGCGCCGGCCTGCTGGAGGCTGTTGCCGTGCGCGTGGGCGTCGCCAGGACCCCCGCCGGCGTCTTGCTCGCCGCGTAGGGCTCAGGCCGCGCGCCGCAGGCGAGGCGAGCCGGACTCTTTCTGCACCGCTCGGGCGTCGACTCGCTCGAGCACCCGCTCGAGGTCAGCTCGCGTGAACGTCCACTCGAACGGACGGGCGATCTCGCGGTAACGGCGGCCGAAGCAAAGCAGGCGCTCGCCGAGCTCCTCCAGCGAGCCGAAGTCGTTCGGGGTGAGCGCCTTGCGCTAAAGACGCGCCGCGCGGAGGCGTAGGGCTCCTGGCTCATCACCTGCTCGACCAACCGCCCGAAGGGCTCGATCCCGGTCTTCTCCTCGACCCGATCGAAGAGGCGCGCGTGGTGGACGTCCCAGGCCGCGAGGTAAGCGAGCGTGCCGCCTCGGCGGTACTCGAACTCGCAAAGCGCCGGGCGGCCCGGCCCGGCGGGAACGGTCCGGTGGCGGCGCCCGAGCGCCTGCAACTGGGACTTCTCGTCGGCGGAGATCACGAACTCGCCGGGATGAAGCAGCTTGCCCTCGAAGCGCCGGGCGTAGAGGTCGAGCACCCTCCCCGCCTTCTCTCGGAAATCGAGGTCGCGGCGGAAGATCCAGGAGCGCACCTGCCAGGGCTTGATCGCATCCTCCGCCAGCCAGCGCCAGATCGTCGAGGCCGAGGCCTCGGTGACGCCGCGTTCGATGACGAGGCGGTGAAGCTCAGCGCGGCTGAAGCGCGAGAGCGGGACGCCGCAGGTGGCGGGCAGCTCGCAGGCGATCGCCTTGACCTCGGCGACCTGCTCCGGGGGGAAAACGGCGCGGGCGACCCGCGCGCGGTCGGTCCTTGAGCCCGTCGAGGCGCTCCTCAAAGAAGCGTCTTCGCCAGCGGCCCACGATCCCCGCCGAGGTATCCAGCCGCGCCGCGATCTCGACGTCGCTCTTGCCCTCGGCCGCGTAGAGCACGATCCGAGCCCGCTGCACCTCCCGCCAAGGCCGCTTCTCCGCCCGGGCCATCCGCTCAAGCTCCGAGCGCTCCGGCTCGCTGAGCTCGATCCTGTGGCGGGCGGGGCGTGCCATGCCGAAGGTGTTCGGCAGAGCCCGATGGATTCCTTTCAAGAGTTCTGATCAGAACTTCCGGCCACGTCCACTAGTCCTGGGCGCTCGCGAGCCTGAGTACGGCGTCGCGCAGCGTGGGGAGCGGCTCGCCCTTCTCGATGTAGTGGTCCGCGCCGTGCTGGGCCGCCGGTTCGGCCATCACCGACGCATGGAGGCCCGACAGTACGATCAGCCGGACGTCCGGCAGCTCGCTGCGGACGCGCCGCACGACCTCCAGCCCGTCGAGGGCGGGCATCACGAGGTCGACGATCGCGACGTCGGGGCGCAGTGCCTCGATCGCCTCGACGGCGCTCAGGCCGTCGCCGGCCTCGCCCACGACCTCGATCTGGTTGTCCTCCTCGAGCTCCAGGCGCATCAGCAGCCGGAACTCGCGTACGTCGTCGCACAGCACTGCGCGCACGGGCGGACGGGGCCCGGCGGCGTGGCCCGGAGCGAGCATGTCCGAAGCATGGGGGAAATCGGGGGCCGAGGCGATCCTTCAAGCGCCGCGCCGCGCGGCGCTCTCGATCGTCCGGCTGTCGCTCGTTCGAGTGGGGGAGGGCTAGCGCCCGCGCCACTCCGGCCGGCGCTTCTCCGCGAACGCGCGCACGCCCTCGCGGAAGTCCTCGGACGTGAAGCACCCGCGGCGCAGCTCGACCAGCTCTCGCTCCACGTCCGGTTCCAGCGTGGCGCGGTTCTCGAGCAGCCGGCGGATGACGGTCTTGTTGCCGCTCAGGGCGAGCGGGGCGTTGCCTGTGATCTCGGTCGCGAGGTCCAGCGCCGCGCCCGGAAGCTCGTCGGCCGGGTGCACGGCGTTCACCAGGCCCCAGACGAGCGCCTCCTCGACCGGGATGTTGCTCCCCACGAGGAACAGCTCGCGCGTGCGCGGGACCCCGATCGCGTCGATGAACTTCTGCAGCCCCGTATGCGAGTAGACCAGCCCGAGCTTGGCGGGCGGCATCCCCACGACGGCGCCGGCGGCCGCGATCCGGAGGTCGCAGGAGAGCGCAACCTCCAGACCCCCGCCGATCGCGTGCCCGTTGAGCGCGGCCAGCGTCGCATAGGGGTAGGCGTCGAGCGCGGCGATCGCCGCGGCGAAGGGATGGGCGACCAGCTTCTCGGCCTCGGCGGCGAAGGACTCGTCGGGCATCCCGCCGATGTCGTACCCGGCGGAGAACGTGCGGCCGGCCCCGGTCAGCAGCAGGCAGCGGGCGTCGAGCGACGGGACCGTCCGCGCGATCGCGTCGAGGATCGTGTGGTCGAGGGCGTTGCGCTTGTCCGGGTTGTTGATGGTGAGCCGTGCGACGTGCTCGGCCGGCTCGTCGAGCAGGAGCTTCCCGTCCGCCAGCTCCTCCGCGCGGTCAGTCGCCGAGGACAACGAGCGCGTCGCCTTCGTTGACCGCCTGCCCCTCCTCGCAGAGGATCTCGGCCACGGTCCCGGCGTCCTCGGCCTCGACGGGCATCTCCATCTTCATCGACTCGAGGATCACCACCGTGTCCCCCTCGTCCACCTGGTCGCCGACGGCGACCTCGACCTTCCAGACCGTGCCGGTGATGTGGGCCTCGACATCGGGCAAGGGAACATGTCCTCCTGGGCGTCGTGTCCTGACCGGGTTCGCGGCAGAATAGCCGCCCCGCACGACCGTGCCCGACCAACTCGCCGTCATCGTCACCGCCTACAACGAGGCGGACCGCCTCCCCGCCACGCTCGCGGCGGTCGAGCGGGCGTTCCCCGGGGCGCGCGTGCTCGTGGCCGACGACGGCTCGCGCGACGGGACGGGACACGCGGCCCTCCAGCACGGCGTGGAGCTCGTGCGCGCGCCGGGGACGATCGGCAAGGGCGGCGTCGCGACGCTCGCGGCGCGGCGCCTGCTCGACGGCGCCGAGCCGCCGGAGGTCGTCGTCCTGTGCGACGGGGACCTCGGCGAGACCGCGGCCGAGCTGCCCCGGCTGGTCGCCGCGCTCGGCGACGGCGACGGCGCCGATCTCGCGATCGCGGCCTTCGCCCGCCGCGTCGGCGGCGGCGTCGGCGCGGCGCTGGGCTTCTCGCGCTGGGCCACGCGCAAGCTCGGCGGCGTGGAGCTGCGCGCGCCGATCTCCGGCCAGCGTGCTCTGCGCGGAGCGGTGCTGCCGGCGCTGCTCCCGTTCGCGCCGCGTTTCGGGATGGAGACGGCGATGAACATCGACGCCGCGCGCGCCGGCTACCGGATCACCGAGGTCGAGCTCGACCTCGAGCACCGCGCGACGGGCAGGACGCTGCGCGGGTTCCTCCACCGCTTCCGCCAACTGGCGGACTTCGCGGCGGTCTACCTGGACCGGCGATGAGGCGGGCTCTCCCGAGTGCGCTCGTCCTCGCGGCCGTCGCGGTCGCGCCCGCCGGGGCAGAGGCGGCCGCGCCGGTCTCCGGCCGTGTGGTCGCGGCGCCCGCGCGCGCCGGCGCCGGCGCCGACTACGCGATCGACCTGGCCGCCGCCGAGCCGCGCGGCGCGTACCCCGCGCGCCTACTGGTGGTCCTGCCCGCCGGCGCGCGGCTCGACGGGCGCGCTGTTCCGGTGCGCTGCCCGCACCGGCTCGCCCTCCTCTCCCGCTGCCCGCGCGCGAGCCGGATCGCGCACGGGCGCGCGCGGCTGGTGCAGACGGCGACCTTCAGCGCCAGCGATCCCGGAGTCGTGCTGACCGTGGCGATCGGCGTCTACGCCGGTCCCACCGCGCGACCCGGCGACCTCGGTCGCCTCGAGGTCGTCACGCGCGAGGCGGTCACCGGCATCGCCGGGTTCGCCTCGGGCGCGGCGCTGCCGGCGCGCGGCGGCGGCGGTCCGCGCCTGCGATTCGGCCTCGGCCTCGTGCAGCGCGCGCCGGAGGAGACGATCACCTTCCGCAGCCTGAGCCTGCGCGTCGGCGCGCGGCACGGGCGCGTCGCGCTGCTGCGCAACCCCGCTCGTTGCCGCGGATCGTGGGCGGTTGCGCTCGCGCTGTCCGGCGCGGCACCGGTCTCCCCGCTCGCATCCTGCTCGACCGGCGGTCGAGCGGCGGGCCGCGAATCTCCGACCGCCGGTCGGTAGGTCGCGGGCGCGGCCGGCCCTAGCCTGCCGTCATGCGCTACCCCGTCCTTCGCGACAGCCTTCCGACGTCTCCTCCTGCGACGAACCGGCCGGTCGTGGCGATCGGGGATGCGCACGAGCCAGCGCGCTCTGACCCAAGCGCGGTGGTCGCGGTGGTGCACGGCCGGGGCCCGGGGGACGTGAGGCGGTCGGCGTCGGGACAGCGCCGCCGCCCCACGGCGGGCTCCGGCCGGCACTCCGCATCGGTCCGCGGCTAGCCCGGGCCACGCCCCGATAGGGTCGGCCGCGATGATCCTCGCGATCGACCAGGGGACGTCCGGGACGACCTGCCTCGTCTTCGACGCCGACGCCGAGCTGATCGGCCGTGCCTACCGGGAGTTCGAGCAGCACTTCCCGCGGCCGGGCTGGGTGGAGCACGACGCCGCGGAGATCTGGGAGGTCACGCAGGCGGTGGCGGGCGAGGCCCTGGACGACGCGGGCGTCGGACCCGGCGACCTGCAGGCCGTGGGCATCACCAACCAGCGCGAGACGGTCGTCGCGTGGGACCCCGACAGCGGCGAGCCGCTGCACCGCGCGCTGGTGTGGCAGGACCGGCGCACGGCGGAGCGTTGCGAGGAGCTGCGCGAGGCGGGCCACGAGGCCCTGATCCGCGAGCGCACGGGCCTGGTCATCGACCCCTACTTCTCGGGCACGAAGATCGAATGGCTGCTCGAGCACGTCGACGGCCTGCGCGAACGCGCGCGCGACGGCCGCGCGGTCTTCGGCACGATCGACAGCTGGCTGATCTACAACCTCTGCGGCGAGCACGTCACCGACCCCTCCAACGCCTCGCGGACGCTGCTGTACGACATCGTGGAGCGGCGCTGGTCGCCCGAGCTCTGCGCCCTGCTCGGCGACGTGCCCGAGCGAGCCCTGCCCGCGGTGGGCCCGAGCTGCGGCGCGGTGGGCACGACCCGCCCGGACGCGCTGCACGGCCACACCGTGCCCGTGGCCGGCGTGGCCGGCGACCAGCAGGCCGCGCTGTTCGGCCAGGCCTGCCTGGCACCGGGGACCGGCAAGAACACGTACGGGACCGGGTCCTTCGTTCTGCTCAACGCGGGTTCGCGGCCGCCGGCGCCGCAGCCCGGGCTCCTCACCACCGTGGCCTGGGCGATCGGGGAGCACGTCACGTACGCGCTCGAGGCGGCGATCTTCGTCACCGGGGCGGCGGTGCAGTGGCTCCGCGACGGCCTCGGCCTGATCGAGCGGGCCGCGGAGACCGAGGCGCTGGCGGCGTCGCTGGACGCCAACGACGGCGTGTACTTCGTGCCCGCGCTCACGGGCCTGGGCTCGCCCTACTGGGACCCGTACGCGCGCGGGACGATCGTGGGGCTGACGCGCGGCAGCGGCCGCGCGCACCTGGCCCGCGCCGCCCTGGAGGCGATCGCCTACCAGACCGTCGACGCCGTCCGCGCGATGGAGGCGGGCGGCGCCGAGCCGCTGCACGCGCTCAAGGCCGACGGGGGCGCGACGGCCAACGCCTGGCTGATGCAGTTCCAGGCCGACCTGCTCGGCGTCCCGGTCATCGTGCCCGAGGTGTCGGAGACGACCGCGCTCGGGGCGGCGTACCTCGCCGGCGTGGGCACGCGTGCGTGGACGCTCGACCAGGTGGGCGCGAGCTGGCGCGAGCGTGCGCGCTACGAGCCGGCCATGCCGGACCGCGAGCGCGACGCGCTGATGGCAGAATGGCGCCGCGCCGTGGAGCGCTCGCGAGGGTGGGCGACTCCGCAGTAACGACCGCGAAGGGACGGGGTAGGCCAGGGCAGGATGAGTGAGGAGCTGTCGCGCATGAAGGCGCAGGTCTACAAGGACCCGCGCCCCGCCGAATACTTCGACCGTTTTCACGCCCGCGCGCGCCGGCGCGATCCCGACTGGGTCTACGAGGCCGTCCGCATCCTCCTGACGCCGCTCTGCCTGCTGCTGTTCCGCGCGCGCTGCATCGCCTCGGAGAACGTGCCGCAGTCGGGGCCCGCGATCTTCGCGCCGAACCACTTCTCCTTCATGGACCACTTCTTCGTCGCCATGTTCATGCGCCGCCGCGTGCGCTTCTTGGCGAAGTCCCAGCTGTTCAGCGGTCCGCTCCAGTGGATCCTCTACCACGGTGGGGTCTTCCCGGTGCGCCGCGGCCACCACGACGAGGAGGCCTTCATCACCGGGCGCACGGTCCTCAACCGCGGCCGGACGGTGGTCATGTACTGCGAGGGCGGGCGGTCGCGGACCGGCGAGCTGTCGGACAAGCCCAAACCGGGCATCGGGCGCCTCGCGCTCGAGACCGGCGCGCCGGTTGTGCCGATCGCGATCTACGGCTCCGAGAAGGCGCGCAACTGGAAGCGGCTCCAATTCCCGAAGGTGACCGTGCAGTACGGCGAGCCGATGGTCTTCGACCGGGTCGAGGAGCCGACGCGCGACCAGCAGCAGGCCGTGGCGGACGAGGTGTTCGCCGGGATCCGACGCCTCTACGCCGACCTCGAGCGCCACGGGCGCAAGGGGATGGTCCAGCGCGTGCGCGAGCAGCGCCGGGCGGAGCGCCGGGCCAGCCACACGGCCACCGCCTGACCCACCGTCAACCGCATCGACCCGTCCGCCGGAGGGTTAGCGTCAGGGAATGCGCGCGCGGCCGTGCACGCTGGTGGTAGCCCTCGTGGCGGCGGTCCTCGCCGCGGTCCCGGCGCGGGCGGACGTCACCGTCGCCGGGAGCCTGCGGCTCGCCAAGATCGGCACCTTCGACTCGCCCACGTACGTGACGAGTCCCTCGGGTGACGCCTCGAGGATCGTCGTGGTGCAGAAGGGCGGCACGATCCGCCTCGTGCGCAACGGCGTGCTGCAGGCCGCGCCCTTCCTGACGGTGGACGGCGTCCACGACGCGGGCGAGCAGGGCCTGCTGTCGCTGGCGTTCGCGCCCGACTACGCCACCAGCGGGCGCCTGTACGTCTACTCCAACGACGCCACCGCGTGCGACGCCACCGGCGCGAACTGCGACGTGCGCATCGACGAGTACCGCTCCGCCGGGGCCGGCGCGAACAGCGTCGATCCGGTCACGCGACGGCTCGTGCTCCGCATCGGCCACCAGAAGAACCAGAACCACGACGGAGGCCAGCTCCAGTTCGGCCCCGACGGCTACCTGTACGCCGGCATCGGGGACGGCGGAGGCGGCGGCGACCCGGACGGCAACGGCCAGAACCGCGACGTGCTACTCGGCAAGATCCTGCGCATCGACCCGCGGGCGTCGGGCCTCGCCGCCTACGCGAGCCCGCCGAGCAACCCGTTCTTCGGCCCGGCCATCGGCGCCGACGAGGTCTGGGCCTACGGCCTGCGCAACCCGTGGCGGTTCGCGTTCGACCGCCTCACCGGTGACCTCGTGACCGGCGACGTGGGCCAGAACCAGCACGAGGAGGTCGACTTCCAGCCCGCGGGGTTCGGCGGCGGCGCCAACTACGGCTGGAACCTGTACGAGGGCAACGCTCGCTTCAGCGATCCGACGGGGCCGCAGCCGTCCGACTACGTGCCGCCGGTGCTCACCTACGACCACGTCGGAGGGGCCTGCGCGATCACGGGCGGCTACGTCATGCGCGACACCACCGTGCCGGAGCTCGCGGGCCGCTACACCTACGCCGACGAGTGCGCCGGCGTCGTGCGCTCGGCCGTGGTCGGGCCGGGGCGCGCCGCCAACGACGCCGCCGTCGGCGATCCCGCAAACGGCGCGGCGCCGCCGCTGACGGTGGAGCAGCTCGACTCCTTCGGCGAGGACGCCGCCTGCCGCGTCTACGTCGTCTCGCTCAGCGGCCCGGTCTACCGGCTGACCTCGACTGCGCCGCCGCCCGGGTCCGGCGGGTGCGCGACCGTCCCCGTGGTGGTCGGGGACCGGCGTGCGCCCGTCCTCACGCGCCTGCGGATGGCTCGCCGCAGCTTCGCGGTGAGCCGGCGCTCGACCGCGGTGATCGCCCGCGCGCGGCGCACGCCGCAGGGGAGCTCCTTCCGCTTCACGGTGTCCGAGCGCAGCACGGTGATCGTGCGCATCGATCGCCGCGCCGCCGGCCGGCTCGTCGGCAAGCGCTGCGTGGCGCCGACCCGCCGCCTGCGCCGCAGGCGGGCGTGCACGCGGTTCCTGCGCGCCGGGACGCTGACGCGTACCCGCTCCGCGGGGCGGCGGTCGATCGCGTTCTCGGGCCGGATCGGGAGGCGCGCGCTGCGCGTCGGCGACTACCGCGCGGTCGTCACCGCGGTGGACGCCGCCCGGAACGTCTCGCGCGCGCGCACGGTCACCTTCACGATCGTCCGCGGCTGACCCGGCCGCTCACCCGTAGACGGGCTCGAGCCGCGACCACTGCTCGTGGTCGTGGCCCGTGATCACGAGCGCGTCGGGTGATTGGCCGACCCAGCGCCGGATCTCCCCGAGCGAGCGCACGAAGCGGTGCCGGTCCTGGGCGATCAGCGGAGCAACCTCGTCGCTGATCGTGCGTTCCAGGTACGCGGCGTCGGCGGTGAGGAGCGCCTCGCGGTCGGCGAGCCGCAGCAGGACCGACTGGTGGCCGGCCGTGTGCCCGGGCGTGGACAGGAGGCGCACCGACCCGTCTCCGAACAGGTCCACGGCCCGGCCGAAGGTCTCGTAGGCGTCGACGTCGGGGGCGTCGTAGTCGACGGTCCGCCAGTCGAACGGGTAGTCGAACTGGCTGCGGACGTAGCCGTTGCGCCGCGCGGGCCCGTGGCCGGCCGCCTTCCATTCGGCGCGGCTGACCACGAACGTGGCGTCGGGGAACTCCGAGACTCCGCTGGCGTGGTCGTAGTGCAGGTGCGTCATCACGACGACCCCGACGTCGTGATGACCGATCCCGTGCTCGAGCAGCTGCTCGCGGAGGGCCTGCTCGGGCGAGAACCGGAACGTGAGCAGCCGTTTCCAGATCCGATCGAAGTTGCGCGCCGGGTCAACGGCGACGCTGGGATGCAGGCCGGTGTCGATCAGGACCGGCCCGGCGCCCGGGTGCTCGACGAGGAAGGCGGGAATCGGGCACCAGATCCAGCTCGAGCGGGAACCGAGGAACACGCGCGGCCCCGCCAGCCGGCCCGGCGGGCGGTCGAAGAGCCCGGGCGGGGCCAGCATCTCGCCGGCCAGCAGGGGGTGCAGGCGAACGGCCGCCCCGTCGCGACCCCCGGGCAGCGGCAGCGTCGCCGGCTGGGCCTCGGTCGACATCGCCATCGCGGCTCAGACTACATTGGCGCGGATAAGCTGAGGGACGGATGGGCCCGGGCGCTCCCCTCGACATCTTCCGGCGCGGACTGCTCGAGGGGCAGGCCGTGGCGGTCGCCTCGGGCGGTCCCGTCGCCGACGCCGCCGCGGCCGCCTGCGAGGCCCTGGGCGCCGCGGTCGAGCGCCACGACGGCGACCCGCTCGACGACGCCGCGGCGGCGGACTTCGCCGGCGGTGTGGTCGAGCGCCGCGGGAGGCTGGACACGCTCGTCCTCGATGCCGCCTCGGCCTTCGCCTCCGCCGTGCCGGGCGCCGCCGGCGCCGACGCCCTCCGCGCCGCCGCCGACCCCGCGTGGGCGGCGGCCCGGGCCGCCGCCGTCGCGGCGATGATCGACGCCGACGCCGGCGGCAAGATCGTGCTGATCGCCCCGGCGCCCGGCGCGGGCGACGCGGGCGGCGGCCACCCGCGCCGCGCTCGAGAACCTCGCCCGCACGCTCTCGATCGAGTGGTCGCGCTTCGCGATCCGCACGACCGCGATCCTCCCGGGCGACGCGACCTCCCCGGAGGAGGTCGGCACCGTCGTGGCCTTCCTGGCGTCCCCGGCTGGTGACTACTACTCGGGGTGCGTCCTGGACCTCGGTGGTCCGCCGGCGAGCTAGATGAGTGATTCCACGACCCCGCGCACGTCGATGACGTGCGGATAGCTGCGCTGGATCGAGGTCATCGGGCTCGCCAATACCACCCGGTATTGGCTTCGCCCTGCTTCCCCCGCCCAGCTTGCTCCCGCGCGCCCCCACGCACACGCGGCCGCGGAATCACTCATCTAGAGGTCCACGGCCTCCCACGCCTCCCGGCGCCCCGGCAGGTCGTAGCCGAACGCGTCGGGGTCGGTGCCCAGCGTCTCGGCGGCCTCCAGCGCGACGCGCTGGACGGCGACGGTGAGCGGGAAGACCGACAGCGGCTCGCCCAGCTCGCGCGCGACGACCCGGTGCACGCGGACGCCGGCCGCCTCGGCGAGGCCGGCGATTTCGTCGAGGCGCGCGGCCAGCGGCCCGCCGCCGTCGAGGAACACGAGCGCGTCGTCGGCGCCCAGCGCGACGGCCGGCCCGTGCAGGAGCTGCTCGACGGCGAGGCCCTCGGTCGCCACCCGCGCGGCCTCGCGCACCTTCAGCGCGCCCTCGGCCGCCGTCCACTGGTTCGGGCCGGCGCCGGTCAGCTCGAGCAGGCGCGCGGGCGGCGCCACGCCGGGCCCGGGGCCATCCAACGCTGCCGCCACAGTGTCCGGCACCGCATCGAGGTCGCCGAGGTCGGCTCCCAACGCGCGGGCGAGCTGGGCCAGGCGCAGCAGCGTGCCGAGGTGGCTCGCGGTGAAGGCGGAGGAGCGCTCGCGCTCGACCGTCTCGATGTCGGCGCCGGTGCCGCGCGCGCCGATCCGCACGCTTCGCACCCCGTTGGCGCGGGCGCGCTCGAGCACGGTGTTGGCATGGCGCTTGGCCCCGGTGTGCGACAGCAGCAGGAGGCCGTCGTCGGGTGCCGGCGCGGGATCGTAGGCCGCGGCGTCGGCGGCCTGCAGCGGCCACGCCTCGACCCCGGCCTCGCGCAGGAGCCAGGCACCGTGGTTGGCCGCGTGCCAGCTCGTCCCCGTGCCCACCAGCCACACCCGCAGGCCCGCCAGCGCCTGGGCAGCGGCCTCCGCCGGCGCGGCGTCGGCGAGCAGCTCGCGCAGCGCGGCCGGCTGCCCCGCCATTGTGTCGCGCATCGCGCTCACGACGCGCCGTCCGCCCGGGGGCGGATCTCCAGCAGCTCCTCGGGCGCCTCGTGCTCGACCTGGAGCGTCGTGTGGTGGAGCTCGAAGCGGTCCTCGAGCAGGCCCTCGAGCCGCGCGCGCACCGCGTGGCAGTCGCAGTCGCGCTCCACCACGACGTGCGCCGACAGCGCGGGGAAGCCCGACGTCACCTCCCACACGTGCAGGTCGTGGACCTGCACGACGTGCGGCTCGCCGGCCAGCGCGTTGCCGATCGCCGGCACGTCGACGCCCTCCGGCGCGGCCTCGAGGAAGATCCGCCCGGACGCGCGGAGCAGCACGTAGGCCGAGTACAGCATCAGCGCGGCCACGAACAGCGACGCGATCGCGTCGGCGCGGTCGAAGCCGGTGGCGAGGATCACGACCGCCGCGAACGCCGTCGCGATGAAGGCGTACAGGTCGGTCAGGATGTGGCGGAAGGAGCCCTCGACGTTGAGGCTCTCGCGGCCCGCTCCCGCGAGCACGCGCGCGGCGAGCAGGTTGACGGCCACGCCGGCGAGCGCGACCACGAGCACCGGCGCGGCGTCCACCGTGGGCGGCGAGATCAGCCGCTGGATCGCCTCCCAGGTGATCAGCCCGGCGAACGCCAGCAGCGTGATGCCGTTGACCTGTGCGCTGAGGATCTCGGCGCGGCCGAGACCGTAGGTCATCGCGCCCTCGGCCGGACGGCGGGCGAGCCGCGCCGCCACCAGCGACAGGGCGATCGCGGCGGCGTCGGTGAGCATGTGGCCGGCGTCCGAGATCAGCGCCAGCGAGTCGGCCAGGATCCCGACGACGACCTCGGTGGCCATGAACCCGAGGATCAGCGCGAGGGCCACGGTCAGCGCCCGGCGGTCGTCGCCCCCGCGGACGTGGTGGGCATGGACGTGCGCGCCGGCCATCTCCGAGCCAGCGTACCGCGAGGGTGCCGAGGGGTACCCTCGGCTCGTGGCCTTCCTGCTCACGATGCTCGGCGCCGCACTTGCCTGCGGGCTGGAGATGCTCGAGGCGCTGGCGATCGTGCTGGCCGTCGCCGCCACCCGGCGACCGCGCGACGCCGTGCTCGGCGCGCTGGCGGCGCTCGTCGTGTGCGGCGCGGTCGGAGTCGTCGTCGGCCCGGCGCTGGTCGGGCGCGTGGCCGGTGAGCCGCTGCGGCTGGTGATCGGCGTCGCGCTGCTGCTGTTCGGGCTCGAGTGGCTGCGCAAGGCGGTCCTGCGGCTCGCCGGCCGCCGTGCGCGCTCCTCGTCCTTCGCCGAGTTCGTGGCCGAGCGCGAGACGCTCGAGGCCGAGGCCGTGCCGGCGCCCGGCCGCCCCGACTGGCCTGGGCGCGTGGTCGCGTTCAAGGGCGTGCTGCTGGAGGGGATCGAGGTCGTGCTGATCGTGGCCGCACTCGGCGCGCGCCCGGGCGGCGCGGCGCCGGCGCTCGCGGGTGCCGCGGTCGCCCTGGCGGCGACCGTGGCCCTCGGCGCGGTCCTCCATCGCCCGCTGCGGCGCCTGCCGGAGACCGAGCTCAAGTACCTCGTCGGCCTCGTGCTCACGAGCTTCGGGACCTTCTTCGCGGCCGAGGGCCTGGGCGTCGAGTGGCCGCTGGGCGACGCGGCGCTGCTCGCGCTGGTCGCGCTGTACCTGGCCGCGTCCCAGCTCATGGCGGCGGTGCTCGCGCGCGCCGGCACCGCGCCGGTGGAGGCGCCGGCATGAGGGCGCTGCGCAAGCTGGTGCTGGGGGAGACCTGGACGCTGCCGATCGGCGTCGTGCTCGCGGTCGGCATCTGCGCCCTGCTGCGGGCGGCCAGCGGCGACGCCGTCTGGTGGCGCGAGGCCGGCGGCGTGATCCTCGCCGCGCTGGTGCTCGGCGCACTGGCGCTCTCGCTGCGCGCCGGGCGCTAGGCCAGCGACGCCCGCCGTGGGTGGGCGCTCCCTACGTCGTCATCCCGGCCCACTGGCCGCCGGTGACGTTGAGCACCTGGCCGTGGACGTAGTTGGACCACGGCGAGCACAGGAAGAAGATCCCGCCGGCCGCCTCCTCGGGAGTTCCCGGGCGGCCGAGCGGGATCGTGACCGGCGCCATCTGGCGCATCTGGTCCGGGATCCCGAGCTGGACGGTCTCGCCGCCGATCTCCATCACGTTGGAATCCTCCTTGGAGGCGGTCAGACGGGTTTCGATGTAGCCGAACGCGACGGCGTTGACGTTGATCTTGAACCCGCCCCACTCCTTGGCCAGGGTCTTTGTCAGGCCCACGACCGCGGCCTTGCCCGATGAGTAGTTGGCCTGGCCGGCATTGCCCATCGTGCCGGAGATGGAGGAGACGTTGACGACCTTGCGGAACACCTCGACGCCCTCCTCCTTCTCCTTCTTGGCTGGATCGCGCATGTGCGGCGCGGCCGCGCGCAGGACCCGGAAGGGGACGATGTTGTGGATGTCCAGCATCGCCTGGAATTCCTCGTCGGTCATCCTGTGGATGACGTTGTCGCGCGTGTAGCCGGCGTTGTTGACCACGATGTCGAGCCTGCCCCACGCGTCGACTGCGGTCTTGACCAGCTCGTCGGGCGCGCCCGGCTTGGTCAGGTCGCCGCCGTAGACGACGGTCTCGCCGCTGATTTCGGCTGCGGTCTGCTCCGCGACGTCGCCGTCGAGGTCGTTGATGAGGACCCTGGCGCCCTGCTCGGAGAGCAGCTCCGCCGTCGCGCGCCCGATGCCGCGGGCGCTGCCGGTGACGATGGCCACCTTGTCGTCGAGGACTCCCATGCCGTTCGCGTCTCCTTGTCGATCGCTTCGAGAGGGCGCTGAACTCTATTCAACAGCCTGCCCTACGGCGCGACCAGGTCCACCGCGGTGCCCTCCTGCCAGCGGGCCATGACCTCGTCGTCCTGCCAGGGCGCGACGTCGCCGAGCCGCTCGAGCTCCTCGACGTAGGCGCGCATCGCCCGCACGGCGGCCGGTCGCGCGGTGACCGAGAGGAAGGCCGCCCGCTCGGTGTGCAGGCCCGCGTCCATGGGCCGCGACGCACCGTCGTACACGGCGCGCTTGAGCGCGGCGACGGTCTCCGGCGAGCGGCGCGCGAGGCGCTCGGCGGTGGCCGCTGCCTCCCCGGCCAGCTCGCCGGGGGCGACGACGCGGTGCACGAGGCCCAGCTCGGATGCCTCGTACGGTGTCAGCACGCGGCCCTCGAGCATCATCTCCAGCGCGCGGCTGGGCCCGAGCGCGCGGGTGAGGCGCTGGGTCCCGCCGGCGCCGGGGATGATCCCGAGCGTGATCTCCGGCAGGCCGATGCGCGCGTCGTCGCGGGCGGCCATGATGCGGATGTCGCAGGCCAGCGCGAGCTCGCAGCCCCCGCCCATCGCCACCCCGTTGATCGCCGCCACGAAGACCGTGCCCGAGCGGCTCATCCGCACGAACAGGTCGTGGATGCGTCGCAGCTCGACCAGCCCGGCGGCGGGCGTCCGGCGCAGGGCGTCCGCGGCGCCGGGGATCCGCCCCACGGCCCCGGCGGTCCGCAGCGCGCCGCCGGCGACGGTTCGTGAGATCGGGGTGCCGAACGCCTCCGAGCCCGCGAGGATCTCCGCGACGTCGTAGTGCGTGATGAACGCGCCCTCGGCCGCGCCGGTGAGCACCACCGCGCCGATCGACGGGTCCTCGTCGGCACGCCGGACCATCTCCTCGAGCTCGACCACCATCGGCCCGGTCATGAAGTTTCGCGGCGGGTTGCTCATCCGGACGGTGAGCACCCGTCCAGCCTGGTCGGTCTGCAGGGTGGGCATGTCGCCTCCTCGGGTGGGGAGCCGAAGGCTATGCCCCTACAGCCCGAAGGACTTGCCCAGAATCTCCTTCATGATCTGCGAGCGCGGGACGGCAGGGCACGCGAGGGCACGCCAGGTCACGGAACCCCCGCAACCCGGCCGGTCCCGGCGTCGGCGGCGTGCCCCGCCGTGACCTCCCATGGTGTTCCCGGCGTTCCCGTAGCGTTCCTTCCGCTCCGGGGCGTGCCCGCCGCTCGTCCGGGCCGCTGCAGTGCAGTTCTCCTCCCTTCGACCACGGCGCCGACGGAATCCCCCCGGCCAGAAGCTCGCTCACATTGGGTCGTAGTTGCCGGCGTCGCCGAAGAGCCAGCACCGCGGATAGCCGTAGGCCTGCCACGTCTCGTCCATGGCGGCGTGGACGAGCGGCAGGGGTTGGCGAGTAGCGTGTCGACGTTGGTGTCGTGAACCGAACTGACCCGCTCCAGGTTCGTGGTGCCCCGCGGCCTGGTGTTGGCGATGCCAATGAGGATGCTGGTCTCGGCGTCCTCGACGGCTATCCAGACGCGCAGGCGGCCGTGGTATCTGACGCGGGCGTACACGCTGGCGAAGTAGGCCAGGGCGTCGTGCGCGTACTCGGTGAAGCTGCGCGAGGGCACGGCGCGGTAGTCGTCCTGCTTGGAGCGGGAAGCCGAACTCGCATACGCCGTTGCGGTAGAGCCGCACTCGGCCGAGTAGCCGCTTGCGGCTCGGGGCGTCGGGCAGCTCGGACTCGACCTTCTCAGCGCGCTCGGTGAGATAGCCGAGGCCGTCGGTGATCTCGAAGTGGCCGGTGAACAGCGTCCGCCGGCCGAGCTGCGGGCCCTCGACGATGGGGAAGTCGCCGCCTCAGCGAGGGGTGGAGGTCGAAGTCGTCTTTGGCCGAGGCTCGATAGGTGACGCGGACGGGGCGGCGGCTCCCGGTCGTGATCGTGATCGTCCGGGGACACTGTTAAGCGTGGCGGCTGGTCCCGGGCGTCGCGCACGACGATGTCGCCCGCGATCAACGGGATCCGGAAGTTGGGTACCGTCGAGCAATCGGGGGGGGGGGGGTCCTGAGGTGAAGGGGGTCCTGAGGTGCCGCCAATGACGACCGCCAACTCGTCGGGCGGGGACCCCGGCAAGATCTCGCCGGATGGCTCCTTCTGGGGTGAGCTGTTGTCAACCGCGATTATCAGATGACTCACCTGGATGGGAACGCCCGCAGACGGCGTGGCTCCGATGACCGCGGTGTAGCCGTCCACCGACATGCAGGTCACAGGGCCGCTGTACATCCTTATGGGTGCGGACTGGGTGCCTAAGTAGACCCAACATGCCCGTCCGCGCCGCGACGTGGATCGCGACCACGATGCGCGATGGCCCCCGGTGTTAGGCGTAGGCCCCGAATTCCGGAAGCCCCGCGGATTCGAGCGGAAAACTACGATCGTTCGCGTGATCGCGCGTCCCGCACCGCTCGCGTCGCGGCGATTCTGGCTCAGGCTGGGCCTGATCGTGGCGGCCGGAGTGGCGATCAGAGTGTTCTACACGGTCTTCGTTGCACCATGGCCGCCGAAGGGCCTCACCGACGAGTTCTTCTACAGCAACGTCGCGCAGTTCGTAGCGCAGGGTCGGGGATTCATCGAGCCGGGCGCGGCCTTCGCAGGCCGGTCGGTTGCGACGGCCGGCCATCCCCCGCTGTATGTCGTGGTACTCGCGGGCCTCGCCAAGCTCGGAGGGACGGGAGCAACGGTCCAGCGCCTAGCGGGGAGCGTCTTCGGCGCCGGCACGATCACCGTCCTCGGAGTTATCGGCCGCCGCACCGCCGGAAACCGCGCCGGCCTACTCACCGCGGGCGTGGCGGCGGCTTACCCGATACTCGTGGGCGCGGATGGCGCGCTGATGAGCGAATCGCTCTTCGGATTGCTCATCGCCTGCTCGCTGCTGACGGCCTATCGCCTGTGGGAGTCCCCCGACGCGCTGCGCGCGGCCACGTTCGGAGCAGTCGTAGGGCTGGCGGCGCTGACGCGGGGGGAGGCGGTGCTCCTCCTGGGGCTCGTGCTCATTCCCCTCGTGCGCCGCCCGCGAGGCGGACGCAGCGCTGTGATCGCCGTGCTCGTGCTGATCGCCGTGCTGACCCCATGGACCGTGCGCAACTGGATCGTCTTGGACAGCTTCGTTCCGATCGCTACCAACGGCGCCACGCTCATCGCTGGCGCGAACTGCCAATCGGTGTACTACGGCAGCGGGATCGGCTCGTGGAATCCGACCTGCATCAAGCCGTACCCAGGCAACGAAGCGACCCAGGCGGCGAAGCGGCAAAGCGAAGGCCTGCGGTATGCAGAGCACCACCTCGCCCGCCTCCCGCTGGTGGCAGCTGCGCGGCTGGCGCGTGTCTGGAGCCTCTACGCGCCTGGGACCACTCCCATGGGACGGTCGGCCTCGGTCCAAGAAATCGGGGTGGCGATGTACTTCCTGCTCCTCCCGCTCGGTCTCTTCGGCTTTCTGACGCTACGAAGGCGCCGCTACCCCACGTGGATCCTCATGACACCGTTCATTCTCGTCTCGGCTGTCGCGCTACTGACCGCCGGCGACGTCCGCTTCCGTGAACCCGCCGACGTCGCGCTGGTCGTCCTTGCCGGGATAGCCCTGGATGAGCTCTGGAACCGCGTCGAGGCCAACAGCCGCCTGCGAGCCGTCACCGCCGCGAGCTGAAACCACAGAGCAGGGCCTCGATGGACGCGCCCACACCCTCTCCACGTTCTCCCGCCACACCGCCTACCCCCGCAGCCCCACGGCCTCCGCGCCTGCTCCCTGTCCATGTACTCGCGCCCGTGCACGATCTTTCCGTCGCGCAGGGTGTAGACGACCGAGAAGCGAATCTCCGTGTCGATGCCGCTGACCTTCGCTCGACCGGTCACGCGCAGGACCGCAACGACACGACCATCACCGGCATCGACGAGCTCCTCCGCGACGACGCTGAGGTCGTCGAACATGTCGAACCAGTCTTGGAGGTAGCGGCGCACCGCCTCCGGGCCGTGCAGCTCGCCTGCATCGTCGATCGCGCCCTCGGCCGCCCGGTGGCTGATGCCCGGGTCCCAGAACTCGGCCAGCGCGTCCACGCCTCGGACGAACCTCTGCAGGTACTCGGCCACGAACGTTCGCGTTCTCCTGCGACATCGACCGCCCAGTATCCCGCCGCCGTTGGGAGGCGGGCAAGGCCTCCGCACCGTGCGGCTGCTCGCGCCCCTGGCGACCGACCTGGCTGAGTGGCGGATGGCGTCTGGACGCCCCGGCGACGACGCCCCCGTGTTCCCCAACCGCCACGGCGGCGTGTGGAACGACTACGCCTGGCAGACCTGGCACCGTAGACGGGTGGCGTCCTGCCCGCGGGGACAAGCTCGCCGACACCCGCCCGTATGACCTGCGCCACTCGTTCGTCTCGCTGCTGATCGCCGAGGGCCGCACGATCATCGACGTTGCTAAGCAGGCCGGGCACTCCCCGACCATGACCCTCGACGTGTACGGCCACGTCATCGACGAGTTCGACCCGTCCGAGCGGGTGTCCGCAGAGGCGCAGATCCGCGCCGCCCGGGACGGGCACGTTCCTTCCGCGTTCCCCCGTCGCCAAGCCGCCGAATGAAACCCCCTGCAAACAGTTACAAACCGAGCTGTTTGCCCAGGACTTCCTTCATGATCTCGTCGGTGCCGCCGCCGATCGGGCCGAGCCGGGCGTCGCGGGCGGCGCGCTCGATGTCGTACTCGACCATGTAGCCCGCGCCGCCGTGGATCTGCAGGCAGTCGTCGGCGGTGTCGAATGCGGCGCGCTGGGTGGCGAGCTTGGCCATCGTCACCTCGCGCACGGCGTCGGCGCCGTCGACGAACAGGCGAAGCCCGTGGTAGGTGAGGTCGCGGCCGGCCTCGATCCGCAGCGCGATCTCGGCCAGCTTGTGGCGGATCACCTGGTGGGAGCCGATCGGGCGCCCGAACGCCGTGCGCTCCTTGGCGTAGGCCAGCGTGCGGTCGAACATGACCTGCATCGCGCCCACGGAGCCCAGCGCCATCATCAGGCGCTCCCACTGGAAGTTGGCCATGATCAGGTAGAAGCCCTGGTTCTCCTCGCCGAGCAGGTTCTCGTCGGGCACGGCGACGTCGTCGAAGGCGATCAGCGCTGTGTCGGAGGCGTGCCAGCCCATCTTCTCGATCTTGCTCGCCTCGACGCCGGGACCCCGGTCGATGATCAGGAAGGAGATCCCGTGGTGGCCGCCCTCGGCCGTGGTCTTCACGGCCGTCACGATGAAGTCCGCGCGCACGCCGTTGGTGATGAACATCTTCGACCCGTTGACCACGTAGCCGCCGTCCACCTTCCGCGCGGTCGTCTTGATCCCGGCGACGTCGGAGCCGGCGTCGGGCTCGGTGATCCCCAGCGCGCCGATCTTCTCGCCCGCGATCGCCGGCACCAGGTAGCGCTGCTTCTGGTCCTCCGTGCCGAACTTCCAGATCGGCGGCGTGGCGATGGAGGTGTGCGCGCCGATGCCGGCCGCCAGGCCGCCGGAGCCGCAGTGCGCGAGCTCCTCGGCGAACACCGCGTCGGCCACGTAGCCGCCGCCCTGGCCGCCGTACTCCTCCTCGTACTTCAGGCCCAGGTAGCCCAGCTCCGCGCAGCGCTGGAAGACGTCGTTGGGGAACCAACGCGCGTCCTCCCACTCACGCGCGTGGGGGCGCAGCTCGGTCTGGACGAACCGCCGTACGCCCTGGCGAAAGTCCTCGTGTTCCTGCGTGAACGGCGGGATCGGGCGCCGGTTCGCGGCGTCGGGCAGCCCCTTCTCGCGCAGCGCGCTCACAGCGTGCTGTGGCCGCGGCCGGCGTGGTCGAAGCCCACGAGGTCGCCGGAGAGGTTCCTCGGCACGCCGCCGTGGTAATAGGCGCGGACCTCGGCGATCCGCCCGTCGCGGATGACGAGGAACTCGGCGCCGCGGTCCAGACAGCGCTCACCCGTGCGCGGGTGGTCGAAGGCCATCGACCACTCGATCGCCACCTCGTCCTCGCCCTCGACCGCGTGCTCGAGCGTCCAGACCGCGTTCAGGTGCTCGACGCCCAGCGCGGCGTTCTCGGCGATCGTGCGCGCGCCGAACTGCGGATCGCGTCGCGTGTAGTAGTGCACCGCGTCGTCGGTGAAGTGCGCCGCGACAGCGTCGGCGTCGCCGGTGTTCAGTGACTCGTAATAGGAGCGGACGTGGTCGAGGCGCGCGCCCATTCAGCAAATCATCCTTTCACGGTTCGAGCGCCGGCCGTTACGGTCGTGCCAGGTCCAGCGAACCGGGAGGAGACATCAGCATGCTCAAGGGCTTCAGGGACTTCCTCATGCGTGGGAACGTGGTCGACCTGGCCGTTGCGGTGGTCATCGGCGCGGCCTTCGGCGCTCTCGTGACGGCTCTCGTCAGGGATCTGATCACGCCGATCATCGCGGCCATCATCGGCAAGCCGGACTTCTCGAATCTCGACTTCACGATCAACGGCAGCCGGTTCGCCTACGGGGATTTCATCAACGTGCTGATCGCGTTCGTGTCGATCGCGGCGGCGGTGTACTTCTTCGTCGTGTTGCCGGTCAACGCGCTGGCGGCGCGGCGCAAGAAGGAGGCCACGACGCGCCCGTGTCCCGAATGCCTCACCGAGATCCCGGTCAAGGCCACGCGCTGCTCCGCCTGCACCGCCCAGGTGCAGGCGGTCTAGGTGCTTCGGGCGCTCAGACGCCGTAGGACCGCCCGATCACGTCGAGCATGATCTCGTCGGTGCCCGCGCCGATGCGGTTCAGGCGCATGTCGCGCCACACCCGCTCGACGCCGTACTCCTTCATGTACCCGGCGCCGCCGTGGATCTGGATGCACTCGTCGGCCACCTCCACGGCCATGCGCGACGCATACAGCTTCGCCATCGAGATCTCGCGGACGGGGTACTCGCCGTTGTTGAAGCGCCACGCGGTCGTGTAGACCATCTGGCGCGCCGCCTCGATCTTCGTCGCCATCTCGGCGAACTTGTGACGGATGACCTGGAAGTGCCCGATCGAGCGGCCGAAGGCGGTGCGCTCCTTCGCGTACTCGAGCGTGCGGTCGAAGCAGCGCTGCGCCCCGGCGACACAGCCGGCGGCGCCGATCAGCCGCTCGCCCTGGAGCTCCCACATGATGTGGTAGAAGCCCTTGCCGACCTCGCCGAGGACGGCGTCCGCCGGCACGCGGACGTCCTGGAAGGCCAGCAGCGCCGTGTCGGAGGCGTGCATGCCCAGCTTCTGCAGCTTCTTCTCGCGGATCACGCCCGGGGCGTCCATGTCGACGAGGAACAGCGTGAAGCCGTCATAGCCGGCGTCCGGGTCGGTCTTGGTCACGAGCACGATGAAGTCCGCCCGGTGGCCGTTGGTGATGTAGGTCTTCGACCCGTTGATCAGGTAGTCGTCGCCGTCGCGCACGGCGCGCGTCTTGATGCCGGCCACGTCGGAGCCCGCGTCGGGCTCGGTGATCCCGAGGCAGGAGATCTTCTGACCCGCGATCGCCGGCACGAGGTAGTGCTGCTTCTGCTCCTCGGTGCCGAACGCCAGGATCGGCGGGGTCGCCATGTCGGTGTGCACGGCGACGCCCATCGCCACGCCGCCGGAGTTCGACCCCGTCATCTCCTCGCCCAGCACGATGCTGCAGTAGTAGTCGCCGCCCTGGCCGCCGTACTCCTCGGGCTTGTCGAGGCCGAGGAAGCCGAGCTCGCCCATCCGCTGGAACACCCAGTCGGGGAACGTCGTCTCCTCCCATTCCTCGGAGTGGGGGGCCAGCTCGCGCGACACGAAGGACGCGATCGACTCCCGGAGCGCGTCGTGGTCCTCGTTGAAGATGAAGTGCTTGCGCGTGCCCCGGTGGTCGGGCTTGAGGACGTCGGCGGTGGCCATGCGGGTGGTCTCCTGTCGTCTGGGCGGCGTGGGCGCCGCAAGCTAGCGGAGCCCCCGTGAAAAGTAAACAGTAGTACTTCCTACTTTCCGCCGCCATGCGTCCTGCGGTGGCGCTGCTAACGGTTCTCGCGCACAGGCCGATACGTGCCATGGAGAGTTCGTCCTTGCCGACCATTCGCGACAGAGCCGTCGGGCGGGCCACGCGCGCGCGCGTGCTGGCCTACTTCTTCCTCGCGGGCTCCGGCCTGGGCCTGGTGCTGGTGCCGTTCCTCCCCCTCGCGGCCCACACCAACCGGGTGGGGGAGGCGGCGGTGCTCGGGCTGGCCGCCGTGTTCGGGATCGGCCTCCTGGTCAAGGCCGAGCGCGTGCCCGCCTGGCTCGTGGACGTCGCGGTCGCGTTCGGGACGCTGGAGATCAGCGCCGTCATCGCGCTCGGGCACGCCACCGGGACCCTGGGAATCCAGATCGCCTACGTGTGGGTGGTCATGTACTCCTTCTACTTCCTCGAGCGCCGCCAGGCCCTCGCCGAGCTCGCCTTCGTCGGGCTGGCCTACGCGGGAGCGCTCGCGGCGGTCGCCGCGACCCCGGCCGGCGCCTGGACCCAGTGGGCACTGACGATGAGCACGATCGGCGTCGTGGCGCTGATGATCTCCGCGCTGATGCGCCGACTGCAGCTGCGCGAGGCCGAGTCGGCCGATCGCATGGCGGCCCTGCGCGAGGCCGAGGAGCGTTTCCGCCGCGCCTTCGACGACGCCGCCATCGGAATGTCGCTGAACTCGCTCGATGGACGCTACATGCGCGTCAACCACGCGCTCGTCGACCTGACCGGGTACGACGCCGAGGCGCTCGTGGGAAAGACCTTCGGCGACATCACGCACCCCGAGGACATCGAGGCCGACATGGCCGCGGTGCGGGAGCTGCTGGCGGGCGAGCGCGACGTCTACGAGACCGACAAGCGCTACGTCCACGCCGAGGGGCACGTCGTCTGGATCCAGCTGAACGTCACTGTGGTGAACGACGGGGACGGCCGCCCGCTGCACTTCATCGCCCAGATGCAGGACATCACCGAGCGCAAGCGCGCCCAGGCGGAGCTGGCCCACCAGGCCCTGCACGATCCCCTCACCGGCCTCCCCAACCGCCTGCTGTTCCTCGACCGGCTCGAGGTGGCGCTCGCGCGGCTCGGCCGCCGCGACGGCGCGGTCGCCGTCCTGTTCCTCGACCTCGACCGGTTCAAGCTGATCAACGACAGCCACGGGCACGAGGTCGGCGACCAGGTGCTGATGGAGATGGCGGGCCGGCTGCGTGGTCTGCTGCGTCCGTCGGACACGCTCTCGCGCTTCGGCGGCGACGAGTTCACGATCCTCTGCGAGGACCTCTCGAGCGACGAGGATGCCGCCCACGTCGCGGAGCGCATCGCCGGTGCGCTGGCGGAGCCGTTCCCGCTCGCCGACCGCGAGGTGTTCCTGTCAGCGTCGATCGGGATCGCGCTCGGGCGCGACCGCGCCATGTCGCCGGGCGCGCTGCTGCGCGACGCCGATGCAGCCATGTACGGCGCCAAGGAGCGCGGGCGCTCGCGCTACGCGATCTTCGACGGGGCCATGCGCCTGCGCGGGGCTGAGCGACTGGAGACCGAAACCGCGCTGCGCCGCGCGATCGAGCGCGGCGAGCTGCGCGTCCACTACCAGCCCGAGGTCGACCTCGAGACCGGGCGGGCGGTCGGCGTCGAGGCGCTCGTCCGCTGGGCCCACCCCGAGCGCGGCCTCGTCCCGCCCGGCGAGTTCATTCCCGTGGCCGAGGAGACCGGGCTGATCGTGCCGATCGGCGAGTGGGTCCTGCGCGAGGCCTGCCGGCAGGCGCGCGCCTGGCAGGGCGAGTACGGCGACGCGCCGCTGCGGATGGCGGTGAACCTGTCCGGCCGCCAGCTCGCGCGGGAGGGGCTGCGCGACGCGGTGGCGAGCGCGCTCGCCGACGCCGACCTGCCGCCCGAGCTGCTGTGCCTCGAGATCACCGAGAGCGCGGTGGCCGAGGACCCGACCGCCGCCCGCGTGACGCTGCGCGCGCTCAAGCGGCTCGGCGTGCGCCTGGCGATCGACGACTTCGGCGTGGGCTTCTCGTCGCTCAGCCAGATCCGCCAGCTCCCGCCCGTCGACGTCATCAAGATCGACCGCTCGTTCATCTCCGGTCTCGGACGCAACCGCGAGGACGAGGCGATCGTCGCGTCGGTCATCTCGCTCGCGCGGGCGCTCGAGGTGGAGACGATCGGCGAGGGCGTCGAGACCGCCGAGCACGCCCGCGCGCTGCGAGAGTTGGGTTGCGACCACGCCCAGGGCTTCTACTTCGCCCGGCCCGGCCCCGCGCCCGACGTCGGGAAGCTGCTCGCCGCCGCCGAGCTCGGCGAGCTCCTCGCGTAGCGACCTCGACCGCGCCGGTCGCGCTGTAGGGTTGCGCGCCGTGCGCACCTCCACGACCGCGCTGACCGCCGCCGCGCTCGCCGCGACCGTCGTGGCCTGCGGGGGAGGCGACAAGACCTTCGACGAGTCGGGAATGACGTTCTCGTATCCGGGGAGCTTCAAGGCGGGCAAGGCGGTCGGCGCCGCGCCGAGCGGGCGCGTGATCGGAATCGTCGGGCTCGGCCGCGAGGACTACATCGCGGCTCGCGGCCAGCGCAGCGCGCCGCTGCCCGTCCAGCAGCTCCAGGTCAGCCTGCCCTCCGTGGTCGCGGGCGTGATCCCCGCGACCGTCCACCTCGAGCGCCACGGCAAGCTCACGATGGTGGCCGCCACCCAGCGCCCTCCCGGCGCCGGCGACGTCGAGTCGCAGATCTACTTCTTCAACGGCGCGGGCAAGACCTGGCAGATGGAATGCCGGTCGACGCCGCCGCAGCGCGCCCGCATCCGCGCGGCGTGCCGCAAGGCGATCGCCTCGGTGAAGGTGTCCTGATGGTTCCCCCGCAACGCTCCCGGGAGGACGACTGATGGCCGTCGACGGGTTCGACACGCTGGGCTACGAGGTGTCCGACAACGGCGTGGCGACGATCACGCTCGACCAGCCCGACACCCGCAACGCGTTGTCGACGGAGCTGCTCGACGACCTGCTCGCGGCGTTCACGCTCGCGCGCGAGGACGACGGTGTCCGCTGCGTGGTGCTCACCTCCAGCCACGACCGGGTGTTCTCCTCCGGCGCCAACCTGGCCGGCTTCTCGGCCGAGGTGCCGCTCGTCCACAAGCACTTCGGCACCGACCGGTTCCCGTCGCTGTTCCGGCTGATCGGCGAGCTGGGCAAGCCGACGCTGTGCGCGGCCAACGGCCACGTGCTCGCCGGCGCGCTGGGGATCGCGCTCGCGTGCGATCTGGTCGTGGCGCGGGAGGGGGCGGAGTTCGGCACGCCCGAGATCAACGTCGGCGCCTTCCCGTTCATGATCATGGCGCTGATCTACCGCAACGTCCCGCGCAAGAAGACCAACGAGCTGCTGCTGCTGGGCGAGCGGATCTCGGCGGAGGAGGCCGAGCGGATCGGGCTCGTCAACCGCGTCGTGCCGGCCGACGAGTTCGACGCGGCCGTGCGGGACTGGGCGGAGAAGCTGGCGGCGAAGTCGCCGGTGATCATGCGGCTGGGCAAGGACGCGATGTTCCGCCAGCTGGACATGGACTTCGCCGACGCGCTCGAGTACCTGCACGCCCAGCTCACGATCGCCGTGTCCACCGAGGACATCGTCGAGGGCGTGACCGCCTTCTTCGAGAAGCGCGAGCCGCGCTGGAAGGGCCGCTGAGCCGACGCCGGCGCACCGGGTCATCGGCCTGCGCTGCCGCACCTGCGACCGCGGCGTGAACAGCCTGCCCGGCGTCGACGCCCTCGCCGGCCTCCTGGCCGAGCGGCTGGGAACCGACGCGCGCCGCGTGGGCGCGCCGTCGGAGCCGAGGACGAGCGACTACGACGAGGATCTCGCGAACTCGCGGGGGTGCCTGCTCGAGGCCGGCGGGCAGGTCGACGACGCCCTGGCCGACGGCTCGGCGCCGGTGCTGGTGGCCGGCCAGTGCCCCGTCGCCCTGACCACGCTGCCCGCGGTCGCCCGGCACCGGCCCGACGCCCGGATCCTGTGGCTCGACGCGCACGGCGACTTCAACACGCCGGCGACCAGTCCGAGCGCCTTCCTCGGCGGCATGTCGCTGGCCGGAGCGTGCGGGCTCTGGGACGCGGGCCTCGGCCAGCCCACGGTCCCGGCCGACCGGGTCGTGCTGTGCGGCGTCCGCGACCTCGACCCGGCCGAGGGCGAGGCGCTCGAGCGCAGCACGGCGACCGTCATCGGCGCGGCGATCGAGACCCTCGTGTTCCTGGCCAACGCGCTGGACGGCGCGCCGGTGTTCGTGCACCTGGACCTCGACGTGCTCGACCCCGAGGTGATGCCCGCCGAGCACCCGGCCGACGGCGGCCTCAGCGCCGAGAAGCTCTACGACCTGCTCGACGCGGTCGCCGACGCCTGCGAGGTCGTGGGGATCGAGATCACGTGCCTCGAGCGACCGGAGCTCGCGGCGATGGTGGGGGACGCGGTCGCGCCGCTCCTCGCCCAGCGGGGCGCGGCTTGACGCGGTGCGTGGCGATCCGTCAAAGTGGGGAGTAGCACTTCCTACTTTCCGCGAGGCGCCCATGGCCACACCCGAGACCCAGCCGACGTCCATCCTGCGCCCGCTCGTCGAGGACCTTGCACGAGCGGCGCGCGGCGATCCGGCTCGGCGGCGGCGAGGAGAAGATCGCCAAGCCAGCACGACGCCGGCAAGCTCACCGCGCGCGAGCGGATCGACCTGCTGATCGACGAGGGCACGTTCGTCGAGCTGGGCATGCACGGCCGGCCGCACTTCTCGCAGCGCTCGATGGAGGGCAGGGAGGCACCGGCCGACGGCGTGGTCACCGGCTACGGAAAGGTCGACGGCCGACTGGTCGCGTGTGGCGGCCTACGACTTCACGGTCATGGCCGGCTCGATGGGCATGACCGGGGAGATCAAGGTCGCGCCGCCTGCGCGAGCTCGCGCTGACCAAGCGCATCCCCTTCGTCTGGCTGCTGGACTCGGCCGGCGCGCGCATCCAGGAGGCGGTCGGCTCGCTGTTCGCCGGCTCCGGCCACCTGTTCCGCGAGGAGGTCGTCATGAGCGGCGTGATCCCGCAGATCGCCGCGCTGATGGGCCCCTGCGCCGCCGGAACCGCGTACATCCCGGGGCTCGCCGACTTCGTGCCGATGGTCAAGGGCCGCGGCTCGATGGCGCTCGCCGGGCCGCACCTCGTGCGCGCAGCGGTGGGCGAGGACGTCACGCAGGAGGAGCTCGGCGGCTCGCGCGTGCACACCCGCAAGTCCGGCGTGGGGGACCTCGAGGTTGCCGACGACGAGGCCTGCATCGAGTCGATCAAGGCCTACCTGTCCTACATGCCGCAGCACTGCGAGGAGCGTCCGCCGGTGCTGCCGAGCACCGACCCGATCGACCGCGCCGACGAGGAGCTGCTGGACGTCCTCCCCGAGTCCAACCGCAAGCCCTACGACATGTACGAGGTGATCCGCCGGATCGTCGACGACGGCGTCCACTTCGACCTCAAGCCGAACTGGGCCAAGACGATCATCACCTGTTTCGCCCGCTTCGGCGGGCGTCCGGCGGGGATCGTGGCCAACCAGCCCAAGCAGCTCGGCGGGATCCTCGACAACGACTCCGCCGACAAGGCGGCGCGCTTCATCAACCTGTGCAACGCCTACGGGATCCCGCTCGTGTTCCTCCAGGACGTGCCGGGCTTCATGGTCGGCACCAAGGTCGAGGCGGCGGGGATCATCCGCCACGGCGCCAAGATGCTCTACGCCGTCGCCAACGCCACGGTGCCCAAGATCACCGTCGTGACCCGCAAGGCCTACGGCGCCGGCTACTACGTGATGTGCGGGCGCGCCTACGAGCCCGATCTGATCGTCGCCTGGCCGAGCGGCGGAGATCAGCGTGATGGGCGCGGAGGGCGCGGTCGAGATCATCTTCCGCAAGCAGGTCGAGGCGGCCGACGACCCCGAGGCCAAGCGCGCCGAGCTGATCGACAACTTCCGCAAGATCATCGACGTCTACGTCGCCGCGGGCAACGACATGATCGACGACGTCATCGACCCGCGCGAGACGCGCCCGACGATCTGCCGCGCGCTCGAGATGGCCGAGCACAAGCACGTCGAGCGCCCGTGGAAGCGCTCGGGCGTCGTGCCGGTCTGAGCCGCGGTCGGCGCCCTCCGGCTACGCCCGCAGGCAGATGCGCGCGACGTCCGTGAACGAGGCGGGCCGGTTGCCGGCGTTCAGGCGCTTCTGCAGCGCCTTGTACTTCTCCTTGGTGTCGTAGCCGCGCTTGAGGAGCTCGTCGTAGATGCACCCGCACGCCGCCGGCGTGGCCTGGCCGCCCGCACGCGCGCAGCCCCGCACGAAGTCCGCGCGGTCCTTCGACGTCAGCTTGTCGCTGCCGCCGCAGCCGCCCGCCCCGATCGCGGCGGCCGCCGCCACGATGACGATCCCTGCGCTCCATCGTCCCCGCATGCAGTTCCTCCAGTCGGTCGGCTGCGCCCCAGACCCGCCGCCGCGGCAGTCTAAGCCGCCCGGTTGACGATGCGCCGCCAGATCGTCAGAGTTGGTAGTAGGACTTCCTACTTCTCACCTACGGGCGGCTGGACGCCGACCGCGACCATCAAACGCGAAGCCGGATGCTTCGCGGAGGAGCCCAACCAGTGAGCCTCGACGACCCGGTCATCATCACCTGCTCGATCTCGGGCGCGATCGCCAACCGCGACCAGTGCCCGGCGATCCCCTACACGCCCGACGAGTACGCCGCCGAGGCGCGCCGGATCGTCGACGAGGGCGGGTCGATGATCCACATCCACGCCCGCACGCCCGACGGCACGCCCTCCTACGAGGTCGAGGACTTCCGCGCGATCACCGAGGCGATCCTGGCCGCCGTCGACGACGTGATCATCAACTACTCGACCGGGGCCATCGGCGTGCCGCTGGACAAGCGGATCGCCTACCTGCGGGAGCTGCGGCCGGACATCGCCGCGCTGAACATGGGCTCGATGAACTACGCCAAGTACTCGGCGCGGCGCAAGGACTTCGTGTTCAAGGCGGTGTTCGAGAACTCGTTCGACACGATCATCGAGCTGCTCACGGCGATGAACGAGTGCGACATCAAGCCCGAGCACGAGTGCTTCGACACCGGCCACATCGCCAACCTCGATCCGCTGCTCGACATGGGCCTGCTGCACGAGCCGCTCCAGATCTCCTGCGTGATGGGGGTCAACGGCGGTATCCGTCCCAACGCCCGCAACCTGGCCCACATGGCCGAGAACGTGCCCGGCGGGCCCGACGGCCCGAACGAGTGGGGCGTGATCGGAATCTCGCGCGACCAGTGGATGCTCGTCGCCGCCGCGTTGACGCTCGGCGGCAACGTCCGCGTGGGCCTGGAGGACAACTTCTACCTGCCCAACGGCGACATGGCCCGCTCCAACGGCGACTTGATCGCCAAGGCGCGGCAGCTGACCGAGGACGTCGGGCGCCGCCCCGCGACGGTCGCCGAGGCGCGCGAGATGCTCGGCGTGCCCAAGCGCGCCGTCGCCGGAGTCGGCGCATGAGTCTGCCGCTCGAGGGCCTGCGCATCCTCGATTTGTCGCGGCTCCTACCGGGCGGATTCTGCTCGCTGCTGCTCGCGGACCTCGGCGCCGACGTGCTCAAGGTCGAGGACACCGGCATGGGCGACTACGTGCGCTGGGCGCCGCCGTACTACGAGGGGGCCGATGACAGCGCGAAGTCCGCCCTGTTCCTCGCGCTCAACCGCAACAAGCGCTCGATCCGGTTGAACCTCAAGGAGGAGGGCGGACGCGACGTGCTGCTGCGCCTGGCGCGCGAGTACGACGTGCTGCTGGAGTCCTTCCGCCCCGGCGTGCTCGACCGCCTCGGCGTCGGCTACGAGCGCCTGCGCGAGGAGAACCCCGGGCTCGTGTACTGCGCGATCAGCGGCTACGGGCAGGACGGCCCGTACCGGGACCGCTCCGGCCACGACATGAACTACCTCGGCCTGATCGGGCTGCTCGGGCTGACCGGGGACCGGGACGGGCCCCCGGTCCAGGCCGCCGGCCAGATCGCCGACCTCGGCGGCGGGGCGTTGATGGCCGCCGTGGGCATCCTCGCGGCGCTGCGCGAGCGCGACCGCTCCGGGGAGGGGCAGTTCGTGGACGTCTCCATGGCCGACGGCTCGCTCTCATGGCTGGCGATGGTCGCGGGCCGCTACTTCGCCGACGGCGACGTGCCGCGGCGCGGCGACCCGGAGCTGGCCGGCGCGCTGGTCTGCTACCGGCCCTACCAGTGCGCCGACGGCTGGGTCACGCTCGGTGCGCTGGAGCCGAAGTTCTGGGCCGCGTGGTGCCGCGGGGTGGGCCGCGAGGACCTGATCGAGAAGCAGTTCGAGCGACCGGGCTCCGCCACGCACGTGGAGGTCCAGGCGATCTTCATGGAGCGCGCGCGCGATCAGTGGCAGGCGTTTGCGTCCGAGCACGACTGCTGCCTCGAGCCCGTGCTCGACCTCGACGAGGCGCTGGACTCCGAGCTGGTGCGCGCGCGGGAGATGGTGGTCGAGCTCGACCAGCCGGGGGCCGCGACGCCGGTGCGCCAGCTCGGCCCGCCGATCAAGCTCTCGCGCACGCCGGCCAGCGTGCGCGAGCCCGGGCCGGGCCTCGGCGAGCACACGCACGAGGTGCTGCGCGACGCGGGCTACTCCGACGACGAGATCGCCGCGCTGGAGGACGCCGGCGCGATCGCCGGCCCGATCGCCGCCGGCGTCCACGGCTCGTTCATGGGGTGACCCGGTGAGCACGCCCGACGGTCTGTTGAAGATGTCCGAGCTGGCCGAGCAATCGGGCGTCAGCGCCGGCACGATCAAGCACTACCTGCGCGAGGGCCTGCTGCCCGAGCCGGTGCGCACCTCCCGCAACATGGCGTACTACCCGCCGGACTTCGTCGAGCGCATCCGCCTGATCAAGCGCCTGCAGGAGGACCGCTTCATGCCGCTGCGGCTGATCAAGGGCGTGATCGACGAGGACCCCGAGCGCGCGCATGCGCTGATCGAGCTGGAGGACCGCATCCTCGAGCGCGCGGCGGCGGCGCAGGAGCGGGGGCGCGTGTCGCGGGCGGAGGTCCGCCGCCGCTACGAGGTGCCCGACAACGTGCTGGAACGCCTCGAGGACCTCCACATCCTCTCCCCCAACTCCCGCGGGTACGACGCCGACGAGGTCAAGATCATCGAGGCGATCTCGCGCTTCCGCGCGGGCGGCTACGACGAGCGCATCGGCTTCACCGTCTACGACGCCGTGCGCTACCGCGAGGCGCTCCAGCCGCTGGTGGAGGAGGAGGTGACCGTACTGCTCGAGCGCCTCGTCGGCGAGGTCGACGTCGACCGCGCGGAGGAGATCATCGCCGCCGGCACCGAGCCGCTGCGCGAGCTGATCGGCGCGATCCACTCCAAGCTGCTGCTCGACGCGCTGCGGCGCGCGACCGAGCGGCGGACCTGAGCGACGGACCAGTCCCGACGGGCGCGGCTAGACTGCCGCGCGTCGTGGACTGGAAGCTCGAACTCGTGCAGGTTCCCGTCTCGGACGTGGACCGGGCACGGGACTTCTACGCCGAGAAGGCCGGCTTCACCCTCGATCACGACCACCGGGTCAGCGACGAGATCCGCTTCGTCCAGCTGACGCCTCCCGGGTCGGCCTGCTCGATCGCCCTCGGAACCGGGCTCGGCGACATGCCACCGGGCTCCGTTCAGGGCCTCCAGCTGGTGGTCTCGGACATCCACGCGGCGCGCGCGGAGCTCGTCGAGCGCGGGGTCGAGGTCGGCGAGGTCCAGGACTTCCCCTGGGGCTCGTTCGTCTTCTTCAGCGATCCGGACGGCAACGGCTGGTCCGTGCAGGCCGTCACCGCGCGCTCCTAGAGCGCCCACCGCACCGGTTCGACACTCGGCCCGGCGGTGTCGAACCGGGGAAACCCGGGGTGCGCGGCAGTGTGAAATGCCCGGTACATGGCGGTGCAAGCCCTTCTGTTGATCGTGCCCGAGGCGGTCGCGGCGTGAGCGGAGCCGGGATCTTCGGCGTCGGCGCGGCCCTGCCCGAGGAGGTCGTCGCCAACGCCGCCTTCGTAGACCGCCTCGACACGAGCGACGAGTGGATCGTGCGGCGCACGGGGATCCGCGAGCGCCGCCGGCTCAACGGTGTGCGCACGCTCGCCGATCTCGCCGCCGAAGCGTGCGCGGCCGCGCTGGACGACGCCCACCGCGACGCTTCCGCCGTCGACCGGGTGATCGTCTCGACGATCACCCCGGACCGTCTCACGCCGGGGCTGGCGCCCGAGGTGGCGGCGCTCGTCGGCGCGCGCGGGGCGGGCGCCAGCGACCTCAACGCTGCCTGCGCCGGCTTCCTGGCGGCCCTCGAGCAGGCCGCTGCGCTGGTCGAGTCGGAGCGCGCCGATGTCGTTCTGGTGTGCGGTGCCGAGGCGCTCTCTCGCATCACCGACATGGAGGACCGCTCGACCGCGGTCCTCTTCGGCGACGGCGCTGCCGCCGTGGTGGTCGCCCGCGGCGAGCTGGAGCTGGGGTGCGCGGCGTTCGAGCTCGGGAGCGACGGGGTCCACGGCGACCTCCTCTACGCGGGCGCCGAGGAGCGGCTGCTGCGGATGGAGGGCCGCGAGGTCTACCGCCATGCGGTGCGGCGCATGGTCGAGGCGACCGCGGCCGCGCTCGCGCGCTGCCGCCTCGGCGTCGAGGATCTCGACCTGTTCGTCGCCCACCAGGCGAACGCGCGGATCGTCGAGGCGGCCGCCGACGAGCTCGGCCTGCCCCGCGAGCGCGTCGCGCTGAACGTCGATCGGGTCGCGAACACCTCCTCCGCCTCGATCCCGCTGGCCCTGTGGGAGGCCGAGCGCAGCGGCGCCCTGCGCGCCGGCGACCGGGTCGGTCTCGCCGCCTTCGGCGCCGGGTTCGTGTGGGGCGCGGGCGTCGTGTCGTGGAAGGAGCGCGTGCATGTCTGCGCGTGAGGAGGGCTGCGCCATGGTGACCGGCGGCACGCGCGGCATCGGGGCCGCCGTCGCCGACGCGCTGCGCGAGCGCGGCTGGCGGGTCGCGACGTTGAGCCGCAACGGCGGCGACCTGCGGGCCGACGTCGCCGACCCGGAGGCGGTCGAGCGTGCCTTCGCCGAAGTGCGCGAGCGCTTCGGGCCCGTCCACGTGCTCGTCAACAACGCCGGGCTCCACCGCGACGGCCTCGCGATTCGGATGAGCGCGGAGGATTGGGGGAGCGTCGTCGACACGAACCTGTCCGGCGCCTTCCACTGCACCAGGCGCGCGCTCGACGACATGCTGTCGGCGCGCTGGGGCCGGATCGTCAACATCTCCTCCGTGGTCGCCGAGCGGGCCAATCCCGGCCAGGCCAACTACGCCGCGAGCAAGGCGGGCCTGCTGGCACTGACCCGCACGGTCGCGCGCGAGATGGCGCGCAAGGGCATCACCTGCAACGCGGTGCTGCCCGGCGTGATCGAAACGGACATGACCGCCGACGTGGCCGAGGGGCTCGTGGGGGCGGTCCCCGCGGGGCGGGTCGGCCAGCCGGCCGACGTCGCCGCCTGCGTCGCCTTCCTCTGCTCGGAGGAGGCGGCCTATGTCAACGGGGCCATGCTCGCCGTCGACGGCGGGCTGGCCGCATGAGAGAGAAAGGAACAGGTATGACACCAGACCAGACCGGCACCGCGACCCTCACCGAGGAGCAGGTGCTGCAACGCATTCGGGCGACGCTGGCCGAGCAGAAGGTCCCCGGCGCGGAGACGGCGGGGCCGGAGGCCACCTGGAGCGAGCTCGACGTCGACTCGCTCGACCTCGTCGAGCTCGTCAAGACGCTCGAGGACGAGTTCGGCGTCACGATCCACGACGAGGAGCTCAAGCCGATCGCGTCGGTGGGCGACGCCGTGACCCTCGTCCTGCGCCTCGACGCGGAGCGGGCGAGCGCGTGACCCCCGACGTCGTGATCACCGGACGCGGCGTGGTCGCGCCCGCCGGGGAGGGCGCGGACGCGTTCTTCGAGGCGCTCACGTCGCGGCGCTCCGGCATCGCCGACGGCGTCGGGGCCTGCGTCGAGTTCGACCCCGAGCGTTGGATGACGCCGAAGGAGGCGCGGCGCACCGACCGCTACGCGCAGCTCGCGGTCGCCGCGGCGGCCCAGGCCGCCGAGGAGGCCGAGCTGCCGGACGGGATCGAGCCCGAGCGCCTCGGCGTGCTCATGGGCACGGGCATGGGGGGCCTGGCGACGCTTGAGCGGGAGTGCCGCAACTGGCTGGAGAAGGGCGACCGCGGCGTCTCACCCCACACCGTGCCGATGATGATGCCCAACGCGGCGGCGGGCCTGATCGCGATGCGGTTGGACGCCCACGGCCCCGGCTTCCAGGTCGGCTCGGCGTGCGCGACCGGCGCGCACGCGATCGGCGAGGCCGCGCGCATGATCCAGCGCGGCGAGGCCGACGTGGTCGTCGCGGGCGGCGCCGAGGCGCCGCTGACCGGCCTCTGCATCGCCGCATTCCGCGGCATGGGGGCGCTCTCGAAGGAGGGTGTCTCGCGGCCGTTCGACGCCCGCCGCGACGGTTTCGTGATCGGGGAGGGCGCGGGCGCGGTGGTGCTCGAGTCCGCCGATCACGCGCGGGCGCGCGGGGCGCAGGTCCGCGGCCGCGTCGCCGGCTACGGCGCCTCCAACGACGCCTTCCACATCACCCAGCCGGACGAGGACGGTCGCGGCGCCGCGCAGGCGATGCGCGCCGCCCTCGCCGACGCCGGGGCCGCGCCCGGCGACGTGGGCTACGTCAACGCCCACGGGACCTCGACGCCGTTCAACGATCGCGTCGAGACGATCGCCGTGCACACGGTGTTCGACGGTGACGCCCCGCCGGTGTCCTCGACGAAGTCCGCGATCGGCCACCTGCTCGGCGGCGCCGGCGCCGTCGAGGCGGTGGCGACCCTGGGGGCGCTCCAGCACGGCGTGTTGCCGCCCACGCTCAACTACGAGGAGCCCGACCCGGAGTGCGACCTCGACTACGTTCCCGACGGGTCCCGCGAGGCCGGGGGCCTTGAGCTGGCGCTGTCCAACTCGTTCGGCTTCGGTGGCCAGAACGCCTGCCTCGCCCTCGCCGCTCGATGAGCGCCGCGCCTGCCCTGCGCGCCGTCCCGCGGCCCGCGGTGCCGCGCAGGGCGGGCTCTGATCGGGCGCGGGCGCGGCTGGACCGGCTGCTCGATCCGGGCACCTTCAGGCCCTGGCGCTCCGCGGTCGGCGACGGCGTGGTGGCCGGGTCCGGGCGGATCGGCGGGCGCCTGACGTTCGCCTGGGCGCAGGACGGCGGGCATCGCGGCGGCTCGCTCGGCGCGGCGGGCGGGGACACGATCGCCCGCACGATCGCGCGCGCCGACGCGGCCGGCGCTCCGGTGGTGGGCTTCCCGCACTCCGGCGGTGCCCGCCTGCAGGAGGGCGTCGCCGCCCTGACGGCGTACGCGGCGATCTTCGCCGCCCAGACCCGCGCGCGCGTCCCGCAGCTGAGCGTCGTTGCCGGCGCATGCGCGGGCGGAGCCGCGTATGCGACCGCGCTCGGGGACCTGACGATCATGGCCGGGCCGGAGGCGCGGCTGTTCCTCACGGGGCCGCGCGTCGTCGAGCGCGTCACGCGCGAGCGGATCGACGCCGACGCCCTCGGAGGGCCGGGCGTGCACCGCCACAACGGCGTCGCCCATCTGGTCGCGGCCGACGACGCGGGCGCCGCCGCGCTCGCGCGCGCGGTGCTCGCGCACCTGCCCGGGCGCGCGGGCGAGCCGCTGCCGACGGTCGCGCCGCGCCCGGCGGCGCCCGGAGATCCGGCCGAGCCGGTGCCCGCCGAGTCGCGGCGGGTCTACGACGTCCGCGACGTCGCCGAACGGCTCGTCGACCGCGGCGCGCTGTTCGAGCTGGCGCCCCGGTGGGCGCGCAACCTCGTCGTCGCGCTCGCCCGGATCGAGGGAACGCCCGTGGGCGTGATCGCCAACCAGCCGCGCCACCTCGGCGGCTGCCTCGACGCCGCGGCCTCGGAGAAGGGCGCGTGGTTCGTCGAGCTGTGCGACCGCTTCGGACTGCCGCTGGTCGTGCTCGTGGACACGCCCGGGTTCCTTCCGGGCGCGCGCCAGGAACGCCAGGCGATCATCCGCCACGGGGCCGCGCTGGTGGCCGCGTTCACGCGTGCGACGGTCCCGCGCGTAACGCTCACCCTCCGACAGGCGTACGGTGGTGCACACATCGTCATGAATTCCCGCGACCTCGGAGCCGATCTGACCCTTGCCTGGCCCGACGCGGCCATCGGCGTGATGGGCGCGCGCCAGGCCGTCGAGGTGGTCGAGCGCCGCGCGCTCGCAGCCGGGGCGGACGCGGACGCGCTCGCGGCCCGCTACGCGGACGAGCACCTGCCGGTGGGGGTCGCCGCGGCCGGCGGCTTCGTCGACGAGGTGGTCGAGCCCTGCGACACGCGGGACCGCGTCGCCGAGGTCCTGGAGCGCGCCCGATGAGCACCCCGGCCCAGGCCAAGGCCAAGGCCAAGCGGACGCTCGCGCCCCGCAACGCGACCGAGGACGGGATCCTCGCGGCCGCCCGCGAGATGCTGGCGGAGGCGTCCTATGACGAGCTGACCGTCGACGCAATCGCGCGCCGGTGCTACGTCTCGCGCACCGCCGTCTACTTCTACTTCCCCAACAAGCGCGCGGTCATCGACCGCCTGATCCAGCAGGTGTTCACCGACATGCTCACGGCCGCGCGGCCCTACCTCGACGGCGGGTCCGAGCCGCGGCGGGAGCTGCGCCAGTCGCTCGGGCGCGTGTGCACGGTGGTCAACCGGGAGGCTTCGATCCTGCTGCTGGCGGCCGAGTTGTCGGGTCGCGAGGACCGCCTGCCGCCCGAGTGGGAGCCCTACATCCGCCGTCTCGTCGTCGCCGTCGAGCGGCGGATCCGCCGCGACCAGGAGCGCGGCGTCGCGCCGGACGACATCTCCGCCCGCGTCTCCGCGCAGGCGCTGTGCGCGATGGTCGAGCGCCACATCACGATCGAGGTGCTTCGCCAGGGCAACGTCGTCACCGAGTCGATCCGCGTGCTCGCCGAGCTGTGGTGGCGCGCGGTCTACTCGAGCCCGCCCGGGGACAGCGGCGCCCCCAGCGCGTGATACCCGCCGTCGACGTGCAGCACCTCGCCGGTCACGGCCCGAGCCAGGTCTGAGAGCAGGAAGAGGCACGCGTCGGCGACCGGCGCCGGGTCGCGGACGTCCCAGCCCAGCGGGGCCTGGCGCTGCCACGCGTCGGCCAGGCCGTCGAAGCCGTCGATCCCGCGGGCGGCCATGGTCGCCAGCGGTCCCGCGGCGACGAGGTTGGCGCGCACGCCGGTGGCGCCGAGATCGCGCGCGAGATAGCGGTTGACCGCCTCCAGCGCGGCCTTGGCCACGCCCATCCAGTCGTATGCCGGCCACGCCCGCGTGGCGTCGAAGTCCAGCCCGACGATCGCGCCGCCGGCGGGCGCGCGCTCCAGCAGCCCGAGCAGCCCGACGGCGAGGTGCTTGAGCGAGTAGGCGCTCGTGCGGAAGGCCTCCTCGGCCGCCTCCGGCGGCGTCTCGAGGAAGCGGCCCCCCAGCGCCTCGGGTGGCGCGAACGCGATCGCGTGCAGCACGCCGTCGAGCGCGCCCCAGCGCTCGTCGAGCGCGGCGGCGACGGCCTCGACGTGCTCCGGGGCGTTGACGTCGAGCTCGAGCACGTCCGGGGGCTCGGGCAGCCGCCGTGCCATGCGCTCGGTGATCCGCAGGCCACGGCCGAAGCCGGTCAGCACGAGCTCGGCGCCGGCACGCTGAGCGCGCTCGGCCACCGCGTAGGCGATCGAGTCGTCCGTCAGGACCCCGGTCACCAGCAGGCGCTTGCCTTCGAGCAGCATCGGGTACTCCTACCGCACGGGCGCGGCCCGGTTCCGCGAATTCAACGCTCGGCGCCCCCGCGTCAGCTTCTCGGGTCGGCGTCGGGCGGGGTCCGACAGGGGGAGAGACGATGGGGAGGCACCTGGCAGTCGGGATGCTCGCCGCCGTGGCGGCAGGGCTGATCGGTCCGGCGGCGGCGAACGCCGACGGGCCCGGCACCGGAACGCCGTGGGTCGTCACCGTCGGTGACTCCTACATCTCCGGCGAGGCCGGCCGCTGGGCCGGCAACACGAACCAGTCGGCGTCGGAGATCGATTCGCTTGGCTCCACCGCCTACTTCGACAACGCGTCCAACACGGGCGAGCAGATCGTGCGCTGTCACCGGTCCAAGTCGGCGGAGGCGTACATCGGCGGCGGCGTGAACGGGCTCAACCTCGCCTGCTCGGGCGCCAAGACCTCGACGTTCACCGACGGCAACGGCAACTTCAAGCCCGGCCTGGACTTCTACTCCGACGCCAACGGCAACAGGGGCCAGGCGCGGATGCTCCAGGACTTCGCGGCGTCGCACAACGTCAAACTCGTCCCGCTCTCCATCGGCGGCAACAACTTCAACTTCGCGGGCATCGTCCAGACCTGCGTGGAGGACTTCCTCTACTCGCCGTCGTGGTGGCCGGACTACTGCAACGACGACTCGTCGGTGACCGCCAACTTCACGTCGAGCAACGTCACCGCGCAGACGACGGCGATCAGGAACGCGATCCTCAACATCCGCACGGCGATGGCCAACGCGGGCTACTCAGCCGCGCAGTACACGGTCCTCGTCCAGGACTACCCCTCGCCGATCCCCAACGGCTCGGGCTTCCGCTATTCCCAGTCGGGCTACACCCGGCAGTCCACCGGGGGCTGCGGCTTCTGGAACAACGACGCCAACTGGGCCAACGCCACGGCGCTGCCGACGATCGACAACGCGGTCAAGAACGCGGCGTCGCAGGCGGGCCTGAGCAACCTGAGGGTCCTCGAGCTGCAGTCCACGTTCAACGGCCGGCGGCTGTGCGAGAACACGGTCGGGCTGCTGGAGGAGAAGGGCCTCACCTCCTGGACGCAGGCGGGCGCGGTCGACCGGACCGAGTGGATCAACCAGATCCGCACGGTCTCGACGGTCAACAGCGACTACTACATCCAGGAGTCCCTGCACCCGAACTACTGGGGCCAGCTCGCGCTGCGCAACTGCGTGCGCCAGGCCTACAACGGCGGGGTGCCGCGCGGTGGGACGTGCGCGATCGCCGGCACGGGCCTGACCGGCGCGGGCGAGCCGAACGTGGTGCTGCAGTGAGCGTTCGCCGGCGCCGCTAGCCGGCCTGGACCGTCGCCTCCGCGCGCACCGGCGCCAGCTCCACCGGGATGCCGTTGAGCACGGCGTTGCCGGTGAGCGGCTCGACGAGCTCCTCGTCGGCGAGGAGGTTCGAGTTCACGCCGGCGTGCTCGCGCGCGACCGACAGCTCGGCACCGTCGGTGTCGTGGCCCCAGCCGTGCGGGATGCTCACGACGCCCGGCATGATCGCGTCGGTCACCTCGACGACCACCTCGACCTCGCCGGCGCGCGAGCGCACGCTCGCCCTCCCGCCGTCGGCCAGCCCGTGGGCGGCGGCCGTGTCGGGGTGGACGTGCAGCGTGCAGCGCTCGGGGCCGCTGACCAGCTTGGGCAGGTTGTGCATCCAGGAGTTGTTGGACCGCAGCTGCCGGCGGCCGATCAGCACCACCTCGCCGTTGACGGCGCGTGCCAGCGACTCGCGCAGCCTCGCCACGTCGGCCACGAGCGGGTCGGGCGCCAGCTCGATCTTCCCGCTCGGCGTGCGCAGCACCTCGGGGATCCGCGGCTCGAGCGGGCCGAGGTCGATCCCGTGGGGGGCGGCCTCGAGGTCGTCGAGCGTCAGCTCGTACGGGCCGGCGCGCAGCAGCAGGTCGAGCAGCCGATCGGGGCCCCGCCGCGCGGACAGCTCCTCCATCAGCTCGTCGGCGTCACGGCCCTCGAGCCGCGAGCCGGGGGTGGAGAGCTCGCGGTCGAGCAGACTCCTGGCCACCAACGCGTCGAGCGCCTCGACGTCGGCGTCGGCGCCCTGGCCGGCGACGATCGCGGTCAGCCGCAGCAGCGTCTCCCACTCGTCCGGCGTCCCGTCCTCGAGCGGGAAGACCGGGGGTGAATAGTTCGCGACGTTGTGCGCGGAGAAGTTGTAGAGCGCGAGGTCGAAGTGGCTGCGCTGGAGCGGCGACGGCGCGGGCAGGATGAGGTCCGCGTGCCGTGTGGTCTCGTTGACGTAGATGTCGAGCGAGACCATGAACTCGAGCGACGCGAACGCCCGGGCCAGGCGCCCCGCGTTCGGCGTCGACACGGTCGGGTTGCCCGCGAGCGTGATCATCGCGCGGATCCGGCCCTCGCCCGGGGTCTCGATCTCCTCCGAGAGGCAGGCCACCGGCAGCTCGCCGAACACCTCGTTCATGCCCCGCACCCGGCTCTGCCAGCGCCCGAAGCGGATCCCGCGCCCGTGGCCGGGCTCGCCGGCGGTGTTGGACGCTCCGGCGGGCGCGCGCGCGAACATCGCGCCGCCCGGCCGGTCGAGGTTCCCGGTCAGCACGTTGACGACGTCGACCAGCCAGGAGGCGAGCGACCCGTACTCCTGTGTGCAGGTGCCGATGCGGCCGTATACGGCGGCCGAGGGCGCGGCGGCGAGCTCGCGCGCCATCCGGCGGATCTCGCCGGCCTCGATCCCGCACACCGGCGCGACCGTCTCGGGTGCGAAGGGCTCGGTCAGCGCCAGCACCTCGTCGAACCCGGCGCAGTGGTCGGCCATCGCACCGGGGTCGGCGAGGCCCTCCTCGACCAGCACGTGCGCGATCGCGATCAGCAGGTGCGCGTCGGTGCCGGGTCGGATGAAGTGGTGCTCGTCGGCCTCCTCGGCGGTGCGCGAGCGCCGCGGGTCGATCACCACCACCTTGCCGCCGCGCGCGCGGATCGCGCGCAGCCGGCCGCGCATGTCGGGCGCGGTCAGCAGGCTGCCGTTGGAGGCCAGCGGGTTGGCGCCGAGGATCATCAGGTGGTCGGTGCGGTCGACGTCGGGCACCGGCACACTGAACCCGGTGCCGAACATCAGGCCCGCCGCGAACTGCTTCGGGTACTGGTCGACCGTCGAGGCGGAGTAGATGTTGCGCGACCCCAGCGCCTTGAGGAACACGCGGCCGTAGAGCACCGGCGCGAGGTGGTGGGCGGCCGGGTTGCCGATGTACACGCCCACCGCGTTGCGGCCCCCGTCTCGCAGGATCGGCGTCAGGCGCTCGTCGATCTCCGCAAAGGCCTCGTCCCAGCCCACGGGCTCGAAGTCCCCGCTCGCCGTGCGGCGCATCGGTGTCCGCAGGACGTCGGGATCCTCGTGGAGCGCCTTCAGCGCGACGCCCTTGGGACACAGGAAGCCGTGCGAGAAGACGTCGTCCGCGTCGCCGCGGATGGCCGTCACGTCGCCCGTTGGAGGTCGTGATCTCCAGCCCGCAGGTCGCCTCGCAGAGCGGGCAGGTGCGGTAGGAGATGCGCTCGGACGGCATGGCGTCCCGGAAGCCTACGCCGCCACCGCCGCCGTCGCGGTCCGGCGCTCGACCGGCCGCCGGCGCTCGAGCACGACCTCGCCGCCGCGCGCCGGGACCAGCGTGACGTGGCGCAGGCGGGCGGGCTCGGGCTCGGGGGAGGAGGGAAGGAGGTCGGCTGCGGGGAGGATCGTCTCCAGGACCACCTTCATCTCGAAGCTGGCGAAGCTCGCCCCGAGGCAGCGGCGCACACCGCCGCCGAACGGGATCCACGTGTACGGATCGGGCTGCGCGCCGTCGAGGAAGCGCTCCGGACGGAACGCGTCAGGGTCCTCCCAGGCCCCAGGCCCGGTCTGGACCAGCGTGATCATCGGGACGACCATCACCCCCGCGGGGAGGTCGTAGCCGCCGAGCCGCGCGGGGGCGGCGAGCGTGCGCGCGACGTCGATCACGACCGGCCGCGAGCGCAGCGTCTCCTTCACGACCGCGTCCATGTAGGCGTCCTCGCGGTCCTGTGCCTCCTCGCGCAGGCGGGCCAGGGCGGCCGGGTTGCGCACGAGCCGCTCGAAGGCCCAGGCGAGCGCGGTCGCGGTCGTCTCGTGGCCGGCCAGCAGCAGCGTGACGAGCTCGTCGCGCAGCTCGGCGTCCGTGAGGCCCACGCCGCCGTCCTCGTCGCGCACCGCGAGCAGCAGCGCGAGCACGTCGTCGTGCTCGTCCCGGTCGCCGGCCTCCGCGCGGCGACGCGCGATCTGGTCGAAGATGATCTCGTCGGCCTCGGCGCGCGCGCGCAGGTAGCGGCCCCAGGGGCTGTGCGGGCCGAGGTCCACGCGCGTGAATTTCGCCACGCCATGGATCGCGTTGACGTTGATCATGCGCACCAGCGCCGCCCGCAGGCGGACGAGGCGGCCGGGGTCGTCGATCCCGAACACCGCGCGCAGGATCACCTCGAGCGTGATCTCCTGCATCCGCGGGCGCAGCGCGAACGAGCGGCCGATCGGCCAGGTCTCGAGCTCGCGCGCAGCGATATCGGCGATCACGTCGCGGTAGCGCGCGACGCTGCGTCCGTGGAAGGGCGGAAGCATCAGCTTGCGCATGCGGAGGTGGTCGCCGCCGTCGAGCAGCAGGACCGAGCGCGGCCCAAGCGTCGGCTCCATGAACTGGTTGGCCTCGCCGGCGCGGAACACCTCGGGGTCGCCCGTGAAGATCTCGCGGATCACCTCGGGGTCGCACACGTAGACGAGCGTGTCGAACGGGTGATAGCGGAGCGTGAAGAGGTCCCCGTAGCGCTCGCGGCAGCGCCGCATGTACCCGATCGGGTCGCGGGCCAGCCGGGCGGTCTGGGCGGACTTGGGGAGCCGGGGTCCGGGAGGAAGGCTCATCGCGGTGCCAGGATTCTACGCCCGGCGCGTCGCCTCACCAGACGGCGACGTGGCGCTCCATCACGCCGTAGCCCTCGGCCAGCTCGACGCCGCCGGGCAGCGTGCCGCTGAACGTGCCGAAGGGCTGCTCGTAGTGCGAGCGGAGCACGAGGAGGTTGTCGTCCCGCGCGCGTACGGCGCCGGCCTCGAACTCGAGCCGGCCGCCCTCGGCGAATTCGACGCCGCCGAGGTCCTCGGCGAAGGCGACCGGGCCGACCTCGCGCGCCTCCCCGCCAGCCCACACCGTGCGCTCGCTCGCGGTCGGCGAGTCGTGCACGCCGGCGACGAGGTTCCACGCCACCGGTCCGCCGTCGCCGGCCGCCGTGCCGACGCCCGCCGACCAGCGCCAGGCGGTGTGGCGCGCGTGGTAGCCGGCGCTCTCGTCGATCAGCGCGGCGGCGTCCACCGTGCGGGTCTCGCCGTCCACCCGCACCGACCCGCGGGCGCGGATGGGCGCCCGCTTGCGCGTCCAGGCATAGCCGCGGCCGTCGGGCGTCACGACTTCGACCGCCGGCGCGTCGGCGGCGTCGAGCGCGAGGTCGATCTCGACGGCGCCGTCGCGCACGCGCACACGTCCATCGGCCAGGTCCACCGGACCACCGGGCCGCAGGCGCGTGCGCTCGTGCAGGCGGTCGCGGTCGCGCTCCCACACCGCCCACCAGCTCTGGCGCGCGGGGCCGATGCGCGCCACCCCCGCGCACAACATGAGGTCCGCCGCGTAGACCCCGACGTAGCGCCAGCGCTTGAGCATGCGGCCGCGCCGGAACAGCGGCATGTGCCCGGGCGGGAGCGGAATGCCGGCGGGCCGATCCGGCCCGGGGCCGCGGTAGGGGCGCTGCAGGCTCATTCCGCGGGTGCAGGTATCCTTGGTGTTGACTGACTGGTCAATCCAATTAGCCGAGGGGGAGACTCAGCTCGATGCGAGCGGCCGCGGTCCAGCTCACCGCCACGGAGGATACGGCGCGCAACCTCGCCACCGCGGATCGACTCGTGCGCGAGGCGGCGGCGCAGGACGCGCAGCTCGTCGTGCTGCCCGAGAAGTGGACGGTGCTGGGCTCCGACGAGGCGATGGACGCGAACGCCGAGCCGCTCGACGGCCCGGCGCTGACGTGGGCCCGCGCGGCGGCCCGCGAGCTCGGCATCGACCTCGTGGCGGGCTCGATCGTCGAGCGCCGCCCCGGCCACGAGCGCCACGGCAACACGAGCGTGCACATCGGTCCCGACGGCGAGGTCCGGGCGGTGTACCGCAAGATCCACCTGTTCGACGTCGAGGTCGGCGGCCGCGTCTACCGCGAGTCCGACACCGACGAGCCGGGGGAGGAGATCGTGCTCTCGGAGCTCGCCGGCGGGACCCGGCTGGGCATGACCATCTGCTACGACCTGCGCTTCCCGGAGCTGTCCCGCATCCTCGCGGTCCGCGGTGCGCGCGTCCTCGCCGTACCGGCGGCCTTCACGCTCCCGACCACCCGGGCGCACTGGGAGCCGCTCGTCCGGGCGCGGGCGATCGAGAACCAGTGCTTCGCGGTCGCGGCCAACCAGGTCGGCCGCCACCCGGGCGACTACGAGTCCGGCGGGCGCTCGCTGATCGTCGACCCGTGGGGCGAGGTGCTCGCGCAGGCCGGCGAGGAGGCCGAGGGCGTGATCGTGGCGGCCCTCGACTTCGCGCGCCAGGACGACGTGCGGGCCACACTGCCGGCCCTGGCCAACCGCCGCCCGGGCGTCTACGAGTGGCCCGAGGAGGCGCGCGTCTAGTGGCCCCTCCGGCGAGTTCGCACCCACTTCGGCGGCCCCGGATGGTCGCCATGCTGCGTCCTCGGATCTCGCAATACCGCCGGTATTGCTTCGATCCTGCGTCCTTGCCTGGCGACCCCCGGGTCTCGCCGAACTGGGCACGGACCCACCGGGGGAGCCACTGATGGCCGTGCCCCGCAGCCAGGCCGCGCTGGACAAGCGCCGCACCATCCTCGACGCCGCCGTGCGCGTGTTCGCGCGGCAGGGCTTCCACGGCTGCCGCGTGTCCGACATCGCGGACGAGGCCGGCGTCGCGTACGGGCTCGTCTACCACTACTTCGACTCCAAGGACGAGGTGCTCGACACGCTGTTCCTCGAGCGCTGGGACGTGATGCTCGCCGCGATCGCCGAGGTGGATGCCCGCGAGCTGGAGCCGCGCGAGAAGCTCTACGCGATCGCCTCGTTCATCGTCGACTCCTACCGCCACGACCCGGACCTCATGAAGGTGATCATCGTCGAGGTCACGCGCGCCGCGAACTCGTTCGGCCGCACGCACCTGGACAAGATCCGCGAGGCCTACCAGGGCATCGCCGACATCGTGCAGAAGGCTCAGGACGAGGGCACGTTCAAGACCGACGTCAGCGCCCAGTTCGCCGCGCTTGCGTTCTACGGCGCGATCGAGCAGGTGCTGACCGGTTGGATCTTCGACCTCCTTCCCCGCGACGAGGCGGACTACGACCAGGCCAAGCGGTTCGTGGTCGAAACGGTGTGCGGCGGGCTCGACGCCGCCCCGGTCTGATTTACTGCCGCCGCAGTGGAGGGAGATCTCGCCAAGCGCCTGATGTGGTCCGCGCTGCTCGCCGGCCTCGGCGCCCTCGCCAGCATCGCGACCCAGCGCGTGGCCGCGACGATATGGCGGCGGGCGTTCGGGGAAGAACCACCGGAATGAGGCTGCGACGGCGTAAGGACGAGCCCGGCGAGGGCGAGGAGCCGGTCGTGCGGGACGCCGAGGGCGACCCGGTCGAGAATCCGACGGTGAGCGGCATCCTGCCGCCGCTCGACGCCGGCGCGCAGCAGCCGGGCCCGGAGGCGGTCCCACCGCCTCCACCACCCCCGCCTCCGCCGCCCGCACCGGAGCCCGCCGCCGCCGAGCCGCAGGCGCCGCTGGAGCCCGCGCCCATGCCCCCCGAGCCCGAGCCGGAGCCGCCGACCATGGTCGCGGAGCCGGAGCCGGAGCCGGAGCCGCAGGCCGAGGTGCCCGAGCCCGTTCCCGAGCCCGAGCCCGACCCCGTTCCCGAGCCGGCGCCGGAGCCCGTGCCCGCTCCCGAGCCCGAGCAACCCGAGCCCGTTGCCGCCGCGCCCGAGCCCGGCGGACACGCGCTCGCCGAGCCGACGCCCGCCGGCATCGCCGTGCCGGCGTCGCGCAGCGTCGGCCGCCCTGAGCTGCTGGTCGGCGCCGCCTTCGTCGGCGGCGTGGCCCTGGCCATCGTCCTGAGGCGCCTTGGCCGGCGATAACGAACAGCCCCAGGCTCAGAGCATCGCCGCCGCGGTCCAGGAGATCTCGGACCGCGCGACGACGATCATCCGCGAGGAGATCGAGCTGGCCAAGGCCGAGGTCCAGCAGAAGGTCAACCGCCTGATCCGGGGCGTCGTGATAGGCACCGCGGCCGGCATCTTCGTCAGCGCCGCGCTGCTGTTCCTGCTGCACGGCTTCTCCTGGCTGGCCTGGTTCGAGCTCTTCGGTCCCGGGCCGAACTTCTTCTGGGGCTTCTTCATCGTCGCCGGGGTGCTGTTCGTGGTCGGCGGCCTCGCGGGCTGGCTCGCGGCCAAGCTGTTCCGCTCGGGCTCCCCGCCGACGCCGGACCTGGCGATCGACGAGGCCAAGCGCATCCGCGAGACCGTCGAGGGCTCGGTCAGCGGCGAGCCGCGCCCGCCCGAGACGCCGGTCGGCGGGGGTGAGGTCTAGTGGCCCCTCCGCCAGCGCGGACTCCCGAGGAGATCCGCGCCTCCATCGAGGACAACCGCGCGCAGCTCGCGGTTGCGGCCGACCGGCTGCGGGGGGAGATCGAGCGCGTCACGGACTGGCGGGGGTTCATCTCGCGCCACCGCACGCAGGTGCTGACCGGGGCCGCGGTCGCCGGCTTCGTCCTCGGCGGCGGGCTCGCCGCATTCGGCACCTTGCGCCGCCGCCGGCGCTCCTAGCTACGCACGCACGAACGGACGGTCGCGGCCGGGGGGCTCGCGCTCAGGCCGGCGCAGCGTGAACCTGGGCACGTCCGCGAGCCGCGCCTCGAAGCGCTGCTCCGCCCGGCTGGCGACCGCCAACAGCGCGACCACGAAGCCGAGCAGCGCACACCACGCACCGCCGACGACCAGGACAAGCTCCACCTCTCCCATGCACGCCTCCTCTGCCGCAGTCCTGCGTTGGGTGGGACCATGGTTCCGGGTGCGGCGGACGTATGGCGCGTCCGGGAGCTTTCGCGCAACTTGCCGCGCGATTCCGCAGCCTCGGCGCGCAGTTAGATGAGTGATTCCACGACCCCGCGCGCGTGGATGACGCGCGGTTAGCTGCGCTGGATCGGGGTCATCGGGCTCGCCCATACCTCGGGTATTGGCTTCGCCCTGCTTTCCCCGCCCAGCTTGCTCCCGCGCGCCCCCACGCACACGCGGCCATGAAATCAATCATCTAGCCTCGAGCAGCCGCTTCGGGACGCCGCCGACGCCGAGCAGTCCCGGGCCTACGTGGGTGCCGATGACCGGGCCGACCTCGCCGATCAACAGCGGGTCCGAGCCGAAGATCTCCCTCCCGCGCGCGGCCAGCTCCTCGGCCTGGTCGCGGGCCTGGATGTGCTGGACCATCCAGCCGTCGGCGCCGTCCTCGTGGCGGCTGCGCAGGTAGTCGACCATCCGCTCGAACGCGCGGCGCGAGGTGCGCACGCGCTCGACCGGGGTGATCTCGGACTCGACCGTCAGGATCGGCTTGATCTTCAGCGTCGAGCCCAGCCACGCGCGCGCGGCGCCGACGCGCCCGCCGCGGCGCAGGAACTCCATCGTGTCGATCGCGAACCAGACCTTCAGGTGCTCGCGGGTCTCGCGTGCCCGCGCCTCGACCGCCGCACGGTCGCCCCCGGCGCGCGCGACCGCGGCGGCGCCGAGCATCATCAGGCCGAGGCCCCCGCACGCCGTGGCCGAGTCGATCACGGTCACGCGCTCCTCGCCGGCCTCCTCCTCGAGGGCCGCCTTCGCCTGCAAGGCGCTCTCGTACGTCCCCGACATCCCGCCGGCGATATGGATCGAGACCACGTCCTTGCCCTCGGCCACCAGTGGCTCGTACACCTCGAGGAAGTCGCCGACGGACGGCTGCGACGTGGTGGGCAGGTCCGCGGCGGTGCGCAGGTACTCGTAGTAGGCGTCGAAGTCGGGCAGGTCGGCCTCGCGGTCCTGGCGGCCCTGCCAGTGCACGTACAGCGACACCTCGTGGATCCCGCTGGCGGCCACGAGGTCCCGTGGCAGGTAGTGCGTGGTGTCGGCGACGACTGCGACCGGGCGCATGCGGCGGCCACCCTAGTCGAACGGCCGCGCAAGCGCCCGCGGCCCCCGTCCGGGCCGGCTCGCCTCGCCGGCCGAGGCCGACTCATAGACTCATCCCGTGGCGAAGACGCTGCTCATCGGGGGCACGGGCCTCATCGGATCGCACGTCGCGCGCGCGCTGCTCGATCGCGGCGACGACCTGCGGCTCACCGTTCGCGAATCCTCGAAGACCGACAACATCGACGGGCTCGACTGCGAGACGGTGCGCGCCGACATGCATGACCGCCGCTCCCTGCGGCGCGCGCTCAAGGGCGTCGATCGGGTGTTCCACGCCGCCGGCCGCACGTCGCTGCGCTCGCCGGCGGCGCGGCTGAACCGGATCAACGTCGACGGCACGCGCACCGTGCTGGAGGAATGCCTTCGGGCCGGCGTCGAGCGCGTCGTCTACACGTCGGCGGCGGCTGCGATCGGTCCCGCCGAGCCGGGCTCGACGGCGGACGAGACCGCCGTGTTCGGCGCCGGCGGCTACGGCATCCCCTACGTCAACTCCAAGCACGAGGCCGAGGTCGAGGCCCTGCGGCTCGCCGCGCGCGGGCTCCCGGTCGTGATCGTCAACCCGGCGCACGTGTTCGGCCGCGGCGACCTGTACCGCTCGTCGACCGAGATCGTGCGCCGATTCCTCATGCGCCAGCTGCCTGCGTACGTGGACGGCGGCGTCAACATCGTGGACGTCGCCGACGTCGCCGCCGGGCACGTGGCCGCGGACGAGCACGGCGTGCCGGGCGAGCGCTACATCCTCGGCAACCGCAACTACACGGTCGCGCGGCTGTTCGCCGACCTCGGGCGGGTGTCGGGAGTCGAGCCCCCGGCGCTGAGACTGCCGGTGCCCGCGGCGCTGGCGATGGCCCACGCGGCCGAGCAGCTGCCGGGTCGGCCGCTGATCACGACGATCGAGGTGCGGACGAACGCGCTCTGGTGGACGTACCGGAGCACGAAGGCGAAACGGGAGCTCGGCTGGGCGGCGGGACACCACGAGGACACGATCGAAGCCACCGTCAACTGGTACAGAGAGCGTGAGGGGTCCCGCCTCGCCGACCCCGGCGCCCGCCAGGCGCTGCCGCTGCGCATAGCGGGCTTCGCGGCGCGCCAGGCCGGCGCCCTGGTCGAGCGCGTGGCGCCGTGATCGCGGACCTCGGCACCGTGGCCGGCCGCACGATCGCGATCATGCGGCCCGATCTGGCGCAGCCGGCCTACGAGCTGCGTGGCGGGCGCCGCCTGGTCGGTCGCCTCCAGGGGCGCGGCCGCGTCAGCCGGGTGATGGTGGGGGAGGCCGCCGACGGGTTCTGGACGTTCCGCGAGGCCGGGCATCCGTATCCGCGCTTCACCGCCGAGGCCGAGGGGCAGCGCGAGCCCGTCGCGCTGCTCGACACGGCCACCGAGGTCCTGACGCTGCGCGACGGCCGCACGCTGCGGTGGGGCGCGTCCCCGCGGGCGCCCGACTGGTCGGCGCTCGTCGCCGACCCCGAGATCGAGCTCATGCGCTTCCACCCGCGCGTCGTCGGCAGCCGCCGCGGCGAGCTCGTCGTCGACCCGGTGGCCGCCACCGCGCCCGAGGTCGTCTCGGTGCTGGCGCTGCTGGGCGCCTATCGCGTCATCCTCCAGGCCGAGCGCGAGCCCGCCCGGGCGGCGCGGAGGAACTGAAGATGGCCACGCTGTACCGCTGCGTCACCCCGACCGACTGGCTGTGCCCCTGTGGCACGGTGGCCCGCGCGCTGCGCCGCGCGAAGGTCGAGCACGCGCAGGTGCGCGTCCCGTTCCGGCAGGCCGATCGCGGCGAGATCGACGCGCTGACGGGCCAGCGCCACGTGCCGGTGCTCGTCATCGGCGGGGAGACGATCTGCGACTCCAAGCGCATCCTCGAGCACCTCGAGTGGCGGGCGGCCGGCGGCCGCGACCCCGCCTGACGAACGGTTCCCGCTTCCGTTTGGCGCGCCGGTACGGCAGGATGCCGCGCGGGAGGACGTGTGGGCAGGCGGATCTCGATCGGCGTCGCGCTGGTGCTCGCCGCGGCTGGCGCCGCGGCGCCCGGCGACGCGGTCGCGGCCGCGCGCGGCGGACCGGCGTTCTCCGTGAACATCGTGCGCTCCAGCCGCCAGGCCGTGCTGCGCGCGCGCACCCTGCGGGTGCGGGTGGTGGCCCGCGGCTACGGACGCGTGCGGGTGGGCGCGGTCGTGCGCCGGGGGACCACGGCGCAGCGCCGCCGCGGCGGCAGCCGCCTGCTGCGCACCGCCGTGTTCACAGTGCACGGCGGGCGGACCGTGAGGCTGCGGCTCACGGCCGCCGGCTTCCGCGCGCTGCGGGACTGCCGCACGGCCCGCGTCGTCCTCAGCGCCACGGCGCGGCGCGCCCGGCACGTCCACGTCCGCCACGGGGGCCTCACCTACGCGCGCGTGCGCGGCGGCTGCCACGGCGGCCTCGTGGACGTCCCCGGCGCCCCGCGCGGCACCGCCTTCCGGGTCGGCGCCGCCGTCGGCGACTTCACCCCGCCCGCGTTCGGCCACGCGCCCGGCGGCGACCCGGCCGACTGCCTCCCGCCCGGCAGCGCGCTCTACACCGGGCCGCGGGCCTTCGCCTTCGAGGAGCCCTACACGGACTCGGACGGCAACGGGCACTACGACCCGCCCGATCCCACGGTCCCGACCGCGGGCGAGCCGTTCCTCGACTGCAACGGCAACGGACGCTGGGACGGCAACCTGCTCGGGGGCGACGGCGGCGGCCGCTACTACGACCGCGTGGCCGACCCGGTCGGCGCGCGCGCGATCGTCGCCTCCAACGGCAGGCGCACGATCGCGGTCGAGGTCGTCGACCAGGAGGGTTTGTTCAACACGTACATCCAACGGATCCGGCGGCGCGTCGCCGCCGACGGCTACCGGCTCGACGGCATCTTCGTGTCCGCCACGCACGACGAATCGGCCCCCGACACGCTCGGGATCAACGGGCAGAGCGCGACGACCTCGAGCGTCAACGCGTACTTCGCCGACTACCTCGTGGCGCGGTCCGCCCAGGCGATCGAGCAGGCCTACCGCGCCATGCGGCCCGCGTACGTGCGCTACGCGGAGGCGATGGAGCCGGGCAACCTGCGGCAGTGCTGGTCGTCCTACCCGTTCGTGGACGACCAGCGCATGCCGGCGTTCCAGGCCGTGGGCACCGACGGGCGGACGATCGCCACGATGGCCAGCGTCAGCCAGCACGCGGAGACGACCGCGTTCAACGGCGGCACGCCGGAGCTGGACGCGCAGAAGCACGCGGTGAGCTCGGACTGGCCGCACTTCTTCCGCGACGCGCTCGAGCGGCGCTACGGCGGGGTGGGGATCGAGATGGCGGGCTCGGTGGGCAGTGTCGAGACCCCACAGGTGTTCGGCACCGCCGTATCGCGGACCCCGCAGCACTTCGTCGACGCCAGCCACCCCGCCGGCTGCCGCACGCTGTTCGACGCCGCCGGGACCGCTGTGCCCCTGGGGTACGACCAGGAGACGGCGACGCTCGGCCGCCAGCTCGCCGGTGCGGTGGCCGGCGCACTCGACCGCGGCGCACTGTCGGACTCGGAGGACGTGTGGGGCGAGCGCCGCGACGTGTGCATCCCGTTCGAGAACGCGCTCTTCTCGGCCGCCGCGGCGGGCGGCGTCTTCGCCGCGCGCTCGGCCTACACGGGGAACTGCTCGGTCGAGATCCCGCCGGCGCCGAACGGCACCACCATCGGGCACCGAGGTGCTCAGCAACGTCAGCGCCTTCGGCATCGGCGACGGCGAGTTCATCGCCCTCCCCGGCGAGGTGTTCCCGTTCACCTACTACCGCTCGTTCCTGGGCCCGCAGGACCTGCCCGAACCCGAGCTTCGGGCTCCCCGCCTGGCCGCTGCCCCACATGCACGCGCCGTACCGCTTCCTCGACGGCCTCGCCGAGGACATGATCGGCTACATCTTCCCGCGCGGGAACGCGATCGGGATCCCGGGGCTCAACGACCCGACCAACCCGACCGGCGAGGGCCCCGACCGCTTCGGCTGCGCGCACTCCGACGACAGCGAGGCGGCGTCCTCGCAGTCCGCCGACCTGCTCGGCAGCGCGCTCGTCGGCATCCTCGACGCCCACCACGGGCCCGCCGAACGCGTCGTCACGGGCCGCTACGTTCTCGGCGACGGGACCCGGTCCCGCGACCCGCTCGGCGGCCCGGTGGTCAAGTGCACGACCGACAAGGTCTTCCACCCGGCGTCGGCCGCGGTCGCGGTGGACGTCCGCGGCGGCGGCGAGGTGCGCCCGCGCGCATGGCTCTCGCTCGACGGCCGCTCGCAGGCCGCGCCCGACCGCGACACGCGCGGCTACGTCGCGGCCGACGGCTCGCGCGTGTGGCTGGACGTCTTCCCGGACTGACCTCACATCCGGGACGCGGAGTGCGTTCTTGGGCGGAACCCAACGAAGGAGGACCGTCGTGAGCAGCTTCGTTCTCGTCCACGGCTCCTGGCACGGCGCCTGGTGCTGGTACAAGGTCGCGCCCCGGCTTCGGGAGCTCGGCCACGAGGTGATCGTGCCCGAGCTCCCCTCGCACGGCCGCGACCGCACGCCGGCGCAAGAGGTCGGGATGGAGGACTACGTCGATGCGGTCGCGGCGGCGATCGACCGCGCGAGCCGGCCGGTCGTGCTGGTCGGCCACAGCCGCGGTGGCATCGTGATCTCGCAGGCCGCCGAGGCGCGCCCGGAGGGCGTGCGGACGCTGGTGTACCTTGCCGCCTACCTGCTCCGCGACGGGGAGACGGTGCTCGACTGGGCGCCGTCGGACACGGGGTCGCTGGTGATGACCAACCTCGAGTTCGCCGAGGATCACGGCTGGGACATGCTGCGCGAGGCGGCCTTCGACGCCGCGCTCTACGCCGACTGCTCGGTCGAGGACCGGGCGCTCGCGCACGCGCTGCTCAACCCCGAGCCGCTGGCGCCGTCACTCACGCCGCTGCAGCTGACGCGGGAGCGCTACGGACGCGTGCCGCGGGCGTACGTGGAGCTGACGCAGGACCGAGCCGTCACGCCGGCGCTGCAGCGGCGGATGCGGGAGGCGACGCGGTGCGCGCGCGTCACCGCGCTGGCGGCGAGCCACTCGGCGTACTTCTCGATGCCCGATGCGCTGGCGCGCGAGCTGGTCGAGGTCGCCGCCGACCCCGACCTGGAGCCCGCCGAGCCGGTCCTCGCCACCTGAACGCGGTCGGACCCCTCGAGCCGACTGCGCCCGAGGGGTCCGATGGCGATTGCGTCGTCGCTACTGCGGCTGGTAGCCGCTCGGCGGGGGGCCGGGCGGACGGTGGCCCGGACCACCCTTCGGGCGGAAGTTCGCGTCGCCGGCGAAGACCGTGGTGCCGTCGGAGGACTGCGTGACGTGCACGTGGTCACCGGCCTTGAGGTCGCTGAGCTGCGCCGTGGAGCCGTTGCGCTTGATGGTCGCGCCGCTCGGGATCGTCAGCGTCAGCGTCTTGTAGGTCACCGACTTGGTGCCCTCCTTGATCGTGAGCTGGTCACCTGACACCGAGACCACGGTCCCGTTGTCCTCGGTGGCCGTGATGAACGCGGTCCCCGCCTTGTTGAGGACGACCGCGTCCTCGTGGACCGCGCGCATTCCCGGCGGACCGCCGCGCGGCGGACCCTGCCGGGTCGAGTTGGCCTTCTTGGACTTGCTCGTGGCGGCGCCGCTGGAGGCGATGCCCCCGGCGGTGCCGAGCGCGACGCACAGCGCAGCCACGCCGATCGTTCGCAGGGACTTTGGATTCTTCATGGTGACCCTCCTTGTGGTGGTTCGGGACTGGGGGCAGGGTCCGTGCCCCGTCGAAGGGGTCCCTATGAGGCGTGTAAGGCCGATGTAGGTAAGAGCCGCGTGAGAGCGCCCGTTCCGCACGTCGGCCGTACCTCCTACCGACCTGGCCTGCGCCTTGCTGCGGATGATGCGCGAGGCGGCGGCGCCTAGCCTGACGCCCATGGTGAGCGGTACTCCGTCACCGACGCTGCATCGATCCGCGGAGGCCGCCCGGGAGACGCTGATCGACCTCGCGGGTGTGGGGCGCCGCTATCGGGTGGGCGACAACGAGGTGGTCGCATTGGCCGATGTCTCCTTGGACATCACCGCCGAGGAGTTCGTGGTCGTGCTGGGGCCGTCGGGGAGCGGCAAGACGACGCTGCTCAACCTGATCGGCGCGCTGGACTCCCCCACCGAGGGTCGCGTGGTGGTGGCGGCGAAGGACATCACGCGCGCGTCGCGCAAGGAGCTGTTCGCCTTTCGGCGGCGGAGCGTGAGCTTCGTCTTTCAGACCTTCAACCTGTTTCCGGCGTTGACCGCCCAGGAGAACGTGGAGTTCGGCGCGGACGTCGCCGGCCGCGACGAGCCTCAGAGCGCCGCGGCGGAGATGCTCGATCGGGTGGGCCTGGGGCATCGCACGGCGCACTTCCCGCATGAGCTCTCGGGCGGCGAGCAGCAGCGCGTGGCGATTGCCCGCGCACTGGCCAGCGGCAATCCGATCCTGCTGGCCGATGAGCCGACCGGGGAGCTCGACTTTCGCACGGGCGTGCAGATCCTGGAGTTGCTGCATGCCCAGGCCCACACCGGCCGCGCGGTCCTCGTGGTGACCCACAACCGTGAGATCTCGCGCGTGGCCGACCGCGTGATCGAGCTCTCCAGCGGGCGCGTGCTGCGCGACGGCCGCCCGGAGGGCGGTCAGGTCGAGATCGCCGACCTGCGGTGGTGAGGGGTGCGGCGGTCGCGTCGAGCACGGCTGTGGGCGGTGTGGGCGCTGCGCGACGCCCGCCGGCGCTGGTTGCAGGTCCTCTCGATCGGGTTGCTGCTGGCGCTCGGGATCGGGATGTACGCGGCGATGAGCAGCATGTCGATCTGGCGCAGGGATTCGGCCGACGCCAGCTTCGCGGCACTGCGCATGCACGACCTGCGGGTGTCGCTGGCCGAGGGCAGCTACGCCTCGGCCGGCCGGCTGCGGCAGGCACTGGATCGCATCGGCGACCGCCGTGCCGTGACGGCGGCCGAGGAGCGCCTGGTGGTGCCGACCCAGGTCGACGCCAGCAGGGGCCGGCGCACGACGATCGTTCCCGGACGGCTGATCGGAGCGCCGGTGGGCGCGACGGTCGATCGGTTGGCCGTGGTGCGCGGCCGCGGGCTGTCCGGCAGCGACCGGGCCACCGCGACCGGCGAGCTCGAGCGCAACTTCGCCCGGCACTACGAGCTGCCCTCGTCGGGGACGATTCGGCTGGCCGGCGGTCGACCGCTTCGCTACGCCGGCCAGGCTGAGGCCCCCGAGTACTTCATCGTCACCGCCCCCGGTGCGGACTTCGGCGCGGAGGCGAACTTCGCCGCGGTGTTCGTACCGTTGGCGACCGCCCAGACGCTCAGCGGTCAGCCCGGGCGCGTCAATCAACTCGTCCTGCGCGTGCGCCGCCCCTCGGACCTGGCGGCCGTGCAGTCGCAGCTCGGCGAGTCGCTGCAGCGGTTGCTCCCGGCCACGGGCTTCACCTTCACCCGTGCGGGCCAGGAGCCGGCGCGCCGCCTGATCTACAAGGACGCCGAGGGTGACCAGCAGCTGATGGACATCTTCGCCTTCCTGCTGCTCGGCGCGGCCGTCTTCGCCGCCTTCAACCTGGTCAGCCGCGCCGTGGAGGCGCAGCGGCGGGAGATCGGCATCGGCATGGCGCTCGGCGTGGAGCCCCGCGCGCTCGCTCGCCGGCCGCTCCTCCTCGGAGGCCAGGTCGCACTGATCGGCGTCCTCCTCGGCATCCCCGCGGGCCTGGCGGCCAACTCCTGGCTCCGCTCGGTGATGGAGACCTTCTTTCCGCTCCCGGTCTTCCGAACTCCGCTGGAGCTCAGCGTGTTCGCCCGCGGCGCGGCACTTGGCCTGGTGCTCTCGCTGCTGGCGACGGCGCTGCCGCTGCGCCGGGCGCTGCGGGTCACCCCGGTGGAGGCGATTCGCGTCGGCGCCCGGGCGGCGAAGAGCAGCGGCCTGGCCTGGATGGCGCGGGGCGTGCGGCTGCCCGGGGGCAGCCTCGGCAATCTGCCGCTTCGCAACGTCCTGCGCACGCCGCGGCGAACCGTCATGACCCTGCTGGGGATCGGCGCGGTGGTCACCATCGTCATCGCGCTCGCCGGCATGGTCGACTCCTTCGATGCGACGTCGGCGGCCAGTCGCAGGGAGGCGCTGGTCGGCGCCAGCCAGCGCCTGACCGTCGACCTGAGCGCCCCCGTGCCCGCCGGCAGCCCGGTCGTCTCGGACATCAGCGGCTCCCCCGCCGTGGGCGCGGCTCAGACCTCGTTGCGGCTGCCGAGCACGCTCATCGCGGGTCGACGGCACATCGACGTCTTCACCGAGGTGATCGACGCGGAGCGGCCCATCTGGCGCCCGAGCCTTCGTGACGGAGACCTGCCGGCGACGAGCGCCGGGCTGGTGATCGCTCAGCGCGCGGCCGAGGACCTCCGCGTGCACATCGGCGACCGCCTCACGGTCCGCCACCCCGTACCGACCGGGCCGCGCAGCTACCAGCTGGTGTCGACCAGGCTGACGGTGACCGGCATTCACGCCAGCCCATTTCGCTTCCTGGCGTACGCCAACCAGCAGGCCGGATCGTCGCTGCACGTCGCCGGCCTGACGAACCGGGTCTCGGTGGTGCCGGCGCCCGGGCGCAGCGCCGCCGACGTCAAGCGGGCGTTGCTCGGCCTCCCCGCCGTCACGGCCGTGCAGGGCGCCGCGGCCGCCACCGACGCCGTCGACCAGGTGATGGCCCAGTTCACCGACGTGCTGGTCGTCACGGTCGCGCTCGCGTTGATCATGGCGCTGCTGATCGCCTTCAACTCGGCGGCCATCAACGCCGATGAGCGGGCTCGCGAGGACGCCACCATGTTCGCCCACGGCGTGAGCGTCGCCCGTGTCATCCGCGGCAACATGGTCGAGGCGCTGCTCACCGGCCTGCTCGGCACCGTCGTGGGGATCGGGGTGGGCTACGGGGTGCTGCGCTGGATGGTCACGACCGTGACCCCGGACACGATGCCCGACGTCGGGACCTTCGTCTCGATCGCGCCGGTCACCTTCGCCCTCGCCGTGCTGGCCGGGACGGTGATCGTCGCGCTGGCTCCGCTGCTGACGCTGCGCCGCCTGCGGCGCGCCGACATCCCGGCGACCCTCCGGGTCGTGGAGTAGCCCGTCAGGCCCGCGCCGGCTCGACGATGACCTTGCGCGCCCGGCCGCCGGTGGGCGCGGCCAGCGCGGCCGCGAGCCCGTCGAGCCCGATGACCGGGCCGGCGAACGCCCGCCAGTCCACGTCGCCCGCGGCGAGCAGCCCGAGCGCCCGGTCGACCTCGGCCGGGCTGTGGTGGAAGCTGCCGCGGACGTCGAGTTCGTCGTAGTGCAGCGGGCCGGTCGGCAGGGCCGCCTCGGCGCCCGCCGCGCAGCCGCCCACCAGCACGACGGTGCCGCCCGGGGCGGCGGCGTCGACGGCGGCGCGCCACGCGTCCGGGCGGCCGACCGCCTCGAACACCAGGTCGTGCCGCTCGAGCGCCTCGACGGCGCGCGCGCCGAGCGCCTCGGCCTGGTCGCGGCGCTCCGGGTGGCGGTCGGCGACGGTCACGTCACGGCCCGCCAGCACCAGCAGCCGGGCGAGCATCAGGCCCATCGGCCCGCCGCCGAGCACGCCGGCGTCGCTCGCGTCGCCGCCGCGGGAGACGGCGTGCACGGCGGCCGCGAGCGGCTCGGCCATCGCGGCGCCGGCCGCCTCGAGTCCGTCCGGGATCGCGTGGAGCGCCACGGCCGGGGCGGCGATCCGCTCCGCGAAGGCTCCGAGCACCCAGTGCGGCGCCCGGCAGATCTGCGGGCGCTGCGCCCGGCACGGCGCGCACGTCCCACAGGCGACGGAATCGGACACCAGCACGCGCTCGCCGGTGTCCTCGCGCGTACCCGCCGTCTCGTGTCCGAACGGGCAGGGATACGCCGGCAGCACCGGATGGCCGCGATGGAACATCTTGAAGTCCGTGCCGCACGTCGTCGCGACGTCCACGCGCACGACGACCTCTCCCTCCGGGTCGGGCACCTCCTGCACGCGCAGGTCTCCGGGGCCGTACAGCAGCGCGGCCCTCACGGCAGCACGACCGCCTTCAGCGCCTCCCCGCTGCGCGCCAGCTCGAGCGCCCGGCCGACGTCGTCGAGGCCCAGCCGGTGCGACACGAGCGGCGCCGGGTCGATCCGCCCGGACGCGAGCAGCTCGAGCGCGGCGCGCACGTCCCGGGGGCCGGCGGAGTAGGACGCCGTCACGTCCCACTCGCGGAAGTACAGGCGCTCGCCGTCGAGCTCGAGCGGCCGCTCGGGCGAGGGCGGGGCGTAAAGGCACAGTGATCCCCCCGGCGCCAGCGCCTCGGCCGCGGCCGCGATCGCGTCGGGCTTCGGCGTGCACACGATCGCGACGTCCACCGACTCGTTGCCGTGGCGCTCTGCGCCGGCGGCCTCGGCCAGCGCGAGCCGCTCGGGTCGCGGCTCGCGGACCCAGACGACCTCCACGCCGCGCACGTGGGCGGCGTGGATCTGCAGGAGTCCCTGCGTGCCGGCGCCCACCACCAGCAGCGAGTCCCCGGGGCGCAGGCGCGCGCGGTCCTGGGAGCGCAGAACGCAGCCGAGCGGCTCGACGAAGGTCGCGGTCACGGCGTCGAGCTCGCCGATGGGGAGCAGCTCGGGCACGAGCTCGGCGGGAACCCGGACCTGCTCGGCGAAGCCGCCGGGATCGAGATTGCCCGCGCGGAAGCGCTCGCACAGGGTCTCGTGCCCGCGGCGGCAGCGCCGACACTCGCCGCAGGGGACGTGGTGGTGCAGCGCCACGCGCTCGCCCGCGCGCGGGCCGGCAACGCCCTCTCCGACCGCGGTCACGACCCCGGAGGGCTCGTGACCGAGCACGGCGGGCAGCTTGCGCTCGACGTACCAGTCGGTCACGTCGGTGCCGCACACTCCGCAGGCCTCGATCCGGCAGACGACCTCGCCGGGGCCGGGAACGGGATCGGGCAGCTCCTCGACGCGGATCTCGTGCAGCGACAGCGAGCGGGCCGCCCTCACGGCGCGAGCACCGCGGCCACACCGGCGCGGTCCACCGGCTGCACGACGCCCCGTTCGGTCACCAGCGCGGTGATGAGCTCGGCCGGGGTCACGTCGAAGGCGGGGTTGCGGCAAGGCGTGTCCTCGACGGTCAGCAGCGTGCCGCCGGCACGCCGCACCTCGTCGGCGTCGCGCTCCTCGATCGGGATGCCGGCGCCGCTGTCCAGCTCCGCGTCGATCGAGGAGGTCGGGCCGGCGACGACGAACGGGATGCCCGCCGCTCGCGCCGCCAGCGCGAGCGCGTAGGTGCCGACCTTGTTCGCGACGTCGCCGTTCGCGGCGACACGGTCGCAGCCCACGACCACCGCGTCGGCCTCGCCGCGGGCGATCAGACCGGCGGCCGCCCCGTCGGCGAGCAGCTCGTGCTCGACCCCGGCCCGGCGCAGCTCCCAGACGGTGAGCCGGCCGCCCTGCAGCAGTGGACGCGTCTCGTCCACGAGCACGCGCACCGCCCCGCGGTCGGCGAGCTCGAGGATGACGCCCAGCGCCGTGCCGCGCCCACCCGCGGCGAGCGCGCCGGTGTTGCAGTGGGTCAGCACTCGGTGGGCGCCGGCCAGCAGCGCGGCGCCGTGGGCGGCCATGCGGGCGCTCGCCTCGTCCTCCTCGGCGTGGATCGCCTCCGCCTCGGCTCGCGCCGCCGCCGCCATCGCGTCCGGCGCCGCGGCCAGCGCCGCCGCGCGCACGCGGTCCACCGCCCAGCCGAGGTTGGCGGCGGTGGGGCGCGCGTCGCGCAGTCGCCGCCAGCCGTCCTGCAGCGCGTCCGCCGACGGCGCCGCGGTGGCCTCCATCGCCAGGCCGTACGCCGCCGCCACGCCGATCAGCGGGGCGCCGCGGACGCTCAGCCGGCCGATCGCGTCCGCGGTGTCGGCCGCGCCGCGCAGCTCGATCACGCGCTCCTCGAACGGGAGCCGGGTCTGGTCGAGGATGCGCAGGCGCGCGCCGTCCCAGGTCAGCGGCGCCGCGTCGCGCTCGGTCACGCTCACGCCGCCAAGGCTAGTGCAGCCCCACCGGGACGGCGGATCTGCGGCGGACGGACAGCGCGCTGTCGTCGAGGGACAGCGCGCTGTCGTCGAGCGTCAGCGGAGCCGGTTCTCGATGCCCATCGGCGCGGGACCGGCGGCGTCGGCCGCCGGCGCCTCCGCGGGTGCGTCCGCGGGTTCGACGCCGAGCGCCTGCGCCAGCTCGCCGGACTCGTACATCTCGGTCACGATGTCGCAGCCGCCGACCAGCTTGCCGCTGACGAACAGCTGGGGGATCGTCGGCCACTCCGAGATCGCCGAGAGCTCCTCGCGGATGCGCGGGTCGGGCAGGATGTCGACGGCGGCGAACGGCGCGCCGAGCGCCTGCAGGGCGCCCACGGTGCGGGCCGAGAAGCCGCACGCCGGGGCATCGGGCGTGCCCTTCATGAACAGGATCACGTCGTGGTCGTCGATCGCGGTCTGGATCGCGTCGCGAACGGGGTTGCTGGTCTCGTCGGTCATGGCTCCCTACCGGTCTGGGTGGTGATGGACAGGGCGTGGATGGGACCGCCGACCTCCCCGCCGAAGACGTCGTAGACCATCCGGTGCTGGTCGAGGCGCGAGTGCCCGGCGAACGCGTCCGACACGACGACGGCCCGGAAGTGGTCGCCGCCGCCGGTGAGGTCCTCGACATCCGCTCTGGATCCGGGAATCGCGGCCTCGATGCGCTGCTTGAGCTCCTCTGCGCTGGGCATGACGGACAAGGGTAGCGACGTGGATGACCGTCCCGACCCACGCTACACTGAATGAAGCAATGATCGAGCTCACCGACAAGGGCGCCGAGAAGGTTCGCGAGTTCCTGGCCGCGCAGTCCGAGCCGAACGCGACCGCCGGCCTGCGGGTCGGGGTGCGCGGCGGCGGCTGCTCGGGCTTCCAGTACATGCTCGCCTTCGACGAGGAGCGTGACGGCGACACCGTCGTCGAGAGCCACGGCATCCGGCTGCTGGTTGACACCGCCAGCGCGCCGTACGTGCGCGGGGCCACCGTGGACTTCGTCGACGGCCTCCAGGGCGCCGGCTTCAAGGTCGACAACCCGAACGTGGTCGCCGCGTGCGGGTGCGGGTCGTCCTTCCGCGTCGCCGAAGAGGAAGAGGTCTCGGCGGTCTGAGGCCGGGCGTGCGCGCCCGGGCGATCGCCGTCTTCGCGGTCGCCGGCGCGGTTGTGCACGTACTCGCGGGATGCGGCGGTCAGCGTACGCCGGAGCCGGCACGCGCGCCGGCGATCGGGATCACGGAGGCGAACCCGGCGCTGGTGTGGGACGCGCGTGAGCGTCCGGCCGCGGCCGCCCCGTTCGCGCGCGCGCGCAAGAAGCTGGCGGCGCTTCGCCCCGCCTACTACCGCCTGATGATCAGCTGGGCCGGGGTGCAGCCGCGTCCGGAAGCCCCGCCGGACTGGGGTCGCCCCGACCCCGGCTGCGAGCGCGCGATCCCGCCGTGCGCGCCGTTCGCGGGCGTGCGCGAGCAGCTCCACGCGGTCCGCTCGGCCCAGCGGGCGCAGCGCGGCGGCTGGAAGGTGGTCGTCGACTTTCTGTACACGCCCGCCTGGGCCGCCCGCGGTCCGGGCGGATGCGAGCCTGGCCGCGTCGATCCGACCTCGCGCCAGATCGCCCCGTCCGCGCTGCCGGCCTACCGCGCGCTGGTGCGCTCGCTGGCGCGGCTGGGCCGCGCCGAGGGCGTCGAGCTGCGCTACTGGAGCGCCTGGAACGAGCCGAACTACCGCGGCTTTGCGTCCCCGCAGCGCGACTCCTGCGCGCCCGGATCGCCGTCCGTCGCCCCGGCCTACTACGCCGAGCTCGTGCGCCAGCTGCGCACGGCGCTCGCCGGCGTTCCCGGCCGCCACGACGTGCTGCTCGGCGAGGTCTCCGACGCGCCGGCCTCCGGGCCCAAGGCGACATCGGCCGTCGACTTCGCGCGCGGCCTGCCGCGCGACGTGGTGTGCTCGAGCGACCTGTGGGCGCAACACGTCTACGTCGGCGACCCGGACACGGTGCCCGCCGTCGAGGCCGCGCTGGACGGGCGGGGCTGCGCCCGCCGCCACCGCATCTGGATCACGGAGACCGGCGTCGGCGGCCCACGTCCGGGCGGGCGGCGCCCGACCGACCCGGCCGGCCTGCGCGCCCAGTGCCGCGGGATGGACGCCGTGCTGCGGCGCTGGCACCGGGACGCGCGCGTGGAGGCGGCGTTCCAGTACTCCTTCCGCGAGGACGACCTGTTCCCGGTCGGCCTCGTCGATCCGCCGCTCGCCCGCGTCTACCAACCGTACGAGGCCTGGGCCGCGTGGGCACGCCGGCGCCGTCCGGCCGACCCGCCGCCGGCGCTGCCGGCGTCGTGCCGCGCATGAGCGACCTGGACCGCGCACTCGCCTTCGTCCACGGCCTCGCCGAGACCGCCGTGACCGAGGTCGTGCGCGACGGGCCGCTCACGGTGCTGCGCACGCGCGATCTGCCGCTCGTGTGGGACGCCAACCACCTGCGGGTCGACGGCGCCACCGGCGCGGACGCGCGGGCGCTCGCCGCATCGGCCGCCCAGCGCGGGGTGCCCTCGATGGTGGTGGTGCCCGACGCGTCCGAGGGCGAGCGGCTCGCGCCCGGCTTCCGGGCCCTGGGCTGGCGGGTGGTGCGCCATCGCTACATGGCGCACCGTGGCGATCCGCCGGTGGGGAAGGCGGTGCGCGAGGCGGAGATCGGCGCCGTCGAGGTCGCCCGGCGCGATCTGATCCTGGCCGAGCAGTGGGGCACGCGCGAGGTCGCCCAGCAGGTGCTGGCGTTCGAGCGCAGGCTCGGCGCCGCCGCCGGCTCGGATCGCTGGTTCATCGCGCCGCTCGCGGGGCCGGCGGCCGCGTGCTGCCGCGTGCTCGCCGGCGACGGGATCGGCCAGGTCGAGGACGTCGGCACCGCCCCGGCAGCTCGCCGCCAGGGCCTCGCACGCGCCGTCGTGGCCGCGGGCATCGCCGCCTCGCGCGCCGACGGTCACGAGCTGACGTTCCTCAACTGCGACGCCGACGGCTGGGTGTCGGGCTTCTACGCAAGCCTCGGCTTCGAGCCCGTCGGGCTCGTGCACAACTTCCACCGGACCTAGTCGACCAGTGCTCTACACCGGCGTCGCGTCGAGCGACCGCCACAGGTACCGGCACGCCACCGAGCGGTACGGGCGCCACGGCTCGGCGATCCCGGTCAGCTGCTCGGCGTCCGGAAGCTCCGCGAGCTCGTAGGCGATCATCGCGGCGCGGCGGATGCCCAGGTCGCCGACGGCCAGGACGTCCGGCCGCTGGAGGTGGAACAGCAGGAACATGTCCGCGGTCCACGGCCCCAGGCCCTTGACGGCGACGAGCTCGGCGGTCACCTGCTCGTCGGGGAGGTCGTCCAGCCGTGCCAGCTCGAGCGAGCCGTCGAGCACGTGCTCCGCCAGCGAGCGCAGGAAGCTCACCTTCGAGCGCGACAGGCCCGCCGCCGCGCGCATCTCCTCGGGGTCGGCCGCCAGCACCTCGTCCGGTGTCGGCGGGTCGCCGCCGAAGTGGGCGAGGAGCCGCTCGTAGATCGCCCGCGCCGCCTTGGTCGAGAGCTGCTGGCCGACGATCGAGCGCACGAGCGCGCCGTAGTGGTCGTCGGGGTGCATGCCGCGCCGGCCGGCGCGCTCGCCGAGGCCCGCGCCGTCCTCGATCCGGTCGATCACCGCGCCCAGCACCGGGTCCGCGCCCCGCAGGTGCGTGATCGCGCCGTCGGGGATGGGCTTGGAGGTCGTTTCAGACACCCCCCGCGCGCGCCTGACGGCGCCGGATGGCCGCCGGGCTTCGTCCTCGCCGGCTCGCGTGGCGCTGCCACGCCACGCCGGCTGCGTCCTCGCCCGGCGGCCCCCGGCGCTCGTCAGCCGCACACGCGGAGTGCTGAAACAACCTCTCAGCGCTTCAGGCGCTCGGGGAGCTCGGGTCGCCCTCGGCCCCACCGGGCACGCCGGTGTTGGTCGAGTACTTGGGCTGGATCTTGGTGTCCGGGCGGATGTGGTGGACCGCCTGGGCGACCGCGATCGCCGCCTCGGCGAAGCCGGTGGCGATCAGCTTGAGCTTGCCGTCGAAGGTCGTGATGTCGCCGCACGCCCACACGGCCTCGAGGTTGGTCTTCATCACGGGATCGACCACCAGCGCGCCCTTGGAGATCTCGAGCCCCCAGTCCTTCAGCGGCCCGAGCGCGGTCTTGAAGCCGAGCTGGAGCAGGATCGCGTCGACCTCGAGCTCGACCTCGTGCTCCTCGTCCTCGGAGTGGAACAGCACGACGCGCTCGACGTGGCCGTTGCCGGCCACGTCCTTGATCTGGAAGGGCGTGTGCACCGAGACCGAGCCGTCCTGCGCCGCCTGCATGACCTGGCCGACCGTCACCTCGTGCGCGCGGAAGCCCTCGCGCCGGTGCACCAGCGTGATCTCGTCGGCCACGTCGAGCAGGTTGATCACCCAGTCGCAGGCGGAGTCGCCACCGCCCACGATCAGCACCTTCTTGCCCTCGAACTCGGACTTCTCGCCCACCAGGTAGTGCGCGCCGCGGCCCTCCCACGGCGTCATGTCGTAGCCGGGCAGCTTCTTGGGCTCGAACGCGCCGTGGCCGCCGGAGATGATCACGGTGCGCGAGCGCAGCTTGCCGTGGTCGGTGTGGATCACGACGAGGCCGTCCTCCCAGGAGATCGTCTCGGCCGTGGTCTCCAGGTGCACGGGAACGTCGAACTGGTCGAGCGCCTGCTCGCGCAGCTGCTCGACCAGGTCCTTGGCGAGGATCCGCGGGTGCCCGACCACGTCGAAGATCCACTTCTCCGGGTACAGGGTCGTGAGCTGGCCGCCGATCTCCGGCAGCGAGTCCACGATCCGCGAGGTCGCCTCGCGCATGCCGGCCCAGAACGCCGCCGCCAGCCCGACCGGGCCGGCGCCGATGATCGTGATGTCGCGGACCTCGTCGAGGTCCGCCGCGAGTGCCTTGGCGTCCTCGGTCATGTGATCGGGGTGGTGACGAGCGGGTCGATGCCGGAGGTCAGCGCGTCGCCGTCCAGCGCGCCGAGCGCGCGCTCGACCGAGGCCGCGATGCACGTGAACACCGGGGTGTCGCGCAGCGTGTAGCTGCTGGATTCGGTCGTCCGCAGCCGCTGCACCAGGTCGAGGAAGTCGGCCGGATCGTCGGTCTCGAAGGCGACGACGAACTCCTGGTCGTCGAGGCCGAAGGAGTAGGACGTGTTGAGGTCGATGTTCGGGTACTCGCGCCCGATGCGGATGTGCTCGGTCATGATCCGCTGGCGCTCGTCCGCGGGCAGCCGGTACCACGCCCGCGTCTTCACGAACGGGTACACGAACAGGTACCGGCCGTGCGGCGGGCGGACCTCCAGGCGCGACTCGTCGGAGTACTCCGACGGCTTCGTCATCGCCAGGTAGGAGTGGGGGATCGACGACCACTTCATCAGCCCGCTCTGGGCCAGCAGCACGTGGAACTCGTGCAGGTGGTCGAGGTTGCGTGACTGGGACAGGAGCATCAGGTCGCAGTCGCCGCGGGTGCCGACCAGCGAGAAGGACCGCAGCAGGTGCCCTTCGATCTGCGCGAAGTCCTCGCAGGCGGCGACGAATTCGCGCTTGTCGCGACGCCGCTCCTCGACGTCGAGGCGGCGCCAGGCCGGGTCGACTCCGAGGAAGGTGTATTTGACGAAGTGGCGTTCGGGCATGACTGCAGGGACGGGTCGCGCACCGTGTTGAGGACACGTTGCGGGTGCCCGCACGGTGTAACCCGAGGCGCTTGAAAAAGTATAGTGCCGTCGATGCTCCGGCCCGGGCTCATCGCTTTGCTGTGCGCGCTTACGGTCGGCGCGGTGGGACTGCTCCTGCCTGCGGCGGGAGGGGCCGCGGCCGTCGCTCCCCACGGCGCGCCGGCGGCCACGATCGCCGACCTGCCGCGCCCGGACGGCCCGCGCGTGCTGCTGCTGTTCCTGCCCGCGCGCGAGAAGCCGCCGAAGGTGCCGCCGACGGTCAAGAACCCGCCGAACCCGCAGGAGGTCGTCCAGCAGCGCATCGACGAGCGCAAGGAGCTCTCGGTGGGGCTGATCGGGGCCACCCAGGGCCCCTACACGCAAGAGCAGTTCCTCCTCGACCTGACCTCCGGCACCCGCACCTCGGCCGCCACCTATGACACCAAGGCGCCGTGGCCGATGCGCCTGTCGGTCGCCGGGACCGCCGGCTTCATCGACGGCTGGCTGCCGAACAAGCGCCGCGCGTTGGCCGCCCCGGCGTCGATCAAGCCGGGCCTGCTGGCGGGTTCGATTCCCGGCGGGGGGACGTATGTCGGCTTCAACCGCACACGGGGCGAGGAGGCCGCCGCGGCCGCCGACGAGCAGGGCACCGTGCGCCGCGTCTCGATCGGCCCGACGGTGACGGTCGCGTTCCGCGCCCAGCAGCTGCTCCAGCGCCACGCCTACGTCGTCGTCTCGCTGCCGCCGAAGAAGCTCGGCGGCCAGCAGATGGACGAGCTCCTGCGCTACCGGGGCCCGAACGAGATGATCATGGTGGTCCAGGCGCCGCCCGACGGCAAGGCGCCGCAGCTGATGCCCATGGGCCTCGTGGGCGAGCCCGGCCACCACAAGCCGGGCGGCCTGACGTCGGCGTCGACGCGCCAGGCGGGGATCTCGACCACGATCGACATGGCCCCGACGATCCTGCACCGGCTGGGCATCGCGATCCCCTCCGACATCCGCGGCGAGCCGATCACGATCTCGGGAAAGCGCGACTCCGACGGGCTCAAGGAGCTGCGCGACCGCCTCACCAGCATCGGCAAGTACCGCCTCACGACGGTGCAGGGGATGGTGCTGACCTTCCTCGGTGTGGTGCTGGCCCTGGCCGCCTTCGGCGGCTGGCACCGCTCGTTCCGCAAGGGCCTGCGGATCGGCAGCCTCGCCTTCATGTGGGCGGTGACGATCGTCCTGTTCGAGGCGCTGTTCAATCCCGCCACGCTCGGCGTGGAGATGGCGATCGTGGCGCTCCCATCCTTCGCCCTGGCAATCCTCACCGAGCGCTACGTACCGTGGCCCTACGGGCCCGTGATCCCGATCTTCGCGGCGCTCGCGCTGTACTCCGTCGACCTGGCCAACGACTCGCACCTGATCGTGCGGTCGCTGCTGGGGCCGAATCCGAAGTTCGGCTCGCGCTTCTTCGGCGTGGGCAACGAGCTCGAGGCGGCGCTGCCGGTGATGATGTTCATCGGGATCGGCGCGGCGCTGACCGGCCAGGCCCGATCGCGGCGCAACGCCGCGATCTTCGGCGTGTCGGGGCTGATCCTGGCCGCGATCATCGGCTCGGGCCGTCTCGGGGCCGACGTCGGAGGTGTGATGACGGTGGCGACGGGTACTGCCGTGGCGACCCTGATGATGCTGCCGAAGCGGCCATCGAAGAAGGTGATCGCGCTCGCTTTCTGCGTGCCGTTCCTCGCCGTCGGCGGCCTGGCGGCGCTGGACCTCGCGACCGGCGGCAACGGGCACTTCACGCGCAACGTCCTCGACCAGGGCAGCGGCAACTTCCTCGACACGATCCTGCGCCGGCTGGAGCTGGCCTTCAACGCGCTCTTCAACGGCCGCCGCATGCCGTTCGTGGTCGCCGCGGGGGCCATCGCGGTGGGCTTCGCCTACCGCAACCGGGCCTGGCTCTACGGGCCGGTGCCCGACCCGTCGTGGCGCGCGGCGCTGCTCGGCGGGCTGGCCGCTGCGATCGGCGGCTCCTTCTTCAACGACTCGGGCCCGCTGCTGTTCGTCGTCGGCGCCTTCGGCCTGATCGTCGCCAGCTGCTACATCCAGGGCGATCCCCGGCTGGCGCCGGGTGATCAGAAGATCGCCGAGCTGCGCGAGGAGGTGCCGGCCGACGGCCAATCGCCGCCCGCCGACGTGCAGCCGCCGCCGGAAGGGACGGGAAAGCCAGCTCCCACGATCCCCTCGCCGACGGCGTCATGAGCCGGATCGCGCTCGTCTCCCCGTACTCCTGGACGTACCCGGGCGGCGTGACGCGCCACATCGAGGCGCTGGCCGACGAGCTGCTTCACCGCGGCCACGACGTGCGCGTGCTCGCGCCCTTCGACCCGCCCGACCGCCGTTCCGCCCTGCTGCACCGGGGCGCCGAGCCCGAGCCGCGGCCGATGCCCGACCACCTCATCTCGCTCGGGCGAACCGTCGGGATCCCCATGAACGGCGCGGTGTCCAACGTGGCCGTGACGCCGCACTCGATCACGACCATGCGGCGCGAGCTCGCGGCCGGGCGCTTCGACGTCGTCCACATCCACGAGCCCAACGTGCCGGTGCTGTGCTGGGACGCGATGCTCTCGGCCGACGCCCCGCTCGTCGGGACCTTCCACTGCTACTCCGAGAACCGCGTGTCGAACAACGTGGCCAACCTGCTCGGGGTGCGCCGCCGCTACAACCGCCTGCGCGTCCGCATCGCGGTGTCGGAGGCGGCCGCGTGGACCGGGCGCCGCTTCTACGGCGGTCGCTACCGCGTGATCCCGAACGGCGTCGAGCTGGATGCCGCACTTGGGGGGAACGGCGCCGCTCCCAGCCCCCGCGACCCGGACGCGCCGCTGCGAATCGTGTTCGTCGGCCAGGCGCTCGAGCGCAAGGGCCTGCCGGTGCTGCTGCGCGCCTTCGAGGCGCTGCGCGAGCACGTGCCGGCGACGCTCGAGATCGTCGGGGCCGGCCGGGACGAGGTCTCGCCCCTGCTGCTGGACGAGTGCGGCGTGCGCGCGGTCGGGAAGGTGTCGGATGACGACAAGCGCGCGGCGCTGCGGGCGGCGGACGTGCTCTGCGCGCCGTCTCTGGGCGGCGAGAGCTTTGGCATGGTCCTGACCGAGGCGTTCGCCTCGGGCACGCCGGTGGTGGCCTCCGACATCGCGGGCTACCGCGACGTCGTGCGCGACGGCGTCGACGGCGTCCTGGTGCCGCGCGGCGACGCCACCGAGCTGGCGGAGGTGCTGCGCGACCTGTCGCTGGAGCCCGAGCGACGTGCGCGCATGGCCGCGGCGGCCGCCGAGCGCGCGCCGCGCTACGCCTGGCCGCGGGTCGCCGACGAGGTGCTCGACGCCTACGCCGAGGCGCAGGCCGCGCCCGAGCCGGAGGGAAGGCTGCGCCGCGCGGCCGTGCGGCACGGGTTCTCGCCGAGCGACGGGCGCCCGCACGTGCCCGCCCGGCGCCTGCCCTCCCTGCAGCCCCCAGCGGAGGGGGAGCGGCGGCCGGCGGTTGTCCTGCTGCGCCGCGCCGCGATGGCGCTGGCTGCGCTGGCCGGCCTCCTGCTGGCCACGCTCGCGCTCGACCGCATCGGGCTCGACTCGATCGGACGCGCGCTGTTCTACTCCAGCCCGGCCTGGGTGCTCGCCGGCCTTGTGCTGATGTGCTCGTCGATGGTCCTGCGCGGGCTCGCGTGGTACTCGATCCTGCGCGCCGCGCTGCCGTACGCGAACGTGCGCCGGCGCGACGCCATGCAGGGGACGTTCATCGGCGTGTTGATGTCGGCGACCCTGCCGGCCCGCCTGGGCGAGCCGGCGCGCGCGATGGTCGTGGCCCGGCGCATCGGGCGCGCGCGCGACCAGCTGCCGGTGGTGCTCGGCACGATCGTCTCGCAGACGCTGCTCAACCTGGTCGCGCTGGCGGGGCTGGGCGTGGTCATGTTCTCGACCGTCGAGCTGTTCGCCGGGCACGAGGAGGCGCTCGTCGCGGCCTCGGTGGCTCCGATCGCGGCCGTGATCGCGGTGCTCCTCGCCCCGGTGCTGCTGCGTCGCGGGCCGACCGGACGCTCGGCGCGCGCGCACGCCGCCCTCGTCCGCGCCCGCGCGGCGATGCAGAAGGTGCGGCTCGGCCTGCGCGTGTTCCGCGATCCCCGTCGCGGCGCCGTGGCCGCAGCGGCGCAGCTCACGGCGTGGGTGATCCAGTGGCTGGCCTGCTACGTGCTGCTCGTCGCGCTCGGGCTCGACGACGTCGCCGGGCTCGGTGCCGCGGCGGCGGTCCTGTTCGCCGTCAACGTCACGGCCGCGTTGCCGCTGACCCCGTCGAACCTCGGCGTCTTCCAGGCGGCCTGCGTCGCCGTGCTCGCCGGCGCCTACCACGTCCATTCCGCCGACGCGCTCGGCTACGGGATCATCCTGCAGGCGGTCGAGATCGCGACCGCGGTCCTGATGGGCATGCCCGCCCTGGTCAAGGAGGGCCTGTCCTGGCGCGACGTCCGGCTGCGTGCGCTGCACTCCACGCCGGTCCGGCTGCCCGCGCGCCCGCGCGGCGCACGGCACGGCGCGCGCGAGCGCATCCAGGCCGGCGTCTAGACGCTCGGGCCCGTGAGCCTCGCCGCCCAGCGCCGCGACTGGGACGAGCTGGCCCAGCTCGATCCGTACTGGGCGATCTGCACCACGCCCGGCAAGCGCTTCGGCGCGTGGGACGCCCACGAGTTCTTCGCCACCGGCGAGCGGGAGGTCGCCGCGGTGCTGGCCGAGGCCGAGCCGCTCGGCGTCCCCGGCGCATGGGGCGAGGCGCTCGACTTCGGCTGCGGGCTCGGCCGCCTGACCCGAGCGCTCGCCGGCCGCTTCGAGCGTTGCGTGGGGGTTGACATCGCGCCGCGGATGGTCGAGGGCGCGCGCGAGCTCAACGCCGATCGGCGCGGTTGTGAGTTTCGCGTCAACCCGGGCGCGGACCTCGGCCAGTTCGGGGACGGACGCTTCGATCTGGTGTACAGCTCGATCGTGCTCCAGCACGTCCCGCGGCGCGACTGGATCGAGGCCTACCTGGCGGAGTTCGCGCGGGTCCTGGCGCCGGGTGGCGCGATCGTCTTCACCCTGCCCAGCCACATCCCGCTCGTCTACCGCGCGCAGTGGCGCCGGCGCCTCTACCACGGTCTGCGCAGGCTCGGCGTCCCGGCCGACACGGTCTATCGCCGCCTGCGCCTGCAGCCGATCGCGATGAGCTTCCTCGACGAGCGTGCGGTGACCGCTGCGCTCGCGCGCGGTGGCGCGCGCGTCCTGCGTGCGCACACCTGGGGCGCGTCCGGGATCGCCAACAGCGGCGTGCGCAGCACGCGCTACTTCGCGACGGTCGAGATCTAGTCCGCGGTCGGAGTCCGTGCCCGAGCGGCGGCGCCCCCGGGGTTGCGATTACGCCGTCAGCGCTGCGCAGACGCGGTCGATGTCCGCGTCCTGCGCCGCGATCAGCTCGCGGGCCTTGGCCTCGAGGTTCGCGATGTTCTCCGGCGACGCGTCGTCGAGGTCGTCGCTGGCTCCGATGAGCTCGATCTGCAGGCGGACGTGACGCTCGGGGCCGAGCAGCTGCTCGAGCTCGTAGTCGGTCGTGTCGGACACGCCGTCGAGCACGACGTTGAATACTTGCCTCGCCCACCCCAGCAGGCCCCAGTCCTTCGCGTCCTCGTAGTGGATCGGGCGATTGAGCTGGCCGGTCCCCAGCGACACCACCAGCGCGTCGGCGTCCCGGTGCTCGGACAGGATCTCGGCATAGGCGCACATCGACGGGTTGTTGGCGAACACCCCGCCGTCCACGAGCGCGTAGCGCTCGCCGTCCGCCTCGTTGACGAGCTGCGGCGGCTCGAAGTAGGTCGGCGCGGCCGAGGTCGCGCGCGCCGCCTCGCGCATCGGGAAGTCGTATGCCGGGTCGGCGACGGCCCGGCGCGACCGGAAGAAGAACGGCTTGCGCAGCTCGAGCTCGTATGCGGTGATCAGCACCGGTGTGAGCGCGTCGCGCAGCCGCGCGTCGCCGAAGTACTTCGTCAGCGCGGCCTCGAGCCCGTCGGCCGGGTACTTCTCGTCGAGCACGCCTTCGACGCTCGTGATCCGCTGCCACACCGAGCGCGAGAAGATGTGCTCGCCCTCGCGCCGGTAGAGCTCGAGCAGGTCGCTCGCCCGCCAGCGCGGCGTCCCGTCCTCGCCGGGCGCCGTCAGGCCCAGCGCGATGATCCCGCCGGTCGACGTCCCGGCCACCAGGTCGAACAGCTCGGGCACGGTCCAGCGCGTGCGGCGCTCGATTTCGGCCAGCACCGCCGCCGGGATCACCCCGCGGATCCCGCCGCCGTCGATCGCAAGCACGCGGACCGGCGCGGCCATGTGCGCGACGCTATCCGATTACACGCCGCCGGCCACGGCCGACTGTTCGCCCTCGGACTCAACCGTTCCGTCGTTGGCCGGATCGTCGTCGGAGGGCAGCTCGCCGCCGCGGTCCGTGCCGGCGATCAGCTCGTCGGGGACCGTCTGCTTGGGGATGAAGCCCGACTTCATGCCGAAGTAGACGGCCTGCGGGTGGTGGGCGACGATCGCCAGGGTCGACTGCTCGGGCTCGACCGCATGGCCGCCCGACAGCGACAGCCCGATCGAGGGCGCATCGAGGAGCCGGAAGACCTTCTCGTGCTCGGACTGGTCTGGGCAGGCCGGGTAGCCCCAGGAGTAGCGCCGCCCCTGGGAGGCGCCGATGCCGAGGTCCGCGCGCACCTTGGCGTGCAGCCATTCCGCCTGTCCCTCGGCGGCCTGGACGCCGAGGCCGTGGACGTAGAGCTGCTCCGCGAACTCGCCCTCGCGCTCCAGCCGGCCGATCAGCTCGGTCACCTCGGACCCGACGGTCACGGCCTGCAGCGCGGCCACGTCCGGCTCGCCGCTGTCCAACGGGCGATAGAAGTCCGTCAGGCAGATCCGGTCGTGCTTGGGCTGGCGCGGGAACACGAGGCGCTCGAGCTCGCGCTCGCCCGGTGCCTCGGGATCCCACACGATCAGCTCGTTGCCGTCCGCGTTGACGGGGAAGTAGCCCAGCAGGGCGCGGGGATGCAGGTAGTCCTGCTCGCGCCACATGCGCTCCAGGCGCGGTGCGAACCCCTCGTCGTCGCCGTCGCCCTCGACGATCCGCCGCCACGCCTCGCCCTTCTTGCCGCGCCCGCCCCAGTGGAGCTTGAACAGCACGTGCCGGTCGAGGTAGGGGAAGACCCCGTCGAGGTCGACGTCGATCTCGCGGACGCCCCAGAACGGCGGGGTCGGGACGGTCACGTCGGTGCGGGCGCTCGAGCGCACGGAGTCGTCGGTGACCGGCGGCGCGTCGTCGGGCACCTCGACCTTCTCGCGCAGCGCGCGTGCGTCGTCGCGGGTCTTGGCCACGAGCGCCGCGCGCGCCTCCTCGTCGATCAGCTGGTCCATGACGGCGAGCCCGGCGAACGCGTCCTTGCAGTAGAAGACCCCGGGCTCGTAGACCTCCTCGGACTCCTTGCCCTTGGGGTAGAGCGTGCGGCGGCCGAAGTCGCGGTTGATCGCCGCACCGCCGATCAGCACGGGGTACTCCAGGCCGCGCTCGTGCAGCTCGCCCACGCACGCCGGCATCTGCTTGGAGGTCGACACGAGCAGCGCGGACAGGCCGATCGCGGTGGCGTCGTGCTCCTCCGCGGCCTCGAGGATGTTCGAGATCGGGACCTGCTTGCCCAGGTCCACGACCGTGTAGCCGTTGTTGGTGAGGATCGTGTTGACCAGCGACTTGCCGATGTCGTGCACGTCGCCGAACACCGTGGCGATCACCACGGTGCCCTTCGTGTGGCCCTCGATCCGGTCGAGGTAGTTCTCGAGCCGCGCCACGGCGCGCTTCATCACCTCGGCGGACTGCAGCACGAAGGGCAGGATCAGCTCGCCGGCGCCGAACTTGTCGCCGACCTCCTTCATCGCCGGCAGCAGAACCTCGTTGAGCGTGGGAACTGCGCCGATCTTCTCGACCGACCGGTCGATCTGGTCCTCGACGCCCTCCTTCTTGCGCCGCAGGATGTGCCAGTGCAGGGCCTCCTCGGGCTCCATGTCCGCCGTCGGGTCCTCGCCCGCGGCGACCTCGTCCTCTGCCCCCTGGGACTCGAAGTGGCCGATGAAGCGCTCGAGCGCGTCCTCGCGGCGGTTGAACACGAGGTCGTCCGCCAGCGCGCGCTCCTCGTCGCCGATCTCCGCGTACGGCGTGATGTGGTTGGGGTTGACCATTGCGAGGTCCAGCCCGGCCTCGACGCAGTGATGCAGGAAGACCGAGTTGAGCACCGCCCGGGCGCGCGGCGAGACGCCGAAGGACACGTTGGACACGCCCAGCGAGGTCTTCACCCCGGGCAGCGCGGCCTTGACGTCGCGGATGCCCTCGATCGTCGCGATCGCGCTGGGCTTCCACTCCTCGTCGCCGGTGGTGAGCGTGAAGGTGAGGCAGTCGAAGATCAGCGCCTCGGGGTCCAGACCGTGCTCGTCGCAGGCCAGCTCGTGGATGCGCCGGGCGATCTCGACCTTGCGCTCGGCCGTCTTGGCCATGCCGACCTCGTCGATCGTCAGCGCGATCAGCGCTGCGCCGTGGGCGCGGGCGAGCGGCACGACGCGGTCGAGCTTGTCGCGGCCGGCCTCGAGGTTGACGGAGTTGACGATCGCGCGACCGGGGATCTGCTCCAGCGCGGCCTCGATCACCTCGGGCTCGGTCGAGTCGACCTGGATCGGCGCGGGCTGGGTCAGCGAGACGCGCTTGACGACCTCGCGCATCTGCACGTCCTCGTCGGTGCGCTCGGTCAGCGCGACGCACACGTCGAGCACGTGGGCGCCGCCCTCGACCTGGTCCTCGGCCACCTGGACGAGGCCGTCGTAGTCGTCGGCCAGCAGGAGCTCCTTCGCCTTGCGCGAGCCCTGCGAATTCACGCGCTCGCCGACCAGCGTCGGGCTGGGATCCTGGGCGAGCGGGGTGGAGGTCATCATCGACGAGACCTGAACCGGGCCGGGGGCGGGCCGCTCGCCGGCGGGCCGGCCCTTCACGCGATCGGCGATCGCCGCGATGTGCTCGGGCGTCGTGCCGCAGCAGCCGCCCACGATGCCCACGCCGTAGCGCTCGACGAACTCCGCCAGCGCGTCCGCCAGCGGCTCGGGCTGCTCCGGGAAGATCGTCTCGCCGTCGGGCCCCTGCAGCGGCAGGCCGGCGTTGGGAATGCAGTGGACGGGGAGCGGGGAGGCCTCGCCCAGGAAGCGGATCGCATCGCGCATGTCCTCCGGCCCGGTGGAGCAGTTGAGCCCGACGACCTGGACCTCGAGCGCGCTCAGCGTCGTCAGCACCGACTGGATGTCCGTGCCCAGCAGCATCTTGCCGCCCTGCGGCAGCAGGGAGACCGAGCACTGGATCGGGAGCGTCGTCCCGGTCGCCTTGAAGGCCTCCCGCGCGCCGAACACGGCCGCCTTGACCTCGAGGATGTCCTGCGCGGTCTCGATGATCAGCAGGTCGGCGCCGCCCTCGACCAGGCCCTGCGCCTGCTCGGTGAACACCTCGACCAGCTCGCGGAAGGTGATCCTCCCGAGCGTCGGGTCGTCGGACGCGGGCAGATGCCCGGTGGGCCCGATCGAGCCCGCCACGAAGCGGTCCTCGCCGGCGGCCCTGCGCGCGATCTGCGCGGCCTTGGTGTTGATCTCCACGGTGTGCTCGCCCAGGCCCCACTCCTCGAGCTTGAGGCGGCTGGCCTGGAAGGTGTCGGTCTCGACGACCTCGGCGCCGGCGTCGAGCATGGAGGCGTGAACGCCCTCGATCACGTCGGGGCGGTGGAGCACGAGCGCCTCGTGGCACTTGCCCTCGAGCCCGCCGTAGTCGGACGCATCAAGATCGAACTGCTCGAGGGTCGCGCCCATCCCGCCGTCGAAGATGACGACGCGCTCGCGTACGGCGGCTAGGAAGTCTCGCTGTGGCACTTCGGAGAGGTCACCTCCATCGGTCCGGCTGTAGCACCGCGCCCCTGGGCCGGTTGCTGCGGCGTCGTCGGTCCGGATCCCTCGGCCGCTCTGGATGGATCAATGGCCATGATAGCGGCGCTTTCACCCTGGGCTGGTCGGGCGTCGGGCCTCAGGCCCGACGCCCGATCCCCGGTACCGATACCTGATGCCTCTCAGGTCACGGCCAGGTAGCGCTCGAGCTCCCAGCCCGTGACCTGGACCCGGTACTCCTCCCACTCCTCGCGCTTGAGGTCGATGTAGCGGGGGAAGATGTGGTCGCCGAGCGCCCTGTTGACCAGCTCGGACTTCGCCATCTCCTCGACCGCCTCGCCGAGCGTCTCGGGCAGCTGGGCCACGCCCGCCGCGACGCGCTCGTCGTGGGTGAGGTCGTAGAGGTTGCGATCCATCGGCTCTGGCAGCTCGTAGCCCTTCTCGATCCCGTCGAGCCCCGCATGCAGCAGCGCCGCGAAGGTCAGGTACGGGTTGCACGAGGGGTCAGGGCAGCGCAGCTCGGCCCGCGTCGCCTGCTCCTTGCCGGGGTGGTACAGCGGCACGCGCACGAGCGCGGAGCGGTTGCGCCGCGACCAGGCGACGTACACCGGTGCCTCGTAGCCCGGGACCAGGCGCTTGTAGGAGTTCACCGACGGCGCGAACAGCGCCGAGAGCTCGGTCGCATGGTGGAGCAGCCCGGCGATGAAGCCCTTGCCCGCCTCCGACAGGTAGTACTCGTCGTCGGCGTCGAAGAACGCGTTCTCGTCACCGCGGAACAGCGACTGGTGCGTGTGCATGCCCGAGCCGTTCTCGCCGAACAGGGGCTTGGGCATGAACGTCGCGTAGTAGCCGTGGGTCATCGCGACTTCCTTGACCGCGATGCGGTAGGTCATCGTGTTGTCGGCCATCTCCAGGCCGTCGGCGAAGCGCATGTCGATCTCGTGCTGCGAGGGCCCCACCTCGTGATGGGTGTACTCGACCGGGATGCCCAGCTCGCGCAGGGTGAACACGACGTCGCGGCGGAAGTCCGACGCCACGTCGAGCGTGGTCAGGTCGAAGTAGCCGCCCTTGTCCAGCACCTCGGTCCCCTGGTCGTCCTTGAACAGGAAGAACTCGAGCTCTGGGCCGAGGTAGTAATGGTCGAACCCGGCCTCCTTGGCGCGGGCCAGGGCCCGGCGCATCACCCACCGCGGGTCGCCCTCGTAGGGCTCGCCGCCGGGTTTGAGGACGTCGCAGAAGACCCGGCCGACCTTGTGGCTCTCGCCGGCCCGCCACGGCAGGATCCGGAACGTCGACGCGTCCGGCATGGCGATCATGTCCGACTCCTCGATGCGGTTGAAGCCCGTGATCGAGGAGCCGTCGAAGCCCATCCCGTCCTCGAAGGCGCCCGGCAGCTCGTCCCGGCCGACCGCGAAGGACTTCAGCTGTCCCAGAATGTCGGTGAACCAGAAGCGGATGAACTCGACGTTCTCGGCGTCGACCCGCTTGAGGACGTCGTCGGTGCTGACCGTCGAGGGTGCAGTGGCTGCCATTGGCGTGCGGCTCCTTTCGGCGTGGGTGTCAGCCCGCACCCTACTCGCCGCCCGCCGAGCTGTGACCCGCTACTTGATGAACAGCATCTCCGAGTACTTCGGAAGCGGCCAGAGGTCGTCGGCGACGACGCGCTCGAGGCGGTCGGCCACCTCCCGCACGGCCTCCATCGCGGCGAGCACGGTGTCGCGCATGTACGAGGCGTGCTCGAGCGAGCCCTCCTCGCCCTCGTGCGTCGCATTGGCCGACTCGAGCGCGGTGATCGCCGACCACAGCTCGTGCACGAGCGACGTGGTCTCCGCGATCGCCGGCTCGATTCCCGCCGCCTGGAGCTGCTCCAGATGCCGCACCGCGGCCGGAAGGAGCATCGTCCGCGCGATCGTCGCGGCCACCTCGGCCTCGATGTTCACCTTGATCACGTACTGCTCGAGGTAGACGTCGTAGCGCGACTCGAGCTCGCGCTGCGAGAGCACGGCGTAGTCGGAGAACACCTTCACGGTCTGGTCCTCGATGAGCCACGGCAGCGCGTCGGGCGTGGTGCGCAGGTTGAAGAGCCCGCGCTCTTCGGCCTCCCGATGCCAGTCCTCGGAGTAGTTGTCGCCCTCGAAGATGATCTGCTTGTTGGCGCCGAAGGACGCCCTCACGATCTCCGGGACGGCCTCCTCCAGCACGGCGCCGCCCTCGAGCGCCGCCTCGAGCCGGCCGCCCAGGTCGTCGAGCGCCTCGGCGACGATGGTGTTGAGCACCGTGTTGGGCAGCGACAGCGACTGGCTGGAGCCCAGCGCGCGGAACTCGAACTTGTTGCCGGTGAAGGCGAACGGGCTCGTGCGGTTGCGGTCGCCGCCGTGCATCGGCAGGGGCGGGAGCACCTCGGTGCCCAGGCCCAGGAAGCCCTTTTCCTCCTCGACGCCGCTGTGGCCCGACTCGATCGCCTCGAACGCTCGCAGCAGCTCGGCTCCGAGGAAGATCGAGATGATCGCCGGCGGCGCCTCGTTGGCTCCCAGCCGGTGGTCCTGGCCCGCCGAGGCGATCGAGGCGCGCAGCAGCGCCTGGTGGCGGTTCACCGCCTGGATCACGGCCGCGCAGAAGAACAGGAACTGCAGGTTCTCGTGGGGCGTGTCGCCGGGATCGAGCAGGTTGTGCCCGGTGTCGGTGCCCATCGACCAGTTGTTGTGCTTGCCCGAGCCGTTGACGCCGGCGAAGGGCTTCTCGTGCAGTAGGCACACGAGCCCGTAGCGGCGGGCGACCGTCTCCAGCGTCTGCATCGCGAGCTGCTGGTGGTCGCAGCCGACGTTCGAGTTCTCGAACACGGGCGCGACCTCGTACTGGTTGGGCGCGACCTCATTGTGGCGCGTCTTGATCGGGACGCCGAGCTTCGCCAGCTCGCGCTCGCAGTCGAGCATGCAGGCCAGGATGCGCTCGGGGATGGTCCCGAAGTAGTGATCGTCGAGCTCGTGGCCCTTGGGCGGCTTGGCGCCGAACAGGGTCCGGCCGGTGGTCACGAGGTCCGGGCGCTCGAAGTAGTACTGCTCGTCGATCAGGAAGTACTCCTGCTCGGGCCCGACCGTGGTGAACACGCGCCCCGAGGCGTTGTCGCCGAACAGCCGCAGCGTGCGGATGGCCGACCGCGACAGGGCGTCCATCGAACGCAGCAGCGGGATCTTGTTGTCGAGCGCCTCACCGGTCCAGGAGGCGAACGCCGTCGGGATGCACAGCACGGCGCCGTTGGGGTTCTCGAGGATGAAGGCCGGGCTGGTGGGGTCCCAGGCGGTGTACCCGCGCGCCTCGAAGGTGGCGCGGATCCCGCCGGTGGGGAAAGACGACGCGTCGGGCTCGCCCTGGATCAGCTCCTTGCCGGAGAAGTCGGCGATCGCCGTGCCCTCGCCCGTGGGGGCGTAGAAGGAGTCGTGCTTCTCGGCCGTGGAGCCGGTGAGCGGCTGGAACCAGTGGGTGAAGTGCGTCGCGCCCTGCTCGAGCGCCCAGTCCTTCATCGCGGCGGCGATCTGGTCGGCCAGGGAGATGTCGATGGCCTCACCCCGGGCGAGCGTGGCCTGGAGCTGCTGGTAGACCGCCTTGGGCAGCCGCTGGCGCTGGACGGACGGGCTGAAGACATTGGCGCCGAAGACCTGGTTGACCGGGATGGTCAGGTCGGGGGAGCCGAGGGCCCCGCCGTTGGGGCTCCACTGCGCGGCGAGGACGTTCTGCTGGCGGGATCTGGGCATGGGCGGACTCATTCCTCCTCTGTTTCCAGGGCAAGGCGCGCCAGCCTACGGCTGCGGCCCGGGGCGCGCCTTATCCGCGTGTCCAAAGCGGAGCCGGGTTCTTTCGACCATCGGGCGGATCGTGCGGATTGCCACGCTCGACAACATGGCGAAACGGGTTGGCCGATCTTTCGACACGAGGCTAAAGACCAACCGCGGAGCCTCGAACAGACTGCCGGGCGTGCATCCGACACGAGGAGGACGTATGAGACGTTCGACCTTGCCGCGCGCGCGTTCGCGTCGCGGTGTGCAGTTCGGCCTGGTGGCGCTGGTGGCGCTTGCGGCCGTGCTGCTGGTTCCGGCTTCGGCACTGGCCGACGCCACAGACCTGAAGAAGTCGATCGCCGGCAAGCTCGACGTGAGCGTCGGCGTCAACACGACCTGGGTGATCGTCGCGGGCTCGCTCGTCATGTTCATGCAGGCCGGGTTCGCCTTTCTGGAGATCGGCTTCTCGCGCGCGAAGAACGCCGGCACGGTGGTCGCGAAGATCCTGACCAACTTCTCGATCGCCGCGGTCGCCTGGTGGGCCGTCGGCTTCATGTTCGCCTTCAGCGGACCCGCGGGCGGCGTCATCGGGCACGAGGGCGGCGCCTTCTTCAGCCACCTGGGGCCGTACCTCGCGGTGGCTGACGGCGTGACGACCTACCACCCCACGTTCCCGGTGATGGATCTCTCCAACGCGACGATCGAGTCGAAGTGGTTCTTCCAGTTCGTCTTCTGCGCGGTGTCGCTGGCGATCGTGTGGGGTACGACGCTCGAGCGGATCAAGTACGGCGTCTACGTCATCTACTCGCTCGTCTTCGCGTCGCTGATCTACCCGATCGGCGCCCACTGGGTGTTCGGCGGTGGCTTCCTCCAGCAGGGCCACTGGCTCGGGACCAAGATCGCCGGCATGCAGGACTTCGCCGGTTCGACGGCGGTCCACCTGATCGGGGCGTCCGGCGCCTTCGCGGCCCTGTTGCTGTTGGGGGCTCGCAAGGGCAAGTACGGGCCTGACGGGAAGCCACGGGCGATCCCGGGGCACAACATGCCCCTGTTCGGTCTCGGCGTGCTGATCCTGTGGCTGGGCTGGTTCGGGTTCAACCCGGGCTCGACGCTCAACGCCACGGACGGCCGCTTCGCCGAGATCCTGCTGATCACCAACCTGGCGGCCGCCGCCGGGGTGTTGACTGCGCTGATGACCGCATGGATCAAGACGAAGAACATCGACATCGGCATGGCCGGCAACGGCGCCATCGCGGCGCTGGTGGCGATCACGGCGCCCTCGGGCTACGTCGAGATCTGGGCGGCCCCGATCATCGGGGCGGTGGCCGGGGTCATCGTCGTGCTCGGCGTCTACTTCGTCGACAAGTACATCGACGACCCGGTCGGCGCGTTGTCCGCGCACGGCATGGCCGGTATCTGGGGCACGCTCTCGTGCGGCCTCTTCACCGCGCCACGCCTGGCGCAGTACAACGGGTTCGGCGATCCCCAGGGTGGATTGTTCTACTCGGGGAACCTGACGCAGCTCGCTGCCCAGGCCATCGGGTTCACGATCGCATTCGCGTTCGTCTTCTCGGCGTCGTTCGCGACGTTCTGGATCATCAAGAAGACGTACGGCCTACGGGTCAGCGAAGCCGAGGAGGATGCCGGACTCGACATATCCGAGCACGGCATGTACGGCTACCCGGAGCAGTTCATTCCGGCGCCGGAGCTCATCGGTGTCGGGCCGTCGGGTAGTGGTGCCGCCGGATCACCGGGGTTGGCCCCCACCAGTAAGGAGGTGCCGGCATGAAGATGGTGATTGCGTATACGCGGCACGAGGCGTTCGAGCCGATCCGCACGGAGTTGCTCGAGCTGGGATTCCCGTCGCTGTCGATCTCCGAGGTCAAGGGGTCGGGGCGGCAGAAGGGGATCACCGAGCACTACCGCGGTTCGACGGTGACGAACTACCTCAGGCCGAAGATCAAGATCGAGTGCGTGGTCGCTGACAGGGACGTGCAGACGATCGTGGACACGATCCTCAAGCACGCCCGCACGGGCTCGATCGGCGACGGCAAGGTGTTCATCATGCCGGTCGAGGCGGCCTTCCGCATCCGCACCGGGGAGTCCGGTGAGGAGACGCTGCAGGCCCACCCCGACGCGGCAACCACGGCCGCGTAGGCACATGAGCGCACGAGCGCTGCCAGATGAGCAGGGCTCGGGCAGGACGGGGACCGGGGGCGCGGGCGGCGATGCCGCCCCGCCCCCGTCCTCGCTTGTCGAGCGCCTGCGCGACGTCCACCTCCGGATGGTCGACGCCGTGCTCGCGGGCGACGGGCTCGGCAGCGTGGCGGAGCTGGCGGCCGAGGCGGCCGGCGGCCCGGTGGCGATCGTCGTACCCCGCATCGGGGTGGCGGCGGTCGCGCCGGCGCGCGGCGAGGCGTCCTCGGGGCTGCCCACGCTCAAGCGCTACGTGTCCGATCGCCTGCGCGACCGTCCTGCCGAGGTGCCGGAGGCCGTCGTCACCGAGGTGCCGATCGCGGCCGGCGACGAGATGCTGGGCGCCGTGGTGCTGCTCGCGGGCGGCGGTGACTCGCGGCCCGAGGCGGGCGAGTTCCTTCACCTCGCCGCCGTCGCCGCGCTCACCGAGGTCGCGGTCGAGGAGGCCAAGGAGGAGGTCGAGCAGAACCTGCGCGGATCCTTTCTCGAGGAGCTTCGCTCGCGCGCGGAGCTCGAGCCCGAGGAGCTGGTGCGCCGGGCCGGACGGCTGGGCACCGACCTCTCCCACGGAGCCATCGTGCTGTGCGCCGAGCTGACGTCGGACAGGCCCCGGCACGTGGTCGCGACGATCGCCGGCGAGCACCCCGGCGCGCTCGCCCAGCACATGGATGGGCGGGTGTACGCGCTGCTGCCGGCGGTGGGCTCCGGGGAGGAGGCCGCCGAGGCGACCGCGGCTGCGGCGCGGGCGCTGGCCGGGCGGCTGCAGCGCCACGGCACGGTCGGGCTGTCGTCGTTCTACCTCGACCCGGTCGAGCTTCCGCGGGCGATGCAGGAGGCCGAGCTGGTGCTGGACGTCCTGCGCCAGTCCGACGCGCCGATCGCCGAGGACATCGGCACGGGCACGTATCGCCTGCTGTTCCGGGTGCTGGCGTCCCATCCCGAGGAGGTGCGCTCCTTCTACCAGGACACCGTCGCCCCGATCGTGTCCTATGACGACCAGTACGGCACCGACCTCGCCGGCACGCTCGAGGCCTATCTCGAGCAGAACTGCAACATGAACGCGACCGCCGCGGCGATCTACGCCCACCGCCACACCGTCGCGTACCGCCTCGAGCGGGTGCGCGAGCTGACCGGGCTGGACCCGATGCAGTCGGAGGACCGCGAGCGCCTCGGCCTTGGGCTCAAGGCCTACAGGATCATCGCGCCGCGTCTGCCGAAATAAGCCAGCTTCGGCCGCGCCGGGCCGGCCCGTCAACCGCTGACTACCGCGAAGCGGCACTGACCGCCCCGCGCAGCGGAGGGCCTGCTGTTTGCAGGCCCGGAGCTGCCGGGGCCGGAGGGACGGCGAAGCCGTCCCGGTCACATCGTCTGGGCAGGCGGAGGCTCGTTGTCTACGAGCCGGAGCCGGCGCGGCCCAAGGATCATCGCCGGCGGACGACCGGCGCGCTGACGCGCTGAGATACTCGCGCGCGTGAGCGCCTTCGTGACCGCAGGGGCCGGGTTCCTGCTGGCCGTCCTGTGGTTCGACCTCATGCACGACGTGCAGGTGCGCGGCCACGCGGCGGCCGAGCTCCCCGAGCCGGTGCTCGCGTCGATCTCCACCTATTACGCGCGAGTGACGACGGCCGCTCGACCGATGAACCGCCTGATCGCCGCGGTCATGCTCGCGACCCTCGCCGCCGTGGTCGTCCAGATCGCCGAGGGCGACGCCCCGGCCTGGGTGGGGTGGACGTCGCTCGCGCTGGCCGGCGGCGCGATCGCAACCGCCGCCGCCCGCACCGTGCCGTCGGCAGTGCGCCTCGGCACGCGCGCCGACCCGCCGGACCGGCAGAGCCGCCTGGCCCGCTCGATCCTCCGCGACCACGTCGCATGCCTCGCGGCGATCGCCGCCGTCCTGGTGATCCAGCTGGCCGCTACGGGTTGACCGGGTAGCCCGGCGGCACGGCCTTCGACGGCGGCGGCTGCGAGGTCACGTCGCCGTTCGGCGAGACCTTGACCCCGGCGGGCTTGGCCGAGACGAAGACCGTGAAGGTCCCGGCCGCGAGCCCTCCGCCGGCGAGCCGCGCCCGGGCCTTGCCGTCGAGCCCGGCGGCGATCCGGTAGCGAACCGTGTGCGCGCCCGCGACCGTCGGGGTCACGAACCAGATGAAGGTCCGCTCCTGTTGCGGCTTGAGCTGTCCCAGTGTCCAGGTGTTGACGTAGGCCGTGTCGCCGCCGCGGGGCCCGCGGTCGACGATCCAGATCGGGCGCGACGGGTCGGCCAGGCCGACCTGCGGGTCCGCCACGCCGAAGGCCTGGGCCGGGGCGGCGCGGTCTGCGCCCTCGATCGTCACAGCGATGTTCGGGATCGTCTTCACCCCGGCGTTGTTGACCGTGATGACCATCCGGACCTGGCCCGCGAGGCGCTGGGCCCGGGGGAAGGTCGCGCGCACGACGTTGACCGGATAGATGCCGGCCGGCTCGTCGGAGTCCTGGCGCGAGCCACCGCCGCAGCCCGTGAGCGCAAGCGCGCCCACTCCCGCTACGACGACCGTCCAACGAGCCGTGCCTCGCAACCCCCTCACGAGGCGCGACCTTACCACGGTCGTCTGAGCCCTCACGCCGGTAGTTACGGTTCCCGCTTGGCATTCCTCCTGCGGTTGGCATACGCTTCCCTGCGGTGGCCGATCGCCGGGCCGCCCCCTGAGTGATGAGGGAGGATCGAGATGGTTCGTAGCGTCGCTGACCGGGCGTTTCTTCCGACGAAGAATTTGCTCGAGGAAGTCGGGGACATGATGATCCTGACGGGCAAGACGGTTTTGTCCGCGTTGCGTCCTCCGTATCCGTATGGCGGCGAGTTCGTTTCGCAGTTTTTGTTTGCGTTGAAGTTGTGTTGGTTTCCGTTGTTGATCTCGACGGTGGCGTTTGGGTACGGGGCGCCGGGGTTGCAGGCGGCGAACTTCTTGGTGCTGTTCGGGGCGTTGGATCGCCTTGGCGGGTTCTTCGTCCTTGCGTCGATTCGGGAGTTCGCGCCGTTTGTGGATGCGATCGTGCTCGCCGGCGTCGCTGGTACCGCGATCACCGCCGACCTCGGGGCGCGGAAGATTCGTGAGGAGCTGGATGCGTTGCAGGTGCTCGGGGTCGATCCGGTCAAGAACCTCGTCGTCCCGCGGTTCCTGGCGCTGATGCTGGTGACGGGGTTGTTTGACATCTATGCGTTGTTGTTCGGGATTTTCGGGGGGATCCTGGCGACGTTGGTCAATGGGGCGCCGTTGGGGCCGTTTTGGGCGACGTTCTTCACCAACGCGTCGACCACGGACCTCTGGGGGTCGGTCCTGAAAACCACGTTGTTCGGGGCGATCATCGCGATCGTGTGCTGTTACAAGGGGATGACTGCGTCCGGTGGCGCCGAGGGCGTGGGCCGCGCGGTCAACCAGGCGGTCGTGATCGCGTTCCTCGGTGTGTTCGCGTTCAACTACGTCTTCACCCAGACGCTGCTGGCCACCCACCCCGAAATCACGGTGATCCGCTAGGCCATGGGCTGGTTGACCGTCCCCCGCGACTGGATCGCCGCCTCGGGCGAGATCGCGAAGTTCTGCGGGCGCGTGTTCCGCGACGTCTACGGGCTGCGGGTGTTTCGCTTCTTCGGCGAGGCGCTGCGGCAGGCCGGCATCCTGATCCTGTCCTCGACGATCGTGATCTGGGGCCTGGTGTTCATCATCGGCCTGCAGTGCGGGATCGAGGGCGCCTACTTCAACCGCTCCGTCGGGGCCCCCGCGTACGCGGGCGTGTTCTCGGCCTGGTGTGACCTGCGCGAGCTGGTGCCCTACGCCTTCGGCTACATGATGGCCGCCAAGGTCGGCACCGGCATCGTCGCCGAGCTCGGCTCCATGCGCATCTCCGACGAGATCGACGCGCTCGAGGTCATGGGCATCGACTCGATGACGTTCCTCTGCGCCACGCGGCTGCTCGCCGCCTGGCTGGTGCTTCCTTTCATGTACATCGCGGCCGTGGGGGCGGGGTTCTTCGCCAGCTATCTAGCTGTGGTCCAACAGATAGGCGAGGTCTCATCGGGCGGGTTCTTCCTGATCTTCTGGATGTTCCAGAACCCACCCGACCTGCTCTACAGCGTGATCAAGGGCATGGTGATGGCGACGTGCATCGTGCTCGTCGGCTGCTACTACGGCTACAACGCGGGCGGCGGGCCGGTAGGTGTGGGGACGGCGACGGCGAAGTCGATGGTCCTCAACATCGTGCTGGTCCACCTCATCGGCATGCTCGGCACCCAGCTCTTCTGGGGCGCCAACCCACGAGCCCCAATCGGAGGTTGAGGAATGACACCGTTCGGCATGGGCCGAGACGACGAGGAACAGCAGCCGGACGCTCCGGGGCCGCCGGATGAGGGCGTGAGCAACGTGCAGCCCGTCGGCGGCGGCCGGCCCGAGGAGGCGCCCCCGATGGAGCCCGAGGCTCCCCAGGCGGCCGAGCCGCCCCCGCCGCCTCCTCCGCCCCCGCCGCCCCCGCCCGACGAGGCGCTCGAGGCCGAGGAATCGCGCGTGGCGGTCGTGAACGAGCCGGCCGACCCCGAGGAGGCCGACGAGTACCGCTGGCACACCGGGACGAAGCGCCCGACCGGCCGCGAGGATGCGATCGAGTTCATCGACGTGCACAAGGCCTTCGGGCGCAACCGAATCCTGCGCGGGCTGAACATGGGGATCCCCGAGGGCATGATCTCGATGATCCTCGGACCGTCGGGCACGGGGAAGTCGGTCTGCATCAAGCACATGGTCGGCCTGCTCTACCCCGACGACGGGGACGTCCTGGTCCACGGGGAGTCGGTCCCCAACATGCAGGACGATGAGCTGTTCGAGATGCGCAAGAAGTTCGGGGTGCTCTTCCAGGACGGTGCGCTCTTCGGCTCGATGAACCTCTTCGACAACGTCTGCTTCCCGTTGCGGCAGCACACGGACAAGAGCGAGGAGGAGATCGCTGACATCGTCAACCGCCGGCTGCGGGAGGTCGGGCTGGGCGACGCCAACGACAAGATGCCCAACGAGCTCTCGGGCGGCATGCGCAAGCGCGCCGGCTTCGCCCGAGCCCTCGTGCTCGATCCGGACATCGTGCTCTTCGACGAGCCCGACTCCGGACTGGACCCGGTGCGCACGGCGCTGCTTTGCGAGCTGATCCAGGAGATCCACGAGGAGAACGGCGGCGCCTACGTCGTGATCACGCACGACATCATGAGCGCGCGCCGGGTGGCCGAGCACATCTCGGTGCTCTGGAAGGGGCGGATCGTCGAATCGGGCCCGGCGACGGAGCTGTTCGAGTCGGACAACGCGTTCGTTCGGCAGTTCCTCTCCGGGGAATCACAGGGTCCCCTCGGGATGGAATAGGGAGCCCTGCTTGCGCTCCTCGGCGCACAGGGGCCCTCGCCCGACGCCCCCAACCCTCACTCTCCACTTGACAGTTAGGAGCGGCTGACGTGGCGTCACCGGGTCCGAGGGGGGCCGCATCGGGCGCCGTGCGGACCGGGACGGTCGCGCGCATCGCCGCGGTCGCGGCGCTCGCGCTGGCCGTCGTGATCGTGGCCGTCGTGGTGCTGGGCGGCAACGGCTCGAAGACCTACTACGTCGACTTCCAGAACGCGGGCCAGCTCGTCAAGGGCGACGACGTGCAGGTCGGGGGCCGGCGCATCGGGTCGGTGACGGACATCGCGCTGACCAACAACAACCTCGCGCGGATCAAGGTCGCGATCGGGGACGCCTACTCGCCGTTGCACGAGGGCACGACGGCGATCCTGCGGGCGACGTCGTTGTCGGGGATCGCCAATCGCTACATCGCGCTCACGCCGGGGCCGAACTCCAACCAGACGCTGCCCGACGGGGCGAGGATCGGGACCGACAGCACGACGAGCATCGTCGACCTCGATCAGCTGTTCAACACGCTCAATGCGCCGACGCGCAAGGGGCTGCAGGAGTTCATCCAGGGATCGGCGACGCAGTACCAGGGCAAGGGCCTCGAGGCGAACCAGAGCGCCAAGTACTTCGGGCCGGCGCTGTCGAGCACCGATCAGGTGATCGCGCAGTTGCTCCGCGACCAGGGCGCGTTCACCAACTTCCTGGCGAACTCGTCGAAGCTGGTCACGGATGTCGCGGCGCGTCGCAACGATCTCAGTTCGCTGGTGGCCAACGCGAACGCGACCGCGGGGGCGATCGCGCAGGAGAACACGTCGTTCGACACCGACCTCGCGTTGCTGCCGGGCACGCTCCGCAAGGCCAACACGACGTTCGTGAACCTGCGCGCGACGCTGGTCGACCTCACGACCCTGGTCAACACCTCCAAGCCGGTGGCGCCGAAGCTGGCGCCGTTCTTCTCGACGCTGCGCCCGCTGGTCAGCGAGGCGGTGCCGACCTTCCAATCGCTCTCGAAGGTCCTGTTCCTCCCGGGCCCCAACAACGACCTCAACGACCTCATGAAGAAGCTTCCGGCGCTGCAGAACGCCGCGAAGCCCGCGTTCGCCAACTCGATCACGGCGCTGCAGAAGAGCCAGCCCGTCGTCACGTTCATCCGCCCGTACACCCCCGAGTTCGTCGGCTGGCTGCGTGACTTCGGCCAGGGGGCCTCCAACTACGACGCCAACGGCCACTTCGCGCGCGTGCAGCCGATCTTCAACGCCACCAACGCCAACAGCCTGATCCCCGTCCCGATCCCGACCGGCGACCGCTTCGTGGGCGTCCAGCAGGGCAACCTGCAGCGCTGTCCGGGCGCTGCCAGCCAGTACCCGACCGACGGCTCGGCCCCGTTCCTCGACGGCGGCGGGCTCGACTGCCAGCCCTCGGAGGGGCTCCCGGGCCCATGAGGCGCCTCGCCGCCATCGCCACCGTGCTGGTCGCCGCCGCGACGGTGCTCGTCCTCGGGACGGGCGCGAGCGACGGCGGCGGGAACTACCGCGTGCGCGCGATCTTCGACAACGCCGTGTCGGTGATCCCGGGCGAGGACGTGAAGATCGCGGGCGTGAAGGTGGGCAAGATCCAGTCGCTCGACGTCACCAGGGACCAGAAGGCCGCGATCGTCCTGCGGATCGACGATCCGGCCTTCACCGACTTCCGTGTCGACGCCGAGTGCACGATCCGCCCGCAGTCGCTGATCGGCGAGAAGTTCGTCGAGTGCACGCCGACGCAGCCGCGTGCGCCCGGGGCGCCGGCGCCGCCGCCGCTCCCGACGATCAAGCGCGGCCCCGGGGCGGGCCAGCATCTGATCCCGTTGGACCAGACGCACACGCCGGTCGACATCGACCTGATCAACAACATCGTGCGCCGGCCCTACGCCGAGCGCCTGTCGCTGATCATCAACGAGCTGGGGATCACCGTGGCCGGCCGCGGGGCCGACCTCAACTCGGTCATCCGGCGCGCCGACCCGGCGCTGCAGCAGACCGATCGGGTCCTCAGCCTCATCGCCCAGCAGAACAAGGCGCTCGCGGACCTCGCGCGCGACTCCGACACCGTGCTCGCCCCGCTGGCGCGGGTCCGGCAGCACGTCGCCGACCAGTTCACCCAGCAGAACACCGTCGCCGAGGCGACGGCGTCGCAGGGCGACGCGCTGGAGCGCAACTTCGAGCTGTTCCCGCCCTTCCTGCGTCAGCTCCAGACGACGAGCCGCGCGCTCGGCAACTTCGCCGACCAGGCGACCCCGGTGTTCGCGGACCTCGGCGCTCAGGCCCCCAGCATCAACACGTTCTTCCAGACGCTCGGGCCCTTCTCCAACGCCGCGATCCCCGCCATCCAGACGCTCGGCCGCGCCGCCACGTACGGCACGCCCGCGACGAAGGCCCTGCTGCCGACGACCAAGTTGCTGGCGACCTTCGCCGCGCAGGCCAAGCCGGTCGCCGCCAGCCTCGCGGCGCTCACCACCAGCCTCAAGAACACCGGCGGTGTGGAGCGCCTGCTCGACTACGTCTTCTTCACGGTGTCCGCGGTCAACGGCTTCGACACCTTCGGCCATTACCTGCGTGCCGGGCTGGTGGTCAACACGTGCTCGACCTACGCGGTCGAGCCGGCGCCCGGCTGCTCGGCGAACTTCAGCAGCGGCTCGTCGGCCTCCGCGTCGCGCTCGGTCTCCTCCGACGACTCGATCCTCCAGCGGACGCTCGCGGCGCTGCGCGGCGAACAGGCTCCGACGACCCAGCCCACCCGCTCGGCCGGCGAGGGCACGAGCGCGCCGCGGTCCTCCGGCGAGGCGGTCACGCCGTCGGTCACGCTGCCCGGCCAGAACGTCAACGGGGCCAGGACGCCGCCGCAGCAGCGGGGCGCCTCCGCGCGCCCGGCGCAGCCCACCGACCCCAAGGCCGGGCTCTTCAACTACCTCCTCGGGAACGACGGGCAATGAACCGGCGCCGCTCCGCATCGATCGCCGCCAATCCCGTCCTGATCGGGGCCGCGACGACGCTCGTCGTGATCGTGGCCGTGTTCCTCGCCTACAACGCCAACAACGGCCTGCCGTTCGTGCCGACGTACCAGCTCAAGGCCGAGGTCCCGAACGCGACGAACCTGGTCAAGGGCAACGACGTGCGCATCGGCGGCGCGCGGGTCGGCGTCGTCGACGCCATCCAGGCCCAGCCGCACGAGAACGGCTCGGTGTCGGCGGTGCTGACGCTGAAGCTGGAGACCAAGGTCAAGCCGCTGCCCAAGTCCTCCACGGTGCTGATCCGATCGCGCTCCGCGCTGGGGCTCAAGTACGTCGAGATCACCCAGGGGCCGCACACCCTGCCCAACGGGCAGACCGCGCCCGGCTACCAGGACGGCGCCACGATTCCGCTGGCCCAGGCCGTGCCGGAGCCCGTCGAGATCGACCAGGTCTTCAACATGTTCAGCGCGCCCACCCGCAAGGCGAACCAGATCAACCTGTACGAGTTCGGCAACGCGTTCGCGGGCCGCGGCCAGGACCTCAACGTCACGATCCAGGAGCTCAACCCGCTGCTGAAGAACCTCGTGCCGGTGGCGCGGAACCTGGCCGACCCGACCACCCGCCTGAACCGCCTGTTCACGTCGCTCGAGTCGGTGGCGGGCCTGGTGGCGCCGGTGGCCCAGCAGCAGGCGTCGCTGTTCACCAACCTCGACATCACCTTCAGCGCGCTGGCGACCGTGGCGCAGCCGTTCATCGCGGCCTCGATCGCGGGCGGCCCGCCCGCGCTGGAGGAGGCGATCAGGGACCTACCGCTGCAGAACGCCTTCCTCGACAACAGCGCCGGCCTGTTCCACGACCTGCAGCCGGGGGTTGCCGCGTTGCGCACCGCAGCGCCGTCGCTCGCCTCCGCCCTCGTCGTGGGCACGCCCACGCTCAAGCGCGTCACCGCGCTGAACGATCGGCTGATCCCCACGTTCCAGCAGCTCGAGGCCTTCGCCACGGACCCGCGGGTGCCGCTGGGCATCAAGTCCGTGACCCAGACCGTGTCGCTGCTGAACCCGACCCTGGCGAACCTCACCCCGGCGCAGACGACCTGCAACTACATCACGCTGTTCTTCCGCAACATCGCCTCACTGCTCAGCGAGGGCGACGCCAACGGCACCTGGCAGCGCTTCATCATCATCGCCACGCCGCAGGGCCCGAACAACGAGGGCGGCCCGTCCTCCGCGCCCGCCAACGGGCCCACGCAGGACAACCACCTGCACACCAACCCGTACCCCAACACCGCCTCGCCCGCCCAGCCCAGGGAGTGCGAGGCGGGCAACGAGAAGTACGCCGCCGGCCAGACCGTGATCGGCAACGCCCCGGGCACGTCGAGCACGACGACGGACAAGGGGGCGAAGAACGGATGAGCATCCTCCGCCGCGGCGGCGGCGACAGCGAGCGCCTCCGCAAGGATCGCACGGGGATGAACCCGTTCAGGGCCGGGGCGGTCGTGCTCGTGATCGCCATGATCGCCGTGTACTTCGGCTTCAGCAAGCACATCCCGTTCACCCACGGCTTCCGCATGAAGGGCGTGTTCAGCTCGGCCGTCTCGATTCGCAAGAACTCGCCGGTGCGGATCGCCGGGGTCAACGTCGGCAAGGTGACCGGCGTCTCCCGCTACAAGGACTCCGACGCCTCCGTGGTGTCGATGGAGCTGCAGGACCGGGCCCTCCCGATCCACCGGGACGCGACCATGAAGATCCGGCCGCGCATCTTCCTCGAGGGCAACTTCTTCGTGGACCTGCGCCCCGGGACGCCGACGAGCCCGACCATCCACGACGGCGCCACGATCGGCATCACCCAGACCGCGACGCCCGTGCAGCTGGACGAGGTGCTGACCTCGCTGCAGTCGGATGCGCGCGCCGACCTCCAGCAGGTGCTCCAGGTCTTCGGCGGCGCGCTCACGCAGGAGCCGACCCCGCAGCAGAATGCCCAGCAGGATCCCAGCGTCCGCGGCCTGACCGCCGCCCAGGCCCTGAACAAGACCTACGTGTACTCGCCGGCGGCGCTGAAGAACTCGACCATCGTCAACGAGGCCCTCCTCGGCACCTCGCCCAACGACCTGTCCAAGCTGCTCGCCTCGTTCGGCAAGGTCGCCGGCGCGCTCGACGCGAACGAGTCCGCGCTGCAGAACTTCATCACGAACTTCAACATCACCACCGGCGCGCTCGCCGCCCAGCAATCCAATTTGTCTGCCACGGTCCGCCTGCTCGCGCCGACGCTGGCCAACGCCAGCCACACCTTCGACGCCCTCAACCGGGCCTTCCCGCCCACGCGCGCGTTCGCGCTGGAGATCCTGCCCGGCGTGCGGGAAACGCCGGCGACGATCGACGCCTCCTACCCGTGGATCGCGCAGTCGAAGGCCTGGCTGTCGAAGGGCGAGTTGGGCACCCTGGCGCCGCTGCTGTCGCAGACCACCCCGAGCCTCGCCTCGCTGACCGACCAGACCACGCTGCTGCTGCCGCAGGTCAACCTCGTCAGCAAGTGCGTGACGAACGTGATCCTGCCGACCGGCGACGAGGTGATCACGGACGGCGGGGCCAACAACCCGAACCTCCATACCGGCGTGGCCAACTACAAGGAGTTCTGGTACACGATGGTCGGCCTCGCCGGCGAGGGCCAGAACTTCGACGGGAACGGCATGTACGTGCGCTTCCAGGTCGGGGGCGGGCCGTTCACCGTTTCCACCGGCCCGTCCGCCCTGAGCGGGCAGCAGCTCTTCGGCAACGCGGTCTCGCCGCCGCTGGGCACCCGTCCGCGGTACGGCAAGGAGCCGGCCTACAACCCGAACGTCTCCTGCTACAAGAACCAGATCCCCGACGTCAACGGCCCGGCCGCCGAGATCGGGCCGGCCGAGACGGTGCGGTCGCGGAGCGCGTCGCCGCTGTCGCGCAGCCCGCAGGCCCAGGGCGCCGTGCCGCGCGCCAGCGGCACCGAGGGGCAGGCCGGCACGCCGAGCGCGTCCGGGCAGAGCAACGGCAAGGGCACCTCGGGCCAGGGCCAGCCGTCCCTCACGGATGAGCTCGTGTCGCGGTTGAACCCGTTCGGGTCGGCGGGCAAGGGGGCCAAGCCGTGAGGACCGCCATCCGCAAGCACGTCAAGGACTTCGTCGCGGTCGTCGTGCTGTTCGTGATCGGGGTCGGCGTGGGTGGCTACATCCTCTCCCAGCAGCGGTTCTACCTGCCCGGGTGGGTGCCGATCCTCGGGCAGGACTTCTACACGCTGAAGGGCGAGTTCACGACCTCGCAGGCGGTCACGCCGGGCCAGGGGCAGACCGTGAACATCGCGGGCGTGAAGGTGGGGGAGATCTCCAACGTCACGCTGAAGAACGGCCGCGCGCTCGTGACGATGAAGATCCAGCCGAAGTACGGGGCGGTCTACCGGAACGCGAGCATGCTGCTGCGCCCCAAGACCGGCCTGAAGGACATGATCATCGAGCTGTCGCCCGGCAACCCGATCGCCGGGAAGCTCCCCAGCGGCTCGACGGTGCCGATCCAGAACACGCTGCCGGACATCAACCCCGACGAGATCCTCTCCTCGCTCGACGGTGACACGCGCGCCTACCTGCGCGTCCTGCTCGCCGGCGCCGCCCAGGGGCTGAAGGGGAACACGTCGAACCTCGCCGCGACGTTCAAGCGCTTCGAGCCGACCGCCCGCGACGTGGCCAAGATCACGACGCTGCTGTCCCAGCGCCAGAGGAACCTCCGGCGCGTGATCCACAACTTCCAGCTGCTGTCCACGGAGCTGAGCACGCGCGACGCCTCGATCTCGGCGTTCGTGGTCTCCAACAACGCCGTGTTCCAGCACTTCGCCAACCAGGACGCGAACATCCAGGCCACGCTGCAGCTGCTGCCGCCGACGCTGCTCCAGGCGAATGCCGCGCTCGCCAAGACCGACCGCCTCGCGAACGTGCTCGGGCCCAGCCTCCAGGCGCTGCGGCCCGACCGCCCGCGCGCTCGGGCCGGCGCTGGTCCAGGTGCGGCCGTTCTTCAAGAAGACGACGCCGATCATCAAGAACCCGCTGCGGCCGTTCACCGTCGCGTCGATCCCGACCATCCGCGCGCTGAAGCCCGCCGCGCAGGACCTCGCCGCCCTGACGCCGAACCTCGTGTCGACGTTCAAGGTCCTCAACTACGCGCTGAACGAGCTGGCCTACAACCCGCCGGGCTCCCGCGACGAGGGCTTCCTCTTCTACACCGCGTGGGCCAACCACCTCGGCGCGTCGTTGTTCGCGCTCCAGGACGCGCACGGCCCGATCCGCCACGGCCTCGTCGAGATCACCTGCTCGGCCTCCCAGGTGCTCCAGCAGGTCATCGTGGCCAACCCGCAGCTCTCCACGATCACGCAGCTCGCGAACCTGCCGCCTCCGTCCTCGATCTGCCCCGCGACCCAGTAGATGCAGAAACAAGCTCCCACCCTCGGCCGGCTGTTCGTCATGGTGGCGTTCGCGCTGTCGTGCTTCGGCCTGCTGCTGTTCCTGTGGCTGGCCTTCGGCGGCTCGATCCCGCTCGAGCCCCGCGGCTGGCGCTTCGAGGCGCAGTTCAACGAGGCCACCCAGCTGGCCAAGCAGGCCGACGTGCGCATCTCGGGCGTCTCGGTCGGGAAGGTGACCGACATCCAGCTCGCCAAGGACGGGCGCTCCGAGGTGACGATGCAGCTCAAGCGCCAGTACGCGCCGCTGCCCAGCGACGCGCGCGCGATCCTGCGCCAGAAGACGCTCCTGGGCGAGACCTACGTCGAGCTGACCCCGGGGAGCCCGACCGCGCCCAAGCTGAAAGAGGGCGGCCAGCTGCCGCTCGGCAACGTCTCGCCGACGGTCGAGCTGGACGAGATCTTCCGTGCGTTCGACGCGAAGACGCGGCGCGCCTTCCAGGTCTGGATGGAGTCCCTCGCCGTCGGGGTCGCCGGGCAGGGCCAGGCGATCAACGACGCGTTCGGGACGCTCTCGCCGCTGGCCGAGGACACCAACCAGCTCCTGAGGATCCTGCTCTCCCAGCAGGCCGCGGTGAAGAAGCTGGTCGCCAACACCGGCGAGGTGTTCACGGCGCTGTCCGAGCGCGACGGACAGCTCACGTCGCTGATCAGCAACGCCAACCAGGTGTTCCAGACCACCGCGAACCGCAACGCGGAGCTGCAGCAGACCTTCGTCGTGCTGCCGACGTTCGAGAAGGAGTCCCAGCTGACGCTGAAGGCGCTGACCGCCTTCGCGCTGAACACCAACCCGCTCGTGACCCAGCTGCGGCCCGCCGCGCGGCAGTTGAGCCCGCTGTTGATCGACACGGCCAAGCTCGCTCCCTTCCTGAATACGTTCTTCGTGCAGCTCAACCCGCTGATCACCTCCTCGCGGACCGGGCTGCCCGCGCTGCGGGAATTCCTGCGCGAGCTCCCGCCGCTGCTGGGCCAGCTGGCCCCGTTCGTGGCCCAGATCAATCCGATCCTCGGCGGCCTCGGCTTCTACAAGCAGGAGCTCAACGCCTTCTTCTCCAACACGGTGGCGGCGACGAACGCGTCCGAGCCGAACCCCAACGGCAAGGGCCTCCTGCACTACCTGCGCACGACCAACCCGGTCAACCCGGAGAACCTGGCCGTGCAGAACAACCGCCTGGCCACCAACCGGCCGAACCCGTACCAGTTCCCAGGCGCGTTCAGCAACCTCAGGAGCGGCCTGCCCGTGTACGAGAACAGGCAGTGCGGCGGGTCCAACTACCTCCAGCCGCTGCTGCCCACGGCGATCGGCTTCATCATCACGCCGGCCCTCAACCAGCTCATCAACCAGTTCGTCTTCGGGGGCGCGTCGACCGGCTCGCAGGTCGCGGCCCCACCGTGCAACCTCCAGGGCGACTTCCCCTCGCAGGGCCAGGTGCCCGCCGGCCAGCCCTCGAGCACGCACTACCCGCACGTGTGGGCGGCGGCGCCGCCGCCGTAGAGACGTTCCCAACCGGCTTGTCCGTGCGCGTCCGCCGGTAGCCTGACCGCGTGCAGGCGTCGAAAGCCTTCGAGCGCATCGTGAGCGCGGCCGCACGACGGCCCGCGCCGATCGTGGCGTTCGTGGCCGCGCTTGCGATCGCCGGAGGCGTCCTGGCGCTGCAGCTCCAGCCCAGCGCCGCCACCGACACGCTCGTGAATCGCTCGTCGGGATCGTTCCAGGCCACCGACGCCTACCACCGCGACTTCGGCGAGGACGCGGTCCTGATCCTCGTGCGCCAGTACCTGCCCAGGACCGTGCTGACGTCGGACCTCGAGCGCCTGGTGGGGCTGGAGGGCTGCATCGCCGGCAACGTCCCGCAGGGCCAGCAGCCGATCGGCGGCCCGCGCAGCCCCTGCGCCCAGTTCGCGAAGCTGCGCCCGCGCCCGGTGCAGGTGGTGTACGGGCCGGGCACCTTCCTCAACGAGGCCGTGCGCCAGATCCAGGAGGAGTTCTCCGCCCAGCAGCAGGCGGAGGCCGGCCGGGAGCGGACCGCCGCCCGCGCGGCCCGTGCGCTGGCCGCGTCGCAGCACCGGTCCAAGGCGCAGCAGGACCAGGTCGCGAGCGAGGCCCGCCAGCTCGTCCAGGCGCAGTACCTGCGCAACGCGCTCGCGCTGGCGCAGGCCTACAACCTGCGCTCGCTGCCCCAGCTCAACGACCCCCAGTTCGTGTCCAACGTGGTGTTCGACCCGGCGCGCGGCTCCGACGTCCCGAAGGCGCGGTTCGCCTACCTGTTCCCCAATCGCGACAGCGCGCTGATCCAGGTTCGCCTGCGCCCGGGGCTCAGCGACGCCCAGCGGCGCCAGGCGATCTCGCTGATCGAGCAGGCCACGCGCGCGACGTGCCAGAAGGACGGCAGCCGCGCGCCGTGCTTCACGCTCAAGGGCGGCGGGACCTACGTGGTGACCGGCGCGCCGGTGGTCCTGGCGGCGCTGACCACGAGCATCACGAACTCGATCGTGCTCCTGCTCGTCGCCGCGCTGCTCGTGATGGCCGCGACGCTCGCGCTGGTGTTCCGCAGCCGCCTGCGCCTGCTGCCGCTGGCGATCGCGCTGGCCGCCGCGGGGCTCACGTTCGGGGCGATGGAGCTCGCCGGCGCCTCCCTGACGATGGCCTCGATCGCCGTACTGCCCGTGCTGATCGGGCTCGGGGTGGACTACGCGATCCAGTTCCAATCTCGCTTCAACGAGGAGCACGGGCGCGCCGGCCCGCGCGCCGGCGCCGCCACGGCGGCGACGCGCGCCGCCGCGCTCGGGGCCCCCACGATCGCGACGGCCGGCGCGGCGACCGCGACGGGATTCCTCGTGCTGCTGCTCTCGCCGGTGCCGATGGTGCGGGGCTTCGGCGTCCTGCTGGTGATCGGCATCGCGCTGGCCTTCGCCTGCGCGCTGACCGCGGGCTTCGCCGCGATGGTGCTGGGCGCGGACGGGGCGGGGTGGACGCCGCCGGCGCCGCTGCGACGGCTCGGCGCGTGGATCGCGAGCGCCGGCCGCGGCGCGGCCGACCTGGTGGCCGACGCCTGGCTCGTGGCGGTCGGCGAAGCGCGGCGCGGCACGCCCGAGACCGCGGTGCTCCGCCGCCGCGCGGCGGCCTGGGCGATCGACCTCCTCGTGCTCGCGGGCGCGGTGTGGCTGCTCGCCGGCCGCGACCTGTCGGTCCCGGAGGTCGTGTTCGGCGGCCTGGTCGCCGCGTTCGTCTACCTGGTCCTGCTCGGCGGCCTCGCCGGCGGCACGCTGGGCACGCTGGTGGCCGGTGTGCGCGTGCGCGCCGCGACCGGCGGCGCGCCGGGCCTCCGCGCCGGCGCCGTGCGCACGGCGGCGCTCGTGCCCGACCTATTCGGCGTCGTCGCGCTGCCGGTGATGCTCGCCTCGCCGGAGCGTCGCCGGCTCGGCGATCGCTGGGCCGGCACGCTCGTCGTCCGCGACCCGCGAGCGCCGTCCGAGCGCTTCGCCGCGGTCGGACACGGGGCGCTCGCGGCGATCACCAGCGGAGCGCAGGCGTCGACGCGGCGGCCGGCGCGCGTCGTCGGGGTGGGCGCCGCGCTGGCCGTGCTCGGGCTGGCGGTGGACACCCAGACCCGCGTCGTCTCCGACGTCACCAAGCTCGTTCCGCAGGACCAGCAGGCGCTGCGCGACCTGCGCGCGCTCCAGCGCACGAGCGGGGTGTCGGGCGAGATCGACCTGCTCGTCCAGGCGCGCGACCTCACGGATCCGCGCGTGGTGACCTGGATGACCTCCTTCCAGCAGCGCATCCTCAAGCGCTACGGGTACTCGGCCGCCCGCGGGTGCGGCAAGGCGCGGCTGTGCCCGGCGCTGTCGCTGCCCGACCTCTTCCGCGCCAGCAACGCGACCGGCGACCAGAAGCGGGTGCGGGCGCTGCTCGACTCGGTCCCGCCGTACTTCTCGCAGGCGGTGATCACGCGCGACCGGACCACCGCGACGCTCGCGTTCGGGATCCGGCTCATGCCGCTGGACGAGCAGCAGGCCCTGATCGACGACATGCGCTCGCGGCTGCACCCGCCGAAGGGGGTGCGGGCGCGCCTCGCTGGCCTGCCGGTGCTGGCGGCCGAGGCGAATGCGGACGTCTCCGCCGAGTGGCGGCGCCTGCTGACGCTCGTCGTCGGGCTGGCGGCGGTCGCGCTGGTCCTGCTGGCGGTGTTCCGCCGGGTCGAGCGTGCGCTCGTCCCGCTCGTCCCGATCGCGCTCGCGAGCGGGTGGTCGGCGTTGGTCCTGTTCGCCGTGCGCGTGCCGCTGAACCCGATGTCGGTCACGCTCGGTGCGCTGGTGATCGCGATCTCGACCGAGTTCAGCGTGCTCCTGGCCGAGCGCTACCGGCAGGAGCGCGCCGGCGGCCATGCGCCCGACGACGCGCTGGAGCGCACCTACCGGTCCACCGGCGCGGCCGTGCTGGCATCCGGGCTCACCGCGATCGCCGGCTTCGCCGTGCTGCTGCTATCGGACATCCGCATGCTCAGCGACTTCGGCTTCGTGACGGTGGTGGACCTCGCGGTCTCGCTGGTCGGGGTCATGCTCGCGCTGCCCGCGGTGCTCGTGCTGGCCGAGCGCGGCGAGCTCACGACGCTGCCCGCGCAGGCCTGGCGCGCGCTGCGCGGCGCCCGCGCGCGGCCGCGCCGCGCGCGGGCTCCCGCATGAGCAACGGGCCGCTCTCGTTCGGGGACGAGCAGGAGCCGCGCCGGCGGGGCGAGCCGGAGGCCGCCGAGCCGACGGGCTCCGACGTCCCACCGCCGGCGCGCCCGCCAACCCGCCGCTACGGCTGGCTCGTGGGGGTGGTCGGGCTGCTGCTGATCGCCTACATCACGCTCAACACGATCCGCACGCAGGGCCGGGAGGCGCCGCAGGAGGGGAAGCAGCTGCCGCCCTTCGCCACCCCGCTCGCGCTCAGCTCGCTCAACGGCGACGCCAACGTGGCGCGCAAGGCCGGCTCTGGCGCGAGCGGCAAGCGCCCGGCCTGCGAGGTGCGCGGCGATGACGTCTTCAACGTGTGCGACCTGGCCGCGCGGTCGCCACTCGTGCTCGCGTTCTTCATCACCCGCGGAGGCTCGGAGTGCCGCCGCCAGCTCGACGTGGTCCAGCGGGTGCAGGGCCGCTTCCCGAACGTGCGCTTCGCCGCCGTGGCGGTGCGCGGCGACAGGGGCGACCTGCGCACGCTGATCCGCCGCCGCGGCTGGACGTTCCCGATCGGCTACGACCGCGACGGCGCGGTCGCCAACCTGTACGGGGTCGCCGTCTGCCCGACGATCGTGTTCGCCTATCCTCGGCGGCTGACGATGCTCACCGACTTCGGCTACCTCGGGGAGGCCAAGCTGGCGGAGCGGGTCCGCGCGCTCGAGGCGGCCTCCGAGCGCCGCGGGTGGAGGCCTTCGCGATGAGCGCGCCCGGGACCGAGGCCGAACCCGCGGTCGGGCTGGTGGCGCCCGACGTCGCCGACGAGTTCCCCGCGCTGCGGCTCCGCTACCTCGCGCTCGACGCGCGGCCGGGCCGCAGCTCACGCGGCGTCAAGCACCGGCTCAAGGACATGTCCAGCCGCTTTCGCGGGCCGCAGGCCGTGGCGATGCGCCAGGAGCCGATCCCGTGGGCCTACCGCGTCTTCTACCGCCACATCGGCCTGGATCCGGACGCCGACCGCACGCCGGTCGAGGAGGCGGCGGTGCAGCGCCTGATCCAGGGCGCCTTCCGCTCACGCAACCTGCTCGACGACGCGCTGCTGATCGGGCTCGTCGAGACCGGTGTGCCGATCTGGGCGCTCGACGCGGCCACGGTGGAAGGGCGGCTCTCGATCAGGCTCACGGGGACGGCGGAGCGGCTCGGCCGCGACGCGCGCGCGCCCGCGCTGGTGTCGGGCCGGCTCGTCGTCGCCGACGAGCGCTCGCCGCTGGCGGTGCTGTTCGGCGACCTCGCGCCCGGCCACGGGGTCACGTCGGGCACGACGCGGATGACGCTGTTCACCGTCCAGGTCCAGGGCGTCCCCGAGATCCACGTCGAGGAGGCGCTGTACACGTGCGCGGCGATCCTGACCGAGGAGTAGATGAGTGATTCCACGACCCCGCGCACGCACACGGGGCCATGGAATCAATCATCTGGGGACGCCCCTCCGGGTGGTGGGGCAGGGGTTGCGTTGGTAGACTCGGCCGGTCCGAGGAGGGCTCGTGGAGCTTCTGGAACAGCACATCGCAGGGCCCCAGGAGCAATCGGCCGCGCTGAGCGGGGCGCTGCCGGCCGTCGTCGAGACCGACGAGCTGGCCGCCCGCCGCTCGCTGCGCGACCAGATCGCAAAGCTCGAACGCGAGCTGGCGTCCGCCTTTCTCGCCGCCTACCCGCGCGCCCACTCCGATTGGTCGGTGCCCGGCCGCGGTGGCCCGCGCCTGCTCGGCCTGGGCGAGCTCGAGCGCCTGCGCGACGAGCTCGCCGAGCGGCTGCGCAGCGCCCGCGCCGCGATCGCCGAGCGGGCGGAGTTCGAGGAGCGCAACCGCGTGCTGCTCGAGCGCATGCGGCTCGAGCCCGGTCGTCACAAGTTCGTCCGCATCCCCGCCGTCGACGTGGGCGAGTACGGCTGCGGCGTCTACAGCGTCCGCCCGCGCCTCGGCATCGTCGGCATGCTGATGGGCTGGTGGCAGGTCAAGCTGTCCTCCGGCTGTCCGTTAGCCCGGGGGCCGGGGCGCAGCGCCCGCGGCTCCACAACCCTCGCTTCGTGACCGACGCCTGACCTTGGGCCGCCGCAGCCGCAAGCGCGCATCCTCGTCGCCGTCCGACCGGCGCTCCGTGGCGAGCGCGCCGCGCCCCGCGCCGCCGCCGACCCGGCGCCGCGCGCGGCGCGAGGAGGCGCCCCCGGCCCCCTGGGGCAGTTTTCCGCTCGTCGAGCTGTGCGTGCTGCTGGCGCTCGTGCTCGGCGTGCTCGGCTTCGTCGAGGGCGGCCGGCGCGGGTTCGTGCTGCTCGGCTGCGCGATGGTGCTCGGCTCCCTCGCCGGCCTGGAGGTATCGATCCGCGAGCACTTCGCCGGCTACCGCTCGCACTCCAGCGTGCTGGCCGGGGCGGTCGCCGTCGCGGCGGGGGCCGCGCTGTGGTTCGCCCATGTCCCGCAGGTGGCGATCCTTCCGATCGCGGTGGCCATCTTCGCCGCCGCCTTCTTCGCGTTCCGCGAGGTCTTCCGGCGCCGTTCGGGCGGTTACGGCTTTCGGTGACCGGCGCGCCTGCACCCGAGCCCCCGCGGATGCGCCTGCGCGGGCTGCACCACGTCACGCTGATCAGCCGCGACCTGGCGCGGACGACGTCGTTCTACCGCGACCTGCTCGGGCTCGCGCTCGTGCAGGAGGGCGTCAGCGACGACGACCCCGACGCCCGCCACTTCTGGTTCGGCGATCCGACCGGGGAGCCGAGCACCCTGCTGTCCTTCCTCGAGTATCCGTCGCTGCCGGCCGGCGTCGTCGGCGCCGGCTCGACGCACCACCTCGCCTTCGCCGTGTCCTCGACGGAGGAGCTCGATGCCTGGCGCGAGTACCTGCGGGCGCACGGGGTCGAGTGCACCGACGTGTTCGACCGCGGTCAGCTGCGATCGATCTACCTCCGCGACCCCGACGCCCACATCATCGAGATCACGACGCCGGCGGCGGGCTGATCGGCGGAGCCGGAAGGGTGAGTGCGGTGACGCCGCGTCGGCGTCCCCGCACTCTCCACGGATCGTTAGACCCCCGCCCCTGCCAGGCGGGCGAACCCACCCTGGTGGACCAGGACGTCCTCGTACGAGCCGGGTCGGGCCTTCTTCGCGGTCAGCAACGCGGCCAGCGTGTCGCGCTGGCGCTCCGTCATCGATCCGATCGTCTTGTTCTCCGAGATCGGGATCGACATCAGGAACTTGCGGCACCGCGTCCGACCCCAACGACGTTGGCTCATCAGCAGGTCGGCGACCGGCATGGTGGTCGCTTCCCATGGACAGGTGACGATGACCTCGGCGGCGCTCGTCTCGCCGGTGGCGATGTTCCGCTTGAGGTCGGCCCGCGCCAGGCGGACCCGGTTGGCGAGCTCCAGCGCCCTCATGTGCTGAGGGGCTGCGGCGGCGATCGTCGCTGTCTCCATCTGTCCCTCCACTTGCTCGCTCATCCGTCGCGAGCATCCTCGCTGGGTTTATGGATCACCCGGCGTTTCGCCGCCTCCGTGCGACGAGGATCACTCGTGGGACGCCGACGCTTCGCCGCCCGCACGCAGCGCGGCGGCGCCTTGGGACATCACGCTATTCCACTGAGACCCCCCTCGCCCGACGCGATCTGCCGAGCTGTGTTGCGTCGGTCACGCTACGCCAGGCGAGGTGCCAGGGTCAACGCTCGCGCGACCAAGCCGTGCGCTCAGAGCGGGGTTTTTGTTCGCGAACCGATTTGTTCCGATCTGGACAAGCTCAGGGCCGTTCGCTGTCCGGTCCCGGCAGGGGTCCGTGCTCGGCTTCGAAGGCCCGTTTGACCCCGGCGAAAGCGTCGAGCGCGCGATCGAGCATCGCGGTTTCGTGGGTCGCCATGACGCTGGTGCGCAGCAGCGCGCCACCCGGCGGCACGGCCGGATGGATCGCCACGTTCACGTAGACGCCCGCGTCGTAGAGCGCGCGCCACAGCAGCGCCGCCTTCCAATCGTCGCCGACCAGGACCGGCACGATCGGCGTGACCACGGTCTCGCCATCCGGCAGGGTCGTCGGCTCGACGACGTGGAAGCCGAGCTCCTCGAGGCCGCGATGGAGATAGCGGGCGTTGTCGAGCACGCGCGCGAACAGCGCCGGGCCCTCGGACGACCGGCAGATCCGGGCCGCGGCCAGCGCGGCCCCCACCGCCGCCGGGACGGCCGACGCGGTGAACAGGAACGGACGCGCCGAGACGCGCAGGAACTCGATCACGTCGGCGGGGCCGGCGATGAAGCCCCCGCAGGACGCCAGCGACTTCGAGAACGTGCCCATCCGCAGGTCGACCTCCTCCTCGACGCCGAGGAGCTCCGCGGTGCCGGCGCCACGCGCGCCCAGCACGCCGACCGCGTGGGCCTCGTCGACCATCAGGCGGGCGCCGAAGCGCCGGCACAGCTCGACGATCTGCGGGAGCGGCGCGACGTCGCCCTCCATCGAGAACACGCCGTCGACGACGACGAGGACGCCACCCCCGTCGCCGACCGCGCGCTCCAGCGTGCGCTCGAGCTTGTCGAGGCGGTTGTGGCGGAAGGCGCGGAGCTTGGCGCGGGACAGGATGCAGCCGTCGAGGATCGACGCGTGGTCGCCGGAGTCGGCGATCACCGTGTCCCCGGGGGCGAGGATCGTCCCCAGGGCACCGAGGTTCGCCTGGTGGCCGGTGGTGAAGACGATCACGGCCTCGGTCCCCATCCACTCCGCCAGCTCCTGCTCGAGCTCGAGGTGGAGGTCGATGGTGCCGTTCATGAACCGTGAGCCCGTGAGGCCGGTCCCGTAGCGGTCGAGCGCGTCGCGTGCGCCCTGCTTGACGCGTTCGTCCCCGGTCAGGCCGAGGTAGTTGTTGGACCCGAGCATCACCCGGTCGGCGCCCTCCATGTCGACGACCGGCCCGGCCGGCCCGCTCAGCGGCCGCCAGTACGGGACCACGTCGGCCTCGCGTGCGGCGCGGAGGATCTCCGCGCGCTCGTGGTCGCGGGTCTTGGCGAAGACGTCGACGGTGGTCGGCATGTAGGGTGCCGCGGCCATGCCCGTCGAGGTCCGCCCCGTCGCGTCCAGACGCGAGCTCAAGGCGTTCATGAGGCTGCCGTGGCGGCTCTATCGTAACGAGCCGAACTGGGTGCCCCCGCTCCTGATGGACCTGCGGAAGCGCCTGGACCGCAAGCGCAACCCGTTCTTCGAGCACGCCGAGGCCGAGTACTTCCTCGCCTGGCGGGACGGTCGGGCGGTGGGCCGGATCACCGCCCAGGTCGATCGCAATTTCAACGAGTTCCAGGGCAACGACTGGGGCCTGTTCGGCTTCTTCGAGTGCGAGCAGGACCCGGAGGCGGCCCAGGCGCTGATCGACGCTGCGGCGCAGTGGCTGCGCGACCGCGGTCGCGACCGCATGGTCGGTCCGATGGACTTCACGACCAACGACGAGTGCGGCCTGCTGATCGAGGGCCACGACCGCACGCCGATCATCTTCACGCCCTGGCAGCACCCCTACTACCAGGGGTTGCTCGAGGGGACCGGCCTGACCAAGGCGATGGACGCGTTCATGTGGGAGCTCTACGTGAGCGAGCGCGAGCGCGTCCACCCCGCGATCTGGGAGATGGCCGCGAAGGTCCAGTCCGAGCACGGGATCACCGTCCGGCCGATGCGCAAGCGCGACCTCGAGGCCGAGGTGGGGCGGTTCCTCGAGGTCTACAACGCCGCCTGGGAGCGCAACTGGGGCTTCGTGCCGCTGACCGAGGAGGAGGTACGGCACTACGCCAAGGACCTCAAGCCGGTGCTCGACGAGAACTGGGCGATGATCGCCGAGGCGCGCGACGGGACCGTCGTGGGCGCGGCGCTGACGCTGCCCGACTTCAACCAGGTGCTCGCCCACCTCAACGGCCGCCTGCTGCCCTTCGGCTGGCTCAAGGCCCTGTACTGGCGCAGGAAGGTGGACCGCGTGAGGGTCTTTGCCCTCGGGGTCAAGCGCGAGTACCAGCACACCGGAGTGGCGGCGCGAATGTACGAGCTGCACTTCGACTCGGCCGAGCGCACGCCGCAGAAGGGCGGCGAGACGGGTTGGATCCTCGAGACGAACACGGCGATGAACCGGGCGATGGAGGGGATGGGCGGCGAGATCACCCGGCGCTACCGCTTCTACGAGAAGTCGCTGGCGCCGGATGTAGACTCCGGCCCGTGAGCGAGGAGATCGCGGCCGGCAGCGAGACCGTCGAGGGCGACGCCCTGCCGGTCGTCGCCGACGTCCGGGTCATCGAGCCGGAGCGGCCAGCGGGCGCGCTGGCGCCCGCCGCCCAGGCCGCGGCCGTCGCCGGCGCGAGCTTCGTCGCCGGCGTGGCCACGGTGGCGGCAATCAAGCACGCCCGGAACCGCCCGGCGGTCTCGAAGCGCAAGCGCCGGCGCGCCGCCAAGCGCGGCGCGCAGCTGGTCGAGGTCGTCTCGACGCGCTCCTTCCTGGTCGACGTCCACCTCCTGAACCGCGAGTAGTGGCGCCCGGGATCCAGGTGGTCAGCGAGGTTCGGCCTCGCTGGCCCTTCCGTCTGCCCGGGTACGGCGGGCGCGACGGGATCCTGCGGGCGGGCGGCGGCTCGCTGACGCGGCTCCTGCACGTGGACGACGAGCCGGCCGTGGTGCGCGTGCGCCAGCCGGCGCGGGAGCGGGTCGTGTTCGCGGCCTCGGCCGCGGATCGCGCCACCGCCGAGGAGGCCGTCGCCCGGATGCGCTTCGCGCTCGCGGTCGACGACGACCTGCGGCCCTTCTACGAGCGCTTCCGCTTCGACCCGCTGCTCGGGCGCGCCCTGCGGGCGCGGCCCCAGCCTCCGCGTCCGCCGCCGCCCCGAGCCGTTCGAGGCGCTGGCGTGGGCGATCTCCGAGCAGCTCATCGAGTCCGAGCGCGCGGCGGCGATCCAGCGCCGCATCGTCCGGCGCTGGGGCCGGCGCTGCGAGCGCACCGGCCTGCGCGACGCGCCCACCCCGGCGCGGCTGGCGGGCGAGGCGCCCGCGGAGCTCGAATCGCTCGACCTGGCCGCGGGCCGCGCCCTGACGCTGCGGCGCGCCGCCGGCGAGATCGCCAGCGGCCGCATCGACCTGCACGCGCCCGACCACGAGCGCGGCTGGCGGCGCCTGCGGGCCATCCCCGGCGTCGGCGCCTGGACGGTGGAGTCGCTCGCGCTGCACGGCCAGGGTCGCTACGACCAGCTTCCGGCCGGCGACCTCGCCTACCTCAAGCTCGTCGGCCGCCTGCGCACGGGGAACCCGCGCGCCCGCGCCGAGGAGGCCGAGGTGCGTGAGTTCTTCGCGCCCTACGCGCCGTGGGCCGGCCTCGTGGGCCACCACCTGCTCGCGGCCCGCCGGATGCTGCCGGCCCGTCTCACAGTCCCTGCCCCGGCAGGAACTCGTTCGTCAGCGCGTCGGCCGCGTTCGGCGGTCGCGTGAGCAGCTGGTTGCGCAGCATCCAGTCGCCGTAGGCGGCCCACAGGCGCGGGTCCTGGTAGCCGAACGGCCTGGACGCGTTCGCGGGGAAGAACGGGGTCGCCTTCACCGACGCGAGCTGGAGCTTGGGCTGGAGGTCGCGGTTGGCCGCGACCAGCGCCTTCACCGCCCGCGCGGGGTCGCGCCGGGCCGTCTCGTAGCCGGCGGTCACCGCGCGCATGAAACGGCGGATCTGATTGCCCTTCTCGCGCGCCGCCTTGCGGGTGGTGACGAAGACGAGCTCGTCGTAGGTGGGGACGCCGGCCCGGTCCACGGGGATGATCGTCGGGTGCTTGCGCGCCTGCTGGAGCTGGATGCCCTCGTAGTTCCAGAACCCTCCGAGCGTGGCGTCGACCTTGCCCGAGAGCATCGCGGGGACGAGGTTGAAGCCGACGTTGGTCTCGTCCACGGCCGCCGGGTCGACCCCGGCGCGGCGCAGGATCGTCTTGAGGTAGGCGGACTGGTACGGGATCCCGGCCGTGCCCACGCGCTTGCCCTTGAGCTGCGCGACCGAGGTGATGTGGCGGTCGCCGATCGCGATCACGGAGGTGAGCGGCTTCTGGACGATCGCGCCGACCGCGACGACCTGCAGCCCGCGGTCGCGCGCCAGCAGGACCTCGGGCTCGTAGGAGATCGCGACGTCGGCCCGGCCGGCCTCCAGCAGCTTCAGCGGGGCGGCGGGATCGGACGGCGCGCGCACGCGGACGTCGAGCCCCTGGCGGCGAAACTCGCCGTCGGCCTGGGCGGCGTAGATGCCGACGTGATCGGCGTTGGGGAAGAAGTCCAGCACCAGCTCGAGCGGCTGCGGGGTGGGGGCGGCGGTGTCCTCCTTCTTGCTGCCGCAACCGGCGGCCACGGCGAGCAGGGCGACGAGCGCGAGCGCGGTGGCGAGGATCTTCTTCACGCGGGGTCTCCTTCGGATCGGTGGGCCCACGGCACCAGCCGCCGCTCGGCGAGCGCGAGCGCGCCGAACAGGACGATGGCGAACGCGGCCAGGACGACGACGGCGGCCCACGAGCGCGCCGTCTCGAACTGGGGGATGGACTGGAGGATGAGGTGGCCGAGGCCGTCGCTGGACCCGGCCTGCTCCGCCAGCACGGCACCGATCACCGCGACGGTGACGGCGATCTTGGCGCCGGAGAGCAGCCCGGGCAGCGCGGCCGGCGCCTCGACGTGGCGGAGCGTCTGGAGCCGCGACGCGTCGAGCGTGCGCATGAGCTTGCGCAGGTCGGGATCGACGCCGGCGAGCCCGTCGAGCGTCGTCACCACGACCGGGAAGAAGCAGATCAGGCCGACGATCGCCAGCTTCGGCGCCAGGTCGTAGCCCAGCCAGGCCACGAGCAGCGGCGCCACGATCACGATCGGGATCGTCTGCGACGCGACCAGCAGCGGGTAGGTCGCGCGCTTCAGGGTGCGCGACAAATGGATGGCGACCGCCAGCGCGACCCCGGCCGCGACCGAGACGGCGATGCCCAGCAGCACCTCGCCGGCCGTGACGGTGAAGTTGTCCCACAGCAGCCCGCGATCGGTCCAGAGCGAGGCGGCGACGTCGCTGGGCGCGGGGAGCAGGAACTGGTCGATGCCGCCGAGGTCGGCGTAGAGCTCCCAGCCCGCGAGGAGGGCGAGGACGAGCAGCGCGGCGCCCATCAGACGGTCCCTCCCTGCAGCGCGCGCATCGCCCGCTCGCGCAGCGTGACGACGGCGCCGTCGGTGCGCGACCGCGGCCGCGGGAGGGGCACCTCAAGCTCGGCCACGACGCGCCCCGGCCGGGGCGAGAGCACGACGACGCGATCGGCCAGCACCACCGCCTCCTCGACGTCGTGCGTGACGAACAGCACCGTGCGCGGCTCGCGCAGCAGCGCCCCCGCCAGCCACGCCTGCATCTCGGCCCGCGTGAGCGCGTCGAGGGACGCGAACGGCTCGTCGAGGGCGAGCACCGGCTTGCCGGCGAGCAGCGTGCGCAGGAACGCCACCCGCTGGCGCATGCCGCCCGACAGCTCCGCCGGCCGCGCCGCCTCGAACCCGGCGAGGCCGAAGGCGGCGAAGGCGGGTCGTGCGCGCTCGCGCGCCTCGGCCCGCGGGGCGCCGTGGACGCGCAGCGGCAGCGCCGCGTTGTCGAGCGCGCTGGCCCACGGAAGCAGCAGGTCGCGCTGGGGCATGTACACGGCGGCTCCGGCCTCGACTCGTCCGGCGTCGGGCGCCTGCAGCGCGCACACGAGCTCGAGCAGGGTGGACTTCCCGCAGCCGCTCGGGCCCACGACGGCGACGATCTCGTTCGCCGCCACACGCAGCGTCAGACCGCGCAACGCGGTGACCGCGCCGCGCCGGGTGCGGTACGTGCGCTCGACGGCCTCGACCAACACGCCGGCCGGGGCGGCCGCCGCGAGCGGCGGCTGAACGGGGACCTCGGCGGTGGTTGTCATCGCTCCCTTCGCGGGCATTACCCCACAGGTTCGAAGGGTCAGCGCCGGGCGGGTGCCCCGGAGGCGCTATCTCAGCCGGCTTGCCCGCCAGCCCCCCTGGGTCGTTGCGTCTGAGAACGATCCTAGCGCGGCCCCGTGAGCGACGCCCGGCCGCGCGGCGCCTACAGGAGGCTGCCCCCCGGGGGCACGACCCAAAGGCGCTCGGCGAGCCCGGATACGGTCTCCGGGCCGAGCTCGGCGACCGTCCGCGCTCCCGCGTCGGACATCTCCCGCACGAGCTCGGACCACGCGCGGGCGACCGACGCCACCTTTGCGGTGGGGCCCCAGCCAACCGCCGACGCGAGCTCCTCGGCGCGCGCCCGGACGTCCTCGATCGTCAGCTCGCCGAAGGGCTTGTCGCCACCCTCCGCGTACACGGGCGCCAGCAACACGTCCCGCGAATCCGCACGCCGATCGGCGCCCCCTACCACGGCAGGCCCCAGCTCGGCCGCGGCGCGAAGCCTCCGCGCTGGATGGCGCGCTCGGTGTCGGCCGAGCGCCGCGTCGTGGCGTACGGCGGCATCTTCCAGGGGTGCGCGGCGACGCCGCCGTAGTGCTCGCGGAGGTATGCGGTCAGGTCGCCGCGGTGATCGGGGCACGCGTAGCGGATAGGGCCCAGTAGACCGCGGCCGTGCCAGACGAGCCACCGGCCGGGGAGCGCGTCGAGGTACTCGCCGAACACGAGCTCGCGGAGCTGGCCCTCGAGGCTCTGATGGGTCTCGGGATCCGGGACCGCGTCGCAGAACTGGCAGCGGAAGATCATCCGGACGGGCACGCGAACGTCACCAGCGCCGCTCGTATCCGGTCACGAGGCGATCGCTCGGCCGCCGCCACTCCGGCTCCACCTCGTACCTGGTCCGCATGGACCGCTCGCGGAAGTACTTGAGGACCGGGCCGTAGGAGAAGCGCGTCGCGCCGGCGGCGAGGGTGCCGAGACGGTCGGGCTCCACGAACGGCATGAAGCGGTCCGGGAAGCCGGGGCTCGTGCACGCGGTGCAGACGCCGCCCACGTTCGGGCAGCCGCCGACACCGCTCATCCACCCCCGCACCGGGACGTTGCACTTCACGACCGGTCCGCTGCACCCGACCTTCACCAGGCAGGTGTGGTCGTTGCCGAGCGTCCTGGCGAAGTCGCCCTGGTCCGCGAACCCGGCACGGTCGCACCCCTCGTGGACCGTGCGCTGGAAAAGCCAGCGCGGACGGCCGTCCTCGTCCAGGTCGAGCTCCGGCGTCATGCCGGCCAAGTGCATCACCACGTGCAGCAGCGTCTCGGTGATGTTGTCCGGCTGGGCCGGGCAGCCGGGCAGGTTGATGATCGGGTGGCCGAGGCGGGAGATCCAGTCCGCGCCCAGGTAGTCGCGCAGCCCCATCGCGCCAGTCGGGTTGTTCTTCATCGCCGGGATACCGCCATAGGTCGCACAGGTCCCAACCGCCATCACGGCGGCCGCCTTGGGAGCCAGCCGGTCGATCCAGGAATTGGTGGTGATCGGCTGGCCGGTGTCGGCGTCGACGCCGAATCCCGCCCAGTGGCCGTCCCCGTTGATCTGCTCGTTGGGCACCGACCCCTCGAGCACCAGCAGGAAGGGATCGAGCCTGCCGGCCTCGGCGTCGTACCAGTTCTGCACGAAGTCCTCGCCCGTCTCGAAGGAGATCAGCGGGTTGTAGATGACCACGCCCGGCGTGCCGGGGATGGTGCTCGAGATCAGGTCCTCCAATCGAGGACTCGTCGCGGCCGTCATCGCCACGGTGTCACCGTCACAGCCCAGGCCGCTCGTCATCCAGACGACGTGGATGAGCTGCCGCTCGGTGTGCCGCTGGCGCGGGCTGAACTCGGGCTGCGACATCACGGCCCGCCGCTCGTCATGCGCCCTGCGACGCCGGTCGAGCGGAGGCATCCGCCGAGCGCACGCGGTGGGGCAGCCGCGCGACGGGACGCTCGAGCACGTTCAGGTGGTGCTCGACGCTGCCGTGCAGGTGCCAGTTGCCGGCGGCACCGGTGACGAGCCCGGCGTCCGCGAGGCGCGCCAGCGCGTGGGAGACCGACGGCCGCTCGGCGCCGGCGAGCCTCCCGAGCAGGGCATGGGTGAGCGGGAGCGACAGGTGGATCCCGCCCGGGTCGACGCGGCCCCAGCGTCCGGCGAGATGCCAGAACAGCAGCGCGAGGCGGACCTCGAGGCGCGGCTGCGAGGCGATCGCCCGCTGCACGTCGAGATCGCGGGCACGCCTGCCTGCCCGCCGCAGCAGCGCTTGCATGATCTGCGGCCACGGCCGGACGCGCTCCGCGAACGCGGCATCGAGGACGGCGATGCGCGTGGGAACGAGGGCGCGCCATGCGGGCCGAGGCTCGACGAGCTGGTCGAGGTCGCTCTCCCACGGCTGCAGGAGGTCGCCGGCGCCGACGAGCTCGGTCGCCGTGCGCTCGCCGACGCGGACGTCGACCGCCATCACGCCGTCGATGATCAGCAGTCCGGGCCCCTCGCGGTCGACGGGCGCCCAGCGCGCGATGTCGCAGTGGCCGACCGGCGCCTCGAACACGAGGACGCTCGCGACCCGGCGGACCACGATGCGCATCCGCAGGTCGAACTCGTCGGCGAGATCCTGGTCGACGTCGAGCAGGTAGCAGTACGACGTCGGCGGCCGGGACTCACGCGGGTCGACGGCGGGCTCGGTCGGCGTGGACCAGACCGGAACCTCCGGAGCCGGCTCTGCGTCGTACGGAGGCATCTCTAGGTCGTCGCGATCCGTCCAGGCTCGGAGTGCAGCGTCAACCGCATCATCATTTCACGCCGCTGACGCCGGTGGTAATGCGGATTACGCGCGCCGCTTGTAACGCGGATTACGAGGGCGCGCAAAGGGCATGTTGGTGGTGATAGACCCCGGGAACGGCGGAGCACAACGGCACGTGTGCGGTCGTCCGGGAGTCGACTCGCGGAGAGAGGGGAAGGGTCCATGTGCCTGGCGATTCCAGGGCAGGTCATCGAGGTGGTCGACGATGCCAATCGGCTCGCCAAGGTCGATGTCGCCGGGGTCCGGCGCAACGTCAACATCGGCCTCCTCGACGAGGACGGCAACTCTGCGGCGCCCGGGGACTGGGTGTTGATCCACGTCGGGTTCGCCCTCTCCAAGGTCGATGAGGAGGAGGCGCGCGCGACGATGGACCTGCTCGAGCGCATGGGCTCGGAGTACGAGCAGGAGCTCGAGGAGCTGAAGGGGAGCGTCATCGAGTGACCCACTGCGACCCCGCGGGCCACTGCATCACCTGCGGCGACGACGGGGTCCCCATGCGCGTGCTGCGCGTCGATCCGCGCCGGCTCGCGACGTGCCTGGCGGACGACGGCACCCACCATACGGTGGACGTCGAGCTCATCGGCGAGGTCGGGCCCGGCGACGCCGTCCTCGTCCACGCCGGCGTGGCCCTCGCCCGCCTGGCGGGGGAGGCGCTCGCGTGAAGTTCGTCGACGAGTTCCGCGACGCCGAGCTCGGCCGGGCCGTGGCCGGCGAGATCCTGGCGAGCGTCGAGCCCGGGCGCCATTACAAGGTGATGGAGGTGTGCGGCGGACACACCCACTCGATCTACAAGTACGGCGTCGACGACCTGCTCCCCGCCAACGTCGAGCTGGTGCACGGCCCCGGCTGCCCGGTGTGCGTGATCCCGATGGGCCGAGTCGACGACGGCATCGCCATGGCCCACGAGGAGGGCGTCATCTTCACCTGCTTCGGCGACATGCTGCGGGTCCCCGGATCCGACGGGACGCTGCTCGACGCCAAGGCGCAGGGGGCGGACGTGCGGATGGTCTACTCGCCGCTGGACGCGCTGCGCATCGCGCGCGAGAACCCGGACCGCGACGTCGTGTTCTTCGCGATCGGCTTCGAGACGACCGCGCCCTCGACGGCGTTGACGCTCAAGCGCGCGAAGGCCGAGGGCGTTCCGAACTTCTTCTGCATGTGCAACCACGTGACGATCGTGCCGCCGCTGCGGGCGCTGCTGGACTCGCCCGACCTGCGGCTGGACGGCTTCATCGGCCCGGGGCACGTCTCGACCGTGGTGGGCGCACGGCCGTTCGAGTTCATCCCGGCGGACTACGGCCGGCCGGTCGTGATCGCCGGCTTCGAGCCGCTCGACCTCCTCCAGGCGATCCAGATGATCCTGCGCCAGCTCTCGGACGGCCGCTGCGAGGTCGAGAACCAGTACAAGCGCGTCGTGCCGCACGAGGGCAACCTGCGCGCGCTCGAGGTGATGGCCGAGGTGTTCGAGCTGCGCCCGCACTTCGAGTGGCGCGGGCTGGGGTTCATTTCCCAGAGCGCCCTGCGGCTGTCCGATGCCTACGCCGACCTCGACGCGGAGCAGCGCTACGAGGTGCCGGGCGTGCGGGTCGCGGACCCCAAGGCGTGCCAGTGCGGCGAGGTGCTCAAGGGCGTCATCAAGCCGTGGGAATGCAAGGTCTTCGGGACGGCGTGCACCCCCGAGCACGCGATCGGCACCTGCATGGTCTCCCCCGAGGGGGCGTGCGCCGCCTACTACAACTACGGACGCTTCGCGCGCGACCGGGAGGTGGTGTGAGGATGGCCGACAACGCCGCCGTGTCGGACCGCGAGGAGCGGATCCTCGGCATCATCGAGACCGCCCGCGCCAAACGCCCGAAGTTCAAGGACGCGCAGGTCACGATGGCGCACGGGGCCGGCGGCAAGGCCACGCAGACCCTGATCGAGGGGCTGCTCGTCCCGGCGTTCGGGTCGGCCGCGCTGGAGGCCCTCGCCGACGCCGGCGCCGTGACGGTCGAGAACACGGATCTGGCCATGACCACCGACAGCTTCGTGGTCAAGCCGATCCGGTTCCCGGGCGGCTCGATCGGCGAGCTGGCGGTCAACGGCACGGTCAACGACCTCGCGATGGCGGGCGCGCGGCCGCTGGCGCTCACGCTCTCGCTGATCCTCGAGGAGGGTCTTCCGGCTGAGGACTTGCGCGCCGAGGTGGAGGCGATCGCGACGGCGGCCGCGGCGGCCGGCGTGGAGATCGTCGCCGGCGACACGAAGGTCGTCGAGCGGGGGCACGCCGATGCGATGTACGTCTGCACGACCGGCATCGGCCAGGTGGACGCCCGCGCGAGTCTGTCGCCCGCCGGCCTGCGTCCCGGCGATCGCGTCCTGCTGTCGGGGTCGATCGGCGAGCACGGCACCGCGATCATGCTCTCGCGCGGCGAGTTCGACCTCGACGCCTCGATCGAGTCGGACACACGGTCGCTGTGGCCGGCGGTCGACGCGCTGCTCGACGCGGCCGGACCGTCGCTGCGGTGCCTGCGCGACGCCACCCGGGGCGGCGTGGCGTCGGTGCTCAACGAGCTGGCGCGGGCGTCCAGCGTCGCGATGGTGGTGCGGGAGGCCAACGTGCCGGTGCAGCCCGCCGTGGCCGGCGCGGCCGAGATCCTCGGCATCGACCCGATGTACGTGGCCAACGAGGGCAAGCTCGTCGCGTTCGTCGCCCCCGACGCGGCCGACGCCGCGCTCGCGGCGCTGCGTTCGGCCCCCGGTTGCGAGGACGCGGCCGAGATCGGCGAGGTGAAGACGGAACCGCCCGGCATGGTGCTGGTGGAGACCGCGTTCGGCGGCAAGCGGGTGATGGACCAGCTGGTGGGCGATCCGCTGCCCAGGATCTGTTGAGAGTTCGAAGAGGAGAGTTCGATGGCAGCCACCGAGTTCGTACCCGACCAACAGAAGACCGAGGAGATCACGGCGCATGTGCTGTGGATGACCACCGGCCTCTCCTGCGAGGGCGACTCGGTCGCGATGACCGCGGCCACGAACCCGAGCCTCGAGGACATCGTCCAGGGCGTCATCCCCGGCATGCCGAAGGTCGTGATCCACAACCAGGTGATCTCGTTCACGCAGGGCGACGAGTACATGCAGGCCTGGTACGACGCCGAACAGGGCAAGCTCGACCCGTTCGTGCTGATCATCGAGGGCTCGATCCCCAACGAGGAGATCAACGGCGAGGGCCACTTCACCGGGTTCGGGGTCAACCCCGACACCGGGCAGCCGATCACGACCAACGAGTGGGTCGACCGCCTGGCGCCCAAGGCGGCGGCGGTTGTCGCGGTGGGCACGTGCGCGACCTACGGCGGGATCCCGGCGATGAAGAACAACCCGACCGGGGCCATGGGCCTGCCCGACTACCTCGGCTGGAAGTGGAAGTCCCAGGCGAACCTGCCGGTGATCTGCATCCCGGGCTGCCCGGCGCAGCCCGACAACATGACCGAGACGCTGATGTACCTGGTGTTCCATCTCGCCGGGATGGCGCCGGTGCCGGAGCTCGACGATCAGCTGCGCCCGAAGTGGCTGTTCGGCAGGACGGTTCGCGAGGGCTGCAACCGCGCCGGTTTCACCGAGCAGGGCGCCTTCGCCACCGAGTACGGCTCCGATCACCGCTGCCTGGTCAAGCTGGGCTGCAAGGGCCCGGTGGTCAAGTGCAACGTCCCGGTGCGCGGATGGGTCAACGGGATCGGCGGCTGCCCCAACGTCGGTGGCATCTGCATGGCCTGCACGATGCCCGGCTTCCCCGACAAGTACATGCCGTTCATGGAGCCGGACTCGTGGGGCAACACGGCCGCGAACTTCCAGCGGTTCACCTACGGGCCGGTCTTCCGCTACTTCCGTAAGCGCAACCTCGAGAAGAAGTTCGAGAAGGAGCCGGAGTGGAGGCGGCCGGGGCCGGAGCTCACCTCGGGCTACGCCAAGCGCTGGTGATCGCCCAACGAACGTGACCGACTGAGCGAGGAGAGAGACAGCATGGCGACAGTAGAGACCCCCCGGGGAAGCAAGGTGATGGTCAAGGAGATGTCCTGGGACCCCATCACCCGCATCGTCGGGAGCCTGGGCATCCACACCGAGATCGACTTCACCAACCAGCAGGTCCTGAAGTGCTACAGCACGTCGATGGTGTTCCGCGGGTTCGACATCTTCATGAAGGGCATCGACCCGCGTGACGCGCACTTCATCACCAGCCGGATCTGCGGCATCTGCGGCGACAACCACTGCACCTGCTCCTGCCTGAACCAGAACATGGCCTACAGCGTCAAGCCGCCGCCGCTCGGAGACCTGGCGTTCAACCTGGCCGAGTCGGCCGACTACATGTTCGACCACGCGATCTTCAACGACTGCATGGCGAACGTGGACTTCTGCGAGCAGATGGTCAAGGACACCAACCCGACCCTGCTGGCCAAGGCCGAGCAGACGTCGTCGCCGCACGGCGACATCCACGGTTACCGGACGATCGCCGACATCATGCGGGCGCTCAACCCGTTCACCGGCAGCTTCTACCTCGAGACGCTGCAGGTGGCGCGGTACACCCGCGAGATGTACTGCCTGTTCGGCGGCCGCCACACGCACCCGTCGACGATCATGCCAGGCGGCTGCAGCGCCGACATCACGCACCAGACGCTGACCGACTACTACGTGCGGCTCATGCGCTACATGGAGTACGTCAAGCGCACGGTGCCGATGCACGACGACCTCTACGACTTCTTCCTGCAGGAGTTGCCGGGGTACGACATGGTCGGCTACCGCGACACCAACCTCGTCAACTGGGGCTCCTTCGACGACCCCGACTACGTCGACTACGACTACAGGAGCATGACCGAGTGGGGGCGGCACCGGTACATCACTCCGGGCATCGCCATCAACGGCGAGCTGGTCACGACGGACCTCGTGGAGATCAACCTCATGATCAGGATCCTGCTCGGCAGCTCGTACTTCGACGGCTGGGAGAACGAGCCCACGTTCGTCACGCAGGACCCGCTCGGCAACCCGGTGGACAAGAACCACCCCTGGAACAAGCAGACCCTGCCCAAGCCCCAGAAGCGCGACTTCGCGGACAAGTACAGCTGGGTGGTGTCGCCGCGCGTCTACGACAAGCGCACCGACACGCACGTGTGCTGCGACACCGGCGGCGGCCCGTTCGCCCGCCAGTGGTGCACCGCCAAGGCCGGGCTGGTCGACTTCGGCTACCTGAAGGCCACCGGTCACAGCATCCAGATGGTCATCCCGAAGACGGCCAACATGCCCGAGATGGAGCTCGAGTGGCACGTGCCGGAGAAGTCCAACGCCGTCGAGCGCGATCGCGCGCGAACCTATCATCAGGCGTACTCGGCCCTCGTGGGGCTGCACTGCCTCGAGCGCGCGTTCAAGGAGGTTCGCGCCGGCCGGACGAAGAGCTGGAAGGAGTTCAAGGTCCCGCAGGACGCGATCAGCGTCGGCTTCCACGAGGCCGCTCGCGGGGTGCTCTCGCACCACATGGTCATCAAGGACGGCAAGATCGCGAACTACCAGCCCTATCCGCCGACGCCGTGGAACGCGAGCCCGCGGGACGTCCACGGGACTCCCGGGCCCTACGAGGATGCGGTGCAGAACACGCCGATATTCGAGGAGAACGGACCCGAGAATTTCAAGGGCATCGACATCATGCGGGCCGTGCGCAGCTTCGACCCGTGCCTGCCCTGCGGCGTGCACATGTACACGGGCGCCGGGAAGGTGCGCAAGGTCATGCACACACCGACCGGACTCAGCTGAGCGGAGGAGGCGAGGGACAGGAGCGGTGACATGACACACCACGCGGACGCCGACCAGCTCATCGAGCGGGTCCAGGCCCTGAGCGAGCAGGTCGAGGCGCTCGACGACGCCGAGGCTCGGGCGGTTGCGCAGGAGCTGGTCGGCGCCGTGATGGAGATGTACGGGGACGGGCTGGCGCGCATCGTGCGCGTACTGGAGGATGCCGGCGACGCCGGTGCCGCAATCCGCGAGGAGCTGACCGAGGACGGCTCGGTGGCCAGCCTGCTCCTGATCCACGACCTCTATCCGGTCGACCTGGAGACACGCGTCGGCGAGGCGCTCGACACCGTGCGGCCCTATATGGAGTCGCACGGCGGGAACGTCGAGCTGCTGAGCCTCGAGGCCGGCGTCGCCCGCCTGCGCCTCCAGGGAAGCTGCAGCGGCTGCGCCGCCTCGCAGGCGACGCTGGAGCTGGCGATCAAGCAGGCACTGGACGAGCACGCGCCCGACCTGGCCGGCCTGGAGGTCGAGGGCGTGACCGAGCCGGCGACCGGCGGAGTCGAGCTGCCGCTCGTGCACGCCGGTGGCGATGAGCTCCCGGTCCTCAATGGCAACGGCGGCGGCCCGCGCTGGGTCGCATTGAACGGCGCGAGCGGGCTCGAGGCGGGCGGGCTGCGACGGCTGGACGCCGGCGGGGTCGCGCTGGTCGTGGCCAACGTCGAGGGCTCGCTGCTCGCCTACCGCAACGCCTGCGCGGCGTGCGGCGCCCCACTGGACGACGGCGAGCTCGACGGACGGATGCTGCGCTGCACGCAGTGCGGGGTCGAGTTCGACCTGCCCCGCGCCGGGCGCGCGGCGGGGAACGAGCCACTCCAGCTCGCGCCGGTCCCGCTGCTGGACGACGGCCAGGTCCGGGTGGCGGTGTGAGCGGGCTCGAGGACATGAAGGCCGCGCGGCGACGCGCCGCACTCGTTGCGCGGATGCGGACCATCGCGCGGCACAACGGCGAGCCTCCGGCGGGGGCCGGTTCCCGGAGCGGGCCGGACGAGCGGTGCGATCTGTGCGGCGTTTCGGTGCCGGACGACCACCGTCACCTGCTGCACCTGGAGGAGCGGCGCATCGTGTGCGCCTGCGAGCCCTGCTGGGCCATGCGCTCGGGCGATCCCGAGTACCGGCCGGCCGGGATGCGGACCCTCTGGCTCGAGGACTTCCAGTGCCCCGACGAGATCTGGGCGTCGTTCCAGATACCGATCGGCCTGGCCTTCTTCATGCGCAGCAGTACGACCGGGGGCGTCGTCGCCTTCTACCCGAGTCCGGCCGGGGCGACGGAGTCGGAGTTGAGCCTGGACGCCTGGGAGGCGTTCGTGCAGGCGAATCCGCGGCTCGGCGATCTCGAGGCCGACGGCGAGGCGCTGATCGTCAACCGCCTCGGCGACGAGCCGCAATACGTCATCGCGCCGATCGACGATTGCTATCGCCTGGTGGGACTGATCAAGTCCCACTGGGAGGGCATCTCCGGCGGATCGGCGATCGAGCGGGCCGTGCCCGAGTTCTTCGTCGGTCTGCGCTCCAGGGCGGTCGTCTCCACCGGGGCGGCACCATGAACGCGCAGCAGGAGCCGGCCGTCGTCGCCGTGCCGGCGCCCGAGCTGACGGTGCTCGGCGCCGCGCACGAGCCGCACGCGGCGGCGCCCATGATGGTGTTCGCGCTCGCGGTCAGCGAGCCCGCGGCGCACGACGTGTACACGATCGCCCTCACGGTCCAGGTCCAGATCGACCCGGCCAAGCGCGGCTACGACCCCGACACGCGAGCGCGCCTGCAGGAGCTGTTTGGCCCGCCCGGCCAGGGCGCGGCGAGCACCCAGAGCCTCGTGTGGGCGCGCGTGGACGTGCTGGTGCCCTCGTTCCAAGGGTCGACGACAGTCGAGCTGCGCGTCCCCTGCACGTACGACCTCGAGGTCGCGACCGCGAAGTACTTCAACGCGCTCGCAGACGGCGAGGTGCCGCTGAGCTTCCACTTCACCGGGACGGTGTTCTACCGGGGCGCGGACGGCTCGCTGCAGCTGGTGCTCATTCCCTGGGACACCAGCGCCGAGTTCAAGCTGCCGGTCGCGGCCTGGCGCGCGATGATCGAAGAGCACTATCCGGCGGGCGGCTGGATCCGGCTCGGAGAGCACACGCTCGGCCGGTTGCAGGCGTGGCGCGCGGAGCGCGGCCTGCCGACCTTCGACGCCTGCGTGACCGAGCTGCTGGAGGGCCGCGATGCTCGATGAGCTGGTGCGCTCCCTGCTCTACGAGGGCTACGCGCTGTACCCGTACACGCCGGAGGCGACCAAGAACGCCACGCCGACGCCGTTCGGGATCGTGTACCCGCCGGCCTACGCCGCGCAGAGCGGCTCGACGTTCGATAGCTCCCGCCTGCAGTGCCTCGCCGAACCGGGCGGCCCCGACGCTCGACTGAGCGCGTCGCTGTGGTTCCTGCAGCCGAGCGGCGAACGCCACGAGGCCTCCGAGCGCAACGTCGAGCTCGCACCACTCGCGCTCGGCGAGAGGCTCAGCGCGCCGTTCGCCGACGGTCGCTTCACGCTGCGGTCGGAGCGCCTCGCGGACGGACGCTGGCGCGTGTCCTCGTGTGTGCACAACACGACGGCGGTGGACCCCGCGGTCGATCGGGCCGCGGCCCTGCGGCGCTCGCTGATCTCGACGCACATCGTCGTTCGGATCTCGGAGGGGCGCTTCGTGTCCCCACTCGAGAGCGACGGTTGCGAGAGCGTGAACACCTGGCCGGTGCTGGCCACGCCGGAGGATGACGCCGTCCTCGGCGCCGCCATCGTGCTGCCCGACCACCCGCAGCTCGCCCCCGAGAGCCGAGGGAACCTGTTCGACAACACCGAGATCGAGGAGGCGCTGCTGCTGCACGTCCAGGCCCTCAGCGACGACGAGCGCGCGGCCGTGGCCGACCAGGACCCCGCCGTGCGCGAGATGCTGGCGCGGGCCGAGGCCGCCACGCCCGACGACCTGCTGCGCCTGCACGGCCGCGTGGAGCTCTCGGACCCCGAGACGAAGGTGCCGCCGAAGCCTCCGCCCGCCGTCCACGACCTGCCGGGCGAGGACGAGGCGAGGGTGGATGGGCGCACGATCCGGCGCGGCGACCGCGTCGTCCTGCGCCCGTCGCGCGACGATGCCTACGACCGGATGCTCGACGGCCGCCCCGCGCGGGTCTCGCGCATCCTCGTGGACTACGACGGCCGCACGCACTTCTGCGTCACCGTCGAGGGTGACCCGATGCACGAGCTGCTGGGTGACACGGGCCGCTTTCTCTTCTTCTTCGCCGACGAGCTGGAGGTGACGGACGCATGACGACCGACCGCCTGGGGCGGATCCTGATCGCGGGCGTGGGCAACGCGTGGCTGCGCGACGACGGCTTCGGCGGCGAGGTCGCCAAGCGGCTGGAGGCCCGCGGCCTGCCGCCCGACGTCGCGGTGTTCGACTTCGGGACCGGCGGGCTCGATCTCGCCTACGAGGTGATGCGCGGCTACGACGCGCTCGTGCTGATCGACGTCAGCCGCCAGGGCAGCGAGCCCGGGACGCTGTACGTGATGGAGCCCGACGAGGCCGACGTCGAGGGCGGCATCGCGGACGGTCAGGTGCTGGATCCCCACGGCATGGACCCGCAGACCGTGCTGCGCTTCGTGAAGTCCGTGGGCGGCTGGCCGGGGCGCGTCGTCGTGATCGCGTGCGAGCCGTCCTCCGTGGACGCGATGGGCTTCGGCCTCTCCGACGAGGTCGAGGCGGTTCTCGACCGCGCGGTCGGCCTGGTGCTCGAGACCGTCGAAGAGCTGCGCGGCGGGGTGGCTCCGCAGCCGTAGCCATGCACGAGCTGTCGCTCTCCACCGCGATCGTCGACACGGTGCTCCGCCACGCGGAGGGCCGGCCCGTGACCTCCGTGCAGATGCGCATCGGCGCGCTGCGCCAGGTCGTCCCCGACTCGCTGGCGTTCTACTTCGACATCGTGTCCCGCGACACGGTGTGCGAGGGCGCGCGCCTGGAGCAGGAGTTCGTGCCGGCCCGGCTTCGGTGCGGTGCCTGCACACGGGAGTGGGAGATCGACTACCCCATGTTCATGTGCCCGTCGTGCGGGACCGCGGGCGACGTGAGCATCGTCGCGGGCGAGGAATTCGAGGTCGAATCGATCGAGGTCGAGGAGGTGGCGGAGTGCACCGCACCAAGGTGAAGGTCGTCGAGGACGCGCTGGACGCCAACACGACGATCGCGCAGGCCAACCGCGGGGACTTCGACCGCGCCGGACTGCGCGTGGTCAACCTCATGAGCGCGCCCGGCGCGGGCAAGACCACCCTGCTCGAGGCCGTGCTCCCGCGCCTCGACGGCATCCGACCCGGCGTGCTGGAGGGCGACGTCCAGGGGAGCATGGACGCCGACCGGCTCGCCGCGCTCCACGTGCCGGTCACGCAGCTCAACACCGACCCGGGCTTCGGGGGCGAGTGCCACCTCGACGCCAACATGGTCCGGTCGGCACTACCGGGGCTGCCGCTCGACGAGCTCGACCTGCTGGTGATCGAGAACGTCGGCAACCTGGTGTGTCCCGCGGAGTTCCGGGTCGGGGAGGACGCGCGCGTGATGGTCTCGGCGGTCACCGAGGGCGAGGACAAGCCGCTGAAGTACCCGCTGATGTTCCGCACCTGCGAGCTGGTCGTCGTCAACAAGCTCGATCTGCTCGAGCACCTCGAGTTCGACCTCGACCGCTTCCTCTACAACCTCGACGCCGTGCACCCGGGCGTCGAGCGGATGCTCGTGAGCGCGCGCACCGGCGAGGGCGTCGACGCGCTGCGCGACTGGCTCGCGCGGCTGGCGGCGGGAGAGCGCGCGGAGGCCCCGGTGTGACCGCGACCCTGCGCGCGGCGCGGAGCGGCGACCGGCTCGCCCGGCTGCTGGAGACGCGCGCCGAGGCCAACGAGCGCTTCTTCGCGGCCGAGGCCGAGCGGATCGCCCGGCTGTGCCACCGCATGGCGGAGCGCTTCGCCCGCGGGGGCCGGCTGGTGGCCCTGGGCCGCTCGCCGGCCGCTCGCTCCGACGTCCGCCACGTGGCGGTGGAATTCGTGCACCCGGTGATCGTGGGCAAGCGCGCACTGCCGGCGATCGGGCTGGCCGGCGAGGGCGGCCCGCTGCCGCTGCAGGCGGCGCTGACGATCGAGCCCGACGACATCGTGCTCGCCTTCGAGGCCGACCCGGAGGACGAGGTCGCCGCCGCGCTGGCGACGGCGACCGAACGCGGCTGCCTGACGGTCGCGTTCGCCCCGTTGGCGGCCGAGTGGCGCTTTGAACCGCCGGTCGACGACCCGTTCGTGGCCCAGGAGCTGGTGGAGACCACCTACCACGTGCTGTGGGAGCTCGTGCACGTGTTCTTCGAGCACCGCGGGCTGCTGGCGGGCCGGACCGACCGGCGCGCGCACGACACCGGAGCCTCGAGCTTCCTGTATCCCTTCCTGGCCGAGCAGGAGACGGACCTCGATGCGGTGGTCGACGATGTGCGCCGCTCCGTCCTCATGAAGGCCGCGGAGGTCGGCGAGCTCCGCCGCCAGACCCTCACGGAGGGCCGCGACACGCTCCTGGGCGCCGCGGCGGCGCTGCGCGAGGCGCTCGACGCCGGCGGCACGCTGATGGCGATCGGCAACGGCGGCTCGGCCACCGACGCGATGGACGCGGTCGCCGACTTCCGCGCCGCGCCCCACGGCTGGCCCGCGCGGCGCGCGCTCGACCTCACGGAGGACCCCGGGATTCTCACCGCGATCGCCAACGACATCGGCCCGGCGGCGATCTTCGCGCGCCAGGTCATCGCCTACGGCCGCGCCGGCGACGCTCTGCTCGCGCTCTCCACCAGCGGCAACTCCGAGAACGTGATCGCGGCGCTGGCGGAGGCCCGGCGACGGGAGATGGTGACGGTCGCGATGGTCGGCTACGACGGCGGTCGGGTCGCGGCCGAGGGTCTGGCCGACCACGTCGTGGTCACCCGTTCCCAGCACATCCCGAGGATCCAGGAGGCGCAGGCCAGCGCCTACCACGCGCTGCGCGAGCTGGTCGAGCTGGCCGCGCCGAGCGAGGCGCCATGAGCAGCGCGCCCGTGAGGAGCGTGCCGGAGGCGCGCGAAGCTGTGCGGCGTCGGGTTCGCGCGCGCGTCGAGGGGACCGTGCAGGGCGTCGGCTTCCGTCCCTACGTCTACCGGCTCGTGCAGGAGCTCGGTCTCGGCGGCTGGGTGCTCAACGACACCCGCGGGGTCCTGGTCGAGGTCGAGGGCGACGACGAGGGCGTGAGCGCGTTCCTGGCGCGCCTCGGCGCGGAGGCTCCGCCGTTGGCGGTGGTCGAGCGCGTGCTCTCCGAGGACCTGACGCCGACCGGCGAGCGCGCCTTCGCCATCCGCGCGAGCCCGCGGGACGGCGAGCCGCTGGCGCTGGTATCGCCCGACACCGCGACGTGCGCGGATTGCCTGGGCGAGCTGTTCGACCCCGGCGACCGCCGCTTTCGCTACCCGTTCGTGAACTGCACGAACTGCGGGCCCCGCTTCACGATCGTCCGCGGCGTCCCCTACGACCGGCCCCTCACCACGATGGCGGGCTTCGCCATGTGCGACGCCTGCCGGGCCGAGTACGAGGACCCGGCGGACCGGCGCTTCCACGCCCAGCCCAACGCGTGCCCGGCCTGCGGCCCGGCGGCGCGCCTGGCCGACGCCGCCGGCGCGGCGCTCGCGCTCGACGGTGCCCCGGATGCCGTTGCGGCGACGGCCGCGGCGCTGCGCGCCGGGGCGATCGTCGCGATCAAGGGATTGGGCGGCTTCCACCTCGCCTGCCGCGCCGACGACGAGGACGCGGTTGCGGCCCTGCGGGCGCGCAAGCATCGCGAGGACAGGCCCTTCGCCCTGATGGCCGCGGACGTCGCCGCGGTCCGCGAGCTCGTGGCCCTGGCGCCCGAGGACGAGGGGCTGCTGACCGCTCCGGCGCGGCCGATCGTGCTCGCGCCACGTCTGGCGGGCGCGCCGGTCGCCGCCGCGGTCGCGCCCCGCTCTCCCGAGCTCGGGGTCTTGCTGCCCTACTCGCCGCTGCATCACCTGCTCCTCGCCGACGCCGGCACGGTCCTCGTCATGACGAGCGGCAACGTCTCCGACGAGCCGATCGCGTACCGCGACGAGGAGGCGCTGGGGCGCCTGGGCGGGATCGCGGACCTGTTCCTGCTCCACGACCGTCCGATCCACATGCGCACCGACGACTCAGTCGCGCGCATGGTGGCCGCCGGCGGGCGCCGTCGTCCGCTGCTGCTGCGCCGCTCTCGGGGCTACGTGCCCGCCAGCCTGGACCTGCCCGTGGAGGCGTCGGCGCCGGTGCTGGCCTGCGGCGCCGAGCTGAAGAGCAGCTTCTGCGTCGCCAAGGGCCGGCGCGCGTGGGTCGGCCACCACATCGGCGACCTGCGGACGTGGGAGACGCTGCGCTCCTACACCGAGGGCATCGAGCACTTCGAGCGCCTGTTCGCGGTCGAGCCGGAGGTCGTGGCACACGACCTCCACCCCGAGTACCTCTCGACGAAGTACGCGATCGATCACGGGGCGGCGCGACTCGAGGGCGTCCAGCACCATCACGCGCACCTGGCGGCCTGCCTCGCCGAGCACGGCGCGTCGGCCCGGGCCGTGGGCGCGATCTACGACGGCACCGGGTACGGGACGGACGGGACCGTGTGGGGTGGGGAGCTGCTGGTGGGCGACCTCGCCGGGTTCGAGCGCGTCGGCCATCTGAACCGCGTGCGCATGCCTGGGGGAGAGCAGGCGATCCGCGAGCCGTGGCGCATGGCCTGCGCCTGGCTGGTGGCGGCGGGCAAGGGCGACCCGGCGCTCGCCGGCGACGCTCGCGGCCGCGGTCGAGCCAGCCCGCTGGCGGGCGATCGCCGAGCTGGCCCGGACCGGGCTGTCCGCGCCCGAGACGTCGAGCATGGGGCGTCTGTTCGACGCCGTGGCCGCGCTGTGCGGGATTCGCGCCAGCGTCAACTACGAGGGCCAGGCCGCCGTCGAGCTCGAGGCGATCGCCGAACCCGGCGAGCACGAGCCGTACCGCCTGGAGCTGCGCGCGGACGGTCTGCTCGACGCCCGCCCCACCGTGCGCGCCGTCGCCGACGATCTCGACCGCGGCGCGTCCGCGGCTGACGTGTCGGCCCGCTTCCACGCAGCGGTCGCCCTGGCCACCGGCGCCGCCTGCCGGCGCGCGGCCTCGGAGCACGGGCTCGAGGCCGTCGTGCTCTCCGGGGGCGTGTTCCAGAACCGCCTGCTGCTCGAGCTGACCGCCGCGCACCTCGTGACGGCGGGCCTGCGGGTGCTCGTGCCGGAGCGGCTGCCGCCCAACGACGGCGGCATCGCGTACGGACAGGCGGCCGTGGCCGCGGCCCGCGCACCGGGGATCGAGGACTGACGTGTTCGGCCTCGACGACCGCATCGCGGACGTCGCCGGCGGCGGGGGCCTGGTCCTGGCGCTGGTGGTGGCGGTGCTGCTCGGCCTGCGGCATGCCAGCGATCCCGACCACCTGACGGCCGTCTCGACCCTGGTCATGGGGGACCGGCGGCACGGGGTGCGCCGTGCGGCCCGCCTCGGGCTGTCCTGGGGCCTCGGGCACGCCACGACGCTCTTCGTGTTCGGCCTGCCGGTCGTGCTGTTCGGCGACGACCTCCCCGAGCCGGTGCGACGGGCCGCCGAGGTCGCGATCGGCGTCGTGATCGTGGCGCTGGCGGTCCGCCTGCTGCGCCGCTGGCGGCGGGGCTATTTCCACGCCCACCCGCACCGCCACGGCGAGCTCACCCACGCCCATCCGCACGTGCACGAGCGGGCGCCCGCGCACGCGGGAGCGACGGCGATCGAACACGAGCACGCCCATCCGGAGGCGCTTGGGCGCTCCCCGCTGGCCGCCTACGGCATCGGGCTCGTGCACGGGATCGGGGGGTCGGCCGGCGTCGGCATCCTGCTGATCGGCTCGATCCCCGACCGCGCCCAGGCGGTGCTCGCGCTGGCCCTGTTCGCGGGCGCGACCGCCGTCTCGATGGCCCTGCTCTCGTCGGCGTTCGGTCGCGCCCTCGCACAGGGCCCGGTCGCGCGGCGCTTCGCCACGCTGGCGCCGGCCTTCGGCACCGTCAGCCTGCTCTTCGGCGCGTGGTACGTGCTCGGGGCGCTGAATGCCGTGCCCTACGTGTTCTGAGCGCGCCGGACCGCGTCAGGCCGTGACGGCCGGCCGCGTGAGTGCCTTGACGAAGTCCTCGAGCTGGCCCGTCGTCCAGCACTCGAACGCCTGGCAGTAGTGCTCGTAGGCGGCGATCACCGAGTCGCCGTAGTTCCAGTACAGGCGAGGCTCCGGGTTGAGCCAGAACGTGCGCCCCGCCTTCGCGGTGACGGCGGCGAACACGTCGGCGCGCGGGTCGCGCCCGTTCGTGCGCGCGTCGCCCAGCACGATCACGGTGGCGCGCGGGTGCAGGTCGTCCTCGACCTTGACCAGGAATTCCTCCCACACGCGGCCGTAGTCGGTGTAGCCCGACACGTCGGCCACGCCGGCGTCGCGGCCGATCGCCTCGCTGACCGCCTTGAAGTTGCGCTCGCGCTCGAAGATCTCGGTCACCTCGGACACGCGCTCGATGAACACGAATGAGCGCAGCTTGCGGAAGGAGTCGTGCAGCGCGTGCAGCACCGAGAGGAAGAAGACCGACGCCGAGGTGACGCTCGTGGACACGTCGCAGAGGACGTAGATCTCCGGCCGCCGGGGACGGCGCGGCCGGTACTTGAGCACGATCGGGACGCCGCCGGTCTGCAGCGACGCGCGCATCGTGCGGCGAAAGTCGACGTGCGCATGGTGCCGGTGCCCGCGCGAGGTGTGGCCCTGCGTCGCCAGCCGCCGCTTGAGCTGGGCGACGATGCGGTGCACGGCGGCGAGGTCCTGGAGCGGGCCGCTCGGCAGCGCCCGGTCGAGCTCGTTCAGCGGCCGCGCCGAGGGCAGGCGCCGGGTGCGCTCGATCAGCGCCCGCTCGAGCTCGCGGCGCAGGTGCGCCTCGAAGGCCCGGAGCTCGTCGCGCGGCAGGCCCTCGCGGCGCGGGTCGTCCGCGGGCAGGTCGGGCTGGGGCTCGGATCGCAGGCCCAGCGCGCGGCGGATCCGCTGCACGTCGACCCCGATGACGCCCGATCCCTCGCCCTGGCGGCCGAACGCGGCGATCGCCAGCCGCGCGAGGTCGCGCATCGCGCCCTCGTTGCCCTCGCGCAGCGCCCGTGCGATCTGCGCGCGCAGCGCGTCGAGGTCGATCTGCGCGGCGGTCTCCTCGCCGGGCTCGGCGCCGCCCACGCCACCGTCCTCGCGCACCTCGCGCTCGAGCGCCTCGGCCTCGGCCGCGCGAAAGAAGAAGCGCTCGAACACGAGCTCGAACACGCGCCGGTCCTCCTGCGACTTGGCCAGCGTCGCCGCGAGCGCCTCGCGCACGTCCTCGCGCTCGGTCCACGGGACCTCGCCGAGCGCGGCGAACGCGTCGAGCAGCTCGGCCGTGCCGATCGCCACGCCCTCGTCGCGGAGCTCGTCGGCGAAGCCGAGCAGGCGTGCCGGCAGGCCGCCGTGCTCAGAGGGGGGCATTGACGTCGGAGAGCTTGATCCCGACGCGCTCGGCGACCGTGTCGAGGTCGGTTCGGTGCTTGACGATGATGCTCATCGTCTCCCGGAAGACGTCGGCGTCGATGTCGTCGGCGCCGAGCAGCAGGAGCGCACGCGCCCAGTCGATCGACTCGGCGATCGAGGGGGGCTTCTTCAGGTCGAGCCCACGCACCTGCTGGACCAGTTCGACCAGCTTGCGCGCGACGGTGTCCGACAGGTCGGGTGCGTGCAGCCGCACGATCGCCAGCTCGTGCTCGATCTCCGGGTAGTCGAGCCACAAGTACAGGCAGCGGCGCTTGAGCGCCTCGGTCAACTCGCGCGAGTTGTTCGACGTCAGCACGACAACCGGCTGCGTGCGCGCCTCGATCAACCCCAGCTCGGGGATCGAGATCTGGAAGTCGGACAGCAGTTCGAGCAGCATCGCCTCGAACTCCTGGTCGGTCTTGTCGATCTCGTCGATCAGGAGCACGACCGGCTCCTCCGCGGCGATCGCGGTCATCAACGGCCGCGCGAGCAGGAACTCCTCGGAGAAGATGTCCTCCTGGACCGCCTCCCAGCCCGCGCCGCGCTCCTCCGCCTGGATCCGCAGGAGCTGCTTGCGGTAGTTCCACTCGTACAGCGCCTTCGCCTCGTCCAGGCCCTCGTAGCACTGCAGGCGTACGAGCGGGCGATCGAGGTAGCGGCTCAGCGCCTTGGCGAGCTCGGTCTTGCCGACGCCGGCCGGGCCCTCCACCAGCACCGGTTTGCCCAGCTTCGCCGCGAGGTAGGAGACCAGCGCGGTCGACTCCCCGGGCAGGTAGCCGACGCCGCGAAGCCCATCGGCGACGTCGGTGACGGAGGTCGGCTCGACGCTCATGCGACGCCGAATGCTAGATGGTCAGGGATACTCGGCCCGGCATGCTGCTGGCGGACATCATCGACCAGTACTACCGGGCCGGGCCCGAGCCGGGCTCGTTCATCGCCCTGATGGTGCTGGGCTTCATCGTCGGGATCTTCGGCCACCTGATCCGCTCGCGGCTGGTGATCGGCGTCGGCGTGGTGATGATCTTCGCGGCCACGGTGATCCTCCCGCTCCAGTTCGCCGGCCAGTTCCAGTAGAACACGCGGCGTGAGCCCGGCCGAGGCCGCCACCGCCGCCGACGTCACGTCCTTCGCGAAGGCGCTGGTCCTGGGCGAGATCCACGAGGAACTGGTCTTTCCCTTCCCGCTCCCGGACGAGGCGGAGGCCGCGAAGGTGCGCGGCCTGATCGACGCGTTTCGCTCCTACGCGGCGGACCACATCGACTCCCGGGAGATCGACGAGAAGCGCTGGATCGACGACCGGGTGTTCACCGACCTCGGCGAGCTCGGCCTCGTGGGGCTCTACGTTCCCGAGGAGTACGGAGGCCAGGGCCTGTCCCAGACGGGCTACGCGCGGGTGTTCGAGGCGTTCGGACAGGTCGACGGGTCGCTGACCGTCGCGCTCGGCGTGCACCAGTCGATCGGGATGAAGGGCATCGTGCTGTTCGGCAACGACGAGCAGAAGCAGCGGCTCCTGCCGGACCTGGCGGCGGGCCGCAAGCTCGCCGGTTTCGCGCTGACCGAGCCCGGAGCCGGCTCGGACGCCTACCACGTCGAGTCCCGCGCCGTGCGCCAGGCCGACGGCTCGTGGCTGCTCAACGGCGAGAAGCGGTGGATCGGCAACGGCGGGCGCGGCTCGGTGTTCTGCGTGTTCGCGCGCGCCGAGCTCGCGGACGGCAAGGACTCGCACATCGCGCTGATCGTCGAGAAGGGGATGAAGGGCTTCGAGGCCGGCGAGCCCTACGACACGATGGGTCTGCGGGGCAACAATTTCGTGTCCGCTCTACTTCAACGACGTGCGGGTGCCGCCCGAGAACGTGCTGGGCGAGCCGGGGGAGGGGTTCCACATCGCCATGGAGGTGCTCAACAACGGGCGCCTGTCGCTGGGCACCGGGTCGGTGGGCCTCGCCAAGCGGCTGATCGACCTCGCGATCGACCACGTCAGCTCGCGCCGCCAGTTCGGCCGCCCGCTGGGCGACTTCGACCTCGTCGAGGAGAAGATCGGCTGGATGGTCTCCTACCTGTTCGGGCTGGAGTCGATGAGCTACCTGACGACCGGCCTGGTCGACGCGGGCATCGACGACTACTCCGTCGAGTCGGCGATGGCCAAGGTCACGGGCACCGAGTTCGTCTGGTACCAGGCGAACCGGGCGATGCAGCTCGCGGGCGGGCTCGGGTACATGCGCGACCAACCCTACGAGCAGGTGCTGCGCGACATCCGCATCTTCCCGATCTTCGAGGGCGCCAACGACGTGCTGCGCTCGTTCGTCGCGCTCTCGGTGCTGAAGGCGCTCGGGGACGAGTTGAAGTTGTTGGCCGTTGACGATCTGTCTGACCCTTTGCGGGTGGTCGGCGCCTGGGCCGGCTACGTCGGTGGGCGGCTCAAGCGCGAGGTGCGGCCCGACTCGGTCACGCTGGCCGACGACGCGCTCTCGGGCCTGGCGGCGCCGGTGGCCGACCAGGTCAAGCGCCTGCGCGCGACCTCCGAGGGCCTGCTGCGCCGCTACGGGCGAGAGATCATCGACCAGGGGCTGCACCACAAGCGCCTGGCCGCTGCGCTCGCCGACGTGTACGCGCAGGTGGCAGTGCTGTCGCGGGTCACGTCGATCTTCGCCGACCAGGGCGTCGAGGCATCCGGTCAGGAGCGCTACATCGCCGAGACGTTCTGCACGCGCGCGGCGCGCCGGGTCGGGCTCGAGCTGGACGAGATCGAGGACAACGACGACGAGCGCATGCACTCGATTGCGCGCCTCGCCTACCGGCGCGGGGCCTACGGCTACGCGCTGTTCGAGGACTGACCGGTCAGCTCTCGTCCCGGCGTCGCGGCAGCGCGGTCGTCGGGTCGTCGGGCGCCGGTGCGCCGCGGTGCACGCGGGTCGCCGCCGTGGCGCCCTCGGGCGGGCGCATCGGGGCGTCCTGGAGCGGACGGGTCGCCACCGTCCCGGGCGCCGCGGCGGACGGCTCCGGCTCGGCCGCGCGCTCGAGCGGCGGCTCGGGGCGCTGGGCCGCGCGCACCCGCATGCCGGCGTAGGCCAGCACCACGGCGACGGCGAGCGTCACGAAGATGCCCCACTGCAGGCCGACCGCCACGCCGGTGCCGAAGTCCGGCCGGTCGAAGAACCGCCACAGGATCAGGAACGCGACCCAGACGCCCGCGGCCATGATCACGCCGCCGTCGCCGCCGGGGAGGTGGAAGGCCCGCCGCTCGGCGCGCGCAAACAGCAGGAACAGCACGGCCACGGCGACCAGCAGGACGGCGGCCTCGACCCAGCCGAAGGTGGACAGCCCGCTGTGGGAGAGCGAGGCGGCCTGCTTGTGCGCCGGCACGACCGTCGGGCTCGTCGAGTACCAGGGCAGGAACAGGCACACGAACAGGGCGAGCGCGGCGCCGGCGGCGAGGCGCTGATCGCCGGCGAGCGTCCGCCAGGCGCGGCCGACGCGGCGCGCGGCGCCCGGGCGCTCGGGGTCGCCCGAACCGTGACCGTGTTCCTGCCGCTCCGGAGCGTTCGCGTCGAGCGGCTCGGTCATGCGCGGACGCCCGCGGCCGCGCGCAGGCGCTCCAGCAGCACGCCGGCGTCGGCCTCCGAGACGGCGCGGATCTGCCCCTGGAACGCGAGCTTCCAGTGCTCGCGCGGCCACCTGCGGATGTGCTCGAGCTCGTCCGCCAGCTCCTCGGCGGGCACCCACTCGGCCTCCTCGAGCACCAGCTCGGGCTCGGTCTCGAAGCGCCACGGGTAGGCGTCGGCCTTGCCCGGCTTTCCGGGCCAGACCTTGGTGCGGTCCTCGTACAGCTCGCCGGTCACGCGGATCGAGGCGCCGAACGCGCTCACCCTCGTGAGGTAGAGGACGATCCGGTCGCCCGGGACGATCTGCTCGGCGAAGCCGCGCCGGCGCTCCTTGAGGCCGATCAGGCCGAAGTCGCGGGCCCGGGTGGCCGCGAAGTTCTCCGGCGAGCCGGTCAGGATCCAGTTCTGCGGGACGGCATCGGCCACGGCCGCATTGTAGGTCGCGTCGATCGCCTAGGAGATCGGGATGTCCTCGACCTCGACCGGCGTCCTGCGCCGCAGCTCCAGGCGCTCGAGGTACCAGTCGATCAGCGCCCGCACGAGCAGCAGCAGCTCGCGCACGAGCTCGGTGAGCTGCTCGGCCAGCTCGCGCGGGATCAGGCCCCGCACGACCTCGATCAGCGCCACCAGCGCCTGCAGCTCGCGCGTGGACTGGTCGGCGCCGGCGCCGGGAACCGCATAGCCGTTGCGCGGCGGGCGGCCGGCGCGCGGTCGCCCCCGCTCGCCCTCGCCCGCGGGAGGCGGCTCACCCGTCACGGACGCCTCGCGCGCGGCCTCGGCCGCCTGATCGGCCAGCCGCTCGACCGCGTCCTGCGTCGAGCGGATGCGGGCGCGGAGCGCGTCGAGGGGATCGTCGCCAGGCTGCTGGCCGGACGGGTCACCCGATGTCTGCGGTGGAGGATCGTTCGGCTTCATCGAGGGTCACCACGAGAGCGCCGTCGGCGAGACGAGCCTCGGTCGGTCGCCACCCCGCCAGCGCTGACGGCAGCATGATAGTCCGCTTCTGGCCGTCGACCCGCACCACCAGCTCGGGTCCGATCTTCTTCAGCGAGATGTCCCCACGGTCGGCGAACGGCATCTGCAGGCGGACCTGCGCGCGCCGCTCGTCGACCGTCAGCTCGGTCGCGAGCGACTCGTGCAGTACCGCCGCGGGCGCCTGCTCGTCCGAGTACAGCGCGTCGGCGAGGCGGTCGAGCATGACCGGGCCGGCGACCTCGGCCTCGAAGTAGGGCGCGAGCAGCACCGGGACGGGCGCGAACGCCGAGTGCACGCGCTCGAGGTGCTCGCGCTGGCGCTCGCGCCAGGCGCCGAAGTAGGTGCCCTCGACGGCGTCGGGGAACACGCGGTTCACCACCACCGCGTCGGTCAGGTAGCCGTACAGGTTCAGGTAGGTGAACGTCCGCATCGCCTCGCCGATGACCATCTTGTCCGGGTTCATCACGAGACGGATCGTGGCCCGCTCGCGATCGCGGAGGATCTCGTTCATCGCGATGAGGTTGCCGACCAGGGCGCGCACGTCCTCGACCACCGCGGAGCCCGGCATCGGCACGTCGAGCACGGTGCGCACGATCGGGCGCGCGGCGGCCATGATCTGGCGCTCGAACGGGAAGACCTTGTTCAGCCACCAGCGGGCGACGTCGGGGAACGACAGCAGCCGCAGCGTCTCGCCGGTGGGCGCGCAGTCCACGATCACGACGTCGAACTCGCCGGCCTCGTGATGGCGCTTGATCGCGAGCAGCGAGAACAGCTCGTCGGCGCCGGGCGGCACCGTCAGCTCCTCTGCGCTGATGCGGTCCACCCCCTGGTCCACCAGGAGATCGCCGAGCCACGCCTGCATCGCCGACCAGTTGCTCTCCATCTCCTGCTGCGCCTGCACCTCTTGGCCCCACAGGCGATCGCTCACCTGGGTCGGCTCGGCGTCCAGCTCCGCCTCGAGCGCCTCCGACAGCGAGTGGGCCGGGTCCGTCGAGAGGACGAGGGTCCGCAGGCCGTCGCGCGCGCAGCGCTGGGCGGTGGCGGCGGCCACGGAGGTTTTTCCCACGCCGCCCTTACCGGTGTAAAGAATGGTTCTAGGAGCCACGCGGCCAGTCTACGGCGACTACCCGCGAGGCGGCGGACCCTTGGCCGCGCTGGCTCCGGCTCGTAGACAACGAGCCTCCGCCTGCCCAGGCGAATGTAAACGGGCGGCTTCGCCGCCCTCCGGGCCCCGGCAGCTCCGGGCTTGTAGACAACAAGCCCTCCGCTGCGCGGGGCAGTTAGTACCGCTTCGCGGTAGCCGGAGCCAGCGCGGCCCAAGCTGCACCGGTCGAGCAAGAGCCGCGGCTAGGAGTTCAGATATCGCGTGAACTTCGCGGCATAGGTGCAGTACGGCGAGGGGCCCACCCGGTCGCACAGGCCGCGGAGGAAGTCGCGCAGGAGCACCATGTAGCTGGTGTCGGAGATCTCGCCCGACAGCGAATAGCGCGCCCAGCGGCCGGTGTCGAACTTCGGCAGCTCGCGCCGCGCCTCCCGGTCGCCGGCGGCGAAGAGGCTGCGCGCCTTGGCGCTCCTGCCGAGCTTCGGGCTGCCCATGTCGTACAGGCCGTTGAGCGCCTGGATGAAGGCGTTCAGCACGTAGTAGTGCGGCGCGAACGAGTAGATGACGTAGTGCACCCGGCCGGGGCCCATGCGCGTACGGACGCCCCGCGGCGGCGCGAGCTGGAAGATCTTCAGGCTCTGGTAGGCGAGCGACGCGTACGACCGGTTGCGCAGCAGCACGGACGCATGGATCAGGGCCTGGACGGCCGTCCCCTGCGACAACGAGCTCGTCCACGGTGGGCTGCCCCCGCCGAAGTGGAAGTAGTACTCCCAGGCCGCGCCGCCGTCGCGGTTGACGGCCAGAGGGACGAGCTCGTCGAGCCGGTAGGTGGCGAGGCTCTTGGACTTGTCGTTGACGGCGGCGTTGACCTTGCCCCAGGTCGCGAGCTGTTGGAGCTGCATCCCCTCGCCGGGGTAGTACTGGAAGATCAGCTGGCTCCCGTAGAACTGGACGCGGTCGCCGGCCCCCGGGAGCGGCGAGTTCTTCCAGAACTCCGTGTTCTTCGCCACGATCAGGAACACGGGCTCCAGGCGCGCCGCGGTCAGCGCCCCCTTCTGGGCGATCTCGTCGGTGTTCTCGATCACCCACCCGAGCTCCTTGCGGCGCTTTCCACTCAGGCTGTTGCGGGTCGAGACGGCCTGGTCGTAGGCCTTCAGGCGGTCCTGGTACTCGACCTGGTCGATCTGCCCCGAGGCGAGCAGCTGGCGCAGCGCCGTTCGGGTCGCGCCGGCGCGGACGGCCGCGCGTGCCCGGGCGGCGCGGGCGGCCCGGGTTCCGCCCGGCGGCGCGGGCATATCGGTGGCCGGCACCGCGGGGTCGTTGACCGCTCGCTCGTGCCGGGCGCTCTGGTCCAGCACGAGCACGCGCCCGGCGAAGGCCGGCGCGGGGAGGACGAGGAGCATCAGCACGGCCAGAAACCCGCGCAATACAGACTGATTCAGCCGCATCGCGGGGATGCTACGCTCGCGCACCGCTCGCTTCCTCGATTGCAAGACGCCCTGCAAGACAGCCAAAGGAACACATTCGTGCGCTCACCGATTCGGTCGTCCCTGCTGATCCTCGCCCTCCTGGCCGTTCCCCTCCTGCTCCTGGCCGGCTGTGGCGGGGGTGGCGGAGAGGATCCGCAGAAGGTGCTACAGGAGACCTTCGGCAGCAACAAGAAGGTCACCAGCGGAAAGCTCGATCTGTCGCTCTCGATCACCACGGAGGGCGTGCAGAACGTCAAGGGCCCGATCACGATCAGCCTCACGGGGCCGTTCCAGAGCCAGGGCCCCAGCACGCTGCCGAAGTTCGACTTCGACCTCAAGATCGGCGCCCAGGGCCAGAACTTCACGGCCGGTGCGATCTCCACCGGCGACAAGGGCTACATCAAGCTCCAGGGCAACACGTATGAGGTGTCCGACCAGGTCTTCAACGCGTTCAAGCAGGGCTTCCAGCGCTCCCAGGCACAGCAGAACGGCACCCAGAAGAATCCGTCGCTGACCTCGCTCGGCATCAACCCGAAGGACTGGCTCAAGAGCCCGGAGAACAAGGGCGAGGAGGACGTGGAGGGCACGACGACCATCCACATCGCGTCCGGCGTCGACATCTCCAAGCTGCTCGACGGCGTCGGCCAGCTGCTCGGCAAGGCAAGCCAGCTCGGCGTCTCGCAGACGCAGCGGCTCCCGAGCACGCTGACCGCCGCGCAGAAGAAGAAGGTGGAGGACGCGATCGAGGACCCGACCTTCGACGTCTACACCGGCAAGGACGACAAGATCGTGCGCCGGATAACGGTCAAGCTCAAGTTCAAGGTGGCGGCGTCCTCCCAGCAGCGGGCCAACGGCCTGAAGGGCGGCGAGGTCACCCTCGACGTCAAGATCGGCGAGCTCAACCAGCCGCAGACGATCAACGCGCCCGCGAACGCCAAGCCGTTCTCGGACCTCTCCAGCGCGCTCAGCGGCCTCGGGGCGCTCGGGGCGCTGAGCGGCGGCAGCGGGTCGCTCGGCGGCACCGGCACCGGGACCACGGGCACCGGCTCCACCGGCGGCAGCAGCGCGAAGGTCCAGGCCTACGCGCAGTGCGTGCAGCAGGCCGGCAGCGACGTGGCCAAGGCGCAGGCCTGCGCCAAGCTGCTCACGCCCGGCGGCTAGCGCCCGCGGCGCACCGCTGTGGGCTTCCGACCCCGCCGCGCGGCGGGGTCGGCCGCGTGTGTAATGGTGCGAACGCATGAGCACCACGGCGCCCTCGCCGCCGGGACTCGGCCGCTACCTCCGCAGCGGTCAGGGCTGGCCCTACCTGCTGACGCCGTTCATCCCGATCGCGGTGGTCCTCGAGGTGGCCGGCGCGCCGCCCGCATCGGTGTTCTTCGCGTCGGCGGCCGGCGTCATCCCCACGGCCGCCCTGATGGGCCGCGCGACCGAGGAGCTCGCCGACCGCTCCGGCCCCGGGATCGGCGGGCTGCTCAACGTCACCTTCGGGAACGCGCCCGAGCTGATCATCGCGCTGTTCGCGCTCGGCCAGGGCCTGCACGAGGTGGTCAAGGCCTCGCTGATCGGCTCGATCCTCGGCAACACCCTGCTCGTGCTCGGCGCGTCGATGCTGGTCGGGGGCCTCAAGGTGAACCGCGGCGGTCGCCAGAAGTTCAACCGCACCGCGGCGAGCGCCCAGGCCTCGATGCTCCTGCTCGCGGCGGCCGCGATGGTCATGCCGGCGATCTTCGAGCTCGTGGACGGCCGGGGGCTGCCGTCGCCGGGCTCCGAGCACATCGTCTACGGCGCCACCGTGGAGCAGCTCTCGTTGGCCGTGGCGATCGTGCTGATCCTGTCCTACCTCGCCGGGCTGGTCTTCTCGCTGCGGACGCACCGCGACCTGTTCAACCCGGTCCAGGACCATGCCGAGGACCCCTGGTCGGTCCGGCGGTCCGTCGCGATGCTGGCCGTCGCGGGCGTGCTCGTGGGCGTGATGTCCGAGTTGCTCGTCGGTTCGATCTCGGACACGGCCAAGGACATCGGGCTCAGCGAGTTCTTCATCGGCGCTGTCGTGGTGGCGATCGTCGGCAACGCCGCCGAGCACTGGGTGGCGGTGGTGGTGGCGGCCAAGGACAAGATGGACCTGGCGGTCAACATCTCGATCGGCTCGAGCGCCCAGATCGCGCTGTTCGTCGCGCCGGTGCTCGTGCTCGTGTCGTTCGTGCTGGGGCCCAGCCCCATGCCGCTCGTCTTCAACGGGTTCGAGCTGGGGGCGATCCTGCTCGCGGTCATCATCGCCAACCAGGTCACCAACGAGGGCGAGTCGACCTGGTACGAGGGGCTGCAGCTGCTGGCGGTCTACCTCGTCATCGTGATCGCTTTCTTCGCCGCCTAGGCTCCGTGGCTGCGGTCGCCGTCGCCGAGGTCGCTCCCTGGGTCGGGCTCGCGGTGGTGATCATCGTCTGCCTGCTCGTCGACCTCTTCTTCTTCGCGCGCGGGCGCGAGCCCACCATCCGCGAGGGCGTCGCGTGGAGCATCGGCTGGCTCGTCCTGTCGCTGCTCGCCGCGCTCGTCGTGCTGGCCGTCGAGGACGTCGATGCCGCGGTCAACTACACGACCGTGTACCTGATCGAGCGCTCGCTCTCGCTCGACAACCTGTTCGTGTTCCTGGTGCTGTTCGGCTACTTCGCCGTTCCCACGCCGTACCGCGCGAAGCTGCTGTTCTGGGGCATCGCGTTCGCGCTCGCGCTGCGCGGCCTGGCGATCCTCGGCGGGGTCGCGCTGATCGAGCAGTTCCACTTCGTGATCTACGTGCTCGGCGTGTTGCTCCTGCTCCTCGCCTGGAGGCTGCTCCGCGGCGTGGAGCAGAGCGTGCACCCCGACCGCAACCTGCTCGTTCGCGGCACGCGCCGGCTGGTGCCGGTGACGTCGGGATTTCGGAACGGGCGCTGGTTCGTCCGCGAGGACGGGCGCCGCCACGTCACGCCCTTGCTCGTCGCGCTCGTGGCGATCGTGAGCGCGGACATCGCCTTCGCGGTGGACTCGATCCCCGCGGCGTTTGCGATCACGCGCGAGCCGGTGATCATCTGGATGGGCAACGCCTTCGCCCTCCTCGGCCTGCGCGCGCTGTTCGTGCTCGTCGAGGGGCTGATGCGCCGCTTCCGCTACCTCGACGAGACGATCGCCGTGGTGCTCGGCCTGGTGGCGATCAAGCTGCTGACCGAGGACCTCTACCGGCTCGGGCCCCTCCCCAGCCTTGCCGTGATCGCGGTCGCCTTCGCGGCGGGAGCAGCTGCCTCCCTGGTCGCCGACCGGCGGGATCCCGACGCCGACGAGCGGCGGGCCGAACGCGAGCGACGCATCGATGCGTCGCACGCGGACCGCTAGTCCTCTCGGCCGACCTCCTGGTCGTCTTCCTCGAGCTCGTCGTCGGGCTCGTCGCCGTTGTCGGTGATCGACTCGGCTCCACCGGGGTGGTAGTGGACCTGGAAGCGCTCGAGCATCTCGTCGCGCCGGTTCTCGTCCACCGGCGCGTCGTCGGAGATCAGAACCCACTCCGCGCCCTCGAACTCCTCCATGTTGAAGACCTCGGCGCCCATCTCCGGAGAGTCGTCGACGACGATCAGCACCTCGGTCTGGGGGTTGAAGTAGGTCCCCGGGCGGACGAGGAGGTCGTCGAGCTCGAACTTGCGCGGGTCCGCCATGGGCGCAGCCTATCCGCTCAGCTCGCGCACTTGGCGCTCGACCTCGGCGTCGACGTCGAGCGGCTCCTTGCCGGCCCGCGCCCGCCGCTCGTTGCGCGCCACGACCAGCTGGCGGATCTCCGCGCGCAGGGCGGGGTCGATGTCGATCGCCGGCGCGGTCAGGCGCTGCAGCTCCGCCTCCACGTCGATCGGCTCCTGGCCGCGGCGCGCGCGGCGCTCGTTACGGGCGGCAAGGAGCTGGCGGATCTCCTCGTCCCGCTCGCCGGCGGCGAGCGCCGCGCTCGGCGGCGCGCCACCTCCGCCCGGTCGGCCGCGCCCGTCGTCGTCCTCGCGCAGCGACAGTCCGCCCCGCCCGATCTGCTCGTAGAGCTTGCCGGTGCCCAGGAACGTGAACACGGCCACGAGCGCGGCGCCGATCACCACGACGAGCAGGACGGTCCAGAACGCGTCCTGCACTGCCGTGGCGACGATCGCGGGCACGAACACGATTGTGCCTCATTGTCTCGGGCTGGAGGCGCCGGGCGGGGGCTTGACACCCTGTTGCGCCACCATGGCCTTGGAGTAATGCCATAATGATGCCATACTGGCACTATGAATCTGGCGCCGTACATCGAGAACCTCCGTCGCGAACTCGCCGTCGCCGCCGACGCCGGCGGCGAGGATGCCCGCGCGCTCGCCGAGCGCCTGACCGCTCCGCTCGAGTCGGCGATCCGGCTCATGTTGCTCGACGCGCTGTCGGACGCTGCGGACGAGATCACTCGCGAGCTCGCGCCCGGCTCGGTCGAGCTGCGCCTGCGCGCCGGTGAGCCGGAATTCGTGCTGACGCCGGCGCCGGCCGACGAGACGGTCGAGCCCGCACCCGACACCCCGGTGCCCGCTCCGCCCGAGGCCGACGACGGCGCGACGGCGCGCATCAACCTCCGCCTGCCCGAGCAGCTCAAGGCCCGCGTCGAGCAGGCTGCACGACGCGAGCGGCTGTCCGTCAACTCCTGGCTCGTTCGCGCCGCCGCCGCCGCGGCCGCGGAGGACGACCGCGGCCCACCGCAGCGCGGGGGCCGAATCGGACAGGCCTACACCGGCTGGGTGCGCTGACCACCAGTCGGTCCGCTCCCGAACCAATGTCTTCGAACCCGACCCAGCAGGAGGGCACCTCAATGCCGACCTTCGACACCCCCGAACCGATCTCGGCCACGATCGACCTCGCCGTCGGCGACGTGCGGATCAGCGCCGGCGATCGCGGCGCCACGGTCGTCGAGATACACCCCACCGATCCGTCCAACGGGGAGGACCTCAAGGCCGCGGAGCTGACCCGCGTCGAGTACGCGAACGAGCAGCTGCTGGTCAAGGCGCCCAAGCTGCGCTCGTGGTTGAGCAGGAGCGGCGGCGGGTCGATCGACGTGACGATCGAGCTGCCCACCGGCTCTCATGTGCACGGCACCGGCCACGCCGCGGACTTCCACTGCGACGGTCGGCTCGGCGAGTGCCGAATCAAGACCGGCCTCGGTGACATCCGGCTTGATCAGGCCGACACGCTGAACCTGAGAAGCGGCACCGGCGACATCGGCATCGAGCGCGCGACCGGCCACGCCGAGGTCACGGCCGCGGGGGACGTGCGCCTGCGCGAGCTCGACAGCGGCGCGGTGATCAAGAACTCGAACGGCGACACGTGGGTCGGCGTGGCCAGCGGCGAACTGCGAATCAACGCTGCCAACGGCAGCATCGCCGTCGACGAGGCGCACGGCAGCGTCGGCGCCAAGTCCGCCAACGGCGACGTCCGCGTGGGCGACGTCGTCCGCGGGTCGGTCGTGCTCGAGACCCGCGTCGGCGACCTCGAGGTCGGCATCCGGGAGGGCACCGCCGCCTGGCTCGACGTGAGCACCACCGCCGGCAGGGTGCACAACGCGCTCGAAGCCGCCGAAGCGGCCCAGCCGTCAGCCGAGACCGTCGAGGTGCGCGCTCGCTCGTCCGTCGGCGACATCGTGATCCGGCGTCCTGACGAGAGCTTGACCAACACCACGTCTGCAAGGAGGACCCCATGACTCACCGGCAATCGGCGATCGCAGCGGTCGGCCTGCGCAAGTCGTTCGGCGACCACCTCGTGCTCGACGGCGTCGATCTCGACGTCCCCGAGGGAACGGTCTTCGCGCTGCTCGGCCCCAACGGCGCCGGCAAGACCACCATGGTCCAGATCCTCTCGACGCTGATCGGCGCCGACGGCGGCGAAATTCGGGTCGCGGGCCACGATCCGGCCCGCGACCCCGACGCGGTCCGCGCCGCGATCGGCGTCACCGGCCAGTTCTCGGCCGTCGACAAGCTGCTCACCGGCGAGGAGAACCTGATCCTGATGGCCGACCTGCACCACCTGGGCCGTGCGGAAGGCCGCCGGCACGCCGCCGAGCTGCTCGACCGCTTCGACCTGGGCGAGGCGGCAGCGAAGACGGCCGCCACCTATTCCGGCGGCATGCGGCGTCGGCTCGACCTGGCGATGGGCCTGGTCGCCGACCCGCGCATCGTCTTCCTCGACGAGCCGACCACGGGCCTCGACCCGCGCAGCCGGCGCACCATGTGGCAGATCATCCGCGACCTCGTCGCCGGCGGGGTCACCGTCTTCCTGACGACGCAGCAGCTCGAGGAAGCGGACCAACTCGCCGATCGGATCGCGGTCCTCAACCGCGGGAGGCTGATCGCCGAGGGCACCGCGGACGAGCTCAAGCGGCTGGTCCCCGGTGGTCACATCAGGCTGCGGTTCGCCGACGCGAGCCAGCTCGAATCGGCCGCTCGCGCCCTCGGCGAGGTGCGTCGCGACGACCTCGTCCTGCAGTTCCCGAGCGACGGCGGCGTGGGGTCGCTGCGAGCCCTCCTCGACCGCCTCGACGCCGAATCGATCGAGGTCGATGCCCTGTCGGTCCACACCCCCGAACTCGACGACGTCTTCCTCGCCCTGACCGCTGACACCGACGAAGAGAAGGAGATGGTTCGATGAGCACCGGTTCGTACGCCGTGACGGACTCGGCAACGATGATGCGGCGGCGGCTTCGACACCTCCAGCGTTACCCGTCGATGACGCTGATGCTCGTGAGCCTGCCGATCATCCTCCTGCTGCTGTTCGTCTACGTGTTCGGCGGCACGCTCGGCGCGGGACTCGGCGGCCTCTCCGGCGACCGTGCCCGATACGTCAACTACGTCGCTCCCGGGATCATCCTGATCACCGTGGCCGCCGCGGCCCAGGGTACGGCGATATCGGTCGCCACGGACATGACCGAAGGCATCGTCGCCCGGTTCCGCACCATGGCCATCGCCCGCGCCTCGGTCCTGACCGGGCACGTCCTCGGCAGCATGATCCAGACGATGCTCAGCATGGCGGTCGTCATCGGCGTCGCGCTGCTCATCGGATTCCGGCCCAGCGCAGGCCCGGTCGAGTGGGTCGGGGCGATCGGCGTCCTCGCGATGTTCACCCTCGCGGTCACCTGGCTGTCGGTGGCGCTCGGCATGGCGGCGAAGAGCGTCGAGACCGCGAGCAGCACCCCCATGTTCCTGATGCTGCTCCCGTTCCTCGGCAGTGGATTCGTCCCCACCGACTCGATGCCGGCCGGCCTGCGCTGGTTCGCCGAGTACCAGCCCTACACGCCCGTCATGGAAACCCTGCGCGGATTGCTGATGGGCACCCCGGTCGGAAACAACGGCGTCCGCGCAGTCGCGTGGTGTGCCGGCATCGCGCTGGTCGGGTACCTGTGGGCCAAGCGCCTGTTCAACCGCGACCCGACGCCATAGCCCCGCAGCCCGTCAGCGACACCTGCGGCGCCTAAGATGGGCAGCGTGTGGCGCCGGTTCCGCCGGAAATCGCTGGCTCCGCGCCGGCCGGTGCTGTTCGAGGAGCAGTACGCGCTCGCGCTGCTGACCGCGATCGTCCTGATCGGCTCGATCGTCGCCGTCGTCTTGGTGCTCTCACGTTCGTGACGATGATGGGCGCTCTTTGTGGCGTTTGTTACGACGATCGGGTCAGATCGTGCTTGTCGGGCCCCGATCGCTCCGCTACGCTTGGGATAAGTTGACTGACCAGTCAATCTGTTTGTTGGCGCGGGCCGTCCGACTCTTGCCCTCGCCCTTCAGAAGGAGACATCCACAGTGGTCGATTTCACGCTGACCGACGAGCAGAAGGCGCTGCGCGAGATGGCGCACGACTTCGCCGAGAAGGAGATGCGGCCCGTCGCCTGGGAGTACGACAAGGACGGGACCTGGCCCGAAGAGGTTCTGCGCAAGGCCTGGGAGCTTGGGCTGATGAACAGCCACATCGAGGAGGAGTACGGCGGCCCCGGCGCCTCGTTCCTCGACGGCACGCTGATCGAGGAGGAGGTGGGCTGGGGCTGTTCCGGCATCGGCACCTCGATCGCCTGTAACGGCCTGGCATCCGCGCCGGTCCAGATCGGGGGCTCCGAGGAGACGAAGGCGAAGTACCTCGGGATGCTGACCGAGGACTTCAAGCTCGCCTCGTTCTGCCTCACCGAGCCGGACGCAGGCTCCGACGTCTCGGGCATGCGCACCACCGCCGTCAAGAAGGGCGACAAGTACGTCCTCAACGGCTCCAAGTGCTTCATCACCAACGGCGGCTACGCCGACTGGTACACGGTCTACGCCAAGACCGACAAGGACGCCGGGCACCGCGGCATCTCCGCGTTCGTGGTCGAGCGCGACTGGGGTGTCACCGTCGACAAGAAGGAAGACAAGATGGGTCAGCGGGCCTCGAACACCGCGACCATCAGCTTCGACGACATCGAGGTCCCCGAGGAGAATCTGCTCGGCGAGGAGAACCACGGGTTCAAGCTCGCCATGCAGACCCTGGACCGCACGCGCCCCGGCGTGGCGGCGATGGCCGTCGGCATCGCCCGCGCGGCCTTCGAGTTCGCGACCGAGTACTCCAAGGAGCGCGTCCAGTTCGGCGTGCCGATCGCGATGCACCAGGCGATCCAGTTCATGATCGCCGACATGGCGACAAAGGTGCACCTCGCCCGTCTCGGAGTGTGGAACTCGGCGGTGCTGCTCGACGAGGGCCAGCGCAACACGCTCGAGTCCTCGCACGCCAAGCGCTTCGCCGCGGACACCGCGATGGAGGTTGCCACCGACGCCGTGCAGGTGTACGGCGGGTACGGCTTCATCAAGGAGTACCCGGTCGAGAAGCTGATGCGCGACGCGAAGATCATGCAGCTGTACGAGGGCACGTCGCAGATCCAGCGCCTGGTCATCGCGCGCGAGACGCTGCTGCCCCGCCGCGTGGAGGAGCCGGAGAAGGCACCGGCCACCGCGTAGCCTTGTAGCCAACAGGCGAGTGTTGAGGAGGGCCGCCCCCCGGGGCGGCCCTCGTCGTTGTCGCCCCCTCGCGATAATGCCCGGCGATGGGGCGCGCGCGTGCCGCGATCGAGGTTCCCGGGAGCGTCGAGGACGCCGAGGCGCTGTGGTACGACCTCCAGCGCTGGCCCTCGTTCATCGACGGCTTCGCCCGCGTGGTCCGCGCGGAGGGCTGGCCCGACGCCGGCGGCACCCTGGTGTGGGACTCGACGCCGGCGGGCCGGGGCCGCGTCGTCGAGCACGTGACCGCGCACGTCGTGGGCGAGGGGCAGACCGCCGAGGTCGAGGACCCCCGCGTGACCGGCACGCAGACTGTGGCCTTCGCGCCGCTCGAGGACGGCGTCGGGGTGACGCTGGCGCTGGACTACCGGCTCAAGCAGGGCGGCCCGCTGCGGGCGCTCGCCGACCTGTTCTTCATCGGGCGCGCCATGCGCGACTCGCTGCGGCGCACGCTCGTGCGCTTCGCCCGCGAGCTCGAGGCCGCCGCCGAGCTCCGCTAGGCCCCGGCCCGCCGCAGCGGCGATCGCGATAGCCTTCCGCGCCTTCGTCGCCTCGAGTCAAAGGATCCCGAGACACCCATGTTCGTGTTCAAAGCCGCCGTCGTCGGCGCGGGCACGATGGGGGGCGAGATCGCGCAGGTGATCGCCGCCGCCGACATCCCCGTCGTGCTCAAGGACGTCGACCAGAAGTTCGTCGACCAGGGCCTGGAGAAGGCCCGCGAGGTCACCCAGGGCCAGCTCGGCCGCCTCGTCAAGAAGGAGAAGATCACCCAGGAGCAGGCCGACGCCCAGGCCGAGGCGCTGCTCGGCCGCATCCACGGCACCACGGAGTACGCCGGGCGGTTCGGCGACGTCGACTTCGTCGTCGAGGCCGTGCCCGAGAAGATGGAGATCAAGCAGGCGGTGTTCGCCGAGCTCGACGCCGTCACGCCCGGTCACGCGATCCTCGCCTCCAACACCTCGTCGCTGTCGATCTCGGAGATGGGCGACGCGACCAGCCGGCCCGAGCAAGGTCGTCGGCTTCCACTTCTTCTACCCGGCGTCGATGATGCGCCTGATCGAGGTGATCGAGGGCGACGACACGTCTCCCGAGACCATGCAGGCGGCGTCCAACTTCGCGCAGGCGATCCGCAAGATGCCGATCCGCTGCGGCGAGGTCCCGGGCTTCGTCGGCAACCGGATCGCCAACTCGGCCATCTCGGAGATCTGGCGGGCCCAGGAGGAGGAGGGCCTGACCACCGAGGAGGTCGACAAGCTCGTGCAGGAGTCCAAGGCGCTGCCCGATGGGCCCGTTCTTCCTCACCGACATGCTCGGGCTGGACACCGTGCTGAAGGTCGCCCAGCACCTGCGCGACTCCTACGGCGACCGGTTCTACGTGCACAAGGGCATGGAGGAGCTGGTGGCCGCCGGCAACCTCGGCCAGAAGACCGGGAAGGGGTTCTATGAGCACGGCAGCTGACACCCAGACCGACGCCGCGACACTCGTCGAGCGCTTCAGCTGAAGGCCTTCGTCGAGTCCTGCCTCGTGCTCGAGGAGGGCGTCGCGACGATCCGCGACATCGACCTCGGCGATGATGACCGGGTTCGGCATCCTGCCCGGGCCGTTCGCGCGGGCCGACGACCAGGGCCTCGACGAGGTCCTGGCCGCCCTGGAGCGCGCCGAGGCCGAGTGGGGCGAGCACTTCGCGCCGCCGCTGATCCTGCGCCGGCTGGTCGCCCAGGGGCGCCTGGGCAAGAAGGCCGGGCAGGGCTTCTTCCCCTACCCGCGGCCCGACTCGGGCTGGGACGAGGGGCCGGTGAAGCTCGAGACCCGCGACGGGATCGCGATCGCCTGGCTCGACAACCCGCCGGCCAACTCGATCTCCCCGGACGTGATCCGCGGCGCTGCAGAAGATCTGGGAGCACGTGGACGGCGACGACTCGCTCCACGCGCTCGTGATCGCCTCCGCCAACCCGATGCTCTACTGCGCCGGGGCGGACATCAAGGCGTTCACGCAGATGGACGAGGCGGGCGGGCGCGAGCTGCTCGACACCGGCCACGCGCTCATGCGCGCCTTCGGCTCGACGAGCACCGTCACGATCGCGGCCGTCAACGCGCTCGCGTTCGGCGGCGGGTGCGAGCTGGCGATGGCCTGCGACGTGCGCATCGCGGCGGAGTCGGCCACCTTCGGCCAGCCCGAGATCAACCTCGGGATCATCCCCGGCTTCGGCGGCACCCAGCGGCTGCCGCGCCTGGTCGGCCCGGCCAAGGCGCTGGAGATGAACCTCGTCGGCGACGCGATCTCGGCCGACGACGCCTACGAGTTCGGCCTCGCCAACCGGGTCGTGCCCGACCACGAGCTGTTCGACACCGGGATCCAGTGGGCGCGCAAGCTCGGTGGCCAGGCCCCGCTCGCCGTCGAGCAGGTCAAGAAGGTGTCCCACAAGGGCGACCTCGACGAGGGCATCGCGGCCGAGAAGGCAGGGCTTCGCGACCGTCTTCGGCTCCGAGGACGCGCGCGAGGGCATCGGCGCCTTCCTGCAGAAGCGCAGTCCCAGGTGGCAGGGCAAGTAGCGCTCCAGACCGCCCGGATCGAGCGCCTCGCGGAGCTGGTCCGCGAGGCCGGCTCGGCGGTGGCGTTGACCGGGGCGGGGATCTCGGTGCCCTCGGGCATCCCCGACTTCCGCTCGCCCGGCACCGGCATCTGGGAGAAGGTCGATCCGATGGAGGTCGCCCACATCGACGCCTTCCGCGCCGACCCCGCCCGCTTCTGGAGCTTCTACGGCCAGCGCTTCGCGTCGCTGCGCGACAAGCGGCCCAACGGCGCCCACGAGGCGTTGGTCGAGCTCGAGCGGCGCGGTCTGCTCGACGGCGTCATCACGCAGAACATCGACCAGCTCCACCGCAAGGCGGGTACGGAGGCGCTGATCGAGGTGCACGGCACGATCGCGCACGTCGTCGTGCCTGGGGTGCGGCGCGCGCGTCGATCTCGACGACGTGCGCGCGCGGTTGGATGCGGACCCCGAGGGCGTTCCGCGCTGCGCGTGCGGCGAGCCGCTCAAGCCCGACGTCGTGCTGTTCGGCGAGATGCTCCCCGAGGATGCGCTGCAGCGCGCGCAGCGCCTGACCGTCGACGCCGACCTGCTGCTGTGCGTCGGCTCCTCGCTCGAGGTCTACCCGGTGGCGCAGCTCCCCTCGATCGCCCTGCAGACGGGCGCGCGGCTGGCGATCGTCACCCAGGGCCCCACGCCCTACGACGGTGACGCCGCGGTCAAGCTCGACGGCGACGTCGAGGCCGAGCTGCAGGCGCTGGTCGCGGCGCTGTGACCTAGCCTCAGGCCGGCGCGTCGAGCGCAGCCACGGCGCGCGCCCGCAGCGCCGCCTCGAGGCGGCCGAGCGCGTGGGCCACCGCCTCGCGCGCGTCGCCGTCGAGCGGGCCGCTCAGCGCGGCGTTGGCGGCGTCGCCGACCGGGCCGCGCTGCTCGCGCAGCTCGGCCAGGCGCCGCTCGAGGTCGCCGGACGCCGCGTGGCGCTCGAGCTCGGCGATCCCCGCCTCGAGGGCCACGCGCAGCTGCAGCGCCGCCTCGCGCGTGCGGCCGTGATCGAGGTCGAGGCGGGCGCGCATCGCCAGCGACTCCGCCGCCAGCGGCCGATCGCGGCCTCCGAGCAGCGCCGCCAGACGCTCCTGCGGCCGCAGCGCGTCGGCGCGGCGGCGCTTCGGCGGGCGGAACGGAACCTCGACCGCCTCGGCCCAGCGCCCGTCGGCGACCTGTTCGCCGCGGCCCCAGCCGACCCGAGCGACCAGCGCGTGCTCGCGCCGCACCTCGACCGCCAGCGGGTCGGCGCTGGCGACCGCGTGTGCGTGCAGCGCTCGGTTGAGCACGCCCAGCGCGCCGGCCAGCACGTCATCGGGCGCCCGCCGCGCCCCGCTGAGCCAGCCGCCGGCCGACGCCTCGTCCTCGTGCGCGACGGCGGCGATCACGGTCGCGCGCGTCGTCGGAACCGGTTCGGGCTCGGGCTCCGGCTCCGCCGGCCGCGGACGGCGGCGGGCGAGCCGGCGCCGCTCCGGCGCCCCGACCGTGCGCAGCACCAGCACGTGGCTGGGATCGGCGCCGGCGCCCTCGCGCACGACGTAGCGGCCATCCGCCGGCCCGAGCTCACGCGGGAACTCGAACTGGACGAAGGAGAAGAGGCGTTGGGGCTCGTCGCTCACCGCAAAGGTGAGCCTAGTGTCCCGCGGGTGTGGCGTACTTCGACGGCCGGGTCGGGACGACCGGGTTGTCGATCTGGTTGAGGCGGTCGATGAGCTTGACCCACTGGCCGGGCTTGAGCACGGAGTTGTAATGCCCCTTGAGCTTCGCGCTGTCGCCGAACAGCGGCTGGAAGCCGACGTGGATGTGGTCGTCGTGGTCGCCCTGCGCCCAGGCGTAGGAGACGCCCGGGTAGTTCATCAGGGTGATGACCTGGTTGGGCTGCATCGTGCCCTGGAGGGTGAGGATGCGCCGCACCGTGATGTCGGTGATCGAGCCCGGACCCTGGTGGCCCACGATCGGGATGCCGTTGATCTTGGCGATGTCGGCGGCGTCGCCGTAGGTGTGCTCGGAGATCGAGCCGCCGCCGGCGACGTAGAAGCTGTGCCCGCACTTCAGCGTCGAGACGTACGGCTTGAGGCCCGAGCCGGCGAGGAACTCGAGCGTGGCCAGCACGCGGCGGTCGATGATGTGGGACTGGATGTCCTTGCGACCGCAGTCGTAGATCTCGACGCGCGGGTCGTTGAGCACCCGCTGCTCGAGCTGCGTCTTGCTCATCAGCAGGATCTGGCCGATCGAGGGGTTCTTGGCGTCGCGGCCCCAGAAGGGGTTCTTCCCCGACGCGCGGTAGATCGCGGTGGCCTCGAGCAGCTTCCAGCCGTCGAGGATCGGCTTGGGGTCGATCTGCGGGGCGCCGCGGCCGGCCGGCTTGATCGAGAACGTCACGTGCGGCGCGAGCGTGGCATCCGTCTTGTCGACGCGGCCGAGGATCGTGCCGGCGATCACCTGCGCGCCCGGCTTCAGCGCCCGGAACTCGACATCCGAGCGGCTCAGACCGAGCACCTTGGAGACGTAGTCGTCGAAGGTCGCGTACCCGGCGACCGGCGTGCCGGTGCCGAGCAGCTGCTGGTCGCCGCCCGCCCGGTAGGAGTTCCCCCGGCTGGGGTGCGCGAACAGCCGCTCCTTGCTCGGCAGCACCCTGGTGCTCGTCGCGCGCGCGCCGGTGCCCTTGCCGCCGGAGCCCGAGGTCGTCTCGCGCGCCTGCTGGCCGGCGCTGGCGGGGTCGCTGGGGGCCGGGTCGCGCGGGGGCATCTCGAGCTCGGACTTCAGCTGCTGCGCGGTGGGCTGCTGCTGCTGAGCCTTCGGCGCCGGGTAGGACGGCGCCACCTTGCCGAGGTGCGCGTAGGTGTACTGGTTGCCGTAGGCGTCCTCGAGCACGACGTAGTTCCCGAGCGTGCGGTTGCTTCCGACCTTGCGGATGACGCCGTCGTTGACCGCGATCACCGGCGCCCCCGCGCGCGAGTAGATGTTGATCGCGCGGCGGTTCTTGTTCGCGTTGACGAGGACGGCCGCGTTGCCCGACTTCACGCGCCGGGTCGCGCGCGCCTCGTTGAGGTCGTCCGCGTAGGTGGCGCGGGCGGCGACGGGGAAGTGGCCTTCGGTGAGGCCGGTGAGGGAGCCGACGAGGTCGGCGGGCATGCCGCCGATGAGCTTGGCGCGCAGCATCACCGACTGCACGTACCAGTCGGCGTGGTTGTAGGCGAAGATCGCTTTGTTGATGTTCTTGTCGGCGCCGGCGGCGCGGAGGTAGCGGGCGGCGGCGAAGATCGCGTCGACGGGGTTGTAGGGGTCCTTCTTGCCGTCGCCGTTGGCGTCGACGCCGTAGGTGCGCCAGCTGGAGGGGATGAACTGCATCCAGCCCAGCGCGCCGGCGCTGGAGACGGAGAGGTTGCGCCCGTAGTCGGTCTCGATCTCGTTGATCGCCGCGAGCACCTGCCAGGGCACGCCGTACTCGGTGCCGGCGGCCTGGTAGATCGGCAGCAGGAACGGCGGGATCCGGAACTTCTCGATGAAGAAATTCGGCACCCCGACCGGCGCCGGGCCCGCGTCCGCGAGCGAGAACGTCGGGTTGTCGATCGTCGGCGTCCCGTCGTTGGCCCGCGTCTTGCCCTTCGGCAGCCGCCGCGGCTTGACGTCGTCCGGCCGCGGCTGACCGAGCGAGGTTCCAGTCTTACCCTTAGGTTGAGGCTTTGCCTTCTCGCCGCCGGAGGTGATCGGGCCGGTGCCCTGCGGCTGGGGAGCGCCGCCGGGCTTCGGGGCCTCGGTCGGGGCGGTCTGCTGGTTGCCGGTGGCCGTGGTCGTGCTCGGCGCGGAGGAGGGCGCCGCGGGTGTCGTCGGCGCCGGCACCTCCGTGCATCCCACGACCACGGCGCCGGAGGGCACGCTCGGCGGGACGGCGCAGGGCGCGCCGTCGGGCAGCTGGAACGTCAGGAGCTGGCCGGTGAGCAGCTTGACCGTGACCACGTGGGCCGCCGCGCCCGCGGGCAGGGTCGACGGACCCACGGCTGCCGTGAGCAGCGCGGACACGGCGAGTGCGATCAGCAGCTTCCTCTTCATCCCCGGCGCCAGTCTCCTCCCACAGCTCCGGCTCCCTCCGTTGTCGGAAGGACCGTCTGTCGCGCGAAGCACGCTACTGAGTGGTTCTGACGAATGCAACGATGAACCGTCGTTGGCGAAAGGGGGGTGGACACGCAGCGATTTCTCGGCCGCTCGGGGGGTGGGGAGCCGGGACGAGGCTCCTTCAAAGCAATCGGCGCGATGGCCCTTCCACTTGAGCGATAGGGAGGTTTCAGCGCGCCCGCACACACTACCCGTGGAGGGCGCGGAGAATGCACGCAGTGCGGTCGCGCCGACCCTCGAGTGGAGATCGAGCCCCCAGAAGGGCCCAACGATGCCCCGGATCGCCCGCGGTCTTCCGTTAGAGTGGCGCCGCCTCAACGAGCGAGCGAAGGGACGCCCCGATGACCGATGAGACCTCTCAGGAAGGGCTGAAGCAGCGCATCGCGCGGCAGGGCGAGGATGCGATCGGCAAGCTCGCCCAGGACCTGCTGGAGAACCCGCTCCTCAACGGCGCGCTCACCCGTGCGCTCGACGCCCAGAAGAAGGCGTCGCAGGCGCAGGAGGTCGCGATGGGGGCCCTGAACATCCCCTCGGCGGCCGACATCGAGCGCCTCACGCGACGCGTACGGTCGGTCTCGCAGCGCCTCGAGGGCATCGAAGACGGTCTCGACCGCATCGACGAGAACCTCGATCGCGCCGCCGGCGCGGCCGCCGCCGCCGACCGCCTGGAGCGCATGGAGGGTCAGCTCGAGGAGCTCGCGCGCCAGATCGCGGCGCTCGCGGAGGCGATCCCGGGCGCGTCGGCACCCGTACCCCGCAACCAGGAGCGCATGAGGGTCGGCGAGTGAGCAACCCCGAGTTCGACTCCCCCAAGCAGTTCCGGGCGGTCATCGACCGGGTGTTCTCGATGATGAGCGAGGACCCCGCGATGGGACCCAAGCTGCGCGACGCCGACGTGCCCCAGCGATTCGAGTTCGACGACGTCGACCTCGTCGTCAACATTCGCGCCGGGCGCGGCGACGAGGGCAACCTCTACTGGGAGTGGACGGACGACGTCGACTGGGAGCCGAAGGTGAAGATGAAGATGTCCTCCGAGGTCGCCAACAAGTACTTCCAGGGCAAGGAGAACATCGCCATCGCGATCGCGCGGCGGCGGATCAAGACCGGCGGCGACGTGAAGGCCGCGCTGTCGCTGATCCCGATCACCAAGCCGGTCTACGCGCGCTATCGCGAGATGCTCGAGGCCGAGTATCCGCACCTCGTGGCGTAGGCGGCCATCCGACCGGAATGCGGTCGTTGACGCGCCCCTCCGGCGGCGTCATGCTGGATCCACCAGGCCGTAGTGGACGGCTGACCGCCGCCCGCGAGGCGCCGCCGGTAACGAGACGAGCGCCGTGGCCGACGCGGCGGGCCGTAACGCCCGCAACGCGGCGGGACCACCGTCAGGCGGTCCCGTCGCCGTCCGTTGCGGACCGGTAGCGTGGCCGCCATGCTCGCAGGGCGCCAAGGCACGGATCGATGAGCGAGGTCACGCTGGCGGATGCCGCCCGCCGGGCGGGGGTCACCCCGGCGACGCTGCGGCGCTGGGCCAAGGACGGCCTCATCCCGCAGTACGACGGGACGTGGACGCTGGCCGCGGCCGCCCACGCCCGCATCGTCGCGCGCCTGCGCGAGCGCGGCCACTCGCTCGAGGAGATCCGCCGCGCGGGCGAGGGCGGCGTGCTCGCGTTCGCCTACGTCGAGGATCTGTTCCCGTCGATCGAGGCCGCGTACACGCTCGAGGAGGCCGCGCGGGAGTCCGGGCTGGAGCCCGCGCTGATCGAGCGCCTGTGGGCCTCCGTCGGCTTCAGCGCCCAGTCGCTGGAGCGGCTGACCGAGGAGGACCTGCAGCTGCTGCGCTATGTCGCCGCGGTGCTGTCCGCGGGCTTCCCGCTGGTCGCGTTCCTGCAGCTGGTGCGGGTGTACGGCCAGACCATGTCCCAGGTGGCCGACGCCGAGGTGCGCCTGTTCCACCTGTACGTCCACGAGCCGCTCATGCGCGACGGCGTGCCGGGCCTCGAGATGGCGGAGGAGATGGAGGAACTGGCCCGCGAGCTGCTGCCGCTCGCCTCGCCGATGATGGACCACGTCCACCAGCGCTTCCTGCAGCACTTCCTCGAGCAGGACGTGATCGGCCACATGGAGGCCGACATCGACGAGGACACGCTCGAGCTCGGCCGCCTGCGCGTGGCCATCGCCTTCGCCGACCTCGCCGGCTACACGCGCCTGACGGAGGAGGAGGGCGAGGAGCAGGCGCTCGGCGCGGTCGAGCGGTTCGTGGACGCGGTCGAGAACACGCTCCCGGACGACGCGCGGGTGGTCAAGACGATCGGCGACGAGGTGATGGTCGTCGCCTCCGACCCGGCGGCGCTCACCGACTGGGCCGTGGGCTTCCAGACCCTGGTCGACGAGCGCCCGCTGCCGCGGGTCGGGATCCACTACGGCGAGACGCTCTACCGCGACGGCGACTACTACGGGCGCGAGGTGAACCTCGCGGCCCGGGTCGCGGCGCGGGCCGCCGGCGGCGAGGTGCTGGTCACCCGACCGGTCGTCGACAACGTGGGACCGCACCTCGAGTTCGAGCCGATCGGCGAGGTGCGCCTGAAGGGGTTCCGCGAACCGACCGAGCTCTTCCTGGCACGCTCGGCCGAGTAGCCGACACGGGCGGGGCGCGGGCGTACACTCGCGCCATGACGGCGGATCGCGTGCTGGAGCGCGTGCGCGCCGCGGGCCTGCTGCCGGCCGGCGGCGCGGTCGTCGTGATGCTGTCGGGCGGCCGCGACTCGGTCTGCCTGCTCGACGTTGCGAAGCGGCTGGCGGGACCGGCGTGCGTGAGCGCGCTCCACGTCAACTACGGGCTGCGCGCGGAGGCCGACGGCGACCAGGCGCACTGCGAGGACCTGTGCGCGGCGCTCGGCATCGAGCTCGCGGTCGAGCGGGTCGCGGCCCCGCGCCGTGGGAACCTCCACGCGTGGGCGCGCGATGCCCGCTACGGCGCCGCCGCGCGGCTCGCGCTCGAGCGCGGCGCGCGGGTGGCCGCCGGGCACACCGCGACCGACCAGGCCGAGACCGTGCTCTACCGGCTCGCGTCCTCGCCCGGCCGGCGCGCGCTGCTGGGCATGCCCGCCCGCGACGGGCGGTTGGTGCGCCCGCTGCTCGACGTCACGCGCGAGCAGACCGCCGCGTACTGCCGTGAGCGCGGGCTCGCGTGGCGGGAGGACACGGCCAACAACGACATCCTTTACGCGCGCGCGCGTGTACGAGGCGGGCTGGTGCCCGAGCTGCGGGCGATCCACCCCGCGGCCGAGCGCAACCTCGTGCGAACCGTGGCGCGCCTGCGCGACGAGGCCGACGTGCTCGACGGCCTCGTGGACGCGGTGCTCGACGGCCGCGACGCGCTGCCGGGCGCAGAGCTTGCGGCGCTGCCGCCGGCGCTCGCCCGGCTGGTGCTTCGGCGGCTGGCCGAGGACGCCGCGGGGCGCCCGGCGCCCGACGCCGCCGAGCGGCTGGCGGAGCTCATCGCGCTGACCGCGATGCCGGGGTCGGCCGAGCTGTCCCTGCACGGCGGGCTCCGCGTCGTCAGCGAGTACGGCGCGCTGCGGTTCGCCGCGGGCGCGGCGCCGGTGGCGCCGGGGGCGATCGGTCTCGGCGTGCCGGGCGAGGCACGCTTCGGCGCCTGGGACGTGCGCGCGCAGCCCGGGCCGGTGACGCCGCGCGACGGCGTCCTCGACGCCGACGCCGTGGGGGATCGCCTCCTCGTGCGCGCGTGGCGCGCCGGCGATCGCATGGCGCCGCTTGGGCTCGGCGGCACGCGCACGCTCGGCGACCTGTTCACGGACCGCAAGGTCCCGCGCGAGCGGCGGCGGTCGCTGCCGGTCGTGGAGTGCGGCGACGAGATCGCCTGGGTACCCGGCGTGGCGACCTCCGAGCGCTTCCGGATCGGGGCCGCGACCCGCGCCGCGATCCACCTCAGCGCACGCGTCCGCGGTTGACCGGCCGGGGGCCTTGGCGTGCGCGTTCCGGCGCGGTACGGTGGAGGCTGATGGTCGTGCCGCTGTGGCTCCGCTTCGCGTTCGCCGGCGTGCTCGTGGTTTCGATGGCCGCCGCCTTCTGGGGACGCCCGCCCCGGCGTCGTCCGCAGCCCGCGACCTGGCGCCGTCTGGCCGCTGCGGCGGCGGCCTGCTACGGCGCCGGCTGCGGGGCCCTGCTGTTCGACGAGCCCGCGGTGAGCGCGGCCCTCGTGGGGCTCGGGGTGGAGACGCTGTCGGTGGCCGCCTGGCTGGGCCGGTCGATGGGCGACGACGGCGAGGGCGAGGGCGGCGGCGGCGATGATGGCGACGATCCCACCGACCGCGATCCCGGCACACCCGGCGATGGCTGGAGCCCCCAGGACGACCAGGCGTTCTGGGACTACGTCTCACGTGGGGGCGACCGCGAGCCGATCGCGGGTTGAGCGCGCCACCGGGGCGGCGCCCCGGCACCCACTAGCCTGCTCCTCATGCGTGACCCCGCGATCGGCGAGATCCTCGTCCAGGCCGACGACCTGCAGCACCGCGTGCGCCAGCTCGGCGCGGAGATCTCGCGGGACTACGAGGGCCGCAACTTGGTGCTGGTCGGCGTGCTCAAGGGGGCGGTGTTCTTCCTCTCCGACCTCATGCGCCACATCGAAATCCCCTGCGAGGTCGACTTCATGGCGGTCGCGTCCTACGGCTCGGCCACCGACTCCTCGGGCGTGGTGCGGATCCTGAAGGACCTCGACGCCGCGATCGAGGGCCGCGACGTACTGATCGTCGAGGACATCGTGGACTCAGGCCTCACGCTCCAGTACCTGCTGCGCAGCCTCGGCGCACGCAACCCGGCCACGCTGGAGGTGTGCGCCCTGCTGACCAAGCCGGAGCGGCGCAAGGTCGAGCTGCCCACCCGCTACGTGGGCTTCGAGATTCCCGACCGGTTCGCGATCGGCTACGGGCTCGACCACGGCGAGCGCTATCGCAACCTGCCGTACGTGGCCGCTCTGGCGGCGACTTCAAGCCCATCCGATCCCGCGCCGAGAACGTAGTGGAGGGTGTGGAGACTTTGCGTAGAACCCGTGTGCGACAGCCGACAATGGGGCTGCGGGCCTGCCGGGCGGGTGAATTGCCCATGGTAGGCTTGACTGCCCTGCGCGCCGCTCCCCACACCGGCGCAGGCCGCGTCCGGGATTCGTCATGAGCAGGTTTTTCAAGAGCGCAGCCTTCCCGATCCTGATCGTTGTCGTGCTGGCGTTTTTCGCCCAGCGCCTGATCAGCCCGAGCGGTGAGACCAAGAAGCCCGACTTCGGGCAGTTCCTCACGCAGATCGATGGCGGTCAGGTCAAGACCGCCGACATCAAGACGAAGGACAACACGATCGAGGTCACGCGGACCGACGGTCAGAAGTACGAGGTCGGCTACCCCGACGGCTACGCCAAGACCCTCGTCGACACGCTCCGCGAGAAGAACGTCACCTTCGATGTCCAGGGCAAGAAGAGCAACGGCTGGTTGTCGTTGCTCACCTACATCCTGCCCTTCATCATCTTCATCGGGTTCTGGATATTCCTGATGAACCAGGTGCAGGGCGGGGGCTCGAAGGTGATGTCCTTCGGGAAGTCCCGTGCCAAGCGCCTGTCCGTGGACTCGCCGAAGATCACCTTCCGCGACGTCGCGGGCGTGGACGAGGCGGTCGAGGAGCTGCACGAGATCAAGGAGTTCCTCGAGAACCCGAAGAAATTCCAGGCGCTCGGCGCGCGGATACCCAAGGGCGTGCTCCTGTACGGCCCACCGGGGACCGGTAAGACGCTGCTCGCCCGCGCCGTCGCGGGCGAGGCCGGCGTGCCGTTCTTCTCGATCTCCGGCTCGGACTTCGTCGAGATGTTCGTCGGCGTCGGCGCCTCGCGCGTACGCGACCTGTTCGAGCAGGCCAAGCAGAACAGCCCCTGCATCATCTTCATGGACGAGATCGACGCCGTCGGCCGTCACCGCGGCGCCGGCCTGGGCGGCGGCCACGACGAGCGCGAGCAGACGCTCAACCAGCTGCTCGTCGAGATGGACGGCTTCGAGATGAAGGACAACATCATCCTCATCGCCGCCACCAACCGGCCCGACATCCTCGACCCGGCGCTGCTGCGCCCCGGCCGCTTCGACCGCCAGATCGTCGTCGACCGCCCCGACCGCAAGGGCCGCGCGAAGATCCTCGAGGTCCACACGCGCGGCAAGCCCCTGGCGCGGGAGATCAACGTCGATGCCCTGGCGGGTCAGACGCCGGGCTTCACCGGCGCCGACCTGTCCAACCTCGTCAACGAGGCCGCTCTGCTGGCCGCGCGCAACGGCAAGCGCGAGATCACGCAGGTGGAGCTCGAAGAGGGGATCATGCGCGTGATCGCCGGCCCGGAGAAGAAGACCCGGGTCATGAGCGAGAAGGAGCGCCTGATCACGGCCTACCACGAGATGGGCCACGCGATCGTCGGTCACTACCTCGAGCACTCCGACCCGGTCCACAAGATCTCGGTGATCTCCCGCGGGCAGGCGCTCGGCTACACGATCTCGCTCCCGCAGGAGGACAAGTTCCTCACCACCCGCGCGGAGCTCAACGACACCATGTCGATGACGCTGGGCGGCCGCGCCGCCGAGGAGATCGTGTTCGGCGAGATCACCACCGGCGCCTCCAACGACATCGAGAAGGTCACGCAGACCGCCAAGCAGATGGTGATGCGGTTCGGCATGTCCGAGAAGCTCGGTCCGCGCGTGTTCGGCCACGACCACGCCCAGCCGTTCCTCGGCCGCGAGTTCTCCTCCGAGCCCGACTACTCCGACGAGATCGCCCGCGAGATCGACGACGAGATCCGCCGCATCGTCGAGGGCGCCCACCAGTCGGCCAAGGACATCCTCACCGAGCACCGCGAGGCGCTCGAGAAGATCTCGCAGATCCTCGTCAAGCGCGAGACGATCGAGAAGGAGGAGTTCGAGGCCCTGCTCGCCGGCGAGAGCGAGGAGGACGTGTTCCCGCCGGAGGAGCCCTCCGGCCCCGAGCTCCCGCTCCCGCCGCACCCGGCCGACCGCGAGCGCGAGAAGGCGCCGCGCACGCTACCGCGCCCCGGCCTCGCCGGCGGCACCGCGGAAGCCCGCGGACTCGACGCCCCGGAAAAGCCGGAGCTGGCCTGACGGCCTCCGGACGCCGCTGACGGCGTCCTCGCCTGCTCGCGTGCGGAGCACGCCACGCACGGCTGCGTCCTTGTCAGCGACGCCCGGAGCCGCGTCAGCCAAGTTCCGGTGGCCTTGTGGCATCTCGCTGCTAACCTTACGTTGACGTAAGGATCAGTTTGAGCGCCGTCGCGACATCCCGCCGCTGGCGCCTTGGCGTCGAGGCCGGCCACGAGCACTACAAGTGGTGGGCGCTCTCGTGCACGAGCCTGGGGATGCTGCTCGCGACGATCAACTCGGGCACGCTGATCATCGCCCTGCCCGACCTCGAGCGCGAGCTCCACACCAGCCTGCTCACGCTCGTGTGGGTGATCCTCGCCTACATGATCGCCTCGACCGTGCTGGTGCTCAGCGCGGGCCGGCTGTCGGACCTGTTCGGCCGCAAGCGCGCCTACGTGGCCGGATTCGTCGTGTTCGCCGCGGCGTCGCTCGGCGCCGGCTTCTCGGCCGACGGCACGCAGCTGATCCTGTGGCGGATCGTGCAGGGCGTCGGCGCGGCCTTCCTGTTCGCGAACGCGGCCGCGCTCGTGACCGACGCGTTCCCGCGCGAGCAGCTCGGCCTCGCGATGGGCACCAACACGATGGTCGCCGCGGTCGGGCTCGTGCTCGGTCCGGTGCTCGGCGGCGCGCTGGTGGAGGTCGGCTGGCAGTGGGTGTTCTGGTTCAACGTGCCGCTCGCGCTCGCCGGCAGCCTGTGGGGCGCGCTGGTGCTCAGCGAGCTCGCCAAGCGCGACGACGTTCGCGGGCTCGATCCGCTCGGCACGCTGACGTTCGTCGTCGGCCTCACCGGGCTCGTCCTCGGGGTCTCCCGCGGCGGCCTCTCGGGCTGGGACGACGCGGTGGTGATCGCGAGCCTGATCGCCGCCGCCGTGCTGCTGCCGCTGTTCGTCGTGATCGAGGGCAGGGTGGCGGCACCGATGCTCGACCTCTCGATCTTCCGCAACCGCATGTTCGCCGCCGCCACCGCCGCGGCCTTCATCAACGGGCTGTCGCGCTTCGCGCTGCTGTTCGTGTTCGTCTTCTACTTCCAGGGCGCGCAGGGCGACGACCCGCTCACCGCCGGCATCAAGCTCGCGCCGATGGCGATCGGGATGCTGATCGCCTCGCCGCTGGCGGGCGTGTGGGCCGACCGCCACGGGTCGCGCATGCTGGCCGCGCTCGGCATGGTCGTCTCCGCGCTCGCCCTGGCCGGCATGACCACGCTCGAGCCCGGCTCGCCCTACTGGCAGAGCGCGGTCTGGCTGTTCGTCGTGGGCGTCGGCTCGGGCATGTTCAACTCGCCCAACACCGCCGCGATGATGGGCACCGTGCCCGCGCATCGGCGGGGGATCGCCGCCGGTGCGCGCATGATGCTGCAGAACACCGGGGCCGTGATCTCGATCGCCTTCGTGATCGCGATCATCACGGCCGCGATCCCGAAGTCGACGCTGTTCAAGATCTTCTCCGGCCTCACCCAGGGCCTCTCCGAGGCCAAGCTGTCGCCCTTCATCCACAACATGCACACCGCGCTGTGGGTGCTGGCCGCCACCTCACTGCTCGGCGCGGTCGTGTCGCTGATGCGACCACGTCACCAGGAGGCGCCGGCACCCGGCGCGCTCGCCGCGGAGGTCGCGCGATGAGCCCGGCCACCGTCGCGACCGAGACCGCGCCGCTGCGCATCGGCGACGTGGCCAAGCTGACCGGGACCACCGCGCGCACCCTGCGCTACTACGAGGAGATCGGGCTGTTGCCGGGAGCCGAGGACCGGGAGGCCGGCCGGCACCGGTCCTATACGCAGGCCGACGTCGACCGCGTGCGGGAGGTGCTGCGCCTGCGCGACCTGCTCGGGGTCTCGCTCGAGGAGCTGCGTGAGCTGCTCGCCGCCGAGGAGGCTCGCGCGGAGCTGCGCGAGGAGTTCCACCGAACCGAGCGGCCGGCGGCGCGCCGGCGGATCCTCAACCAGGCGCTCGGCCACCTCGACCGCCAGCTCGAGCTGGTCCAGCGCCGCCGCGAGGAGCTCGACCGGCTCGAGCGCGAGCTGACCGCCACGCGCCGGCGCGCCGAGCGCCGGCTGGAGGAGCTGGGATGAACTTCCGCAGCATCCTCGTCGCGGTCGACGGCTCGCGCCACAGCGACGCCGCGCTCGCGCATGCGATCGAGCTCGCGCGCGACGGCAAGGCCCGGTTGACGATCCTCACCGCCACGCCGTCACCGCCGGGGGTGGCGCTCACCGGCCCCGGCGCCGCCGCGGTCGCGGCGACGGCGGCCGACATCGAGCACGACTTCGACAAGCTCCTGCGCGCCGCCGTCGACCGCGTGCCGGACGAGCTGCCGGTCACGACAGTTCACGCCAGCGGCCCTCCCGCCCAGGCGATCCTGAGCGAGGTCGAGCGCGGCGATCACGACCTGATCGTGATGGGCTCGCGGGGCCTCGGCCTCGCCCGCGCGCTGATGGGCAGCGTCTCGCACCGCGTCCTGCGGCACGCCCCGGGCGCGGTCCTCATCGTGCACGCCGAAGACGAGCCGGACGTGACGGCGCGCGAGACGCCGGGTCAGGCCGGCCGGGGCGCCAGCGTGTCGAGGTAGCGGTCGATCGACGCCGCGACCTGCTCGCGCAGCTCCGCGTCGTCCGAGCGCGCCACGAGCATCGCCGCCTCGTCCATCGCGCCGAGCAGGAGGTGGGTCAGCGGCCGCACCGGCTGGGGCTCGATCACGCCCTGCTCCATGCCCGCCTTCAGCACCTCCTCGATGAGCCCGAAGCCGTACCTGACGCCGATCTCCCTCCACCGCTCCCAGCCCAGGACGGACGGCGCGTCGATCAGCGTGATGCGCTGCACCTCGGGGCGCCGGCAGGCCTCGAGGAACATGCCGGCTCCCTTGTGCAGGGCGTCGAGCGGGTCCGCGGCCACCGTGGCGACCTGGCCGAGCTCGGTGACGAGGTCGGCCTCGACCTGCTCGTACACCGCGGCGAACAGCTCCTCCTTGCCGTCGAAGTGGTGGTAGAGGGCGCCGCGGGTCACGCCGGCGGCGCGGACGATCTCCTCGGTCGCCACCGCCGTATAGCCGCGCTCCGCAAACAGCTCCCGGCCGGCCGCGACCAGAGCCGCGCGCGTGGCCTCGGACTGCTCCGCCTTGGTCGTGCGTGTCGGCGTCGCGACACGATCCCTCTTGACATTCATACTGTCTGTATGTTAGATACCAACGGTCTGTATGTCCACCGAGAAGGTGATCAAGATGGTGCCGGAAGATCTCGCCGTGACCAGGGACATCGAGTACCCGACGGACGTCGTCGGGTCGAGTCTGCCAGCCGGGGCGGCGCTGATGCGCGAGTTCCTCGCCCATTCGCCGTTCGTCGGCCACCTCGGGATGCGCCTCGAGTCGATCCACCCCGACGCGGTCCGGCTCTCGATGCCCTACCGCCCGGAGCTCGCCACGGTCGGCGACCTCGTGCACGGTGGCGCGATCACCTCGCTCGTGGACACCTCGGCGATGGCGGCCGCGTGGTCCGTCGTCGAGGTCGGTCAGGCCCCGCGCGGCACGACGGTCGGGCTCACGGTCGACTTCGTCGCCCCGGCGCGGGGCGCGGAGCTGACCGCTGACGCCACCGTGCGCCGGCGCGGCCGGCAGCTCTGCTTCTGCGACGTCGACGTCGCCGACGGCCACGGGCGCCTCGTTGCCCGCGGCCTCGTCACCTACAAGCTGGGAGGCACCCGATGACCCGCACCGATCCCCTCGATCTCGACGCCGCGCTGGGCCCGCAGCAGGAGGTTCGCCTGCCCGGCGGCACCGTTCGCTATCGCGAGCGCGGCACCGGCCCGACGCTCCTGTTCGTGCACGGCCTGCTCGTCAACGGCGCGCTGTGGCGCAAGGTCGTGCCGGAGCTCGCGCCCGACTTCCGCTGCATCACGCCCGACTGGCCGCTGGGCTCGCACCAGGTCCCGCTCGACGACGGGGCCGACCGGACCGCAGGGGGAATGGCCCGGCTGATCGCCGACTTCATGGCGGCGCTCGAGCTCAACGACGTGACGCTCGTGGGCAACGACAGCGGCGGGGCGCTGTGCCAGCTCGTGGTCACGCGCCACCCCGAGCGCGTGGGGCGGCTCGTGCTCACCCCGTGCGACGCCTTCGACAACTTCCCGCCGCGGATGTTCCGCTACCTCGGTTGGGCGGCGAAGGTCCCGGGCGGGATGGCGCCGATCGTCCAGTCGATGCGCCTCCGTGCCAACCGGCGCTCGCCGATCGCCTTCGGCTGGCTGACCAAGCGGCGGCTCCCGAACGCCGTGTCGGACCACTACGTCGATCCGGTCATCCGCGACCGCCGGATTCGCGAGGACGCGCGGGCCTTCATCCTCGGCGTCGACAGCGCGGACACCCTGGCGGCGGCCGAGAAGCTGCCCGGGTTCGATCGCCCCGTGCTGCTCGCCTGGGCGCCCGAGGACCGCTTCTTCCCGATCGCGCACGCGGAGCGGCTCGCCGAGCTGTTCCCCGACGCCCGGCTGGAGCGGATCGAGGACTCGCGCACGTTCGTGTCCGAGGACCAGCCGCAGCGCCTGGCGGAGCTGATCGCCGGGTTGGTGCGCGAGCCGGCGAAGGCCGCGGCCTCCTAGCCGTGGCGGCGCCCCGGACCGGCCTGCGCGGCGCGCTGAGCCGCACCGCGCGGCCGCTGCCCGACGACGATCCGCGCGCCCGGCTGCGGCGCATGCGCCGGCCCCTGCTGGGTCGCGTCGTGCGCTGGTTCGGCGACGACCTGCTGACCGTCCGCATCGACCTGAAACCACCGAACAAGGAGGCACTCCCATGACCACCGCCACCGCCGACACCGCCGCCATCGAGGCGCTGGCCGAGCGCTACGGCGAGGCCTGGAACGCCCAGGACCTCGACGGCATCCTCGCTCTGCACGCCGAGGACGGGAGCTTCCAGCTCCACATCCCGGGCGGCGAGCCGGTCGAGGGCCGCGCCGCGATCCGCGAGGCGTTCGCCGGCTTCCTCACGCAGCTGCCCGACATCCGCTTCGAGCCCCGCCGGCTGCTCGCCGGTCCCGGCTTCTGGGTGCTCGAGTCGAACATGATCGGGACGGCGGCCGCGCCGTTCGACGTCGATGGCGAGCAGGTCGACGCGCCCGGCGCCCGGATCGAGGTCGACGCCGTCGACGTGATCACGGTCCGGGAGGGGCTCGTCCAGACGAAGGACACCTACGTGGACGCGCTCGCGTTCCAGAGCCAGCTCGAGGCGGCGTCATGAGCGTGGCCGCCGGCCCAACCGGCACCACGAGCGCCGCCGAGGCGTGGGTCGCCGCTTTCGCCGAGGGCTGGCGCGCGCCGGCCGGCGCCGAGGGACTCGTCGCGAACTTCAAGCCGATCCTCGCGCCGGACATCCGCCTGATGCAACCTCAGCTCCCGACGCTCGTCGGGTACGAGGACTTCCTCCGCGGGTTTGCCGCACCGCTGTACGGCCTGATTCCCGATCTGCACGGGCGCGTGGTCCGCTGGGCGGCCCGGGGCGATGACGTCTTCATCGAGATCGAGCTCCGGGGCACGCTCGGCGACCGGCCGATCCGCTTCGCGGCGGTCGACCGGGTCACGCTCCGCGACGGCGTCGCGGTCGAGAGAGAAAGCCACTTGGATCCGACACCGCTGCTGCTCGCCGTGGCTCGTGCCCCGAAGGCGTGGCCGGCCTTCGCGCGAATGCAGCTCGCCGGGCTCCGCCTGCGGATGTCCCGGAGGTAGCCATGCGCGATCTCGCGGTCTACGCCGTGGCCGCGGTCTTCCTGGGCATCGGCGCCTACGCGCTCGCAACCCCCGCGGCGGTGCTGGCGATGTTCGGGGTCGAGGTCCGGTCCGCCGACGGCCGCGCCGAGGTCCGCGCCGTCTACGGGGGCTTCGGGTTGGCCGTGGCGACGCTGCTCATCGTCGCCGCGGCGGGCGCGGGCACGGCCCGCGAGGGCATCCTCGTCGCGGTCGGCTTCGCCGTGGCCGGCATGGCCGCGGGCCGGGTCGTCGCGTGCGCCGTCGAGTCCCCGTCCGGCTTCTACCCGGTGGGGTTCTGGTTCCCCGCGGAGGTGGTGATGGCGGCCCTGCTCCTGGCCGCGGCCTGGGCGTGACCTGCGGCCTGCCAAGATCACCCCATGGCGGGCGATTTTCAGGTCATGGGCGTGGTCAACGTCACGCCGGACTCGTTCTCTGACGGCGGGCGCTTCCTCGATCCCGCCGTGGCGGTGGCTCACGGCGTCGGCCTGGCGCGGGAGGGCGCGGCGATCCTCGACGTCGGCGGCGAATCGACGCGGCCCGGCGCCGCCCCGGTCGCGGCCGACGAGGAGCTGCGGCGCGTGGTCCCGGTGATCGAGGGCCTGGCCGCGGAGCTGGCGCCCACGGGCCCGCTGCTGTCGATCGACACGTCGAAGGCCGGCGTCGCAAGGGCCGCGCTCGACGCCGGCGCCGGCTACGTCAACGACGTGACGGCGTTCCGCGCCGATCCGGCGAGCGCCGGGCTGGTGGCGGAGCGCGGCGCCGAGTGCTGCCTCATGCACATGCTCGGCGAGCCGCGCACGATGCAGGAGGACCCGCGCTACGACGACGTCGTGGCCGACGTCAAGGCGTTCCTCGAGCAGCGGCTGGCGTTCGCGGTCGGCGAGGGCGTTGCCGAGGAGCGCGTGACGCTCGACCCCGGCATCGGCTTCGGCAAGACCCTCGAGCAGAACCTGGAGCTGCTGCGCCGCCTCGACGAGATCGTGGCGATCGGGCGGCCCGTGATGGTCGGGACCTCCCGCAAGTCCTTCCTCGGCAGGCTCACCGGGCGCGAGGTCGACGACCGCCTGGCGGGGACGATCGCGACGAACGTGCTGGCGTACGCCCGCGGCGCATCCGTGTTCCGCGTCCACGACGTGGCGCCGGTGCGCGATGCCCTCACCGTGGCGGCTGCTACCGTCGCGGCGCCATGGACGACGAGCACGACCGCGACGACGAGGAGCTAGGCGCCGACGAGTTCGACGCCGGGGGCGGCGCCGACACCGACGTCACCGTCGAGGTCGCCGGCCTGTCGCTGTACACGCATCTCGGCGTCACCGAGGCCGAGCGCGAGACCGGCCAGCGACTCGTGATCGACCTCCGGCTCGAGGTGGGGGACTGCGACGCGATCGTGACCGACCGCGTCGAGGACACGATCGACTACGCGCAGGTCTGCGAGGCCGTGGCGCTCGCCTCGCAGCAGCGCTCGTACCGAACGCTCGAGCGCCTGTGCGCGGCGGTCGCCGACCGGCTGATCGAGCAGTTCGGGGCGGAGAGCGTGTGGATCAAGATCGCGAAGCCGGAGCCGCCGATCCCGCTGCCGGTCGAGGAGGTCGCCGTCGAGCTCTGGCGCGAGCGGGAGTAGTCGGCCGGGGAGCCTATCCGCGCACGGACCGGTCCGTCTTGACAGAGTAGTGAGTAATCACTAACTTACTGGCACGATGGTTCCGGTCGAGGCCCGCACCCGCATGAGCGCCGCGGAGCGCCGCGAGGAGATCCTCGAGACCGCCGTGTCCGACTTCGCGATCGGCGGGCTCCACGGGACGTCGACGGAGGCGATCGCCGCGCGGGCCGGCATCTCGCAGCCCTATCTGTTCCGCCTGTTCGGGACCAAGAAGGATCTGTTCCTCGCCTGCATCGGGCGCTGCTTCGACCGCACCGAGGGCGCGTTCCGCGCCGCCGCCGAGGCCGACGAGTCCGGCGCGCCGCTCGAGGCGATGGGGCAGGCATACGTCGAGCTGCTGGCCGACCGCGAGCTTCTCCTCTCCCAGATGCAGACGTACGCGGCGTGCGGAGACGACGAGATCCGCGCCGTCGTCCGGCGCCGCTGGGGCGAGCTCTACCGCACAGTCGAGCGCCTGTCCGGCGCGCCCGCCGACGAGGTGCGCGCATTCTTCGCCACGGGCATGCTGCTCAACGTCGCCGCGGCCATCGACCTGCCGGAGATCGCGGGCCCCAAGGGCGCGGCCTGGGCCCGCCGCGCGCTCCACGGGGAGCAGTGACCGTGCTCGCGTCGATCGCGCGTCTCGTCAGCGCCCGGCCCAAGCGGGTCCTGCTCGCAACACTGCTGTTCGCGGTGTTCGCCGGCGTCGTCGGAGGGTCCGTGGCCGGCGGGTTGAAGGCCGGCTCCGACAACTTCGAGGACCCCGCGTCTGAGAGCGTCGCGGCACGCCACACGCTCGAGCGCGCCGCGGGCATGAGCTCCGAGCCCGACGCGCTCGCGCTCGTGCGACCGGGCGCGCTCGTGCGCAGCGGGGCGGGCGAGGCCGCGGTCCGCCGGACGGCGGCGCGGCTCGGTGCCGACCCGGGCGTCGCCCGCGTCGCCTCGTTCCTGAGCACCCGCGACCCCGCCCTGATCTCGCGCGACGGCCGCGCGACGTACCTGGCGGTCTACTTCCGCGGGAGCAGCGCGGATGCCAAGGACAACACGGCGAGGCGCCTCGACAAACGGGTCGGCCACCACGCCGGCGTCCAGCTCGGCGGGCCGCGGCTGGCGAGCCACGAGGTGTCGGAGCAGGTCCAGTCCGACCTCGCGCGGGCCGAGCTGCTCGCGTTCCCGCTCCTCTTCCTGCTCTCCCTGTGGGTGTTCCGCGGCCTGATCGCGGCCGCTCTGCCGCCGCTGCTCGGCGGGCTGTCGATCGTGGGCACGCTGCTGGGACTTCAGCTGGCCTCCCAGTTCACCGACCTCTCCATCTTCGCGCTGAACCTCGTCACCGGGCTCGGCCTCGGGCTCGCGATCGACTACTCGCTCTTCATCGTGTCCCGCTACCGCGAGGAGATCGAGCGCGTCGGCCCCGGTGCCGAGGCGCTGCGCCGCACGATGGTGACGGCTGGGCGCACCGTCGCCTTCTCCTCCCTGACGGTGATCGCGGCGCTCGCGTCGCTGCTGGTGTTCCCGCAGCGGTTCCTGTACTCGATGGGTATCGGCGGCATGATCGTCGCGGCCGTGGCGGCGACGCTGGCGCTCGTCGCCCTGCCCGCACTGCTCGCGTTGCTGGGAACGCGCGTGAACGCCCTCTCGCCGAAGCGCTGGCGCCGCGCGGCCGAGCGCGATGCGCGACTCGAGCACGAGGGGTTCTGGTACCGGCTCTCGCGCGGGGTGATGCGCCGCCCCGGCCGCGTGGCGATCGCCGCCGCCGCCGTGCTGATCGTGCTCGGGCTGCCGTTCCTGCGGGTCGCCTTCACGGGCTTCGACGCCGACGTCCTGCCCAAGCACGCGACCGCGCGCCAGGTCTCCGATGCGCTGGACCGCGACTTCCCGCCGCACCGCGGCTCGCCGATCACGCTCGCCGTGGACGCCCCGCGCTCGGCCGCGTCACGGGTCGCGGCGCTGACGAACGACGTCCGGCGCCTGCCCGGCGTCGCCGCGGTCACCCCGCCGCGGCCGCTGGGCCGCGCGACCTGGCAGGTGGACGTCATCTCCCGATCCGGCCCGCTGTCGTCGCGGAGCCAGCACCTGGTCGACGACGTCCGCGACCTGCGCACCCCGCTGCACGTGGCGGTGCAGGGGCAGACGGCGCGGTTCATCGACCAACAGGCCAGCCTCGGCCGGCACCTGCCGCTCGCCCTCGTCCTGCTCGCGACGACCACGCTGCTGGTCCTGTTCGCGATGACCGGCTCGGTCGTGCTGCCGGTGAAGGCGCTGCTGATGAACCTGCTGACCCTGAGCGCGGCGTTCGGGATCCTCGTATTCGTGTTCCAGGACGGCAGGCTGGAGGGCCTGCTCTCCTACTCGAGCCTCGGCGGGCTGGACTCGACCCAGCCGATCCTGCTGTTCGTGCTCGCGTTCGCGCTCTCGACGGACTACGCGGTGTTTCTCCTGACTCGGATCAAGGAGGCGCGCGACGGCGGCGCCGGCGAGCGCGAGTCCGTCGCCATCGGGCTGCAGCGGACGGGCCGTATCGTGACCGCCGCGGCGCTCCTGTTCTGCGTCGCGATCGGCGCCTTCGCCACATCGGAGATCGTGTTCATCAAGGAGCTCGGGGTCGGCACGGCCCTGGCGGTGCTGATCGACGCGACGATCGTGCGCGCGCTGCTCGTGCCCTCCCTGATGGCGCTGCTCGGCCACTGGAACTGGTGGGCGCCGCGCCCGCTGCGCCGGCTGCACCAGCGCTTCGGGCTCGGCGAGACCCACGTCGGGAGCGCGGGCGCGTAGGCTGCGGTGGCGATGAGCACGGCGGCGAGCGACTTCCGAGCGGCGATCGAGCGGCGCGACCTCGACGGCATGGTCGCGACGTTGGCCGACGACGTGGTGCTCCACAGCCCGGTCTCGTTCAAGCCCTTCGAGGGCCGCGAGGCGGTGGCCCAGCTGTTCGAGATCCTGCTGCGGACCTTCGAGGACTTCCGCTACACCGACGAGCTCGCGGGCGAGGACGTCCACGCGCTGATCTTCCGCGCCCGCGTCGGCGACCGCGAGGTCGAGGGGCTCGATCTCGTCCGCCCGGGGCCGGACGGGCGGATCGTCGACTTCACCGTGATGGTGCGCCCGCTCACCGGCGTGGTCGCGCTGGCCGAGGCGGTCGGCCCGCAGCTCGCCGCCGCCCAGGACGCCCCGGCCTCGTGACCACCGCCGTCGCGCCGCGCCTGCTCGACGAGCTGCTGCCGGCGTACGACGTCAGCGCCGTGTACTCGCGCGCGATCGCCGCGGGCGCCGACGACGTCTTCGCGGCGCTGCACACGTTCACGGCCGCCGACCTGCGCGTCACCGGCGTGCTGATGGCGCTGCGCGGCCTGGTGGGCGGCCGCCGCCGGACGGCCGACCGCGAGCGACCACTGCTCGACGCAATGCGCGGGCGGGACTTCGCCGTGCTGGGCGAGCGCGCGGGCGAGGAGCTCGTGCTCGGGCTCATCTCGAAGCCCTGGCGCCTCGCCCCGGTCACCCGCCCGATCGCGGACGCGGCCGACTTCGAGGCGTTCACCGAGCCGGGCTGGGTGCGGGCGGCGATGAACCTGCGGATCGAGCCCGAGGACGGCGGCAGCCGGCTGGTCACCGAGACGCGCGTACAGGCGACCGACGCCGGCGCCCGTCGGCGCTTCGCCTGCTACTGGCGCCTGATCGCGCTCGGCAGCGGCGTCATCCGGCGCGACATGCTGGCGGCGATCGCGCGCCGCGCGGAGACGAGCGTCTGACCACCGGGTACCTCGGCCTCGGCTCCAACGTCGGCGACCGCCGCGCGGCGCTGGAGGCAGCCGTCGCCGCGCTGCCGCGCCACGGCGTCGAGGTGCTGGCGTCCTCCTCGCTGTACGAGACCGAGCCCGTCGGGGAGGTGCTCGACCAGCGCGATTTCCTCAACGCGTGCGTGCGCGTGCGCACGGCACTCGGGCCCGAGGCGCTGCTGGACGCGTGCAAGGCGGTCGAGCGGGAGCTGGGCCGCGAGCCCGGTGGCGTGCGTCACGGCCCCCGCCCGATCGACGTCGACCTGCTCCTGCTCGGCGACACCGAGCACCGCTCGGAGCGCCTGGTGCTCCCGCACCCCGAGGTGACGAGCCGGCGCTTCGTGCTCGTGCCGCTGCTCGAGCTGGAGCCCGAGCTCGCCCTGCCGGACGGCGCTGCACTCGGCGACGCGCTCGCGGCGCTCGGCCCCGGGCAGGCCGTGCGCCTCGCCGGGCCGCCACTGCTCTGATATCAAGCTGGTCGCCGTGGCGCAGTCCCGAGATGAGGAGATCCGCGAGCAGCTTCGGGGCCTGAGGGTCTTCGACGCCGAGCGCACCGCCTTCGATCCCGAGGCGGTGCCCGACCACCCCGCCGAGCTCTTCCGGCAATGGCTGATCGAGGCCATCGACGTCGGGGTTCAAGCGCCCCATGCGATGACGCTCGGGACCGTCGACGAGGACGGCCGACCGACCACGCGGGTGCTCCTCCTCAAGGGCCTGGACGACGGCCGTTGGCAGTTCGCGTCGAGCCGCACCAGTCGCAAGGGGAGGGAGATCGCCGCGACGCCATGGGGTGCCGCGACCTTCTACTGGCGCGAGCAGAGCCGGCAGGTCCGACTGCGCGGCCGCATCCTCGACGGCGGAGCCGAGGCGGCGGCGCGCGATTTCCTCGCGCGGCCTGTGGACGCGCGCGTCGAGGCGTTCGCCGGCCGTCAGAGCGAGATCCTCGATGATCCGAGCGACCTCGTGGCCGCCGCGGACGCGGCGCGCCGGCAGGTCGAGACCGATCCCGAGCTGGTCCCGGAACACTGGGCGCTCTACCACCTCGTACCGGACGAGGTCGAGTTCTGGCAGGGCGACCCGGCCCGCCGCCACGTGCGCCTGCGCTATCGGTTCGCGGGCGACGTTTGGACTCGCGAGGCCCTCTGGCCGTAGGCCGGCCGAGCGCGGCCGGGACGATGCGACGCTGCTCGACGACGTCGGGCGTCTATGAGGCGGAGGCGGCTGCGGCGGCCGGGGTCGGCTCGGGCAGCACGCCCGCCGGGATGTCCCCGTCCCACTGGGGGAACAGCCGCAGCGCCAGCTCGGCGCACGGGCGGCCCTCGATCAGCGCGCGGGCGTCGCCGACGACCATCATCAGCCGGATCGTCGGCGCGATCTGGAGGTCGGCGGCGTTGGGCTCCTCGCCGCCCATCACGCCGTCCGCGATGTAGCCGTCGACGCGGTCGAGGTGACCGGGCAGCGCGGCGAGGTCCTCGCGCACCGCGTCCTCCGACACGTCGTTGAGCCGCCACTCGGCGCGCGCGATCATCGGTGCGCTCAGGCGGGCCATGAAGTCCGGCACCGGCAGCTTCGAGTGCTCACCGAGCGACACGATCGACGCGGGCCGCCGGCGGACCGCCAGCCACACCAGGCGGCGGGCCATCGGCTGGAGGATCTCCTCGCCCCAGCGCTCCGCCTCCTCGACCTTCCCCCGCAGCTCGGGGTCGGCCGGCAGCAGCGGCGGGTCCGGCACCAGCACGTCGAGCCGGCGCAGGATCGCGCGCGAGCCGACGACCTTCTCGCCGTTCTCGAACTTGATTCCCGGCACCGTGCGCTGGCCGAACCGCGCGCGCTGGAGCGCCGCGTGCATCGGCGGCAACAGCTCGACGACCTTGTAGGGGATGCCCTTGAGCTCGAGCGCGCGCGCGACGGTCGCGCACGGATGGGATCCATGGACCACGTACAGCTTCGCGGGCACGGGTCGAGCATAATCGCTTCCCGTGCTGCTCGCTGTGGACATCGGCAACACCCAGACCCATATCGGCGCCTTCCGCGGCGAGGAGCTGGTCGAGCACTGGCGCTTCGCCACGGTGCGGGAGTCGACCGCCGACGAGCTCGGCGCGAAGTTGCGCAACCTGCTGGCCCTGCGCGGCCTTGCCTTCGACGACCTCGATGCGTCGGTCGCGTCGTCGACCGTCCCCGAGCTCGGGCCCGAGTGGATGACCACGGCGACGCGCTACCTGGGCCACGAGATGCTGCTCGTGGGCCCGGGGGTGAAGACCGGGATGCCGATCCGCATGGAGAACCCGCGCGAGCTGGGCCCCGACCGCCTTGTCAACGCGGTCGCCGCCTACGAGCGCGTGCAGGGCGCCTGCATCGTCGTGGACTTCGGCACGGCCAACACCTTCGACGTGGTGTCGTCGGCGGGCGAGTACCTCGGCGGCATCATCGCGCTCGGGGTCGAGATCTCGCTCGAGGCGCTGTTCGAGCGCGCCGCGCGCCTGCCCAAGGTGGACCTCGAGGAGCCGCGCGCCCTGATCGGCAAGTCGACCGTCGAGGCGGTGCGCTCGGGCGTGGTCTACGGCGTCGCGGCGCAGGTCGACGGCATCGTGCGGCGCGTGCGGGCGGAGCTGGGGGAGGAGGCCGAGGCGATCGCGACCGGCGGCCTCGCCGGCCACATCGTCCCGCACACGGAGACGATCGACGAGGTCGACGATCTCCTCACGCTGACCGGGCTGCGCCTGATCCACGGGCGCAACGGGAGCTAGCCCGTGCGCGGCCTGACCGACACCTGGGAGCTCGGGGGCGTCACCATCCCCAACCGAGTGCTGCTCGCGCCGCTGGCGGGGATCGGCAACTGGTTCGTGCGCCTGCAGGCCAAGCGCTACGGCGCCGGGATGGCGTTCTCGGAAATGGTGTCGAGCTTCGCGATCCACCACCGCAACGAGCGCACCTGTCGCGAGATGCTCACGATCCACCCCGACGAGCGCGCCAGCGGGCCGGTGGCGATGCAGCTCTTCGGCCACGACCCCGAGATCATGCGCTCGGCCGCGGGGCGCGTCGCCGACAACGGCGCCGACCTGATCGACCTCAACATGGGCTGCCCGGTCCCGAAGGTGTGCAAGACCGGCGCGGGAGCGGCCCTGCTCGACGATCCCGACCGCGCGGTCGCACTGGCGCGGGCTGCCCGCGAGGGGAGCGGGCTGCCCGTGACGGTGAAGCTCCGGCCCGGACGCGAGCCCGGCGACCGCGACGGGGTCGAGCTGGCGAAGCGGCTCGTGGATGAGGTCGGCGTGGCCGGGCTGACGTTCCATCCCCGGCACGCAAACCAGCAGCACAAGGGTCGTCCCGACTACGACCTCGCCCGGGAACTCGTGCGAGAGCTGGCGCCGACGCCCGTGATCGTGTCCGGCGGTCTGCGCGAGGCGGACGGGACCCGAGAGGCCTTCGAGCACACCGGGGCCGCGGCCGTCATGCTCGCGCGCGGCTCGCTGGGGAACCCGTGGCTGTTCGAGCGCCTGCTGGGCGATCGCGCCGACGATCCCACGCCGCACGAGGTCCTCGACGAGCTGGACTGGGTGATCGACCGCGCAGCCGAGCACTTCGGCCCCGAGCGCGCCGCCCGCTACCTACGCAAGTTCTACCCCTGGTATCTCGACCGCATCGACGCCCCGCGCGTGGCCTACGACGCCCTCCAGCGAAGCGACGGGCTCGACGACGCCCGCGCGCTTCTCGCCGGTCTGCGCCGGGCACCGGCGGCCGTCTGAAAACCCGGCAGGAAGCCGCCGCCCGGCGCCGAATGGGAGCGATCGCGCCGCCGCTATACTTGCGCGCCCCAACAACGTCCTGCCCGACCGCGATCCCGCCTTCCGGCGGGTTTTTCTAGCGGTGAGGTGGGGAGGAGACAGGCAGGAAGGTCGCATGCCGAAGGACATCATTCTCACCCCCGAAGGCCTCGACAAGCTCAAGGGCGAACTCGAGTTCCTGCAGACGGAGAAGCGCCGCGAGGTCGCCGAGCGCATCAAGGAAGCGCGCGAGTTCGGCGACATCTCGGAGAACTCCGAGTACGACGACGCCAAGAACGAGCAGGCGATGCTCGAGGCCAAGATCGCGCAGCTCACGGACCGGCTGCGCTCGGCCTCGGTGGTCGACTCCAAGGAGCTCGGCACCGACCAGGTGCGCGTCGGCTCGATCGTCCACGTCAAGGACGAGAAGACGGGCAAGTCGGTCAAGTACTCGATCGTCGGCTCGGCCGAGGCCAGGCCGATGGAGAACAAGCTCTCCAACGAGTCCCCGGTCGGCAAGGCGCTGATCGGGCACAAGCGCAACGAGATCGTCGAGGTCCCCGTGCCTCGCGGCCCCAAGCGCAAGCTCAAGATCACCAAGATCGAGATCGGGCTCTAGCAGTGGCCCCAGCCGCGGGCTAGCCTCGCCAGGGGGTAGCCTGGCCGCGCGATGAGCGGCCCCGACGACAGCGCCGAGCACGGCGGCGAGCTGCCCGAGCTGCTCGCAGCGCGCCGCCGCAAGCTCCAGGCCCTGCGCGACGCCGGCCTCGATCCGTTCCCACACGCCTTCGCGGACGTCACCGCGATCGGCGACATCCGGGCCGAGTTCACGGAGCTTGAGCCGGGCGCTGAGACCGACCGGCGCGCGCGGGTCGCCGGCCGCCTCGCGGCCAGCCGGCCGGCGGGCAAGATGGCCTTCCTCGACCTGGTCGACCGCTCGGGTCGCCTCCAGCTGCAGGCGCGCGTCAACGACCTCGGCGAGGAGGACTACGAGCGCCTCATGTCACTGGACCTCGGCGACCTGATCGGCGCCGACGGCACGATCTTCGCCTCCAAGCGCGGCGAGCTCACCCTCCGCGTCGAGCGCTTCCACCTGCTCGCGAAGTCCCTGCGTCCGCCCCCGGAGAAGTACCACGGGCTCAAAGACGTCGAGACGCGCTACCGCCAGCGCGAGCTCGACCTGATGGCCAACGACGAGGCGCGCGAGCTGTTCCTGATGCGGGCCAGGGCGATCGCGGCCGCCCGGCGCTTCCTCGACGACCACGGCTACGTCGAGGTCGAGACCCCGGTGCTGCAGCCGCTCTACGGCGGCGCGCTGGCCCGGCCGTTCACGACGCACTACAACGCGCTGGACCGCGACTTCTACCTGCGGATCGCCACCGAGCTCTACCTCAAGCGCCTGATCGTGGGCGGGCTCGAGCGCGTCTACGAGCTCGGCAAGGACTTCCGCAACGAGGGCCTCTCGCCCAAGCACAACCCCGAGTTCACGATGCTCGAGTTCTACGAGGCCTACGCGGACTACCTGGTGATCGCGGAGCGCTGCGAGCAGCTCGTCGCCCACGTCGCGCGCGCGGTCTCCTACGACGGCGAGCTGTCGTTCGAGCCGCCGTGGCGCCGCGAGACGGTCCGCGACGCGATCCGCGAGCGTACGGGCGTGGACATCCTCGCCAACCGCACCCGCGACGAGCTGGCGGCGGCGATGCGGGAGCACGGGCTGGAGGTGCCGGAAGACGACTCGTGGGCGCAGCTCGTCGACCTCGAGCTGATCTCAAAGCACGTCGAGCCGCACCTGAATCAGCCGACGTTCCTCTTCGACTATCCCGTCGAGCTCTCGCCCTTCGCCAAGCGCCACCGCGAGCAGGAGGGCCTGGTCGAGCGCTTCGAGGCGTTCTGCAACGGGGTCGAGATCGCCAACGCCTTCACGGAGCTCAACGACCCCGACGACCAGCGTGCGCGCTTCGAGGCACAGCGCGCCGAGGCCCGGGCCGGCGACGAGGAGGCCCAGCCGTTCGACGAGTCGTTCCTGCGCGCGCTGGAGCACGGCATGCCGCCCACCGGTGGTATCGGGATCGGGATGGATCGGCTCGTGATGGTGCTGACCGGCGCGCGGTCGATCCGCGAGGTCGTGTTGTTCCCCGCGATGCGCGACTAGCGGTCGGGGACGTGGAAGGGGACCGTCGACACGACGATCCCCGGGTGGTTTCGCAGCGCGCGTCGCAGGCGGGCGGCGAGCTGGTTGTGGAGGATGCGGTGCCAGCCGCGCACGATCAGCTCCGGGAGCAGGACAGTGATGGTGAGGTCGGGGCGCTGTGCGTGCAGGGCCTCGAGATAGCGGGTGGTGGGCACCACCAGCGAGCGGTAGGGGGAGTCCACGATCTGGAGCGGCAGGAGGTCGCCCCAGGTCTTCCAGTAGCGGCGGAAGCGATCGGCGTCGTCGTCGTCGGGGCTGAGGTGGATGGCGAGCGTCGGCTGGCCGAGTGACGCGGCATAGGCGAGCGTTCGCATGCCGGCGAGGTCCATCGAGGCCAGCGGCACGATGATCAGGTGGGCGAGCTCGTCGGGGCTCTCCTCGCCCTCGGCGCGTCCGATCTCGTGCCTGCGCTCGGAGCCGAGCCCCGCTGTGGCCACGGGAATGACCGCGCGGCAGGCGTCGTTGACGGGGATGCGGTGGAGCTCGATCGCCCGGCCGACGGCGTCGTAGTGGACCCGGATGCGCCAGAACCAGCACGCCAGCAGCGGTACGAGGATCACGACGAGCCAGGCTCCCTCGGTGAACTTGGTCACGCCGGTGATCACCAGGACGACAGCCGAGAGCCCCGCGCCGACCGCGTTGATCGCCAGCGATCGCCGCCAGTTCGCGCCGCGCTCGCGCCGCCAGAACACCACCATGCCGGATTGCGAGAGGGTGAAGGCGAGGAAGACGCCCACCGCGAACAGCGGGATCAGCGACTCGGTCCGGCCGCTGAACGCGACGTAGATCGCCGCCGCGGCCAGGGAGAGCACGATGATCCCGTTCGAGAACGCGAGGCGGTCGCCCATGCGGAGGAACAGCCGGGGCGCGCGGAAGTCCCGGGCGAGGAAGAACAGCAGCCGCGGAAAGTCGCTGTAGGCCGTGTTGGCCGCCAGCAGGAGGATCAGGGCGGTCGCCGCCTGCACGTATGCGTAGAGCACGCCGCTGCCGAGGTGGAGGTGCGCGAGCTGGGAGAGCACGGTCTGCGACGAGGACGGCACGATGCCGTCGAGCTCGATCAGCACCATCGTGCCGACGAACATCGCGATCAGGATGGACACCATCAGCGTCAGCGTCGTGCGCGCGTTGCGCCATTCGACGGGTTTGAAGCTCGGCACGCCATCGGAGATCGCCTCGATCCCCGTCATCGCGGTGGCGCCGGACGAGAACGCGCGCAGGACGACCAGGAGCGACAGCCCCTCGACGGCATGCACCGGCGGGTGAGGCGTGGCATCGAAGCCGCGCCCGGCGGCGTCGACGACCCCCACCACGACCAGCAGCGCGATCGCCAGGATGAACGCATACGTGGGCGAGGCAAAGATCGCGCCGGCCTGCCGAACGCCGCGGAGGTTGCCGGCGAGCAGGATCGCGATCGCGGCCAGGCCCAACGGGACCCGCTCGGGCGCGAGCTCCGGGATCGCCGAGGTGATCGCCGCCACCCCGGCGGCGACCGACACCGCGACCGTCAACACGTAGTCGAGCATCAGCCCCGCGGCCGCCGTCATTCCCGGCCACGGACCGAGGTTCTCGCTGGCGACGATGTACGAGCCTCCGCCGCGGGGATAGGCGCGGATCGTCTGCCGATAGGACAGCCCGACGGCGATCATCAGCACGACGATCGCCGCGGCGATCGGCATCGAGACGCCCAGGCCCGCCGAGCCGGCCAGCACGAGCACCACGAGCATCGCCTCCGGCCCGTACGCGACCGATGAGAGCGCGTCGGACGACAGCACCGGCAGCGCGACCAGCTTCCGCATCCGCTCCTCGAGCACCGCCGTGCTGCGCAGCGGCCTGCCGAGCGCGAGCCGGCGGGCGAGGTTCAGGACCCGCCCGCCGGCCGTGGGCCGGACGCCGGCGTCCAGCGTCGCCTCGAGGTCCGGGTCGGCGACGTCGCGCACGAACGCGACCCGGCTGAACCGCCCGCGCGGATCCGGCGCGGCCGCGCGCAGTCCCGGATCGACGGGCAGCGCGTCGTGCCAGGCCGCCGTGTCCGCCACGGCGTTGCGCCAGTGATGGCCGACCTGGGCCAGCGTCGACAGCTTGCGCTCGTCCAACTCCGGCACGCCCGAGGACGGACCCAGCACGACGGGCTCATGGATCTCGGTCATCGCCGGGGTGGATCGCAGGTGGTCGGTGGTCTCGAGATCGCGTCGGAACGCTAGGGGGCATCGCCGCTGCGGGCAAGGCCAGCAGCGGCGGGCGCGAGCTTCACGAGTTCTTCATGCCCCGGTGGTTCATCTTCACGGGCTCTTCGCACGCGGGGCGGGACACTGCTGATGCGCTGCGCGCGACGCACCCACGACGAGTCCAGGAGGCCACAGTGCGCGTTCAGAAGCTGCGCATTCATCGCCGTCGCCAGGCGCCTCGGACTGATGCCCCCATCCGTGCGTGGTCGCTGGCGATGCCGCAGTGGGCGACCGCGCCATGCGACCGGTCGGCGGATCGCCCGGCCGAGCGGTGGGATCTGAACCACGACGACGGCGGTTGCCGCCGTCATGTCTGGCGCTGTCCGGTGATCGTCAAGACGGACCCCGAGTACGTTGCATGGACCTGCGCGCGGTGCGGCGCTGTGGAACACGTGTCGCGCGATGCCGCCGAGCCCCCTGCGTAGCAGCATGTGTCATGAGCGTCGTCCCGTGGCGTCGCCGGCCGCTTTGCGGGCCGAGGTCGATGCACGCACGCGCTCCGGGGAATCGCTGGCGAGCATCGAGGCTGATGTCATCGAGCCAAGCGGACTCCACACCGAGGGCCGGGCGGCACTGTGGCTCTACGGATGGGCTCTGGAGGCACGGCGTCGACGCCGAGACGGCGGGAGCTTGGGTTGCCGGTGACACGTGGTGAGTCGGGATGCGCCTCGCGCCTCGCCAGGCTGCACGTCGTGCCGGATCTCTCCGGGATCTGGCAGGTGCAGGGTGACGCCGGCGCGGCGGGCGCCGATCACGCGAGCCGTGAGGATGCCGAGAAGGCGGCCGAGCGCCAGCTGATGGACAACGACGGGGGCAAGGTCTTCGTCTTCGACACCGACGGCCGACTGGTCAAGGTCACCCGCGTCGTGGCCGAGGACCGAAGTTAGGCCCTCGCGATGAGCACCGCCGGCTGGACGCAGGTCGTGTTGCTGGCGGTGGTGCTCACGGCGGCGACCCCGCTGCTGGGGGCCTACATGGCGAAGGTGTACCGCGGGGAGCGGATCGCCTACACGCGCGGGCTGGCCGGCGTCGAGCGTCTGCTGTACCGCGTCTGGCGCGTGGATCCTTCGGAGGAGCAGGACTGGCGGCAGTACGCGCGGGCGCTGCTCGCGTTCAGCCTGCTGAGCTGGCTGGCCCTGTACCTCGTGCTCCGGTCTCAGCCGGCGCACATCCTCAATCCGCAGGGATTCGGACCGGGGCCGTGGGACCTCTCGTTCAACACCGCGTCGTCCTTCGTCTCCAACACGAGCTGGCAGTTCTGCTGGGGAGACGACGCTCTCGGACTTCTCCCAGATGGCGGGGATCACCGTGGCCAGCTTCACCTCGGGCGCCGTGGGCATCTCGGTCGCCGTCGTCCTGATTCGCGGCCTCGCCCGCCGCGGTACGGAGCTGGTGGGCAACTTCTGGGTCGATCTCACGAGGTCCCTGCTCTACGTCCTCCTGCCGCTGTCCCTGCTGGCGTCGCTGCTGCTGGCGTCGCAGGGCGTCATACAGACGCTGAGCCACTCGGTGACCGCGGCCGGGATCGAAGGCCCGCAGACACTGGCGGTCGGTCCGGTCGCCTCACAGGAGTCGATCAAGCTCCTGTCGGGCGACGGCGGCGGGTTCTTCAACGTGAACTCGGCGATGCCGTTCGAGAACCCCAACGCCCTGACCAACTTCGTCGAGCTGCTGCTGATGCTCGCGATCCCCGCCGCCCTCACCTACACGTTCGGACGGATGACGGGCCGGCGTCGCCAGGGCTGGGCGCTCTACGCCGCGATGCTGGTCCTGTTCCTCGCGGGCACGGCCGTCGTCTCCGGCGCGGAGGACCACGGGTCGCCGGCGCTGCACGCCGCCGGGCTCCACGGGGCGAACCTCGAGGGCAAGGAGCAGCGCTACGGGGCCGCCGGCTCGGCGCTGTTCGCCGCCACCGCCACCGCGAGCGGGGACGGCGCCGTGAACACCGGGCTGGAGTCGTTCACCGGGCTCGGCGGCGCCGTGCCGATGGCGAACATCATGACCGGCGAGGTGGTGTACGGCGGACCGGGATCGGGGCTCTACGGGATGCTGCTGCTGGTGGTGGTGGCCGTGTTCATCGCGGGCCTGATGGTCGGCCGCACGCCGGAGTACCTCGGCAAGAAGCTCGAGGAACGGGAGATCAAGCTGGCCTCGCTCGGCGTCCTCGTGCTGCCGGCGATCGTCCTGGTCTTCACCGCGGTGGCGGTGGCCACGAGGTACGGGAAGGCGTCGATGTTCGCCGGCGGCCCGCAGGGGTTCTCGGAGTCGCTGTACGCCTACCTCTCGCAGGGGAACAACAACGGCTCGGCCTTCGCCGGCTACACCGGCTTCGTGCAGCCCAACGCGCCCGGCAACAAGGGTGCCTTCGGCATCACGTTCGCCGACCTCGCCGGCGGGATCGCGATGCTGCTCGGGCGGTACCTCCCCATGCTGCTGACGCTGGCCCTGGCCGGGTCGCTGGCGCCGAAACGGCCGGCGCCCGCCGGCCTCGGCACGCTGCGCACCGACACGCCGACCTTCGTGGTCTTCCTCGTGGGGTTCGTGGTGGTCTTCGCGGTGCTGACGTTCCTGGCGGCGCTGCTGTGCGGGCCGATCGTCCAGAGCCTTTCCAGCTCGCTGTTCTGATCGTCCGCGGGTCTTCGCAAGATCTTCATGGCCGCGCCCGGGATCTTTGCGTCGTCTTCACGGCGCGGCGCCCATGATGCCCGCCATGTCGATTCTCGCAGTGACCCACGTGCTGCCCGACTCCGGCAGCTTCGGCGGTGATGTCGTCGCGGTGGCGATCGCGGTCGCGACCTTCGCCATCCTCTACTGGCTGATCGGGCTGTTCGACCGCGTATGAGCGCCATCTTCGCCATGGGCGGCGCGGACGTGTTCGGGCTGGTCGTCTCGACGCTGATCTGCGTGTACCTCGTGTACGCGTTGGTGCGCGGGGAGCGCTTCTAGGTGGCCCAGGGCTGGTTGCAGATCGCGATCTTCGTGATCGTCGTGGCCGCGCTCACGCGTCCGCTCGGCGCCTACATGGCCCGCGTGTACCAGAACGAGCGCGTGTTCCTGACGCCCGTGCTCGGCGGCGTCGAGCGCCTCACGTACCGCGTGATCGGGGTCGACCCCAACCGCCAGCAGGACTGGAAGTCCTACGGAAAGACATTGATCGTCTTCTCGGGCCTGTTCTGGCTGGCGCTGTACCTGATCCTGCGCACGCAGGGGATCCATCCCTTCAACCCGCAGGACTTCCACTCCGGCAGCTGGGACGTCTCGTTCAACACCGCCTCGTCGTTCGTGACCAACACGAACTGGCAGTACTACGGCGGCGAGACCACCCTGAGCGACTTCAGCCAGATGGCCGGGCTGACCGTGCAGAACTTCGTCTCCGCCGCCGTCGGCATGGCGGTGCTGGCTGCGCTGATCCGAGGGATCATCAACCGCACGAGCAGCAGCCTGGGGAACTTCTGGCAGGACGCGATCCGGGGGCTCTACTACATCCTGCTGCCGCTCGCGATCATCGTCGCCCTCCTGCTGGCCTCTCAGGGCGTGCTCCAGACCGTCGGTCACGCGGTGACCGCGAAGACGCTCGAGGGCGCCGACCAGGTGCTGGCCCTCGGGCCGGTCGCCTCCCAGATCGCGATCAAGCAGCTCGGGACCAACGGCGGGGGGTTCTTCAACGTCAACTCGTCGATGCCGTTCGAGAACGCCACGGCCTTCTCCAACTTCGTCGAGATGCTCTCGATCATCCTCATCCCCGCCGCACTCACGTACACGTTCGGGCGCATGGTCGGCCGCCAGCGGCAGGGCTGGGCGATCTTCGCCGCCATGCTGGCGCTGTACCTGGTGTTCGTGCTGGTGATCTTCCCGGCCGAGCAGCACGGCACCGTGGCCCAGCACGCGGCCGGTGTACACACCCAGCACTTCGACGGCTCGACCGGCGGCAACCTGGAGGGCAAGGAGCAGCGCAACGGGATCGTGCAGTCCGCGCTGTGGGGCACGACCACCACCGTCACCTCCAACGGGTCGGTGAACGCCTCGCTCGACTCCTTCACGCCGCTGGGCGGCGCCGTGCCGATGTTCGGCCTGGCCTCCAGCGAGGTGATCTTCGGCGGGGTGGGCACGGGCCTGTACTCGATGCTGCTGTTCGTGATCCTGGCCGTGTTCATCGGCGGCCTCATGGTGGGCCGAACCCCGGAGTACCTGGGCAAGAAGATCGAGGCGCGCGAGATCAAGCTCGCGGGGCTCGGCGTGCTCTACACGCCGCTGATCATCCTGGTGACGACCGGCCTCGCGGTGGCCACGAAATACGGGGCCCCCTCGATATTCAACAAGGGACCACAGGGCTTCTCCGAGACGCTCTATGCCTACTTCTCCCAGGCCAACAACAACGGCTCCGCCTTCGCCGGCTACACCGGTTACGTCCAGCCCAACGCGCCGGGCAACAAGGGCGCCTTCGGCATCAGCTTCGCCGACGTGCTCGGCGGAGTCACCATGGTCACCGCGCGCTTCATCCCGATCCTGCTCGTGCTCGCCGTGGCCGGCTCGCTGGCCGGCAAGAAGGTCGCCCCGCCCGGCCTGGGCACGATGCGCACCGACAATCCCACGTTCGTCGTGCTCCTGATCGGCGTGATCGTGCTCGTGGGCGCGCTCACCTTCTTCCCCGCCCTCCTGCTCGGCCCGATCGTGCAGAGCCTCTCGACCCAGCTCTTCTAATGCGACGAGACCTCCTCAACTCCGTCATCGCCGTCGTGGTCCTCACCCTGGTCTTCGGCCTGGCCTACCCGCTGCTCTTCACCGGGGCAGCCCAGGTGCTGTTCCCGGGCAACTCCAACGGCTCCAAGATCCATCAGGGCGGCAAGGTGGTCGGCTCCAAGCTGATCGGCCAGGACTTCCGCAAGCCCGTGCTCGATAAGAACGGCAAGCCGAAGATGGACGCCGACGGCAACCCGGTCCTCGAGGCCGACCCGCGCTGGTTCCAGTCGCGGCCCTCGCAGACGACCTACGACCCGTCGGTGACCTACTTCAGCAACTTCGGCCCCAACAGCTCCGACGCCAAGGACACCTTCAAGACCAACCTCGACGCCTACCTGGCGCTCGAGCGGCCCTACGACCCCGGGCTGACCGCCGCCAAGGTCCCGGTCGACGCGGTCACGCAGTCGGCGTCCGGCGTGGACCCGCACATCTCGAAGGCCAACGCCCGAATCCAGGCGCGCCGGATCGCCGCGCTGCGCCACCTGCCGCTGAAGCGCGTGCAGTCGCTGATCGACGACCACACCGACGGCCGGTTCCTCGGCATCCTCGGCGAGCCCGGCGTCAACGTGCTCGAGCTGAACCTCGCAATCGCCCGGGAGGCTCCGCTGACCCCCAAGCAGTCCAAGTCGGTGTTCGATGCGGAGATCATGCGGCCCGCGCTGGTGGCGTCGCTGACCAAGCTCGACCCGCGGGTGCAGATCCGCAACCCGGTCATGTTCGTCGTCGAGGTCGGCGCGGTCATGACCACGATCGCCTGGCTGATCCAGGTGTTCGGCGGCAGCCCGCTCGGCGGCGGCAACGAGCCCGCGTGGTTCACGTTCACGGTCGCGCTGTGGCTGTGGCTCACGGTGGTCTTCGCCAACATCGCCGAGGCCCTGGCCGAGGGACGCGGCAAGGCCCAGGCCGACGCCCTGCGGGCCATGCGCACGGAGACGACGGCGCACCTGCAGGACGGACGCGAGGTGTCCGCCTCGGAGCTCCAGCGCAGCGATGTCGTCATCGTCGAGGCCGGCGAGGTGATCCCGGGCGACGGGACGGTCATCGAGGGCATCGCCTCGGTCGACGAGTCGGCCATCACGGGCGAGTCGGCCCCGGTGATCCGCGAGGCCGGCGGGGACCGCAGCGCCGTGACCGGCGGCACCCGCGTGCTCTCGGACCGCATCGTGGTGGAGATCACGCAGGAGCCGGGGAAGAGCTTCCTCGACCGGATGATCGCGCTCGTGGAGGGCGCCGAGCGGCGCAAGACGCCGAACGAGATCGCGCTGGGGATCCTGCTGGCCGCGCTCACGCTGATCTTCGTGCTCGTGGTCATGTCGCTGCGGCCGTTCGCCCTGTTCGCCGACACCGAGATCTCGGTCACCACCCTGATCGCGCTGCTGGTCGCGCTCATCCCCACGACGATCGGGGCGCTCCTGTCGGCGATCGGCATCGCCGGCATGGACCGGCTCGTGCGGCGCAACGTCCTGGCGCTCTCGGGGCGCGCGGTCGAGGCCTCGGGTGACGTCGACGTGCTCCTGCTCGACAAGACCGGGACGATCACGATCGGCAACCGCGAGGCCACGGCGTTCATCCCCATGCCCGGCGTGACCGAGGCCCAGCTGGCCGAGACCGCCCAGATCGCCTCGCTCGCCGACGAGACGCCCGAGGGGCGCTCGATCGTCGTGTTGGCCAAGCAGTACGGCCTCCGCGAGCACCAGTTCGGCACCGAGCACGCGGAGTTCGTGCCCTTCACCGCGCAGACGCGGATGAGCGGGGTCGACCTGAACGGCTCGCGGCTGCGAAAGGGAGCCGGTGATGCGATCGTCGACTGGGTGACCGCGGAAGGCGGCCAGGCGCCGCCACAGCTCACCGCCGAGCTCGAGCGCATCGCGCGCGAGGGCGGCACGCCGCTGGCCGTCGCGCGCGACAGCCAGGTCCTCGGCGTGATCGAGCTCAAGGACATCGTCAAGGAGGGCATGCGCCAGCGCTTCGACCACCTGCGGGCGATGGGCATCCGCACCGTGATGGTCACCGGCGACAACCGCCTGACCGCCGCCAAGATCGCCGAGGAGTCCGGCGTCGACGACTTCCTCGCCGAGGCCACCCCCGAGCGCAAGCTCGAGCTGATCAAGGAGCAGCAGGGCGACGGGCGCATGATCGCCATGACCGGCGACGGCACGAACGACGCTCCGGCACTCGCCCAGGCCGACGTCGGCGTGACGATGAACACCGGCACCCAGGCGGCGCGCGAGGCGGGCAACATGGTCGACCTCGACTCCAACCCGACGAAGCTGATCGAGATCGTCGAGGTCGGCAAGCAGCTGCTGATCACCCGCGGCGCGCTGACCACGTTCTCGATCGCCAACGACGTGGCGAAGTACTTCGCGATCCTGCCCGCGATCTTCGTCACCACCTACGCCGTGGCGGGGCACAAGAGCGTCCTGTTCACCGACCTCAACCTGATGTCGCTGGGAACGCCGGAGTCGGCCATCCTCTCCGCCGTGATCTTCAACGCGCTCATCATCCCGCTGCTCATCCCGCTCGCCCTCCGAGGAGTTCGCTACCGGCCGATCGGCGCCACCGCGCTGCTGCGCCGCAACATCTTCCTCTACGGACTGGGCGGGATCATCGCCCCGTTCCTCGGGATCAAGCTCATCGACCTGATCATCCACAACCTCCTCGGAGCGTGAGGGCGGCGGCCACGCGGACCTGGTCGCTTCCGCCCTGGGCCCCGACGGCGGACAGGCGCCATGCGGAGCCGCAGCTTCCTCCGTCTGTGCTGCGGCTCCGCGTGGTTCTTCATCGCGCTCGGCTCGACCGGGAGCTGGCCGCCGGGGCCGCCCCCGCCGAGGATCCGGAGCTCTCGCGTCGTGCCCGTCAGCTGGGATCCCAGAAGGAGCGGCATGTCCTCGCCGCCTCGCTCAGCGGGGCCATCGACATCGCCGAAGAAGGCCCGCAGCCGCTCCCCGCGGGAGCGCCCCTCGCATGCGACGACGTGATCGAGGCGCGTGACCTCCTGCTGGATATCGCCGAGCGCCTGCGCGGCCGGGGACCGGTCAATCCACGTGCCGTGGCGCTCGTACGCCGCCTCGTCACCGACAGCGCCAGCCCGCTGTACGAGTCGCGAAGAGACCTATACGGGCGGCAGGTGGCCACCGACTCGCTGCGGCGTTACGCGACCGGGGTTATCGTGGCCTTCGACGATGCCTGCTACGGCTGATGGCGGCAGGCGCCCGGTAGCACCGACCGAGGCGGCGCAAGGTGCCTCACGCGAACTTCACCGGCGCGGCCGCTACAAGATCTTCCTCGGCATGGCCGCCGGGGTCGGCAAGACCTACCGCATGCTGCAGGAGGGCCAGGCCGAGGCCGAGGCGGGGCGCGACGTCGTGATCGGCTACCTCGAGCCCCACGGCCGCGCCGAGACCGTCGTTCAGGCCGAGGGCCTGGAGATGGTGCCCCGCCGGCGGGTCGCCTACCGCGACACGACGATCGAGGAGATGAACCTCCCCGCCGTGCTGCGCCGGCACCCGGAGCTGTGCCTGATCGACGAGCTCGCCCACACGAACGCGCCCGGAGTCGAGCACGAGAAGCGCTACGAGGACATCGAGGACGTGCTCGGTGCGGGCATCGACGTCTACTCCACCGTCAACGTCCAGCACCTCGAGAGCCTCAACGACCAGGTCGCCGACCTGACGGGGACGCGGGTGCGCGAGACCGTACCCGACTCGGTGATCGCCGAGGCCGACGAGATCGTGCTGATCGACCTGACGCCGGAGACCCTGATCGAGCGCCTCCGTGCCGGTCGCGTGTACCCGGCCGAGCGCGTCGAGTCCGCGCTGAACAACTTCTTCCGCATCGAAAACCTCGCCGCGCTGCGCGAGGTCGCGCTGCGGCAGGTCGCCGAGGACGTCGAGGCCAAGCGCCTCGTGCGCGAAGTCGTAGGCTCCCGCCAGGCCGAGGACCGGGTCGCCGACGCGGCCGCTCCCCAGGCCGTCGGCGAGCGCCTGCTCGCCCTGGTCAAGCCCCAGCCCTCATCCCAGCGGATCGTCCGGCGCGCGTGGCGTTCCGCGCAGCGGCTCGGCGCCGAGCTCGACCTGCTCTGGGTCGCGACCCGGACCCCGACCGAGGAGGACCGCAGCCAACTCGAGGCGCTGCGCCGGCTCGCCGCGGTGCTGGGCGCTCACCTGCTCGTGCATGAGGCCGACGACATCGCGCGCGAGGTCGCCCAGGTGGCTCACGACCGCGGCACGACCTACGTCCTGATGGGGACCCCGGCGCCGCGAGGAGCGCTGCAGCGGCTGAGCCGGCCGGCGCTTCCCTTCCAGCTGCTGCGGCTTCTCCCGGGTGTGGACCTGCGGATCGTCGCCGACCGGACGCGGCGCACCGAGGAGCCGTCGTGAGCGTCGCCGTCCTGGTGGCCATCATCTGCGTATTGGGCGCGGTGATCGGCGTGCTCCTCTGGCGGGAGGTCAAGCAGCGCTCCGCCATCACGCCGAGCCGGAAGCGGATCCTGTTCCCGTTCATCGGGCAGGCGCTGTCGATCCGGGCGCTCGACGCGACGCTCCGGGTGGCCAAGGCCGAGGGCGCCACGCTCGTACCGGCCTACCTGGCTCGCGTTCCCCTCCGCCTGCCCCTGGGCGCGCCGCTCCCGCGCCAGTGCGATGCCGCCTTCCCGCTCCTGGAGGCGATCGAGCAGCGTGCTATGAGCCAGGGCGTGCCAGTGGACGCCCGCATCGAGAGCGGGCGCAACTACCGTCACGCGATCCGGCAGCTCCTGGAGCACGAGGCCTTCGATCGCATCGTCGTCCCGGGGTCCTCCGAGCACCACGAGGGATTCGACGCCGACGACGTCGCATGGCTCCTCGACAACGCGCCGGGCGAGATCATCGTCGTCCGGCCGGGCGACGACCGACGTCTCACGATTGCGAACGGCCGCGGCCGCGGCGGTCTGACTCTTGCCAACGGCAGCGGCGCAGAGGCTCGCTAGTGGCGGACGCGCCAGATACGGCATCGGCCGGTCGCCGATCCGGTTTCGACCGGTCCCCGCCGCATTCCGCCGGGCTCGGAAGCAGCGCTGATACGGTGCCTCGATGAACCGAGGCGAAGCGCGCCGGCTGGCTCACGCGTTGCGAGCTGAATTGTGGTTCACGGGGAGCGACGAGCTGTTGGCCCGGCTCGCGGATCGCGGCGGAATGAACGCCGGGCTGAACCCGGCGGAGGAAACCGAGGACGAGGAGCTCGCAGAGGTCGTGTGGCGGGCCCTGCAGTCGGTCGAGCTCGCCGAGCGCGAGTGAGCGGAAGCGCCCGGCCGCGTCGCCAAGCGCCTGCAATCCTGCCGGCCATGCAGATCGGTGTGGTCCTGTACGGCGCGCTCGATGCCTGAGCTGGCGATGCCCCGCGGGCGGCACAAGGTCTTCCTGGGCATGGCGGTCGGGGTCGGCAAGACAGTTCGCATGCTCCAGGAGGGCCACTCCGTGGCCGCCGAAGGCCAGGATGTCGCGATCGGCCTGCTGGAGACCCACGGGCGACCCGAGACGGCCGCTGTGGCCGAAGGGCTCGAGCTGATCCCGCGCCAGCGCGTCCCCTTGCGGGGCACGGTGATCGACGAGATGGACCTGCCGGCGATCATTCGCCGCTCGCCGCAGGTCTGCCTGATCGACGAGCTCGCCCACGCCAACGCCCCGGGGCTCGAGCACGGGCAGCGATACGAGGATGTCGACGACGTCCTCGCGCGCGGGATCACCGTCTTCTCCACCGTCAACGTGCAGCACCTGCGGAGCGTCAGCGAGCGGATCGCCGAGGAGACGGGCATCGTGATCCAGGAGACGATGCCGGATCGGGTAGTCGACGAGGCGGACGAGGTCGTGGTCGTCGACCTGACGCCGGAGGCCCTTCAGGCTCGCATCCTGGAGGGCAAGGTGTTCCCGGCCGGCAGCGTGCCCGTGGCCTTGAAGACGTTCTTCACCAAGGACAACCTCGACGTGCTGCGGGAGATGGCGCTGCTGCAGGTCGTCGAGGAGGTCGAGGCCCACCGGCTCACCGCGGAGATGCTCAACGACGAGGATCGCCTGATCAGCAACCTACCCCCGGAGCGCTCGCACAGGTTCCTCGGCCTCGTCAAGCCCGATCCGGGCGCCAACCGCATCGTCCGACACGCGTGGACGATCGCCGAGCGCCTGGGGGGAGAGCTGGATCTGCTGTGGGTGTCCGCTCGGCACGAAGCCGACGATCCCGAGAGCAACCGACGCATGGACGAGCTGCGCCGCCTGGCCGCGGTCTTCGGCGCCCACCTGATCGTCGAGACCGACCGCAGCATTGCGGGCGCGGTAGCCCGCGTAGCCGCTCGCCGTGGATCGACGTACATCGTCATGGGCACGCCGCACCTTCACCGGGGAATCGGTCGCTCGGGGAGGTCGCTGGTCGACCAGATCGTCGCCGGCACCCCGAGCCTCGACGTCGTGCTGGTGGGAGACCCGCAACCCAGTCCGGTGGCCGCGCGACCGTGACCACGACCGAGCGGGGGGCGGTTCCGGGAGCCCGAGGCGCGGTGGAGCGACCGGACTCCGCCGCCTAACCCGCGCCGGCCGACTGCATCCGCTCGGCGTCGAGGACGGCGTCGTAGCGGCGGCGGATGTCGTCGCGATCCGACGGCTCGGGGACGCTCTCGTCGCTGGAGCTCTGGATCATCGCCGCCTGCTCGAGCAGCACCTCCCGCTGCTCGGCCGTCTGCGTGTGGGCCATGATCTTGGCCAGCGAATCGAGCTGGCGGATCATCACCGCCGGCATCCCCCGACCGGCCTGGCGGATCTTCTCGAAGGCGCGCTCGACCAGGCGGCGGTAGCTGACCGGCGCGGTGATCACGCGGACGTAGCCGTGGTGGTCGCGGTGGACGTGGGCCGGGCGCCAGCGAGCCGCCACCTGGCAGAGACTGTCGCCGAGCCAGTCGATGCAGGTCAGTGGCCGTGAAGGTGTCGTTGACGGCCGGCGACAGCGCGCGGATCGCGATCTCGACGAGCTGGTCGACGGCGAACGCGACGTCCTGGGTGAGCGTGCGTGACGGGCCGGTGAGGTGTGCCCGGTGCGAGATCGCGCGCCACCGACGCGGCCGCCTCGGGCGGCCAGACGGTCGCAAGGGGGTGGCCGTTGACGAGGAAATGGCCCGGACGCGCCTGCAGGCGGATCACGGAGCCGGTGAGCGTGGCGATCCGGACGAGCGTGTCGTGGTGGACGAACTGGAGGTAGCCAGGCGCGGGCAGTCGGGACGATCCCCGGCGACTCCTTCATCCGTTGCAGGAGCTCGGCCACCGACGGACCGGCTTCGAGCTGGGGCCGTCGGCGGGCGTCACGGCCGGTGCCGGCGTCGATCGCGGACGACAGGTCGCGGGCGATGCTCGCGATGACCTGCGGGAGCTGGATCGAGGTCGCGATGTGGTGGATGAAGTAGATGAGGACCGCCAGGTCGACGACGAGCAACGCGAGCGACACGGTGATCGACAGGTGCGGCACGAAGTCGCCGTGGGCACCTGGACTGATCGAGACGAGCGCGAGGATCGCGTAGACGAACGTCGCGACGAACGTCCCGAGCGTGAACTGCGTCGCCCGGTCGCGGATGAAGTTGCGGAGCATGCGCGGCCCGAACTGCGTCGAGGCGAGCGTCAGCGTGACGATCATGATCGAGAAGACGACGCCGACGACCGTGATCACGGCCGCTGCGAGGGTGGTCAGGATCTGCCGCGCGGCGTCGGCGGTGCCGCTGATCACCCACGCCGGTAGTGTGAGGTCGCCGTTGTACGCCGCCCGGTCGATCGCGTCGGTGCCCGCGAACAGGGCGATGGCGGCGACCACCTCGATCGTCGGCACGAGCCACAGGTTCGTTCGGAGTGCTTCGCGGCGCCAGTCCGACCCGAGCCCGATCAGGCGCACGCGGGTGAACCTGTTCGGGCGTGCGATGGCGGGGAACCTGGGCATCGGCGGCTGTTGTGCCGACCAGTCTTCCCGGCTCACCTTGCCGGAGCGTACCGGTTCATCCCGGAACGGACGGCGAGCGGGATTCGGCGCGCGTCAGCGACCGCGGCCGCTGATGAGCGCTTCGACGCCGATCAGCCCACCGGCCACGATCCCGACGCCAAGCAAGGCTGCGAGTGCGGTTCCCATGTCCTCGGTTCCGGCTGTCCCGCGCCCGGGAACGGCCTCTAGTTCCACCTCGGGTCACCGGCCGCGAGCGCCCGGTGCGCCTCAGTGGCTGCCCACACGAGTTGGTTCGGCGCCGTTGGCATGTAGAGCGGGCCGACGCCATCGGTCAACAGACGCTGGACGAGCGCCACGCCGCGGGCCTCCACGGGGACCGGGGCCCGTAGCGCGGCGACGAGGTCCTCCAGCACCGGCCGGGCGGCGCGCAGCGCTTGGGCGTCCATGGGGATCGCCGCCGTTAGCCCGCGGCGCCCGTCGTCGGCCAGCGCGCGCTCCAGGGCGGCGGCCACGTACTCACGCGTGCGCGGTGAGCGCAGCTGCGCCGCCCGGACGGCGAGCGCCGGGTCGCCGTCGACGGGCTCGCCCGCTGCGAGGCGCTGGTCGAGCCGCGGGCGAGCCAGCAGCACCCGGAGCCGCAGCAGCCGGCCGGCAGAGCGCGTCGGAGCGCCGAGCAAAGTCTCTTCGGGCGCGTGGAACAGCACGGCTCCATGGTCGGCGCTCGATCGTCAAGGCCCCGTGAACATGGGTAGCTTGCGGATACAGATTCTGTGAAGACCGGGGCCGCGGGCCGCCCGATCAGGCGGCGAAGCGATACCCGACGCCGGGGTCGGTCTTGATGTAGCGCGGGCCCTCGGCCGGCTCGATCTTGCGCCGCAGATTGGCGACGTGGGCGCGCAATACCTGCGTGTCCTCGCCGTACTGCGGTCCCCAGACCTCGGTCAGCAGGGCCCGGTGGGTCAGAAGCCGCCCGCGGTTTCGGGCAAGGTGGCGGAGCAGGTCGAACTCGGTCGGCGTGAGGTGCACCTCCTCGCCCTCGCGACGCACGGTGCGCGCCGCCAGGTCGATCTCGAGCCCGTCGGCCGTGATCTGAGCATCGCCCGGGTCCTCGCGCACACGGCGCAGCGCAGCCTCCAGCCGGGCCACCAGCTCGCGCGGGCCGAACGGCTTGGTGACGTAGTCGTCGGCGCCCGCGGCGAGTGCGCGGACCTTGGCATCCTCCTCGCCGATCGCCGAGAGCACGATGATCGGCATCTGGCTCCACTCGCGCAGGCGCCGCGTCACCTCGACCCCGTCGATGTCGGGCAGCACGAGGTCGACTATCGCTGCCTGCGGCGCCTCGACGGCTGCCAGGTCGAGCGCCTCCTCGCCCGAGTCGGCCGGTACCGACTGGAAGCCGGCGTCGCGCAGGATGACCCGCAGCGCCCGCAGGATCTGCGCCTCGTCGTCGCACACCAGCACCTTGGGGGCAGTGCTCACGCCGGCTCCGCGGCGCCCGGCGTCGGGAACGCCACGACGAAGCTCGTGCCCTGCCCGGGCAGCGATTCCACCGCGATCGAGCCGTCGTTGGCCTCGATGAAGCCCTTCGCGATGGCCAGGCCCAGGCCCGATCCGGTCCAGTGCCGCCGGCCGTTGCCCCGGCCGCGGTAGAACGGCTCGAACACGCGCGCCTGCTCGGCCGCCGGAATCCCCGGGCCGCGGTCGGCGACGCGCACGACGACGCGCGATCCCAGCGTCCGGGCGTGCACCGACACAGGGAGGTCGCCGGAGTACCGGCGCGCGTTCTCGAGGAGGTTGGCGAAGGCGCGCTCGAGCTGGGCGGCGTCCGCGTGCACCGCCGGCAGGTCCGGCTCCACGGCCAGCTCGATGCGCCCCGAACCCGAGGGGAGGTCCTCACGGGCCGCCAGGAGGACGTCCTCCAGGGAGGTCCATACCCGGCGCGGCTCCGCGCGGCCCGCCTGGAGCCGCGACAGGTCTAGCAGCTTGTCGACCAGCGACGAGAGCCGCTCGCCCTCGCTGACCACCGTCGCGCTGAGCTCGCCTCGCTCCTCGTCGGTGACCGACCGCCCTCCGAGTGCGTGACCGGCGGCCACGATTCCCGTCAGGGGCGTCCGCAGGTCGTGCGAGACGGCTCGCAGGAGCGCGGTCTTGACGTCGTCGCTGCGCCGCAGCGCCTCGGTCTCCACCGCGTCCTCCTGCATCCGGTCTCGCTGAAGGGCGATCGCGATCAGCGCCTCGAGCGACGGGACGATCTGGGTGCGCAGCCGCTGGCCGGCCTCGTCATCGATGTCCGCGGGCACCAGCAGCGTGGCGATCTGCCGCCGCTGCCCGTCGCGGAGGGCGAACGCGAGGCGCCGCGGATCGGCCTCGACGGCGCCGAGCTCGATCGCCGCCGAGGGAAGGTCCAGCACCTCGGCGACGCGCCGCGCGGTGGTCGCCAGCGCCTCGTCGGTGGACGTGCCGCCCAGCAGCTCGCGGGCCAGGTTGGCCGCCAGTTCGGCCTCGCGCCGGCGGCTCTCGGCCTCCAGCGCCCGCGCCCGCGCCAGTTCGGCCACCGTGCTCGTCACCGCCGCAACGATGAAGAACGCGCCGAGGGCAACCCAGTTGCGCCCGTCGGCGATCGTGAATTGCGCCACCGGCGGGATGTGGAAGAAGTTGAACGCCGCGGCGCTCAGGAGCGACGTCAGCAGCCCGAGGCGCAGGCCCCAGTAGGCCGACACGAGGAGCACCGCCGGCAGGTACACCACGCCCAACGACACGGCCGGCGCGATCACCTTGAGCGGATACACGAGCGCGGTCGCCACCGCGACGGCCGCGAACGCCACCGCCACCCCGGCGGCCGTCGAGGGCCGCTGGGTCCGGAGCAGGAACGGGCGAGCGCGATCCGCCATGGCGTCAAGCGTACGTTGTTGACACGCCGCCGCTCGTGTTCCCGCAAGGTCCGGGGATCGACTCGGCAACCCGCGGAGGCGCCGCACCCTGTTGGTAGACTGGCGTATGCTCGGCAGCCGACCCCGTTCGCTCATCCAACTGGCCGTTTCGGCCGAATATGGAGAGCAGGCGGGGCTGCTTGTGACCCCGCGAACCGCGGCCTTGACGGCTGCGGAACCCTGAAAGCTCGCGCCAACCGGCAACCAACCCTCGACAGCAGCTCTCCGACCCCGCTCACAAAGGAACGCAGGACATGTTTGAGCGATTCACCGAAAGAGCCCGCCAGGTGGTCGTCCTCGCCCAGGAGGAGGCTCGCACGCTCAAGCACAACTACATCGGGACCGAGCACATCCTGCTCGGCCTGCTCCGCGAGGAGGAGGGGCTCGCCGCCCGGGTCCTCGAGTCGCTGGACATCACCGTCGAGCGCGTGCGCGCGCAGGTCGTGCGCATCGTCGGCTCCGGTGAGGAGGTCACCTCCGGGCAGATCCCCTTCACCCCGCGCGCGAAGAAGGTGCTCGAGCTGGCGCTGCGCGAGGCGCTGAGCCTGGGCCACAACTACATCGGCACGGAGCACATCCTGCTCGGCCTCGTGCGCGAGAACGAGGGCGTGGCCGCGCGCATCCTGCTCGACTTCGACGCCGACTCCGAGAAGATCCGCAACGAGGTCATCCGGATGCTGTCCGGTCCCGGCGGTCGCCGCCAGGGGCAGGGGCAGTCCGGCGGTCCCGGCGGGCAGCAGGGCGAGGGCAAGAAGTCCTCGAAGCTGCTCGACCAGTTCGGGCGCAACCTCACCAAGCTGGCCGCCGACGGCAAGCTCGACCCCGTCGTCGGGCGCGAGACCGAGATCGAGCGGATCATGCAGATCCTCTCGCGGCGGACCAAGAACAACCCCGTCCTGATCGGCGAGCCCGGCGTGGGCAAGACCGCCGTGGTCGAGGGCCTGGCGCAGCGCATCAACGCCGCCGACGTCCCCGAGCTGCTCAAGGGCAAGCAGATCTACACGCTCGACCTGGCTGCGCTGGTGGCCGGTTCGAAGTACCGGGGCGAGTTCGAGGAGCGCCTGAAGAAGGTGATGAAGGAGATCACCCAGCGCGGCGACATCATCCTGTTCATCGACGAGCTGCACAACCTCGTCGGCGCGGGCGCCGCGGAGGGCGCGATCGACGCCGCCTCCATCCTCAAGCCGGCGCTGGCGCGCGGCGAGCTGCAGACGATCGGCGCGACGACGCTCGACGAGTACCGCAAGTACCTCGAGCGCGACTCCGCGCTGGAGCGCCGCTTCCAGCAGATCCGCGTGGACGAGCCCTCGACCGAGGAGACCGTCCAGATCCTCAAGGGCCTGCGCGACCGCTACGAGCAGCACCACAAGGTCGACATCGGCGAGGAGGCGCTCGACGCCGCCGCCGAGCTCGCCGACCGCTACATCTCCGACCGCTTCCTGCCGGACAAGGCCATCGACCTGATCGACGAGGCCGCCTCACGGATGCGGATCAAGTCCATGACCTCGCCGCCGGTCTACCGCGATCTCGAGGAGGAGATCGAGACGACGCGGCGCGACAAGGAGTCCGCGATCGAGGCGCAGGAGTTCGAGAAGGCGGCGAACCTGCGCGACAAGGAGCGGCGCCTCACGAACAAGAAGCGCGAGCTCGAGGAGCAGTGGGAGTCCGGCGAGTCCGGCGAGCGCCCGACGATCGGCGAGGAGGAGATCGCCGACATCGTCTCGATGTGGACCGGCATCCCCGTGTTCAAGCTCACCGAGGCCGAGACGGCCAAGCTCATGCGCATGGAGGACGAGCTCCACAAGCGCGTCATCGGCCAGCACCAGGCGATCGAGGTCGTCTCCAAGGCGATCCGGCGCTCGCGCGCGGGCCTGAAGGACCCGAAGCGCCCGACCGGCTCGTTCGTCTTCCTCGGCCCCTCGGGCGTGGGCAAGACCGAGCTGGCGCGTACGCTCGCCGAGTTCCTGTTCGGCGACGAGGACGCGATGGTGCGCGTCGACATGTCCGAGTACATGGAGAAGCACGCCGTCTCGCGCCTGGTCGGCTCGCCCCCGGGCTACATCGGCTACGACGAGGGCGGCCAGCTCACCGAGGCCGTGCGGCGCAAGCCCTACAGCGTGCTCCTGCTCGACGAGATCGAGAAGGCGCACCCCGACGTCTTCAACATCCTGCTCCAGATCCTGGAGGACGGGCGGCTGACCGACGCCCAGGGGCGGACCGTGGACTTCCGCCACGCGATCGTGATCATGACCTCGAACATCGGGGCCGCCGAGATCGCTCGCAACACGCCGCTCGGGTTCGCCGTCTCCGACGACGAGACCGGGATCAGCTACGACGACATGAAGAACCGGATCATGGGCGAGCTCAAGAAGGTCTTCCGGCCCGAGTTCCTCAACCGGATCGACGACGTCATCGTCTTCCACAAGCTGACCAAGGACGAGATCAAGCAGATCATCGAGCTGCTGCTGCGGCGGATCCGCGAGTCGATGGCGGAGCGCGAGCTCCAGCTCGAGCTGTCCGAGGCGGCCAAGGACCTGCTGGTCGACAAGGGCTGGGACCCGGCCATGGGCGCGCGCCCGCTGCGCCGGGCGATCCAGCGCTACATCGAGGACCCGCTGGCCGACTTCGTCCTGCGCGCCGAGCTGAAGTCCGGGTCGACCGTGATGGTCGAGCCCGCGACCGACGGCGCCGACGAGGAGGAGGTCAAGCTCACGGTGATCGAGCCCAAGCCCGCGCCCACGCCGGTGGGGGTCGGCGCCGAGGGCGGCTCCGCCGAGGGCGAAGTCGGGCGGACGACGGCGGGGCCTCGGACGCGTCGGGCGAGTCGGCGCCGGATGCGCCGGAGCTGCCTGACCTCCCGCCGCTCGAGCCTCCGGCCGACGAGCCCTCCGACGAGTAGAACACGCGTCCGCGGATCGCCTGGGGCCCCTAGGCAGGGCGACGTCGAACCTGCATACTCGGCTCCGCCTTCGGTTCAACGACAGGGAGCGACATGAACGGACGTGGAGCGGCCGCGGCCGCCTTGACTGCTGGTGCGCTAACGGCAATCGGCGCGATGGCGCCCGGAGCGTCGTCGGCGCCGAGCGCCCGCGGCGCGGCCTGCGTGCCGGTCTCGAACATCGAGACCATCGTCGACGACTCGGGCTCGATGGCCATCACGGACTCGCACAAGCTGCGCGTCCAGGGCGTCGACCTGCTGATCGACTCGCTGCCCAATGCGACGACGATGGGCGCGATCGAGTTCGGCGGCAGCTTCAGCACGAGCACCCCGGCCGCCGACACGCTGTTCCCGCCGCGAGCGGTGGGGCCCAACGCGGCCGCCGACAAGGCGGTGCTCAAGCAGAAGGTCAACGCCGACAACGGGACCACCGACTACAACGCGGCGTTCGCGCAGGCCCAGGCGGACAACCCGAGTGCCAAGGCGCGCATCTTCCTCACCGACGGCGGCCACGATGCCGGCGAGTACACGAACGGGCACCGCGGCGGGCCCCCGACCTACGTCGTCGGGTTCGGGTCGTCGGCGAGCGGCTCGAACGGGGCCGCCCGCCTCCAGCAGATCGCGAGCGAGACCGGCGGGCGCTACTTCCCGCAGACCGACGCGAGCAAGCTGCAGTCGGTCTTCGACACGATCGCGGCGATCCTGACGTGCCACTCGCCCGCCCGCGCAGTACTCCGACCAGTTCAGCCGCGCGGGACAGGCTCGCACGCACAGCTACACCGTGCCGAAGGGCTTCAAGCGCCTGAACTTCGCGCTGTCCTGGTCGGACCAGTCCAGTCGGTTCACCCTGGCGATCGTCGGCAGCGGCTACCGCGCGGGCGCGGCGCGCCTGCACGTCACGCGTCGCTCCGGGAGCACGTACCTGCTCGTGACGGTCACCGGCGTCTCGAAGGGGCGACTGAAGTTCAACGTCCGGGCGCAGCGCCTCGGCAGCCGCCGCGGGCGCGCAGGAGGGTGATCACCCAGGTCACGCGCTCCCGGCGCTGAGCGGCGCGGGCCTCCGGGCCCGATGCCCTGAATTGGAAAAGATCAGGGTTCAACCCTGAGGCAAGCCGTGTCCCGCAATGGGACGATCGGCCCTCATGCAAGGAGCCAGACGGACCTGGATTCGCGTGGTGGCAGGGGTGCTGGCGCTGGGCGCGCTCTGGATCGTTGCGCCCGCGGCGCAGGGCGCGGAGCCGTTGCGGGGGCAGTGGCACCTGGATGAGGCCAGCGGGCCTTTCGCCGACAGCTCGGGGAACGGCCTGAACGCGACACGGGTAGGGACGCCCGATTCGGTGCCCGACGGAAAGTTCGGGGCGGGGGTGCGTCTGACCGCCAAGGCGCAGACGATCGATGCCGGCAACCAATCGTTGCTCCAGCCGCCGACGGTGACGTTGATGGCGTGGGTGCGGTCGAGTTCGGTGCCGTTGCACGTGCAGACGATCGCCGCCCAGGGTGCGGCGGGGAGTTGCTCGCATGCGTCGTATGCGCTCTATACGGGCGGAAGCGCGGACGTCGTCAGGTGTGCGCTTCTACATCGTCAACGGCTCGGGCACGTTCGTCACGCCGCCTGCTGACAACTCGACGCTGTGGAATGGGCAGTGGCACATGGTGGCGGGCACCTATGACGGGTCGGCCGTGCGCCTTTACGTCGATGGTGTGGAGGTCGGCGAGACGCCGGGGTCGGGGTCGATCGGCTACGGGCTGGACGTGAGCAACGACTTCACGATCGGGAATTACGCGGACGCGACCACGTGCTCGGAGGCCACACGGAGCTTCTCCGGCGACATCGACGAGACGCGCGTGTACGGTCGCGCGCTGAGCGCCGGCGAGATCGGGCAGCTGGCCGCGGCGACCGGCCCCAACCCGCCGGAGCTCCCGCCCGACGCGCCTCCGTCCTCTCCGCCCACCGGCACGCCACCGGAACCGCCGCCCGAGAACGTCGCCCTGCCGACGATCTCGCTGACCACCGACCAGAGGACCATCGAGCTGCTCGGCCGGGTCTACCAGTGCAACCCGGGCACGTGGAGCAACCTGCCCGCGGGCTCGCAATTCACCTACCGGTGGGTCGCCATCGAAGGGGGGCGCGGCGTCCAGCTGGCCGGGCGGGGAGCATCGGGACAGTTCTTCCTGCCGTCCGCCAGCATCTACGGGTACCCGATCAGCTGCGAGGTGAGCGTCCAGAGCCCGAGCGGGCCGGTGACGGCGACGAGCAACTCCCAGGTGTTCAGCTCCGCTGGCGTCAACGTCCTGCCGCGCGCGTACGGGGACGTGCGCATCCGCGGAATCGACGTCTTCCAGGTCGTGCAGCCCAACGCCGGGGCCCGTCAGTTCAGCTGGCCCGACACCGGGCAGCCGTTCGGGGCCGACATCTGCGGCGGAGGGACTCCGACCAACTGGCACAACGTGGGGGGTGCCTGCTTCCTCCAGGGTCGCTCCGCGCAGCAGGTCGGTTACGACGGCGTGAGCCCGCTCGACTCCGACAAGCCGACGACGGCGATCGTCTACGTCGCCAGGGACAACAACGGCTCCGGCGATCCCAACGTGCCCGTGAGCGTCGAATTGAGTGGAACGTTGGACGGTCACAGCCTCGGAGACCCTCTGGTCCTCTCGGCCACGCCCGTGCCGGCCTCCAACGGATGGTGGGTCACCCAGGGCGCCCGCGACAACCCCAAGTCCGGCCTACAGTTCAAGCTGCCCTCCGCCTGGACCGCTCCCGGGAAGCTTCGGCTGACGGCGCGCGTGCGGTTCCCCAACAGCGACTTCGGCCCGAGTTTCGGCGCGCGGCAGTGCGACATTCCCTCGTCACCGCCGCCGGGCAGCGCGCCCTTTGGGCCGGGGGTGCCCAGCTGTGACGCCGACGACACGTTCAGCCTCGACTCGATCCCGTTCAAGCAGTTCACGGCACCGGTGTTCGCCGGCATCGAGCTGCGGCTGGCGTCGCTCGGGCCAGAAGCCGTTCACGCGCACACCGAAGCAGGTCATGGACGCCGCCACGCGGCTCTACCCGGGCGGGGCGCGCATGACGATTCCGAACTCCTACCAGAGCGACATCGACATCGGCGATCTTGCGTCCGTCGACGTCGACCCCACCAACGGCTTCCAATGCCGCGGTACGGGCACGGGCGCGTTCCGGCGCGAAGCTTCTCCGGGCTCATGAACACGCGCAGCTGCCGCCAGCAGGCGCTCAAGCAGGTGATCCTCAACTGGATCACCGCCAACCCGGCGCGGCCCACACGCGGCCGCGGCTACGACGCGGTCATCGCCGTGTCGAACTACGTCGCCGATCCCTCGGATGCCTCGCTCAACATCATCGGCGGGCGGGAGCCCGGGTGGTTCGAGGGCACGTTCGCCGACGGCGTCACCGCGGCGTCCGCGTCGGCGTCCTGCTGCCACGTCGGCTTCGAGCTGGTCAACGACCACGTGTTCCCGATCCACGGTGCGGCGCACGAGCTCGGCCATTTCTTCACCCTGCCCCATTCGCTTCCCAAGGGCACCTGCGGCAACAACGACGATCGCTCCGAGAGCTGGCCGCCGGACAACCGGGGCGACCTGCAGGGCATCCGGTTCGTGCGCCAAGAGCACCGGCATTCCTGCCGAACTGCTCGCGCCGGTCGATCCGGACATCGACGGTTCCCCTCGGGCCACGAGATCAACGACCTGATGTCCTACTGCTTCGACAGCAGCAACATCGACACGAGCTTCAGCAAGCCGGGGGGCGTCTGGCTCTCGGCGCGCAACTGGAACCGGGTCGCGGCGGTGATGGACACGTTCGCGAAGAACATCGCGGGCGTGCAGCAGAACGTGCTGCTCTCGCCCGGATCGCCTGCGCCCGTTCGACGTCGGCCGACTGCTCAGGCCGTTCAGGCTCGTCGGGCGGACCTCCGCCGGACTCGGCACTGCGCAGAGCGCCGCCACGAGCGGCCCCGGCTACGCGTTCGGACCGGTTGACGGCGACCACGCCCAGATCGCGGGCGTCGTGAGCCCGGCCCCGGCCGGTGCGAACGGGCGCCCGGTCCGACCCGTCGTCTCACTACAGGCTGCGCTCGCTGGGCGCCGGGGGCCAGGTCCTGCTCGACGCGGGAGTCGACGGTCCGCAGCAGTCCGGCGACGAGCCGCGGGCGATCGGCGAGTTCAGCGGCCCCGTGGCGGCGGCGGCGGCGTCGGTCGAGCTGGTCCACGACGGCAGCGTCATCGCCCGTGCGAGCTCCGGTCGCGCGCGCCGCGCGTTCGGCTGCTGGCACCGACGCGCAGGACCCGACTCCGCACCGGGCGCTCCCTGGTCGTGCGCTGGCGAGGCACCGACCCGGAGGGCGATCGCGCTTCAGGCCACGGTCGACTTCTCGGCGAACAACGGGCGCACGTGGCGGACCGTTTCGATGGGCAAGAGCCGCGGCCACGTTTCGATCCCGTCGTCGATGCTCTCCGGCAGCAGGCGGGCGCGGGTGCGCGTCGAGCCTCAACGACGGGTTCAACCAGGTGACGGCGACGTCTCGGGCTTTCCTGGTCCAGGGCAACCGCCCGCAGGTCAGGATCATCGCGCCGGTGGCCGGCAGCCTGCTGCGCGTGGGCGATCGCACCTGCTCTCGGGTGTCGGCGACGGATGACCTCGACGTGTCGCTCAAGGGCCGGTCGCTCACGTGGTACGCCGGGCGCCGGCGGCTGGGTGCCGGGCCCGCGACTGAAGGTTCGCCTGCCGGCCGGGAAGCTCACCCTCCGCCTCGTCGCGCGCGGGTCGAACGGGCTGACCGCCGTGGCGTCGGTGCGGGTGAACGTGTCACCGCGCCGGCTGCGGGTCGTGAGCGTCTCGGTGCCCCAGCGGGTGAGCCACAAGGCCACGACGGTGACGGTGAAGCTGCGGACGTCGGACCGGGCGATCCTGACGGCCGGCGGGCGGCGCTACGCGGTGCGGACCAGGACGACGAAGCTGAAGATCCGGCTGCCCAAACGGCCGTCGGCCGGGGTGCTCAAGGTCGGGTTCAAACTTGCCGCCGCCAGCCGCTCCGTGAAGGGCACGATCAAGGGCACGATCTCGGTGGTGCGGATATGAGCGTCGAGCTGCGACCGCTGGGCGTGGCCTGCAATATCCAGTGCCAGTACTGCTACCAGAACCCGGAGCGCGACGCCGGGAACATCGCGCGCTCCTACGACCTCGAGGCGATGAAGGCCGCGGTCGAGCGGGAGGGCGGTCCGTTCACCCTCTTCGGCGGCGAGGCGCTCCTGCTCCCCGAGCCCGACCTGGAGAAGCTGTGGGCGTGGGGACTCGAGCGCTTCGACTCCAACAACGTCCAGACGAACGGCGTGCTCATCAACGACGAGCACGTTCGGATGTTCCGTCAGTACCAGGTGCAGGTCGGCATCTCCATCGACGGGCCCGGCGAGCTCAACGACGCCCGCTGGAACGGCACGCTGGAGCGCACCCGGGAGGCGACCGCCAAGACGGAGGCCGCGATCGAGCGCCTGTGCCGCGAGGGGATGCCGCCCAGCCTGATCATCACGCTGCACCGGGTCAACGCGACGGCGGAGAAGCTGCCCGCCATGCACGACTGGCTGCGGAGGCTCGAGGCGATGGGCATCGCCTCGGCTCGCCTGCACGTACTCGAGGTCGACCAGGAGGGCGTCGGAGCGGCCTACGCGCTCTCGACGGAGGAGAACCTGGTCGCCTTCTCGAGCTTCGCCGAGCTCGAGGACGAGCTCACCACCCTGAAGCTCGACCTGTTCGAGGACATGCGCAACCTGCTGCTGGGCACCGACGACAGCACGACCTGCGTCTGGAACGCCTGTGACCCCTACACCACCCGCGCCGTCCGCGGCGTCGAGGGCGCAGGGCCAGTCGAGCAACTGCGGCCGGACCAACAAGGACGGCGTCGATTTCGTCAAGGCGTCCGCCGAGGGCTTCGAGCGATACCTCGCCCTGTACCACACCCCGCAGGAGCACGGCGGATGCCGGGACTGCCGGTTCTTCCTGATGTGCAAGGGCCAGTGCCCCGGCACGGCGATCGACGGCGACTGGCGAAACCGGACAGAGCACTGCGACCTGTGGAAGGCCCTGTTCCGCCAGCTGGAGGATCGCCTGCTCGACGACGACCAGCTTCCGCTCTCGGCCAAGCCGGAACGCCACGACGTCGAGGCGGCGTTCCTCGACCTGTGGGCCCAGGGCCAGAACACCACGATCGCGGGGGTCCTGCGCCAGATGGAGGACGATGCCTGAGGCGCTGCTCGAATCGGCCGACGCCCGCACGGCCAAGCCGACAGAAGGCGCCATGCAGCGGCTCGGTTTCACCCTGCACGACTTCACCCGGGTGGCGTGGGTGAGCGACCGGGCGCGAGAGACCTGGGCGCCTCGGCTCGAGCGCATCGGCACGGCCTGGGCCGAGATCGAGTGGCGCTCGGTGCTGGCGGGCGTCCGGTCCTGCGGGGTGACCATGGCCTCGCCGGAGGAGTTCCTGGCGCAGGCGCCCCGCTGGGCCGAGGCGGGCCTCGGCTCGTTGCCCGTGGAGATGGTGGGAGTGTCGGGCCAGCCCTACAGCGCGACGTCGGTTCGGCCGGAGCCGGGCCAACCGTTCCACTTTCGCTTGGTGCTCGGTGAGCCCGAGGCGCTGGCGGCGTTCAAGGCGTGCTGGGACGACGGCGACCAGGCCGCGATCGGCGCTGCATTGGGCTACCCGCCGTGCTGCCGCGAGTTCTTCCGTCGAGTCTGGGTCGACGACGCGATGGTCGACACCACCTGGCCGATGGCGATCGCCACCGGGGAACGGACCGAGGACTGCGCCGTCGCCATCGACGGGCCCGCGCAGGCCAACATCCTCTGGCGCTGGATGGGCGCGCGAGCGGTGCCCCACCTTCCCTGCCGCTGCGACTGCCCCGCCACCGTGAAGCTCGCCGACGAGATGCTCGCGGTCGGCCGGGAGTCGGGGTTCGACCAGGAGATGGACTGGTTGCTCGAGGTGCTGTCGTGGCCGTTGGAGTGGTCCGCGCTGCACGGCATCGCCGAGATCAAGACGCCCGTGCTCAAGGTCGTCACCCGCACCGATGCCACGTCCCCGGCGCTACGTGGTGCGCCGGGCGGGCGAGGCCTATCCCGCCGAGGGCGCGCGCGGCCTCTCGTTCCCGCTGCGGCAGCCGGTCAAGCTGCGCATCAGCGAGTCCCACGGTTTCAAACAGGGACTGGAGCACGCCGTCCGCACCCCGCCGCCGAGCTGGTACGCCAGCGACAACGGGTTTGCGTCCGAGGCGGCGATGGACGATGCCCATCGCCCGATCGTGGCACTTGCGGCATCCGCCCTGGCCGGCCGCGGGGGCCGCGTGATGGACTTCGGCTGCGGGAACGGAGCGCTCCTCAAGAAGCTCGCGGCCGCCGTGCCCGGCGTCATCCCCTTCGGAATCGACGCCGAGCCGGCGCGAATCAAGCACGCGCGGCTGCTCCAGCCCGACTTCAGGTCCAATTTCCTCGTGGGCGACATCCTGGACGCCGAGGTGGATGCCGGGCAGCCATGGGACGAGGGGAGCCGCTTCGCGCTCGGCATCATCATGCCCGGCCGGCTGCTCGAGACGGGCACCGACCGCGCGAATGCGATCCGCGAGCGGCTCCGGAGGTCCTGCGATCGGGTGCTCGTCTACGCCTACGGAGACTGGCTCGCTTCCACGAGCCTCGCCGAGCTCGCCGACCAGGCGGGCCTTACGCCGCTGGGCGAGCCCAACGGCGACCGAGTCGCCCTCGCCACCGTATCCACCCACCACGCCGAGGAGGTCTGCCATGACGTCCGATGACGGCCGGGATGAACGTCCGTCCGAGGACCGAGAGCGAAGCGAGCGAGCGCTCGACTTCTCGCGACGGGAGCTGCTGCGCGCGGGCTCGGCCGTCCCGGTCGTGCTGTCCGCGGGGTGGCTCGCCGCATGCGGCGGCGGCTCGCACGGCGACTCTCACGGCGACCACACCGATCAGCACCACGACACCGCGCACACGGACAGCCACACCGACGGCAGCCAGCACACCGACAGCAGCAACGCGCACAGCGACACGCACAGCGACAGCGGCGGTGGGCACAGCGACAACACGCACAGCGACACCAAGCACAGCGACACCAAGCACAGCGACAACACGCACAGCGACACGCCCAACCACAACGACAGTGGCAACCACCAGGACGGCACGCGCCACGGCGATGCCAGCTCACACGCGGACCGCACCGGAAACATTCACGGTGACTCCGGCGGCCCGGTCCACCACGTCGACGGAGGACAGGAGCACACCGACACCTTCCACGAGGACTCCAACACCCCGACGCACTTCGACAACTGATCGCGTTGGCTGACGCTGAAGGAACCGGGGGACGCGAAGCCTGGGATCCGGTCAGTTCGCGTCGATCGCCTCGGCCACGTCCTCGTCGAGCGCGCGGGCCAGGCGACCGCGAGACCCGCGGCCCGAGAGGCCGAGCTTGGCGTAGACGTGGGTGAGGTGCGTCTCGATGGTCTTGAGGCTCACGTAGAACTCCTGGGCGATCTCCGGGTTGCTCACCCCTCGCGCGGCCAGCCGCGCAACCCGCAGCTCGGAGGCCGTCAGCGCCTCGCGCCCCGTGCGCGCCGTGCGCCGCGGTCGCCCGCCGGCGGCCCGCAGCTCCTCCTGGCTGCGGGTGGCGAGTCGCTCGGCGCCGCAGCGCCGGGCCAGATCCATGCCGGCCTCGAGCTCGGGGCGGGCCTCGGCGCGGCGCTGGCGGCGGCGCAGTGCTGCGCCGAGCTCGACGCGGGACCGCGCGTGCTCGAGGCGTGCCTCGGTGCTTTCGAGCACGGCGATCGATTCGCGCAGCAGCTCGATGCCCTGTTCGCCGCCCTCGAGGACGCCGACGGTGCGCAGCGCGACCCCCGTTGGACGGGGGAAGTCGGTCGCGCGGGCCAGCTCGAGCTCCTCGGCGGCCAGTGCGAGCGCCTGTCGGTGGTCCTTGGCCGGCAGTGCCATCGCGAGCGCCGAGCGCCAACTCGAGAACACGGGCCCGAACTTCAGAGCGGTGGCGATCCGTCCGGCCTCGCGCAGGTCGGCGATCCCGGACTCGCGATCCTGGCGCGCCAGCCGAAGTCGGCCCCGCACCTGGAGAAGCATCGCTCCCGTCCAGGTGCGCATGAACACCGGGTCGAGCTCAAGGGTCTCGACGAGCCCGGCCGCGTCGTGCAGGCTCGAGCGCTCGAGGATCGCATCCTGGACGAAGTAGATGGGGGTGAGGACGATCATGGGCATCTCTGCCGCGGCGGCCAGGTCCAGGACGGTCAGAAGCTCGGCCTCCGCCGCCACGAGCTCGCCGCGCCGGGCGTGAACCCATGCCCGGAAGCAGATCGCGGCCAGGCGAGCGGCGGGCGCGCCGTGCCGCTGGCCCGCTTCGTCGACCTGCTCGCCGACCTTGAGCGCGCGGTCGAGGGCCTCGACCTCGATCAGGGCGCCCAGGAGCTGGCCCGACGGCCAGGCGCCCACGCGCTCGGCCAGAAGGTGGCCACCCTCGAGCGCGCGATCGACGAGCGCCAGGACCTCCTTCGCAGGGGCGCCACGCGCCGCCGTGATGGCGGCGAGCAGGGCGGCGAGGGCATGAGCGGCCCATTCGTCTCGCTGGGCCAGCTCGCGGTATCGCGGCAACGCACGGTCGAAGTCCTCGACGAACGCCGGGTCGTAGGCCTCGATCACGGCGCGCAGGGCGGCGACCTCCGTGGCCAGCTCCGGATGGGCGTCTGCGACCTCCCGTTCGGCGCGGCCCGCGACGGCCAGGGCTGCGTCCCACTGCCCGGCGTGGCCCAGGAGGTCGCCCAGCGCGACCGCGATCTGCGTCCGCTGGCGAGGGTCGGTCGAGCGCGCGAGCGCCGCCTGGAGATGGGGGATCGCCTCCGCGTCGCGCAGGGCGAACTCGGTCATCCCCATCTGCGTCAGGATCGCGGCCTCGGGTGGCTCCGGCGCCTGCTCGGAGAGTGCGCGTCGAAACCACCGGATCGCCTCGTCGGGCGCGGCCTGGGAGAGGGCGTCCTGCCCGGCTTCGAACAGGCTCGTGGCGACCGCGCTGCACCCCGCGGGCGGCACGACGGCCAGGTGCGCGGCCACGGCCTCCGCCGGGGCCCCGGCGTCCCGGAGCAGCGCTGCGGCCGCGGCGTGGGCGCGCTGGCGGTCGGTCTCGGGTTGGGCGTCGTAGACCGAGCGGCGCACCAGTGGGTGCACGAAGGCGATCGGGTCCTCCTCCGCCAGCACGTCGATGCGCCGGAGCCGGTGGGCGATGTCGCCGGCCGCCGAACGCTCCATGCCGGCCAAATCGGCGGCCGTGGCGAGTCGCGTGCCATCTCCCAGCACCGCCATCGCCGTGGTCAGGGTCGGCGCCGCTTCGGCCACGCGCGCGATGCGGCGCACCACCCGATCACCGAGCGACGGCACCGAGGCGCGCCGGACCAGCGCAGCCGGGTCGACGTCGGTGTGCAGCCCGTTGCTGCTCAGGGTCCGCAGCAGCTCCTCGAGGTAGAGCGGGTTGCCGGCGCTGGCCGTGGCGAAGGCCGCGCAGACGGCGTCATCGGCGGATGCAAGCCGGCGCCGCACGATGCGCGCGACCGAGTCCTCGTGCAGCGGGCTGACGGTGAGACGGAGCGCGTTCGGGTGGGCGCGCAGCTCGTCCAGGAGCGCCATCGGAGCCCCGGGCTCGGCCGGGCGGAATGTCGCGATGACGCCAAACGACGCATCGGCCGCGCGCGCCGCGAGGAAGTTGAGCGCCCTCAGTGACGACGCGTCGGCCCAATGGGTGTCGTCCAGAACGAGCAGCAGCGGCCGATCGACCGTCAGGTTGACGGCGAGCCAGTAGATGCCGTTGAGCACGGCGAAGCCGGCCGCGGCACGATCGCTCGGCGCGGCCGGATCCGGGGCGAGGACCCATTCGGCCGGGCCTGCGGCGCCCGCCAGAAGTCGCTCCCGCTCCGCGGGGGCCGCCGCGGTCAGGGTCGGCTCGAACAGCTGGCGCATCACCCCGAACGCGTACTCGCGCTCGAGCTCGCTGCCCCGCGCTCGCAGCACGCGCAGCCCACCGTCCTCGGCCATCAGGGAGGCCGCGCCCGCGAGCGCGCTCTTGCCGGTGCCCGGGGCGCCCTCGAGCACGGTCGGCCGACCACGGCCCGAATGCAGTCCGTCGAGTGTGGCGGCGAGGGCGTGCAGCTCGGCCTCCCGTTCCAGGAGCTGAAGCTCGCCTGAGCCGTCCACGTCTCCGATGCGGTGCGCGGGAATAAGAACGATCAGGGTACCTCCCCGAGGCAAATCGATGCGAGGGACGCCACCGAGGGCGAGGAATGGTCGCGCTGCATGCGAGGATCCGGGCGATGAGCGGTGAGCGCAGAGAGGGGTGGGGGCCGGGAACTCGGGCCGTCCGCGCCGGCATGCCCGACGGGGCTCCGGGCGATCCGTTTCTGCCCGGCCCCGAGTTCGCAGGGCCCTTCCACCTGCCCGGCGACCCGGCGGGGGCGCCCTACAGCTACGGGCGCTACGGCAATCCGACCTGGTCGAACTATGAGGATGCGCTGGGCGAGCTCGAGGGCGGCGAGGCGGTCGTGTTCCCTTCGGGCATGGCGGCGATCACCGCCGTGCTCTACGTGTTCGCCGGGGAGGACGACCCCGCGCCCGTCGCGGTCCCCGGCGACGGCTACTTCATGACACGCCGCGTCGCGGCCCGGATGTGCGCCGCCCGGGGTCTCGGCGTGCGGCTCGTGTCCACCGACACGCGGGCGATCGTCGACGCGTTGGGGGGCGTCGGACTTGCGATCGTCGAGACGCCGAGCAACCCCGGCCTTGAGACATGCGACATCGCCGCGGTGGCCGAGGCCGCGCACGCCGACGGCGCACTGGTGGCCGTCGACAACACGCTCGCGACGCCGCTGCGCCAGCGCCCGCTCGACCTCGGCGCGGACTTCTCGGTGTGCGCGGGGACCAAGGCGCTGGCTGGTCACGCGGACCTCCTGATCGGCCACGTCGCCACACGCGACGCCGACCGGGCCGAGGCGCTGCGCGCCTGGCGGCGGCAGGTCGGCTCGATCCCGGGGCCCTTCGAGGTCTGGCTTGCGCACCGGTCGCTCGCCACGCTCGGCGTGCGGCTGGAGCGCCAGGAGGCGAACGCAGGCGCGCTGGTGGAGATGCTGGCGGCGCGCTCCGATGTCGCCGACGTACGTCACCCCGGCGTCGCCGGCGTGATCGGCTTCGACGCCGGGGGGCGCGAGCGGGCGGAGGCCTTCCTCGCGGCCTGCGCGCTGGTGATCGAGGCCACGAGCTTCGGCGGCGTGCACACCACCGCGGAGCGCCGGGCGCGCTGGGAGGGCGACGAGATCCCCGAGGGCTGGATTCGCCTCAGCGCGGGCATCGAGGACGCCGCCGACGTCTGCGCCGACGTGGCGCGCGCGCTCGACGCCACGGCCTGACCCGGGGCGAACGCGTCGGGGGCCGGGCCTATGCTCGGAGAAGATGCCGCGCCCCGGCCACGATCCACGTCTGCTCCGCCTGCGGGCACACCGAGGCCAAGTGGCACGGCCAGTGCCCCGGCTGCGGGGAATGGAACACGCTCGTCGAGGAGCGGCCGGCGCAGCGGTCCTCCACCCGCGGGCCCGCCCGCACGTCGCGGGCGGCGCGTCCGGTGCCGCTGTCCGAGGTCCGCGCGCCCGCCGTCGCGCGCCTGCAAACCGGGATCGTCGAGCTCGACCGCGTGCTGGGCGGCGGGCTGGTGCCGGGCTCGCTGGTGCTGCTCGGGGGCTCGCCCGGCATCGGCAAGTCCACCCTGACGACGATGGCGCTCGGCCGGCTCGCCGCCGCCGGGCGGGGCACGCTGTACGTGTCGGGCGAGGAGTCCGCCGCCCAGGTCCGGCTCCGCGCCGAGCGCCTCGGCGAGGGCACCCTCGACGTCCCCGTGCTGGCCGAGACCGACCTCGACGCCGTCCTCGCGACGCTCGAGCACGAGCGCCCGGAGGTCTGCGTGGTCGACTCGGTGCAGACGCTCCACGCCCCCGAGCTGGCGGGCTCGCCCGGGTCGGTCGGGCAGGTGCGGGAGGTCGCCGACCGCGTCGCCCGCGTCGCCCGGCAGCACGACGTCGCCGTCATGCTCGTCGGCCACGTCACCAAGGAGGGCTCGCTCGCCGGCCCGCGCGTGCTCGAGCACCTCGTCGACGCCGTATTGCAGTTCGAGGGCGAGCGCGAGCGCACCTATCGCACGCTCCGTGCGCTCAAGAACCGCTTCGGCGCGACCGCGGACGCCGGCGTGTTCGAGATGCGCGGCGAGGGCCTGGTGGAGGTCGCGGACGCCTCGGCCCGCTTCGTCGAGTCGGCCACCCGCGAGCCCGGCAGCGTGGTGCTCGCCGCGATGGAGGGCACGCGGCCGCTGCTCGTCGAGGTGCAGGCGCTGGTGTCGCCGTCCGAGCTGGTGCCGCCGCGCCGCGTGGTCAGCGGGATCGACCGCAACCGCCTGGCGCTCGTGCTGGCCGTGCTGGCCCGCCACGCCGGCGTGGCCGTCGGCTCAGCCGACGTGTTCGTCAACGTCGTCGGCGGCCTGCGCGTCGACGAGCCCGGCGCCGATCTCGCGGTGGCCCTGGCCGTGGCGGGCGCCGCCCGCGGCCGCGCGGTCGGGGACCCGGCCGCGCGCACGCCGCCCGCGTGCTTCGGCGAGCTGGGCCTCACCGGCGAGCTGCGTCCCGTCGCGCACGCAGAGCGTCGCATCGCGGAGGCGGCCCGCTTCGGGCTGGCGCCGGTGCTCGCGCCCGCGGGCGCCGGCAGCGGCGCCCGCGCCGCCCCGTCGCTGCGCGACGCGCTGCGCGCCGCGCTCCCGGGCCCGAGCCGCGCCGCCGCCTGACGCGCCGCGGCCGCGATCGGGCCGGCGAGGTCGGTGGGGAAATCCCCGCTTCCAGCCGCTAAAATGCGCTGTTGTATGCCTCCGAGGTCCGGGGAAGAGCTCAACGAGCTCGAGTCACGTCAAGAGCCCCGGCTCGTCAAGGCACTCGAGATGGTGGCGCCCGGAACGGCGCTGCGCGACGGGCTCGACCACATCCTTCACGCTCGCACGGGCGGTCTGATCCTGATCGGGGACCCCGAGGAGTTGTCCTTCATGTTCTCCGGTGGAATCAAGCTCGACATCGATTACGCGCCCGCCCTGCTCTACCAGGTGGCCAAGATGGACGGCGCCATCGTGCTCAACGAGAACGTGACCAAGATCGTGTGGTCCAACGTGCAGCTGATGCCGGACCCGACGATCCTGTCCGTCGAGACGGGCACCCGCCACCGCACCGCTGAGCGCGTCTCCAAGCAGACCGACGCGCTGGTGATCGCCCTGTCCGCACGGCGCGACGTCGTCTCGCTCTACGTCGGCGGGTCCAAGTACATCATGGTGGACATCCCCGTCGTGCTCGCCAAGGCCAACCAGGCGCTGGCGACGCTCGACAAGTACCGGAGCCGCCTCGACCAGGTGTCCACGCGCCTGACGGCCCTGGAGTTCGAGGGCGGATCCACGCTGCACGACGTGCTGACCGTGCTCCAGCGCGCCGAGCTGGTCACGCGCATGGCCGTCGAGATCGAGCGCTACATCGTCGAGCTCGGCACCGAGGGCCGGCTGATCGAGATGCAGCTCGACGAGACGATGGTCGGCGTCGCGGCCGACAAGGCTGCGCTGATCCACGACTACCTGTCCGCGGACACGGACGAGAACTTCGCATCGGTCGCCGACCAGCTGGCGCGGCTGCCCCACCCGGACCTCCTGGACTTCGGGCGGCTCGCCGAACTGCTCGGCTACGACCGCAAGCTCAATACGCTCGACTACCCCGTGTCCCCACGGGGCTACCGCATCCTCGGGCGCATTCCGCGGCTGCCGAAGCTGGTGGTCACGGAGATCGTGCGCGAGTTCGGCCGGCTCGACGAGATGCTGGCCGCGACCGACGCCGAACTGGAGACCGTCGAGGGCGTCGGCGAGATTCGCGCGAAGGACATCCGCGAGGGCCTTCGCCGCCTACAGGAGATCAACCTCGTGGACCGCTATCTGCAGACATAGATCCGCGCGGTCCGTCGCTCACACCGCGCGCGCACGAACAAGGAGGCTGTCATTACCGAAGTAATCGAAGAGCAGGTCGAGGACCTCGAGGTCACCGTCGAGGCGGAGCTGATCGAGTTCGAGATCGGCGACAACGTCGTCTATCCGCATCACGGGGCCGGCAAGGTCCTCAAGAAGGAGACCAAGGAGATCTTCGGTGAGAAGCAGGAGTACCTCACGATCAAGATCCTCCACAACGACATGACGGTCATGGTGCCGTGTTGCAACGCCGGCAAGGCGGGGCTGCGACGGGTGATCGACGAGGAGACCGTCAAGAAGGTGCTCGACGTGCTGCGGGACGACGTGTCGGAGATGCCCAAGAACTGGAACCGGCGCTTCAAGCACAACCGGGACAAGATCAAGACCGGTGACATCTACGAGCTCGCCGAGGTGGTTCGCAACCTGGCCATCCGCGAGCAGGAGAAGGGCCTCTCGACCGGCGAGAAGCAGATGTTCACGCGGGCGAAGAAGATCCTGGCCTCCGAACTGATGTACGCGCTGGAGATGGAGGAGGACGAGGCCGAGGAGCACCTCGACGGCCTCCTCGACAAGTCCGACGCCAAGGTGGCGGTGGCCGCCAAGTAGGCGGAGCGCAAACGTGGCGGTGGCCCTCATCGTGGCCGCCGGCAGTGGCGAACGCCTTGGCGCCTCACGGCCCAAGGCGTTCGTCACGTTGGCGGGCAAACCGATGGTCCAGTGGAGCGTCGATGTCTTCCGCTCCTCGGACCTGATCGACGACATCGTCGTCGCGCTGCCACCGGGCCGAAAGCGGGCGCCGACGGGGACGACCGGGGTGCCCGGCGGGCCGACGCGCGCGGAGTCCGTCAAGGCCGCGCTGTCGGCGGCGACCTGGCGGCCTGGGCCGTCCTGGCACGGCGAGTACGTGTTCGTCCACGATGCCGCTCGACCGCTGATCACGCGCGACCTCCTGCAGAGGCTGTCGATGCAGCGGCACGGGGCGGATGCGGTTACGGCGGCCTCACCCGTCCGGGACACGCTCAGGCGGACGGACGCGCAGCTCCTGATCGTCGAGGACATCGAGCGCGAGGGCGCGTGGGCGATCGAGACGCCGCAGCTGTTCCCCCGCGAGGTGCTCGAACGCGCACTCGACGTTCCGCGCACCGTGCTCGCCCGAGCGACCGATGAAACGTCGCTGGTCCGGCGGGCCGGCGGAACGGTCAAAGTCGTCAGCTCTGCCCACGGCGACGCCTCATCGCGGCCGAACCTGAAGGTCACCTGGCCTGACGACCTGGAGGTGGCAGAGTTCTTTCTCAGCCGGGGAGCGAACCGGACCTCTTCTCCTGAAGCTGATAGCACCCCGTAGCGGCAGTGCTACCGCCTCGTAGCAGCCCGCGAAGGACACCCCGGCGCGCAAGACTCGCCCGATGCTGACCGACTACCACGTCCACCTACGGCCCGACGACGTCGAGGCGACCGCCGAGCTGTACTTCACGGCCGCGAACGCGGAGCGCTACCGCACGGTGGCATCCGAGCGCGGGATCGCGGAGCTGGGGGTCGCCGAGCACGTCCACCGCTTCACGCAGTCGCTGGACGTGTGGGGCCATCCCTGGTGGCGCCGCAACGCCCACGACGACCTCGACGCCTACTGCGAGTTCGTGCGGGAGGAGACCGACCTGCGGCTGGGCATCGAGGCCGATTTCGTGCCCGGGGCCGAGGACCGCATCGCCAACCTGCTCGACGGCCGTCCCTGGGACTTCGTGGTCGGCTCCGTGCACTTCCTGCGCGACGCCGCACTGGACCTCGACGAGTGGGACGTGTGGGACGGCGACGCCGACCCCGACAGGGTCTGGCGCCGCTACTTCGAGACGATCGCCGAGTCGGCGCGCAGCGGCCTCTACGACATCGTCGCGCACCCGGACCTGGTGAAGATGTGGGGGCGCGAGCGACCGCGCCCCGACGGCGACCTGCGCCGCTTCTACGAGCCCGCGGTCGAGGCGTTCGCCGACACCGGCGTCGCCGTCGAGGTCTCCACCGCCGGGTGGCGCAAGCCGGTCGGCGAGCTCTACCCGGCTCCAGCGTTCCTGGAGATGGTGGTCGAGGCCGGCTGCCCGCTTGCGCTCTCGAGCGACGCCCACGTCCCCGACGAGCTCGGCTACCGCTACGAGGACGCGCTCGAGCTGCTCGACGGCCTCGGCGTCCGCGAGCTGTGCGTCTTTCAGGCCCGCGAGCGCCGCCTGGAGCCGATCGGGGCGCCGGCGTGAGCGTGCGCACCGGCATCGGCTACGACTGCCACCGGCTCGTCGCGGGGCGGCGGCTGATCGTCGGCGGCGTCGACCTCGAGTCCGAGCTGGGGCTGGAGGGGCACTCCGACGCGGACGTGCTCACCCACGCTGTGGTCGATGCGCTGCTGGGCGCCGCGGCGCTGGGCGACATCGGCCAGCACTTCGCCGACGACGATCCCGCCTACGCCGGGGCCGACTCGCTGGTGCTGCTCCGGGAGGCCGTGGCCCTCGTCGCCGCCGCCGGTTTCGAGGTGGCCAACGTTGACGCGACGGTGATGCTCGAGCGCCCGCAGCTCGGGCCGCACCGCGTGACGATGCGGGCCAACCTCGCCGAGGCGATCGGCATCGCCGTCGAGCGCGTGAGCGTCAAGGCGACCCGCGGCGAGGGCATGGGCTTCGTCGGCCGCGGCGAGGGCGCGGCGGCGCTCGCCGTCGCGACCGTCGAGGGCTGACTACTGGGGCCAGAAGTCGGGGACGGTGTCGACGTCGCCGCGCAGGTCGTCGATGCGGACCGAGACGAGCAGGATCTCGGCGTCCTCCGGGCCGTCGTTGTGAACCGAGCGGACGCACTGTGGCGCGATGCGGACCGCGTGCCCGGGGCCGAGCTCGATCACCTCGTCGTCGAGCTTGGCCTGCACGTGGCCGGAGATGACGTAGAGGATCTCCTCCTGGGTGCGGTGGAAGTGCCCGTAGGACCCCTTCCCGCCGGCGCCCGGCGGCATGTGCCGCCAGGTGATCGCGATCTGCTCGTTCTCGAGCGCGGACGTCAACATCCGCATCTCCCCGGGGTACCCCGAGCCCGCCATCACGTCGTCGGCCTCGTCGCGGTGGATGACGGTGTAGTTGCTCATCCGACTCGGGCGCGGCGGCGCTCGGCCGCGCGCCGGCGCTGCTGCTCGTGCTCGACCTGGCGCTTGAGCTGGCGCACGGTGCGCTCGAGATGGCCGCGCACGGTCGGGGCCGCGATCCGCTCCGCCAGGGCGCCGAAGATGCCGGCCCCGGCGACGCCGTAGGAGAGCCGGAACTCCACCTTCGTACGACCGCCCGGGCGCTCGCGGAGCCGCCACCGCCCGCGCTGGTCGATGCCGGTGACCGACGTCCAGGCCAGGTCGCGCGGCTCCGAGTACTCGACGACCTCGACCAGCCCGCCGACCTCGGCCGAGCGCACTCGGAGGAGGATGCGATAGCGCGCGCCCAGCCCGCGCGGCTCGTCGCTGACGACCTCCCAGCGCGTGATCCCCGCCATGTAGTGCAGCGCCCTGGAGGGATCCGAGATGACGTCCCACACCGCCTCCGGCGGCGCTGCGACCTCGATGCTGGCCTGGGACCTCATCCGATCACCGGCAGGCGCCGCTCGGCGGCGAGCGCGTCGAGGGTCTCCTGCATGACGCGCATGATGTGGTCGTAGACCTCGCCGGGGTCGGGGTCGGGGCCGAACTCCTCGCGCAGGTGGATCGGCGGCAGAGCCTCGACGATGATCTTCGACGGCAGCGGGATGTGCCCGAGCATGTCGCCGACGTTGAGGCCCCAGGGCAGCGCGACTGAAATCGGCAGCACCTTGAGGCGGAACATGCGGTCGAGGCCCAGCAGTCGCGACAGGCCCTCGCCGCGGCTGAGGAACAGGGCCGTCTCCTGGCCTCCGATCGACACGACGGGCACGATCGGGACGTCCTCCTTGAGCGCCAGGCGGATGAACCCCTTGCGCCCGCCGAAGTCGACCCTGTGGCGCTCCCAGGTCGGGCGGTGCACCTCGTAGTCCCCGCCCGGGTAGACGAGCAGGGCGGCGCCCGAGGACAGCGCCTTGTCGGCGTTCTCCGGCGACGCGGCGACGGTGCCGAACTTGCGCAGGAACCCGAGGCCCGGCATCGAGAGCACGAGGTTGTGGGCGAGCTGGTAGAAGGCGCGCTCGACGCCGAAGTAGGCCGAGAACGCGAGCTGGAAGACGGTCGTGTCGGGCGTCAGGTTGCCACCCGAGTGGTTGCCCACGAGCAGCACGCCGCCCTCCTCGGGGATGTTGCCCAGTCCCCGGACCTCGCCGCGGAACCACAGGCTCGCCGCGAGCCACAGCCGCGGCAGGTTCTCGCGGATGTAGTCCGGGTCGCGCTCGTCGAGGTCCGCCCGCGGGATCCGCGACTGGACCTGGTCGCGCATGCTCGCGACGAGCCGGGCGGCGAGGCCGCGCGGCGCCTCGCCGTCGCCGGCGTGGCCGTTGCGCGTCGCCTGCTCGGCGATGCCCGCTTCGGTCATGACGAGCGGATTCTAGTCGGGCGCGTCAGGCCGCCGCGGCGCGGGCCGGCGCCGCCACCGGGCGGAACGCGTCCGCGCGCGCGAAGAAGCGCTGGAGCAGCCCGTTGGTCTGGGCCGGACGCTCGACCTGGGGTACGTGGCCGCAGGCGTCGAGCACGATCTGCTCGGCCCCCGGGAGCCACTCGCTGACGTGGCGGGAGAAGGCGGAGGGAATCAGCTTGTCGTGCGATCCCCACACGAACAGGGCGGGAGGCTGAAGCCCGGCCAGCCGCGGGTAGAAACCCTCGCGGCCGAAGGGTCGCTCGAGGTAGACGTTACGCGCCGCGGAGAGGAACGCCAGCCGCGCGCCGGCCGAGCCGTAGATGCGCTGGAACTCCTCCACCACGACGTCCGCGACACTAGGGTCGACCTGGTCGCGATCGGCGAACAGGCCCCAGAACTGGTTGGCGACCGTGCCGCGGGCGAAGCGGTGGGGCAGGACCCCCAGTTCGGGGCGAAGCAGCCGCACGATCGGGTGGTAGCCGCGCCGGAGGAAGGCGACGGCCGGACACAGCAGGCCGATCGCGCCGATGCGCTCGGGGCGGCGCAGGCCGACCTCGATCGCAACGCGGCCGCCGAGAGAATTCCCCACGAGGTGGGCGCGCTCGATCTCCAGGGCGTCCATCACGCCCAGGACCGCGTCGGCGAAGTAGCCGGCGTCGTAGGCGGCGAACGTCGGCTTGGACGACGAGCCGAACCCCGGCAGGTCGACGGCGTGGACGCGGTGGGCGCGGCTGAGCGCGGCGGCGGTCTCGAAGAACGACGCCTTCGTGGCGCCGAGGCCGTGGAGCAGCAGGATGTCGGGGCCCTCGCCCATCGTCAGGGTGGAGATCCGCGTGCGCCCCACGTGCACGTCGTGCACCCGCTGGAGCGGCGCGCGCCCGTTCGGCAGGTGGAACAAGCCCTCGAATCCGACCGCGAGGTCGAGGTTCCCGCGGACGTACAGACTGCGCGCCGAGAAGGCCTCGGTACCGGAGAGGTCGCCCTGTCGCAGGCGCAGCCAGGTGAACGAATCGGTCCCGATCGTGACGTCCGGCCGCCGGCTGGTGGCCCCCCGGCGTACGCGGACCCCGTGGGCCGTTGCGCGCACCTCCCAGGTGTGCCCGAGGTCGCCGAGGAGTACGTGATAGGTCGCGTCGAAGCCTGGCGGGGCGCCGAGATAGCGATCCGGAAGCGACTCGAACGCCGCGTTCACGATCGCAAGCCGTCGCGCTTGTGGGAGCCCTCCAGGCACCGGCGACCAGCCTACACCGCGGTTCGGGCAGGTGGCGGCGATTTGGCGTGCTCGCGACGCCTTTGCGCCGAATTCCCCGCTCCAAGCGGGAAAACGTGAGGTCCCACGCCAAATCACTAGGGTCCGCACGGATGCGGAAGGTCACTCTCCACGACACGCGCAGCGGCGAGCGCCGGTCGCTGGAGCCGCGCGAGCCAGGCCGCGTCGGCATCTACGCCTGCGGCCCGACGGTGTACGGCCGGATCCACGTCGGCAACGCGCGGCCGTTCGTCGTCTTCGCGCTGCTCAAGCGGTTCCTCGAGCACGAGGGCTACGAGGTCACGCTGGTGGAGAACGTCACCGACGTCAACGACAAGATCTACGACGCTGCCGCGGCGGCCGCAATCCCGAGCGCCGAGCTGGCGCGGGACATGACCGCCCACTACCTGGCCGACACGGACCGCCTCGGCCTCGGCCGGCCCGACCACGAGCCGCTCGCGTCCGAGACGATCGCCGCGATCGTTGAGCTGATCGGCTCCCTGATCGAGGGCGGCCACGCCTACGCCGTGGACGGCGACGTGTACTTCCGCGTGCGCTCCTACCCGCCCTACGGCGAGCTCTCCCACCGGGACGTCGAGCAGATGGACCAGGGCGAGGGCGTCGAGGGCGCCGAGCGCAAGGAGGATCCCCTGGACTTCGCGCTCTGGAAAGCCCAGAAGGAGGGCGAGGACACGGCCTGGGACGCCCCCTGGGGGCGCGGGCGGCCGGGATGGCACATCGAGTGCTCGGCGATGGCCGAGTCGCTCCTCGGGCTCGAGTTCGAGATCCACGGCGGTGGCTCGGACCTCGTCTTCCCCCACCACGAGAACGAGGCGGCGCAGACGCGCGCGGCCCGCGACCGCGACCTCGCCCGGCTGTGGGTCCACAACGGCATGGTGCGCTTCGGCGAGGACAAGATGGCGAAGTCCGTGGGGAACGTCCGCCCGCTGGAACAGGAGCTCGACCGCTGGGGCCGCGACGCGCTGATCATGTACTTCTGCGGCGGCCACTACCGGCAGCCGGTGGCCTATTCGGACTCCGAGCTCGAGCAGGCGCAGGCGAGCGTCCAGCGCATCCGCGAGGCCGCGCGGCGCCTGCACGAGGGCCCGAGCCCGGACGACATGGCGCCGCTGCGCGACCAGTTCTTCGACTCGCTCGCCGAGGACTTCAACACCGCCGCGGCCCTCGACGCCCTGTTCCGTTGGGTGCGCGAGGCCAACCGGCGCGAGGACGTCGGCGATGCGCACCTGCGCGAGATGCTCGGCGTGCTCGGGCTCGAGAACCTGCTCGACGCCGAGCATGCCGCCGCGCCGGACCCGGAGGCGCTCGACCTCGCGCGCCGGCGCGAGGAGGCCCGTGGGCAACGCGAGTTCGCCGAGGCCGACCGCCTGCGCGACGAGCTGCGCGCGCGCGGATGGGAGGTGCGCGACTCGCCCGAGGGCCCGGAGCTGATCCGCCTGGACCGCGCGTGATCGTCTACGGCCGCAACGCGGTGCGCGAGGCTGTGCGCGGGCCGCGCGCGGTGACGAGGACGTGGGCGACCGAGCGCGCGGCGGACCAGCCGTGGCTGGCCGAGGCCGGTGTGCCGGTGTCGATCGAGGACGGGGAGGCGCTGGCACGGCGCTGTGGCTCCTACGAGCACCAGGGACTGTGCGCCGAGGCGGCGCCCTACGAGTACGCCGACGCGGATGCGCTGCTGGCCCGCGACGCGCCGCTGATCGTGGCGCTCGACGAGATCCAGGACCCCCAGAACGTCGGCGCGATCTGCCGCACCGCCGAGTGCGCGGGCGCCACCGGGGTCGTCATGACGCTCCGGCGCGCCGCCGAGGTGACCGCCGCGGTCTGCAAGGCGTCCGCGGGCGCGGTCGAGCACCTCCCGGTGGCGCAGGTGCGCAACCTGGCCGACTTCCTCGCGGACGCCAAGCGCGCCGACTGCTGGGTCTACGGCGCCCAGGCCGGCGCCGACACGGCGTATGACCAGCCCGACTACACCGGGGGCGTCGTGTGCGTGCTGGGCGCCGAGGGGCGGGGGCTGCGCCCGCGCGTGGCCGGCGCCTGCGACGCGCTCGTGAGCCTGCCGCTGCGGGGCCGGATCGAGTCCCTCAACGTCGGCGCCGCGGCCGCCGTCCTGCTGTACGAGATCTTGCAGCGGCGCTCGGCCGCTTGACAGGAATCCATAACTGTGGGAGAGTCGCGCCAACATTGAGCCTGGACTTGAGGTTGAGCTGTGCTCAGGTTCAGGGAGGTGCGGCGCCGGGGGAGGCGTGCGCCATGGAGCTTCTCGAGCGCGAGGTTGCGTTCGGGGAAGGAGCTGACCGTGGCCCGATTCTCGCCCCAGTCTCAAGCTCAGGCGAAGCTTGATGACAGCTATCTCGTCGCGCTGGCCAAGCAGGGCAGCCCGACCGCCTATGACGGCATCGTCCGTCGCTATTACGGATTCGTCCGCCTGAAGGCGTCGTCGTACTTCCTGGCGGGCGGCGATCACGACGATCTCGTGCAGGAGGGTCTCGTCGGCCTGTACAAGGCCGTGCGCGACTTCCGGTCCGACCGCGAGTCGAGCTTCCGCAACTTCGCGGAGCTGTGCATCCACCGCCAGATCATCACGGCGGTCAAGACGGCGTCGCGCAACAAGCACACGCCGCTGAATCGGTCGGTGTCGTTCGCCACCACGCCCGCCGGAGCGGGCGACGGCGAGCCGACGCTCGACGAGATGCTCCCGGGTCCGACCGCGCACGACCCGGTCAACCAGGTCATCAGCTCGGAGGAGCTCCAGGCCCTCGTGGCGTGCCTGTCGACCGTGCTCTCGGAGCTCGAGTCGCGCGTGCTGGCGCTCTACCTCGACGGCTACTCCTACGAGCAGGTCGGCGCCAAGCTCGGCTGCGAGGCGAAGACCGTGGACAACGCGCTCCAGCGGGTCAAGCGCAAGGTCGGCGCGCATCTCGAGTCGCGCAACGTCCTGCTGTAGTACGCCGTTCGGGTCCGGCAGCCGAAAGAAACGCGCCACGACCTGCTCCGGTTACTAGAGTCGACCCCCCGCTCCCAACGAGAGGAACGAAGCTATGGCCGATCAGGATGTGGACACCATCCGCGGCGCCTATGAGGCGTTCGACCGCGGTGACGTCCCGGCCGTCATACGGATCCTGGACGCCGGAGTCGAGTGGCATGAGCCCGGCGGCGGCAATTCGCCCTCCGGCACCTTCAACGGGCCGGGCGCCGTCGCCAGCGAGGTTTTCGGGGCGATCCCGGCGAACTTCGACGAGTACTCCGCCGAGCCCAGCGAATTCAGTGACGAAGGTGATCGCATCGTCGTCAGAGGCCGCTTCAAGGGCAAGAACAAGGGCGGTGCTGTGCTCGACACCGGCTTCGAGCACGTCTTCGACATGAGTGACGGGAAGGTCGTCCGCTTCGAGAACAAGCTTGACGACCCCGACGCGTGGGCCGCGGCCTGGGGCGCTTGACGCCGCGCTTCGACTGAAGCCGTGTCCTTGCCGGGCGGGGTTGTCGCCTGGCTGAGCACGACCGTACCCACGGCCGGATGCACCCCGCCATACAATCGGGCCGGCGATGCCGACCTGGGCCATCATCGTGCTCGCCGTCTTCGGGGCATTCCTGGTGCTCGCGCTCTTCGGGGCGCTGGCGGCGTCGCTGCGCAACCGCCGTCGCCAGGAGCGGTTCGGCTCGCGCCTCGACGAGGTCGACCGGGCGCTGGCCGATGCCCGTGCCACCGACCGGGGCTGGGAGCGCGGCGTGCTCGAGGCTGCTGCGCGGCGGGCGTTCGAGGCCGAGCGCCCGGGGCTGGAGATCCACGAGCTGACCCTCGTGCAGGTCATCGACCGGCCCGGGACCGAGGAGGACAAGGCCGTCTTTCGCGTCGTCGCGGCCGACGTCCGCGTGCGGCTCACGCTCGGCCGCGTCGACGGCGAGTGGGTCGGCGAGGGCGCCGAGGCAGGCTGAACGCCGCCACGGGCCGGCCCGAGGGCCGCAGGCCCCTCGCCGTCCACATGTCGACGCCGCGCGGCGCACGCAGCGGGCCCGCGGCCATCGCCGCGACGCCCAGGCCCAGCACGCGGCGCCACCCGTCCTCGCGGGCCGCGGCCGCGGCCGTCACGCCCGTCTCGAGCGCACTCCAGGCGCGCGCGTGGCGGGCCGGCTCCCAGTAGGAGATCGGCGACGGCCAGCCGCGCCCCCGCAGCGGCCACAGCAGCGGCCAGGCGTCGGAGGCGTGCGTGGCGGCGTCGAGCGCGAGGTGCCCCGCCCAGCCGGCGGCCAGCGCCCGGGCGCGCGGCGACCCACGGCCGGCGAGCGCGATCGCCAGGGGGCTCAGCGCGCTGTGGGCCGCGAGGTGAAGGGGACGCCAGCGGCGGTCGTGCCAGGTGGCGTCGAGGAGCTCGGCGCGCGGCGTGCCGCGCGCCGCCAGCGCCACGCCGATCGCGGCGCCGAGAAGGTCAGGTGCCACCGACCCCAGGATGGCCCAGGCCGTGCGCGGGCGATCGCGCGCCACCCGCCAGGTCCAGTAGGCGTGCCCGGCCGTCTGCACGAACGAGGATTCTGGCGGGCCGGAGCGAATTGGACCCGCATGCACGAGATGCTCTACCTGGCCATCGGGTGGGCGCTGGGCCTCGTGATGTGCGTCGCGCTGGCGCGCACGATCATCGTGCGCTACCGGTTGCCGTGGCAGGCGACGCTCATGTACTTCGGGCTCGCTGCGTATCCGGACGAGGTCCTGCTGCCCCCGCGGCGCCGGTCCTCGCGCTGATCGACCCACCAACGAAGAGAGGCCACCGCCAGGGCGGTGGCCTCGTCGTCGAACCCGCGTCTACGCCGGGCGGCGTCAGCTGCCCTGCGGGGGCGTCGGAGGTGGCGGGGGCGGCGGCGGAGCTGCCTGCGGCTGTGCCGCCTGCGGCGCCGTTCCGGCTCCCACCTGGGGCGCGGCCGGGGCGATGCCCGCCTGCGCCTGGAGGACCTTGTTGAGGTTGGACTGGAAGATGTAGTGGCCGACGGGCCCGAGGAAGATCCACAGGAGGAAGAGCAGCCCGGCCTCCATGCCCTGCAGCCCCACCTGCTGCTCGGCCTTGTTGAGCCGGTCGCACGTCTTGTACTCGGAGACGAGCGGCGGGATGAAGAGCAGGATCCATCCGAACAGGACCGCCATCAGCGAGGTGGCCGGGCTCGTCCCGAGCTCGTCCGTGCCCCGCGCACGGCCCATCTCGGCCATCTCCTTGTTCACCTTGTAGTACCAGATGAAGAAGTAGACGCCGAGCGTGATGATGGTCAGGCCGACGACGCCGAGCGGGTTGCGGATCTTGCCGACAGCGCTGCTGCCGCTGATCTGGATTTCCTCAGCCATCTAGCTGCCCTGTGGCGTCTCCGGCGGGGGCGGCGGGGCGGTCTGCGGCTGCGCCGGCTGCTCGGCCGGAGGGGCGACCTGCGGTGCGGCCGTGGGGGCCCCGCCCGACTGCGCCTGGAGGACCGTGTTCTGGTCCGACTGGTAGATGTACCAAGCGATCGGGGCGATGAAGATCCAGATCAGGAGCAGGAGCCCGGGCTCCATGCTCTCCTGCGCGCCGACGAGGCGCTGGGCCGCCCGCTGCCGCTGCGCGGCGTGATAGATCGACACGAAGGGCGGGACGATGATGAGGGCTCCGAGGGTGACCGCGAGCACCGAGGTCCCGGGGCTCGTGCCCAGCTCCTCCGTGTTGCGGGCCCGGCCCATCTCGGCCAGCTCCTTCTGCGTGAAGTAGTACCAAAAGATCGCGTAGATCCCGAGTGTGATCAGCGAGAGGCCGACCACGCCGAGCGGGTTGCGGATCTTGCCGACCTCGTTGGTCCCGCTGATCTGAACTTCTTCTGCCATGCGTTTCCTTCCCTCTGGGTTCCGCGTACTGGCTCGCGTGCCGCGACCCTAACGGACTGCGATCGCGGCGGGGGAAAGATGCAGGCTGCGTCGGACGGCTAACCGTTGGAGCCCGCGCCGGCCGGCGCGGCGTCGCTCGCCGCCGACGCGGCGGGCTCGGCCGCGGCGGTGGCGGGCTCGGCGGCCGCGGCCGCCGGAGCCGGGGCTGCGGCGGGTCCCGCCGAAGCGGGCTCGGCGCTGCCGCCGTCGGACGCCGGGGCGCCCTGGTCCTGCCCGCCGCTCGCCTCGCTCGCCTGGCCGCTCGAGCCCTGGTCGGCCTCCGACTGTGCGCCGGCGCCCGACGTGGCGTCGCCGGACGGTGCCGCCGCCTCGGTGGGCGCGGGGGCGTCCGCTGTCGCGTCGCCGCCGGTCGCCGTCGGGTCGGCCGCGGTCTCGCCGCTCGCCGCGGGCGCATCGCTGGCGGCGGACTCGTCCGTCGCGGCCGCCGCGTCCGTGCCGCTGACGGCGTCGCCGGTCGCGGCCGACTCGTCGGTCCCGACCGCGTCGCTCGCGGCGGCATCACCGCTTGTCGCGGCGTCGCCCGCGTCGGATGTCGCATCCGTCGCGGTCGAGGTGTCGAGGCCGGCCGGGTCGGTCGACTGCTGGTCGGTCGCCTGCGCGTCGCCGGACGCGTCGCTCGTGCGAGCCGCCGGGTAGCTGGGCGCGGGCGCCGGTTCCGGCGCGGTCGTCGCGGCCGGCTGCTGACCCTGCGCGGCCGGCTGGGCCGCCGGTTGCGGCGCCGGCGGGTTCGCGGTCGTGGTGAAGCCCCCGGCGTCGCTCGCCTTGGCGACGCGCGCCGTCTGGGCCTTGGACCGCGTGGGCGTCTTGTACAGCGCGACGTGCGTGGCGCTCGTCGCCGTACCGCCCGCGATCTTCGCCCGGTGCTTGACGTAGGGCTGCGGGTCGCGCGCCCGGCCGTGGTAGCGGACCTCGAAGTGGACGTGCGGACCGGTGCAGTTACCGGTGCAGCCGACGTACCCGATGATCTGGCCGATCCGCACGTACTGGCCGGCGCCGACCGCGAAGCGCGACATGTGCGCGTAGCAGGTGGAGTAGCCGCCGCTGTGCGTGATGCAGACCATGTTCCCGTAGCCGCCCTCGTACGACGCGCTCGCGACGGTGCCGCAGGAGGCCGCGCGAATCGGCGTCCCGGATGGGACGGCCATGTCGAGGCCCGTGTGCATGTGGTCGCCGCGGTTCTCGCCGAACGTGCCGGTGACGGTGTAGCCGGTGACGGGGGAGCGGATCTCGCCGCTGCCGCAGCTGCCGCCGCCGCCATTGCTGGGGGCGGGCGCCGGGGTGGAGTCGGTCTGGTTCGTCGGGGCGGGGCTGCTCGGGCCGTCGCCGCTCGTGTCGCGCGGCGTCGACCGCCGCGGAGCCGGGGAACCGTCGCCCTGGGTGCGCGGGGTGCCGTTCGCGTCGCTGTTCGGCGGAGTCGGACCGTCGCCCGCGGGCGCCCGCGCGCCGGTCGTCGTCGCGACCGAAGCGGTCGTCGCGGCGGGGCCCGATCCGCTCGCGCTCGCCATGACCCGCTGGGCCAGCGGCGAGTTCTCGTCCACGACGGATACGCCGGTGCCGAAGAGCTGCGACCAGGTGGCGGCGTCGACCACGCCCGTGACCGGAAGCCCGTTGCGGCTCTGGAACGCGCGGAGCGCCGCCTCGGTCTGCGGGCCGAAGATGCCGTCGTCGGTGATGCCGAGCGCGCGCTGCAGCGCCTCGACGCCCGGGCCGGTGCTGCCGGTCTTGAGCACGACCGGCACGTCTTCGCCGCCGGAGGTCTGGGCCTCGGCCGCACGCGCGCCCGAGCCGCCCGCGGCGGCGGCCAGCGTCGGGGCGGCCGGCGCCGTCACCATCGCGGCGCTCACGACCGCGGACACGCCCTTGCGTCGCGTGCGCTCGCGGCGGGTGATCGCGGCCAGCTCGCGCCGGTGGCGCGAACGGCGAAGCGAGCGTCGCCAGAGCTCGTCGGAGGCGAGGTCGCGACGCGGGGCGTCGTACGGCATGGGGTCGTCACGCGTGGGCACCGGCTGGCTCCTTCTGTTCGTGTGCCTACGAGGTGAGCTGACGGGCTCGCGCTGAACCTGCGCTACACCGCGGACTCGCGGCGATTCGCCCCGTGCGGCCCGGAAAGGACCGCGATGGTTCCCCCGCTCCCCGGCCGCGGACGGCCGGAGACTCGGCTTTGGACAGCGCGAATTCGTAGCAGATGCGGGTTATGACGCGCCGGGAAGCGCGCCGTCAGGCGTTGTGCGAGGACTGCCGCGCTACTGCGCGGGGACGTTCGAGCCGGCCGAGCCCGGCTGCACGCGCAGCAGATCGATGACGAAGACCAGCGTGGCGTTGGGGGCGATCGCCGGCGGCTGGCCCTGCTGGCCGTAGGCGAGGTCGGGTGGGATGATGAGCTCCCGCCGCCCGTTGACCTTCATCCCGACGATGCCCTGATCCCAGCCGGGGATCACCTGGCCCCCGCCGAGCGGGAACGTGAACGGCTCGCCGCGGTCCCACGAGGCGTCGAACTGCTTGCCGTTCGAGTAGGACACCCCAACGTAGTGGACCGACACGGTGTCGCCCGCCTGGGCCGTGGCGCCGGTGCCGGTGACGAGGTCCTTGACCACGAGCTTCGTGGGCGGCTTGCCGCTGGGCACGGTGACCTTGGGCTTCGTGCCGAGCGCCTGCGCGCTGTTCCCGGCGGGCTGCGTCGCGCCGGCGGCGGGCGCCGCGGCGGTCGAGGTGGTCGTCGCCGTGGACTTGTCCTTCCCGCCCCCGCCGCAGGCGGCGAGCACGAGCACGGGGACGAGCGAGATGAGCGCGGCGCGTCGCAGGCCGGGGACCCTACCGTGGTTCGCGGGCGGTCCGTTCGCCTCGGGGGAGGTTCGGAGAGTCGGAGGTCGGACTCGACGACCTGCCGCTTACAAGGCGAAGGCGAGGGCGAGGGCGGTGAGTCCGGATCCATCCCTAAGAGCAGGGAGGACGAGCACGGTCTTCCGCTAGGAGATTCGGCGTGATTGGGCGGGACTCCGCCGCGTTTGGGCACTGGATCGCCACAGGTGCCCAACAGCATGCACCGAGCGGTGCGCTGATTTCACCTTCTTGGGGTGATGCGCCGGGCGCGGCGGTAGGCCAACCTGACTCGAGTATTGGTCCTAGACAAGGCCGTAAGCGTCGGAGTGGATTCGGGCAGGGATCGCGAGCGCTTGGCCCGATGAAGAGGAGATAGGCGATGAGCGACAACCCGGTATTCGTCTACGCAGCGGTGTACGCGGATCGCGCGGACGCCGATGCGGATTACGACACGCTGCTCGACGCGCACGCGGCCGACCTGGTCGGCAGCTACGACGTCGCGCTGATGTACAAGGACGACGAAGGCAAGGTGCACGTCACCAAGCACGAGAAGCCCACGCAGCATGGTGCCTGGACGGGGGCCGCCGTCGGCGCGCTCGTGGGAATTGTCTTTCCGCCGTCGATTCTCGGTGCGGCGGTCGTCGGCGCGGCCGCCGGCGGTGGGATCGGGCACGCCCTCGGCGGCATGTCTCGCAAGGACGCCAAGGACCTCGGCGAGCATCTCGGCGAGGGCCAGGCGGCGCTGATCGTGATCGGCAAGTCGCGCGTGCAGGAGCAACTCGACAAGGCGCTCACACGCGCTGAGAAGAGCGAGGAGCGCGAAGTCGACGCCGATGCCAAGGAACTCGAGAAGGAGCTCGACGAGGTCCCGAGCTAGCCGGGGGCGTGGTCGCGCTCGCAAGGTGATCGCGAAGCCGGTGAACGCAGGCCCCGGGGAGTTCGAGCGCGAGCTCCCTCGGGGTGGGCAAGACCGAGGTGGCTGGCCTGCTGACGCGCGAAGCGGCCACCAGAGATGACGCAGCCCGACGACAACACATACGGCGAGACGCCGGACTGGACGCCTGGGCGCCCGCGGATCAGGCCGCTGGCGCTGCTCTTCGCATGGCTGGTCTCCGCAGCGGCGCTGCTGATCGCAGCGTTGATCGTGCCGGGCGCGTCCGTGAACGACTTCTTGGGCGCTCTGCTTGCGGTGGCGGTCATCGCGGTGCTGAACGCCGCCGTGCCGCCGCTGATCGCGGCGCTGCGACTGCCGTTCATGCTGGCGATCGGCTTCCTGCTCGTACTGAGCCTCGACGCGCTGATGCTTCTTGCGGCGGACAGCATCACGAACGGCGACCTGTCGATCGACTCGTTCTGGGCGGCGCTGGGCGTCGCGCTCGTCGCCTCGGCGCTCGGCGTCGCCCTCGACACGCTGTTCGGGACGAACGACGACGACACGTACACGTTTCGCGTCGTCCAGCGGATCGCGCGTCGCTCCGGCGAGCGGACGCAGACGAGCGCGCCCGGCGTCGTCTTCCTCGAGATCGACGGACTCGCGCTGCCGGTGCTCCAGCGGGCGATGCGCGATGGGAACGCGCCGAACATGGCGCGCTGGCTCGCCGACGGCTCCCACCACTTGATCGAATGGGAGACCGACCTGTCGTCACAGACCGGCGCCAGCCAGGCGGGCATCCTGCTCGGCTCGAACGACGACATCCCGGCGTTCCGATGGGTCGAGAAGGAGACGGGGACCGTGATGACATGCTCGGCGCCCGCGGATTGCGCGGAGATCGAGCGCCGCCGCGCCACGGGCGACGGATTGCTGATCGACGGCGGCGCCAGCCGCGGCAATCTGCTCTCGGGGGAAGCCGACCACGTGATCCTGACCGTCAGCCGGATAGAGGCCGAGAAGCACGCAAATCCCGGGTACCGCGCGTTCCTCGCCAACGGCTTCAACGTCACCCGCGCGCTCGTCCTGTACTTCTGGGAGGTGATCCTCGAGTGGACCGCGTCCAACCGCGGCCCGGCGTCGCGACGTTCGCCCGCGCGGCCACCGCGGAGGCACGTATCCGTTCCTGCGCGCCGCGATGTGCATCGTCGTGCGCGACCTCATCGTCTATGGCGTCCTCGGCGACATGATGCGCGGGCGCCCCGCCGTCTACGCGACGTTCTCCAGCTACGACGAGGTCGCGCACCACTCCGGGCTGGAGCGCGCCGACACGCTCGAGGCGCTGCGCAAGCTCGATCAGCAGTTCGGCCGCATCGAGCGCGCGCGCCGCTATGCCGCGCGACCGTACGAGATCGTGGTGCTCTCCGATCACGGACAGACGCAGGGCGCGACGTTCAAGCAGCGCAACGGCTACGGCCTCGACGAGCTCGTCGAACGATCGCTGGGAGAGGGGAACGTCAGCGGGATCGCCGGCGGCGACGAGCAGACGGCGATGGTCGGCCACGCGGTGCGCGAGGCGACCGGCGGCGCCAGCACGAAGGACAAGCAGAAGGCGAAGGCCAAGAGCGACGTCTCCGGCCGCGACTCGGTCGTGCTCGGGTCCGGCAACCTCGGCCTCATCTACCTGATGGAGGAGCCCCGCCGGCTCACGCAGGAGGAGATCGAGCAGCGTCACCCGGATCTGCTGCCGGCGCTGCGCGCCCACGCGAACGTCGGCTGGCTGCTCGTGCGCTCGTCGCGTCACGGCGCGGTGGTCCTCGGAGCCGACGGCGCCAACTTCGTCACCGAGGGCCGCGTCGAGGGCCGGGATCCGCTCGAGCGGTTCTCGCCGAACGCCGCTCAGCACCTGCTCCGCACCGATGGCTTCGCCCACGTCGCCGACATCATGGTCGGCAGCTTCTACGACCCGGTTCTGGAGGAGGGGTGCGCGTTCGAGGAGCTGATCTGCTTCCACGGAGGAATCGGGGGCCCGCAGACCCGGCCGTTCCTCCTGGCACCCGTCGGGCTGCCCGTGCCCGGCGATCCGATCGTCGGCGCGGCCGACGTGCACCGCGTGCTGGCCCGACTGGCGAAGGTTGCTGAACGAGGACGGCCAGGGAGGCGATCATGAAGATGGGTGACGTGGCAGACGCCGAGCACGAAGACGACCCCGGCGAGTTCGACGTCGCGGGCCTTCCGCTGACTCCGCGCGCGCGCCACCTCCTCACGCTCGAGTTCGGGGATCGCAAGGATTTCGACGATCCGAGGCTGGAGTGGCGCCGTCTTTTCTCCGAGCTGCTGGGGACGTTCTTCCTGGTGCTCGTCGCAGCCGGCGGCGGGCTGCTGCACGCAAAGGGCCAGATCAGTCTCGCGGCGGCGGTCGTCGCGCCTGGCCTCATGGTCATGGCGATCATCCTGTTCATGGGCGCGGTCTCCGGCGCGCACCTGAACCCGGCCGTCTCGCTCGCCTTCGCGCTGCGCGGCGACTTCCCGTGGAAGCGACTGCCGGGCTACATCATCGTCCAGCTGGTCGGGGCGACGCTGGCGTGCCTGTTCCTGCTGGCGGTGTTCGGCAACGTCGAGCATCTCGGGGCCACGCTGCCCGGGCCGGGGTATGAGAACTGGCAGGCGCTGCTGATGGAGATCGCGCTGACCGCCGGCCTGGTCAGCGTGATTCTCGGCACCGCCTCGGCGGCGCAGAACGTCGGCGCGATCGCCGCGCTCGGCGTCGGCGGCTACATCGCGCTCGCCGGGTTGTGGGCGGCGCCGGTGAGCGGCGTGTCGATGAACCCGGCCCGTTCGTTCGGCCCCGCGCTGGTCAGCGGCGACTTCACCAGCTACTGGGTGTACGTGGTCGGTCCGCTTGTCGGGGCGCTGATTGCGGTCGGCTGCGCGGTGGTGTTGCGCGGGCGAGGTGGTAGCTCGATCTCTCGCGCCGCGGGGTCGGGCGTCCTTGACCCCGGCAGCCGCCGCGAGCGCCAACAGCTGGCGGGCCAGATCGACCGGGGCGACGTCGACCCCTCGGCCGCCGGAACCGAGGACGAGCAGCGCTGATGACCGTCGTGGTGAGCTCAGCCCCTTCCTTTCTCGATCAGCTGTCGCTGTCCCGAGCGGCTTGGGAGTACGCCCGCGAGGTGCACGACGGACAGACGCGGGTGGCCGATGGCGCCGGGTTCATCGAGCATCCACGTGAGGTCGCGCGACTGCTCCACGCTGCCGGCGCTCCGGACCCGCTGGTGGCAGCCGGGTTGTTGCACGACGCCTACGAGCGCACTGCGACGACCCCGTCTGACCTCACGCCGCGTTTTGGCCCTGAGGTCGCGGCGCTTGTAGCCGCCGTCACCGAGCAACCCGCGATCCGCTCCTACCGCCAGCGCAAGGCCGCGCTCCGCGCGCAGGCCACCGAAAGCGGAGAACCGGCAGCGATCCTCTTCGCCGCGGACAAGATCGCCAAGGTCCGCGAGTACCGCGACCAGCTAGACCGATCGAGGCGCGGCGGCGCGCCTCCCCGACCTCGCCGCCTTCACCACTACGGCGAGAGCCTGCGCTCGCTCGAAGCCGTCATCCCGGACCATCCGCTGGTCCGCGAGCTGCGCAGCGAGCTGGCACAGCTGTACCTCGAGATCGAGCTGACGTAGCGAGGGATTTCATCCGTTTCGCATGATGCACGCGACTCGCGGTTGCGGTTGCATCGTCCGAGCACCCCCAAGCGAAGGGAATGACCATGCCGCTCGTTGGACGCAGACGCCCGCTGGCACGCGCCGCGATGGTCGGCGGCGCCGGGTACGCAGCCGGCAAGCACAGGGCGCGACGGCAGGAGCAGCAGGCCGAAGAGCAGGCAGCGGTCGAGGCGCCGCCGCCGCCCGAGGCCGCTCGCGCCGCCCGAGGCCGCCGCGCCCTCGCCGATGACTCAGAGCGATCAGGTCGAGGCGCTGAAGAACCTCAAGGAGCTGCTCGACTCGGGCGTCCTGACGCAGGAAGAGTTCGATCAGCAGAAGCAGAAGATTCTCAACGCCTAGCCACGCAAGGCCGATCGAGAGGAACCAGATGGCCGTCGAGACGCCCGCCCCACCGCATGTCACCCATCCGTCGAGGTCGGAGCGCGAGGCGCACGGGAAGTCGGCGCGCGGAGAGGTCAAACGCAGCAGCCAGGCCACCTGGGACCCCCCAGCCGGCAGGGAGGACCCGGTCGAGATCCTCGAGCGGCAGGCAACCTCCCGGGTCGCCGAGCTCGTGCCGATCCGCTACGGCCGCATGCTCGTCTCGCCGTTCACGTTCTACCGCGGCGCGGCGGCGATCATGGCCGCCGACCTCGCCGCCTCGCCGACCTCGGGCCTCACGGTTCAGCTCTGTGGCGACGCCCACCTGTCGAACTTCGGCGGGTTCGCGTCGCCGGATCGCGAGCTCGTGTTCGACATCAACGACTTCGACGAGACGCTTCCGGGGCCGTGGGAGTGGGACGTCAAGCGCCTCGCGGCGAGCTTCGCCGTCGGCGGCCGGGACCGCGGGTTCGACGTCGGGCAGCGGCGAGCGGCGGTCACGGCCGCGGTGCGCGAGTACCGCGAGGCGATGCGGCGCTTCGCGGAGATGCGCAACCTCGAGGTCTGGTACTCGCGGCTCGACGCGGCGACGATCCAGGAGCGCTGGATCTCGCAGCATCACGGGACCAAGAAACGCTTCAAGAAGGCCGAGCGCCAAGGCGCACGCCAAGGACAGCCTTCGCGCCCAGTCGAAGCTGACCCATCGCGTCGACGGCGAGTTGCGCATCGTCAGCGATCCGCCGCTGATCGTCCCGATGGAGGAACTGGTGCCGCCGGAGGACGCCGCCCGGGTGGGCAAGGAGGCCCGGTCGTTGATCCGCGCGTACCGCCGAACCCTCCAGGGAGGCACGCGCCAGCTGCTGGAGGAGTACCGCTACGTCGACGTCGCGCGCAAGGTGGTCGGCGTCGGCAGCGTCGGCACGCGTGCGCGCGTCGTGCTCCTGCTCGGGCGCGACGACGAGGATCCGCTGTTCCTGCAGGCCAAGGAGGCCGAGGCGTCGGTCCTCGAGCCCTTCGCCGGGGCGAGCGCGTTTGCCAACCACGGCCAGCGCGTGGTCGAGGGCCAGTGGCTGATGCAGGCCGCCAGCGACATCTTCCTCGGCTGGATCCGTGCGACCGGAGCGGACGGCGTGCGGCGCGACTTCTACCTGCGCCAGCTGTGGGATTGGAAGGCGTCGGCCGACGTCGACGCGTTCACCCCCGAGGAGATGGCCGGCTACGGCCAGATGTGCGGCTGGACGCTGGCGCGGGCCCACGCCCGCTCGGGAGATCGGGTCGCGATCGCCTCCTACCTCGGCTCCGGCGACGTCGTCGACGAGGCCATGGCCGACTTCGCCGAGGCCTACGCCGACCAGAACGAACGCGACTACGCGGCGCTCGACGGGTGCGGTGAAGTCGGGCAGGATCCGGGTCGAGACGGGCATCTGATTCGGGGGCAGCCCGTGCTGTCCGGCCCGTGCGATCTCACCCGGATCGGATGATGCGCCGGAAGCCGGGTTCGCCGACGCTTTCCCCATGGGCCACACCACCCCTGTCTCGGACCGCCACAAGGAGGAATATCCATGAGAGGTGCAGGCCGCGTTGTGTTCGCCGCGATCTTCCTGTTGATCGTGGGGACGCTGAACATCATCTACGGGATCGGCGCCCTTGACGGCGCGAACTTCTACGCCAACGACACGAGGTACATCCTGACCGACCTCAACGCGCTCGGCTGGGTCCTGATCGTCCTCGGGGTGATCCAGCTCACCGGGGGCTTCTCGCTGATGTCGGGCAATGCCTGGGGCCGGATCATCGGGGTCATTGCCGGCAGCCTGGGCGCGATCGGGGCGCTTCTGGGAATGGGCGGGAGCCACCCGTTCTGGTCGCTCGCCGTCTTCGCGCTGTGCGCGTGGATCGTGTACGGGATCATCGTCTTCGGCGAGGACGAGCCCACGCAAGTCCGCTAGGGCCCAGGCTCAGGGCTCTGACCGCGTACGGGAGCCCGGCCGGATATTCCGGCCGGGCTCCTCCTCGCCGCTGGCTCATCGTGACCGCGCCGACGGGAGGTCGCCCTCGATCACCTGGTTCTCCGGGTGGCCGATCCGGGCGGTGACCCAATCGGTGAGGATCTCGAGGCGCCGCCCGACGCCCCCACCGAGGTAGTAGAGGTGCACGCCGAGGTACATGGCGAACGCCGGACGGCCGGAGAGCTCGAGGCCCCTGACCTGGCAGACCGCCTTCCCCCGCCCGACGACGGCCAGCGCCCCCTTGTCGAGGTAGCGGAACGGGGTGTCGGCGCCCGGCCGGCCCTTGCGGATCGCCTTGGCGACATGGCGTGCCTGCTGGATGGCGACCGTGGCCAGCCCCGGAAGCGGCCGGTCGCCCGGGCCCGCCAGCGACGTCATGTCGCCGATCGCCGAGATCTCGGGATGGCCGGGGACGGTCAGATCGGGATTGACCTGAATCCGTCCTCCTCGGTCGGTGGTGGCCCCGGTGGCCTTGGCCAAGGTCGCGGTGAAGCGGTCGGCCTGTACGCCGGCGGCCCAGATCACCGTGCGGGCGGGAATCCGCTCGGGCGCCCCGTCGGCCTCGATCGTGACGCCCTGCGCGTCGACCTCGGTCGCGCGGGCGCCCTCTCGCACGGTCACCCCGAGTTCCGCCAGGTACTTGGCCGTCTTCGCCGAGAGCTTCTCGCTGAAAGCCGGGACCACGCGGTCGCCGGCATCGAGCAGGACGACCCGCGCCTTGCCCGGGTCGATTCGGGCAAACGTCCGCTTCCTCCGGCGATGGGCGAAGATCGCCAGCACGCCCGAGACCTCGACGCCCGTCGCTCCGCCTCCCACGACGGCGAAGGTGAGCCAGGCGTCCCGCGACGCCTCGTCGGTGGCACGATCGGCCTCCTCGAAGGCGGAGTAGATGCGGTTGCGCAGGGCGACAGCGTCAGCGAGCGTCTTGAGTCCCGGCGAGACGTCCTCCCACTCGTCGTGGCCGAAGTACGACGTCCGCGCGCCGCAGGCGACGATCAGGCTGTCGTAGTCGAGCCGCTCGCCCCGGTCGAGCACGACCTGCCGCCGCTCAGCGTCCAGGTCGACCACCTCGGCCATGACGACCTTCGTGCGGCGGCTCTTCCTGAGCGCCATCCGGATCGGCTCGGCGCACTCGCCTTCGGAGATACCGCCCGCCGCCAGCTGGTACAGCAGCGGCTGGAACAGGTGATGGTTGGTCCGGTCGACCAGCGTGACATCGACGTCGGCGTGCCGCAGCTTGTGCGCTGCGGCCAGCCCGCCGAACCCGCCGCCGACGATCACGACCCGGCGCCGGTTGCCGTTGGAGCTCACATCTCCGCCAGCCGCTCGGCCAGGATGATCCGCGCCGCGGCCTCGATCAGCGCCAGGTGGGAGAAGGCCTGGGGGAAGTTGCCGAGGTGGCGCCCGGTGCTGGTGTCGAACTCCTCCGCGAACAGCCCGAGCGGCGACGCGACGCTGAGGAGCTTCTCCATCAGGTCGCGGGCGCTCTGCTGCTCGCCCACGATCGCGAGCGCCGACACGAGCCAGAACGAGCAGATCAGGAAGCTGCCCTCCTTGCCCGCCATGCCGTCGTCGGTCTCGTCGGTCCGGTAGCGCAGGACGAACCCGTCCTCGGTCAGATCGTTCGCGATCGCATCGACGGACTTGCGCATGCGCTCGTCGTCCGCGGGCAGGAAGCCGAAGACCGCCGCCAGCAGCGTGGACGCGTCGAGCGCCTCGGTGTCGTAGTGCTGGCGAAGCACGCCGCCTCTGACGCCGTGCTCGAGGATGTCGGCCTTGATCTCGTCCGCCGTGGCGCGCCACGCCTCGTGCAGCTTCTCGTCGCCGCGGATTTCCGCCAGCTTGGCTGCGCGATCCAGGGCGACCCAGCACATGAGCTTCGACGACACATAGTGCTGTGGCTTGCCCCGGGCCTCCCAGATGCCCTGATCGGGCTCGCGCCAGACCGCGGTCGCGCACTTGGCCTGGGCCTGGACGATCGGCCACAGCCGCCGCGGCAGTCGCTCGCTGCGGCGCGTGTGGAGCAGGATCGAGTCCAGCACGGCGCCGTACACGTCGTTCTGACGCTGGTCGAAGGCGCCGTTGCCGATGCGCACCGGGTGGGCGCCGGCGTACCCCGACAGCTCGTCGCGGAACGACTCGGTGAGATCGCGCCGCCCGTCGATCCCGTACATGATCTGCAGCGCCCCGTCCTCGTTGGGCTCGAGGTCGGCGACGAACTGCATGAACTCGTCCGCCTCCCAGTCCAGGTTCATCCAGTGCAGCGCCTGCAGGGTGAACGTGGAGTCGCGCATCCACGTGAAGCGGTAGTCCCAGTTGCGCGCGCCGCCCGGAGTCTCAGGCAGCGACGTGGTCAAGGCGGCCACCGTCGCCCCGGTGGGCATGTACGTGAGGCCCTTGATGGCGAGCGCCGAACGCTGGATCGGGTCGCGCCAGCGGTGGTCGGGCAGGCGGGCGCGGTTCAGCCAGCCGCGCCAGTAGATCGAGGTCCTGGCGAGGCGCTCGGTGGCCTCGTCGATGTCCTGGGGGGACGCGAGACTCTCGGCCCAGGAGAGCGAGCAGTAGACCTGCTCGCCCTGCTTCATGGCGTGCCGGGCCCGTACCCAGTCGCCCTCGACACCGAGCGCCATGTCGGTCTGCAGCCTGATCGTCAGGTCGGCCCCGCTCGCGTCGGCGACGTGGCGGCCCTCGCCCAGCGTCCACTCGGCGGGCGTGCGGCCGTAGTCGAACACGGGTTCGCAGATCAGCTCGATCTCCACGCTTCCCTCCAGGCACAGCACGGTGCGCACCAGCACGTGGTCGGCGTCCTCGTCGGCGGGCGGCCTCGTGTGTGGCGTGACCTCGTCCTCGCCGCGGCGCGGCCCCATGGTCAGTGCGTCTCGGACCACGGCCCAACCGGTCGGCGTCTTCCACGTCGTGCTGACGATGTTCGTCCCGGGCTCGTAGATCCGCGCCGTCGGCACGTTGATGCCGAACGGCCCCAGCCGGAACGAGCCCGCCTGACGGTCGAGCAGCGTGCCGAACACGCTCGGCGCGTCGAAGCGCGGGACGCAGAGCCAGTCGATCGCCCCGTCGGGCGCGATCAGCGCACCCGTGTGGCAGTTCGAAAGGAACGCATAGTCGGCGATTGGGGGAAACGGCGACAGGGCCGCGGCGCTCTGGGGCATGACCTCGGTTGCCGGACGCCCGTCGGGCTTGCGGTCCGTCTTTCCGTTGGCCTTGGCGGCCTTCGCCTTGGCGCTCTTCGCCTTGGTCGTGCTCATATCGTCTCCCACGGTCTGTGCCAGGTGCCGTGTCCCGCCACCAGATGGTCCGCCTCGGCCGGACCCCACGATCCATGCTCATACCGGTGGATCGGTGGGGGCGCATCGAGGAGCGGCTGCATGACGCGCCAGGTCTGCTCGACGCAGTCCTGCCGGGTGAAACGCTTGCTGTCGCCGATCAGGGCCGCGTGCAGCAGGACCTCGTACGGCGTCGGCCCCTCACCCCCCTCCTGCGCGAATTCCATATCGAGGTTGATCTGCTCGGGGTCCGCTGCATCGGCGCGCTTGGCGTCGATGAGCAGCCGGATCCCCGTCGTCGGATCCAGCTTCACCACGAGCTGGTCGGGCTCGGGGCGCCGGGAGCCGCTGGGGCCGAACCCCAACCGCGGAGGATGGTGGAAGACGAGGCGCAGCTCGGTCTGAGTGAGGGGGAGGCCCTTCCCGGTGCGGAGGAAGAACGGCACCCCCGACCAGCGCCAGTTGTCGATCTCCAGGCGCAGCGCCGCAAAGGTCTCGGTGGACGAGTCGTCGGCGACGCCGTCGATCTTGCGGTAGCCCTCGTACTGCCCGCGTACGTAGTGCGCCGGATCGCCCTCGGGCATGGCCCGGAACACCGAGAACATCGCGTTCTTGAGCGTCGTGGCGTCGTTTGCCGCCGGCGGCTCCATCGCCGCGGCGGCCACCACCTGCATCATGTGGTTCACGACCACGTCACGCAGCGCGCCGACGGGGTCGTAGAAGTGCCCGCGGTCCTCGACGCCGAAGCTCTCGGCCATGGTGATCTGCACCGACGAGACGTAGTTGCGGTTCCAGATCGGCTCGAACATCGTGTTGGCGAACCGCAGGAAGAGGATCTCGACGAGGCCCATCTTCCCCAGGAAGTGATCGATTCGGTAGAGCTGAGACTCGTCGATGTACTGGTGGATCTCCTCCGCCAGCGCCCGCGCGGACGCGAGGTCGTGCCCGAAGGGCTTCTCCACGACCACGCGAGCCGTCGCAGTCAGGCCGGAACCGGTCAATCCCCCGATCACCATGCCGAACAGCGAAGGCGGGATCTCCAGGTAGAAGACCGGGCTGCTCGCGTTGCCGATCGCCTTGGCGACATCCGCGTAGGTGCTGCCGTCGCCGAAGTCGCCGGCGAGGTAGGACAGCCGCCCGGCGAAGCGGTCGAAGACCTCGTCGTCGATCGCCTCGCCGCAATCCTCGATGCACTTGCGCGCGTGCTCGCGAAGCTCGTCGACGGTCCAGTCCTGGGCCGCCACCCCCACGATCGGACAGGTCAGCAGGCCGCGCCGCTCGAGGCGATAGAGCGAGTGGAAGGTCATCACCTTCGCGAGGTCCCCGGTGATCCCGAAGACGACGAGCACGTCGGCGGGCTGCGGCGCGCCGGAATCGTCCTCGGCCGAGGCGTCGGAACGAGGTCGGACCGCTGTGCTCATGCGCGCCTTCCGCTGCCGGTAGGTAGGTGTCCTGCGTGGCGATTCTGCCCCGGGCATCGCGGCGAGCGCATCATCCGATCCGTATGAAACGCCGGTTCACCCGCAACGGGTAGCGCAGGCGCCGCTCCGCGCCGGTCTCCGCATCGGCGGCGCCTGGTCCCGCGGTGACCGGCTCGGGCATCCCGACGAGTGTGCAGTGAACGGGCGCCACCCACATCACCCGGATCGGATGATGCGCAGCGCACCGGCCTCGTCGAGACTCTCCAAAGCCCCCGCTGCCAAAGGAGAGACCATGGCCATCGGACCCGTCCAGCTGATCGTGCTGGGCTTCAACCACCCGGACTTCCACGGCGAGATCATCGCCGAGCTCGAGCGCCTGCATGCGAGCGACACGGTACGCGTGATCGACTCGCTGGCCGTGTACAAGGATGCAGCGGGCGACCTCGAGGTCGAGCACCTCAGCAACCTGAGCGAGGAGGAGGCCAAGGAGGTCGGGACGATGATCGGTGCGCTGATCGGTCTCGGCATCGCGGGCGAGGAGGGCATGGAGGAGGGCGCCGTCGCCGGCGCCGAGGCCGCCACCGAGGGTGGCGTGCATCCGATCTCGAACAGCGAGGAGGCCTGGGACGTGCTCGGGGAGATCCCGAACGATTCGGCCGCCGCGCTGATCCTGCTCGAGCACCATTGGGCGGTGCCACTGCGCGACGCGATCGCGCGGGCGGGCGGCTTCCGCATCAGCGACGGGTTCATCAGCCCGCTCGACCTGGTCGCGGTCGGGCTGGCCAGCGCCGAGGAGGCCCGGGAGATCGAGGCCATCGAGGCGGCGCAGGGGGGCGTCACGCAGTGACCGTCGGTCACCACCACAACCTGGAGGGATGACATGTTCGCAGCGCGCAGAATGGCCGGACCCGGCGGACCCGGCGGACCGGGCGGACCCGGCGGACCGGGCCCGGGCGTCGGGCGCGGACCGGGCCCGGGCCCCGGTCGCGGCGTCGGACCGGGCGCGGGTCCCCCGCCACGGCGCACCGCGCGACGCACCGCGCGGCGCGTGTCGCGCCGCCGCTAGGCGGCTCCCGCGGAATCACCCGGATCGGATGATGCCGGCCCCGGTACGCGGGTGGGAGCATCGATGACGCACAGAATCGTCGGGATCGATCGCCACTCGATCCTGCACAGTCGCCCGGCCGCCCCCAAGGAATCGGAGGTAGATGATGAGCCAGCCTGATCGAAGCAAGCTTCCGATCTCCGGGCAGCCGTTCGGCGGCGTCGCCAACAGGACGCTCGACGGCTCGCAACCCGACTGGGACCTGATCGGCCACGTCGATCCTCCCGACGGGGCGCCCAACGTCCTGCTGATCCTGATCGACGATGCCGGCTTCGGGAACGCCGGGACCTTCGGGGGGCCGATCGACACGCCGAACTACACGCGGATGGCCAAGGACGGCATCCGCTACAACCGCTTCCACGTCACCGCGCTCTGCTCGCCGACACGGGCGGCGCTCCTGACGGGCCGCAACAGCCACGCGGTCGGCTTCGGCTCGGTCGGAGAGTTCTCGACCGGGTTCCCCGGCTATACGGCGTTCGTCCCGGACGACTGCGTGCCGTTCCCGAGGATCCTGCGGGACAACGGCTACAGCACCTCCGCGTTCGGCAAGTGGCACCTCACGCCCGACGGCCAGCAGGGCCCCGCCGGCCCGTTCGACCGCTGGCCGGTCGGCTGGGGGTTCGACTACTTCTACGGGTTCCTCGGCGGAGGCTCGGGGCAGTGGGACCCGTGCCTGACCGAGAACCAGAAGATCATCGGCACCCCCGCCTCATTCGGCGACGAGGAGAACCCCTACTACCTGCCCGACGACATGGCCGACAAGACGATCGAGTGGCTGCACGCGATTCGCGGACAGGACGCCAAGAAGCCGTTCTTCGCCTACTTCTCGACGGGCTGCAGCCATGCGCCACACCACGTTTCCGAAGCGTGGGCGGCGAAGTACAAGGGCAAGTTCGACCAGGGCTGGGACAAGCTGCGCGAGGAGACGTTCGCCAGGCAGAAGGAGCTCGGCGTGATTCCCGCCGACGCCGAGTTGACGCCGCGCGACGATGCGTTCCCCGCCTGGGACGACGTCCCCGACAAGCTCAAGGAGTACTACGCCCGCCAGATGGAGGTCTACGCGGGCTACTCCGAGAACGCGGACTACAACGCCGGTCGCGTGATCGACGCGATCGACGAGCTGGGCGAGCTCGACAACACGCTGGTGCTCTGGATCTGGGGTGACAACGGCGCCAGCATGGAGGGCACGATCACCGGCTCGTTCAACGAGCTGACGATGCAGAACGGAATCCCGCTGACCGACGAGATGCAGCTGCAGCTCGCCGAGCGCTACGGCGGCATCGAGGCGTGGGGGAACCAGATGATGGCGCCTCACTACTCGGCCGCCTGGGCCTGGGCGGGCAACACCCCGTTCAAGTGGGGCAAGCAGGTGGGCTCGCACCTCGGCGGCACGCGCAACCCGCTCGTCGTCCACTGGCCCGAGCGGATCACCGAAGGTGGCGCCCTGAGGACGCACTTCACCCACGTCATCGACATCGGCCCGACGATCCTCGACATCGCAGGCATCCCGATGCCGACGCACATCGACGGGATCGAGCAGCAGCCGATGCACGGCGCGACGTTCGCCGATTCGCTGACCGACGCCGATGCCCCGGAGCGCCACACGCAGCAGTACTTCGAGACGATCGGCAACCGCTCGATGTACAAGGACGGCTGGTGGCTCTCGATGAGGACGGCGCGCATCCCCTGGGTCCTGACGCCCGACGCGCTGAAGCCCTACACCCCCGGCGCGTGGGACCCCGATGGCGACCCCACCGAGCTCTACTACCTGCCCGACGACTTCACGCAGGCGAACGATCTCGCCGCGGAACATCCCGAGAAGGTGCAGGAGCTCAAGGAGCTCTTCTGGCAGGAGGCCGAGAAGTACAACGTGCTGCCGCTGATGGCCCCGCTGGCGGGCTTCTTCGGCATGCTTCCCCCGCTCCCCGAGATCGCCAAGTACGAGTTTCGCGGTGACGTGCAGAACGTCCTCTCGGGCATGATCCCGCGGATCTACAACCACTCGTACTCGATCAGCGCCGACCTCGTGATTCCCAAGGGCGGCGCCGAGGGAGTGATCGTGGCCGAGGCCGATCACCTGGGCGGCTTCTCGCTCTTCGTCGAAGGCGGCAAGCTCACCCACACGTATTCGATGATGGGGGTCTTCGTCTTCCGCCAGCAGGCCGAGGAGTCGCTGCCCGAGGGCGAGGTGACGGTCCGGATGGAGTTCGCCGCCGACTCGGCCAAGCCGGCCACCGGGGGCGGAGTCACGCTGTTCATCGACGATCGACCGGTCGCCGAGGGCAGGATGGACCACACGGTCCCGATTCGCTTCTCAGGCTATGCCGGGATGGACATCGGCCGCGACAACGGCGGGGTCGTCGATCTCTCCTACGAGGACCGCAAGCCGTTCCCCTTCACGGGCACGATCAAGAAGGTCGTGTTCGACGTCAAGCCGCACGCGTCGGAGGAGGAGACACACGAGCTGCACACGACCGTGCATCACGGGCACACGGCGCACGCCCTGACGGCGTGACAGGCATGCGGTTGCGAGGAGGTTCCGATGAAGCGGCATGACACGATCGACGTCCTGATCGGCGGTTACCTGTCGAAGGAGGCGGCCGAGGAGGACTACAACGCGGTCCGCGACTGCGGCGCGCACCTCCAGGGCGCCGCCCTCGTCACCAAGGACCTCGAGGGCAATCTCGCGGTCGAGAAGACCGACCACATGGTTCGCGAGGGGGCCGAGGGCCTGGGCGCCGTCGGCTTCGCCGTCGGGCTGTTCGCACCACCGCTGCTCGCCGCCACCGCGGTCGGGGCGGCGATGGGCGCCGGCGCCGGCGGTTTGCTCCACCACAAGGTCGCCGGCAAGATCGGGGAGCAGGCGGGAGAGACGATCCCGCTCGGCGGCGCCGGCCTGATCGTCGCCTATTCACAGTCCGAGGCCGCCAAGATCGAGCCCGCCGTGACGCGGGCCGTGCAGAAGACCGTCGGCGAGGCCGAGGGGAACCACGTTGAGGCCCTGAAGGGGGCACTGGCCGACGCCCAGCAGAAGATGGCCGAGGGGGACGCCTGACGGAGCGGCCGGTCGAGAGCAGAGTTCCATGACCACATCGAACTCGACCGCGCAGGACGCGCCTGCCGCGTTTCACCTGCTGGCGAAACCGACCGGCGCGATCTGCAACCTCGACTGCGCCTACTGCTTCTTCCTCTCGAAGGAGATGCTGTATCCGGGGTCGCGCTTCCGCATGGCGGAGGACCTCCTGGAGACGTACCTGCGACAGCTGATCGAGGCGCACAGCCGCGTCCCCGAGGTGACGGTCGCGTGGCAGGGGGGCGAGCCGACGCTGATGGGGCTCGACTTCTTCCGCCACTCGGTCGAGCTGGCAGAGCAGTATCTGCGGCCGGGCCAGCGGGCCCAGTACACGATCCAGACGAACGCCACCCGGCTCGACGCCGAATGGGCCGGATTCTTCGCGGAGCACGACTTCCTGGTCGGCGTCTCGATCGACGGCCCGAGGGAGATGCACGACGTCTACCGGGTGAACAAGGGGGGAAGGGGCTCCTTCGATCAGGTGATGCGCGGCCTAGATCACCTCCGAGCCGCCGGTGCGGAGTGGAACGCGCTGACCACGATCCACGCCGTCAACGGCGACCACGGCCGCGACGTCTACCGTTTTCTTCGTGACGAGTGCGGCGCTCGCTTCGTCCAGTTCATTCCCATCATCGAGCGGGTCGCGGAGGCGGCCGAGGACGGGACCGCGCCCTGGACTTCATGGCGCGACCGGCCCCTCTACGTCCAGGAGGGAAGCCGCGTCACCGGACGGTCGGTCACGCCCGAGCAGTACGGCCGCTTCCTGATCGACGTCTTCGAGGAGTGGGTGCGGCGCGATGTCGGCGAGGTGTACGTGCAGATGTTCGACGTCGCCCTGGCCAACTGGGCGGATGAGCCGCCGAGCCTCTGCATCCACTCGGAGACCTGTGGGCTCGCGCTGGCGCTGGAGCACACCGGCGATCTCTATTGCTGCGACCACTTCGTCGAGCCCGACTACAAGCTCGGCAACATCACCGAACAGCACATGCTCGAGCTCGTCGACTCACCCCGACAGCGGCAGTTCGGCCTCGACAAACGCGAGACGCTTCCCCAGTACTGCCTGGACTGCGACGTGCGCTTCGCCTGCCACGGCGGGTGCCCGAAAGACCGGTTCATCTCCACCCCCGACGGTGAGCCGGGGCTCAACTACCTCTGCGCCGGCTACAAGCTGTTCTTCCACCACGTGGACGAGCCGATGCGGATCATGTGCGACCTGCTGAAGCAGGGGCGCGCGCCCGCCGAGATCATGCAGCGATACGCGTCGCAGGACGCCGCCCGCGGGCGGAACGACCCATGCACCTGCGGAAGTGGGCGAAAGTGGAAGAGATGCCATGGTCGCGCGCCGGATCGAGGCGGCCAGGTCAGCTGACCAAGCGGGCGAGCCCACTGATCGTCATGTAGGCGCCGACGACCATTGCGACCCCCGCGAGGAGCTGTCGTGCGTGGCTCGACAGCCAGTCGTTGGCGCGCCGGAGGCTTCGCTTTGTCGCCTCGGGCCTGAGCTCGAGCAACGCGACCGGGATGAGCACGAGCGAGAACATGATGACGTTGAAGAGAACGACCCCGACGATCTGCGTTGCGGTTGCGGACTTCCCGGTCGTGAGCTCCCCGAGCCCGCTGACGTAGGGCGCGCTCGGCAGGCCGCACAGGGCGCCGATGAGCACCGCGAGCCAGAGCCGCGGCTCCCGCAGCATCCGCTGCGCCCAGTTCTCCCTCTTTTCAGGTTTCACAGCCTGGGCACGCGCCCCGTTGCGCCCTCGCAGGCGCCCCGTGGCGACCAGCCCGCCCACGGTGAGCAACGCCGCGCCGAGCACGAGGTCGACCGTCGCACTGATCGAGCCCTGCGTCTTGGCGGCATGCCCCTGAAAGACCAGCGTGTCGAGGAGGCCGAGGGTCACGCTGATGCCCAGCGCTCCGAGCAGGAAGCAACCGAACATCGCACGCGGCCGTCGGTTGTCCATCAGGAGAACGTCGACGCCGAAGAGCTTCGCGTTCAGCGCCGCCACGAACGCGAGGCCAAAGAACGCGGCGCTCATGGAGCGATCGTAGGGGCGCACCTCCGACGGGTCATCACCCCAAGCGGATGAACCTCGGTGGTCGCCGGTGAGGCCGAGCCGGCAGACCGCCAGAGGAGTGACACACGATCACCCGGATCGGGTGATGACCGTGCGCGTGGGCGAGCCTAACGTGCCAAGCAGAAATACTCACGTCTCGATTGGAGTGGACTCATGGTCACAGTGCTTGCCGTTTCCACCTTTGGGTGGTTCATCCTGGCGTTCATCTGGATCTGCCTGGCCTTCTGGCCGGCGCGGGTCGCGGGCCGTAAGGGGCACAGCTTCTTCGGCTACTTCATCTTCAGCCTGTTCTTCTTCCCGGCCGCGCTGATCGTCGCGTACATGGTCGAGGACCGCACTCGTGGCGGCGTAGCCGCGACGTAGCGAGGGCTCGGTCCCGGTCAGCCCGCGTGACGCGCTACCCGCACGTGGGCTGACGGCCGCAGGGCTTCACAGCACTCACGTCTGGCTCACGGGACTTCGCTGGGTAGCCGGCGGGTGACGCGCCGGAAGCTCGGCGGCGGGTGCGCTCTCCATTGGTGGCAGCCGTTCGCGTGGATGGGACTCATACCAGCGTGCATAGCGTCCGGCGAGCGGTGCGGCGGTGATGCCGTGCGCGAGCACGGAGAGGCCGATGGTGATGTAGGTCGCCTCGAGGATCGTCTGGGTGTGGGGGAGATGCGCTTCCTCGACGACGATGACGGCGAACACGATCGACGCCAGTCCGCGGGGGCCGAACCAGCCGAGGAACCCGATGGTCGCCCGTCGCGCCCCGGTGCCCAGCATCGCGATCGCGACCGGCAGCATTCTCGCCAGCGTGAGGCTCAGGAGGGCGTAGGCGGCGATCCGCCAGCTCACGTGGGCGAGCGCCGGACCGAGAAGCACCGCCCCGAAGACGACGAACGTGAGCCCGTTGAGGAGCTGGCCGAGTTCCTCACTCAGAGCGGCTGTTTGCGCCGTCTCGTCATGTACCAGCGCCCCGAACAGGACGCCGGCGATGAATGCGGCGATGAATCCGGAGCCCCCGAGCGCCGTGGCGAGGCCGTAGGACAGCGCGGCCGCCGCCACCGGGATGACGGGCATCCAGGCACGCGCGATGAGTTCGCGGCGGCCGGCGAGGACGAGGATGGCCGCGGCCAGCACGCCGGCACCGACGCCGCCGAGGATTCCGTAGCCGATCTGCTCGACCACGATGGTGAAGGCGTGCTGGCCGCTCGTCACGTGCGATTCGGCGTCGGCGACGGAGAGCGCGATCAACAGCAGCGGGACACAGATACCGTCGTTGAGGCCGCTCTCGACGTTCAACCCCTGCCGAATCCTCGACGGCAGGCGCGGATCGGTTACGACCGCCTGCCCGAGCGCGGCGTCGGTGGGCGCCAACAGGATCGCCAGCACGACGGCCTCCGCGATCAGCAAGTGGCCGAACACCAGCGCGGCAAGGGCGGCGCCGAGCGCGACGGTGAGCGGCAACCCGATGCCGAGCAGCCGCAGCGGCGCGACGTACTCGCGTCGGAGCGCCCCGAGCTTGATGCGCGCAGCGTCGGAGAACAGTACGAGCGCGAGCGTTGCCTCCGCCAGCGTGCGGACCGTGGAACCCGTCGGAGAGAGGTCGACCTCGCCGACGAACTCGGGCCCCAGGATCACGCCGATGGCCGTGAACGCCATCGCCGGCGTGAACGGCGTGCCGTACAGCCGGCGCGATACCGCCGCGACGGCCAGCACGACGAGCGCCAAGGTCGCCAAGACCCACATCACGCTCTTCGCCCCGGGTTCGCCTTCTCAGGGTGTGACGTCTCCGACGTCGTATCCGATGGCCAGCGCGAGCCTCGGGGCCGCGCGGACGATCCCCGCCAGGCCCACCTCCGGCCCGACGGCGACGAGGACGTCGACGAGCTCCTCGTCCGTGGCGCCGGCCTCGTAGGCGAGCTCGGCCATCCACTTCAACGAGGTCGTTCCGGCGCTCAGTGCCAGGAGCGCGCCCAGGCACAGGAGCGCGCGGGTCTTGTCGTCCAACGCGGACGCGCGCCCGGCGTCTGGGCGGCCGGCGAGGACGGAATGCACCGTGCGCTCATCGTTGAGCGCTAGACGCCGGAGGAGGTCTTCTGCTCTTTCCATGGTGTGCGTCTGCCGAGGGTTCTTCCAGCCTAGGCCGGCAGTCCGACCGGCGCATCGTCCGATCCGGGTGATGTCGGTTCAGGGTGCGGCGGCCTCGAACTCGTCGATCAACCCCAGCGCGCGGCCTTGGTCGACCGCCTCCGTCCGGGACCTGGCGTCGAGCTTGCGATACGCCGCGTGGGCCTGCGTCTTGACCGTGTTGGTGGAGACGTGGATGTGATCCGCGATCTCTCGGAATGACAGGTGGGTGGGAAGAAGCTGGAGGACCCGCAGCTCTGCGGTGGTGAGCAGTGGCGAGCCGTTCGTCGACGACTCCTGGACGGCGTCGGCGCGGGCCTGGGTTTCGTCGAGCAGCTCGTCGAGAACGATGGCATCGGGTGCTCTGGTCATGAACCGGCGGGCCTCGGTCAGGAGCGTCCGTGCGCGAGAAACGTCGCTAAGCCTGAGGGCCGCGCGGGCAAGCAGCACCCGCACCTCTACCTGATACCAGGCGCCGTACTCATCGCCGAGTATCGCCAGCAGGAGTTGCGACGATCGCATGACGCGCGCGGCTTCCTCGACCCTGCCGCGGCGGGCGTTGGAGTCCGCGACTGCGGCGAGCACGAGCGCCATGCTCGGGGACTGGATCAGCCCGGCCCGCTCGATCTGGGCCATTGCGCGCGATGCCTCCGAGCCGTCAGCCTCGCCCTCCCGCAGGATGGCGAGTTGGGCCAGGCACAGAGCCTGGACGTCCGCCGCGTTCGCAGCGGCGGCGCGTCGAGCTCCCTCCTCGAGGCGCTCGCGGCCGCCATTGCGGTCGCCGGAGAGGTGCCGCGCCACGCCCTCGAACATGCAGCTCAGGGACTGCCAGGGGCTGTCGTCGTCCAACAGGTCCGCGGCCAGCGCGGCGTCCTCGCGCATGCGTCCGACGCCCTCGCGCGCGAGCGAAGCGCGCATCATGGCGACGCCCGCCCGCAGGGGCGCGGGTTGGTTGCGCGGGGGCCGGCGCTCCAGCACGCGCTCGGCGGCCGACGTCCAGTGCTCGACGGCGTCGCCCTCGCCGAGGTGCAGCGCGATGACGGCGGCGGTGAGCCCGAGCGGAGCGTGCGCCGCGATCTTCTCGTCGGGCACGCGGGCGAGCCAGCGCCGCATCGTCAACACCCGACCGCTGGGAAGGTACCGCGGGACGTACGCCCACATGAGCTCGCCTGCACGCGCGGCGTCGCCCGCCGCGAGGGCATGCTCGATCGCGCGATCGGGCTCGTCCTGCTCGGCGTACCAGGCGCTGGCGCGCCGGTGGAGATCGGCCTCGAGTTCGGGCTCGCGATGGTGAAGCTCGCCGCGCAAGGTTTCCAGGACGAGCGTGTGGTAGCGGTACCACTCGTCGTGGCGGTCCAGCGGGATCAGCAGCAGGTTCGAGCGCGACATGTCGCGCAGCGCGGCACCCGAGCGCCGCCGCTCGAGCACGGCGTCGCAGAGCGGCCCGCAGAGCCGGTCGAGCACGGACGTTCGCATCAGGAATCGGAGATGTTGCGGCGCGAGCCGCGAGAGCAGCTCGTCGCGCAGGTAGTCGGCGATCAGGCGGTCGTCGCCGGCAAATCGTGCAACCGCCGCCCCCACGTCCGGTTGCTCCTGGAGCGACAGTCCCGCCAGGTACAGGCCGGCTGGCCACCCCTCCGTACGATCCAGGAGGGTCGCCACGTGGCCAGGCTCGAGCTCCAGCCCCATCGCCGCGAGCAGCCGCTGCGCTTCGGCCGCCGTCATCGCGAGATCGCGCGACCGGAGCTCGGTGAGCATGCGGTGGGTGCGCAAGTGCCCGAGGGGGAGCGCCGGCTCGCTTCGGGCGCCGAGAGCCAGCTGCGACCCGGGCGGCAGGTGCTCGGCCACCGCGCTGATCACGGCCACCGCCTCGCTGCTGTCGAGCGTGTGGACGTCGTCAAGGACCAGCACGAACTCGGTCTCCCGATCGCGCAGGTGCTGCCCGAGCAGCTCCAGGGCGGTTGGCAGCACCGGGGGCGGTGCCGACGGCGAACCGAACACCGCGGGCGCGTCCGGCGCGATGCCGTCGAGAAGGGCTGCAATCGCGCCGACGAGGCGTAGGGGATCGTTGTCGGCCTTTTCGATCGTGAGCCAGGCAAAGGGGCGCTCGTCGCGCGCCGCCCATTGCGCCAGAACGGTCGTCTTCCCATAGCCGGCGGGAGCGGCAAGCAGGGCGACACGGGCGTTCCGGTCGCCGACAAGGCGTTGCAGCAGTCGTTCGCGGGGTACCAGGCCGGACCGCACCGGCGGGGGGCTAGGGACGGGAGGGCCCGGATGGCTGCGATCAGCGGAAACGTCCCTGAGCGACCGCGTGGTCTCGGTCGAGGCCGGGGTCGCACGACGAGCGCGGGCGCGCACGCTGCTCATGAGGTCCCCCGTGGGGGTCTAGCGCGACGTCCTCGCTTGGGGCCAGCTGTTAGCCATGCAGGGTCCACGACCTGCCGTCAACCCTGAAGGGCCCGGCCGCCGTAACCATCGGTGCGGAGCCGTTCTTTGCCTGCGTAGTTGGTACGGGTTACGGAACCGGAGTGTTGGATGCCGTGCCGCGCGAGCAGGCATGATGCGCCGCGCAGCGGGCTCTGGCTGGTCCCGGCCAGACCGGGTCAGTGGGTGACGCTGGTCTTGACCCGTTTGCGTTCCGACTCGCTCACCGGCCCCTTCGTTTCGAGCGTCTGGATCGCGTCTGCGATATCGGTATGGAGGGTGTCGACCAGGGAGCGGCTGAGGGTGAGCTTGACCAGCGCGCGCATCATCTTCACGTCCTGGGCGTTGGGCGGCATCGTGTAGGCGGGCACCATCCATCCGCGCTCGGCGGCGAGCTGGAACGCGATGTCGAACTCGTCGTAGGGATGCTCCTCGGCGAGGTTGAAGGCGACCAGCGGCAGCGTGTCCTCGCCGGCCCCGATGATCTGGAACTTGCCAATGCCCTCGATGTCCTTGGCCAGCGACTTCGCGTTGTCCTGCATGATCTCCATGATCAGGCGATAGCCCGCCTTGCCGAAGCGAACGAAGTTGTAGTACTGCGCGACGACCATCGAGGAGCCGGTCGAGAAGTTGAGCGTGAATGTCGCGTCGGTCTTGCCCAGGTAGTTCTCGTAGAACACCAGGTCCTCGGCGAGGTCGGACTTCTCCCGGAAGATCAGCCAACCGATCCCGGGGTAGACCAGTCCGAACTTGTGACCGGAGGCGTTGATCGAGCGCACCTGTTCGAGGCGGAAGTCCCACTTGGAGTCCGGATACAGGAACGGCCACACGAAGGCACCGCTGGCGCCGTCGATGTGGAGCGGGACGTCCAGGCCCTTTTGGTCCTTCAGCTCAATCAGGAAGTCGTTGATCCCGACGACGTCATCGGCGTGGCCCGTGAAGGTGGTGCCCACCACCGCTGCGACCCCGATCGTGTTCTCGTCGACGTGCGGCTCGATGTCCTCCGGGCCGATCGTGTACTTCCCCGGCTGCAGCGGAACGATCCGCGGCTCGACGTCGAAGTAGCGACAGAACTTCTCCCAGACGACGTGGACGTCGCCGCCGAACACGAGGTTGGGAGTGTCGGTGGGCTTGCCGTCGGCCTCGCGGCGCTGGCGCCACTTCCACTTCAGCGACAGGGCTCCGAGCATGATCGCCTCCGAGGAACCCTGGGTGCTGGTGCCCGTGGTTTCGCCGGGCGCGTGGAAGAGCTCGGCCAGCATCCGGATGCAACGCTGCTGGATCTCGAAGGTCTGGGGGTACTCCGCGTGGTCGATGAAGTTGCGATGGAGGTTCTCGTCGATCAGTCGCCGTGCCTCAGGCTCCATCCACGTGGTGACGAAGGTGGCCAGGTTGCGCTCCGGCTGGCCCTCCACCGCGAGTTCCTGGTCGACGAGCCGCATCGCGCCGATCGGCATCATCGCGTTCTCCGGGATCGCGTGGTCGGGGGCGCCCTTGGTCAGGAAGACGCCGGCCGCTTCCGTCTTGAGAACATCCGCTGCGTCGCTCATCACGTCCTCCTCGTCGCTCCGGACGATCCGAACTGCGCCCGGACTGACACAGATCAAATCACGCCGGCTCTCGATCGCATCACGCAGCGCCACTGGAAGAGCCTGGGCGCCAAAGAGCCGGAGGTCGGACTCGAACCGACGACCTGCCGCTTACAAGGCGGCTGCTCTACCAGCTGAGCTACTCCGGCGCCGGGGCGCCGAGTGTACGCGCGCGCCTAGGCCTCGCCGGTGGCGCCGGCGGCAGCGGCGTGCTCGATCGAGCCGTGGCCGTTGGGGGAGGCGTAGGCCTCGTAGGCCGGCGGCAGGTCCTCCTCGGGCGGGTTCAGCCGGCGCTCGAGCTCGCCGAACACGACGCCGAAGAGCAGGTGGCGCCAGGTCGCCTGGGCGAGCGCGCGGCGGTTGCCGAACAGGGCCGGCAGGTCATCGCGCCGGGGGTGGTAGCGATCCGACAGCAGCCCGAGCGGCCAGAGGGCGAAGTTCTCCGCCAGCGCGGCCAGCGGGCCACGCGCCCATGGAGGCACCGGCAGCGTCACACGCTGGCCCGCGAGGGCGAACCCGGCGCCGAAGAAGGCGCCGGCGGCGAGGTGGGCTGCCAGGCCCGCCGGGTACCACAGCGGCCGGTCGCCGACGATCGCCTTGCCGAGCAGCTCGACGTCGTCGTAGTCGCTGTCGAAGAGCCGCTTGTCCAGCGGCATCTGGGCCGCCCACGCACCGGCTGCGACCACGCCGGCGGCCGCGCCGCGGGAGGTGGCTGTCCAGTCGATCGCCATGACGTCGCAACTGTAACGAGGCCGGCGCCCCGGGGTTGGGTCACGCACATGGATTCGGCGGTCGCCACGAGGCTCCACGGGCGCGCGCGCGAGCGCGGCGTGAACCCCTACGTGTACTGGCTGGCGCGGGCGATCCTGCAGCCGTTCTTCCATCTCTACTTCCGTCTCAGTCGGATCGGCCGCGAGCACGTGCCCGCCGACGGTCCGGTGATCTTCGCCGCCAACCACCGGTCGTTCCTCGATCCGTTCGTGATCGGGACGCTGGTGCGCCGGCCGGTCTACTACGTCGCCAAGAAGGAGCTGTTCGCGCGCCGCTGGCAGGCGTGGATCCTGAGCGCGTTCGGCGCCTTCCCGGTCGATCGCGGGGCCTCCGACGAGGAGATGATGCGGACCGCGCGGGCGATCCTCGCGCGCGGCGACTGCGTCGTGATCTTCCCCGAGGGCACGCGCGTGCGGCCCGGCGCGCTGGGCCGGCCCAGGCGCGGCGTCGGGCGGCTGGCGCTCGAGACCGGCGCTCCGATCGTCCCGGTCGCCGTGATCGGCACCGAGGCCGTTCGCCGTGGGCTGGCGCATCCGGCCGCACAAGGTCCGCATCCGCTGCGGGCGTCCCGCTGACCTTCCCGCGGGTGTCCGAGCCCTCGCGGACACTGGCCACGGCCGTGACCGACCGCATCTGGCCGTGCGTGATGCTCCAGTGGGAGTGGCTCGGCGGGCTCCCGCCGCTGCGCCGGGCCGCCGTCGTCGGCGCGGGCTCCTGGGGCACCGCGCTCGCGGTCGTGCTCGCGCGCGCCGGCGTCGAGGTCCAGCTCGGCTGCCGGACGCGCGAGCAGGCCGAGGAGGTCGCCGCGCAGGCGGCGAGAACGAGCGCTACCTGCCGGGCGTGCGGCTGCCGGAGACGGTCTCCGTCCGGTCCGCCGCCGAGCTCGAGCTCGCCGGCGCCGACCTCGTGTGCTTCGCCGTGCCCGCGCGCGAGCTCCCCGCGGCGCTGGCCGAGCACGGCGGCCGTGGTCCTCGCGCGCGCCGACGTGCTCGTCGCCGCCAAAGGGCTCGTGCCGCCGCTCGGCACGCTGCCCACGGCCTACGTCGCCGAGCGCGTCGCCGCCAAGGCCGTCGGCTGCCTCGGCGGCCCGGCGCACGCCGCGCGCCGCGCTCGCGCACGGCGCGTCGCTCGTGGTCGCCTCGATCGACGACGCCTACGCTCGCCAGCTCGCCGACGTGCTCGGCGGCGCGGACTTCGACGTGCAGTGCACCGCGGACGTCACCGGCGTCGAGCTCGCCGGCTGCGCCAAGAACGCCGCGGCGCTGGCCGCCGCCGCCGCCGCGGGCGCCGGGCCGAACGCCGCGGGCGCCGCCGCCGGCAAGGTGTTCGCGGAGGTCGAGGGGCTGGCGCGCCGCCGCGGCGCGCGGCCGGAGACCTTCGCCGGGCTCGCCGGCGCCGGGCGACCTCGTGGCCACGGTGATGGCCGACGAACGGCCGCAACCGCCGCGCCGGCGAGCTGCTCGCCGCGGGCGTTCCGGCCGCCGACGTCCGGCCGATCCTCGGTCAGAGCGCGGAGGCGGTCGACGCCGTCCCGTTGCTCGCCGGCGTGCTGCGGAACGAGGGCCTCCACGCTCCCGCGGTCGAGGGCCTGGCCGAGCTGATCGCCGGCCGGATCGAGCCGGAGACCTGGTCGGCCGGTGTCACGGCGCCGGGCGTCCAGCCGCGAAAGGCCCGGGCCGCCTGACCCCGTAGAGGTAGCCTCTCCATGCGTGGCCGACCAAGGACGAAGACGAAGGCGCAGCTGGATGCGGAGTTCTCCGAGCTCTACCGCCCGCATCTGCGCGACGTGTACTCGTACGCGTACTACCGGGTGGGCAATCACCACGACGCCGAGGACCTGACCGAGCAGACGTTCCTGCAGGCCTACCGGCACTTCGAGCGCGCGCAGCGCGAGTCGCACGGCCGCCCGCTGCGCCCGTGGCTCATCCGGATCGCCCACAACCTCGCGGCGAACTTCTACCGCGACCGCTCGCGCAAGCCGCAGACGTCGATCGAGGACGCGGGCGTCATCAGCGCCCCCCACGACACCGAGACGCTGGTCGAGGGCCGCGAGGAGCTCACGGCCGTCCTCGCAGGGCGTGCAGAAGCTGCCGGACGACCGCCGCGAGGCGCTGATCATGCGCTTCGCGCTCGGGATGGACAACCGCGAGATCGCGCGCGCGATGGGGCGCACCGACGGCGCCACCAAGGTGCTCATGCACCGCGCCATCCGTCAGCTGGAGGAGATCGTGAAGACGTCTGAGGAGGAGGGCCAGTGAGCGACGCCGCCGACTTCGAGCTGCTGCTGCGCCGGGCGCTGACCCCGGTCGACCCGCCGGCCGACCTGCCCGAGCGCCTCGAGGCGACCCTGGTCAACCTCACCGAGCTGGCCGCCGACGAGCTGGAGGCCTGGGAGCTCTCGGCGATGCGCGACCCGCGCAACTGGGCGCGGCCCGCGGCCGCCGTCGTGGTCGGGACCACGGCGGGCGCGGCGCTGGTACTGCTGCGCGCCCGCCAGCGCCGCCGCCGCGCGCGGCCGCACGGCGTGGTCGACGCCGCCGAGCAGGCGTTCAGGGACGTCTACGGCGAGGCGCGCAAGCTGCTCCCGAAGCACTAGCTTCCGCGCCTCGCGCTGATCCGGGGCCGCGCGCCCGCGCGTAGAGTCCCTTGGCATGTCACGCGCTCGCGCCTCCGCGCCGTCCGGCGAATCCGGCCTGCACCGGCTCGCCGACGAGGACCTCATCCAGCTCTCCAGCCGGGGCGATGCGGGCGCCTTCGAGATCATCTACGAGCGCCACGCCGACGCCGCCTTCTCGCTCGCCTACCGCATGTGCGGCCGGCGCGGCGGTGGCCGAGGACGTCACGCAGGAGGCCTTCCTGGCGCTGTGGCGCAGCGGCACGCGCTACGACCGCACCCGCGGCAGCGTCCGCACCTGGGTGCTGGGCATCGTCCACAACCGCGCGATCGACGCGCTGCGGCGCTCGCTGGTCCACGACCGCCGCCGCGCGAGCGACGAGGGCCTCGAGGAGCGCTTCGAGGCGCGCGAGCGGACCGACGTCGAGGCGGCCCGCCGCGAGGAGGCGACCTCGGTGCGCGCCGCGCTGGACCAGCTTCCCGCCGAGCAGTGCAAGGTGATCGAGCTGGCGTACTTCGGCGGCTTCACGCACTCGGAGATCGCCGAGCTGCTCGACGCGCCGATCGGGACGATCAAGGGCCGCATGCGCCTCGGCCTGGAGAAGCTGCGCGGCAGCCTGGGCGGACTCCAGGAGGCGACCGGGTGATGAGCGGCGACGCCTTCACACGCGCGCACGAGGAGACCGCCGAGGCGCTCGGCGCCTACGCACTCGGGGCGCTTCCGGACGACGAGGCGGGGCGCGTCGAGTCCCATCTGCGCGAGTGCGACCGCTGCCGGGACGACCTGGCCGCGCTGCGCGTCACCGTCGACGCGCTGCCCACGGCCGCGCCCCCGGTGGACGCGCCGCCCGAGCTCCAGGACCGCGTCATGGCCGTCGTGCGAGCCGAGGCCGACCTGCTGCAGGCCGCGGGCGAGGAGGCCGACCGGCCGTCCCAGGCGCGCCGCCGCCGCCGCGGCCTGGGCTCGTTCCTCGCCCGCCCGGCGTTCGTGGCCGCCGCCGCGGGCGGCCTCGCGGTGGCCGCGGTCCTCGGCTTCGTGATCGGCGGCGGGGCGGACGGCGGCGGGACCGCGCGCACCGTCCAGGCCCACGTGACCTCCGCCGCCGGCGTCATGCCGACGACCAGCGCGGCCGTGCGGGTCAGTGACAACCGCGCGACGCTGGTGGTGCGCGACATGCCCGAGCCGCCCGCGGACAAGGTCTACGAGGTGTGGGTCAAGCACGGGGGCGCCGCGCCGGTGCCCGCCGGGACGACGTTCGTCGTGCGCTCCGGGGACATTCCCATCGCCCACTCGGTGGGCACGGGCGACCAGGTGCTCGTGACCGCCGAGCCCAAGGGCGGCTCGCTGACGCCGACGAGCCCGCCGATGATCGTCGCACGCCCCGCCTGAGCTTGATCGGGCGCTGAGGCGCCCCTGCTAGCGTCACCGACTCTCATGGCGACCTGCTATCGGCACCCCAATCGGGAGACGGGCGTGTCGTGCTCGAACTGCGGGCGCCCGATCTGCCCCGACTGCATGACGCCGACGCCGGTCGGCATGCGCTGCCCGGAGTGCGCCCGCGAGCGGACGCCGGTGCGAACGATGCGCAACATCCGCTCAGAGCCGGTCGTCACCTACGCCCTGATCGCGATCAACGTGGTCGCCTGGATCGCCGAGGTGGCGGCGGCCGCCGGGCAGCCGGGCGGAGGCTGGATCTACGAGCACGGCGCCCTCTTCGGCCCGCTGATCGACCACCAGAGCGAGTACTGGCGGATCGTCACCGGCGGGTTCCTGCACGACTACCACCTGCCGTTCGGGATCCTCCACATCGGCTTCAACATGTACATCCTCTATTACCTGGGCACGCTCCTGGAGCCGGCGATCGGCCGGATCCGGTTCCTGTCGCTCTACATGACGTCGCTGCTGTGCGGCTCGTTCGGCGCGCTCCTCCTCACGCCGAACTCGCCGACGGTCGGCGCCTCGGGCGCGGTCTTCGGACTGATGGGAGGCGCGGTGATCGTGATGCGGGCGCGTGGAATGGATCCGTGGAGATCGCCCATCGTCGGGCTGATCGTCATCAACCTCCTCTTCAGCTTCACCTGGGGCGGCATCTCGATCGGCGGCCACATCGGCGGGCTGATCGGCGGCGCGATCGCCGCCCTCGCGCTCATCGAGGTGGGGGAGCGTCCCGGGCTTGCCGGGGTCGGCTACCTGTTCTGCGCCATGCTCGCGGCGGCGGCGGTCGCGGGCTCGCTCGCGGTCGCGGGCGGGTCGAGCCTCAGCGGTTGAGCACGTCGTCGTAGAGCGCCTGCGTGCGCTCGAGCAGGTGCGCGGTCGAGAACCGCGCGCGCACGTCCTCGGCGGCCGCCGCCCCGAGGCGGGCGCGCAGGCCGGGCTCGTCCGCGAGCGCGCCGAGCGCCGCCGCGAGCGCGGATGCCGAGCCCGGCGCCACGAGGCGGCCGGTCTCGCCGTCGCGCACGATCTCCGGCAGGCCGCCCGCGTTCGAGGCCACGACGCACTTGGCCGCCGCGGCCGCCTCGAGCGCCACGAGGCCGAGCGGCTCCGGGCGGGTCGACGGGACGCACACGACGTCGGCCGCGCCGTACAGCACGTCGAGGTCGTCGCGGAACCCGAGCAAGCGGAGGCGGTCGCCCAGCCCGAGGTCGGAGCGCAGCGCCTCCAGCGCGCGCTCGTAGCGCTCCTCGCCGGGCCATGCGTCGCCGGCCACCAGGCCGATCGCGCGGTGCTCGCGCAGCGCGGGCTCAGCGAGCGCCCGGGCCAGTACCTCCTGGCCCTTCCACGCGTTCAGGCGGCCGAGGACGAGGCAGGTGAAGGCCTCCTCGGGCAGGCCGAGCGCCTCCCGCGCCTCCCGGCGGGCGAGCGGCCGGCGCGCGGCCGCCTCGGCCGGGAGCCCCTCGTGGATCACGAGCGCGTTGGGCGCATCGCCGAACTGGGCGCGGGTGGCCTCGGACAGGCAGGGCACGGCGTCGGCGCGCAGCAGCAGCCGACGGTACGCCGGCCACCAGCGCGGGAAGTCCGCGTAGATCTCGCGCACGTGCCAGACGTGTGGGAGGCGCGCGGCGCGCGCGGCCGCCGCGCCGCCGAGCGTGACCGAGGTGTTGCTGTGTACGAGGCGTGCGCCCTTCGCGCGGGCGAGCCGGGCGAGCCCCCGCGCGTCGGCCGCGGCGCGGGCTGTCACGCGCGCGACGCCGGTCGGGTTGAACAGGGCCCGTCGCAGCACGGCGAGCCCGGGCCGCAGGTGCACCTCGGCGCCCGCGTCGCGCAGCTCGTCCGCCAGCGGCCCGTGCTCGGGCAGGACGACGAGCGCGCGGTAGCGCTCGGGGTCGAGGTTCGAGACGAGGAGGGAGAGCTGACGGTCCGCGCCGTAGCGGCCGGCGGAGGAGTGGACGTAGAGGACGGTCCGCGCCGGACCGGGGCCGACCATGCGGCGCTCAGACCGGCAGCGGACGCTCGGCCGCCGCCGGCTCGGGCACCAGGTCGGGATGCAGCAGGTGGCCGAGCATCTCGAGGCCGTCCACGAGTCGCGGGCCGGGGCGCGAGAAGTACGCGGCCGCGTCCACCGCGACGATTTCCCGCGCGCCGAGCGCCTCGAGGTCGGCGCGATAGCCCTCGGCCTCCTCCAGTGCACGCGCGGCGTCGTAGCCGCACGGCATCACCACCACCACCTCCGGCTCGCTCGCGGCGACCTCCTGCCACTCCGCCGTGCGCGAGCGCTCGCCGGCGAGGCCCAGGGCGTCCTCGCCGCCGGCGTACTCGATCAGCTGCGGCGTCCAGTGGCCGGCGACGAACACGGGGTCCAGCCACTCGAGCGCGGCGACGCGCGGCCGTGGCGCGTCGCGCACCGCGAGGCGCACCCGGTCGATCCGCCGCGAGGTTTCGTGCACGAGCGCGACGCCCGCATCGCGGCGGTCCGTCGCCTCCGCGAGCGTGCGCACGGTCCCCAGGACCTCGCCGAACGTGTTGGGGTCGAGTGAGATCACCTGTGGCGGCTCGTCCATGCGCTCGGCGACGGCGACCACGTCGTCATACGACACCGCGCAGACCTCGCACACCGCCTGCGTCACGATCAGGTCCGGCTCGAGCTCGGTCAGGTGCTCCTCGTCGAGCGCGTAGATCGCCTCGCCGCGCTCCGTGCGCTCGCGCACCGCGGCATCGATCTGCCGTGCGCTGAGCCCCGGCTCGAGCACGTCGCTCGTGACGCGCGGGAGCTGGAGCGCGTCGAGCGGGTAGTCGCACTCGTGCGTGACGGCGATAACCTCGTCGCCGAGCCCGAGCGCGAAGAGCAGCTCGGTCGCCGAGGGTACGAGGGACACGATCCGCACGGGAGAAACGATATGGAACTACTGAGTGACGAGCAGATCGCCGAACACCTTTCGGCCAGCGAATGGGCACGCGAGGGCGACGAGATCGTGCGGGAGTGGAAGTTCGAGAACTTCGCCCGGGCGATGGAGTTCGTCAACGCCGTCGCCGAGGTGGCCGAGGGCGCGAACCACCACCCCGACATCCTGCTGCACGGCTGGAACCGGGTCCGCCTGTCGGTCACGAACCACTCGGCGGGAGGCCTGACCACGGCCGATTTTCAGCTCGCGGGCGCCGTCGACGGCCTCGCCTGACTCATCCCGGCCCCCCGTGGCCAGACCGCACGAGCCTGGCCGCGGTTGGCGCTTGAACACCGTTTCACTGACCGCTAGCGTTCATTTGCAATGGCAGGGGCGGCAGGGACGCGCGCCGGACACGCGGCGCTCATCGAGGACATCACGCGGCGCGGCTTCCTGCGCCGTACGAGCGTGCTCGGCCTCAGCGCTCTGGTGGCCTCCGCCGTGCCGTACGCGCAGCGCCTGCTCGACCCGCCGGCCGCTCTCGCCGACGTCAACCTGCTCGACGGGACGATGCAGGCCTTCGCCGACACCATCCTTCCGGGGCGCAAGGTGCTCGAGACGGACCTCGGCAACCAGGTGCACCCGCTCGCGATCGCCGGGGTCGACTCGCTGCCCGGCGCGGTCGAGGCGGACGCACTCGCGCTCTTTCACCACCCGCTGATCGGCTTCGACGCGCTCGAGCCGGCGCTGCTGGCCGACCTGTCCGCGCGCTCGCTGCCGCTCGGCGCCGACTTCCTCGACCTGCCGTTCGACAAGCGCGTGGCCGTGTTGACGGGCGGGCTGGACTTCGACAACCCGTCGCGCGTCGTGTGGGAGGCCGCCGCCGCGGTCCCGTTCACGGCGTTCTGCGCGGCCGCCCTGATCCGCAACGCCACGGCGGCGAAGGCGTCGGGCTACCACGTGATGGGGCTCCCGGGCATCGCGCCGAACGGCTACCGCGACTTCAGCTATGGCAAGCGGCTCTCCCGCGAGCGCACGAGGAAGGGGTACCTCCCGTAATGGCCGAGCGCGTCGACGTCCTCATCTGCGGGTCCGGCTTCGGCGGCTCGATCACCGCGTTCCGGCTCGCCGAGCTCTACCACGCAGCAGGGGCCGATCCGCGCAACATCGTCGTGCTCGAACGGGGCCAGCGCTACAAGCACACCGAGTTCCGGCAATCGATGGACGTCGAGCACCTCTCCGACGTCTACAACCTGATCCAGGGCCAGGGGGCGCAGATCGTGGTCGCGAACGCGCTCGGCGGCGGGTCGAACCTGTACCTTGCCGCCTCGCTCCGCGCGCCGACCGAGACCTTCGAGCGGCGCGACCGCCGCCCCGGCGACGGCCCGGAGCGCCGCATGTGGCCGGCCAAGCTGTCGCGGCGCGCGCTCGATCCGTACTACGCGCGCGCCGAGGCGGGGCTGCGGGTCAACCAACCGGGCTGGAAGGACGTGTCGAAGTCCGGCGGGCTGTGGGCGGCGACGCTGGCGGCCGCCGGCCACAGCTGCGACCGCGTGCCGGTGGCCATCTCGCCGAAGCGCTGCGTCAACGCGAAGTGGTGCCACACCGGGTGCGTCTTCGGCGCCAAGAACTCGCTGATCACCAACTACCTGCCCAGCGCCGAGCGCCTCGGCGTGCGGGTACGGCCGAACTTCCAGGTGGAGTCGGTGCGCCAGTCCTCGGCGCGCCCGTATCGCTTCATCGTGACGGTCTCGCCGATGGACAATGGCGGTGCGAACCCGACGCGCCAGCCCTCCGGCGCCAAGCAGGAGATCGAGTGCAAGGCGCTCGTGCTCTCCACGGGCGCGATGGGCAACGCGCCCATCCTCATGCGCTCGCAGAACGACCTCCCCGGCCTGTCGAAGGAGGTCGGCAAGCACCTCGGCGTCAACGGCGACCACGTCGCGGCGATCGAGTACGACCCGGCGAAGGTCCGCCAGCTCCTGCGCCTGCCCGGCTACGCGGACTTCCACAAGGGCAAGCCGATCACGACCATGACCTACGACTTCTGGGTCGGCCGGCGCGACCACTCCTACGACGGCACCCGCTTCAACCTGCAGGAGATCTTCCTCTCGTCGCTGACGAACTTCCTCTACGACGACGGCCGCGACCCGCCCGGCGACCCGTCCTGGTGGGGCGTCCAGAAGAAGCAGGCGGTCGCCCATTGGGCCAACCGCATCGAGCTGCTCGCGATGGTCGAGGACACCCACGACGGGCAGTTCTACGGCGTGCCGCCGACCGGCGGCGGGGCCGTCCGGCCGAATGCCGGCCCGGTCGCCATCGGGACGTTCAACTACGCGCTCTCCGAGCAGTCCGTCGCGGTGCGCGAGGCGGCCAACGCCGCGATGAAGAAGATCGCCGAGCGCCGCGGCCTGGGGCGTTTCATGGCGCTGACGGAGACCGAGGGCGCCTACGCCTCGCATCCCCTGGGGGGCTGCCGCATGGCGCAGTCGCCCGACCTCGGCGTGACCGACGACACCGGCGCCGTGTACGGCTACGAGGGGCTGTTCTGCATCGACTCGTCGATCATCCCGACGTCGCTCGGCGTCAACCCGTCGCTGACGATCGCCGCCGTCAGCGAGCGGGCCGCCGACGCGCTCGTGATCCGCGGCGCCGGCCTCGGGCTGCCGGCCCGCCCGGCCGGCTTCCGCCCCGGCATCCCGAACGAGATCGTGGGTGAACGGGTCGTGCCGACGCTTCCCGCCGCGGCGCCGAGGAAGCGCCGGAAGAAGAAGCCGGTGAGGAAGAGGCGGGCGCGACGCCGCGTGCGTCGCACGACGCGGCGCTGATCAGCGCGCGAGCGCGGCCGGTCGAGGCGGCCGGCTGAGGCGCCGTCCTGTTCGCCGCCGGGCACCGGTGGTACCGTTCGCCGCGTCGCCTCGATGAACGACGACGACCTTCCTCGAAGTAGCGGCGGTGGACCCGCCCCGGCGCCGCCTGGAGTGACGAGCGCTTGACCGCACTGCTCCTTCTCGCGGTGCTCGTCCTGGTGCTGATCAACGGCTTCTTCGTGGCCGCCGAGTTCGCGCTTGTGCGTGCGCGGCGCGGCCGGGTCGAGCAGATGGTCGAGGAAGGGCTCTCCGGTTCCCGTGCCGCGCTCGACGAGCTCGACGACATCACCGAGTACCTCTCGGCCTGTCAGCTCGGGATCACGCTCGCTTCGATCGGCATCGGCTTCCTCGGCGAGCCCGCTGTGGCCACGCTGTTCGAGCCGTTGTTCGGCAGCTTTTCCCACGGGGTCGCGGTCGCGGTCAGCGTGGTCATCGCCTACCTGCTCGTCACGGGCCTGCACATCACCGTGGGCGAACAGGTCCCGAAGGTGCTCGCCATCCAGCGGGCCGACAGCATGATCCGGCGCATCTCGCATCCGCTGCGGGTGTTCCGCACCGTGCTGCGCCCGGGCGTGAAGCTGCTCAACGCCATCTCCAACGGCATCCTGCGGCTGTTCGGCATCCGCGGAGAGGACATCGGCGAGTCCGACGCCGGATCGCCCGACGAGCTCAAGCTGATCATCTCCGAGTCGCTCGAGGTCGGCCATCTCGACCCCGGCGAGGCCGGGATGCTGACCGGCGTCTTCCACCTCCACGAGCAGGCGGCGCGCCAGGTGATGACCCCGATCCCGGCGGTCGTGACGGTCGACGTCTCCTCCGACGTCAAGGCCGCGCTCGAGCGCTGCATCTCGACCGGGCACACGCGCCTGCTGGCGATCGAGGACGAGAATGCCGATCGCGTACGCGGGATCGTCCACGCCAACCGCCTCGCCCGCGCGCTGATGGAGGCGGGCGAGCACGCGCCGGTCGAGCCGCTGGTCCGCGACGCCCCGATCGTCCCCGAGACCAAGCCGCTCGACGACCTCCTGGCCGAGCTGCAGCGCGAGCGCACGGAGATGGCCGTCGTCGTCGACGAGTACGGCCGCGTCGCGGGGATCATCACACTCGAGGACATCATCGAGGAGGTGGTGGGCGAGATCGAGGACGAGACCGACCCGGCCGCCGGCGCCGTGCGGCGGCTCGCCAACGGCGACTGGTACGTGCGCGGCGAGGTGGCGATCACCGACCTGCTCGACTACGGCCTGGAACTGCCGGTCGACACCGACGCCTACAACTCGGTCGGCGGCTTCGTGTTCGCCACGCTCGGGCGGCTGCCGCGGCGCGGCGACAGCATCAGCGCCAACGGCTACTCCATCCGGGTCGAGGCCGTGCGCGAGAACCGCATCGAGGCGGTGCGCATTCGCGAGCGCCCCCCCGCTTGAGCCGAATGGCGCAAGTTCGCCGCCGCTGGTACGTTTCGGATGTCACGACCGCCGAGCGCGCGCGCGCGCGTGTGTGTGCGGCCGGCTGGTCGGTGGAGTGACTTCGGCGGTTGACCGAGGGGAGAGGACGGTGGGCCAGAGCCCACCGGAGCGTTAAATGCGACCGGCCCGCGGGAGACGGGCCGGTCGCGTGCTTCTGGGAGGAGGTGCTGCTATGAGGTGCGTCGCGCAAGGGAGTATCGAGAGCACACCTCAAGCAGCCCTAAAAGGTCCGTGAGCGATTTCTGACAGCGCTCACTCGTAGGTGTGAAACCCGCGCCCGGCCTTGCGCCCCAGCGCGCCGTCGGCGACCAAGTCGCGCACGCGGGCGGGGACGTGGACGTCGATCTGCTCGGCGATCGCGACGGCGACGTCGAGGCCGACGAGGTCGAGCACCGCGAGCGGGCCCATCGGATGGCCTGCGCCCAGCCTCATGCAATCGTCGACGTGCGACGGCTCGAGGCCGGTGTCCTCGAGCAGGTGCACGGCGCTGAACAGGTAGGGGAACAGCAGGCGGTTGACGACGAAGCCGGGCACGTCGGGGACCTCGACCGGCGTCTTGCCGAGCGCCTCGCACAGCGCGCGGGCCCGGGCGCGCGCCTCGGGAACGGTCGCGTCGTGGTAGACGAGCTCGACCAGCGGCATCTTCTTCACCGGCTGGAAGACGTGCAGGCCGACGAAGCGGTCGGGCCGCCCGCTCGCCGCGGCGAGGTCGGTGATCGACAGCGACGACGTGGTGGTGGCGAGCACCGCGTCGGGGTCGAGGTGCTCGTGCAGCAGCGCGTACACGCCGGCCTTGGCCTGGCGGTCCTCGGCCACCGCCTCGACGACGAACGAGGCGTTCGCCAGCGCACCGACGTGGGTGGTCACCCGCACGTCCGGGGCCATGTCGTGCCCCGCCACGCCCCTGAGGCGCTCGCGCATGCGCGCGGCGGAATCCTCCGAGCGCGCCCACACCACGACCTCGCCGTGCGGGGCGGCCGCGGCCGCCAGCCCGCCGGCGATCGCGCCGCTGCCCGCGATACCGAGTCGCTCCTCCACTCCCGATCAGCCCTCCCGGTTCCTCCTAGTTGACTGGCCAGTCAACGGGTAGACTAGAGATCGAACGATTTCCGGCGCGCGGCCGCGCGCCGACGTCGCAGACACCAACAGAGGGGTCGCAACCATGGACCATAAGGCTGGCCGTGAGGTCGTGATCGTCGAGGCGGTTCGGACGCCGATCGGCCGCGGGCACAAGGAGAAGGGCTACTACAAGGACCTCCACCCGAGCAACCTGCTCTCCAAGACCTATTCCGAGGTCATCGAGCGCGCGGGTATCCCGGCCGAGGAGGTCGAGGACGTCATCACCGGCTGTGTGAACCAGTTCGGCGAGCAGGGGCTCAACGTCGGCCGCAACGCCTGGCTGGAGGCCGGCCTGCCGATCGAGACGCCGGCCACGACGGTCGACCGCCAGTGCGGCTCGGCGCAGCAGGCCGTGAACTTCGGGGCCGCGCTCGTGGCCTCGGGCGTCCACGACGTCGTGATCGGCTCCGGCGTCGAGCACATGGGTCACATCTCCTTTGGCGACACGATGAAGACGCAGGCCGAGTTCGGCGCTGCGTTCTCGCCCGAGTTGCTGGAGAAGTACAACCTGATCCCGCAGGGCCTGAGCGCCGAGATGATCGCCGACCAGTGGGAGATCCCGCGCTCCGAGCTCGACGAGCTCGGCGTGCGCTCGCACCAGCTCGCCGCGAAGGCGACCGAGGAGGGCCGCTTCGAGCGGGAGATCGTGCCGATCTCGGTCAACGGCGACACCTTCGCCACCGATCAGGGCATCCGCCCGGACACGTCGCTGGAGAAGCTCGCGGCGCTGAAGCCGGCGTTCAAGGAGGACGGGAAGATCACGGCGGGGAACTCCTCGCAGATCTCCGACGGCGCGGCCGCGGTGCTGCTGATGACCCCGGAGAAGGCCAAGGAGCTCGGCGTCACGCCGCGGGCCAAGATCGTCGACCAGACCACGGTCGGCGTGGACCCCGTGATCATGCTCACCGGCCCGATTCCGGCCACGCGGAAGCTGCTCGACCGCAACAAGATCAAGATCGACGACATCGACCTGATCGAGATCAACGAGGCCTTCGCGCCCGTGCTCGGGGCCTGGCGGCGCGAGCTCGAGCCCGACATGGACCGAGTGAACGTCAACGGCGGCGCGATGGCGCTCGGCCACCCGCTCGGCTCCACGGGCGCGCGGCTGATCACCACGCTGCTGCACGAGCTCGAGCGCTCCGACAAGGAGACCGGGCTCGTCACGATGTGCTGCGGCGGCGGCCTGGGGACGGGCACGCTGATCCAGCGCGTCTAGTCGACGGCACCACCGAAGGCTTGCGAGAGCGGGGCCCCGGGGGCCCCGCTCTCTCTTTCCGTCCACAGTCGGCGCTGAGCCCGAGGCGTCCCGGCGGGAAGCTCGATCACGGCGCGCGCGGCGCCGCAGGAGCGCACGCGCCGCGGCGGGACCGCCGTGTCCACTCGGACCGCGCGCCCGCGCGCGTCCAGCCACACGAGGTCGAGCGCGAAGCGCATGCCGAAGGTGTGGACCGAACGCGTGCGCGGCAGCAGCAGGCCGCACGGAGGGCGCGGGCGCAGCCACGCCAGGCCGAGCAGTCGGCCGCGCGCGGTCGTGGCGATGCGGACCTCGATCCCGGCGACGGGGCCCGGAAGCGTCGGCAGGCGGCGCAGGCGGCGCGGCATCGCCCGATAGAGGCGCGGCGCGGGAGCGGTTCGCCCCGGGGGCGCGTCAGACGCTGCGGGCCGGCGGCGAGCTCACGCCGATCACGGGGCCGCGGCTCCGCCGCCGCCCTCGCGCTCCAGGCGCGCGACCAGCTCGTCGAGGCGGAGCTCCTCGAGCCCCTGCCCGACGGCCTCGAGCTCGCGCGCGCAGAAGTCCACGAGCTCGCGGCCCTCCTTGCAGAGGTCGAGGGTCTCGCGCAGGCCGGCCTCGCCCGAGTCCAGCCGCCGGATGATCTCCTCGATCCGCGCGCTGGCCGACTCGTACGTGCGCGCTTCGGTGTCCTCGGTCACGGTTCGTCCTCCTCGATGCGGGCGCCGACACGATCATCGTGGAAGCGGACGGACACCCGGCCGGCCGCGCGGGCGGCCACGGCGCTCGTCACGAGCGCGCCCTCGTCGTCCTCGACCAGCGCGTACCCGCGCGCCAGCGTGCGTTCCGGGTCGTGGGCCGCCAGCGCGAGCGCGAGGCGGTCGAGGTCGCGGGCGCGCCGCGCGAGCGCCCCGTCGCGGGAGCGGCGCAGGTCGTCGGCGCGGCCGCGCAGCGTGGCCGTGCTGCGCCCGTGGTCCCGCGCCACGCGGTCCGCGGATCGTGAGATCACCAGCAGGTGCGTGGCCGCCAGCTCGCGGCCCTCCGCCAGGCGGCGGCGCGTCGACGCCCGCAGCTCGCGAACCTGCTGATGGGCATGGGCGCGGTGGCGCGCGACGTGCTCGCTCGGCGCCCGCGACAGCGCGGCCAGCGCGCGGGCGCGCTCGATCACGGCGCGGCGTCCGTGCCCCCGCAGGCGGCGGGCCGCGTCGCGCATGCGGGCGCGCGCCTCGGCGCAGTGCTCGGGCACAGCCTCCTCGGCCGCGTGTGTCGGCGTCGAGCACGACACGGCGGCGACGTCGTCGATCAGCGTGCGGTCGGTGTGGTGGCCGACCGAGGCGATCACCGGCACCGGCAGGAGCGCGACCGTCCGGCACAGCGTCTCGTCGCAGAACGCGAACAGGTCGGCCAGCGACCCGCCGCCGCGCGCCACGACGATCGCGTCGACCTCGCCGACCGCCGCCAGGTCGCCGAGCGCGCGGGTGATCGTGGGCGCGGCGTGCCGGTCCTGGACGGGGGCGAACGCCCACACGAGCCGTCCCGCCCAGCCGCGGCGGCGAAGCCCCGCGAGCACGTCGTCGCGCGCCTTCCCGCGCTCGCCCGTGATCACCCCGATCGACCGCGGTACCGCCGCGCGGCGCAGCTGCTTCTGCGGCTCGAACAGGCCCTCGGCGGCGAGCTGCTTGCGCAGGCGGTCGAGCTGCGCGAGCAGGTCGCCCTCGCCGGCCACGCGCAGCTCGGACACCCCGAAGGAGAAGTTGGGGGAGGCCTGCGCGCTGCCCGGGTAGTAGTCGCAGCCGCCCGCCACGACGACGCGCGCTCCGTCGGCCAGCGCCTCGGCCCCGAGCTCGAGCGCCTCGAATTCGTTGCGCCACATCGAGCACGGCAGCGCGCCGCGCTCGTCGCGCAGCTCGAAGTAGACGCGCGCGCTGCTGGAGCCGAGGTTCCACACCTCGCCGAACAGCTGCACGCGCGCGAACGCGCGCAACCGCTCGCGCAGCTCGGCGGCGTAATTGCCGACCGGGAACGGACCGGGAAGTCGCACGCCCGGGATGCCCGCCGGGCGGCCCGGCGCGTCCTGGCCCGGCTCAGGCAACCGCCTGGCCGCCGGCGACCGTCGCGGCGGCGCCCAGCGCCCGCACGACCGCGGCCTTGTCGCCGGTCGGTACGGCGACCAGTGAGTCCGCACCCGCATCGGCGTAGGCCGCCAGGCGGCCGGGCAGCTCGTCGGGGGTGCAGCAGATCGAAGCGGCGTCGATCAGGTCGTCGCTGATCGCCTCGACCGCGCCCACGCGGTCGCCGGCCAGCGCGCGTTCCTGGCACGCTCGGGCCGACTCGCCGAACCCGTAGCGCTCCGCGAGCTCGACGTAGAAGTTCTTCGTCCGTGCCCCCATCGCCCCGAGGTAGAACGCCAGCCACGGCTTGCCCATGGCGCGCGCCGCGGCCGCATCCTCGTCCACCGCGACGGGGACGACGGGGGAGACGTCGAGGTCGGCGAGCGAGCGCCCGGCGCCCTCGGCGCCGCGGCGCACCGCGTCGAGCATGATCTCGGGCCGGGCAGGGTTGAAGAGGAACGGCAGCCACCCGTCTGCGATCGCGCCGGTCTGCTCGAGCGCCTTCGGCCCGATCGCGCCGAGGTAGATCGGGATCCGCTCCGACACCGGCTTGGCCAGCAGCTTGAGCGGCTTGCCAAGGCCACCGCCGCCGTGGGCGTCGTCGAGCGGGAGCGTGAAGGCCTCGCCATGGTGCTCGAGCGGCTCGCGCGCCAGCGCCTTGCGCACGATCTCAACGTACTCGCGCGTTCGTGCGAGCGGCTTGGCGAACGGGACGCCGTACCAGCCCTCGGACACCTGCGGACCGGATACGCCGAGGCCGAGCCGGAAGCGCCCGCCCGAGATCACGTCGAGCGAGGCGGCGGCCATCGCCGTCGCCGCGGGCTGACGCGCCGGGATCTGCATGAGCCCCGAGCCGAGCGCGATCCGCTCGGTCTTGCCGGCCAGCAGCCCCAGCACCGACACCGCGTCCTGGCCCCAGGCCTCGGAGATCCACACCGAGTCGAGGCCCAGCTCGTCGCCGAGCACGGCCAGCTCGACCTGCTCCTCGGGCGAGAACCAGGGCCAGTAGGCGAGGAAGACGCCGATGCGCATCGGCGCGAGCGTACTAGGATCCGCGGCCATGGACCTGAGCCTGTCGCCGGACGAGGAGGCCTTTCGCGACGAGCTTCGCTCGTGGCTGGAGGCGAACCACCCTGGCAAGGAGCCCGAGGGCGACGAGGCCGCCTTCACGTTTCGGCGCGACTGGCAGCGGGCGCTGAACGAGGCCGGCTGGGCGGGGATCTCCTGGCCGCAGGAGTACGGCGGCCGCGGCGCCACGCTGGTCGAGCAGGCGATCTTCAACGAGGAGATCGTCCGCGCGCGGGCGCCGCAGCTCGCCAACGTGCTCGGGCTCGCGATGGGCGGGCCGACGGTGATCGCGCACGGCACCGAGGACCAGAAGGAGCGCTACCTCCCGGCGATCCTGTCGGCCGAGGAGATCTGGTGCCAGGGCTTCTCCGAGCCCGAGTCCGGCTCCGACCTGGCATCGCTGAAGACCCGCGCCGTCCGCGACGGCGACCACTGGGTCGTCACCGGCCAGAAGGTGTGGACGACGTTCGCGCACGAGGCGAAGTGGTGCATGCTCGTCGCCCGCACGGACCGGGAGGCACCGAAGCACAAGGGCCTCACCTACTTCCTCATGGACATGGAGCAGGACGCCGTCCAGGTCCGCCCGCTGCGCCAGATCACCGGCGAGTCCGAGTTCAACGAGCTGTTCATCGAGGAGGCGCGCATCCCCGACGAGAACATCGTCGGTGGCGAGGGCAACGGCTGGGCGGTCGCGATCACGACGCTGATGCACGAGCGCGCGACGCTGGCCTTCGGGCTGCAGGTCGCGGTCAAGATCGCGCTGGGCGAGCTGATGGAGCGCGCCCGCGAGACGCGTTCGAACGGCGGCAGCGCGGCCGAGGACCCGCTGATCCGCGACCGCCTCGCGCAGCTGTACATCGAGTCCGAGGTGCTGCGGCTCAACGCCTATCGCGGCCTGACCGCGCAGATGAAGTACGGGGTGCCCGGGCCGGAGGGGTCGCTGGGCAAGTGGCACTGGTCCGAGGTCAACCAGACGCTGACCGAGCTGGCGATGGACGTCGCCGGGCCGCGCGCCCAGATCGACGACGAGCCGTGGACCTACCGATTCCTGCGCGCGCGGGCCAACTCGATCGAGGGCGGCACGACCGAGATCCTCAAGAACATCGTCGCCGAGCGGGTGCTGGGGCTCCCGCGCCTGCGATGAACTTCGACTTCAACGACGAGCAGCGCGCGATCAAGGACGCCGCCCGCGACCTGCTCGCGTCGCGCTACCCGTTGGCCGAGGTCCGCCGCCTGGCGACCGAGGACGAGCGGGGCTTCACCGACGGCCAGTGGGACGAGCTGGTCTCGCTCGGCTGGCCGGGCATCTTCGTGGACGAGGCCCACGGCGGCCAGGGGCTCGGCGTGGTCGAACTGGTGATCCTGCAGGAGGAGCTCGGCTACGCGCTCGCGCCGTCGCCGTTCTTCTCCAACGCCGCGGCCGGGCTCGTCCTGCAGGCCGGCGGCGGCGACGAGCAGAAGCGACGGTGGCTGGCGCGGGTGGCGGCCGGGGAGGCGCGCGGCACGGTGGCCACGCTCGACGACGACGGCGACCCGGTGCGGGCCGAGGGCGGCGCGCTGCACGGAGCGAAGGCGGCAGTGGCCGATGCTGCCAGCGCCGGCTTCCTCATCGTGGCCGCGGGCGAACGCCACTGGATCCTGGCCGCCGACGCCGAGGGCGTGCAGATCGAGCCGACACCCGGCATCGACCCCACGCGCAAGCTGTACCGCGTGCGCTTCGACGGCGCCGACGCCGAGCATCTCGACGGCGACCCCGAGGCCGTGATGGACGCCTACGACGCCGCCGCAACGGCGCTCGCCGCGGAGTCGGTCGGCGTGGCGCAGCGCGCGATGGAGATGGCGGTCGAGTACGCCAAGGACCGCAAGCAGTTCGACATCCCGATCGGCGCCTTCCAGGCGGTGTCGCACCGCTGCGCGCAGATGCTCCTGGAGACCGAGGGCGCCCGCTCGGCCACGTACCACGCCGCCTGGGCGCTCGACCACGAGCCGTCGTCGGGCGCGCTCGCCGCCTCGATGGCGAAGGCCTACGCCTCCGACGCCGGCTTCCGCGTGCCGGCCTCCTCGATCCAGGTCCACGGCGGCATCGGCTTCACCTGGGAGCACGACCTGCACTGGTTCCTCAAGCGCGGCACGGCCAACGCCCACGCCTTCGGCGACGCGCGCTGGCACCGCGCGCGGGTCGCGGAGCTGGCCGGGATCTGAAGCCCGTCAGCTCGGGCCCAGCTCGCGGGCCCGCTGCACCGCCGCGGCGAGCCCATCGGTCCAGGGCTCGCCGTGGCCGAAGAGCACTACGCCGGCCTCGAGGTCCTCGAGGTTGGACAGCGACTCGAGCGCCTGCGTGCTGGAGAGGTTGAAGCCGCCCGGCATGATCTGGGGCCCCATGCGGCCGGTCATGGGGTTGCGGCTGTTCATCGCGTCGCCGGCGAACAGCACGCCGCGGTCGGGCAGGTGGAAGGAGACGTGCCCCTCGGTGTGGCCCGGCGTCGGGATCGCGACCGGGCGGCCCGGCACGTCGAGCACGTCGCCGTCCCCGAACGTCGTCACCTCGCCGATCTTCGGCGGGAAGCCGTTGTGGGCCATGTGGGCGATCAGCCCCCAGGCGGCGCCGTGCCGGAAGTAGGGGAGGATCCCGCGCTCGCGCTTGGGCTGCTTGCGCGTCAGCGCGAGCTGCTCGTCGGCGCGGTGGACGTAGACGGGGACGCCGGCCTCCGTGCGCACCTTCTCGGCGATGCCGACGTGGTCGCCGTGGGCATGCGTCAGGACGACGGCCTGGACGTCCGCGAGCGAGCGGCCGATCGCAGCCAGGGTCGAGTCGAGGCTCGGCCGCAGCCCCGGCAGGCCGGCATCGACGAGGGTCAGTGCGTCGCCGTCCTCGACGAGGTAGTAGTTGATCAGACGCGATCCCAGGCGGTGGACGCCCTCGGCGACCTGCGTGCGCTCGGCCACGGCCGCGACCCTACTGCCTTCGCCCGCCCACGAACTGCGTGAACCCGCTTACGCGCTGGCGGACGTCCTCGAAGCCGCGGTCGGCCAGCGCGGTCGTGATCTCGTCGTGCTCGAACATCCGCATCCCGCTGCGTGCGCCGACCAGCCCGTCGACCGTTCGCAGCGGCGCCGAGCGGGTGCGGCAGGACGTGAAGATCGCGACGCGCCCGCCCGGCGTGAGCACGCGCGCCATGTGGTCGAGCGCGACGAAGGGCTTCGCGAACAGGTGGAGCGCCGCGAAGCAGCAGACGGCGTCGAAGCTGCGGTCGCGGAACGGCAGCTCGACCGCGTTGCCCCGCACGTAGAGCAGGTTGCCGAACGGGTCGGGGCTGTCGCGCACCGCGCGCTCCAGCATCGTCGGGGAGGCGTCGATGCCGACCGCCAGCCCCGCCTGGCCGACGAGGCGAGCGAAGCGGCGGGTGAAGTTGCCCGGGCCGCAGGCGATGTCGAGAACGCCGTCGCCCGGCGTGAGCCCGAGCAGCAGGCGCGCGATGCGGTGCTCGTCCGCCATCCCCGGACCCAGCAGGCCCTTGGCCACGCGCCCGAGCGCGGGACGCCACCAGCGCTCGTACACCATCGGGACGACGCCGGTGAGCATGAGGTTCTGCGTGATGCCGGTGGAGGCCGGCTCGTCCTCGCCGAGCAGGTCGAGGTAGCCCGAGCGCACCGCCGCCTCGGAATCGGACGGGCGCTCGGCCGGCACCAGCAGCGGCAGCGTGCGCTCCAGCGCGGCCGGCGCGGCCGAAACAGGGGTCGCCGCGGCCACCGTGTCAGGCGGGATGGTCGGTCAGCGACGGCAGCGGATCGAGGTCGCCGGGCTCGACGTCCCCGCGGGTCTCGCCCCCGAACGCGAGCCCGTCGAGCCGCTCGATCTCCCGCTCGCCCTCGATCCGCGCCGGATGGTCCGGCGGCAGCCCGCGGATCAGCTTGGCGATGCGATTGCGCAGCTGGAGCGCGAAGTGGGGGGTGGAGGCGCCCATGAGCTGGCGCACGTCGTCGACGGTCACGTCGCGTCCGCTCTTCAGGCGCGCTGGGTGCTCGGCTTCGCTCACGGGCTGCGCGTCGTGGTGGTGGTCCTGCTCGGCGTCGTCGACGTGGTCGTCTTCTTCTTGCCCTTGGACGGCGTCGGCGGCTTCGCCGGGGTGGTCGTCTGCTGCTGCGCGTTGCTCACCGGCGCGATCTCCAGCAGCGTATCGATCCGCGCCTGGTCTCCGACCGAGATGGCGCCGGCGTCCCCGAGCAGCCAACCGTGGTTGTAGACCCCGCGCGTGGGGTCCTTCTCGTAGCCCGGCTCGATGTCGAGCAGGTACTGAATCAGCGCCGGGGGCAGCGGGCTGGGCTGGTCGACGAGCAGCAGCGGGCCGTACTTGCCGGAGGCCGACAGCGGCGCCGCGGCCGCGGCGTCGAGCGGGCGCTGATCGTTCGCGAACACGAGCCCGTGGCCCGGGTCGACGACGTTCCAGCCGAACGTCCCGTCGCTGTAGCGTGCGAACGCGATCGCGTTGGTGACGGCGTCGGGGCCGGAGATGCGCTTGACCGTGCCGAGGCCGCGCAGCAGCTTCTCGACGCGGGCGGACACCACGTCCGGCGGCCCGAGCAGGTAGATCTTCGGCTGCTGGTGGAAGCTGAGGGCCTTCCGCGTCTCCGCCGGGATCGCGTTGCGGGTGACGAACAGCACGGGGTCGCCGGCCTTGGCCGCCCACGCCGCGGCCGGCATCGCGAACTCCGCGCGCTCGCCCGACGCCACCACGACGATGTCCGACGGCCTGCCGCTGACGCGCGCGGCGAGGCGGTCGACGCCCGCCGCGACTGCGAATGGGTTCGCGCCGGTGACCTGCGTCGAGCGCAGGCCGCCGGGCGCCGGGACCGAGCCGACGCGGACGACCTGCGCGCCGCCGATCGCCCGTGCGCCCGTCGGGTCGAGCGCGCTCAGCGCGTTCTTGGTCGCGTCGGGGATCGAATCGGATCCCGACAGCAGGGTTGGGGCGCGCAGCGGGCGCGACATCAGCACCGACGCCGCGACGCCGGCCTGCCAGTCCCCGGAGTCCACCAGCGCGACCGCCCGCGGCCGGGCGCTGGGCAGCTCCGGCGTAAACACCGCCTGGGCGACCGCCGCCGCGTCGGCGGTCGGGTCGGCTCCGCCCACGCGCGTCGTGTTCTTGGTCGCGAACTGCGGGAATCCCAGCTGCTCGGCGGCCTTGGGCTCGTCCCCCTTGCGGCCGATCGCCGGCGACTGGCCGAGATCGGTCTGGCCGCCCTGCCCGCAGGCGGCGAGGGCGAGCGAGAGCGCGACCGCGCAGGGAACGACGACGTGGCGGGCGCGGGGAGGCACGCGCCGCAGCGTAGCGGCCCGCGCGGGCCCGCCGCGCAGGTGCGGCCGCCGCACTAACTGACGCATCGGTCAGTTAGCTCGCTACACTGGTTGACTCACCAGTCAATTCCGCGGCGCCGGGTTCGCGCCGCGGCCAGATCCGGAGACCGATACGCCGTGGATTTCCGCCTGACCGACGAGCAGCTCGCCTTCCAGAAGACGTGTCACGACTTCGCCGCCGAGGTCATCCGCCCGGCGGCGGAGCGCTACGACCGCGAGCAGGAGGTCCCCTGGGACATCCTGGAAGAGGCGCGCCGGCGCGACATGTACGGCCTCGAGCTGATCCAGCAGTTCGCCACCGACGGCATGTCGGCGGTCCTCTACGCCGAGGAGATCCACTGGGGCTGCGCGGGCATCGCGCTGGCCCTGTCGGCCTCCTCGCTGGCGGCCGCCGGGATCGCGTCCGCCGGCACGCCCGAGCAGGTCGCGCAGTGGGTGCCGCAGTGCTTCGGCATGGGCGACGAGCTCAAGCTCGGCGCCTACGCGGTCACCGAGCCTCAGGCCGGATCCGACGTCAAGTCGCTGCGCACGACGGCGACGCGCGACGGCGACGACTGGATCCTCAACGGCACGAAGGTCTTCATCTCCAACGGCGGCATCGCCGACGTGACCGTCGTGGTCGCCACGGTCGACCCGAAGCTCGGCCATCGCGGCCAGGCCTCCTTCATCGTCGAGAAGGACACGCCCGGCTTCTCGCTGGGCAAGAAGGAGGACAAGATGGGCATCCGCGCCTCGCAGACCGGCGAGCTGGTGCTCGAGGACGTGCGGGTGCCGATGGACAACCTGCTCGGCGGCCTGGAGAAGCTCGAGCGCAAGCTCGAGCGCGGGCGCTCCGGCGAGAAGGGCGGGTCCTCGGGGGCGCTGGCGACGTTCGAGACCACGCGCCCGATGGTCGGCGCCGGAGCGCTCGGCATCGCCCGCGCGGCGTACGAGTGGACGCTCGACTTCCTCGAGGGCCGCGCGGAGGACGGCGAGCCGCTGCTCGAGCAGCAGCGCGTGCAGCAGGTCCTGGCCGACGTCGCGATGGAGCTCGACTCGGCCCGCCTGCTCGTCCACCGCGCCGCCTGGATGGGCCGCAACGGCATCCCCATGACCGCGGGCCAGGGCTCGATGTCCAAGCTCAAGGCGGGCGAGGTCGCGATGTGGTGCACGACGGAGCTGATGGACCTGATCGGGCCCGAGGCCGCGTCGGAGGACCACCCGCTGCAGAAGTTCTTCCGCGACGCCAAGATCTTCCAGCTCTTCGAGGGCACCTCGCAGATCCAGCGGCTGGTGATCGCGCGCATGCAGACGGCCGAGCGCCGCCGGGCGCGCGAGGAGGCCGGCGAGGCGGCCGTGGCCAACGACAGGGTCGAGGAACCGGCCGCCGCCACCGCCTGAACTGCGGTCATCGAGGAAGGGTCCGGGGCGACTGGGTCCTTGCTCGGCCACGAGATCCGAGAAGTCCTTCTATACACAAAGGGTTTCTCGTCTCTCGATGCGTGACTCGGTCCGCCCACCCTCGATGACCGTCGTTCGGGAACCGCCTCCGCCGGGACGCGCCTTCTAACCTGTCGCACCCATGACCGAGGTCTCGACGAAGAACCGCATCGCGATCGAGGTCGATCGCGCGCTGTGCTATGGCTTCGGCGACTGCGTCGACACGCTGCCCGACGTTTTTGCCCTGGACGACGAGGACACGGCTATCGTCCTCAATGTGGACGCGGCGCCGGTGGACGACATCATGGAGGCCGCGCAAAACTGCCCGGTCGACGCGATCATCATCCTGGACGAGGACGGCGGGCAGCTCTACCCATGAGACGCCTCGGGGCGCTGGCCCCGATGCTCATGGTGCTCGGTGGCTGTGGAGACAGCGGTGGCGGGAGCAGCACGTCGATTCCGAGCACGTCGATTCCGAGCTGTGACACAGCGCAGATCGAGCCGACCCACCGCAAGGAGGGGACCTGCCGGCGCAACAAGCAGGTGCTCGTCGTGGTCAACCCGCAGAGCACGCTCGAGCTCGGCGACGTGACCGTCCGCCTCACCCGTCCGCCGGCGATCGACGACCAGACCTATCGGCGCACCGGGACGGTCGTCTACACCATCCCATTGCAGGTGCACAACGGCACCGATCGGCCCCAGCGCTTCCCGGCCACCTACCGCCCCGGCCGAACGGGGCAGCTCGTGCTCCAGCTGGGCTCGCACCTCTACGTCGAGAGTCTGCGGCTCGAGCGCACGTACGCCCGGGGAGTCACGCCGCGGGCGTTCGCCCAGCAGCCTCCCATCCCGGCGGGGGCGACCCGTGATGGATCAGTCGTCGTCGCCTTCCCGCGCGGTCTGACGGCGAAACCCGGCCAGACCCTCCTGCTCGTCACGAGCTTCGCCGACGCGGGGAAGACCAAGACCCCCGCCCGCCAGGGGATCATCCGCTTCTACAAGTAGCGGAACGCTTCGCTACACTGCCGCCCACGCCGAATCCCCTGCAAAGCGTGGGGGAGCGGGGGAACCACAGTTCCCGGGGCGAATCTCACGGTGATCCGTGAGAGGCGGCCGGCCAGGCCGCCAGCCCGTCAGCTAACCCCGCAGGCGGCCCGATATGCGCCGTCGCTCTACGACAGCCACGCTCGCCGCGGCAGCCGCGCTCGCACTGCCGGCGCTGGCCCATGCCGACGGTACCACCGGCGGGATCGGTACGGGTTCGCCGCCCGAGTCGGCGACGCCGGCGCCGCCATCCACCGCCGCCCATCCCACGATCGCCGGCACGCGCACGAAGCTGGTCAAGGGCGTCGCCTATGCGCCGGCCGCAGCGCCGTTGCGGGTCAAGCAGCTGATCTGGTCCGTCAACACGATCCTGCGCAAGCCCTACGTCTACGGCGGCGGCCACGGGCGCTTCAACGACCGCGGCTACGACTGCTCGGGCCTGGTCTCCTACGCCATGCACGCCGCGGGCCTGCTCAAGACGCCCATGAGCGCGCCCGGCTTCTTCCGCTTCGGCACCTACGGCACCGGCCGCTGGATCACGCTGTGGGTCCGCTCGGGCCACGTGTTCGCCGTCGTCGGCGGCCTGCGGCTGGACACCACGCCGTACCCGTCGCGCGGCGTCGAGGGGCCGCGCTGGCGTCCGCAGATGCGCGACACGTCGGCCTTCACGCCGCGCCACCCGGCCGGGCTCTGATATGGCTGTCGGTTTGTCAAGTCTGCAGCGCTGAGTGAGTCGCTGAGAGCGGCCGGGTGAAGGGGTGATCGGTCGGGGCGGCGCCGGGCGCGTCTGCGACGCTGGCGGTCAGTCTGATGATGCGGGCGTGGCCCGGAGGCTGCCCATGGCGCTGGTTTCGTCGCCGGCGTGCGCTGTCTAGGAACGGGCGTGGCTGCGAGGAGCTGCCCATAGAGCCATCGCGCTTGCCGGCGGCCGTGGCCCGGCGCCGCCCCGACCGATTCGGGTCTTGTGGGGCTCAGCTCATGGCGCCGTCACTGCCGCCCAGAGGAAGCCTGAGAGCTCGCGGGCGACGGCGACCGTGGCGACGTTGGCGGGCTTGCCGCGCTGCTTGAGCCGGTTGCGGAGGCGGTGCAGGCGATGCTGGGCTCGCCAGGCGATCTGAAGCACGTGGTCGGGCTGGCCGACCTGGCGGTTTTCGAGTGTCGCCCCGATCGCCGGCCGGCGAGCGTAGTGCCAGGCCGACTCGACCAGTAGGCGCCGCGCGTAGTGTGAGCCGGTCTTGGTGATCTGTCCCTGCGCTCTGGACTCGCCCGATTGCTCGAGCGAGGGGGTGAGCCCGAGCCACGAGGACAGCTTGCGCGGCGAGCTGAAGCGCTCCCAGTCTGCGCCCAGCTCGAGGTGAAGCGCGAGCGCGGTCAGGGTGCCGACGCCGCGGAAGGCCCGCAGCCGCGCCACCGTCGGCCAGAGCCGCTCATCGGTGGCAAGGCGCGAGAGGCGCTCGTCGAGCGCGTCCTTTCTGGCCAGCATGCCGTCGAGTGCGGCGAGCAGGTCGATGAACGCCAACTCCGTCGGTTGGTGCTCGAAGCGCTGGCCGGCGAGCCAGCGGCGATGGCGCGCGTTCCAGGTAGTCGCCTCGGGGTAGACGCGGCCGTGCTGGAGGAGCAGCTTCGAGACCCGGTGGCGAGCCCTGAGCAGATCACCGCGCAGCTGCTCGCGGGCCCGCATCAGGTGCCGGGCTGACTCGACGAACTCGGATGGGACGACGATCGGCTTCAGCTGACCGGCGAGCCCGAGGCGGGCGATCAGCTCGGCGTCCTTTCGGTCGGTCTTCACCCGGTCGGCTCTGGGACGGGCGGTCTTGCCCGGAGCGATCACGTCGATCTCGATGCCGGCGGCGCGGCCGGCGCGATAGAGAGCGAAACCGGTCGGCCCCGCCTCATAGAAGGCACGGACCGGCTGCTCGAGTCCCGCAAGCCAACCCACCACCTCCTCAGAGCCGGGGCCGAAGCGCGCTCGGCGCAGCTCCCCGGTGTTCATGTCAATCGCCGCTGCGTGGGTCGAGCGCGCGTGCGCGTCGAGGCCCACCCATGTCATCGTTCCGTTCAAGGCCGGACCCTCCTTCGCCTGGGGTCAGCCGGAGCCCGTCTCCGGCCAGTCAAACCCCCGAACATGCGAAAGGGTCCGGCCGCTTTAGGACGGAGCCCCAGCGCCGGGGGCCAAGCCCATAGCGTCTAGCCGGCTCGTCGCGCGCCGCGCGGAGCTCGTCGCGCTCGGCCAGCCGGTTCGCGCGCCGCACCTGCGCCTCGCGGGCCCGCCGCTCCTCGTTCTCGGTCTCGATGCGGACGTCGCCCACCGGGACCGGGTTGCCCTCCTCATCGATCGCGACCATCGTGAAGTAGGCGCTGCCGGTGTGCCGGGAGTCGCCCGTGCGGGGATTCTCGGCCTCGACCCGCACCCCGACCTCCATCGACGTTCGCCAGACGGCGTTGACGCGCGCGTTGAGCGTCAGCAGCTCGCCGACGAATACCGGGTGCAGGAACGTCATCCGGTCCACGGCGGCGGTGACGACCCGGCAGTGGGAGTGCCGGACGGCCGCGAGGCCCGCCGCCTCGTCGCAGAGCTTCATCACGGTCCCGCCGTGGATGAATCCGGCGCTGTTGGCGTCGGTGATCCCCATCCACTTGACGAGCACGGCGCTGGACTCCGAGCCGGGTTGCGCTTCCACGCCGCGATCGTATCCCGACGACGCCGGGCCGCTACGCTTGCATCTTCCGTTCCCGATCGTGTCAGGAGGGTGCGATGGCCGGCATGGCCGGGCGCATGTCCACCGTCATCAAGGCGAAGATCTCCAAGCTGCTCGACCGTGCCGAGGACCCCGGCGAGACGCTCGACTACAGCTATGAGAAGCAGATGGAGCTGCTGCAGAACGTCAAGAAGGGGATCGCCGACGTCGTCACGTCGAAGAAGCGGCTGCAGATGCAGTCCCAGAAGCTCGAGCAGCAGGTGGTCAAGCTCGACACCCAGGCGCGCCAGTCGCTGGCCGCCGGCAACGAGGAGCTCGCCAGGGCCGCGCTCGAGCGCAAGACGCTCGCGCAGACCGAGCTCCAGAACCTGGACCCGCAGATCAAGGAGCTGGAGGCCCAGCAGGACCAGCTGACCGAGAACGAGAAGAAGCTGCGCGCCAAGCTCGAGGCCTTCCGGACCAAGAAGGAGGTCATCAAGGCGCAGTACTCGGCCGCCGAGGCGCAGGTGAAGATCTCCGAGGCCGCCACCGGAGTCGGCGAGGAGATGGCCGACGTTGGGATGGCGATGCAGCGGGCGATGGACAAGACGGAGGGCATGCGCGCCCGCGCGCAGGCCGTGGACGAGCTGGAGAAGGCCGGCACGTTCGAGGACCTCACCCAGCTGGGGTCCGGCGAGGACGACATCGACCGCCAGCTCAAGGAGCTGACGACGTCGAGCGACGTCGACGCCGAGCTGGCGAAGATGAAGGCGGAGCTCGGCCCCGGCGGCGGCGACAGCCCGGCGCTCGGGACCGGCGGCGCCGCCGGCGAGAAGGCGGGTGAGGGCCAGTGATCGTCCGCATCGCGACCGAGGGCCAGTACCGGTTGGAGGACGGGCAGGCCGCGAAGCTGAACGAGCTGGACAACGAGCTCGTGGCCGTCGTGCAGTCTGGGGACGAGGAGGGCTTCCGGAGCCTGTTCGACCAGATGCTCGCGCTGGCGCGAAGCGGCGCGGAGCTCGGGGACGAGGAGCTCGAGGAGTCCGACGTGATCCTGCCGCCGCCGGACATTTCGCTCGCGGAGGCCAGCGAGGAGTTCACCGGCGAGGGCCTGATCCCCGGCTAGGCCGCGCCCGCGCAACTTCTCCACCCCCGCCGGGTTGGCGGGGGTGGATGGAGGCGCCGCTACGATCTCCCGCGAGCCGGCTGGGTCAGCGGGCTGACGCCGACGCCCCTCTCCGCCGTCGGCGTGTTCTCGCCACCAGCTCCGGCCCGGCTCGTCCCACTCGCAACCCGGCCACGGCGATCCCCGACCGCGGAGGGCGATGAGCACTCGGTAGGCTCGCCGCGATGAGACCCGGAGCGCTCGCCGTCGCGGTGACGCTGGTCTCGGCGCACGCCGGCTGCGGCGGGGGCGGGGCGGCCACGACGACCGTGCGCAACCCGCACGGCACCGTGACGGTCGACCGCGGCGCCACGCTCGTGCTCGCCTTCCCGGTCAACCCCGGCGTCGGGTTCGAGTGGCTGCGCGGCGCGCCCAACCCCGACGCCGCGGTGCTGCGCTCGCGGGGGTCGACGACCGACGCGCCGGACCGCCCGGGTGCCGGCGGCGAGATCCGCTACCGCTTCGAAGCGAAGGGCAAGGGCGCGACCGCCGTCGGCTTCATCCACTCCTACCGCGGCACGACCACCGAGCGGCGGACCGTGCGGGTCACCGTTCGCTGAGGACCATCAGCCCGAGCAGGTCGTACGCCGCGGCGGCGGCCGCCAGTGCGGTCACGCCGCCGACGTCGTAGGGCGGTGAGACCTCGACGACGTCGGCCGCGACGACGTCGAGGCCGAGGTCCGCCAGCCCGCGCAGAATCGCCAGCAGCTCGCGCGAGCTCAGGCCGCCCGGCTCGGGCGTGCCGGTGCCCGGTGCGAACGCCGGATCGAGGACGTCCACGTCGACCGTCACGTATACGGGCGAGCGCAATCGCTCGGCCGCCAGCGCGACCGCGCCGGCGACGCCGGCCGCGTCGAGCTCTCGCGCGAGCAGCGCGGCGAATCCGAGCGCGCGGTTCTCGGGGAGGTCCGCGGGCGAGTACAGCGGGCCGCGCAGCCCGATCTGGACCGAGGCCGCGGCGTCGATCACGCCGTCCTCCGCGGCGCGCCGCACGATCGTCCCGTGGCTGAGCTTGGAGCCGAAGTAGCTGTCCCACGTGTCGGTGTGGGCGTCGAGCTGGAGCAGCGAGAGCGGACCGCGGGCGGCCGCCGCCGCACGCATCAACGGCAGCGCGACGGAGTGGTCGCCGCCGAGGCCCAGGACGCGCGCGCCGGCCGCGTGCAGCTCGGCCGCCCGCTCCTCGATCGCCCGGTGGGCGTCGGCAATGTCGAGCGGGTTCGGCGCCGCGTCGCCGGCGTCGGCCACCTGGCGCTCGGCGAACGGCGAGACGTCGAGCGGCTCGTTGTAGGGCCGCAGCAGCAGCGCCGCCTCGCGGATCGCCGCCGGCCCGAAGCGCGCGCCGGGGCGGAACGAGGTCCCGCCGTCGAACGGCGCGCCGAGGATCGCGACGTCGGCGTGCGGCAGCGCCTCGACTGTCGGCAGGCGCGCGAACGTGCGGATGCCGGCGTAGCGGGGATGGCGCAGCGCGTCGAGCGGACCGACCGGCGGCTCGCGCTCGCCCACGCCGGAACGGCTCCTACCGGCGCACCTTGCGCGTGCGCGAGCGCTGCTCCTGCTTCTCGACCACGCTCTCGATCAGGCGCAGGATCTGCTCGGACCCCGATGCCTTCACGTCGCCGTGCTCGAAGGCCTCGCGCCAGTGGCGCAGGTTGCCCTCGGCGGCGAGGTCGTTGAAGTGCGACCGCGGCAGCGAGAGGCGGACGCGCGCGTCGTCGGCGACGCCCTTGGTGATCTCCGGGCCCGGCAGCTCCACGCGGTAGAGCTGAACGTCGCCGCGCCCGCGCAGCTCCAGGCCCACGACCAGCTTGAGCGGCTCGAGCGCCGGGACCTCCTCGAGGAACCGGCGCACGCCCGTCTCGATCAGATCCCTGGTGTCGGTGGCCGAAGTCAACTCAGCGGCTCAGATCTTGTGCCGCTGGAGCAGCTTCTTGCCGATGACCATGCGCTGGATCTCGGAGGTCCCCTCGCCGATCAGCAGGAGCGGCGCGTCGCGGTACAGGCGCTCGACCTCGTACTCCTTCGAGTATCCGTAACCGCCGTGGATGCGGAAGGCGTCCTCGACGACCTCCTTGCCCGTTTCCGAGGCGAACAACTTGGCCATCCCGGCCTCGAGGTCGGAGCGCTCGCCGGCATCCTTCATGCGCGCGGCGCGCAGCGTCAGCAGGCGGGCGGCGTCGACCTTCGTGGCCATGTCCGCGAGCTTGAACTGGATCGCCTGGTGCTGGGCGATCTCCTTGCCGAAGGTCTTGCGCTCCTGCGAGTAGCGCAGCGCCAGCTCGAGCGCGCGCTGGGCGATCCCAACCCCGCGGGCGGCGACGTTGACGCGGCCGACCTCGAGCGCGTCCATCATCTGGATGAACCCCTGGCCGAGGCCCGCCTCCTCGCCGCCGAGGATGTTCTCGGCCGGGCAGTGGTACCCGTCGAAGACGAGCTCGGTGGACTCGACGCCCTTGTAGCCCATCTTCTTGATCTTGGGCGGCACGGTGAAGCCGGCGTAGTCGCCCGTGTTCTCCGCCACCCCCGGCTCCTTCTCCGCGATGAAGCAGGTCATCCCCTTGTAGGGCGGGTCGGCGTCCTTGTCGGTCTTGACCAGGACGAACACCAGCCCGGACAGGAGTCCGTTGGTGACCCACATCTTCTGGCCGTTGATCTCATACGTCCCGTCGTCGCCCTTCACGGCGCTCGTCTTGATGGCCTGGACGTCGGAGCCGAGCTCCGGCTCGGACAGCGAGAAGGCGGCGCGGATCTCGCCGGTCGCCATCTTCGGCAGGTACTTGTCCCTCTGCTCGTCGGACCCGAACTTCATCAGCAGGTAGGAGCCGATGAAGTGGGTGTTGACGATGCCCGAGATCGAGATCCAGCCCCGCGAGATCTCCTCGACGATCATCGCGTAGGTCGTCAGGTCCAGGCCGAGGCCGCCGTACTCCTCGGGGATCGTGACCCCGAACAGCCCGAGCTCCTTCATCTGCTCGACGATCGGCTCGGGGAACTCGTCCTCGTGGTCGTAGTGCTCGGCGTTGGGGATGATCTGCTCGTCGACGAACTGGCGGACCATGTCGGTCATCGCCTTCTGCTCGTCGGTCTTCTCGAGGTACGGCTCGGTGGCTACGGCCATGTGGGAATGGACTCCAGGATCGCTTGCGTCGGCGTGTGCCGGGGTAGGGGAGGATACCGGCGGGCGGCCGACCGGCGGCTCACCCCGCAAGCGCCACGCCGAGCCCCACGATGGCCAGCGAGAACATCAGGATCAGGCCGTCGATCGCGTGATTCTGCGGTCGGCGCATGTGCCAGACCACGAGGGCGGCGGTCAGCGCCACCAGCGCGAGCTTCACCTGCAGTGTGGCGTCGCCCCAGCGGTGGTCGTGGGTGGCCATCGCCGCGCCGGTGGCGAGCAGGATCCCGATCGCCACGAGCGACCCCCAGCCGAAGCGCCGGGCGATCGCGCGCAGGCGCTCGCGATCGGGGTTGCGGAGCTCGACCGGGACCACCGCCACGGCGAGGAAGAGCTGGCCGCCCACGAAGAACGCCATCGCCAGCAGGTGCAGCCAGAGGATCGCGTCCCACACGGAACTGCATCGTATGGGGACGCACTCCCGCTACGATGCGCCGCGCGCCGGTGCCCGCACCGGCGCTCGCATGGGCAGGGGGTCGCTTCGCATCGCACTGGTGCTCGCCGGGCTGGTAGCCGCGGTCGCTCCCGCCTGCGCGCAGGCGGCGGGCGACGCCTATCACTCGACGATCCGCCGGACGACCCACGGCATCCCGCACGTGCTGGCGTCCGACTGGGCCGGCCTCGGCTACGGCTACGGCTACGCGTTCGCCCAGGACAACCTGTGTCAGATCGCCGACTCCTACGTGACGGTGAACGCGCAGCGCTCGCGGTACTTCGGTCCGGACGCCTCGTGGTCGTTCCGCTCCAACGGCACGAACCCGAACAACCTCAACAGCGACATCTTCTTCAAGAAGATCATCGACGACCGCGTGATCGAGGGGTTGCTCGCGAAGGCGCCGCCGCAGGGGCCGCGCCCCGAGGTGCGGGACATCGTGCGCGGGTACGTCGCCGGCTATGACCGCTACCTTGCCGACACGGGCGTGGACAACCTGCCCGATCCGACCTGCCGCGGCAAGCCATGGGTGCGTCCGATCACCGAGATCGACGCCTACCGGCGCTTCTACCAGCTCGCGCTGCTGGCCAGCCAGGGCGTCGCCATCGACGGGATCGCTGGCGCCGCGCCCGCGGCCGGGGCGGCGCTGCCGCTGTCCACCCAGACCTCGATGCTGGGCGAGCTCAAGCAGCGGCTGCCGCTCGGAGGGATCGGCTCCAACGCGGTCGCGCTGGGAGCGCAGGCGACCGACAACGGCCGCGGGATGCTGCTCGGCAACCCGCACTTCCCGTGGGACGGCGCCGAGCGCTTCTACCAGGCCCAGCTCACGATTCCGGGCCGGATCAACGTCACCGGCGCGAGCCTGTTCGGCGTCCCGCTCGTGCTGATCGGCCACACGCGCGATCTGGCCTGGAGCCACACCGTGTCGACCGCCTACCGCTTCACGCCGTTCGAGGAGCGCCTCGTGCCCGGCTCGCCGACGACCTACCTGGTGGACGGCCAGCCGCGCCAGATGAAGTCCCAGCAGGTCACCGTGCAGGCGCGCCGGGCCGACGGCACGCTGGAGAACCGCACGCGGACGCTGTACTCGACCGTGCACGGGCCGGTGTTCACGTCGATCCTCGGCCTGCCCCTGTTCCCGTGGACGCCGACGAGCGCGTACGCGATGGGCGACGCCAACGCGCCGAACTTCCGCTACCTCAACCACTTCTTCGAGACCGATCGCGCGCAGAGCACGTCCGAGCTCGACCAGATCCTGCGCCGCAACCAGGGGATCCCCTGGGTCAACACGATTGCCGCCGACTCGCGCGGGAAGGCCTACTACGCCGACCAGTCCGTCGTTCCCAATGTTCCCGACGCCAAGGCGCAGGCGTGCGACACCCCGCTGGGCGTTGCGGCCTACGCGGCGCTGCGCCTGCCGGTGCTCGACGGGTCGCGGACGGCGTGCAACTGGGACAACGATCCCGACGCGCTCCAGCCCGGCATCTTCGGTCCGAGCCACCTGCCGAGCCTGTTCCGCGACGACTACGTCACGAACTCCAACGACTCCTACTGGCTGTCGAACCCGAAGCAGCCGCTGACCGGCTTCGCGAAGATCATCGGCGACGAGCGCACGGCGCGCGCGCTGCGCACGCGCTCCGGGCTGGTGATGGTGGCCGAGCGCCTCGCCTCGGGCCGCTTCTCGCTGCGCAACCTGCAGGACATGGTGTTCGCCAACCGTCAGTACGCCGGCGAGCTGTTCCGCGACCAGCTGGTGGCGATGTGCCAGGCCAACCCGACGCTGATCGGCTCGAGCGGGCCCGTCGACGTGAGCGCCGCCTGCCCGGTGCTGCGTGCCTGGGACCTGCACGACAACCTCGACAGCGCCGGCGCGCTGCTGTTCCGGCGCTTCGCCTCACGCGCGCTCGCGTCGATCGGCGGAGTGATCGCAAACCCGACGGTCTTCGCCAACGCGTTCGACGCCAACGATCCGGTCCACACACCCAACGGGCTCAACACGGGCAGCCCGCAGGTCCAGCAGGCCCTCGCCGACGCGGTCACCGACCTGCGCTCGAACGGGATCCCGCTCGATGCCCCGTTGCGCGGCCATCAGTACGAGCAGCGCGGCGCCGAGAGGATCCCGATCCACGGCGGGCCCGGCACGCTCGGCGTGTTCAACGCCATCAACGTCACGTGGACCCCGCCGATCGGCTACCCGGACGTCCCGCACGGGTCGAGCTTCGTCCAGGCGGTGCAGTTCGGCGGCGGATCGTGCCCGCGCACGCGCACGATCCTCACCTATTCGCAGTCCACCAACCCGCGGTCGCCCTACTTCTCCGATCAGACCCGCATGTTCTCGCGCAAGGAGTGGGTGCCCGGGGAATTCTGCGAGGGCGACATTCGCGACGACCGGCAGTTCACGCTGACCGAGTTCGGCGCGCGGCGTTCGTGCGCGAAGCGGGCGAGGCTGACGCTGGCCGCCCTGCACGCGCGCGGCCGCCGGGTCCGCCGCGTGGACGCCTACGTGAACGGACGGCGGGTGAAGGTGTTCCGCGGCCGCAGCCTGCACCGGATCACACTGCGCCCGCTGCCGCGCGGGGCCTTCACCCTCACCCTGGTGTCGCGCACGAGCGCGGGCCGCGGCGGCCGGCGCATCACCTCCGTGCACCGCTTCGGCGGCTGCCGATAGCGCCGGACGGTGATCTAGGGCTCGAGCTGGCCCGCGTAGAGTGCGAAGACGGCGCCCTGCGGGTCCTGCACGATCCCGATCTTCGCCATCTGGATGTCGATCGGACCGGCCAGCTTCGTGCCGCCGAGCTCCTCGACCTTCGCGAGCCCGGCGTCGATGTCCTCGGTCGCGAAGTACACGAGCCAGTGCGGCGGCTCGGGCGGGCGCACCTCGCGGATGCCGCCGTTGTTCGCCTCGCCGTTCTTGATTGACAGGTAGGGCTCGGGGCTGCCCTCGAACGGCGAGATGTCCCAGCCAAACAGGCCGGAGTAGAAGGCGGTCGAGGCGTCGAGGTCGGGTGAGGCGAGCTCGTTCCAGCAGAGGGCGCCGGGGGCGTTGACCAGCGCCGCTCCGATCGTGTCCTTCGCCTGCCAGACGAAGAAGAAGGCGCTCTGAGGGTCCTGGATCGCGGCCATGCGGCCGGCGTCCATCACGTCGAAGGGCGGGGCGACCACGTTCGCCCCGAGCTGCTTGGCCCGGTCGGCGGCCGCGTCGGCACTCTCGACCGTCACGTACGAGTTCCATGTCGGCGGCGCGCCGGCGTCACGCATCATCTCCGGTTGCGGCGAGATCGCGCCGACCTCCTTTCCGCCCACGCGCGCCATCGAGTAGTGGACGCCGTCGCCGACCGGCACGTCCTCGATCTCCCAACCGAAGAGTCCGGTGTAGAAGGCCTTGGCCGCGTCCTGGTCGGTGGTCGTCAGGTCGGTCCAGGAGAAGGTCCCAGGTGTGTACTGCGTTCGTTCGCCCATGGCGGCGACCCTACCCGAGATCGCCAGCCCCGGAACCCGGAGCGTCGACGGCGTGCCAGACTGCCGCTCCCGTGCCGCCGGACCCGAACACTCCCGAGATCACTCCCGCGCTCGCGGCCCGCGCGCTCGCCGGCTCGTTTCCCGGCGACCTCGGGGTCGAGCTCGTCGAGATCGGCGACGGCCGCGTGCGCGGCCGGCTGGCTGCCGACCACCGCCATCTTCATCCCGGCGGCTACGTGCACGGGGGCGTGTGGGTGGCGTTCGCCGACACCGTGGCCGCATGGGGCACGATGCGCCACCTCGTGCCGGGCCACGACTTCACCACCGTGGAGCTGAAGGCGAACGTGTTCAGCGCGGCGCGCGAGGGCGACATGCTCGATGCCGCGGGCGAGCTGCTGCACGCCGGCCGGCGCACCCAGGTGTGGGAGGTGCGGATCCGCAAGGGCGAGCGCCTGGCCGCGAACTTCGTCTGCACCCAGCTGATCATCGCGCCGTGAACTTCGCCGTCGACGTCGTCGAGGCCGCGCCCGCCGGTGGGCGCGCGCTCGTCGAGCTCGCCCGCGACGGCTCGCGGCGGGAGTGGACGTTCGGCGAGGTGGCGGATTGCAGCGCGCGGATGGCGGGCGCGCTCGCGGCGCGCGGCGTGGGGCGCGGCGACGTCGTCCTGACCCTGATCGGCAACCGGCCGGAGTGGGTGTTCGCGATGGTCGCCTGCTTCCGGCTGGGGGCCGTCGTGCTCCCGTGCAACGAGCAGCTGCGCGCCGGCGACCTGCGCGTGCGTCTCGACGCCGCGGAGCCGGCGGTCGTGCTCGTGGACGAGCGCGACCTGGCCGAGCTCGAGGCCGCGGGCCCGACCGGGGAGGTCGTGGTCGTGCCCGACGAGGCCCTGCTGGAGGCCGCGCCGGCCCCGCCGGCGGCACTCTCTCCCGACGACCCGTGCCTGATCGTGTTCACCAGCGGCACCGCCGGCGAACCCACGGCGGTCGTCCACGGCCAGCGCTATCTCCCGGGCCAGCGCACGCAGGCCGAGCACTGGCTCGCGCCGGCTCCCGGCGAGCTCGTCTGGTGTACGGCCGCCAGCGGATGGTCGAAATCGGCGCGCAACGCGTTCATCGCGCCGTGGCTGCGCGGCGCCGCGGCGCTGCTGCACGACGCGCGCTTCGAGCCCGCCGAGCGGCTCGACGTCCTGGAGCGCGAACGCGTGAACGTGCTGTGCATGGCGCCGACGGAGTACCGCGTGATCGCCAAGCGCGCGCGGCTGCGGCCGCTCCCCGCGCTCACCGGCCTGGTCGCGGCCGGGGAGGCGCTCAACCCGCAGGTCCTGCGCGCCTGGGAGGAGGCGACCGGCCTGGGCATCCGCGACGGCTACGGGCAGACCGAGACCGGGCAGCTGACCGCCAATCCGCCGGGCCTGCCGCCCCGTCTCGGCTCGATGGGCCGTCCGCTGCCGGGCGTCGACCTGCGGGTGGACGACGGCGAGCTGGTGCTCGCCGACCCGGCCACCGACCCGACGTTCTTCGTCGGCTATCTCGACGGGACGGCCCCGCCGTCCGGCGCCTGGCACACGGGCGACCGCGTTGAGGTGGACGACGACGGCTACCTGTACTTCGAGGGACGCACCGACGACGTGATCATCTCCGCGGGCTACCGAATCGGGCCGTTCGAGGTCGAGTCCGCGCTGGTCGCGCACCCCGCCGTCGCGGAGGCGGCGGTGGTCGCGGCGCCCGACGATGAGCGCGGGTCCGTCGTCCGCGCGGTCGTCGTCCTGCGCGACGGCTTCGCGGCGTCCGACTCCCTGTCTCGCGAGCTGCAGGACCACGTCAAGCACGAGACCGCGCCGTACAAGTACCCGCGCCTGGTCGAGTTCGCCGCCGAGCTGCCCAAGACGGCGAGCGGCAAGGTGCGCCGCGCGCTACTCCGCGAGCGCGGCTAGGCCCGCGGCGCCGGCACGTCGGCCAGCGACCGCGACGGCCCGCCGACGCAGCCCTTGAGCCGCAGCTTCGCCCAGCGGTGGGCGTCGTTCGTGGCCGCTCGCGCCAGCGTGGGCCGCCGGCGGGCCAGTTCGGCGGCCGGGTCCGGGCTCGTCTTCAGGGCGGCGGTGAGGCGACCGAGCGCGCGGTCCGTGCGCAGCCCGATGTTGATCGCGCTGTCGTGGCTGCGGTCGGTCCCGATCGGGGGGTTGACCCGGGCGATCCGGTTGGTGAGCGTGCGGTTGATGGCGCGCAGCCGGCGCAGGCGCGTGAGCAGCGCGGCCCGGTCGGTCGCCGCCGGTAGCGTCTGCTGCTCGGCCTGGGCCGTCGCGCAGTAGCCGGTCACCCGCGCGCGGTACTCCTGCCGGCTGAGCGCGGGGCGCGTGCAGCCCGCGACGGCGATGGCGGCCAGGAGGACCAGCGCCGGGACGCATCGGCGCGCTGCCGCGGGCATCGCTAGTCCGTCAGCGCGACGATCGCGTCGATCTCGACGTCCGCGCCGCGCGGCAGCGCCGCGACGCCGACGGCCACGCGGGCCGGGGGATCACCCTCGAAGAACGTCGCGTAGACGTCGTTGACCTCGGCGAACGCGTCGAGGTCGGTCATGTAGACGGTCGCGCGCACGGCCTCGCTCAGCGCCGTGCCGGCGGCGGCGCACACGGCGTCGAGGTTCTCGAGGCAGCGGCGCGCCTGCTCGGCGGGGCCTCCCTGCACCAGCTCACCGGACTCGGGGTCGAGCGGGATCTGGCCGGAGCAGAACAGCAGGCCCCCCGCGCGAATCGCCTGCGCGTACGGGCCGATGGCCGCGGGGGCGTTGAGCGCCGTGACCGTCTCTCGGTGGTGGGACATGGCGGCGCACCCTACCGTCGGGGCCGCCGCGCACGTCCCGTGACCGAACGGTTACGCGGGCGGTGGGCCCGGAGGCCACGGACCCCCGGGGCCGCGCGCGTCGCCGCGCGGGCCGCCGCCGGGGCCGCCGTGGGGCCCGAAGTGGCCCCGTCCCGGCCGGTGCGCAGCGTCGCTCGCCAGCACGAACGTCCCGTCGGACGACTGCGACACGTGCACGAAGTCGCCCGCCTTCAGGTCGCCGAGCTTCGCCTTCGCGAAGTTGCGGACGATGGTCGCGTTCGAGGGGATTGTCAGCGTGACGTCCTTGTACGTGACGTTGCCGACGCCCTCGGTGATGGTCAGCCGGTCGCCGGAGACGGACTTCACCTTGCCCTTGTCCTCGGTTTCCGTGATGAAGGCCTTGCCCGCCCTATTGAGCACGACCACCTCGGCGTGCACCGCGGGCCCGTGGAACCCGCGCGGGGGACCCGCGTGGCGATTGGAGTTGCCGTTCTTCGCCTTGCCCGACGGGGCGGCGGCGCTGCCGGCGATTCCGGCGACCGCGCCGGCGAGGGCGCAGAGGCCGATCACGACGGCGAGCCGCAGCAGGCGGGACTTGCGGTTCACGGGGTCCTCCGTTCGTTGGGGGCCTGCGGACGCTCCCAGGCCAACCTAAGAGTTGTGTCGGAGGCAGATAAGGCTCCGCTAGCCTCGGGACCATGCCCAATCGCCTCGCCGGCGAGACGTCGCCCTACCTGCTCCAGCACCAGGACAACCCGGTCGACTGGCGGCCGTGGGGCGAGGATGCCCTGGCCGAGGCGCGCGAGCGCGACGTGCCGCTACTGGTGTCGATCGGCTATTCCGCCTGCCACTGGTGCCACGTCATGGAGCGGGAGTCCTTCGAAGACTCCGACATCGCTGCGTACATGAACGAGCGCTTCGTGTGCGTGAAGGTGGACCGCGAGGAGCGCCCCGACGTGGACGCGATCTACATGGACGCGGTCCAGGCGATGACCGGGCACGGCGGCTGGCCGCTGAACGCGTTCGTGACCCCGGAGCAGGTTCCGTTCTACGCGGGCACCTACTTCCCGCCGGCGTCCCGCGGCGGGCTGCCGAGCTGGCGCATGGTGCTCGAGGCGGTGGCCGACGCCTGGACCGGCCGGCGCGAGGAGATCCGCGAGGGCAGCGCGCGGATCGTCCCGCGGCTGCGCGGCGGCGCGACGCTCGCCCCCTCGGCGCAGCCGATCGACGGCCGCAGCCTGGACGCGGCGGTCGCGCGGCTGCGGGAGGGCTACGACGCCGCCAACGGGGGCTGGGGCGGGGCGCCGAAATTCCCAGCCGCGTCGGTGATCGACCTGCTGCTGCGGCGCGGGGAGACGGAGATGTCGCTGGGCACGCTGCGCGCGATGGCGTCGGGCGGGATCAACGACCAGGTGGGCGGCGGCTTCGCGCGCTATGCCGTGGACGCGACCTGGACGGTGCCGCACTTCGAGAAGATGCTCTACGACAACGCGCTGCTGGCCCGCGCCTACCTGCACGGGTTCCTCGTCAGCGGCGACGCGATCCTGCGCCGCACCTGCGAGGAGACGCTCGACTTCGTGCTGCGCGAGCTGCGGGGCCCCGAGGGTGGGTTCGCCTCGGCGCTGGACGCCGACTCCGAGGGCGTCGAGGGCCGCTACTACGTGTGGACGCTGGACCAGCTCCGCGCCGAGCTCGGCGACCTGGCCGACGATGCGATCGCCTACTTCGGCGCGACCGAACGCGGGAACTTCGAGGGCGCAAACGTGCTCGAGGCGCGCGGGCCCGAGCCCGCCGCGCGCGAGGTGATCCGCCGGCGGCTCCTCGCGGCGCGCGAGCCCCGCGTGCGCCCGGGGCTCGACGACAAGCGCCTCACCGCCTGGAACGCGCTCGCCATCGCCGCGCTCGCGGATGCCGGCGCGGCACTCGACCGCACCGACTACGTCGAGGCCGCGGCCGCGTGCGCGAACTTCGTCCTGACCGACCTCCGCAACGCCGAGGGGCGCCTGCTCCGGACCTACAAGGCCGGCCGGGCGCGGCTCAACGCCTACCTCGAGGACCACGCATTCCTCCTCGAGGCACTGCTCGTCCTGTACGAGGCGACCTTCGACCCGCGCTGGTTCGCCGAGGCGCTTGCCCTGGCCGACGCGATCATCACGCGCTTCGCGGATCCGGCCAACGGCGGCTTCTTCTCGACCTCCGACGACCACGAGGCGCTGCTGACGCGGCGCAAGGACCTCGAGGACGCGCCGATCCCCGCCGGCGCCTCGAGCGCTGCCTTCGGCCTGCTCCGGCTGGCGGCCCTGACCGGCGAGCAGTCCTACGAGCACGCGGCCGTGGGCCACCTGCGCCTGGTCCACGAGCTCGCGCCACAGCACCCGCAGGCGTTCGGCCACCTGCTGGCGGCGATCGACTTCTACGCGTCCCCCACGCGCGAGGTCGCATTGGTCGGGCCCGAGCGCGCGCCGCTCGAGCGCGTGGTGCGCGGCGCGTTTCGGCCGCACGTCGTGCTGGCCGGTGGCGAGGAGGATGGCGTCCCGCTGCTCGACGGGCGGGTGGCGGTGGACGGTCGCGCCACCGCCTACGTGTGCGAGCACTTCGCCTGTCGCGCGCCGGTCACCGAGCCGGCCGAGCTCGCGGCGCTGCTGGACTAGAACGCCAGGCCGATGGGGAGCGGGGCCGGAAGCGCCGGCGCGAGCGCGCGGCCGAGGCGCCCGAGCCACGCCGCCATGAACCCGTCGGAGGGTGCCGAGCGCTCGCCGCCGCCGGGAGGCGCCGCGCCGGACCCGCCGCCGCGTCGCATCTCGGCCACCTCGCGAACCGCCGCTATCACCTCGTCGAGCGGCTGGCCCTTCTCGAGGTAGAGGTCCGCGCCGTTCTGGAGCGCCGGCTCGCGCATCCGGTCGGCCGCAAAGCCGGAGAAGACGATGATGCCGGTGACCGGCGCCGTGGACAAGATCGCCGGGATCGTCTCGAGCCCGTCCATCTCGGGCATGGAGAGGTCGAGCAACACGACGTCGGGCTGGAGCTCGGCGATCACGCGCGCGCCCTCGCGGCCGTTGTCGGCCTCTCCCACGACCCGCATGCGGGGGTCCGCCTCGAGCGCGTAGCGCAGGAGCTTGCGCATCTCGGAGACGTCGTCGCAGACGACGACGCTGATGGTGGGATCCGCGGCCGGACCGTTCATGGGCCGCCGCCAGAACCTCCGGTGACGGTGGCCTTGGTCGTCCTCCGCAGGTCGCCCGGGCCGAGGGCGACCTCGGAGTCGCGCTCGCCCAGCAGCTCGGTGATCAATCCGCGCGCCTTGCGCAGGGTCTCCTCGATCGCCTCGCGGCTGTGCTCGTCCTCGCCGCGGTCGAGCTCGTACTTGGCCACGGTCAGGCCCTGCACGATGTTGTCGTTGATCTCCAGCGCCTGGCGCTGGCGCACCTTGAGGTCCTCGAACATCTGCGCACCGCGCAGCACGCTGGCGTAGGACCCGCGCAGCGTGAGGTAGTAGACGCCGACCGCGGCGGTGAGCAGATCCCACAGGCCGACGTGCCAGTCCCACGCCTCGCGCATCGCGAGGCCGTGCGCCTTGTCGATCCCGAACTCCGGCAGCAGCATGTGCACGGAGTGCGCTCCGTGGTGGACGCCGCAGGTGAAGAAGATCAGTCCGGTGGCGAGCCCGAGCTTGTTCGAGCGCAGCTGGTCCGTCTTCACCAACCCGGACAGGATGATGTAGGAGATCGCGAAATACGCGAACGCGACCACGAGGTTCTCGATCGTCACGATCTGCCACATCTGCATAGGCCCCGTACCTCCGTGTTGCGAGCCGCGTGATTGTCGCAGCTACGTGCGGACCCGCCCGCCCTCGGGGTCGTAGAGCGGCTCGCGGACCACCTCTCCGGCGATCCATTCGCCGAAGATCTCGACCGCCACGTTCGTCCCCGGCTCGGCCGCCTCGGGCGGCAGATACGCGTAGGCGATCGAGCGCTCGAGGGTGTAGCCGTAGCCGCCCGTCGTGACGCGCCCGCGCACGTCGCCGTCGATTCGCACCGGCTCGTTGCCCAGCGCCACCGAGCGCGGATCCTCGAGGACCAGGCAGCACAGCCGGGTCCGGGGCCCGCGCTCGCGGGCGCCGACCAGCGCCTCGCGGCCGATGAACCCATCCTGCTTGTCGAGCTTGACGCAGAAGCCGACCCCGCCCTCGTACGGCGTTTCGTCGGGCGTGATGTCCGCGGCCCAGACCCGGTAGCCCTTCTCCAGTCGCATCGTGTCGATCGCGCGGTAGCCGCCCGCGACGATCCCGTGCGGCTCGCCCGCCTCCCACAGCGCGCGCCACAGGCCGGCGCCGTACTCCGTCGGGCAGTACAGCTCCCAGCCGAGCTCGCCGACGAAGGTCACGCGCAGCGCACGCACCGGCACGTCGCCGACGGTGATGTCGCGCAGGGACATGTACGGAAACGCCTCGTTGTCGAGCGGGTCCGGCGTGAGCGGGCCGAGCACGTCGCGCGCGCGTGGACCCCACAACGCGAAGCACGACCACTGCGCCGTCACGTCCGCCAGCCGCACGACGCCGTCCTCCGGCAGGTGGCGGCGCATCCAACCGAGGTCGTGGTTGCCGAACGCGGTCCCGGTGACGATCGAGAAGCGCTCCTCCTCCAGCCGCGCGACGGTGAAGTCGCATTCGACGCCGCCGCGGGAGTTGAGCATCTGCGTGTACGTGATCCTCCCGACGTCGCGCGCCACCCGGTTGTCGCACAGCCGCTCGAGGAACGCCGCCGCCCCCGGCCCCGCGATCTCGATCTTGGCGAACGAGGACTCGTCGAACAGCCCCACGGCCTCGCGGGTGGCGCGGTGCTCGGCGCCGATCGCCGGCGACCACAGCTGGCCCGCCCACCCGCGCGGGCGCAGCGACTCGTCGCCGGCGGCCTCGTTGCTGCCGTAGTGGTTGACCCGCTCCCATCCGGACTTCTCGCCGAAGGCGGCGCCGTGCTCGCGGTGCCAGGGTGTCGCGGCCGAGGTCCGCAGCGGCCGCCCCGCCTGCCGTTCGTAGCCCGGGTACTTGATGTCGTAGTAGGTCTCGTACACCTCACGGGCGCGCTTGACCGTGTAGGCGGGGGAGCGGTACTGGGCGCCGAAGCGGCGAATGTCCATCTCCCACAGGTCCAGGCTCGGTTCGCCCTCCACGATCCACTCGGCCATGACCTTGCCGATGCCGCCGGCGCCCGCGAGGCCGTGGGCGCAGAAGCCGGCCGCCACGAACATCCCGCGCACCTCGGTCTCGCCGAGACAGAACTCGCCGTCCGGCGTGAAGGCCTCGGGGCCGTTGATCAGGCGCGTGATCTTGACGTCCTCCATCGCCGGCACGCGGCGGCGGGAGTTGGTCACGATCTCCGCGAAGCGGTCCCAGTCGTCCTCGAGCAGGCGGCCGTTGAAGTCGGGCGGGATCGCGTCGAGCCCGCGCCCGCCGTCCTGCAGCGACCACGGCGCGCAGTCGCGCTCATAGCCGCCCATCACCAGGCCGCCGCCCTCCTCGCGGAAGTAGATGAGCAGGTCGGGGTCGCGCAGCGTCGGGAGCGGTTTCTCGCCGCGCTCGCGGAAGGGCTGGGTGACGAGGTACTCGTGGGCCATCGGCACGACCGGCACCCGCACGCCGGCCATCCGCCCGATCTCGGCCGCGTACATCCCGCCGGCGTTGACAACGAACTCGGTCGTGATGTCGCCGCGGTCGGTGCGCACGCGGCGCACCCGCCCCCGCTCGACGTCGATCCCGGCCACCCGCGTGGAGGTCAGGATCTCGCAGCCGCCCTGCCGCGCGCCGTCCGCGAGCGCGTAGGTGAGCTGCGAAGGGTCGAGATAGCCGTCGGTCGGAAGCCACGCGGCGCCGAGCACGCCGTCGGTGGACATCAGCGGGAAGCGCTCGTGCGCCTCCTCCGCCGAGACCAGCTCCATCGGCAGTCCGAACGTCTTGGCCCAGCCCGCCTGCCGCCGCAGCTCTTCCATGCGCGCCTCGCTCGACGCCAGCCGCAGGCCGCCGCACTCGGTCCAGCCGGGGTCGAACTCGCTTTCCTCGCGCAGGCGCCGGTACAGCTCGACGCTGTACATCATCATCTTCGTCAGCGAGACCGACCCGCGCAGCTGGCCGACCAGGCCAGCGGAGTGGAAGGTGGAGCCACTGGTGAGCTGGGCGCGCTCGAGCAGCACGACGTCGCGCCAGCCGAGTCGGGCGAGGTGGTAGGCGATGCTGGTGCCGCCGACGCCGCCGCCGACGATCACGCACCGAGCCGAGCCGGGCGGCTCACGCCGCGGCGCCACGTGCGTCGCTCACCCACTCGGGGTAGCGCGGGTCGTCGGCGGCCGCCCGCAGCCGCGCGAAGTGCTCGGCGGCGTAGCCGGCGAAGTCGAAGTCGAGCTCCGACAGGACGGTCTGGACGACGCCCCACATCGCCTCGCGAAAGTCCGACATCAGCCGCATCAGCTTCAGGCAGGCGAAGCGGCGCGGGGTGGGGGGCTCCTCGAAGTAGGCCTCGAGCAGGCGCTCGTCGTCGGCCTCGGCGAAGTCGCTGTTGATCGACAGGTTCGCCAGGTCGAAGTAGCGGTCGCCCATGCCGGCGTACTCCCAGTCCACGATCCAGATGCGCCCGGCGCCGGCGATGAAGTTCGCGGCGAGCAGGTCGTTGTGGCACGGCACCGGCATGTGCTCGGGCCCCGCCATCAGCGGCTCGATCTCCTGCGACCGGGCCGCGGCCCAGGCGTACTCGGGCGGGATCGCCGCGCCCCGCGCCGCGGCGTCGTCACGGTAGGACTCGACCACGCGAAAGGGGGAGAAGGCCGCGCGCAGCGGCGCGCCGGCGTGCACCGCGCGCAGGCGGGCCGCGACCTCGGAGAGCGTGGCCGGCTCACGCAGGCGCTCGGCCGTGACCGGCTCGCCCGCGACGAAGCGGGTGACGAGCACCTCCTCGTCGCCGAGGTAGGTGGCGACCTCGGGCGCGGCGCCGGCGGCCGCGGCCATCTCGGTGGCGGCACGTTCGGCCTCGCGGTCGATGCCCAGCACGTCGGTCCGCTTGCCGGGCAGGCGGACGACGTACTCCTCACCGCCCGCCCGCAAGCGGAAGTTGCGGTTGGTGATGCCGCCCTCGAGCGCCACGGGGGCGCTCTCGGGCTCGCCGAGCAGCGGCGCCAGGCGCTCGACCACCGCGTCGATCGCGGCGGTCGTGGCCGGATCAGGCATGCGCCAGGACGTCCGGCGACACGCGCACGACGAAGCGCGCGCGGTCGCCGCGATAGCGGTCGTGGGCGAACTCCACGGGCGTGCCGTCGCCGGCGTAGGCGGTGCGCTCGACGAGCATCAGCGGGGAGCGCACCGGCACGTCCAGCGCGCGGGCCTCGTGGGCCCGCGCGAGCACCGGCTCGAGCCGCTCGATCGCGCGCACCGGGGCCGCCTCGTAGGTGTCGCGCATGAGCGCGTACAGCGAGCTGCTCAGGTCCTGTTCCGCGAGCCCCGGAAACCGCTCGGCCGGGATCCAGGAGTCCTCGAGGGCCATCGGGACGTCGCCCGCGAGCCGCAGGCGCTGGACGCGCACGACGGGCGCCTTGGGGGCGATCTCGAGCGCCGCCGAGATACGCCAGCCGGCGGGCGCCTCGCTGACCTCGAGGATCTTGGCCCCGGGCTCGAGGCCCTGGCGCGCGAGCTGCTCGCTGAACCCCGCGACCCTCGTCAGGTCGTGGTCCACCTTGCGACTCGCGACGAACGTCCCGCGGCCGACGCCGCGCTCGACCAGCCCGCGGGCGGCCAGGGAGGAGAGCGCCTGTCGGACGGTCATGCGGCTGACGTCGAGGTCGCGCGCGAGATCGCGCTCCGGCGGCAGCTTCTCACCGGTTTGCAGCTCGCCCGAAGCGATCCGCTCGGCCAGCTGCTCCTCGATCTGGACGTGCGCGGGCACGTCGCCGCCGGACCGCAGGTGGAGGCGCTCGCCGAGGCTGCGTCGGCGCGGGGTCACGGGTGCGGTGCTGCGGTTGGTGCGGGCGCCGGGCGCGGCATGGTCTAGACCATTGCCGACGACGCTACGCCGCCGGACCGTCCGCGTCAAGACCGGCGCCGCAGTGAACCGCACGGCCGGTGTCCGCGTAGAAGCACCAGAGGCCCGATACGCGGGTGAAAACAGGGGGTTCGGGTATCACCCTCGCGGACCTCGTCCACGGCCGATGAACACGATCGAGCACACCGCGGCGCTCGCGGAGAAGGCGGTCTTCCGCCACGAGGCGCTGCTGTACGCGGGCGACGAGGGGTTCCTGGCGGGCACCGTTCCCTTCATCCGGGCCGCGCTGGAGGCGCGGGAGCCGGTCCTGGCGATGGTCAGCGCGGCCAAGATCGACCTGCTGCGCGCGGTGCTGAACAGCCACGCCGGCGACGTGCACTTCGCCGACATGCGCGAGGTCGGCAGCAACCCGGCGCGCATCATCCCCGCGTGGCGCGACTTCGTCGGCGAGCACGCGTCGCCCGACCGGCCGCTGCGTGGGATCGGCGAGCCGATCTGGGCGGAGCGCAGCCCCGCCGAGCTGGTCGAGTGCCAGCGGCACGAGTCGCTGCTCAACCTGGCCTTCGCCGATGGCTTCGCGATGCGGCTGCTGTGCCCGTACGACACGGATGCGCTCGATCCGACCGTGATCGCGGAGGCCCACTGCAGCCACCCCGTGATCATCGAGGACGGCGCCGAGCACGCGAGCGAGCGCTACAACGCCATCGACGTCGTCGCCGCGCCGTTCGCGCATCCCCTGAGCGAGCCGCCGCCGGACGCGGCGGTCCTGGCCTTCTCCGGCGGCACGCTGGACGTCCTGCGGCGCTTCGTTGCGGGGCGCGCGACGGCGGTCGGACTGGACGCCGGGCGCCGCGCGGATCTCGTGCTGGCGGTCAACGAGGTGGCCACGAACAGCGTGCTCCACGGCGGTGGCGACGGAACGCTGTTCGCCTGGAGCGAGGGCGACACGATGGTCTGCGACCTGCGCGACAGCGGTTGCTTCGATCGCCCGCTCGCCGGACGCGAGCGGCCGAGCCCGGACCGCGTCGGCGGGCACGGGCTGTGGCTCGCCAACCAGCTCTGCGACCTGGTCCAGGTGCGCTCGTTCGCCACCGGGACGGTCGTCCGGCTGCGCCTGCGCCGGCGGTAACCGCGACTCCACCAGTACGGTGGTCGGGTGAGTATTCGCGGCCTCTCGCGGACGTTTGCGCCCGAGCGCATCGCCGTCATCGGCGCGAGCCCGGATCCGGCGAGCGTCGGGGGGGTGGTGCTCGACAATCTCCTCCGCGGCGGGTTCGAGGGCGTCGTCCATCCGGTGAACCCGCACCATCGCGCCGTCCACGCGATGGAGGCCTACCCGTCCATCGCCGACCTGCCGCACCCGCCGGACCTCGCGGTCGTCTGCACCCCGGCCGATACCGTGCCCGGGCTGATCTCCGAATGCGGAGCCGCCGGGGTCGCCGGCGTCGTGGTCATCTCCGCGGGCTTCCGGGAGATCGGACCCGCGGGCGCCGAGCTCGAGCGCCAGGTCCGCGCGGCGGCCGCGCCGTTCGACGAGCTGCGGATCCTGGGCCCCAACTGCCTCGGGTTCCTGGTCCCGCCGCTCGGCCTGAACGCGAGCTTCGCGCGGGCCGAGCTCCGCACCGGGGCTCTGGCGTTCGTCTCGCAATCGGGCGCGCTCGCGACGGCGATCCTCGATTGGGCCGGCGGTCAGGGCATCGGCTTCTCGGCGGTGATCTCGGCCGGGAACATGCTGGACGTCGACTTCGGCGACCTGATCGACTACCTCGGCCAGGACGCCCGTACCGAGTCGCTCATCCTCTACGTCGAGTCGGTGACCGACCCGCGCAAGTTCATGTCGGCCGCGCGCGCGTTCGCGCGGGTGAAGCCGATCGTCGCCTACAAGGCGGGCCGGTTCGCGGAATCGGCGAAGGCCGCCGTCTCGCACACCGGAGCGATGGCGGGCGCCGACGACGTGTACGCGGCCGCCTTTCGCCGCGCCGGCATCGTCCGCGTCGAGGAGATCGACGACGTGTTCCAGGCCGCGGAGTTGCTCGCGGGCTCGCGCCATCCGCATGGTGCGAGCCTCGCCGTCGTGACGAACGCCGGCGGCCCCGGCGTGATCTCTGCGGACGTGCTGCTGGCCCAGGGCGGCGAGCTCGCTTCGCTGCACGAGGACACGCTGGCCGAGCTGGACGCCGGCCTTCCGGCCGCCTGGTCGCACGCCAATCCGGTCGACGTGCTGGGGGACGCCGGGCCCGAGCCGTACGGCCGGGCCATGCGGGCGGTGCTCGCCGACGAGGGCGTCGCCGCGGTCCTCGCCATCCTCACGCCGCAGGCGATGACGGATCCCACGGCGGTGGCGACGAAGGTCGTCGAAGAGGCCGGGCGCTCACGCAAGCCGGTCCTGGCGGCGTGGATGGGCGGCGAGGCCGTTCGGGAGGGTCGTGCCCGCCTCGAGGCGGCGGGCATCCCTTCCTACGAGACCCCCGAACAGGCCGTCGGCGCGTTCATGCACCTCGTGTCCTACGCGCGAAACCGCGAGATGCTGCACGAGACGCCGAGGTCGATCCCGGTCACGTTCTCGTTCGACCGCGGCGAGGTGCGCAAGCTCCTCTCGGCCTTCCTGGTCTCGGACCACGAGGTCCTGCCCGAGATCCAATCGAAGGCCCTGCTCGGCGCGTACGGGATCCCGGTCACCGAGACCGCGCCGGCATCGAGCGCGGACGAGGCGGTCGAGGCGGCCGACGCACTCGGCTACCCGGTCGTGCTGAAGGTGCGGTCGCCCAACGTGACCCACAAGACCGACGTCGGAGGGGTCGTGACGAACGTTGGGACGTCGGCGGGGGTCCGCCGTGCCTTCGAGCAGATCTGCTCCGACGTCGCCGAGCGGATGCCGGACGCGCGCGTGGAGGGGGTGACCGTCCAGGAGATGGTGACCTCGCCGGGTCAGGAGCTGATCCTCGGCGCGCGCAAGGACCCGACATTCGGCGCCGTGATCATGGTGGGGGCCGGCGGTCTCGCCGCGGAGATCGCCGAGGATCGCGTCCTCGAGCTGCCGCCGCTCAACGAGCGCCTGGCCCGCCGGATGCTCGAGCGCCTCCGCGTCTGGCCGCTGCTCGCCGGCTACCGTGGGCGGCCCGGAGCGAACGTCGGCCACCTGCTCGAGGTGCTGATGCGCTTCTCCTACCTCGTCGCCGACTATCCGGAGATCGCCGAGGTCGAGATCAACCCATTGCTCGCAGGCGCCGAGCGCAGCGTCGCCCTCGACGCCCGGATCGTGCTCGATCCGAAGCAGCTGCGAGCAAAGTCCGCGCCGTTCTCGCACCTCGCGATCCGCCCGTACCCGGAGGAGCTCAGCACGCAAGCGCAGCTCAGCGACGGGACCGGCGTGACACTGCGGCCGATCAAGCCCGAGGACGAGCCGCAGTGGCACGAGATGCTCGCCGCCTCCTCGGAGGAGTCGATCAGGGCGCGCTTTCGGGGGCTGGTTCGCCACGAGAGCCATCAGATCGCGACGCGGTTCTGCTTCATCGACTACGACCGTGAGATGGCGATCGTGGCGGAGGTCGGAGCAAACTCCGAGACGCGCCTGGCCGGGGTCGGCCGACTCGTCGCCGACCCGGAGGGGAGCCACGCCGAGTACGCACTGCTGATCGCGGATCCGTGGCAGAACCGCGGGCTGTCGGCGCTGCTGACCGAGCGGTGCCTCGAAATCGCGCGGAAGTGGGGCGTCGAGAGCGTCTGGGCCGAGACCGACCCCGAGAACCGCCGCATGATCGCGGTCCTGCGCCGGCACGGGTTCGAGCTCGACACAGCGTTGGGGGACGGCGTCGTCTACGCCCGGCTGAACCTGGGTGCCTAGCCCGCCGCCTCGTCCGCGCGGCAGCGCTCGACGAGCTCGTCCCAGTCCCGGTCGACGCGCTGCTGGATCTCCGCCAGCTCGGCCTCGTGACCCGGGGTGAGCAGGTGCTTGAAGCGGCCCTGCCGGCGCAGCCACTCATCGATCGGCGGGCTCACACGCCCAGCCACGCGCTCAACGCGAGCATGAGGGCAGAGCCCGCGAGCGCGCCGGCGACCGCCTGGCCCCGCCCGCCGCGCGCGAACGCCTGCGGCAGCATCTCGACCGCGATCAGCGACAGCATGGCGCCCGCGGCGAAGGCGAACGACACCGCGAGCAGGCCGCTGATCGTCTCGACGAGCACGTACGCGACGACCGCTCCGACCGGCTGGGGAGCGCTGGTGGCCACGGCCGCCCAGAACTGCTGGCCGCGGGTGAAGCCGGCGCTCTGCATCGGAATCGCGACGCTGGTCCCCTCGGGCACGTTCTGGATCGCGATCGCCACGATCACGAACAGGCCGAGGCCGGCGGTGTCCGACGCGTACGCGGTCCCGATCGCGAACCCCTCCGGGAGGCTGTGCACGAACAGCACGCCGAACACGAGGATGGAGCTGCGCACACCGGCGCCGCGCCGGGCGCCGATGTGGGCGTCGCGACCGCGCAGGAGCAGGCTGCTCCCGAGGAGGAAGGCCACGCCCGCCGCCAGCCCCGCCAGCACCGTGCCCGCCCCGGCCCCGTCCAGCGCCGGAAGCAGCAGGCCGGCGATCGAGGCGACGCCCATCACCCCGGCCGCGAAGCCCCAGAGCAGCGGGCGCCAGTCCGCGGCGCGCGCGCCGAGGGCGAACACCGGGATCGCGCCGATCCCGGTCGCCAGGGCGGTTGCGCTGCCGACCAAGATCAGCTCGAGGACCGGCGGCATGGCCCGGCTGTCACCGCGTGGCGGCGCCCTCGGCCGGCGACGCGTCCTCCGGGGCGAGCGCCGCTCCCCGGGTGAGCAGGCAGAGCGCGAGCGCGTCGATCCCGCGCGGCGAGCCGTCGTGGCCGACGACGATCCTCACCCGCGCCGCCCGCCTCAGTGGGGCGCGCCCGTCGGGGCGTCGAGCTCGACCGTGACGGCGACGTCGATACCGTCGTCGTCGTCGGTGCCGCGCTCCGCGCCCAGCTGTTCGCTCGCCAGGAACGTCGAGACCCAGCGCGCCGCGATCTTGCTCGGCGGCCACCAGAGCGAGGTCTCGCTGATCGTCGAGGTCTCGCCGGCGCCGCCGTGGACGGCGTGGCGCAGGAAGCGCGAGCCGGGGCCCGTGAGGAGGCGGCCGCGCAGGACCGGCTTGAACGGTTGCGGCTTGACGCGGGCGCCGAGGTCGGCGGCGATGGCCATTGCCACGGCGTCGGCCTGCTGGGCGGCGATGCCGCCCTGCTTGATCGGGAACGCGGTGGCATCGCCGGCGGCGTAGACGTGTCCCGATCCCCACACTCGCCCGTGCTCGTCGATCTCGAGGAATCCGTCCCGGTTGCACGGCAGCCCGGTGATGTGCGGTCCCGCGGGTACCGGGAGTGCGACGACCCGATCCACGGGCCACAGCCCTCCGGGGACGACCCGCAGGTTCTGGCCTTCGATGGCCGACGGGTACCCCTTGACCCACTCGATCCCGGCCTGCTCGAGCAGCTCGGCGACGGCGCGGCTGGCGGTGTCGCCGAAGAGCCCGAGCGGCGATTCCTCGGGGGTGAAGATCCGCAGCTCGGGCGGCGTCGTCCACTCGCGCGTGTGCGCGGCCGTGAGAAGCGCCAGCTCGTAGGCGGGAAGCGTCCAGGACACACCGCCGGGCGCGGCGAACGCGAGCCGGTGGATCGTGCCCTCGTGGACCTCCGAGAGCACGTGCTCGAAGGCGGGCGCGTCCTTCGCGCCGGTGAAGGTCAGGGCGCCGGGGAGCGCCTCGCGGGCGCGGGCGCCGACCGCGACGACCAGCGTGTCGAACGGGAGCTCCGACCCGGTGACCGTGTGGGCGACGTCGCGCCCGAGGTCGACCTCGTGCAGCTCGCCGCGGTGCAGGGTGGCGTCGAGACGCTCGGCGATCTGTCCGAGATCGAAGCGGGGAGGGGCGAGCGACGAGAACGGCGCCGTGACCGCCGCGGGGCGGTAGACGAGGTCCGGCTCGGGGGCGAGCAGGGCGAGGTCGACACGGTCCTGCGCGAGCTCGCGCAGGCCGATCATCGTCTCCAGCGCGGCGATGCCGCCGCCGGCGATCAGGACGCGATGGGGCGAGGGCATGGCGGGGACGCTAATCGCGGGCGCATACGGTGCCATCGGGGGCTTGTCGCCTCCCGGCTGCGGCCAAGTACGGAGCGCCGGCGGGGGTCACGGCACCGACAGCACGCCGAGTGCCACGACCGACACCGCGATCAGGCCGATCGCGACGGCGGTGACGGCGCGCTCGGCGGTCCCCAGGCGGTGCTCGCCCATCACCGCCTCGTCCGACGCGAGCCGCCGCATGAACGGGAGGATCGCGAGCAACAGCACGGCGTTGAGCGCCTGGGAGAGGAACAGGATCGGCACGAGCGGCGCGCCGGGGATCAGCACGATCGCCGTCGCCACGACGACCGCGGCGCCGAACGCGATATAGAAGTGGGGAGCGGCGCGGAAGGGATCGTCGAGGTCGGCGGGGCGGCCGATGCCCTCGGCGACCGAGTACGCGGTCGACAGCGGGACCACCGCGGCGGCGAGGAGGGCGGCGCCGATGAAGCCGAAGCCGAACAGCGTCGATGCGAGCTCGCCCGCCAGCGGGCGGAGCGCCTCGGCGGCGTCGCCGGCGTCGTTGATGTGGATGCCGCGGCGGTGGAGCGTGGCCGCGCTCGCGACCACGACGAACAGCCCGATGACGCCGGTCATGACGGCCCCCAGGACGACGTCGACGCGCTCGTATCGAAGATCGGAGACCGCGAGGCGCTTGTCGACGACGTAGGACTGCATGAACGCGATTCCCCACGGCGCGAGCGTGGTGCCGATCGTGGCCGCGATGGCGAGCACCGCGTCCCGCGTGAGCGGCATGCTCGGCACGACCGTGCCGCGCAGCGCCTCGTCCCAGTGCGGATGCGCGAGGAAGCCCGAGACGAAGTAGGCGACGAACACGGCGCTGAGCGCGAGCAGCACGTGCTCGACGCGGTGGAAGGATCCCCGCAGGACGAGCAGGCTGACGGCGACGGCGGCGATCGGCACGCTCGCGTAGCGGCTGACGCCGCCGAGCAGCTCCATTCCGGCCGCCACGCCCGCGAACTCGGCGCACAGGGTGCCGATGTTGGCGACGACCAGCGCGCTCAGCGGGAGCGCCGTCACGCGGGGACCGTGGCGCTCGCGCATGAGCGCGATGAGCCCACGCCCCGTGACGAGCCCGGTTCGGGCTGCGAGCTCGTGGAAGACGATCAGCGCGGCGGTGGAGACCGCCAGGACCCACAGCAGCCGGTACCCGTAATCGGCGCCGAGGATCGAGTAGGTCGTGATCCCGGCCGGGTCGTCGTCGGAGAGCCCGGCGAGGATGCCCGGCCCCGCGACCGCGGCGAGCGCCAGCAGGGAGCCCCGGCGGGCACGGCGCCGGTGCCTCGCCAACCGGTGGTGTGGCGCGCGCCCGACCGGCGGGCGCTGGGCCAGCGGCTCGGCTATGGCCGCGCCGGCGTCATTCCGTCGCCGGCTCGACGAGGACCGGGCAGTGCGCCTCGTGCAGCACGCCGTTGGAGGTGCTGCCGAGAAGCTTGACGCCCACCGCCGAGATCCCGCGTCCCCCGACGACGATCACGCCGGCATCGAGCTCGTCTGCCACAGCGACCAGCGTCGAGGCGATCCGGCCGCGGCTGCGCTCCGCCCGCGGCTCGGCGTCCAGTCCGGCGGCGCGGGCCAGCTCGGCGCCCCGCGCCGCGACTCGGGCGGCCTCCTCCTCGGCCGCTGTGTCGAGCTCGGCGGCGGACGGGCCGATCACGCTCAGGTAGGCGTGGATCGGGTGCGTCGCCCCGGGCGGGGGCACCGGCTCCCACACGGTCGCGACCACGGCGGGGCCGTCGAGCAGGCGCGCGGCGGCGGAGATCGCCGCCTGGGCGGACGCGGAGCCGTCGTAGCAGAGGAGGCTGCGGGGCACGTTCGGATTCAAGGTGGGGTGGGCACATGCGCCATCCGTAGTCTTCCGCAGGGTCCTCGGCGCTTGCTCCGGATGGCAGCAGGGACTCGGTTGCGGCAGGATCTCATGGTGATGAGCGGTGGATCCACCAGTGAGGCCCCGCGACGGGTCCTCATCGCGGGGGGCGGCGTTGCGGCGCTGGAGACGATGCTCGCCCTGCAGGCGCGCGCCGGAAGCCGGGCGTCGGCCACGCTGATCGCGCCCGACACCGAGTTCGCGTACCGGCCGCTGTCCACCGGCGAGCCGTTCGCCCTCACCGAGGCGCAGCGCTATTCGCTGGCCGACCTGACCGCGGAGCACGGCGCCGAGCTGATCTCGGATGCGCTTGCGTCCGTCGATCCGGCGGCCGGCACGGCGGCGACCCGGGACGGCAAGACGCTGAGCTTCGACGACCTCGTCGTCGCCCTCGGCGCGACCGGGCACGAAGCGTTTCCCGAGGCGCTCACGTTCCACGACCAGCGCGACGTGCCCGGCTACCGCGACCTGCTCGATCGCGTCGCCGCGGGCGACGTTCGCCGCCTTGCGTTCCTCGTTCCGAGCGGCATCGTCTGGCCGTTCCCGCTCTACGAGCTCGCCATCCTCACCGCCGACTTCGCGCGCGAGCGCAGCCTCGACGTCGAGCTCACGCTCGTGACTCCGGCCAGCGCTCCGCTCGCGCTGTTCGGCACCGCCGCGAGCCAGGCCATGAAGGACATGCTCGACCAGCGCGGGATCGCCGTGCAGGCCGGCAGCCGGGCGAACATCGTCGCGGCCGACCGCGCGCTCCTGGAGCCCGACGGCCAGATGGTCCACGCCGACCGCTTCGTGGCCATCCCGCGCCTCCACGGCCCCCGGCTCGCCGGCCTCCCGCACGACGCGGACGGGTTCATCCCGGTCGACGAGCGCGGCCGCGTCGAGGGCGTGGACGGCGTATACGCCGCGGGCGACTGCACGAGCTTCCCCTTCAAGCAGGGCGGCCTCGCGGCCCAGCAGGCCGACGCCGTGGCCGACTCCATCGCAGCGGATCTCGGCGTGGTCGAGAACCCGATGCCGTTTCGCCCGGTCCTGCGCGGCATGCTCCTGACGGGCGAGGGACCGCGCTTCCTGCGCACCGAGGGGCGGGACGGCCACAGTCTGGGAACGGTCGCCGACCAGGCGTTGTGGTGGCCGCCGACGAAGATCGCCGGCCGCTACCTCGCTCCCGCGCTGGGCGCCGCCGATTTCGAAGCGCAGCTCAAGGAGATTGACGACTTGCACGGCGCGGTCACGATCGAGGTGCCGCTCGACCACGCCCCGGTCGACCGCCTGGTCGACCTACCCTCACACGGCCTCTGAATCCCTGCTGCGATGACCGAGCCCAAGAAGATCGTCCTGGCCGACGACCACGTCGTGGTCCGACGCGGCCTGCGGATGCTGCTCGACAGCGAGCCCGACTTCGAGGTCGTGGCCGAGGCCGGGACGATGGACGACGCCACTCGCTACGTGCGCGCGCACCGGCCGGCCGTGCTCGTACTCGACCTCAACATGCCGGGCTCCTCGAGCCTCGAGGCGATCCCCTCGCTGCGCGACACGGTGCCGGAGACGCAGATCGTCGTCCTCACCATGCAGAACGACCCAGCGTTCGCCCGCGAGGCGCTGCGCAACGGCGCGCTCGGCTACGTGCTCAAGGAGTCGGCCGACGACGAGCTCGTGAACGCCGTGCGGATGGCCGCCGACGGCCGGACCTACCTCAACCCCGAGCTGGGCGCCAAGGTGGCGGCCGCCCCGCCCGAGCCGGCCGGGCCGCCCGACGACCTCACCGAGCGCGAGGTCGAGGTCCTGCGCCTGATCGCGCTCGGGCACACCAACACCGAGATCGGCGAGCAGCTCTACCTCAGCGTGCGCACCGTCGAGTCCCACCGCGCCCACATCCAGCAGAAGATCCGGCGCTCCAGCCGCGCGGAGCTCGTGCGCTACGCGATCGAGCACGGCCTGGTCGAGCTCGACCCTCAGTAGTTCTCCCCGACGAACGCGGGTAACGCGGACCGATGGCGGTGACGGCCGGCCGTCGTAGGGTCGTGGCCATGACCGCCGCCGACGTCATGCGTCCCGCCCCCATTCCCGTCCCCGTCCACACCTCGCTGGCCGAGTTCCTCCGCGAGCGCTACGACTACCGGCACCACTGGTACCCGGTGCTCGACTCGGGACGACCAATCGGGCTCCTGCACGCCGCCGACGTCGAGCGGGTGGCGCCCAACGAGCTCGGGCGCCGGACGGTCGGCGCGGAGGCGCGGCGGCCCCCGGAGGTGGCCATCGTCGACGCTCGTAGCGAGCTGAGCGCCGTCCTCGGCGAGCTCGACGCTGCCGGCGCGGAGGAGGCGCTCGTTCTCGACCATCATCTGCCGGTCGGCATCCTGCTCGCCGGCGAGGCCCGCGCGCGACTGGAGGGGACAACTCGATGACGCCGATGCTCACCAAGCCGCACCGCCGCGCGGCGGACCACCTTCCCTCGGCCGACCCGATGGACTACGAGGTGCGGCACATCATGACCCCCGGCGTCGTGACGATCGTCGAGGACGCATCGCTGGTTCAGGTCTACCGGGCGCTCATGGCCCACCGCGTCCACTCCGTGCTCGTCCTGGGCGCCCACGCAGGGCGGCCGCTCGGCTGGGTCACCGCGCACGGCCTGCTGGGTTGGGTCGATGGGGACGCGAGCCTCGCCGTCGCTCGCGATGCGATCACCGAGGCACCCACGACGATCTCGCCGAGCGCGACCGCGCGGGACGCGCTCGTCGCCCTGAGCCAGCCGATGACCCAGCAGCTGCTGGTCGCGGCCGCTCCCGACCGCCTTCCCGAGGGCGTCGTCAGCGCGCTCGACCTCGTCGCCGCCTCAGGGAGCTGAGGCGCATGGGCGACACGGAGGCGAGCGCGGGACCCACGATCGTCGTGGGCTACGACGGGTCCGACCCCGCCCGCGCCGCGGTGACGCTCGCGGCCCGACGGGCGAGCAAGGACGGCCGCCTCGTCATCGTGCACTCGTACGGGCTGCCCCCGGACTTCCTCGGCTTCCCCAACTACGACCGCCTGCTGACCGACCGCCAGGCCCACGGCCGGGCCGTGCTCGACGACCTCCTGCTCGAGGGCAACGACGAGGTGGCCGACGTCGAGTACGAGATCGAGCTGCTCGGTGGCCCGCCGGCGCAGGTCATCGTGGACGTCGCCCGCGTCCACGACGCCGACGAGATCGTGCTCGGGACCCGTGGGCTCAGCCGGGCCCGTGCGGCGCTCGGCAGCGTCTCCCACGAGGTTATCCATCTGTCCGACCGGCCCGTGACCGTCGTTCCCGCGCGCAATCGACCGGACGACTGACGGCCGCCGGCGCCCCCGCGCGTGGTGACGGAACGCGATCGCCCGAGACGGGCGGGTCGCTGAGCGCGCAGGCGTGACGAGACGCGCGAGGCCCGGGTCATCGTGCAGCTCCGGGCCGCCGGCTTCCTGCGCGGCCGCGGCCGGCGTGACCGCCGCCGCCGCAGGACTAGAGGAGTGCCGAGGTCGCCGCCGCCGCGACCGGCACGGCGCCGCTGCGTCGCTCGGCGTCGGGGCGCAGCTCGGGCGTGCGCGGTGCGCCGGCCCGGGCATGGAGATAGGGGGAGAGGTAGCGGCCGGCGATCTTGCTCGGCGGCCACCAGAGCGACCAGGCGCGGGGCGCCATGCCGTCGGCCTCCGCCACGTCGGCCTGGAGGTACGCCGCCGCCTCGTCGGTGAGCAGGACGCCGCGGAGGACCGGGCGGAACGGTCGCGGAGCGATCGGGAACCCGAGGTCGGCGAGGATGGCCTCCACCGCCACGTCCGCCTGCTGGGTGGCGATGCCGCCCTGCTTGATGCGGAAGGCGCTGCCATCCCCGGCGGCGAAGATCGCCGGGCGGCCGGGAACGCGCATGTGGTCGTCGATCGGGATGAAGCCCTGCTGCGTGAAGGGGAGACCGCGAAACGTGCGCCCCTCGAGCCGCTGCAGCGCCACGACGTGGTCGACCGGGAGACGCGCGCCCGAGGCGAGCCGCAGCCACGAATCGCTGAAGTCCACGGCTGTCGTGCCGGTGATGAGGCCGACGCCGTGGGCTGAGAGCCGCTCGCGCAGCAGGCCGCTCGCCTCAGGGCCGAAGGCCTGCAGGGGCTCGTCCTCCGCGGTGACCACGACCAGCTCCAGCGGCCCCCTCGCGACCTCCCGCGCCCGCGCGGCCGTCAGCAGCGCGAGCTCGTACAGGGGCAGCGACCAGTGGGCGTCGGGCGGCGGCGCGAACGCGATCCGGCGGGTGCGCCCGGCGGCGACGTCGTCGAGCATGGCGCGAAACGCCCGGTGGGCGTCGTCGGCGGGGAACGGAAGCGCGCCGGGAAGCCATTGGATCGCGTGGGCGCCCGCCGCCATCAGGAGTCTCGTGTAGGGCACGTTTGCGCCATCGGCGGTGCGCACGCAACTGCGATCCGCGTCCACGCGCGCGACTCCGGCGCGGTGGAGCGTCACGTCCTGGTCGGCGGCGAAGCGCGCGAGCTCGAGCCGCCACACATTGCCACGCTCGAAGGCCTCGAGCACTGCGAGCGGCCGGTACTCGAAGTGCGAGACGGGCGTGACCATCGTGATGGCCAGGCTGTCGCCGGCCAGCACCCGCAGCGCGAGGACCGCCTCGAGCGCCGCCGGGCCGCCGCCCGCCACGACCACGTGGGGTGCATCGGTCGGTTGAGCGGGGACAGGCATCGTGGATGAATCGTGCCCGACGGCGGTCGCGGCGGCATCCGGCCCGGCCCGCATCCGACCTGCGGGCTTCTGCGGATCAGCTTCACCGCGGCGTCGCTGGCAAACCGGGCGAGAAGCGGTACGTTTTCCCTGGTCGGATGCTTGGACCATCAGGAGATAGAGGCCGGCGGCTCGCACGCCTGCTGGAGGCGGGCCGCGCACTCGTGGCCGAGCTTGACATCGACGCGGTGCTGGAGCGCCTGCTGCGGACCGCACGCGAGCTGACCGGCGCGCGCTACGCCGCGCTGGGAATCCTCGACGAGCACCGACGCGAGCTGGAGCGCTTCGTGACCGACGGCATCGACCCCGAAACGCGGCGGGCGATCGGTCCGCTGCCGCGCGGCCGCGGCATCCTCGGGATGCTGATCGACGATCCGCGCCCGCTGCGGCTCGCCGATCTGAGCGAGCACTCGCGGTCGTTCGGCTTTCCGGCCGGCCACCCGCCGATGCGCAGCTTCCTCGGGGTGCCCGTGCTCATCCGCGGCGAGCCCTACGGCAACCTGTACCTGACCGAGAAGGAGGGCGGCGCCTTCGATGACGACGACGAGGAGGCGCTGACCGTCCTCGCCGAATGGGCGGCGATCGCGATCGACAACGCCCGGCTCTATGCCGCCGCGCAGCGGCGTCGCGACGAGCTCGAGCGCGCGGTCCAGAGCCTCGAGGCGACGACGGCCATCGCGGTGGCGGTCGGCGGGGAGACCGACCTCGACCGTGTGCTGGAGCTGATCGTCAAGCGGGCACGTGCGCTGGTGGCGGCGCGCGGCCTCGCCCTGCTGCTCGACGACGGGGACGAGCTCGTCGTGGTGGCGACCGCGGGCGAGCTCCCGAATGAGCTGCGCGGTGCGCGCATCCCGCGCGAGGGGTCCCTCGGCGGTGAGGTGATGGCCGCTCAGGAGGCCGAGCGGCTCGGCGACACCGCCGCTCGTGTGCGCTTCACGCTCGGTGCCCTGGGCGTCAAGGCCGAGACCGGCCTGTTCGTCCCCATGGTCTACCGCGGACGCTCGGTCGGGGTGATCGAGGCCTTCGACCGCCTGGGAGAGGACCCGAGGTTCCGCGCCGCGGACGAACGGCTGATGACCGCCTTCGCCGCGAGCGCGGCCACGGCGGTGGCGACCGCACAGTCGGTCCAGGAGGACCGGCTGCGCCACAGCATCGAGTCGGCCGAGCAGGAGCGGCGCCGCTGGGCACGGGAGCTCCACGACGAGACGCTGCAGGGGCTGGCCGCGCTGCGCGTGCTGCTGTCCGCCGCCCTGCGGCAGGAGGAGCCGGAGACGGTGCGCTCGGCGGCCGCCACCGTCGTGGATGAGCTGACCGTCGAGATCGAGAAGCTGCGTGCGCTGATCACCGAGCTACGGCCGGCGGCCCTCGACGAGCTCGGGCTGGAACCGGCGCTCGAGGCGCTGGCGAAACGCGCCGAGGCGATCGAGGGCCTCAGCGCGACACTGCATTACTCCGTCGGCGACCGCTCGGCGCGGGAGCAGAGGCTCGGCGCCGAGCTCGAGAGCACGATCTACCGGCTCGTTCAGGAGGCGCTCACGAACGTGGCCAAGCACGCCGGCGCCACCACGGTCGAGATCGAGGTGCGCGCCGAGAACGGCACCATCGGGGTCACGGTCGCCGACGACGGCGCCGGCTTCGACCCCGAGCATCCGACCTCGGGTTTCGGCCTGGTCGGGATGCGCGAGCGCGTGGCGCTTGCGTCGGGCACGCTGGAGGTCGAGTCGCGCGCAGGCGAGGGCACGCGCCTCCGCGCACAGTTCCCGCTGCCCGTCGCCGAGGCTGACGTCGGGCACGCGGCGGACGCGATGCCGTAGTTCTCCGCGGCCGAGTCAGCAGCCGCTGCGGTCGTCGGGCGGCAGCGCGCGCTCTAGCGTGCCCTTAGCATGTCCGATCATCTCTCCGCGCTGGACGCGACGTTCCTGGAGCTGGAGGAGGTCGACGAGAGCGCGCACATGCACATCGGCGCTGTCTCGGTGTTCGACGCGCCGCCCTCCGGTGACGCGCCCTCGGTCGAAGAGGTGCGCGCGCACCTCGAAACCCGCCTCGACCGTCTCCCGCGCTACCGCCAGCACCTGTCCGAGCCGCGGACGGGCGGCCTGCAGTGGCCGTCGTGGAAGCACGACCCGGAGTTCGACCTGGCGGCTCACGTCCGGCACGCGACTCTGCCCGCGCCGGGTGGCGACGACGAACTGCTCGAGTGGGCGGGCGACTACTACTCGCACCGCCTCGACCGCGCTCATCCGCTGTGGGAGGTCGTCGTGCTCGACGGCCTGAAGGGCGGTCGCTGGGCACTCGTGAGCAAGACGCACCACTGCCTGGTCGACGGCGTCGGCTCCGTCGACGCCGGATACCTGCTGCTCGACGCCGACGCGGAGCCGTCCGGCAATGGCGAAGCTCCGCCACCGCCCGCCGAAGACGAGCGCGGCGGCGGTGGATTGGTCCCCGCGGTGATCGACCGCGCCGTTCACCTCGGCGCCGATGCGGCGCGCGCGGGCGCTCACGCCATCGTGCACCCGCGTGCCGCCGTCGCGCGCTCCCGGGCCATGGCGGAGATGCTTCTGCACGAGGAGCTGCGGGCCGCGCCGCAGAGCAGCCTCAACGTGCCGATCGGTGGGCGGCGCCGGCTCGAGGCCGTACGCGTGGACCTCGCCGAGCTCAAGGCCCTGCGCGCGGCTCTCGGCGGCACGGTCAACGACGTCATCCTCGCCGCGGCCACCGGGGGGCTGCGCGAGCTGCTCCTGCACCGCGGCGAGCACCCGCCCGCCAGCGGGCTGCGCGCGATGGTCCCGGTCAACCTCCGTGGCGATGCCGACCACGGCGACCTCGGCAACCGGATCACCTCGCTGTTCGTGGACCTGCCGGTCGCCGAGGAGCAGCCCTTCCTGCGCTACGAGAAGGTCGTCGAGGCCACCCGGTCGCGGAAGTCGGGTACCGAGGGCGAGGGTGTGACGACACTCATCGACCTGACGGCTCTCGCACCGCCAATCCTGCACGCGACGATCGCCCGGTCGCTCTACGCCAGCCGCCTGTTCAACGTGACGATCACCAACGTACCCGGCCCGCAGCGCACGCTCTACGCCTTCGGCGCGCCGCTGCGCGAGGTGATCCCGCTCGTGCCGTTGGCCGCCGACCACGCGGTCGGCATCGCCATCGTCTCCTATGACGGCCACGTCGTGTTCGGCCTCAACGCCGACCACGAGACGGTCGCCGACCTCCACGTCCTGCGCGAGGGCATCGAATCCTCGCTCGCGCAACTCCACGACCTCGTCCAACCGGGAGCCCACACGCAATCATGAGCACCACCGCCGCCTCCACCCCGCCCGTCACAGCCGTCCGGCAGTTCGCCGAACTCCGTCGCGACGACGTCGCCTACGCCGGCGGGAAGGGCGCCAACCTCGGCGAGCTGACCGCGGCCGGCCTCCCGGTGCCGCCCGGGTTCGTCGTCGGCGCTCCGGCCTACGCCGCGTTCGTCGAACAGACCGGTCTGCGCGCACGCCTCGCCTCGCTGCTCGACGACGTCGACGTCGAGGACACCGCCGCGCTCGAGCGGGCCACGGCCGGGGCGCGCGAGCAGGTCGAGGCCGCCCCGATGCCGGAATGGCTCGAGCGCGCGATCCGTGACGCCTACGCGGCACTCGCGCCGGCGGGCGACGAGCCCGTCGCGGTGCGCTCCTCGGCGACCGGCGAGGACACGGCGTCCGCGTCGTTCGCCGGGATGAACGAGACCTTCCTCAACATTCGCGGCGCCGATGCCGTGGTCGACGCCGTGCGCCGCTGCTGGCGCTCGCTGTTCGGCGCGCGGACCGTGTACTACCGCGCCAAGCAGGGCTTCGGCCAGGCCGACATGGACATCGCGGTGGTCGTGCAGCGTCAGATCGCGTCGACCCGCGCCGGCGTGATGTTCACGATCGACCCCGCCTCGGGCGCCCTCGACCGGCTCGTCATCGAGGGCGCGTTCGGGCTCGGCGAGTCGGTCGTGTCGGGCAGCGTGTCGCCCGACCGCTACGTCGTCGACAAGGACGACCTGCACATCATCGCGCGCGAGGTCCGCCGCAAGGAGCTGGCGATCGAGGTCACGCCCGACGGCGGCACCGACACGCGCGAGCTCGAGGGCGACGAGGCCCGGCGGCCGGTGCTCTCCGACGACGAGGTCGAGGCCGTGGCCGAGCTGGGGCAGCGCATCGAGGAGCACTACGGCTCCCCGCAGGACACCGAGTGGGCGTTCGACCCCGACGGCGGACTGTGGATGCTGCAGAGCCGGCCCGTCACCTCGGCCGGCGGGCACCCCGTCGACGAGGCCGCCGAGGCGCCCGGGACCGTGCTGGTCAAGGGCCTCGGCGCCGCCCCCGGCACCGGGTCCGGGGCCGTGCGGGTCCTGACGTCGCTGACGGACGCGGCGTCGCTGGGCGAGGACGACATCCTCGTCACCCACATGACCGCGCCCGACTGGGTGCCGCTGATGCGGCGCTCGGCGGCGATCGTCACCGATTCCGGCGGCATGACCTGCCACGCCGCGATCGTCTCGCGCGAGCTCGGGATCCCCTGCGTCGTCGGCACCGGCGAGGCGACCCGCGTCCTGCGCGACGGCGAGGTCGTGACCGTCGACGCCACCAAGGGCACCGTCACCGAGGGCGCCGCGCCGGCTCCGAGCCACGACGCGGCGACGACGCCGGCCGCGGCCGCCGCGCCGGCCCCGCCGGCGACGGGCACGAAGCTGCTCGTCAACCTCTCCGAGCCCTCGCAGGTCGACCACGCGGCGGCGCTGCCCGTCGACGGCGTCGGCCTGCTGCGCGCCGAGCTGATGGTGATCGAGGCGCTCGGCGGCGCGCACCCGCGCACGCTGATCGAGCAGGACCGCGGGAACGAGTTCGTCGACCGGATGGCCGAGGCGCTGACCGAGTTCGCCGCCGGCTTCGCGCCCCGGCCGGTCACCTACCGGACGATCGACTTCCGCACCAACGAGTTCCGCGGGCTGGAGGGCGGCGACCGCTTCGAGCCCGAGGAGGCGAACCCGATGATCGGGTACCGCGGCGCCCTGCGCTACACGCGCGAGCCCGACGTCTTCCGCCTCGAGCTCGAGGCGATTCGCCGCGTGTGGGACGCCGGCCACGCGAACTTCCACGTGATGCTGCCGTTCGTGCGCACCGCGCGCGAGCTCGAGCGCTGCCGCGCGCTGATCGCGGAATTCGGGCTGCTCGACCGCCCCGGCTTCGAGCTGTGGGTCATGGCCGAGGTCCCGTCGGTGCTGTTCAACCTCGAGCGCTACGCCGAGCTGGGCGTCGCCGGCATCTCGATCGGCTCCAACGATCTGACCCAGCTGGTGCTCGGCGCCGACCGCGACTCCGAGGTCCTGGCCGAGACGTTCGACGAGCGCGACCCCGCGGTGACCGCCTACCTGCGCGAGCTGATCCCGCGCGCCAAGGGGCTCGGGCTGCAGACGTCGATCTGCGGCCAGGCACCCTCTGTCCACCCCGAGTACGCCGAGCTGCTGGTGCGCGCCGGCATCGACGCGATCTCCGTGAACATGGACGTCGTCGATCGCACCCGCCGCCTGATCGCCGCCGCCGAGCGGCGGGTGCTGCTCGATGCCGCCCGCTAGCGAGCACGGCTCGACGCGCGAGGCGGCCGAGGCGGTCGGCGACGAGCTCCGCAACGCCGGCTAGGCGCGCGCGATGGCCCCCGTTGCGGTCTTCGCGCCGCATCCGCTCCTGACGGTGGCCGTGGAGGCCCGCGGGGAGGCGGGCGACGACATCCACGTGCACGCCGGCGGCCAGGGAGTGTGGGTCGCGCGGATGGCCGGCGAGCTGGGGGCCGAGCCCGTGCTGTGCGGCTTCGCCGGCGGTGAGACGGGCGTGCTGGTCGCCGCCCTGCTCGACCAGCTGCCGGGCGAGCGCCGGCTGGTACGCACCGCCGGGTCCAGCGGCTGCTACGTCGTCGATCGGCGCGATGGCGACCGCCGCGTGGTCTCGAGCGCGCTGAGCCAGCCGCCGTCGCGGCACGAGCTCGACGACCTGTTCTCGACCACCGCCGCCTCGGCCGCGGCATGCGACGCCCTGGTCGTCACCAACCCCTTCCCCGCCGAGGCGCTGCCGCTCGAGGTCTACGGCAACCTCGTCGCCGACGTCCGCGCCGCGGGGGTCCCGGTCCTCGTCGATCTCTCGACGCCGCGGCTCGACAGCGCGCTCGGCGCCCGGCCCGATCTCGTCAAGCTCAACGACTGGGAGTTGGCCGAGTACGTGGTCGGGTCCGTCGACGGACCGGAGCGCCTGCGCGCCGCCGCCGAGCGACTGCGGGCCGCGGGAGCGGCGGCCGTGATCGTCACGCGCGGCGCTGAGCCGGGTCTGGTCCTGCGCGGCGAGCGGGCCTGGGAGCTCGTCCCGCCGCGCTTCGAACGCGGTTCGCGCGAGGGGTGCGGCGACACGATGATGGGCGCGCTGGCCGCCGGTTGGGCCAGCGGCATGGACTTCGAGGCCAACGTGGTGCGCGCCGCCGCGGCCGGCGCCGTGAACTTCCTCCGCCACGGCCTCGGAACGGGCTCGCGCCGGACGGTGGACGAGCTGGTCGCCCAGGTGAAGCTGCGGCCGCTGTAGGACAGCGTTGGGTTCCGTAGTTCGCCGCGGAACCCCTGTGGAGAACGTCCGTGGTCTGACCACGAGCCGCGGGATACCGTCGGTCCAGGTCGCAATCCAAGAGAGGTCTGTATGGGACGCGTGGATCATCAACCGGTCATTCAGCAGTGGCTCCTCGAACGGAGACGCGAGCTGGGACGCGGGCGCCGCGCACCGAGCACGGGCCCAACGCAGGCGCCGCTTCCCCCTGCGTCGTCTGGCGACCTCGACCGGCAGGGGCGGGGCTCCCACGCGGGAGACCCGCCACCGGTCGGTCGGTTCCCGGTCGCCGGCGGCCCCGCCGCGGCCGTCGAGCACGTGCGGGCGTGGCTTCGACATCTCGGCGGCGGCTCGTACGGTCGACCGCATGCGCCCCGCGCCGCGCGTCTCACGTACCACCACGGCTCGCAGGGAGCCGACCGGCCGGGGAATTAGGTTCGGCCCCGCCGCCGCGCCGCGAACGGTGCGGTAGCCGCCTCGCCGCGCACGATCGACGCCGGGGCGTCGCGCGCGATCCATTCCAGGTGGGGACGAAGCCACGGCAACTCCCGCAGCCGCGCGAGCCCCGGCGAGAGCTCGAGCCGGCGCCCGGCGCGCGCGGAGTGCGCGTCGCTGCCGAGCACGTGCACGAGGCCATGATCGGCCAGGTCGAGCATCGCGGGCGCCGCGTCGCCCTCGGCCAGCAGCGCGGCGGTCACCTGCACGAGCGCGCCGCGCTCCACCAGCGCGTGCAGCCGCTCCGGCAGGTCGGGGCCCGCGTGGCGCTCGGGGTGGGCGACGAGGCAGCCGTGGCCGAGTCCCGCAAGCGTACGGGCCGCCGCCGCAAACGAGTCGCCGAGCGGCCCGGGCGCGGGCTCGAGCAGGATCCAGCGTCCACCGCCGCCCAACGACGCCGCGCGCAGCTCCGCCGGGGTGAGGGATGGGAGAACGGTCTCCGATACTTCGCCTCCGGTCACCACGCGCACGGCGACCTCCCGGCGCTCGAGCTCACCGTTGAGCGCCGCGACGCGCTGCGGCAGCTCGACCAGCCGCACATCGTGGTCGGCGCGCACGTGCGGCGTCGCGCACACGACGTCGATGCCGTCCGCCTCGGCCTGGCGCGCCATCGCGACGGCGTCCTCCAGATCGGCGGCCCCGTCGTCGAGGGCCGGGAGGATGTGGCAGTGCAGGTCGATCATCGGCCGTAGTCTCCCCGGACGGGTCGGCGTGCGGGGTGCGGATGGCAGGCGCGCGCCCGGCGCCTAGCCTGGCTTGCGCCCCGTCGACTCCGCTCCGAAGGAGACTCCATGCCCGTACGTGTCGCCATCAACGGCTTTGGCCGCGTCGGACGCAGCGTCCTGCACGCCGCCCACGATCGCGGCGCCGACCTCGAGTTCGTCGCCGTCAACGATCTGATGGATACCGGGACGCTCGCGCATCTGCTCGCCTACGACTCGGTCTTCGGCCGCTTCCCCGGCGAGGTCGAGGCGGGGGAGAACAGCATCACCGTGGACGGCCGCGAGCTGCGCGCGCTCAGCGAGACCGACCCCGGCGCGCTGTCCGTGGGCCGAGCTGGACGTCGACGTCGTGATCGAGTCGACGGGCACGCTGCGCACGCGGGCCGCGGCCGCGAAGCATCTCGACGCGGGCGCGCGCAAGGTCATCATCTCCGCCCCGGCCAAGGGCGACGAGCCGGCCGACGCGACGCTCGTCCTCGGCGTCAACTTCGACGAGGTCTACGACCCCGAGCGCCACGACGTCGTCACCAACGCGTCCTGCACGACGAACTGCCTCGCGCCGACGGCCAAGGTGCTGCACGAGGCGGTGGGCATCCGACACGGGCTGATGACCACCATCCACGCCTACACCGCCGACCAGAACCTGCTCGACGGCCCGCACAAGGACCTGCGCCGCGCGCGCGCGGCCGCGATCAACCTGATCCCGACGTCGACCGGCGCCGCCAAGGCGCTGGGCCTCGTGATCCCGGAGCTCGAGGGGCGGCTCAACGGCTTCGCCGTGCGGGTCCCGCTCCCCACCGGCTCCCTGGTCGATCTCACCGTCGAGGTCGAGCGGCCCACCACCGCCGAGGAGGTCAACGCGGCCTTCCGCGAGCGCGCCGACACCGGAGCGCTGGCGGGGATCCTCAAGTACACCGAGGACCCGATCGTGTCCGCCGACATCGTCAAGTCGCCGTACTCGGCGATCTTCGACGCGGGCCTGACCAGCGTCATCGACGGCACGCAGGTCAAGGTCGTCGCCTGGTACGACAACGAGTGGGGCTACTCCACCCGGCTCGTCGAGCTGGCCGAGCGGGTGCTGGCGCCGGTGCACGCGGAGGCGTAGGCTCGGGCGGTGCAGGTCCTCGACCGCGCCTCCCTCGACGACCTCTTCGGAGCGCTGCGCCGGCGCGGCCTGCGCGTGATCGGGCCGACCGTGGCCGACGGGGCGATCGTGCTGGCCGAGCTGGAGGACAGCGAGGCCCTGCCCGCCGGCTGGACCGACGAGCAGGACGGCGGGACGTACCGCCTGCGCCGCCGGGACGACGACGCGGTGTTCGGGTACGCGGTCGGCCCGCACTCGCTCAAGGGTCACCTGCTGCCGCCCGAGCTGCGCCTGCTCCGCGCACGGCGGGACGATGCCGGCGGATTCGAGGTCGTGGACGAGGCGGCCGAGGCGCCGCGCTTCGCGTTCATCGGCGTGCGCTCGTGCGACCTGCACGCGATGGGGATCCAGGACCGGGTGCTGACGGGCGGCGCGTTCGAGGACCCCGACTACGCGGCCCGTCGCCGCGGCGCCTTCGTCGTCGCGGTCAACTGCAGCCAGGCGGGTGGCACCTGCTTCTGCGTGTCGATGGGCACCGGGCCGCGGTGCACCCGGGGCTTCGACCTCGCGCTCACCGAGGTGCTGGACGGCGAGGGGCACCGCTTCGTCGTCGAGGTCGGCAGCGACGAGGGCGCTGAGGTCATGGCCGAGCTGGCGGGCCGCGAGGCAACGGCGGCCGAGACCGCCGCGCCCGACGCGGCGGCCGAGCGCGCCGCCGGGCAGATGGGCCGCGAGATGGAGGCGGGGGACCTGCAGGAGCTGCTCCAGGCCAACCTCGAGCACCCGCGCTGGGACGAGGTCGCCGAGCGCTGCCTGACCTGCGGAAACTGCACGCAGGTGTGCCCCACGTGCTTCTGCACGACCGTGGAGGACGTGACCGACCTGACCGGCCAGGAGGCCGAGCGCAACCGCCGCTGGGACTCCTGCTTCACGCTCGACTTCTCCTATGTCCACGGTGGGGAGGTGCGCTCGTCGAATCGCTCGCGCTACCGCCAGTGGATGACGCACAAGCTGTCGACCTGGTTCGACCAGTTCGGAACCTCGGGCTGCGTGGGCTGCGGCCGCTGCATCACCTGGTGCCCGGTCGCGATCGACATCACCGAGGAGGTCGCCGCGATCCGCGCGACGCCCGGCGAACGGAGGGATGACAATGCGGACGATTGACGAGCTGCTCGCCGAGGCCCCCACCTTCGCCGGCCTCGAGCCCGGGCACCTCGAGTTCATCGCGGGCTGCGCTGTCAACCGCGTGTATGCAGACGGGACCTTCCTCATGGGCGAGGGCGAGACCGACGACGCCTTCTACGTCCTCCGCCGCGGTGCCGTGGCCTTGGAGATCGCCGCGCCGCAGGGCGCGATCACGATCGAGACGCTGCACGAACACGAGATCGTCGGCTGGTCCTGGCTGGTGCCGCCCTACCGGTCGCATTTCGATGTCCGGGCGGTGGGGGATGTGCACGTGATCGCCTTCGACGCCGCCTGCCTGCGCGGCAAGTGCGAAGAGGACCCCACCCTCGGGTACGAGCTGTACAAGCGTTTCGCCCAGATCATCGTCGAACGGCTGCAGGCCACGCGGCTGCGCCTCCTGGACGTCTATGGCTCCGTGGCCGGCGGCTGAGGCGCCCGTCGCCGCCCCCGTCGCCATGCGGCCGCTGCGCTGCCGCGTGGCGGGGCGGCGGCGCGAGACGGCCGACACGTGGACGCTCGAGCTCGAGCCCGAGAGCGAGGCCGAGGACCTCGCTTCCCGCTTCGGCCCGGGGCAGTTCGCGATGCTCTACGCCTTCGGCATCGGCGAGGCCCCGATCTCGGTCAGCGCGGTCGAGCGCGACCGGATCGTTCACACCGTGCGGGCGGTCGGAATCGTCACCTCCGCGATCTGCGCCGCCGAGCCGGGCGCCATCCTGGGCGTGCGCGGCCCGTTCGGCACGAGCTGGCCGGTGGCCGGGGCCACCGGCGCGGACGTCGTCATCGTGGCCGGCGGCGTTGGCATGGCACCGCTGCGCCCGGCGCTCCTGCACGTCCTCGCCCATCGTGGCGACTACGGCCGCCTCGTGGTTCTCTACGGCGGGCGCCGGCCCGAGGAGCTGCTGTTCCGGGAACAGCTCGAGGCGTGGGCCGGACGCGACGACGTCGAGCTCGGCGTCACCGTGGACGCCGCAGGGGCCGGCTGGGCGGGGCGGGTCGGCGTGGTCACGAGGCTGGTGGAACGCGCCGGATTCGATCCCGGTGCCGCGCTGGCGCTGGTGTGCGGGCCCGAGGTGATGATGCGCTTCGCGGTCGCCGCACTGGGCGATCGCGGCCTGCCGGCGGAGCGCGTCCACGTCTCCCTGGAGCGCAACATGAAGTGCGCCGTCGGCCTGTGCGGGCACTGCCAGCTGGGGACGGTGCTGGTCTGCCGCGACGGTGCAGTGTTCCCCTATCCGGCGGTCGAGCCCCTCATGCGGGTGCGCGGGCTGTGAGCGAGCGCATGCGCAGGCCCCGCCTCGCGGTGTGGAAGTTCGCCTCCTGCGACGGCTGCCAGCTCAGCCTGCTCGACTGCGAGGACGAGCTGCTCGCGCTGGCGGGAGAGGTCGAGCTCGCCTATTTCCTCGAGGCGACGCGCTCCACCGGCGCGGGTCCGTACGACCTCAGCCTCGTCGAGGGCTCGATCACGACCGAGCACGACGTGGAGCGCATCCAGCAGGTCCGGCGCGACTCGCGCCATCTGGTGACCATCGGCGCCTGCGCGACCGCCGGCGGCATCCAGGCCCTGCGCAACTTCGCCGACGTGGACGACTACCTCGCCTACGTCTACGCCAGCCCGGACTACATCTCGACGCTCCGGACCTCGACGGCGATCTCGGCCCACGTCCCGGTGGACTTCGAGCTGCACGGCTGCCCGATCGACAAGGGCCAGCTGCTCGAGGTCGTCGGCGCATTCGTCCACGGGCGTCGCCCCGCCGTCGCCCGCGAGAGCGTCTGCATGGAGTGCAAGCGCCGCGGGAACGTGTGCGTGATGGTGGCCCACGGCACGCCGTGCCTCGGCCCCGTGACGCAGGCCGGCTGCGGCGCGCTGTGTCCCGCTCACGATCGCGGCTGCTACGGCTGCTTCGGACCGATGCCCGCGCCCAACACGGGCTCGCTGAGCGGATGGATGCAGGGCCACGGCGAGGAGGATGTGGACCTCGTGCGCGTCTACCGAACGTTCAACGCGGCCGCGGACCCATTCCGCGCGGAGAGCGAGGCCCGTGAGCGAGGAGATTGAGGGCCGGGTCTCGCGGCGAATCGCCGTCACCGCGCTCGCCCGCGTCGAGGGCGAGGGCGCGCTCAAGCTGCGCGTGGACGGCGATGAGGTGAGCGGCGTCGAGCTGAACATCTACGAGCCGCCGCGATTCTTCGAGGCGTTCCTGCGCGGTCGCGCCTACACCGAGCCGCCCGACATCACCGCCCGCATCTGCGGGATCTGCCCGGTGGCCTACCAGACGAGCGCGGTGGGGGCGGTGGAGGCGGCGTGCGGCGTCGAGGTCTCCGACGCCGTCCGGCGTCTCCGGCGGCTCCTCTACTGCGGCGAATGGATCGAGAGCCACACCCTGCACGTCTATCTCCTGCACGCTCCGGACTTCCTGGGGTACGACGGGGTGGCCGACATGGCCCGCGACCACGCGGCCGTCGTGGAGCGCGGGCTGCGGATCAAGAAGGCGGGCAATGCGATCGTGAGCGCGGTCGGCGGCCGCGAGATCCACCCGATCAACGTGCGCGTGGGCGGCTTCTACCGCGCACCGTCGGCCGCCGAGCTCGCGCCTCTGGCCGAGGAGCTCCGGCGCGCGCGCCAGGACGCGATCGAGTCCGTCCGCTGGGCCGGCCGTCTCGACTTCCCCGACTTCGAGCATGCCCACGAGCTGGTGGCCCTGTCCACGCCGGGCGAGTACGCGATCGAACGCGGGCGGCTGATCTCCTCCGCCGGCCTGGACATCGACGCGGCGGAGTTCGAGGACGCGGTCAGCGAGGAGCACGTGCCGCACTCGACCGCGCTCCATGCCCGCCTGCGCGACCGCGACGGCCCCTACCTGACGGGCCCGCTGGCGCGCTACAGCCTCAACGGCGATCGGCTCAGCGACGTGGCGCGCGACGCGGCCGCGGATGCGGGCCTGGGAGCGACGTGCCGCAACCCCTTCCAGAGCATCGTCGTGCGCAGCGTCGAGGTCCTCTACGCGCTCGACGAGGCGCTGCGGCTCATCGACGCCTACGAGCGCCCCGACCCGCCCGCCGACGAGGTGGCGCCGCACGCGGGTGCCGGCGCGGCCATCACCGAGGCGCCCCGGGGGAGCCTGTACCACCGATACACGCTCGCGAGCGACGGCACGATCGCCGAGGCCCGCATCGTGCCTCCGACGTCCCAGAACCAGCGCGCGATCGAGGACGACGTCCGCGCGTTCGCCACGTCCCGCCTCGACCTGCCGCACGACGAGCTGACGCTGCGTTGCGAGCAGGCGATCCGCAACCACGATCCCTGCATCTCGTGCGCGACCCATTTCCTCGACCTGACCGTCGAGCGGACATGACGGTCGTCGTCGGCGTCGGGACCGAGGGTCGCGGCGACGACGTCGCGGGCCTGTGCGTGGCGCGGGCGCTGCGCGGACGCGTCCCCGAGGGGGTGGCGGTGCTGGAGCGCGGCGGCGACCCCGGCGGGCTGATGACCGCCTGGGAGGACGCGTCGCGAGTGATCCTGATCGACGCCGTGCGCTCGGGCGCCCGTCCCGGCACGGTGCACTGTCTGGACGCGCCCCGGGCCGCGGCCGTGGCCGGTGGCGACGGCTGGTCCAGCCATGGACTCGGCCTGGCCGCGGCGATCGACCTCGCCGATGCCCTCGGCCGCCGCCCCGCGTGGTTCAGGGTGATCGGCGTCGAGGGTGAGCGCTTCGGGCCCGGCGCCGCGCCGAGTCCCACGGTGCTGGCGGCGGTGCCGGCGGCGGCCGACGCTGCGCTGCGCGAGCTTTCCTCCGCGGACAACGCGGATTCAGGCAGAATGCGCGACATGGCCGACGTCAAGGCGCGCGTGGTCGCGACCGAGCTCGAGCATCCGACCGAGGTCGCTCTCGTCTCGCACGGGCTGCGCTCGCGGGACCTCGTCGTCCAGGCGTGGAACCAGCACGGCCAGCCGATCGACGTCCGGCCCGAGATCGTCGACGAGGATACGGTCCGGGTGTATCCGGGGCACACGGGCGACGACGCGCCCGTGCGGGTCGTCGTGATCGGCTAGCCCGCCGCGCGGCCTCGACCGGAGGCCGGCGGCTGCTCGGAGAGCTCGCGGTCGCCGACACGGGGAACGACCATCACCGGGCACGGCGACGCCGTCACCAGATGGCTGGACACGCTTCCCAGCAGGACGCGCCGCACGGGCCCGAAGCCCCGCGAGCCGACCACGAGAAGGTCGATCGCCGCCGCCTCGGCGGCGGCCTCGAGCGACAGGGCGGCCGGCCCGTCGATGATCGCGCCCTCGACGGGCACGTCCGCCGACAGCGAGGCCATGGCGCCGTCGATGACGTCCTGCGCATGCGCGCGTGCAGCTGTCTCGAGCGCCTCGTAGACGTCGGGCGGACTGCCCTGCGGGACGAAGAGCTCCGATTGGCTGATGACGGAGATCAGGCGCAGGCGCGCGCCGAACGCGGCGGCGAGCGTCTCTGCTGCCAACAGGGCGCCGAGCGACTCCGGCTCTCCGTCGAGGCCGACGCCGATCAGCTCCGGCTCGGTCCGGTCCCGCTCGCGGAACCCGGCCGGGGCGATCGCGACCGCGCACGGGGCGCCGTCGAGGACCTGCTGCCCGACGCTGCCGGCGAGCACACGACCAACGACCCCACGGTGGCTGGAGCCGAGCACGATCAGGTCGGCGTCCTCCGCCTCGGCGAGCTCGACGAGCGCGCGTGCTGCCGACCGAGCCATGACGACTTCACTGCTCGACTCGACGCCGGCAGGAAGCTCCGCCATGGCTGCGTCGAGGACCTCGTTCGCGTCCGCGCGGAATTCGTCCTCGAGGCGCTCGATGGGCATGTAGGCCGGCGCGTGGTGGATCGTGCACGCGAGGGTCAGCGAAGCCCCCGTCCGTCGTGCCAGCGCGGTCGCCAGCGTCAGGGCATCTCGACCGTGGTCGCTGCCGTCGAACCCGACGACCATCGTGTGGTAGGTCACCGGCTGCGTCCGTTGCCTGCGTGTGCGGGGTCGGCCGCCTCCGCGGGTCCGGTGGGCGGGGGGTCGCTATGCGGGGCCCCACGCGGAACGACGATGAGCGGGCACGGAGCGCTGCGCATGAGCGTGGCGGAGACGCTGCCCAGGAGCACGCGGCGGATCGGTCCGAACCCACGGGAGCCGACCACGAGTAGGTCGATGTCGCCGCCGGCGGCCTGGGCAGCCAACGCCTCTCCGACGTGCCCTTGGAGCAGCGACCGGTTGACCTCGACTCCCTCGGGGATCAACGTGCCGGCGCGGTCGAGCGCGTTGCGCGCCTCCGTCTTCAGCGATTCGTGGATCGCTTCCTGCGCGTCGGTCGTGATCCGGCCTCCGAGGGCGACCTCGAGCGGCTCGACGACGGCGGTCACGTGCAGCCGAGCGCCGCCCGCCTTGGCGAGCGCCGCCGCCGTCGCCATCGCGCCCTCGGACTCCGGGCGGCCGTCGAAGCCGACGGCGATCTCGCGCAGCGTCAGATCGCCGCGCCGGCAAAGGCCGGCCGGCGCGATTGCGACGGCGCAGGGCGCGCTGTCCACGACCTGCGAGGCGACGCGTCCGGCCAGCACCTGGCCCTCCGCAGCAGCGCCGGAGGACCCCAGCACGATGAGGTCCGCGCCGTGCCGCTCGGCGAACTCGTACAGCGAGCGCGCCGGAGACCGACCGGTGACGACCTCCCGCGCGACCGCGATGTCGCGCGGGACGCCGCGCGCCATCTCGGCCACCTCGCGCGCGGCACGTTCGCGCAGGTCATCGCGAAGCGGGTCGGCCGGCAGGGCCGACGGGATGTCGTAGAAGGCGTTGACGAAGGTCACCCGTGCACCGGTGAACCCGGCAAGTGCGAGCGCGAGCGTGGCGGCGTCGCGTGCGTGTTCGGTGCCGTCGTACCCGATGACGATGCTCCGGTACATCACGTCCTCAACCTGCCAAACGCGCGTGCGGCGGGCATCGGGGCGGCCCCCGGGTCGCCGTGACGGCGAACTACGGATGTTCGGGTCCCGCCGCGCCCGCCGGCGCGCGCCCGATCGTCGGCCTCAAACCGGCCCACATCAGCGCGAAGGCGAGCAGGACCCCGGCCGCCCACGCCGTTGCGATCGCTTCGTCGACCGAGGCGAGATGGAAGAAGCGGCGGCTGGCCGGCAGCAGGAGCGCGACGACGAAGAGGGCCGCCATCACGGTGCATAGCAACCCCACCAGCGCGCGGCGCCGGCCCGGCTCGGTCTCGAGCGCCATGACGACCGCGAGTCCGCCGGCGACAAGGACGCCGAGCGCCGCGGTTCGCGCCTCGAGGAGCGACAGGTCGAGGACGGCATGTGCGATCCCGTAGGCGGCCAGGATCCCGGATCCGATCGCCAGCCCGGCGGGAACGCTGAAGCGCAGCACGTCGGTGAGGAAGCGCTCGGGCCGCCAGGGTCCCGAGCTCGGCGCGAGCGCGAGCACGAACGCCGGAATGCCGATCGTCAGCGTCGCGGCGAGCGTGAAGTGGCGGGGCAGGAGGGGATACGTGGCGGTGGTCAGCCCGACGGTGACGAGGAGCAGGCCCGCCAGGACGGTCTTGGTGATGAAGAGGCGGGCGACGCGCTGGATGTTGCGCAGGATCTGGCGGCCCTCGGCGACCATGCGCGGGACCTCGGAGAATTCGCCGTGGACCAGCACCAGGTCGGCCACGCTCTTGGCCATCTGCGCGCCCGTCCCCTGCGCGATGGCGAGGCGGGACGCCTTGAGCGCCGGCACGTCGTTGACCCCATCGCCGAGCATCGCCACGTAGCGGCCGGCGGCCGTCATCGTCGACACGACCCGCTCCTTCTCCTCCGGAGAAATCCGCCCCACGGCCGCCGCCTGCTCGATCGCCCCGCGCAGCGCCTCGTCGTCCTCCGGGAGGTGCTCGCCGTCCAGCGCGGCGCCTCCACCCGACACGCCGGCGTCGCGCGCGATCGCCCCCACGGTCGCGGGGGCGTCGCCCGAGAGGACCTTGAGCTCGACCTGCTCGCGCGCGAAGAAGTCGACCGTGCGATCGGCGTCGGGGCGCAGTCGCTCGGCAAGAACCACGAGGCCCAGCGGATGAAGCTCCGAAGGAAGCGCGACATCCGGGCCCGGAGCGGGCAACGGCTCTTTGCTCGCAGCGATCGCCAGGACCCGACGGCCCTTCGCGCTCTCCGCCGCGGCGCGGCTCGTGAGCGCGGCATCCGCGGCGGCGACGACCTCGGGAGCGCCGACGACCAGGCGGTCGTCTCCGATCGCCAGGGCGCTCCAACGCCGCCGGGAGGAGAACGGCACCTGGGCGGCGACCGGCTCGCCCGCGGTGTGGCCACTCAGCTGGGCGGCGGCGATCGCCTCCAGGGTGGCGTTGCGCGACGGCGCGCTGGCGGCGTAGCGGCCGAGCGCGTGACCGAGGTCCTGCTTGCTGCTGCGCGCGGCCGGCACCAGATCGACGACTCGCAGCCGTGCCTCCGTGAGGGTCCCGGTCTTGTCGGTGCAGAGCAGGTCGACCGAGGCCAGCGACTCGATCGCGTTGAGCTGCTGGGCGAGGATGCCCCGGCGCGCCATCTTGGCGGCCGAGACCGCGGCGGTCAGGCTGACCAGCAGGATCAGGCCCTCCGGGACGAGGTTGACCAGCGACGCCGTCGCGGTCTGGACGGCGTGCTCGGCGCTGCGGTGGTGGAGCGCCAGGGAGCCGACGAGCGCGATGCCGAACGGCACGCTGATCGCGGCCAGGCCGAGGAGCAGCCGGTCCATCGCCCGCTCCAGCGGGGAGCGCTCGTGGCGGAAGCTGCGCGCCACGGTGGCCAGCCGGGCGGCCCGACTCTCGGGACCCACCGTCTCGACCCGGTAGGCGCCGGAGCCCTCGGCGACGAACGAGCCGGAGTAGACCGGCTCCCCGGTCGTGCGGACGGCGGGCACCGACTCGCCGGTGAGGATGGACTCGTCGAGCGTCAGGCCGTCCGCCGTCACGAGGACGCCGTCGGCGACCACCTGGTCGCCGGCGTCCAGCCGAACCAGGTCTTCGACGACGACCTGCTCCACCGGCACTTCGACCATCCGCCCGTCCCGGACGACCTTGCCGGTGGGCGCGACCAGCGCGGCCAGCCGGTCCAGCGCGCGCTTGGCGCGCACCTCCTGCCCGATGCCGATCGCCGTGTTCGCGACCAGGATGCCGAGGAACAGCGCGTCGCGCCAGTCGCCGAACACGAGCGTCAGCGTTCCGAAGAACGCGAGGATCGCGTTGAACACCGTCAGGGTGTTCGCGCGAACGATGCTGAGATAGGACCGGCTCGTGGTCGGCCGAGGAGACGGCCCGCGCTCGGCCAGGCGAGCGTACGCCTCCGACTCGCTCAGCCCTACGAGGTCGTCGCGCAGCTGGGTCGCCGACGATTCCATCGCAGCGACGGTAGCGACCTCGTCACGGCCCGCCGGCCGACCGGCACGGAATCGATCAGCTGTGCCGCAACTCGTCCTGGGCGTGCTGCTCGGCGGGGCTCACCTCGATGACGATGTGCTGGCGCGGCGGAAGCCCGGCCCGCGTGCGGGCGGCGCTGAGCGCCACCAGCGCCCGGAGCGCCGGCAGCAGGACGTCAGAGGGCATGGCCTCCAGCTCCTGGATGGCCGCACGGCCTGGCGCCTCGGAGGGCTCGTCGACCCGAGGTGGCCGGTACTCCTCCCCCGTCGGCGGCCGCTCCGGCGAGAGCTCGTGAAACTCGACCGTGACGTGATCGTCTTCCCGGCGGACAGCCGCCGGTCGCGCCACCGTTGCCGACTCGGTTTCGCCGAACACGTCGACCAACACGTCCGCGACACGCTGGCCGCCCTCCGCGGCGTCGAAGGTGAGGCGTACGTTGTAGAGATCGGGCATGGTCGGCCTCCGGGCTCGAGGGACGGTCAGGCGGCCAGCAGGCCACGGAGTTCGCTCGGCAGGACGGCGAGCACGTCGTCGATCTCGCCGGCGGAGACGTGCCGTCGCAGGATCGTGGCCGCGGCCGCTACGGCAAACGAGGCCTCGGTCTCGCCGGCGGCGCTCGCCTCGTGCGCGACCCGCTCGAGGAAGCTATCGGCGTCGTGGTAGCTCATCGGCGTGCTGCTGGGATCCCAGCCGTCGTAATAGATGCCGCGGATGAGCTCCGGCAGCTGCGCGGCGAGCTGGGCCGCCTCGTCCACGGTGAGGCGATCGCGCAGCGTGTGCAGGAAGGCACGCAGCACGTGGTAGGCGTAACGGCGATCATCGGTGCCGAGCTCCTCGGCGAGCTCGTTGAGCCAGATATTCGTGGTCTCGACGCTGCGAGCGATGATGCTCACATCTGATTTGGGCACGACGCTCCTCGTGTCGACATTGGCACCCCGCAAGCGTCCCCTCCACGTCATCCGCCCGCATCCGCGCGATCGACGGTTCCGGAAGGGGAGAACTACGCATTGCCGGCCTTCCCAGGCTGTCCGAGGTGAACCACCAGGACGGGCACCGGGCTGGCCTGAAGGACGTCGTGGCTGACGCTGCCGAGCAGCAGCGACCTGACCCCGCCAAGCCCACGCGAGCCCATCATGACCAGGTCATGCCCGCCGCTCTCGACCTGCTCGAGGATCTGCGCGGCGGCGTGCCCGCGAGCGAGGACCTTCTCCACCGCGACATCGCCGGGCACCGTCTCGGCGGCAGCGTCGAGCATCTCTCGTGGTTGCACCGGATCTGTGCGTCGAGATCCTCGACGGCGATCGGCGCGAGCGTGAGGCCAGCCCCGCTGAGCTCGGCGAGATCGATCGCCTCCGCCAGCGCGCGCTGGGCGTGGGGTGAACCGTCGACGGCGACGAGGATCCGGTGAAACACGGGGCGGGCTGGTGGGTCAGCGCGTCATGGCCGGGATCGGGGCCGCACCACCAGTACGGAGCAGTCGGCGTGGTGGGCGACGCGCTCGCTGACGCTGGCGAGCGCGTGCACGCCGGTCAACCCGCGGCTTCCCAGCACGACGAGGGACGCCTGCTCGCGCCTGGCGACGTCGACGATTCGCTCGTGCGCCCTGCCCGGTTCGCTGCGCACGATCGGCTCGACCTTGAGCCACTCGAACAGCTCGGTGGCCTGCTCGGCGACGCTGATCGGCTGGGGGGAGGACTCCGGTCCACCGACGTGCAGGAGGGTGACGCGGGAGTCGTGGGCTTCCGCGATCCGGACGGTGAGCTCGACGAGCCGTCGCGATTCGAGCGAGCCGTCGCTGGCGAGCACGATCCGCTTGGGGAACGGCAGGGCGCCGGGCGCCGGGCGGGCCAGCAGCACGGGCATCTCAGCCAAGTGCACGGCGGTTGATGAGACGCTGCCCAGCAAAATGCCGCCGGCGCGCGGGAAGGCGGGGCGACCGAGCACGAGCAGATCGTGAGCGCGGGCGCGCTCGAGCAGAAGGTCCGCGGCGTCGAGGCCCTCGTCGACGGTGGTCGTCGGGTCGGCGCCCAGCTTGCGGGCGATCGACGCCGCCTTCCCCAGCGCGCGTTTCGCGTGGTCCGGGCTGATCTGGGCCACCTGGTGGATCCCCTCGCCCGCTCGCGAGGCGACGGCTGCGAGCGACAACGAGCCGTGGGGACCGGCCAGGACGGCGGCTTGACGCGCTGCCTCATACGACGAGTTGGTGCCGTCGATGCCGCAGACGATGTCGCTAAACGCGGGCGCGATCGCACCGGGAGGAACCGTTCGGCGCGGCGAACCGGCAGTCTTCGAAGACACGGGTCGAGCGTAGTTCGTGCCCGAGCGGGCGCCATCGGTACCCCTTACCTGGAGCAGGGCGCGGAGAAGTACGGCCCGTCCGAGGCCGTGCGACATGCGCGCCGCCTGCGGTGGATCCCTGACCGACGTCGGCGCGCCATACGGATGACGTCACGGCGGCCTCCCGAGACGCTGGTATCGGTGCGCGATCACGACGAACGAGCCGCCACGTCTTCTCGCCGGTCAGGCTTCGCTCGGCATGGCCGAGGGTGGGGTGTCCCGGGTGATCGAGACGGGCGAGCGGTCTCGATCGCGGTCGTCGCCTTCTACCTCCTCGCCTGTGCGATCACGTGGGCTTGGGGGTTCGGTCTCATCGCCGCCGGAGACGTCGTGCGTCGGGGGCACGGCTGGCCGACGCATTTCCCCGCCCTGGCGGGCCCCGCGATCGCCGCCGTGATCGTCACCGCGTGGATCTCCGGCCGCCCGGGACTGGCCGACCTGTGGCGACGAATGGTTCGGTGGCGCTTCCCGTTGCGGTGGTGGGCCGCCGCCCTGGGCCCGGCGGTGTTCCTCGCGATCGCTCTCGCGATCGCCGCCGCCGTCGGTCAGGCGCCCGACGCCAGCGCCTTCGGCCGCTACTCCGGCCTGCCGGCGCTCGGCGTCGTGCTGGTGGCGCTGCTCGTCGTCCTCCTGAACGGCTACGGCGAGGAGGTCGGCTGGCGCGGGTTCGCGCTGCCGGCGATCCAGCGCCGGGTCGGCGCTCGGCGTGCGGCCCTCATCGTCGCTGGCCTGTGGGCGCTGTGGCACCTGCCGTTCTTCTTCCTGCAGGCGAGCTATCGCTCCTTCGGGCCGCCCACGCTCGTCGGGTTCCTGATCGGCATCGCGGCGGGCTCGATCGTGCTCACCTGGATCTACAACGGCACCGGCGGGAGCATCCTCGCCGTGGTCGTGTGGCACGGCGTCTACAACATGGCGGCTGCCACCGCTGCGTCCTCGGGCATGATCGCCGCCGTCGTCAGCGCGCTGGTGATCGTGCAGGCCATCGTGCTCCTGCGCCTCGACCACCGCGCCGAGCGATCGGGCGGCCCGCCGCTGCTCGGGCCGCGTGCGCCTCGACCCTGCGCGCGCCACGCTCCTGGCCCCGCGCCAGGCGACTCGGTGCAGCGCGGTAGTCTCGCCGAGCGATGATCGGGTTGATCGTCGTCAACCTGCGGCGCCGGCGCGCGCGAACGCTGCTGACAGCGCTCGGCATCGCCATCGGCGTGGCGACGATCGTCGCCCTGTTGTCGCTGACCGCTGGGCTGAAGCGCAGTGCCGCCGGTCTGGCCGACCTGGGGAAGGCCGATGTCGGGCTCTTCCAGGCAGATGTGGGGGACCTCACGAACTCCGCCTTGCCAGAGTCGATGGTCTCCCAGGTGCGGACCGAGCCGGGAGTGACCGCGGTTTCGCCGGCCCAGTTGGTCACCGGTGCATTGAGCGGCCACCCGGACTTCCTGTTGTTCGGCCTCCAGCCGGACGGCTTCGTCGCACGGCGTCAGGTGATCACCGCAGGCCGCCGTGCGCACGGGAACGAGGCCATGTTGGGCGACACCGCCGCACGCCACCTCGGCCTCCGTCCCGGGAGCTCACTCCGGCTCCACCAGATGACGCTTCCGGTGGTCGGCATCTACCACTCGGGCGTGAGCTTCGAGGACGAGGGGGCCGGGGTGAGCCTCGCGCTCGCCCAGCGACTGACCGGTCGCCGTGGCGAGGTCACGACGATCGCGGTGTCGCTGTCTCCGACGACGAGGGCCTCGACGATCGCCCGACGGTTGCAGCGTGCGTTCCCGGGGACCATCGCCATCAGCGACCCGGATCAGCTCGCTCGGGCCAGCACCAACACGCTGCTGATCGACAAGGCGGTCGTGGTGATCGCGGTGCTGTCGCTCGTGATCGGTGCGATCTCCGTCACCAACACGATGGTGCTCACGGTGTCCGAGCGCCAGAGCGAGCTCGGCCTGCTCGCCGCCGTGGGGTGGAGCCCATCTCAGATCGCCCGGTTGATCCTGGGTGAGGGGATCGCGCTCAGCATCATCGGATCGGTGATCGGCCTGGCGCTCGGCGTCGGCCTGAGCGCGCTCGCCGTGCAGGCGCTCGCGGCGTCCGCCTACGTGTCGCCGCAGGTGACCGCCTGGGGCCTGGGGCGCGGCCTCCTCGTCGGGCTCGCCATCGGCATCCTCGGCGGTCTGTACCCAGCGTGGCGCGTGACGCGCCTGCGGCCCGTCGAGGCGCTGGCGCGCGCATGAGCTCAGGCGCTGTTCAGGATCCGGCCATCGACCATCTGCACCAGGCGGTCGGCGACCTCGCCGACCGCCGGGTCGTAGCTGACCAGCAGGACGCTCATCCCGAAGCGCTGGCGAAGCATGGCGATCGACTCCAGGACTCGAGCGCTCGTGCGCGAGTCGAGGGCCCCGGTCGGCTCGTCCGCCAACAGGAGCCGCGGCCGATTGACCAGCGCGCGCGCCAGGGCGACGCGCTGGCGCTCACCGCCGGACATCTCGCCGGGGAGGTGGTTCAGGCGATCGCCCATCCCGACCTCGCCCAGCAGCTCGCGCGCACGTTCGTGTCGCTCGGCCGTCGGCACCCCCGAAGAGATGAGTGGGACCTCGACGTTCGCCTGGGCCGTCAGGGCCGGCAGCAGGTGGTGAAGCTGAAAGACGAAACCGACCGTCGAACGACGGTACACCGCCGGACGTTCGAGGTCCGGGACCGAGATGCCGTCGACGGTGATCGAGCCCGAGTCGGGGCGATCGAGCGCGCCGATCAGGTTGAGCAGCGTGCTCTTGCCGCAGCCGGACGGGCCGGTCAGCGCGACGAATTCCCCGGACTTCAGGCGCACGGACGCATCCACGACCGCGTGAATGCGCTGGTCGTAGGTCTTGCTGACGTGGTCGACCACGACCTCACTGCCTCGCGGGCGGCGGCCGGTGGCGACCGCAGACTGCTGCGCGGGCGTCAGGGGTTCCGGCACACCGGTCAGGGTTGCACCTGTACGGGATAGTCGAGGTGGCGCGTCCCCTCGCTGGTGGTCACGACGGCTCGGAAGACGAGCGGGAACCCGACGGATCGCCGCGGCCAGCGAATCGTGTCACGCCAGTCGCCGACGAAGCGATGCGTCGGCGGGGTGTCGCGGCCGACGACCTGGCCGCCGAAGAGGAACTGGATCGCGGCCGTCGCGGCCAGCGGGCGCCCGCGCGCGTCGCGTACCCGGATCGCGTAGCGCCAGGCGGCGTTCGCCTTCGGCGTGTGGGTCGGGGCCGTGAGGGTGGCCTGAACCGCCGGTGGTGCCGGGTGCGGGGTCGAGCTCGGGCGCTTGGGCTTGCTCGAGCCGCCGCAGCCGGTCAGCACCACGGTGAGGCTCAGCAGCACGAGGGCGCCACGCCGGGAGCCCGGACGGACGAGTCGATCGCGAATTGCGGTGGGCGGCACCGGCATCAGGCGAGGTCACGGCGCTCGACGACTCGCATCGCGGCGAGGACCAGGAGGGCAGCCGCCCCTGTGAGGACGGCCACGTCACCCCACTGGATGCCGTGGTCGACCGCCGCGAACGGGTCGTAGTAGCCGAACGGCGACAACGCGCGCGCCCATTCGAGCTCGTCGAAGAGGATCGCGGCGAAGTTGATGAGATAGGCGACCACCGTCACACCGATCGCCACTCCGACCGCTCGTCCGCGTGTTCGAGCGAGCGTCGAGGCGACGAAGGAGACGGCGGCGATGAAGAGGGCAAGCGGCAGGTACTGCAGCGGGGCCAGCACGATCGGCCCCAATCCCGCGCGGCGCAGATCGGCCGAGAGTCCACCGCCAGCAAAGGCTCCCGCCAGCGCGACGGCGATGACGAACAGCTCGGCGGCGGCCCAGATCGCCAGTGACGACCACAGAAAGCGCCGTCGCGGAACCGGCCGGGTATACACCAGTTCGGCTCGGCCGCTCTCGACCTCACCCGCGACGGCGGATGTGCCGATGCCGATCGCGACGGCCAGGGTCAGGATCAGGTAGAGGGGATGGTTGAAGCCGAAGGCCAGCCATCCGTGGGGCGTGAGGACCTCGCCGTGACGCGAGCCGGAGAAGGCCTCGAAGGCCTTCGGCCGGTTCCGGCCGGCGAGGGCCTGGCCGAGGGCCCCGAGCCCGATCGAGTGGTAGCTGAGCCCGAGGATGACGAGAACGGCGAACGCGCCCGCCGCCAGCCCCGCCAGCCACCGCCGCCGTGACGCCAGCTCGGCGCGAATGAAGGCGCTCATGGTCCGCGGTCGTCGTAGAGATCCATGAAGGCCTCCTCCAGTGATGCCGGCTCGACGAGCACGTCCTCGGCACCCGCGTCGGCGATCAGGGCGCGCAGGATGTCGACGCGGCCGCCCGGCAGACGCGCCGTCAGCACGCCGTCCCGGAACGTGGGGTCGATCAACCCCGGCAGGGAATCGGGCGGGGCGCCCCGGTAGCGGACGCGCAGGCGACGGGGCTCGGCCCCGGCGAGCTCGGCGATCGAGGTCGTCGCCAGCAGGCGCCCCGAGCGGACCATGGCGACGCGATCACAGACGTCCTGCACCTCCGAGAGGGTGTGCGAGGACAGGAAGACCGTGCGTCCGTCATCGGAGATCGTGCGCACCAACTGCTCGAACCGCCGGTGCGCGAGCGGGTCGAGCCGGTTCGCGGGTTCGTCGAGGATGACCAGGTCCGGCCGGTGCTGGACCGCCTGGACCAGCGCGAGCTTCTGGACCATGCCGCTCGAATACTCACGCACGTGTCGGTGCAGGGCGGCTTCGGGAAGGTCGAGGAGGTCCGCCGCCCAGGCGCGGTCGGGACAATCGGTCCCCTGCAGTCGACCGAGGAGATCGAGGTTCTCCGCGCCCGTGAGGGCGAGATAGAACGACGGGTCGGCCGGCATGTAGCCGATCCGCTCGCGCGCCGCGGCGTCGTCGACTGGTCGGCCGAAGAGGGTGGCCCACCCACCGCTCGGACGGAGCAGGCCGACGAGAATTCGGATCACGGTCGTCTTCCCGGCCGCGTTCGGGCCGAGGAACCCCGTGACCGTGCCCGACTCGACGACCAGGTCGAGGTGCTCGATCCCCACGACCGGTCCGTAGCGCTTCGTCAACTCGCGACATTCGATGGGAGCCGCCATGGCGATCCCGGGGCATCCTCACCGCCGCCAGGGGCCCGTGCATCCGCTGCGCCACCGGTGGCGCGTCCGTAGTTGGTGCGGACGACGACCCGCCCGACGCGCGGATGCGCGCTCCCGCCGCAGCTGACAAGTTCGCGGTTCCGGAACAGCTTGGAGGTTCCAGCGTGCAGACCACCACCGTCACAAGCGAATCGCTTCGCCGCCTGACGAGGCTGGAGACGGAGGGATGCAGCGTGCTGAGCCTCTATCTCAACCTCGATCCGTCGGAGACGCCGAGCCTTCGCGAACGCCATTCCGAGGTCGATTCGCTCTTGGAGGAGGCCGAGCGTCTCTACCCGGGCGACCGGGATGACACCTCGCATGAGGCCCGCACCGGGATGCGAGCGACCCTCCGCCGGGTGAGGGAGTTCCTCACCGACGAGGAGCTGTCGCCTGCGTCGGCGCACGGCCTGGCGATTTTCTGCTCGGTGCCCGCGGACATCTTCGAAGTGATCGCGCTGCCTCGCTCGGTCGAGCCGGCGGTCGTCGTGGACGAACGGCCGTTCATCGAGCCGCTTGCCGAGCACGCGGTTCCGGGGCGCTGGTGCGTACTGGCGATGAGCCGCCGCACGAGCCGAATCTTCCGCGGCACGCGCGACTGGCTCGCAGAGGTCGCCGACGTGCGCGACGACGTGCACGGCTGGCATTCGCAGGGCGGCTGGTCGCAGTCCCGGTATCAGCGCGGCATCGAGAAGGAGACCGACGACCATGTCAGGCGCACCTGTGAGCTCCTGTTCGAGCGGTTCCAGCGCCGCCCGTTCGACCGCCTCGTCATCGGTGGTCCATCGGAGCTTGCGCCGCGCGTCGAGCACGAGCTGCACCCCGATCTTCGTCGTCGGCTGGCGGGTCACCTGGAAATCGACGTCGAGCGGGCGACGCCCGACGAGGTGTACGAGCGGGCGGCGCCTCTCATCGAGGCGGACGAGCGACGACGCGAGGATCGCGCGCTGCAACGTCTGCGCGAAGGCCTGGCTCCCGGCGGGCATGCCTCCACGGGACTCGACGAGGTGCTGGAGCTGCTCAACGAGCGACGTGTGAAGACGCTGTTGATCGGCCCCGACTTCGCGGCATCCGGCGCCGAGTGCCCACGCTGCGGTCTCCTCGCTTCCAGCGGCGGGTCGTGCCCCGCCGACGGTACCGATCTCGAACCGCAGGACGACGTCGTCGAGCGCGCGATCGAAGTCGCCCTCGCGCAGGCGGCCGACCTGCTCGTCGTGCACCACGGATCCCCCGAGCTGGACCGCCACGGGTCGATTGCCGCCCTGGTGCGCTTCTAGCCATGACGATCCGCGACGTCATCGAGCGGCACGGGTACTTCGCGCATGGCGGTGACCCCGACAGCACCGTGGAAACGTGGAGCGAAACGGGCTTCGAGGCGCCCGAGGTCGACGAGTGGCTGACCGCGAGGTGCTTCAACCCGGACGCGGCCCGCGATCTCGCTGACGCCGGCGTGACGCCCGACGTGGCGCGCATGCACACCCACGCCGGAGCGGGTGACTACGTCGACACCGTGGCCTTCAAGGTCGCCGACGGCGACCTGGGCGTGGACGAGGCGCGCGAGCTCGTCGGCGTCGCTTGACGCGCCTCGATCCACCGACGACCGTCTTCGACCTGCCCGGCTACCGCGCGATGCTGCCGGAGGGCCTCGGCGAGCATTCGGTGCCGGCCGTGGGCCGCCACCGCGCGGCGCGGTTTGCGAATGGCGAGCTGTATCTCCGCGTTCAGACCGCGGTGGCGGGTCGCGTATGCGCGGTGCTCGGCTCGCTGGCGCCGCCGGACGAGCAGATCCTGGAGGTCCTGCTGCTGGCGCACACCCTCGAGCGAGAGGGGGCACGGAGGGTCGTGGCGTTGCTGCCGTACCTGGGCTACGCACGCCAGGATCAGGCGGACCCGGGGCAGAGTCTCGGCGCGGCCTGGGCGGGCGCCCTGCTTGCGGGCGCGGGCGTCGACGAGGTCGTCACCGTGGACGTGCACAGCACCGGGGCGGCTGCCTGCATCCCGGCGCCGGTCACGTCGCTGTCGCCGGCGCGTCTGTTCGCTGATGCGTTGAGAGCCCAGGATCTCCGCGACACGACGGTCGTCGCCCCGGACGAGGGCGCGCTGTCCCGGTCTGCGGCGGTGGCCCAGGCGGCGGCCATCGAGGCGCCGGTCGCCCACCTGCGCAAGCATCGAGACGCGCAGGGGGTCACGCACAGCGCGCTCGTCGGGGAGATCACGCGGCGGATCGTGATCGTCGACGACATCCTCGATACGGGCGGCACGCTCGTCTCCGGCTGCCGTGCGCTCGGGCGTGCCGGAGCGCAGGAGATCACGGTCATGGTCACGCACGGGCTGTTCACGGGGGAGCGGTGGCGCGAGCTGCCGGCCCTCGGCGTCCAGCGGATCTGCGTCACCGACAGCGTGCCGGGTGCCGCGGAGCGCGGCGGGGACATCGTCGAGGTGCTCCCGCTCGCGAGCCTGATCGTGGACGCCCTCGGATAGACGATCGGATCATGCTCGGTCGCGGATGCTGTCGGCGCCCGCGGCGTGCGCGCAGTGGGCGCAGCAGTAGAACGCGTCATCTGTCTCGACCCCGTGGCCGATGATCCGGCAGCCGCAGTGCACGCAGGTCGGGGCCAGGGCATGGATGGCGCACTCGAAGCTGTCGAAGACGTGCGCCTCGCCTCCGACGATCAGGTCCATGGTCTTGTCGTATTCGTTGTGGCAGACCTCGCAGATGCCCATCGGGTACCTCCGTCGTGTTCAGGGCCGGTGCGTCGGCTGGCCCGGTTGGAGCACCGGCGCGGTGAGGTGCTTCGTGAACCAATCGATCGCCAGGTCGGCGACCTGCTCCAATGCGCCGGGTTCCTCGAAGAGGTGGGTCGCGCCGGGGACGACGGCCAAGTGGTTGGGGGAGCGCAGCTGGCGCTGCGCCTGGCGGTTGAGCTCGAGCACCTGCTGGTCGTGGCCGCCGACGATCAGCAACGTCGGGGCTGTGACCTCGGCCAGCCGGGGCTGCGCGAGGTCGGGGCGTCCGCCGCGTGAGACGACGGCGCTCACGTCGGGCCCGAGCTCCGCGGCGGCGATCAGCGCGGCGGCGGCGCCGGTGCTGCCGCCGAAGTAGCCGAGGGCGAGCCCGACCACGTCAGGTTGGCGGCGCAGCCACGCCGTGGCGGCCGCGAGCCGCTGCGCCAGCAGGGAGATGTCGAAGACGTTGGCCCGGTCGACCTCCTCGCTGGGCGTGAGAAGATCGAACAGCAGCGTGGCGAAGCCGGCGTCGTTGAGCGTCTCGGCGACCAAGCGGTTGCGCGGGCTCAGGCGGCTGCTACCGCTGCCGTGGGCGAAGACGACCAGGCCGCGTGGTTCAGCCGGGATCGCGAGGTCGCCGGCGAGCAGCAGACCGGGCCCCGCTTGGACCTCCAGCTCGCGCATCATGGAGGCGCTCATGCGTTCGCTCCCGCCAGCAGCGCCGCCACCTCGTCGTCGGAGGTGGGGAGGAAGTCCTCATACCAGAGCCCGACCGCCAGCAGGTCGGAAGGAATCTCCACGCACACCACCTCGTCCACCACGGATCGCAGTGCCTTCACGGACTGGGCGGCGGCGACCGGCACCGCCAGGATCACCCGGGCTGCTCCCCGTTCACGCAGCGCGCGTGCCGCTGCCTGCGCCGTGCGGCCCGTGGCCAGCCCGTCGTCGACGAGCAGGACCGTGCGCCCCTGCACGGACAGTGCGGGACGATCGCCGCGATATCGCTCCAGCCGGTCCGTCACCTCGGCCTCTGCACGGGAGACCAGCGCCTTCAGCTCGGTTCGACCGAGCGCCAGCGCCTCGTCGCCGATCATGCTGACCCCGCCCTCGGCGACCGCGCCGATGCCGTATTCCGGGTTCTGGGGCGCACCGATCTTGCGGACGACCATCACCTCGAGCGGCACGTCCAGGGCCCGTGCCACCTCGGCCGCGACCGGCACGCCACCGCGCGCGATGCCGAGCACCACCGGATCCTCGTCGACAAAGCGCTTCAACAGTGCCGCCAATCGCCGGCCGGCATCGTGCCGGTCGGCGAAGCGCGTCCCGTCATCCGGCCGGGGAAAAGCGTGCTCCACGGCGCTGTTGACCGCGCCAGAACGGCTGCGTGTCGACTGGTTCGCCATGCCAGCGCCCCTCGCCCGCTACTCGAGCAGGAAGCTCACCTTCAGGTCGGTGCGGAACTCGACGATGTTGCCGCCCTCGACCTTCACCGTCTGCTGGCTGACCCAGGCGCCCTTGATGTCGCGCACGGTCTCACCCGCCTTGGCGATGCCCTGGCGAATGGAATCCTCGAAGCTGTCCGTCGACGAGGACGTGATCTCGATCACCTTTGCGACCGCCATGGCCCCTCCTTTGCTCGTGGAACGGTTCGAGCCATCATCACGCGCCGCTGGTGATGCTGGCATCGGCGATGCGGGCGGATTCGTCGTGGGGACTACTACGGATTGGCGCGGGCGAGCCGGGGCTGCCCGAATGCGGTCTCCGGTCATCAGGCGGATGCCAGGCTCCGTGACGACGAGCGCTCGGCCGTCGCCGCTCTCGTCGTCCCAGCGAATCCCGAGGAACAATGCAACCCTGGCTTGGCCACCCGCCTGAACAAGGCCTCGACGAGGCCGCAGCTCGCGCCCGCCTGGCCGCCGAGGGCCCAAACGAGCTTCCGCAGACGTCGGCGCCCAGCGCCCTCCGGCTGCTGGCGCGGCAGCTGTCAAGTTCGATGGTCGTCCTGCTCGCCGGAGCGGCGGCCGTGTCGGTGGCCATCGGGGAACTCGTCGACGCCGCGGTGATTGCTGCCATCGTCGCGCTTGACGCGGTGCTCGGCTATGTGCAGGAGCGGCGGGCGGACGACGCGGCTCGGGCCGTGCGGGAGCTGTTGACCCCCAGTGCGGTCGTGGTGCGCGGCGGACGGCGCCGGCTCGTCGACGCGACGGAGGTCGTGGTCGGGGACGTGCTCGGGATCGATCCCGGCCAGCGCATCGCCGCGGACGGGCGCCTGCTCGCCGCGCGCGCTCTCCAGGTCGACGAGTCCCTGTTGACCGGCGAGTCGCTGCCCGTCGACAAGTCGGCCGAGCCTGGGGTCCCTGGCGAGACGACGGTCTTCGCCGGCACCACCGTCGTCCGCGGACAGGCGCTGGCACTGGTCACCGCGACCGGACCTGGGACCCAGCTCGGCCAGATCGCCGCTGCGGCCGACGTCGCTTCGCCGCGGACGCCCTTGGAGCTGCGGCTCGACCGCCTGACTGCGGACATCGTTCGCGGCGCGGTCGGCGTCTGCGTCCTGCTGGCCGTGCTCTCCTGGTTCCGAGGCGAGAGCCTCGGGCAGAGCGCATTGATCGGCATCTCGCTGGCGGTGGCCGCCGTCCCCGAGGGACTTCCGGCGGTCGTGACGGTCACGCTGGCCATCGGTGTGCGGCAGATGGCTCGGCGCCAGGCCATCGTGCGACGCCTGCAGGCGGTCGAGACCCTCGGCTCCACGACCGTCATCTGCACGGACAAGACCGGCACGCTGACCGAAAACCGCCTGGCGGTCACCGCAGTGGTGCCCGCGCAGGACGGCGCCGGAGCCGACGCCGCACCCGCCCGGCGCGCGGTGATCGCGGCGGCGCTCCGGGCCTCCGAGAACCGCGCCGGGGGAGTCCTGAACGATCCCATCGAGGATGCCATCGTCACCGCGGCGAGGTCGGAGGAGCTGGCCCTCGCGAACGACGAGAGCCGCGAGGCCATCGTCGAGGTCGTCCCGTTCGATCCCCTCCGCAAGCGCGCGAGCGTCATCGTCGGAGACCCCGCTGGAGGCCGCGCCATCTATGTGAAGGGCGCGCCGGAGACGGTGATCTCGCTGCTGGCCGACGGCCCGGCGAGAAGCGCGCTCAGGCACGAGGCCGAAGGGCTCGCCCGAGGCGGCGCACGCGTCCTGCTCGTGGCGCAGCGCGACGGCGTCACGGGTCCGATCGAGGCCGAGGAGCGTGAGCTCGAGGCCGTCGGGCTGCTGGCCTTCTCCGACACCCCGCGGGCGACTGCCCGCGACAGCGTTGCCGCCGCCCGACGGGCCGGCATCCGCACGATCATGGTCACGGGTGATCACCCCCGCACCGCTCAGGCCGTTGCCGAGCTCACGGGCATCGTGCCGGCCGACCGGTCGCCGAGCATCGCCACGGGCGCGGATCTCGACCGGCTGTCCGACGCCGAGCTCGGCCGCATCAGCGCCGACGTCGACGTCTTCGCTCGCGTGGTTCCCATCCACAAGCTCCGACTCGTCCAGGCGCTCAGACGTGGCGGCCAGGTGGTCGCCATGACGGGCGATGGAGTCAACGACGTGCCGGCGCTGCGAGCGGCGGACATCGGCGTCGCCATGGGCAGCCGCGGCAGCGATGCCGCGATCGAGGCCGCCGACCTCGTCCTCGCCGACGACGACTACACGACGATTGTCGCGGCGGTCGCGCGGGGGCGGACGATCTATCGCAACATCCGCCACTTCAGCCACTACCTCCTGGCTGCCAACACCGGCGAGGTACTCGTCTTCGCGGCCGCCATCGCCGCTGGGGTGGGAGCCCCCTTGACGGTCGTCCAGATCCTGCTCGTCAACCTCCTGACCGACGGCCTCCCGGCGGCTGCCCTCGCCAGCGATCCACCGGAACGTCAGGTGATGCAGCAGCGGCCGCGACCGCGCACGGAGCCGCTGCTGGCCGGACTCGGGTCGCAGATCCTCCTGGTCGGATTCGCAACCGGTGCGGCGGCGCTCGGCTCCTATCTCATCGGCTACCAGCTGAGCACGGCAACGGGCCGGACCATGGCGTTCACGACCCTCGTGGCCAGCCAGCTGGTGTACGTCTTCTCCGCCCGGACGGAGGCGCGCCCGTGGCAGGCCGCCGGAAACCGGCTGCTCCTCGCCGCCGTCGCGATCTCCGGCGCCGTCGCTGCGGCCATCTTGGCCATTCCCGGACTCAGGGCGGCATTCGACGTCGTCGGACTGAGTGGCGGACGGCTGGCGCTGGCGCTTCTGCTGGGCGTGCTCCCGACCCTGGTCGCCGAGGTGCTCAAGAGTCGAGCGATCATCACGCGCCGATGAGCGCCACCCGAATCGGTGGCGAGCGGCGAGTCACGCCGGCTTGGGTCAGTCGGTCGCGCGCATCTGCCGGCCGACGCGCGCGAGTTGACGGAGGCGGTCCTCGACACGGCGATGGAGGCTGCCCTCGGGATACGCCCCGTCCTCGTCCCGCTCGCCAGGCCGAAGTTCGGTCAGGATCTCGAGCCCCTCTTCGGCGCTCGCCACGCCCCAGACATGGAACCGCCGCCGGCGGACCGCCTCGACCACATCGTCCTTGAGCATGAGGTTCTTGAGGTTCGCGCGGGGAACGATCACTCCCTGATCGCCCGTCAGCCCGCGCCGGTCGCACACCGCGTAGAAGCCCTCCACCTTCTCGTTGACCGCGCTGATGGGCTGGATCCAGCCATGCTGATTGACCGATCCGGTCACGGCGATGCTCTGCTTCACCGGCGCCCCGGCCAGGCTCGAGAGCAGCGCGTAGAGCTCGGCGCTCGCCGCCGAGTCTCCCTCGATGCCGGCGTAGGACTGCTCGAAGGTCAGGCTCGCGGCCAGCGACAGGGGAGCGTTCTGGCCATAGCGGTCTCCGAGATACCCGCTGAGCGCGAGAAACCCCTTGTCGTGGATCGCGCCGCTGAGCTCGGCCTCGCGATCGATGCTGACCAGCTCCCCGCGCCCGGCTGCGGTCGCGGCGGTGATGCGCACTGGCCGTCCGAACCGGTAATCGCCGAGCTCGGCCACCGAGAGCCCGTTCACCTGGCCGACCAGGGCGCCGTCGACGTCGATCATCAGCGTGCCCTCGGCGATCAGCTCGTCGATTCGCTCCTCGATCATGTTGGAGCGGAACACCTTCTCTTCGATCGCCCGCTCCACGTGCTGCTTTCGGACGACGGCGCCGTCCTCACGCTGGCACCAATGGCAGGCCTCGACGACCAGGTCGGCGATGTCCAGGAACGAGCTCGAGAGCTTCTCCTGGTGCTCGACGGCGCGCGCGCCGTGCTCGACGACTCGGGCCACGGCGCCGGCATCGAAGTGGGGCAGGCCCCGCTCGCGCGCCTGCTCGCCGATGAATGCGGCGTACTGCCGTACGCCCTCATCCAGCCAGGGCATGCTCACGTCGAATTCGGCCTTGACGCGGAAGAGCTCGCGCATCTCGGGGTCGAGCGCGAGCAGTAGACGGTGAAGCTCGGGCGGGCCTATGAGGATCACCTTCAGCTCGACGTCGATCGGCTCGGGGCTCAGCGTCGTGGTCGGAAGCATCGTGTACTGCTCGGCGAGGTTCTCCAGCCGGATGCGGCGCGTGCGCAGCACGTCCTTGAGCTTGTCCCACAGAAACGGCCGGCGGAGCACCTCCAGCGCATCGAGCACCAGATACCCCCCGTTGGCCCGGTGCATCGCGCCCGCCCGCAGATGGCGGTGGTCGGTTGCCACGGCGCCGAGCGTGCTCTCGTATTCGATCCGGCCAAAGAGTCCGTGGTAGGTGGGGTTGGTCTCCTCGACGATGGGCGCGCCTGTGGTGTCGTCCTCGTCGGGCGCGATGAAGACGTTGACCGCGTAGCGCCCGAAGAATCCGCGCGTCGCCTGCGCAACGGCCGCGGCGAGCGGCGCCGGCACCTGCTCCTGCTCGCCGTGCTGGAAGGCGCCCAGGTTGGCGAGGACGTCCTCGCGGACCTGATCCAGCCACCGCCCCAGCGCCGGTGGCTCGGCAAAGCGGGCCTTCAATGCGTCGATCAGGTGCCCGACCGCGAAGAGCGCCACCTCGCGGTCGAGCTTGCGGACGCGCTCCCGCGCCTGCTCGTCGAGGGCTCGCAGCTCGCGCATCTTCTCCTCCATCCGGTGTTCGATCTCCTTGCGCTGCGCCTCGAAGGCCGCGCGATCCGCCTCGGGCACAGCCTGGAACTGCGCGGGGGTCATGGGCTGCCCCTCCGCGAGCGGGATCACCGCCATGCCCGCCGGCGTCAGCTCGAGGCCGATGCCGTGCCGGCGAGCATGGTCACGCACCTCCTCCAGTGCTCGGTCGCGCTGCTCCTCGACCGCGTGCATCGCCTCCTGGCGCCGCTGCTGATAGCGCTCGCTGGCGAACGCCCGCGGGATCTCGCTTCGCGCGTCCTCGACGAAGCGCTCCATGGCGCCCGCCAGCTCGCGAGCCCGTCCGTGGGGAACGGTGACCGCCGAGGGCCGGGCCGGATCGGCGAAGCTGAACAGGTAGACCCATTCCGGCGGCGCCTGCCGCTCCCCGGCACGACGGCGGAGGTCGGCGAGGAGCGCCGTACGCCGACCCGTCCCCTCACGCCCGGCCACGAAGACGTTGCAGCCGGGCTGGTCGAGCCGCAGGCCGAAGTCGATCGCGCTGACACCACGGGCCTGGCCGATCGTCCCGTCGGGTCCCTCGAGCTCCTCCGTCGTACGAAGCCGAGATCACGCGGATCGCACCGGCGCCGCAGGAGATCGTGCGGCAGGCGCGGGTCGCCCTCGGCTTGGGCGGCGTCGCTCGGTCGCTCGCCCTCTGTCATCGCTGCTGCTTAGCGGAGGCGGGCAGCATGGAGGCGACGGGCCAGGTCAGTCGATCCGGGCTGCCTCGATGCGGTCGTCGCTCACCCAGTCGATGCCACCATGCTCAGTGATGATCAGCGCTCGGGTTTCGCCTGTCTCCTCGTCCCAGCGGACTCCGAGGAGCAGTGCGACGCCGGCTTGGCCGCCCGGATGAAGCAACTCGACCCGCAGGGCCGGTGACGTGGGAATGAGGTGCTGAGGCATGGCGCAGAGGCTAGCCGTTCCGTAGCCGCAACCGGCATTGCTGCGGGCTTCCACGCATGTCTCGCGGCCGGTCATGGCCTACGTTCTGAGAGCGATCGAACTTAGGAGGAGACGACCATGGCCGACGAATACCTCGCCGTTGACGATTCGCCCGTCAGCCACGCCGATGTCAAGACGGTGTCCCGGTACCTGGATCACCATGGAGTGGGCTACAAGGTGATCGAGCATCCTCCGACCGAAACAGCTCGCAGCGACGCCAGGGCATCCTCGGTGCCTCCGGCGCATACGGCCAAGACGGTGGTTCTGTCCGATGCGGCCAGCGTGTACGTGCTCGCCGTCGTGCCCGCCTCCGAACAGGTGGATCTGCACAAGCTCCGCGCCCTGATCGGGGAGACCAAGGCGCTGCAGCTCGCAACCGAGTCCGACATGGCGCAGGTCTTCTCCGCCTTCGAGGTCGGGGCGGTTCCGCCCGTGGGCGCGATGGTCTTCGCCGACGAGGTGGTCGACCGCCGTCTGTTGGAGCACGACCGGATTCTCTGCGGCGGCGGCGACCACCGCCATTCGATCCTGCTCGACCCTCATGAGCTGGTCCGCGTGGCCGAGGCGCGGGTTGGCGACATCTGCCAGGACTGACGAGGGCAAACGGACCCTTGAACCTCACGGGGCGAGGCTCCGCTTCCTCGGTACCGGGGCCGCGGGTGGGACGCCCGGGCGGGGTCGCTCCAGAAGGCTCGAGAGCTCGCTCCTCGTCTCGGACGGCGGCGCGCTCCTGCTCGATGTCACCCGGCACTTCGCCGAGCAGGCGGCGCGTATCGAGCGGATCGACGCGGTTCTGCTCACCCACGGGCACCGCGACGCGAGCGGGGGCCTCGCCGCGTTGCGAAGGTGGTGGCGGCAGGAGGAGCTCGCGTCGCCGATCCCGGTGTACGCCAGCCGCCAGACGATCGCCGTGCTGCGCGCGCGAGTCGCGCGCCTCGACCACTGTCGCTTCGTCGCCACCGAAGCGGGTCAGCGGGGGCGTGCGCGAGGGTGGATGCTCCAGGCGCTGGAGGTGCCCCACGCACCCCACGCGCGGTACCGCACGTTTGCCTGGAAGCTCACGCGCGGCGCAACCGTCGTCGTCTACGCCTCGGACGTCGCGCGGCTGACGGCGCTGCTGCGGCACTTCTGCGGTGGCGCGTCGGTCCTGGTCATCGACGGAGCGATGTGGCGTCGGCGCATCTTCTCCCACCTCACGATCGACGAGGCCCTGCCGCAGCTGTGCGACTGGGATGTCGAGCAGATCCTGCTCACGCAGATCGGTCGCTCCGCGCCTGCGCACGCGGAGCTGGCCAGGCTGGTCGCCCGCACATGCCCGCGGGCGAGGCCGGCCCACGACGGGCTCGAGCTGATGCTCTAGGCCGGTTCCCTGACCGGCACGTCGCCCGTAAGCAGGGGAGGTGACGCGCGTCAGGAGGGGCTTGCAGCGCCTGGGCCCCCGTCGGTGTCGCTGTTTGGGTGGTTGTCGCCGGGGCGCGGCACGATCAGCACGGGAGTCGGAGACGAAGTCATGAGCCGGGCAGCCACGCTGCCCAGCAGCACGCGGCGCACCGGGCCGAAGGCGCGCGAGCCGACGACGAGCAGGTCGAGCTGGTGGCGCCGTGCCGCCTCGGTGAGGCCGGCGGCGGTCGGGCCCGAGAGAAGCTCGAAATGGCCCGTGACCCCCGCTGGAAGCGACGCCAGCGCCTCGTCGACCAGCCGGCGGGCGTGGTCGCGAGCGGCCGCGTGCAAGGCCGGGTAGGCGGCGGCTGCGGACGGTGCCACAACGGCCGGCGTCCGCTCGATCACCGACAGGACGAGGATCGTTGCCCCGCTGAGCGCCGCCAGTTGGCCTGCGGCTCGCAGCGCGTGTCGCGATTCGGCCTCGCCGTCGTAGCCGACGCCGATCACCGTCAGCTGCCCGGCCGCGCGGTCCCGGAGGCCGGTGGGGGCGACAGCCACGGCGCACGGCGACCCCGCCAGCACCTGGTGTCCGACGCTTCCGGCCAGGACACGTCCTTGAGCGCCCCGATGTGAGGAGCCGAGCACGATGAGATCGCTGTGCTGCGCTTCCGCGAACTCAGAGAGCGCCTGCGCGGGTGATCGGGCGGTGATGGCCTCGCGCCGGCCGACCGTGCCCGCGGGCAGGCGAACCTGCGCGACGGTGCCCTCGGCCTCGGCTCGAAGGCGAGCCTCGAGCGCATCGAGGTGGAAGTAGGAGGGCACCTCTTGGATGGCGCAGGCGAGCGTCAGCGAGCCACCGGTCTCCTGCGCGATCATGACGGCGAGCACCAACGCATCCTCTGCGTGCGGACCGCCGTCCCAGCCGACGATGATCTGCTGGAACATGGACGAACCGATCCGCCGCCCGTGCCTGCCTCAGCGCGATCCCGCCGTGCCGCGCGCGGGATCCTCGGCTCGCCCGATTCTCGACATGGCCGCATCGCGCGTGCCGGGAAACTCGGCCAGGTCGTCGAGCCGGCGGTGCAGCAGCTCGGCCGATCGCGCGTCGGCCACGATCATGAGCCGCCCCTCGCGACGTCGAAGTCGTCGCGCCGCGCGCAGCAGCGGCGTCGCCGCCTCGCCGTTGACGGTCTCGAGGCCGGACAGGTCGAGGACGAAGTCGCGCTTGCCCTGTGAGATGAGATCGATGATTCGCTGAGCCAGCAGCTCGGCGTCGAGCGTTTTCAGCCGACCCTCGGTCTGCAGCAGCTGCGCGTGGACGCCGAGGTCTCGCTCGAACCAGTGAGTGGGCACCAGCGTCCCCTGCCTCCGCGTCGTCGGTCTCATGAAGGCCTTCCCGGTCCGCATCAGCCGCTCACGGGGATGACGGACCCGCATTGCTTGAACCCGTACGCCTGGGCCGCCGTGTTCGCCTGCTGGGCCAGGGGTTGGGCCTGTTGGAGCACGGCGAGCGCCTGTGTGGGCTGGCCGTTGCTCAGCGCATTGCCGGCCTGGCCGATCGCGGCGATCGTCTGCTTCGAGGGCTGCAGAAACTTCTCGATGGCCTTGTGGTCACCGCTGGGCTGCTCGAGCGCCTGAAGCTGGGAGATGTACTGGGCGCCCACGCTGTGCAGCTGTTGAACCACGCCGGCCAGCTGGCGGGCCTGCGCCGCGGTCAGCGAGCCCGCCGCCGAGGTCAGTCTCCGAATCAATGGAGCCGCCTGCGTCTGCACCGATTGGCAGACGCGATCAGCCTCGGCGATGTAGTGGGACTTGCTCGGGCCGCTGGTCCCGCCGCAACCGCCGATGAGGAGCACGCCGGTGACCGCGAGCAGACGAACCGAGCTGTTCAGGGTGCTCCCCCCGCCGCGCGGTGCCGTGAGCGCAGAGCGCCGAGCGGGGAGCGCCGCGCGGCGGACGCAGCCGGCTGATTCGATGCCTCCTCGGCGCGGGCGAGCCCACCGCAGAACTCGCAGCGGCAGGCATGGTGCAGTGGATCCAGCCGCCGATCCGTCCGGTACGTGACACCGCACCGACCGCAATGAACCGTGACCCATTCCATGCCGCCGACGCTAGCCCACCGCCGCACGCCTCCGCATCCGCACATACCCGCGAGGTGAGGGGGCCGATTACGCGTTCCTACCCCTTGACCACACCCAGTGGCCTCAGCTGTGCGACGCGGCCGGCCAGCCCGGCGCGTTCGACCACCGAGACCACGCGCTCGACGTCCTTGTAGGCGAACGGAGCCTCCTCGGCGAGGCCGCGGTTGGAGGGGCAGCGCACCACGATGCCCTGGGCTTCCAGTTGGCGGCGCAGCTCGGCCCCGCCGATCTGGCGCCGGGCGCCGGTGCGGCTCATGCGCCGACCGGCGCCGTGGCAGGTCGTCCCGAAGGACCTCTCCATCGCGCCCGTGCGGCCGGCGAGCACGAAGCTGCTGGTGCCCATGCTGCCTGGGATGAAGACCGGCTGGCCGACGTCGTGGAAGGCCGGTGGGATGTCGGGCGATCCTGGCGGGAAGGCGCGCGTGGCGCCCTTGCGGTGCACGCACACCTCGCGTCCAGCGTGGACCTCGAGCTTGGCCACGTTGTGGGCCACGTCGTAGACCTGGCGGGTGCCATCCGCCGCCCGCCGGCCGAGCACCTGGTCGATCGCCTCCCGCACCCTGTGGGCCAGCGCCGCCCGGTTGGACCAGGCGTAGTTCGCCGCGCAGGCCATCGCGGCCAGGTAGTCGCGGCCCTCCGGCGACGACAGCGGCGCGCAGGCGAGCTGACGATCGGGCAGCTCGATCCCGTAGCGGCTGCGAACGCTCTCGTCCATGCGGCGCACGTGGTCGGTGCAGACCTGATGACCGAAGCCACGTGAGCCGGAATGGATCAGCACCGTCACCTGGTCCACTCGTAGCCCGAACGTCTCGGCGATGAGAGGGTCGAGCAGGCGCTCCACGCGCTGCAGCTCCAGGAAATGGTTGCCCGAACCCAGGGTTCCCAGCTGGTCGGCGCCCCGCGCCCGCGCGCGTTCGGACACCTTGGCGGGGTCGGCGCCGGGCAGGCGACCCTCCGACTCGGTGTGTGCGATGTCCGCCTCGGAGCCGATCCCGTGCTCTGCCAGCAGGCTGCGCGGCCCCGCCACCAGAACGCGATCGAACGCCGCGCCCGTGAGCTCGAGCGCGCCGCCGTGCCCGGCACCGACCGGGACACGGCGCGAGATCTCGTGCACGAGCGGCTCACACCGCGCGCCGAGCTCCTCCGCCGACATCGGCAACGCCAGCAGACGCACGCCGCAGTTGATGTCGTAGCCGACACCGCCCGGCGAGACGACGCCATCGGGCGGCTCGGTCGCAGCAACCCCGCCCACGGGGAAGCCGTAGCCCTGATGGATGTCCGGCATGGCCAGCGCCGCCTCGGTCACCCCGGGGAGCGTGGCGACGTTCTGCAGCTGCTCGAGCGATCTGTCCGTGCCGATCTGCTCGAGCAGCTCTCGATCCGCGAACACTCGTGCGGGCACGCGCATGTCCGGCCGTGCGTCGCGCGGGATCTCCCACAGCGTGTCGTCGAGGCGCCGCAGCTCAGACATCGAGCACCACCCTTGCGTGGCAGCCATCGGGGCAGGCGAACGCCAAACGGTGATAGGTCGCCGCCTTCACGAGGTGGCGCGGCCGGCCCTCGTGCCCGGCCACGCTGGCGTCGATCCGCTCTGGCGTCAGGTCGAGGCGGGTCACCCGCGCGGGGACGAAGTCACTGGTCTCGGCGAGGAACACCAGCTCCTCGATCCAGGCGACCAGCAGCGCGCCGCGATCCGGGGCGCTGCAGACCACGTCGCAGACCCGCGGGTCGCCCGCCCGTTCGTCACCGAGCAGCTCCGCCACCGCACACAGTGCATCCTCGAAGACGGCGGTCGGCGTTGGTGCGTCGATCTCCAGCTCCAGCTCTCCAGTGTGTTCCATCCAGCGATACATGCGCGCGAGACCTGCGACGGCTTCGGTCGCTCGAGGGCCCGCTAGCCCGCGAAGGCCGGGGTTTGCCCGAGCCGAAGGCGAGTGCGTATCCCATCCTCGTCATCGATCGTGATGGTGCTGGGAAGCACGCCGCGGGGGCTGTCGACGCAGACTCGGCGCGGGTGGCTGATGCGATGGCGAACCATGTCGGGGAAATGCGGCCCCGCCTTGGCCAGGGCGATCTCGATTCCGTCGACGCGACGGTCGTAGGTGACCGTCTGCAGCAGCATGCGATCGGCTTCGATGCTCGCGTCCTCCTGCCCGACGTCCATCGTCACCGGGGCATCGGGCAACTCGGCGCTGACATCGGCCAGATACGAACCCCAGTGTGCCCGTTCGATCTCTCGCATCAACCGTCAACCTAGGCCGCCTCGCCGGGCCGCGCATCGGTACGCGCCCGGCGGAGTGGTGGGGGTGAACCACGGATTCGGTCAGGCCGCGGCGCCGGGTCCGTCCGCGAGGTCCTCGGTCGTCGCCTCCACGAGGACCAGTCCGGCCTCGGGCGCAAGTCGCGCGGTCCCGCCGCGCTCACGGATCGCGTCGAGTGCCAAGCGGTTGTCGGGATCGACCTCGGCCTGGAAGAGGTGAATTCCCTCGGCCCGGGCGGCCTCGGCCAACCGGGCGATCAGCGCACTCGCCAATCCCCGATCGCGCAAGCGATCTGCGACGACGACGCCGATATCGGCCCGATCGTGGTCGGCCCGCACGTACTCGGCGTGTCCGACGATCTGACCCGCCGGCCCGGTCGCCACCAGTCCCCGGCGCCGCGTGTCCACGGCCACCGCAGCGCTCGCGGCCGCGTCGAGATCGGGCACGGCGGAAAGAAAGCGATGCTGCAGGGACTTGCGTGAGAGACCGTTGAGAAGGTCGCGGATGCCCGCGGCGTCCGATGCCGCGATCGGACGCACTTCGATGGCCGACCCGTCACGAAGCCGGAGCCGGGCTCCGGCTGGCTCGCGCTCGCGCATCAGGGGGCAGGCCACTCGCGGTCCCACACCACGCGCTCGGCCTGCTCGGCCGTGACCACGGTGACCGGAAGGCCCAGCTGCTCGAGGCGCCGGGGGAGGTCGCGCCGCAGCCAGTGGGAGACCCGCTCGGGCAGTGTGGACAGGATCAGCTCGTCGAAGGACTCGCGCGCCAGGGCCTCCCCGACGGCCACGAACGGGTCGCTGTCGCCGACCATGGCGCCCACCCGGCCTCCGGCCGCGTCCTCCAGGAGCGGGATGGCCAGCTCGAGCGTACGCGCGGCCTCGTCGGTGTCCGGATCCCAGTAGGGCCGCGGCACGAGCAGCGTGAACGTCGACTCGCCGTGCTGAGCGCGGGCGCGCACCCGCTCGAGCAGCCGGGGTGTGGCGGCGGTCCGATGAGCCACGATCAGCACGCGCGCTGGCTCCGACTCGTCCACGATCACGCCGGGTCGATCAGCCCGTAATGGCCGTCGTAGCGCAGGTAGATGACGTTGCCGCGACCGGTGTCCGCGTTGATGAAGAAGAGGAAGCGGTGGTCGAGCTCGTTCATCTCGGCCACCGCGGTCGCGAGCTCGATCGGCTCGGAGAAACGGCTGGGCTCTCGGACCGGGCCGCCTTCGGGAATCCACAGTTCGACGTCCGACGGCGCGATCAGGCCCAGGCGTTCGTCATCGCGGCGGTAGAGCACGGCGTCGGCGTCCGTGTCGGCGTCGCGGAAGAGGAAGAAGTCGTGGTCGAGCTCCCCGAGGTAGGTGGCCGCTTCGGCCACCGACATGGAGCCCACGGCGAACGACTTGCGCCGCAGGATCTCGCGTTCCGCGGGCGGTCTTGGAAAGCACCGCGGCCGCGGCGGAGTCCACGAGCCGTGTTGCCATTCGCCCGTCAGCGGCTCGGGCGCGACCCGCTGACGGTCGGCGAGGGAATCGACGTGGCGCCGCAGTTGTCGCGTCAGATGCTCGACCAGCTCATGCACGGCCGTGTCCATGGTCGCGGCGGCGACGCGCGCCCGCACGAGCCGACCCTGGAGGTCGACCTCGGCCTCCGCGCGGGCGGGGCGCTCGAGGCGGGGGTTGGGCTCCTGGATCAGGACCGCGCGCGAGTAGAGAATCGGCCCCTTGACCACCTCGTCGAGCCGGCCGAGCTTCGTGCGGGCGAGCTGCTGGGTCCCCGACGGCACGTTGCCCCGCGCTGTCACGTCGACGCGCATCCGGGGCACCTACCCGCCGACGGCCGACGCGGCCGGCTCGCGCCGCGGCTCCGCCGGATGGTCGATGCCGGCCGCGGCCGCGGCTTCGGCCTCATCGAGGGTCTCGCACTCGAGCAGCGCCTGGGCGAGGGAGTCGAGCTTGTCGCGGTTGGCCTCCAGAAGGTGGCGCACCTCCTCGTGCGCCTCCTCGATGATGCGCTGGACCTCCTGGTCGACGAGCTCCTGGGTGGCGGCCGAGGTCTCGGCGGCTCCGGGCAGGAGCTGCGCCTCTCGCTCCTCGGGGATCACGGCCACGGGGCCGATCTTGTCGCTCATTCCCCACAGCCCGACCATGTTGCGCGCGAGTTCGGTGATCTGCTTGATGTCGTTCTGCGCGCCCGTGGTGACGTCACCGGTGACGAGCTCCTCGGCTACGCGCCCGCCGAGGGCGACCCTGATCTTGGCGACGAGGTACGGGCGGTCGTAGCTGAAGCGGTCGGCTTCCGGGGCCGACAGGGTGACTCCGAGGGCCACGCCGCGGGGGATGATGGACACCTTGCGCACCGGGTCGGCGCCGGGCGTGAGCATGCCCACGATCGCATGGCCGGCCTCGTGGTAGGCGGTGCGTCGGCGCTCGGCCGGGCTGAGCAGGATGCGTCGCTCGGTACCCAGCACCAGCTTCTCGAGTGCATCATCGAGGTCGTCCATCGACACCGCTTGGCGCTCGCGCCGCGCGGCCATCAGCGCTGCCTCGTTGACGACGTTGGCGAGGTCGGCTCCGACCATCCCGGGCGTGGTCGCGGCCAGGCGGTCGAGGTCGACGTCCGGGTCCAGCGGCACCGAGCGGGTGTGCACGTCGAGGATCCTGCGGCGGCCCACGGTGTCGGGCGGTTGCAGGGTCACGCGGCGGTCGAAGCGGCCCGGGCGCAGCAGCGCCGGGTCGAGCACCTCGGGACGGTTGGTGGCGCTCAGCACGATCACGCCGATCGAAGGGTCGAAGCCGTCCATCTCGGTGAGGATCTGGTTGAGCGTCTGCTCGCGCTCGTCGTGGCCGCCGAAGCCGGCCCCACCCGCAGCGCGCGAGCGCCCGATCGCGTCGAGCTCGTCGATGAAGATGATCGCCGGCGCGGCCTGCTTGGCCTGGGAGAACAGGTCACGCACACGCGATGCGCCCACCCCGACGAGCATCTCCACGAACTCCGACGCCGAGATCGAGAAGAACGGCACGCCGGCCTCACCGGCGAGGGCGCGAGCCAGCAGCGTCTTGCCCGTGCCCGGCGCCCCGGTCAGCAGCACGCCGCGCGGAATCCGACCTCCCAGCCGCCGGTACTTGTCGGGGTTGCGCAGGAAGTCGACGATCTCAGTGAGCTCGGCCTTGGCCTCGTCGATCCCGGCCACGTCCTTGAAGTTCACGTGCTGTGCGGAGGGTTCCACGCGCCGCGCGCGCGAGCGGCCGAACGACATCAGGCCGCCGCCCGCACCTCCCGCAGCCCCGCGGATCAGCAGCACGAGCAGCCCCACCAGGAGCAGCGTCGGCAGCAGGCCGACGATCAGCAGCTCGATCAGCGAACGTCCGCCCGACACGGCCTTGGCGTTGATGACCACGCCCTTTGCCTGCAGCAGTGCCGAGAGCTGCTTGTCATCGGCGAAGGTCGGCACCTCGGTCTCGAACCGCTTGGTGGCCTTCACCCCGGACTTGTGCGCCGGATAGCGCACCGAGCTGCGGAAATCGCCCTGGACCGTGGACCCCTTCGAGGAGATCGACTTCACGTTGCCGGCATCGACCTGCGCCAGGAACGTCGGGCTATACGGGATTCGCACCCGGGCAGGTCCGCTCGGCAGCAGCGTCGCGACCCACATGTTGATGGCCAGCAGGATCAACAGGAAGATCAGAAACCGCCCGCCGCCCCACGTGCTCGCGGGCGGTCGCGGCGGCGGCGCCCCGCGTCCGCCCGGTCCGGGCCTGACCCGCCACCCGCCCGGATGGCGCTCGCCATCCGGGTGATCATCGGGACGGGCCCTGGGCTCCGTGGCGCGCGAACGCAGCGCCTGCATCACGCCGCTCGGATGACCAGCACCGCGCGGTGATTCCTGATCGCGACGGGAAGACATGGTCTCGGCCTCAGACGCTGCACGCTAGCCCCGGAGGTGGCCGGGCGCGTCCGCTCAAGCCACGGACACGTGCGTGCGGAAAGTACGGCTGCCCGGCAGCCCGCCGGGTTCCGCTCACGCTCCGTGGCCTGTACGGAACCAGCTCAGCAGGCTGCGCCGATGGCCTCGCCGCCGCATGCTCCTAGGGTGGGTGACAGTGCGTGCCGCCGCCAAGACCGTCGAGCCCTCGGCACGGGCGCATGCCCACGCGCGCGAGAAGGGGGTACTGAGCCCGCTCTACCGGCTTGCGCGAATCGTGCTGACTCTCCAGCTGCGGCCGTGGTTCCGGCTCCGCGTCTCCGGCGTGGAGCACATCCCGGCGCAGCGTGCGGCCATCATCGCCCCCAACCACAAGAGCTTCCTGGACGCCTTCTTCATCGGGCTCGGCGGAGGCCTGCTCGCCCACCGTCATAAGGCGAGGGGAACGCCGCGCCTTCTCGGCAGAATCGAGCCGCGTAGGGTGCGGCGCCAGCAGCGGCGAGGCCTGCGCCAGCGTGTGCGAGCACTGCGGCCCAGATAAGTGAAGAGCCACCCGGAGGTGACTCTTCCAGAACCGTTCTTTCAAACGACTCCTTGCGCTGATTGTGGACCGTCGTCACGTCCCGCACATCCGTGCGAGGTACGGATCGTGCAGGGGGGATGCTGCCGTTGTGCGCCCCGCGCCTGCGGCCTAGCGTCCGACTCGCCCGTGTCCACAAGGAAGGAGGATCGCCATGGCGACCACCGTAACCCGCTGGCGTCCTTTCGCCGACTTCTCCGAGCTGCGCCAGCGCATCGACAGCGCGCTCGAAGACATGATGAGCGGCGAGGAAGGGGCATGGACGCCGGCCATCGACCTCGTCGAGAAGCAGGACCGGCTGCTGTTCCGGGCCGACCTGCCGGACTGAAGCCCGACGAGGTCAAGATCGAGGTCGAGGGGGACCTCCTCACCATCTCCGGTGAGCACGAGGAGACCACCGAGGAGAAGGCGGAGGACGAGCACTACGTGCGCCGGGAGCGCCGCTACGGCGCGTTCTCGCGCTCGCTCCGCCTCCCCGCTCCGATCCCGGCCGACGAGATCGAGGCCACCTGCAAGGACGGGGTGCTCGAGGTCAGCATCCCCAAGCCCGCCGAGGCCGAGGCCAAGCGGGTGGCCATCAAGGCCAAGGCGGGCGAGTAGCTCGCCGGTCGACCCTGGCGCCGGTCGACGGCATCGTCGACCGGCGCACCGGGTGGATCGCTGCGCGTCAGCGAGCGACGCTCAGGCCCGCAGCCGGAAGGGCGGGTACTCGTCGGTCACAAGGATCAACGCGTCCACGTGGTGCGGGATCGCAAGCGGGCGCCTGCCGCCCATCAGGCGCGCAGTGCGCGTAGTGCGTTCAGGATGACGGCGACGTCGATCGCCTCCTGCAGGAGCGCGCCCGCCACGGGCACGATGAAGCCCGCCGCGGCGAAGCCCATGGCGATCGTGCTCAGGCCGATGCCCGCAATGATGCTCTGGCGGGCAATACCAAGAGTGCGCCGTCCGATCCGCACGGCGTCGGCCAGGCGGTCGATGCGATCCACGGTGATGACGGCGTCGGCCGTCTCCGCCGAGATCGTCGCGCCCGCTGTTCCGATGGCGACGCCGACGTCGGCGAGGGCGAGCGCCGGTGCGTCGTTGACGCCGTCTCCGACCATGACCACGGGCCGCAGGTCGTCGCGCTCGCGCACGCTCCGGACCACCTCGAGCTTGCTCTCGGGCGTCTGCTCGGAGTAGACGCGGTCGACTCCGACGCGGCGGCCGATCTCGTCCGCGATCGCCGCATGGTCGCCGGTCACGATCGCGACGTTTCCGATGCCGGCGTCCCGGAGTGCGGTGACCATTCCGGGGGCGTCGGCCCGCAGCCGGTCGCCCATGATGATCACCCCGGCCGCGCGGCCGTCGATGGCCACGAACACCCTTGCGAGTCCTTCTTCGCCGTCCTCCGCAGGCTGGTCGATCGCCTGCTCCACGGCGAAGCCGCGCCGGGCCAGCCAATCGCCGCCGCCGACGGCGACGCGGTGGCCGCCGACCTCGCCTTCGATGCCCTCCCCGGGGCTCTCGGTGACGCGCCCGGGCTGCTCCAGCTGCAGGCCGCGCCGTTCGGCCTCGTGCACGAGCGCCTCGCCGAGCACGTGGGCCGAGAGCTGGTCTATGGATCCCGCCAGTCGCAGAATCTCGTCGGGGTCGACTCCATCAAGGGAGACGATTCGCTCGACTGACGGAGTTCCCAGCGTCAGCGTGCCGGTCTTGTCCAGCAGGACGGTGCGGGCCGCGCCGAGGCGCTCGATGACTCCTCCGCCCTTGACCAGCACTCCGGAGCGGGCGGCTCGCGAGAGGCCGGAGATCAGTGCGACCGGGGCGGCGAGGATCAGTGGACACGGTGTGGCGACGACCAGGACCGCGACGGCGCGCACGGGATCTCCGCTGACCAGCCACGCCGCGGTCGCGGCGGCCACCGTCAGCGGAAGGAAGACGAGTGCGTAGCGATCGGCGAGCCGCACGAAGGGGGCCCGCTCGGTCTCCGCCTGTTGAACGAGTGAAACGAGCGCCGCGTATGCGCTTTGAGCGGCGGGCCGGCTCGCACGCAGTTCGAAGGCGTTGCCGGCGTTCGTCGTGCCGCTGCGCACCGGTTCCCCGCGCGGGTGACCGACCGGTAGCGATTCTCCTGTCATGGCCGCCTCGTCGATGATCGCTTCGACGTCGACCACGGCTCCATCGACGGGGACGATCTCGCCGGCGCGTACGAGAACGACATCACCGGTGTTGACGGCATCGACCGGCACCTCGACCCAGGTATCGCCGTCGCGGCGATGCGCGATCCGCGGCGCTCGCTCGAGCAGGGCGGTCAGCTCACGTCGCGCGCGACGCGATGCGGAAGCTTCCAGGGCGTTGCCGCCGGAGAGCATCAGGGCCACGACCGCGCCGGCGAGGTACTCGCCGGTTGCCAGGGCGCTTGCCATCGCGAGCAGCGCGATGACGTCGACGCCGAAATCACCATGAGCCACCGCGCGCGCGACGGACCAGGTCAGCGGCACGAGCATGATGGCGACCGTTCCCGCCCAGACGGCGTCGCCGGCGCCAGCCGTGTCCAGCGTGTGCAGCAGCGCTCCAATCGCGATTCCCGCGGCGCACAGCGCGGCGGACAAGCGGGCCCTGTTCGCCGGCTCGCCAAGGCGGCCTCGGATCCAAGCCGCGCGTCGATGCGCCGGCGGCGAGGCGCTGGTCGGAGGCCTCGCGGCCGTTCCGGGACGGCTTGCGGACGCCTCAGACACTGAGATCGCGGCGGTTGAAGGCGATGATGGCCGCGGCAACGAGCAGGAGCGTCACCCCGGCCAGCGTCGCGACGTGCGCGACGCTGAGCCCGTCGCGCAGCGGGTCGTGGCCCGTGTACCAGTAGAAGGGCGAGAGCTTGCGATACGGCTTGAGACTGGACACGAGGGGGGCGAGTGAGTTGAGGAAGTAGGCGCTGACGGCGAGCGCCGTGGCAATGCCCCGCGTCGCGCCCCGGGCGCCGGTGGCGCAGCTCAGTGCGAGGGCGAGCGCGCCGAACAGCAGGCCGAGAAGCACGACGCTGAGACCCGTGGCGGCGAGATGGCCCGAGCTGATGCGCATGCCGATGAGCTCGGCACCGACGATCAGCGAGACCCCGAGGACCAGGCCCAGGAGGATCACTCCGCCGCCGGCGGCAGCGGCCTTTTCGAGCACGACGCGCGTGCGCGAGATCGGATTGGCGAGGAGAAGGTCGATCGTCTTTCGATCCTCCTCGCCCGCGACGGTTCGGCTGCCGAGGGCGACGGCGTAGATCAGGAAGATCAGCGGGACCATGAACGCGAAGAGCTCGCCGTTGAGATAGCCGGCCGGCGAGGTGTAGTCCTGGCCGCCGCCGATCAGCGCCTTGACTCCCTCCGGGAGGTTGCGGGCGAACCGGTTGAGCTCGGGGCTGTCGCGGACGGTGGGGTAGTAGGCGAGCATCAGCGCGACGAGCGCCGCGATGCCGACGCCCCAACCGATGAGCCCGCGACGCTCGTCGTGCAGCGCCTTGGTCAGGACGCTACGCATCGTCGCCGGGCTCCTCGCCCGCGTAGTACGTGAGGAAGAGCTCTTCGAGGTCCGGTTCATGGCTGGTCATGGTGAGCGCCTCGAACTGCGCGGCGGCCTTGACGAGCGGGTCGATCGGTCCGGTCACCACGAAGCGGGCGACGTCACCATCGAACTGCGCGTCGCGCACGCCGGCGAGTCCCTCGAACACCTCCGGCGGCACGGGCTCGCTGAAGTGGATCTCGACCTGACGTACCGCGCGGGCCTTCAATGCCCCGACGTCGTCCACGACGACGAGGCGGCCGTCGCGGATGATCCCCACGCGGTCCGCGATCCGCTCGACCTCGCTGAGGACGTGCGAGGACACGAACACCGTCTGGCCGCGTCCGCGAGCCTCGTGAAGCAGCTCGTGGAACTCGCGCTGGATCAGCGGGTCGACGCCGCTCGTGGGCTCGTCGAGGATCAGGAGCTCGGGCTCGTGCATGAAGGCCTGGACCAGGCCGATCTTCTGCTTGTTGCCCTTCGAGAGCGAACGGATCGGATGGTCCAGGTCCAGTGCCAGCCGCGCGGACAGCGGTTCGATCGCCGCGAGGCCCGCGCCGCCGCGCAGGCGGGCCAGCCAGCGCAGCAGTTCGCGTCCCGTCAGGTCCTCATAGAGGCCCAGCTCGCCCGGCAGGTAGCCGATTCGGCGGCGCAGCGCGATGCCCTGGCGCCGAGGATCGAGGCCGAGCACCTTCACGGAGCCGCTGCTCGGCCGGATCAGGTCCAGCAGGAGTCGGATCGTGGTCGTCTTCCCGGCCCCATTCGGTCCGATGAAGCCGAAGACCTCGCCCGCGTCCACGTTCAGGTCGAGGTCGGCGAGCGCCGGCTTCTTGCCGTAGCGCTTGCACAGTCCGTGGGTCTCGATCACTGCGCGCTCCGAGCCTGCGGGACCCGGACCCGCTTCCCGGTCCGACGATGCGACGGCCGCGGGCTTCACGTTCGGCCGTCCTACGGCGTGCGACTGCTGATCCGGTCCATCTCGCGGCTGATGTCGTCCTCGGAGATCGGGCGCCGGAAGTAGACGTCCCAGGCATTCATCGCGATCCCGATGCCCCAGCCGAGCGTCACGAACACGGGCCACGGGAACCAGGCGCCGGACGTGGCCCCGATAACGGCCCAGATCCCCCACACGACGAGGTTGATCACGAGGTAGGAGACGAGGTGGGTCTGGAAGTCGCGGCGCTTCTTCACGCTGCGGACGGCCTGCTCCCTGCGGGTCTCCGGCGTGCTGGCGACGACCTCCAGCTCCTCGTCGGCGTCTTCGCTCATGCCGGCAGCTTGGCAGCCTTGCGCGGAGGAAGCATCCGTGACCCGGCCCGATCGAGTCCCCGTAGAAGCCACTGACCACCCGAGGGAGCGGGTCCAGCCGGTGTCGCCCCGGACGTCATCGGTTCGGCCGCGCCATTCGCTCGTCGAGCCACGCCTCCAGATCGGCGACGACCTCGCTCGTCGGCCGATCGGTGCGCAGCTCGATGCGGCGGTCGGGCTCGACCTCGTCGAGCGGCTCGGAGTCGTGCCCGAGCGCGGCGGCGATCTCCGGCGTCGCGTCGGAGACGCGTCGCGGGTCGTCCTGACGCTGATGCGCGCGCTGCTCGAGGACGTCCGCCGGGGCGCGGCATTCCACATACAGGCCGGCGATGCCGGCACCGCACCCCGCGACGAAGGCCTCGCGGTGAGACCGACGGCGAAACGTGGCGTCGACGATGGCGCCACCGTCGGCGCGCACGGCGGCGGCGGCCCGTCGGCCCAGCGCGCGGTACGTGTCGAGGCTGGCGGACTCGCTGTAGACGTCCCCCGGCGCACGGTCGGTCGCCGGGAGGCCGGCCGCGGCCTTGCGTAGGCGGTCGGAGCTGATGACCTCGAGCCCGGAGCGCTCGGCCAGGGCGGCGGCGAGGTGCGACTTGCCGCTCGCCGGCGGCCCGCAGACGATCAGCAACAACGGCCGGCGGGCACGCCAGGCGAACCGCTCCGCGAGCGAGAACAGCTGCCGCGCCTGATCCTCGGCCGCCAGCGCTTCCTTCCGGTCCACGGTCTCCGAGCGGAAGAGCGCGACCTTGGCACGGGTCCAGGCTCGCGCGGCGGCGTGAAACGCCACGAAGTCGTCGTCACCGGGGTCGCCGCCGGCGGCACGGTATGCCTCGACGAGCTGCGCGGCCGCCCAAGGCGCGCCGAGCGCGGTCAAGTCCATGACGAGGAACGCCAGGTCGGCGGCCACGTCGACCTGCCGCAGCGCGGGATCGAACTCGACGCAGTCGACGATCTGGATTCCGTCCTCGGTGAAGACGACGTGCTCGGCGCGAAGGTCGCCGTGGCCGTCCCGGACGCGACCGGCGTCAATGCGGTCCTCGATCATCGCTCGGCGGCCCGTGACGTAGCTGTCGATGAAGCGCTGGCCGGCCATCAGCCGCGCGGGCGCGACGGCCTTCGGCCAGCGCTGCAGGCTCTCGAAGGTGTCCCGGATCGGCCGCGCGAGCTGCGCAGGCTCGACATGCTCGGGATTCAGGGACGGCGCCCCGTCATGGAACGCCGCCAGCCTCCTCCCAAGTTCGGCAAGATCGCCTGCGGCGAGGCTCTCGCCGGCGATGCGCCGCGCCAGCGTCGAGTCCTCGCGGTACCGGCGCATCTCGACCGCGTACTCGACCGCCCGCTCGTCGTCCTCGTCCGCGAGCACGAGCTTCCCCTCGCGGAGGGCGATCGCGCGCACCCCGAGGTAGACGTCCGGCGCCAGCCGGCGGTTCAGGCGCACCTCCTCCCGGCAGAATTCGTGCCGGCGCGCGAGCGACCCGTAGTCCACGAACGGCAGCACGATCGGCTTCTTGACCTTGTAGGCGCGCTCGCCGGCGAGGAAGACCCACGAGATCAGCGTCTCGCGCCGCTCGACGGCGTCGGGTCGGTCCGGGAAGAACCCCGGATCCGACAGCGCGACCAGCAGGTCGTCGGGCGCAGCGCTCAACGGCCCCTCACGCGGTGACGACCGCGGCTCTGCGGCGAAGCAGGAAACGGCGCAGCTCGTCTGCGCCCCAGACGATGAAGGGGAAGGGCAGCGACGAAGAGGAGCGCGTCGGGGCTGAGCGCGGCGGTGCTGAGCAGGGATTGGAGGGGCGGCAGGTAGATGATCATGGCCGCCAGCACGAGCTCGAACGCGATGCCCCACAGGAGCAGCCGGTTGCTGAACACGCCGACGGATCGCAGCGAGGCGCGGTCGGTGCGGGCCGCGAACGCCGTGCCGATCTGCCCGGCGACCATCCCGAGGAACGTCATCGTGGTCGCCTGCTTGATACGCGTGGTGAAGGGGATGGCCCGCGCCGGTCGGGTCGCCCGGATGCCACCCCGCCTGGAGCAGGACGTAGAAGAAGCCGGCCATCGCGAGCGCGGCGCAGATCACCCCGAGGAAGAGCCAGGCCCGCAGCAGCATCGGCGGCTGGATCACGCCCTCCGACCGAGACCGCGGCGGGCGCTGCATGAGCCCGGGCTCGGCCGGCTCGCGCCCCAGGGCCAGGGCGGGAAGCGTCTCCGTGCCGACGTCGAACGCGAGGAGCTGCAGCACGGTGAGCGGGAGCGGGATGGCTCCGCCCGCGAGCGCGAAGACGAGGAACGGCGTCACCTCGGGCGTGGTGTGGGCGAAGATGTAGAGGATGAACTTGCGGATGTTGTCGTAGACGCGACGGCCCGCTTGCACGGCGGCGACGATGGTGGCGAAGTTGTCGTCCGTCAACACCATCGTCGAAGCCTCGCGGGCGACGTCGGTGCCCGATCGGCCCATGGCGACGCCGATGTCGGCGCGGCGCAGCGCGGGCGCGTCGTTGACCCCGTCGCCGGTCATCGCGACGACATTGTCCTCGGCTCGGAGGGCGTCGGCGATCCGCAGCTTGGCCTCGGGCGAGGTGCGGGCGAAGATCAGCTCGCGTTCTCTCGCGCAGGAGCGTGTCGAGTTCGGGCTCGCTCATGGCGGCGAGCTGCTCGCCGGTGACGACCGTCGGGCTGCGCGCCGGCGATACCGACCTGATGGGCGACCGCGGCGGCGGTGAGGCCGTGGTCGCCGGTGACGACGATGATGCGGATGCCCGCCGCGTGGCATTGGGCGACCGCGTCGGCCACCTCGGCCCGGGGAGGGTCGAGCATCGCCACGAATCCGAGGAAGCAGAGCTCGCGCTCGGCTTCCTCGCGTCGTTCGGGTGGGTCGGCGGTCTCCAGCCGCCGCTCAGCGACGCCGAGGACGCGGAGCCCCTGGGCGGCGTAGTCGGCCACCACGCGGCCGATGTCGGCTCGCCGGTCCTCGCTCAACTGCGTAGGACCCGAGCTCGATGCCACTGACGCGCAGCGGGGCAGCAGCGCCTCGGGGGCGCCCTTGGCGTCGATCCACAGCTCGCCGTCGCGCTCGTCGACGGTCGACATCAGCGTCAGTACGGGGTCGAAGTGAAACTGGCGCCGCCGGCGGCGTTCGCGGGCCTCGGCGTTGACATCGGCTCCGAGGCTCTGTGCGGCGAGCAGCATCGCGACCTCGGTCGGATCGCCGGTCGTGGTCCCGTCGGCCGCGATCTCGGCGTTGTTGCACGCGCTCATCGCCGCCGCGAGCGCCGCGACCTCCGCCGGGCGTCCGGGGTCTCCCTCCGCTCCCCGCGCCGCCCGGCTCGCGGAGAGGTCGAGGGCGCCGCCGGGCGTCCAAACCGTGGTCACGCGCATGCGGTTCTCGGTCAGCGTCCCGGTCTTGTCGGTGCAGATGACGCTGGTCGAGCCCAGCGTCTCGACGGCGCTCAGGCGCTTGACCACGGCGCCCTGTCGCACGAGCCCGCGAACGCCGACGGCCAGGGCAAGCGTGATCACCGGGAGGAGGCCCTCGGGCACGTTGCCCACGAGCAGGCCGACGGCGAAGACCACGCCGTTGGCCAGCGAGAGCCCGGCCCCGAGCGTGGCGAGCGGAATGAACGCGATGCCGGTAACGACCGCGATCAGCGCGATCAGCCAGGCGACCCGGCGGACCTGATGCTCCAGCGGGCTCTCCTCCCGCTCGACCCGCTCGGAGAGAGCGGCGATGCGCCCCAGCTCGGTGTGCATGCCGGTCGCGAAGACGAGACCCCGCGCTTCGCCCTCGGTGCAGGTGGTGCCGCTGAAGACGAGGTCGCGCGCCTGGAGCAGCGGGACGCGGCTGTCGAGCAGCTCGGCGGAGCGGAAGGCGGGCATCGACTCGCCGGTCAACGTCGAGACGTCGACGTCGACGGCGCCCTCGAGCAGTCGCGCATCGGCGGAGACGCGATCGCCCTCCTCGACGAGCAGCAGGTCCCCGGGCACGACGCGCGCGGCGTCGATGACCTGCCTCTCACCGTCGCGGAGCACCTTCGCCTGGGGCGGCAGGTACTCGGCCAGGGCCTCGACTGCGCGCTCGGCCTGAACCTCCTGGACGAAGGCGAACAGTGCGTTGATGAGGATGACCACCACGATGGCGATGGCCACCGGCGTGATCCCCACGAGCGCGGCCAGGGCGGCGGCGGCCCACAGCAGCAGGGCGAGAGGATGCGTGAACTGGCGCGCCAGCTCCCGCGGCCAGCGACGTCCGCCGCGTCGGCGCAGCTCGTTCGGCCCGAACTGGATCAGGCGCCGGTCGGCCTCGCGGCCGGAGAGGCCGCTGCGCGCGCTGCGCAGGTCGCGCAGCAGCAGGTCGACCCGCTCGGTCGGATCGACTGCCAGCGCATGGTCGTCCGGAGGGGAGCCAGCGGATGTCCCGGAGGCCTCGTCCACGTCGAGCATGTTCGCCCCTCCTTCAGCCGGTGGCCAGCCGGCGTACCAGCCGACTGAGGAAGTTGCTCCGCCGCTCGACCGTGACATGGTGGCGAAGGTCCTCGATCTCGCCGCGGGTTCCCGTACCGAGCCCGCGCCGTGTGGCATTGAGCGCCCCGGCGGCGACAGCCAGACGGAGCGCCTCGATCGGCGCCATCCCGGAGGCCAGCCCGGCAGCGAGGGCGGCGGACATCGAGTCGCCCGACCCGCGCGGGTCCAGCGACTCGAAACGCGGGCCGCGAAGTTCGATCACATCCGTGGAACGTTCGTCTCCGTCCTGCACGATGGCCGACTCCGCCGCCCTGGAGAGCAAGACGCGCTCGGCGCCGGCCTCCTTGAGCTGCCTCACCCCGCCGACGAGCTCCTCGAAAGCGTGGCTGTCCGCGTAGCCATCGGCGATCAGCTCTTCGTCACTGATCTTGAGTATGTCGAGGCCGCCGCTGAGGGCAGCGGTGAGGGCGGGGCCGCAGAGATCAGCGATCACGGTGCGCCCGTTGGCACGCAGGTCGGCGGCGAGGCGGCGGTAGACGTCCGCGTCGAGGAGGTCCGCTGGCCGCGGCCCGGTCAGGATGGTGACGTCGGCGTCCAGTCCGGCCGTCAAGGCGATGCCGTACAGGGCGTCGACGGCGTGGCGGTCGAGCCGTCGGCTGTCGGCGGCGGCAAACTCGACGCGGGTACCGCTGCGGCGATCGTGGATGTAGACCCCGTTGGACGTGCGCGTGTCGACGCCGTGGACGGAAACGGCCTCGGCCTCGATGACGGGTCGGAGCACGCGCCCTGACTCGCCGCCCAGCGCGCAGCAGAGCGTGACCTCCGCTCCGAGCAGCGCCGCCATCCGTGCGACCCAAAAGCCCTGGCCACCGGCATGGAGATGGATCTCGGGTTGATCGGGACCGGCCTCGGCGGTGATGGTGAGCACCGGCGACGGCGCGAACACCGCGACGCTCCCGCGCCTCGTCTCCGAGTCGGCCGCGTGGCCGTTAGACGGCATCGGCCACGACCTCGCAGAGGCTGTCGAACAAGCCTGGCGCCGAGGCGATCGTGAACCGCGACCGCGTGCTGTGCGTCGTTCCGTCGACGTCATAGACGAGGCCCCCCGCCTCGCGCACCAGAAGCACGCCGGCGCTGATGTCCCAGGGCAGGTTCGAGAGCATCACCGTGGCGTTCAGGTGGCCGGCGGCGAGCCAGGCCAGGTCCATCGCCGCCGAACCGTGCACCCGAATCCGCATGGCATCGACGGCCAGGCGCTTGATCAGCGCCAGGTGGATGCGGTTCTCGTACGCGGCTTCCGGGCCCACGGCGAAGTCGGCCAATCCGACCATCGCATCGTGGAGGCCGTCGACGTCGGCGACGTGAAGCCGCTCACCGTTGAGGTAGGCGCCACCGCCGTCCCGCGCGATGTACCGCTCGCCGAGGAGCGGGAGATCGACGATGCCGAACACCGGCTGTCCGTTGGTGAGCAGGGCCAGCGAGATGCAGCACAACGGGCTGCCCTTGATGAAGTTGAGCGTGCCGTCGATCGGATCGAGCGTCCACAGCGTGTCGGCGTGGATGTCGCCGCCCTCCTCCTCGCCGAGAAACGGGATCTCGGGCGTCGCGTTCGCCAAGCTCTGCTTGACCGCGCGCTCAATCGCGAGGTCGACACTGGTGGCGTAGTCGCGGTCGCCCTTGGGGATCAGTGAGCCGACGTGAGCCTGGCCCCGACGCAGGAGCCGGGACCCGTGCTCGACCGCCTGCTCGGCGGCAAGCAGAAGCTGCGTCGAGGCCAGGTCGGGCGTTTGCGGGGCAGTGGCCACCTCAACTATCCCATCGTGGCGGACGAGTGGTGATCCGGCGCCGCAGCCGCCACGCGGTCGGAGCCGCGCGGAACGACCAGCACCGGGCACGTTGAGGAGGTCATGAGCTGGCTCGAGACACTGCCCAGCAGGACGCGTCGAACGGGCCCGAAACCACGCGAGCCGACGAAGAGGAGGTCGATCTCGGCGGCGTCGGCGGCGGCCTCGAGGGACAGCGCGATCGGCCCGTCGCGCCCGTCGACGATCTCGCGCACGACCGGCACGTCGGCGGTCAGGCTCGCGATGGCCTCCTCGATCACGCGATGCGCGTGCTCGCGAGCGGCAGCTTCGATGGCCTCGTACACATCGGGTGGGCTGCCTTCCGGGACGTGGAGGTCCGCCGCGGCGATCACGGAGATGAGGCGCAGGGTGGCTCCAGCAGCGCTGGCCAGTGCCTCGGCAGCCGACAGCGCCGCAAGCGATTCCGGCTTCCCGTCGATCCCGACGCCGATCACCCCCAGTTCGGGTTCGCCCCGCTCGCGGAATCCAGCCGGTGCGATCGCCGCCGCACACGGGGCGCTGTCGAGCACCTGCTGACCGACGCTGCCCGCCAACACCCGTCCGATCGCGCCCCGGTGGCAGGAGCCGAGCACGATCAGGTCGACGTCCTCCGCCTCGGCCAGGGAGTACAGCGCACCGGCGGGTGAGTCGCCGATCACGACTTCGCGGCGACACCGCACCGCGGACGGAAGCGTCGCCTCGGCCTCCCGCAGGATGCGGTCGGCCTCATGACGCAGGGCGGTCTGCAGGCCCTCAGGAGTGAGCAGCTGTGGACCGAAGGAGAGGAAGCGCGGCACCTCGTCCGCGGCGGAGGCCAGGATGAGCGACCCTCCCGTCTGCCGCGCCACCGCTGCCGCGAGCGCGAGCGCATCGTGATCATGGTCGCTGCCATCGCAGCCGACGAGAATCCTGCGATACATCGCCGCCTCCTTTATCGCCGCTTCCTTTCGCGCTCGCCGCGGGACGCTCGATACACCCGTCCCAGGCACCGCGAGGCTAGGTCGCTTCCGTCGCCTCTCCATCCGGCTCGACTCCTGAAACGGATCCGTACAACTCCGCGAGGGCGGTGCGAGCGCCTCGGCACCTGCCGCCGCGCGGCGTGGGGAAGAAGAGCACGACGGTGATGGACGCTCCGTAGATCGCCGGCAGCGCCGGCCGGTCAACCACCGATGACTCGGCGCCGGCCAACGGTCATCGTTGGCTCCGTGCCCGGTCGGAGTTTTCGCATCGCTCGGATCGCGGGCATCCCGGTCGGGATCAGCCCGCTCTGGCTCATCATCGTCGCGCTGATCACGTGGTCCCTGGGTGCCGCCTACTACCCGGACCAGGTCCACGGCATCGCGCCGGTTGCCGCCTACGCGTTGGGCTTGGCCAGCGCCCTGCTGCTGTTCGCGAGCATCCTGGCCCACGAGTTCGGGCATGCCCTCGTGGCTCGCCGCCGCGGCGTCGAGATCGAGGAGATCGACCTCTGGCTGCTGGGCGGCGTGGCGCGGATGAGCGGACGCCCGCAACGCGCTCGCGATGAGTTGAGCTTCGCGCTGGCGGGTCCCGCGGTGACCGCCGTCATCGCCGCGATCTTCGGTGCCGTGGCCTTGGCCTTGCCCGCGTCGGCGCCCGCGGCGCTGCGAGCCCTCGTCGGCTACCAGGCCGAGATCAACGTTCTGATTCTCGGCTTCAATCTGATTCCGGCGTTCCCGCTCGACGGCGGCCGGGTTGCTCGCGCGCTCCTCTGGCTGCGCAGCGGGGACCTCGCCGCCGCCACGGACGCCGCCGCCGGACTCGGGCGGGTGTTCGGCTATGTGTTCATCGGTCTCGGCCTGCTGGCGTTGTTCAGCGGGGCGCCGGGCGGCCTGTGGTTCGCGGTCATCGGCTTCTTCATCATCGCTGCCGCCGGCGCCGAGCGATTTCAGGAGCAGGTTGAGGCGACCTTCAAGGGCGTCTCGGCCGGCGAGTTGATGTCGCACCCGGTCGTCAGCATCCCGTCGGGGCTGAGCGTGTATGAGGCCGCGCAGCGGTACTTCGCGCCCCACCGGTACACGGCCTTCCCGGTCATCGACGACGCCGGCCGTGCGGTTGGCCTGCTGACGATCGACCGGCTGGAGAGAATGCCCGAATCGAGGCGCAGGACGACCCTCGTCGAGGAGGTCGCCGATCGAGACCCGGCGCTGCAGATCGCTGAATCCGAGGACGTGGCCGCGTTGCTCGGACGGCCCGCCTTCGTTCGCCTCGGCCGTGCGGTCGTCGTCGATGAACCGCGCCGTCCGGTCGGGATCGTCTCGCGTACCGACGTCGAGCGCGCCATGCGTGCGGCGCGCCTGCAGGACGCCGGCAACAGCTCGGCGCGGCTGGCCCCACGCGAAGACGGGGCGCGTTAGAGCGCCGACGGGTAGGTCTCCGGCGGCTCGCCCAGCTCCCAGCCCGCGGTGCGCTCCAGCGGCTCGACGGCCCGTGTCCGATCGACGTGGACCACCGCGTCGAACTGGCCCGACAGGCGCGCGGAGAAGTAGTGGCTGGCACGCTCGGTCTCGGGGCGGTAGATCACCCCGATGGCGCGCTCGAGCCGGGGCCGCGCCAATCCGCGCGTCGCCTCACCGGTGCGGAGACACAACAGAAGAGACGGCGCGCCGACCTCGTGCAGGAGCGCCTCGTAGCTCTCAGGAAGCGCCGGGCGCACCCGCTTGCGCTCCGCCGGGGCGTCCCAGGTCGAGGCCGCCGTGACGGTGCCGGAATGCGTCGTGAAGCCCACCAGGACGGCGTCGCCGCCGTGACGCTGGCGCGCGAGCTGGCCCACGTTGAGCTCGCCGCGAGCGGACATCTCGGTCATCCGCGCGTCGCCGATGTGCGAGTTGTGCTCCCAGACGACGATGCGGGCGGGGTCACCGCGCCGCTGCAGGTGCGCGGCGAGCCGGTCGAGCGTGTCCGCCATGTGGAGATCGCGAAGGTTCCAGGACGTGGCGTGGTCGGCGAACATCGAGCGGTAGTACTCCTCGGCGCTGGCGACCAGTCGAGCGTTCTGCTCGGCGTAGAACTGCTCGTCCTCGGCGGCGAGGCCGTCACGGCGCAGGTAGTCGGTCGCACGGCGCTGCAGGTCCATGAGCTGCTCGACCACGCCGCGCCGGCAGGAGTCGGTGATCCCCAGGCGCGCGGCGCGGCCGTAGGCCGAGGCGTCGGGCCCGAACTGCTCGAAGCACGCGTAGCGCTCGCGAGCGCTGGCGGCGGCGGGCGGGTCCACCGCTTCCAGGTACGCGATCACCGCGGCGATCGAGGTGTAGAGGCTGTAGAGGTCCAGGCCGTAGAAGCCGACGCGCCGGGCCTGTGGCGCCAACGCGTCGTTGTGCGACCGCAGCCACCCCACGAAGTCGAGCACCTCGGCGTTCCGCCACATCCAGGTGGGAAAGCGGCGGAACCCTTGCAGCGCCTCCTCGGCGTCGGCGTCGTCGGCGGCGCCCTGGACGTAGCGGTTGACGCGGTAGGCGTCCGGCCAGTCGCCCTCGATCGCCACGGCGTTGAACCCCTTCTCCTCGATCAACCGCCGCGTGATGCGTGCTCGCTCCCGGTAGAACTCGTGCGTCCCGTGCGAGCCCTCGCCGAGCAGCACCAGCGGCGCATCGCCGATGAGGTCCAGCAGCGGGTCGTAGTCGGTCGGACCTCCCCCCAGCGGGCGAGCCTCGCGACGAACCGCCTCGAGGAGGCGGGCGTCGATGCCGGCCGTGGACGGGCGGATCGGGGTCCTGAGGTTCACCGGCATCATCGGCACCTCAGGGTCCGCCGCCTCGACCCGCCGCGAGGCGCGCCGACATGGCGAGGTGGCTGGCGAACCAGTCGCTGGCCAACTCGGCCACCAACTCCAGCGCGCCGGGCTCCTCGAACAGGTGCGTCGCGCCCTCGACGACGGCGAGCTGGGAGGGCCCACCGAGCCGTGGCTTGGCGCGTCGGTTGAGCGCAAGGACCTCGGTGTCGCGTCCGCCCACGATCAGCAGCGTCGGGGCCTGAACCGCGCCGAGGCGCTCGCCGGCAAGATCCGGACGGCCGCCGCGCACGACGACGGCGGCGACCTCTGCGGGGAGCTCCGCCGCCGCAAGCAGCGCGGCGGCACCCCCGGTGCTGGCGCCGAAGTATCCGAGCGGAAGCCTCCGCAGCTCGGCCTGCGCGGTCGCCCACCGCGTGGCGGCGACGAGGCGCTCGCCGAGCAACGGGATGTCGAAGACGTTCTCCCGTCGGCGCGCCTCCTCCTCGGTGAGCAGGTCGAACAGCAGCGTGCCGAGTCCGTCCGCCTCGAGGCGGCGGGCGACCTGGACGTTGCGCGGACTGCGCCGGCTACTCCCGCTGCCGTGGGCGAACAGCACGAGCCCGGCCGGATCTGCTGGAAGCCTCAGGTCGCCGACGAGGCGGACCGCCCCCGCAGGAACCGTCACCTCCCGCCTCAGCCCCGATCGGCCGGGCCGCCTCGACGAGCCGAGCAGGGCAATGACCTCCTCGTCGGAGACCTGGTCGAAGTCGCCGTACCACCGACCGACGCCGTCGAATTCCTCCGGCGTCCGTAGGCAGACGACCTCATCGGCCTCGGTGAGAAGGTGCTCCGCGGCGTCGGGCGCGCACACGGGCACGGCGAGGATGACCTCCCGCGGACCCTGCTTGCGCACGGCCCGCAGCGCGGCCGCATCGGTGACACCCGTGGCCACGCCGTCGTCGACCACGATCACGGTGCGTTCGGCGAGGTCGACGAGCGGGCGGCCATGGCGGTAGTGCGCCACCCGGCGCCGGAGCTCGTTCACCTCGCGGGAAATGATGCGCTCGAGATCCCCGCGGCCGACGCCGAGTGCCGCCACGGCCTCCCGGTTGATGACCACGGTCCCGTCCTCGGCGACCGCACCGAGGCCGTATTCGGGGTTCTGCGGGGCGCCGAGCTTGCGGACAGCGAGCACGTTCAACGGCGCGCCGAGGCGCACCGCGATCTCGTGGGCAACGGGAACGCCGCCGCGCGGCAGCGCGAGGATCACCGGCCGCTGGGCGCGTAGCGGCAGCAGCCGCTTGGCAAGCCGACGGCCGGCATCGTGGCGATCGGCGAAGAGAGGCCGTCGATCCCCGCCGATCGGGCTCCGGGATGCGTTCGAGTTGGTCATCGCACCATCGTCAGCGGTCCAGCATGTCCTCGAGCGGGCGACGGGGCGTCGCCGGCGCCTCGTCTCCGAAGCCGAGGCGCAGCAGGACGTGGGCGTGACCGGGGTGGCCGACCGCCGGGGCGACCTGTGGCCGCAGCGAGGCGACCTCGATCGGCTGGTTGAGGAAGGATGCGGACAGACCCTCGGCGCAGGCCCGCAGCAGCACGTGCCCGAGTGCCTCGCCGCAGCGCAGCCACCCCGCCTCGTCGTCCTCCGTGGTCCCGAGCACCGCGAGCAGCGGCGAACCGGCGGTGAGCTGCGCCTCGGTCTCGGCCGCGCCGGTCGCCGCCTCGAACGTGCGCAGGAAGGCGCTGGCGTGGGGGGCGCCGACCTCGGCGAGCGGTACGCCGTGCGTCGGCATCCCGTCGTCGGCGGCCGGGTCGCGCACCCACGACGCCAGCTCGCCCACGAACGCCTCGTCGGCCAGCTGCTCGGCGTGCGCCTGGGCGACGAGGCCGGCCAGCGAGCGCCTGCGCTCCGGGTCGATGACCGCCTCGAGCCATGCGCCCTCAGACGCGGCGGCGCGGACCAGCGCCAGCGTCAGCTCGGACGGCACCGGGCGGTCCTCGAAGGTCCGGCGGTTGGTGTGGCGGTGAATGATGGCCTCGGCGAGGACCGCCTCGTCCGGCGTCGGCTCGGCCGGCTCGCCGAGCCACACGCTGGCGACCAGTGACGGCCGTTCGGCGTCCGGTTGCAGCGCGACGGTCGGCGCATGGCCGAATCGCCGCAGCGTGATCCGCAGGAAGAACAGGGCGGCGCCGCAGCTGATCAGCAGCTCGCGCTCGGCGGGGTCGGCGATCGGCAGGACGCGCGTGCGGTCGGCGTGCACCTCGACCATGTCACCAACGACGCGAAAGCGCCACGGCTGGGTGTTGTGAGCGGAGGGCGCGAGGATCGCGTAGCGCAGCGCGAACGCGAGCTGCTCCTCCGGTGGTCCGGCGCGGGGGAACTCCCGCGCGTCGATTTCCCACGGATGGCTCGAGGTCTGGGGCACGATGGCTCTCCCTTGTCGCACTCGGCGGTCAGGACCAGCATGCACGCTCCGCCCGGGATGAACCAGCGCAGCATCTACGGATTCGAATGCGGGCTGCATACGGCGCGCCGGTCCAGGCGCCCCGGCGTAGTTCACCGCAGGCGAGCGGTGCCGTTTCACCGATGGCGCCGCGCAAGACGCCAGGCAGGATGGTGGCTCGAGCCTCGAACGCTGGAGGTCGGCATGGAGCAGCGCGGTGTCGGGCAGCGCGATCGCGGCGGTCGCCGAGGAGTCGGTGTCGCCGGCGCGGCACTCGGTGCCATCGTGGCGTACGACCTTGCTCAGCGGCGCCACGCGATCCTTCGCAACTTCCCATTCGTTGGGCATTTCCGCTACCTGCTGGAGGCCGTTGGGCCTGAGCTGCGGCAGTACATCGTCACCTCCAACAACGATGAGCGGCCGTTCTCACGGGACCAGCGCCGGTGGGTCGAGGCCTCCTCCAAGCGCCAGCGCAACACGTTCGGCTTTGGCACCGACGACGAGGTGGAGGCGGTCGACAACCTGCTGATCGTCAAGCATTCGCCGTTCCCCGTCGCGGCGCCGGGTGAAGGCGAGCCCGGGGCGGCTCCGGATTACCGGCTTCCGGCCGGAAAGGTCCTGGGGGGTGCACATCGGCGAGCCCGCGCGTTTCGCCCGGAATCGGTGGTGAACATCTCGGGCATGAGCTACGGGGCGCTGTCGGGGCCCGCCGTCGAGGCCATGAACCGCGGTGCGGCGCTGGCGGGGTGTCTGCACAACACGGGTGAGGGGGGACTCGCGCCGTCGCATCGACACGGTGGGCAACTCGTCTTTCAGATCGGGACCGGCTACTTCGGCTGCCGTGACAAGCGGGGCCGGTTCAGTCTCCATCAGCTGAGGGAGCGTCTGAGCGAGGCGCCGGTGCGGGCTCTGGAGGTCAAGCTCTCCCAGGGGGCCAAGCCGGGGCTCGGCGGATTGCTGCCGGCGCGCAAGGTGAGCCGCGAGATCGCCGGAATCCGCGGCGTGGCGCCGGGCGAGGACTGCGTCAGCCCGCCGGCTCACTCAGCCTTCTCCAATGTTGAGGAGCTGATCGAGTTCGTCGAGATGCTCGCGGCCGAGACCGGTCTGCCGGTGGGCATCAAGTCGGCGGTCGGCGAGGGCGGCTTCTGGGTGGAGCTCGCCGAACGCATGTCCGCGACCGGCGGCGGACTGGACTTCATCAGCATCGATGGAGGCGAGGGGGGCACCGGCGCCGGGCCGCTGGCGTTCTCCGACCACGTTGCGCTGCCGTTCAAGGTCGGCTTCGCGCGCGTGTACGCCACCTTCGCCCGGGAAGGCCTGGCCGAAGACGTGGTGTTCATCGGCGCCGGACGACTCGGGTTCCCGGACTCGGCGCTGTTCGCCTTCGCCCTCGGCTGCGACATGGTCAGCGTCGGGCGTGAGGCGATGCTGGCCGCGGGTTGCATCCAGGCGATGCGCTGCCACACCGGACGCTGCCCCACCGGCGTCGCCACCCAGTCGCGCTGGCTGATGCGCGGCCTCGACCCTCAGATCAAGTTCCATCGGGTCGCCAACTACCTCGTCATCCTGCGAGCAGAGCTCCTGGCCCTCGCACGCTCCTGCGGTGTCGGCCACCCGGCCCTGGTGACCCCCGACCACATCGAGATCGTCGGCGAGCGGTACAGCGCCACGCGTGTGGCGGACGTGTTCGGCTACTCGCCCGACTGGCCAGTGCTCTCAGGCGCGCGGCACGCCGAGATCGAATCGCTCTCCGGAGTGCCGGCGTCGAATGCACGATCGAGCGACCGAGCCGCGAGATGACCGAGATCGAGCCGACCGTCTCGCCGCCGCCGGCACCGCAGCCGCCCGCTGGGGTGCTCCCGCCGGCCCTGAGCGAGCGCGATCCGGACTACATCCGGCGTTCCCTGCGGTTCACCTGGCCGCTCATCGCGGCCTGGTTTCGTCCGGATGTCCGCGGCCTCGACCGGATCCCGGCCCGCGGCCCGGTCCTCCTGGTGGGCAACCACTCGGGCGGGAACGTCGCGCCGGACACCCTCGCGTTCACGCTCGCCTTCTACCGGCACTTCGGCGTCGACCGGCCCTTCTTCCAGCTCGCGCATCACCTCGTGATGCAGAGCGCCGTGGCTTTCGCTGCTGCGCAGGTACGGGACCATCGAGGCCAGCCGGGAGAACTCCCGGGCCGCGCTGGACCGGGGCGCGGCCGTCCTCGTCTACCCGGGCGGCGACTGGGAGGCGCACCGACCCTCCTGGCACGGTCATCGCGTCGAGTTCGCCGGCCGTGAGGGATTCGTCCGGCTGGCGCTCGACGCCGGCGTGCCGATCGTTCCCGTGGTCTCGATCGGCGGGCAGGAGACGGCGCTGTTCCTCACCCGCGGCGAGCGCGCCGCCCACGCTCTGCGGCTCGACACGCGATTCCGGCTGAAGGTGCTCCCGGTCTCGCTCGCCCTCCCCTGGGGGCTCGACGTCGGCGACCTCTTCGGGCACATCGCAGTTCCGGCGAAGATCACGATCCAGGTGCTCGAGGCGATCGACCTGCGCGAGCGGTTCGGTGCCCGTCCCGACGTCGACGCGGTCTACGAGGCGATCACCGGGCTCATGCAGCGAACCCTCGACGATCTCGCCGCCCAACGGCGCTGGCCCGTGATCGGCTAGCGGTCAGCTCTCCTTGACGACCGCGTAGACGACGCGATCGGCGACGTCGATGACGATCTCGCCGATGCCGGAGCAGCGGCGGTAGAGCTCGCGCCGGGAGATGCGCTCGCGCATGTCCGTGACCCCGAGGAGGGCCGCCATGCCGTCGTAGTAGGTTCGCTCGAGTTGGCGCTCGGCTTCGAGCGCCGCGTCCGCCGCGTCGGTGGGATCCCCCTCCTCGGAGCCGAGCCGCGCGATGGCCGTGTCGATGTGCCGGATGGCCTCGACCAGCCGCGCCGCCATCTCGGCGATCCCGTCGTCGGGCCGGCATTCCATGGCCTCGGACTCCCTGATGACATCGGTGGCGCGATTGAGGATCCGGGCGATGCCGCCCGAGAGCGCGAACACGTCCTCGGCATCCATCGGCGTGATGAAGGCCGCCCGGAGGGCGTGGAGCAGCTCGCGCTTCGCGGCGTACCCGGCCTCCTCGGCGTCGCGGACCGCCTGGGCGTTGGCGCCGTCGTCCGCGGCCCACGCCGCGAAGGCGTCCAGGCCGGCGATCGTGACTGCGAGCTGGTGCCGGAGAAGTCCGAGCACGTCCGGGGCGTCCGGCAACAGGTAGCGGGAGAGCCTCACGCCAGCAGGCTCCAGACCGCGAGGAAGGCGACCGCGAGGATCGCGCTCGCCGGGAGCGTGACCACCCACGCGAGCCCGATGTTGCGCACCACCAGCCAGTGGACGTGGTGCCAGCGGCGGCGGCCTCCGCCGACGCCGACGATCGAGGAGGCGACGACCTGGGTCGTGGACACCGGGCCGCCGACGACCGACGCGCCGAACACGACGGCGGCCGATGCGGTCTGGCTCGCGAGTCCGTCGACGGACTGGATTCGGTAGATGCGACGGCCCACGGTCCTAATGATCCGCCATCCGCCGAGTGCCGTGCCGGCGGTGAGCGCGACCGCACAGGCGACCTTCACCCAGAATGGCGCGGTGAGCGTGGCCGTTTCCCCGCCGGCGAGCAGCAGCGCGGCGGTCACGCCCACCGACTTCTGCGCGTCGTTCGCGCCGTGACTGAACGCCAGCGCAGCGGACGTGACCCATTGCGCCGCGCGGATCGGCGGGTCCACGCGCCGCGTTGCGCGCCGGCCGAGCCGGCGCAGCATGCGGATGACGACCAGGGCGCCGAGACCGCCGAGGACGGGCGAGACCGCGAGCGCCACCAGGGTGCCGATGACCCCGACCGGATGCCAGCCGTCGAACCCGCCCCAGTTGACGGCGTCGACGCCGCCCTCGACGACGGCCGCGCCGACCAGCCCGCCGACGAGCGCGTGCCCTGAGCTCGACGGCAGCCCGAACCGCCACGTCACGAGGTTCCACGCCACCGCGGCGGCCAACCCGGAGCCGATCACCTCGACGGCGACCGACGGCGGGACGGTCACGATCCCGGCGATCGTGTCGGCGACCGCCGCGCCGAGGAGCAGCGGGCCCAGCAGGTTGAAGACCGCCGCCAGCACGATCGCCTGGCCCGGCCGGGCCGCGCGCGTCGTGATCAGCGTGGCGATCGCGTTCGAGGCGTCGTGGAGTCCGTTCGTCGCCGCGAACGCGATCGCCAGGGCAACCGCCAGCACGAGCCCGAAATCCATTGCGCGACTCTAGGCTGGAACGGAGGGTCGTGCCCCCGGGGGAAGGAACAGGATCGGGCACGCGAGCGAGTCGACCAGTTCGGCGGACACGCTGGCGCCCAGTGCAACCTCGGTCGCGCTGTGGGCGCCGGCTCCGACGACGAGCAGGTCGATCTCGAACGAGCGGGAGGCGAGCGACGTCACGACATCACCCTCCAGCGTCACCGGCAGCGCGCGGGCGGCGGGGTCGAGCTCCGCCACGGCGGTGTGGAGCGCGGTCAGGAGCTTGTCGCGAGTCGTCGCCGGCTGGTTGCGGATATCGGGGTTGCGAGCGTCGTGCGCGGATTGCGCCGAGGGGACCGCGGTGTAGACGCGCAGCGCGTCGGCGTTCTCGAGGCACACCGCCTCGGCAAGGTGGAGCGCCCACATCGAGGCCTCGCCGCCGTCGAACGCGGCCCCGATCACGTACAGCCGGGCATCCGTTCGCTCGGCGTAGCCGCGTGGCGCGACGCCGACCGGGACGGACGCCGTGGCCAGCAACCGGCGCCCGACGCTCCCCGGGAACACGCGCCCCATCGTGCCACGATGCGTCGAGCCGACGACGATCGCCCGTGCGCCATGTGCCTCGGCGACCCGGTCGAGCTCGGAGGCCACGGCGCGCGGGTCGACCGCCGGCCGATCGTGCCGTGGCGCGGGCTCTGGTCCGACGCGGGTCCCGTCGCGCGTGACGGTCGCGAACAGCGGCGGACCCGCCCACGGCCCCAGGGCCCGGGCGAGCGCCGCGGCGTCCGCGGCGGCGTCCGAGCCGTCGACGCCGACGACGCTGCCCGCCGCCGGCCGGTCGTCGCGAGTCCCCGGTTCGGCGTCGCTCCCGCTCGTCGGCATGGCGTCAGGCTAGTCGGCGACGCCCTGGAGATGTCTCCGCAGTGGGGTGTCCTGTGCCAACGCGGGCACGAGCCGGACGACGGGGAACTCGCGGCCGGCCCGTTGCTGGAGCGGCTCGAGGCGCCGGTTGCGGGCGCAGAGCTTCGGCCACACCACGGAGCGTTCCTCGGGGTTCAGCGTCAGCGCGAGGGCCTGCCGCCGCTCTCCCCCGATCTGGACCGTCACCTCGGCGGTGGCCTCGAGGTTGTGCCACCAGGCCGGCGGTCGGGGCGCGCCGCCCGCGGCGGCGACGATGAAGATGTCGCCGTCGATGCGCTCGTACTGCACCGGCGTGCGCCGCGCCTGGCCGCTGTGGCGGCCGGTCGTACCGAGCAGGAGCACCGGGTGCCCGCCCATGCTCCCGCCGAGGCGTCCGCCACTGAGGGAGTAGAGCCGCGCGTGGGCGTGGTTGAGGTGCACGCGGGCGCGATGTCCCAGCGTGGGAAGGGAGTCACGGTTCGTCATGCCGACCAGCGTGGCGCAACGCGCGGCGCATGGCATCCGTGGCCCGCACGCCGGCCGGTCGGTGGTCCTCCGCACGAGGTGCCTGTGGCCGGCTCCCGATCAGTCGTCGGCGCCCGCTCCGTCGCCTGCCTCGCGTCCTTCGTCGGAGGCCGCAGGCTGGGGGCTGGACTGGACCGGCTGCGATGTGACGGGCGCTGCGGGGGCGGGTGCCGGCGACGTGGCGGGTGGCGCGGCGGCGGTGGTCGTCGGCGCTGCCGTGCGGGTGGCGTGTGCCGGTCGCGCCGGGCGATGCCGGGTCACGGCCGGCGCGAGGCGGTCGCCGGCCGACAGCGGCTCGGAGGCCAGCCCAATGTGCTGCGCCGCCAGGCGGCTGGCGGCGAAGGCGAGCGCCGCGGCCGCCACCAGCCCGAGCACGGCGACGGCGGCGACACGCACGGATCCGGGTACCGACACTCTCATCCCGGCGACGCTAGCGGGCGGGCGGTTAAGCCGCGGCAAAGCTCAGTCCTCCTTCCTCGGGCCCTCGGTGCGCAGCTCCAGCCGCGCCACCGCGCCGCCCCCTGGGCGGTTGGCCAGTGTCACGGTGCCGCCCCACTCGCGCGCGAGCTCGCGGGCGATCGGCAGGCCGAGCCCGGTCCCGGCCGGCCCCCCCCGGCTGGCGCGTCCCCGGTGGAAACGGTCGAACACGGCCTCCTCCTCGCCGGGGGCCAGTCCCGGGCCCTCGTCGGCCACCTCGACGGCGCCCGGGCGGGTCGCGAGCGTCACGTGCTTCCCGCGCGGGGAGTAGCGCAGCGCGTTCTCGACCACCATGTCGAGCGCACGGTCGAGGTCCGCCGCCGCACACCACGCGTGGGCGGGGTGGGCGCCGTCGGCGACCTCCAGGTCGATGCCGGCCTCCGCCGCCGCCGGGCGCCAGCGCTCGCCGGCGCGCATCGCCGCCGCCCGCAGGTCGACGCGCTCGCCCGGGAGCTCGCGCTCGCCCGCGCGGCTGAGCACCAGGAGCTCCTCGAGGATCTCCGCCATCCGGTCGACCTCACGCATGCCCGCTTCGATTTCCCGCGCAGCAGGGCCATCGGGGGGCGACGCCGCGCGCGCCTCCTCGAGGCGCAGCCGGAGCCCGGTGAGCGGGGTGCGCAGCTGGTGCGACGCGTCGGCCACGAACTCCTGCTGGCCCCGCAGCATGCGGGCGAGGCGGCCGGTCATCTCGTTGAAGGTGCGCGCCAGCGATCTCTGCTCGGAGCTTCCCTCGACCGCCGCGCGCGCGTCGAGGTCGCCGGCGGCGATGCGGCGCGCGGCAAGGTCGAGTCGCCGCAGCGGCCGCGCGACCTGGCCGGCGATCAGCATGCCGGCGCCGAGGCCGAGCAGCAGCACGATGCCGGCGACGATCGCGAGTCCGAGAATCGCGCGGCGGGTGGCCCGCCCCACGGCGCTCACGCTCTGGGTGACGCGCACCGCTCCGGCCGGGCGCCCGCCGCGGAGGATCGGGACCGCCGTGGCGAGGATGTCCTCCGACAGCGTCGAGCTGCGCCGGGTGTTCTGGGCGCTGCGGCCCTGGAGCGCGCGGTTGATCTCGGGCCGGTCGCGGTAGGAGAAGCCGGTGCGGCCCGCGCCGGTGCTGTCGGCGAGCAGTCCGCCCCGGCCATCAACCACGATCACGCGCCCGCGGACCGAGCGCGCGGCCGACCGCGTCAGGCGCCGCAGGTCGCCGCGACGTGCCGGACCGAGCAGCTCGGCCGCCGTCGCGCCGACCAGCGACGCCTGGTTCGACGCCTGCGCCCGAACCTCGGCGCCGACACGGTCGCGCAGGCTGAGGGCGAGCGGTATCGCGAGGGCCACGATCGCGAGCAACAGGACGTAGGCCAGCGCCAGCAGGAGGCGGGTGCGAAGGCTTACGGCGCGCCGACCTCCCCGTCGGGCGTGGCGCCCTCCGGCTCGCGGAAGCGGAAGCCGACGCCGCGCACGGTGTGGATGAAGCGCGGGTCGGCCGGGTCGTCGCCGAGCTTGCGGCGGAGCCACCCGACGTGGACGTCGAGCGTCTTGGTCGACCCGAACCAATTCTCGTCCCACACGCGCGACATCAGGTCCTCACGGGATACGACGCGGCCCGCATGCCGGACGAGCTCGGCCAGCAGGTCGAACTCCTTGCGGGTCAGCTCGAGCTCCTCGCCGTCGAGCTGAGCGCGCCGCGCGGCGGGATCGATGACGAGGCCGTCGATCGTCGCCGGCGAGGGCGATCGCTCCCGCGCGGGGCGGCGCGTGCGCCGCAGCACGGCGCGGATGCGCGACACCACCTCGCGGCCGTTGAAGGGCTTGACGACGTAGTCGTCGGCGCCGAGCTCGAGGCCGACGATCCGGTCCGTGTCGGTGCCGCGGGCGGTGAGCATCACGATCGGCACCTCCGAGCGGCGCCGCAGCTCACGGCAGACGTCGCGGCCGTCGATGTCCGGGAGGTTGAGGTCGAGCAGCACGAGGTCGGGCTCCACGCGTGCGGCGGCATCCAGCGCGTCGGCCCCCGTGCGCGCCACCACGGCATCGAAGCCGGCCCGCTTGAGCTGCTGCGAGAAGGGCTCGGCGATCGACTCCTCGTCCTCGACGAACAGGATGCGCGCACGGCTGGAGTCGCTTCCGGCCACGCCACCACTGTAGTCGTGCCTCCAGGCAGCGCGACCGGGAAGGACCGCAGGCTTTGCTCGCGCTTTACCCCCACGTGGGCGGCCGTTGCGGGCCGCCTCGCCAGGATGCTGCTGTCCGAATCCAGCGCCAGCGAAGGAGACCGCCCGTGTCCACCGTGAAGACCAAGCTCGCCGCCGCCGCCACGCTCGTGGGACTCGGAGGCCTCACCGGCTGGGCGATCAGCCAGCCGGCCGACCGGGGCAAGGCCGCGGCCGCGCAGGCCGCCGCGCCCGTCGAGGTTCGCACGCAGGTGGTTCGCCGCACCGTCCACATCGTCCGTCACGAGAAGCCCAAGCATCGCCGCAAGCCGGCGGCCGCGACCGCGGGCGCCGGCAGCGGTGGCGCGGGCGGCGCGTCGGCGGCGTCGGTCGGCTACTCCGGCTCCGGCGGCGGCGCTCCGGTGACGCGATCGAGCGGCGGTGGCTCCAGCGCGCCGTCGTCTTCGCCCGCCCCCTCGCGACCCGTGACGCGCACCAGCGGCTCGAGCGGCTCGGGCGGCTCGGGCGGCGGAAGCCGCGGCGGCGAGCGCGACGACGGCGGCGAGCACAGGGCAGGCGGCGATGACTGAGCGGCGTCCCACGCGCCGTGCCGCGCCGCAGCGCCCCAGTGCGGCGCCCCTCGTCCTGGGCGCGCTGGCGCTGTTCCTCGTGGTGCTGACGTTCCTGGCGTGGCAGCTGCGCGCCGGCCACGACCCGGCCCTGAGCGCGAAGGCGGCCACCGCGCCGCAGAAGCGCCGCGTCGTCGTCCGCCGAATCGAGCGTAAGACGGTGATCGAGCGGGTCATCCCGGCCGAGGGCGACGATGGCGGCGGCGGTGGCGAAGCCGCCTCGACCTCGAGCTCGTCGGGCGATTCCGCCGCGGCCGCGTCGGTGCCCGCCGCAGCCGCGCCGCCGCCCCCTCCGGTCACGAGGTCGTCATGAGCGAGCACGACGTCACGTTTCCCGCCATGGGCGGCGAGGTCCGGCTGCTGATCGGGCGGCCGGCGGCGCCCGGTCTGGCGGACCCCGCGCGCGCGGCCGACGAGGCCCGCTGCTGGATCGAGCGCTTCGAGGCCGTGGCCTCGCGCTTCGACCCCGACAGCGAGCTGTGCCGGCTCAACGCCGACACCCGCTCGACGGTCCCGGTCTCGCCGCTGCTCGCGACCGCCGTCGCCGCCGGCCTGTGGGCGGCGCGGCGCAGCGGCGGGCTCGTCGATCCGACGCTGCTGAGCCCGCTCGAGGCGGCCGGCTATGCGCGCTCGCGCGCCGGGCAGGAGCCGGCGTCGCTGGCCGACGCACTGGCGGCGGCACCGCCGCGCCGACCGGCCCGTCCGCAACCCGCGCGAGCCTGGAGCCGGGTGCGGGTCGACGCCGCGGGCGGCCTCGTCCGCCGGCCCGCGGGCGTCCGACTCGACACCGGCGGAACCGGCAAGGGCCTCGCCGCCGACGCCCTCGCCCACCGGCTGCGCGGCTATCGGCGCTTCATGGTGGACTGCGGCGGCGACCTCCGCGTCGGTGGGGTCGGCATCGCCGAGACGCCCTACGACGTCGAGGTCCAGCACCCGCTCACGGGCGAGCACGCGCACGTCCTCCGCCTCGACGGCGGCGGCGTCGCCACGTCCGGCCTCGACGTGCGGCTCTGGCGCGCCGACGGCGGAGGCTTCGCCCACCACCTCCTCGACCCGTCCACGGGCGAGCCGGCCTGGACCGGCCTGATCGGCGTGACGGCCCTGGGCGCGTCGACGCTCGAGGCGGAGACGCTGTCGAAGCTGGCGCTGCTCTCGGGCCCGGAGCGGGCGCGCGGAGCGCTTGCCGAGCACGGTGGCCTCCTCGTCCACGACAGCGGTGACGTCGAGCTGGTCGGGCCGCTGCGCGGCCGCCCGCGCCTGCGTGTGCGGGCCGCCGACCTGCAAGCGGGAGCGGCGGCGGCGTGACCGGCGCGACGAGCATCTCCCAGCACGCCTGGTGGCTGGCCGGCCGGGCCTCCGGGGTCGTCGCCCTGGCGCTCGTAACGCTGTCGGTCGGCATCGGCCTGACGATGTCCGCGCGCCTGATGCGACGCCCCGGCCTCGCGCGCCGCCTCACGGCCGTGCACGAGCAGGCGGCGCTCGCCGGGCTCGTGGCGATCGCCGTGCACGGGCTCACCCTGCTCGGCGATCCCTGGCTCCACCCGGGCCTGAGCGGCATCACGGTGCCGTTCGCCGCCGCGTACCGGCCGTTCTGGACCGGCCTCGGGATCATCGGCGGCTGGCTGGCCGCGGTCCTGGGCCTGAGCTTCTACGTCCGCCGCTGGATCGGCCCCCGGCTGTGGCGCCGTGCCCATCGCGCGACCGTCGTCGTCTACCTCCTGTCCCTGGTCCACACGATCGGCGCGGGAACCGACGCCGGCTCGCCGTGGCTGCGCTGGGCGATGATCGTCACCGCGGTCCCGATCGCGCTTCTCTTCCTCGCGCGGGTGCTGCCGCGGCGCCGGCAGCCGGCGGCGCGACCGGTGCGGGCGCGCCCGGCGGTGCAGGGGGAGACCGCATGAGGCGGGACGGCGTCGTCATCGCGGGCGGCGGGCTGGCCGCGCAGCGCTGCTGCGAGACCCTCCGCACGGCCGGCTACGACGGGCGGATCGTGATGGTCTGCGCGGAGCAGCGCCCGCCGTACGACCGCCCGCCGCTCTCCAAGGAGCTGCTCGCCGGCACGCGCGCCCCGGGCACCCTCGGGTTCCGGCCGGCCGAGTGGTACGACGACGCGGGCGTCGAGCTGCGGCTCGGCGTCGCGGCACGGCGGCTGGACCCCGCCACCCGCACGCTCGAGCTCCGCGACGGCGAGCGCCTCGTCTACGACCGGATCCTGGTGGCCACGGGCGCCCGACCGCGGCGCCTCGCTGCGCTGGACGGCTACGACAACGTCCTCGCGCTGCGCGACGCGGACGATGCACGCCGACTGCGGACCTTCCTCGCGCCGGGCGCGCGGCTGGCGGTCGTCGGCGCGGGCTTCATCGGGCTCGAGGTCGCCTCCACCGCCCGCGCGCTCGGGGCCAAGGTCACGGTCGTCGAGGCGCTCGAGACGCCCCTGGCCGGCGTCCTCGGCCCCCTGCCGGGACAGCGGCTGGCGGCCCTGCACGGTCGCCACGACGTGGCGGTCCTCGGCGGCAGCCGGATCGTCGCGGTGCGCGGTGGACGCCGCGCGGAGGAGCTCGTGCTCGACGGCGGACCGCGGGTGGCGTGTGACGTGGTCGTCACGGGCGTGGGCGTCGAGCCCGCCACGGATTGGCTGGCCGGATCGGGACTCGACCCGGCCGGGGTGCGCACGGATCCCGCCGGCCGCACGCCGTTCCCCGCGGTGTTCGCCGCTGGGGACGCGGCCCTCGCCTACGACCCGTTCGAAAGCCGGCACGTGGGAGGCGCGCACTGGGACGGCGCCGCGCGGCAGGGCATCGCCGCGGCGCGCGCGATGCTGGGCCTGGACCCCGGACCGCCACCCGTGCCGAGCTTCTGGAGCGATCAGCACGGCCTGCGGATCCACGGCGTCGGCCGACCGCGGCCGAACGACGCCCTGCGCCTGGACGGCGACCTCGCCGCCGGCGATTTCGAAGCGACCTTCCAGCGCGGCGGGCGGCTGGTTGCGGCCGTGACCGTGGGGCGCCCGCGGGCCCTGGCCGCCGCCCGGAGGGAGATCGCCGCTCTGACTCAGCCTGTCCCCGAATCCGAGGAGCACGCCGCATGACGCTGATTCCCACCATCGACGAGCTCGCCTGCAGCGGCCACGGCGACTGCGCGGCGATCGCGCCGGAGGCGTTCCGCGTCGACGGCACCGCCGTCGTGATCGGCGCCGCGCCCGACGAGCTCCTGCGCGCCGCCGCCGAGGCCTGTCCCGCCCTCGCGATCGCCCTGGTCGAGCGCGAGACCGGCGAGACTGTCTACCCCTGACCAGGCGCGATCCGTAGATTTCCGCGGACGGTCGCGGCGCCGCGCGGATGCCGTGCGACCGCCGACCGGGCACGATCGCGGCATGCGCCTGCGCTCAGCACTGACGGCCGCGGCTCCGTTTGCCCTGTATGCCCTCGTGGTGCGGCCCCGGATGACCAACTGGGACGCGACCGACACGGAGCGAATCATGCCGCTCCCGGGCGATGACCTGATCCCGGGCGGACGCGGTGGCGCGACCATGGCGACGACGATCGACGCCCCGCCCGCGGCCGTCTGGCCCTGGCTGCTGCAGATGGGCTGCGATCGGGCGGGCTTCTACAGTTGGGACCGCCTCGACAACGGCGGCCGGCCGAGCGCGGACCGCATCCACCCGGAGTGGCAGGACGTCACGGTGGGCTCGCGGCTGAGCTGTGTCCCCGATGGCAGCGCGTGGTTCGACGTCGCCCTGATCGAGCATGAGCGCACCTTCGTGCTGCGGTCGTCGCTCGCCCTCCCGAGCGGCCACCCGTTCAACCCGGCGCTGCGCCCACCGCGGGCCTTCAACGACAGCACCTGGGGCTTCCACCTGCGCTCCATCGGCGATGGGGCCACCCGTCTCCTCGTCCGTGGGTGGCACGTTGGGCGGCCGCGTGGGGTGATCGAGGTCGGCAACTGGCTGTTCTGGGAGCCCGCGCACTGGGTGATGCAGACCAAGCAGTTCGCCGAGCTGCGCCGCCGCGCCGAGGCGACCCCCGTCCCTCAGCGGGATCGCGACGAGCGCGAGATGGATCCGGTGCGCGTCGGCGGCTAGCGTCAAGTACGAGTGACGGAACCGGAACCGGAGTCCGACGCGGCCTGCGGCTCGTGGTCCCTATCGGTGTCCGGCTCGGCGGACACCACGCTGCGCGCGAACACGATCAGCGGGCAGGGGCAGGTCCGTAGCAGGCGCGCGGACACCGAACCGAGCAGCACGTGATGCATCGGCCCGTAGCCGCGCGAACCGGCGACGAGGAGGTCGACGTCGCCGCCGGCGTCCGCCAGGGCCGCGGCGGCGTGGCCGGTGAGCAGCGCCGTGTCGGTGCCCTCCGCGCAGCCAGCGGCGCTCAGCGCGCGCGCGAGGGGCTCCGCCAGCGGATGCTCGTCACCCTCGTTGTGGGCCCAGTGCGGCTCGGCCACGGCGATCGCGCGCAGCGAGGACTGCAGCGAGGCGGCGAGGCCGCCCGCCCGGCCCAGCGTGGCCGCGGCCTCGGGCGAGCCGTCGAAGGCGGCGCCCACCACCGAGATCGGCTCGATGTCGCGCTCGCGGTAGTCGCGCGGTGCGATCGCGACCGCACACGGTGCGCCGGTGAGCACCGTCTCCGCCACCGTGCCCGGCATGACCCGGCCCGCGGGTCCGCGGTGGGTCGAGCCGAGCACCAGGAGGTCGGCCCGCTCTCCCGTGGCGAGATCGTGGAGCCCGCGTGCCGGTGAGCCCGAGCCGAGCGCCAGGGTCTGCACGTTGAGCGAGTCGGGGATGCGCTCCTGCGCGCGGTCGAAGATGCCGCGAATGTCCTTGCGCAGGTTGCGCTGGTAGGGGCGCTCGGAGCTGAACCACGGCGGCTGCTGCGGGTAGACGTAGCCCAGGAGCAGATCCGCGTTGGTGGCCGCGGCGAGCCTGATGGCAAGCGCGAGGCCGTCCTCGCTCTGCAAGGTCGCATTGAACCCGACGACGATCCGGCGAAACATGGTCGGCTCCTCGTGCCGCTAGCCGGCTGCCGCGGGCTTCGGCTTTCCGGTCAGCTCGTGGGCGGCCATGACAAGCACGGCGTCCGCGACCTCGCCCACGATCTCGGCGCGGGCCTCGTCGTTCGCGTACTCGACCTCCTGGGTGGCGTCGTTGACCCGGAACGAGGCGGGGAAGAGCTCGATGCTCTTGATCGCCTGGAAGTCCTCGGTGCGGATCTCGATCGTTCCGATCATGTCGTCGGTTCGTACGTCCGCCATCTCTCGTCCTCTCTGTGGGGCCGTGGTCGGGGTCCACGGCTGGTGACGGCGAGCCTACGAGGGCGACCCGCGCGGTACATCAGGGCAACCCGCGCGCCTCGTCCGCAGTTTCCCCCGAGGCGCGCCCGGGGTTGCGCCGAAAGGCGCGCGCGCTATACCTTCGACGCCTGTGACGCTCGACGAGCTCAAGGAGGCCGTGTCCCGCGGTGAGGTCGACACCGTGCTCCTGGCCCTCGTCGATATGCAGGGTCGGCTCCAGGGCAAGCGGCTCACGGCCGCCCATTTCCTGAATGTGGTCGCCCATCACGGCGCCGAGGCCTGCAACTACCTGCTCGCGATCGACGTGGACATGGAGACGGTCGAGGGCTACGAGATGTCGTCGTGGGAGACCGGCTACGGGGACTTCGTGATGCGCCCCGACCTCTCGACCCTGCGCGACGTTCCCTGGCAGGAGGCGACGGTGCTGTGCCTGGCCGACGTCCAGTGGGAGGACGGGAGGGACGTGGTCGCCTCGCCGCGGCAGATCCTGCGGCGCCAGATCGCGCGCCTGGCTGAGCGCGGGTGGGCGGCCAATGCCGGCACCGAGCTGGAGTTCATCGTCTTCAACGACTCCTACGAGGAGGCGTTCAAGAAGGGCTACCGCGAGCTGGAGCCGGCCAACCAGTACAACATCGACTACTCGCTGCTGGGCACCGCCCGCGTCGAGCCGCTGATCCGCCGCATCCGCAACTCGATGATGGGGGCGGGCATGCGCGTGGAGAACTCCAAGGGCGAGTGCAACCTCGGCCAGCACGAGATCAACTTCCACTACGGGCCGGCGCTGCAGACCGCGGACGACCACGCGATCTACAAGAACGGGGCGAAGGAGATCGCCGCCCAGGAGGGCATGGCGATCACCTACATGGCGAAGTTCAACGAGCTCGAAGGGAACTCGTGTCACATCCATCTGTCGATCGCCCGCGAGGACGGCTCGCCGCTGTTCGCCGACGAGCCCGGCACCTTCGACGCGTTCGTGGCCGGCCAGCTCGCCTGCATGCGCGAGCTGACGCTGTTCTTCGCGCCGCACATCAACTCCTACAAGCGCTTCGCCGCGGGCTCCTTCGCCCCAACCGCGGTGGCCTGGGGCCACGACAACCGCACCTGCTCGCTGCGCGTTGTCGGCCACGGGCCCGCCAAGCGGGTCGAGAGCCGGCTGCCGGGCGCCGACGTCAACCCCTACCTCGCGCTGAGCGCGATGATCGCCGCCGGCCTGCACGGCGTCGAGTCGGAGCTCGAGCTCGAACCCGAGACGACCGGCAACGCGTACAACTCCGGCAAACCACGGGTCCCGACCACCCTGCGCGAGGCGCGCGGCCTCTTCGACGGCAGCCCCGTCGCACGCGGCGCGTTCGGCGACGACGTGGTGGACCACTACCTCAACAACGCCCGCGTGGAGCTCGCGGCCTTCGAGGCGGCCGTCACCGACTGGGAGCGCTACCGGGGCTTCGAGCGGCTGTGAGCAGGCCCACGGTCGGCATCACGGCCGGGATCGAGCCGATGACCTCCGGCGCGTGGACGGAGCTGACCGCCGGAGCGCCGTTCGCCTACGTCCACGCGGTCCAGGCCGCGGACGCCCGCGCCGAGCTGCTCGTGCCCGACGAGGAGGACGCGCGCGCTCCGGACGACCTGCTCGGGCGCCTCGACGCGCTGATCGTGTCGGGTGGGGCGGCCGACGTCGACCCGGCCCACTACGGCGAGGCCCGCCACCCCCGCACCGTGCCCGTGGAGGCCGTGCGCGACCGGTTCGAGCTCGCGCTCGTGCGCGCGGCGCTGGACGCCGGGCTCCCGGTGCTCGGGATCTGCCGGGGAATGCAGGTGCTCAATGTGGCCCGCGGCGGCACGCTGGAGCAGCACCTGCCCGATGTTCTCGGCCACGACGGGCACGCCGGGACGCCGGGGCGCTACGCCGACCACGAGGTGCGCCTCGAGGAGGACTCGCTGGCCGCGCGCGCGGTCGACGGCGAGCGCGCGGCGGTCAAGAGCTACCACCACCAGGGCGTCCGCACGCTCGGCGACGGGCTGCGGGCGACCGGGTTCTCGCTGCTGGACGACGGCATCGTCGAGGCGATCGAGCTGCCGGGCCGGCCGTTCGCGCTCGGCGTGTTGTGGCACCCCGAGGAGGACGAGCGCAGCCGCGTGGTCGCCGGGCTGGTCGCCGCGGCGCGCGAGCGCACCGCCGTGGAGGCGACGTGAACGCCCGGGCCGCCACCCCGCCGGCGGCCAACGGCGGCGAGCCCCCGTCGCTGGCCACGATCTTCGCGCCGGTGCGCTCGCAGACGGCGTTCGAGGAGACGCTCGAGCGGCTCGGGACGGCGATCAAGCTCGGGCTGCTGGAGCCGGGCAGCCGGCTGCCCGCCGAGCGCGAGCTGTGCGGCCGGCTCGGGATCGCGCGCTCGACGCTGCGCCAGGCGCTCACCGCGCTGGTGCAGAGCGGGCATCTGCGCGCCGTGCGCGGGCGGGGCGGCGGCACGTTCGTGGCCGAGTCCCCGCCCGGGGCGGCCGACCCGTCGGCCGAGCTGCTCGCCGGCTGGCGCGACGCCTGCGATGCGCGCCTGGCGGTCGAGCTCGGCGTGGCGGTGCTCGCGTGCGACCGCGCGACCCCGGCCGACCTCGAGGCCCTGCAGGAGCTGATCGAGTCGATGGACGCGCGCATCGAGGACTTCGCCGCCTACCGCCAGGACGACGTGCGCTTCCACATCGGGCTGGCGGAGGCGACCGGGAGCGCGCGGCTCGTCGCCTCGGCGACCGAGGTCCAGGGCGCGATGACGGACCTGATCTCCTACATCGCGCACCCACCCGAGGTGCTGGAGTGGTCCAACGCCCAGCACGCCCAGCTGCTGCACGCGGTCAGCGTCGGCGACGCCGCCCGCGCGGTCTCCACGATGGTCGACCACCTCGCCGGCACCGAGCACGTCCTCGCCGGTCTGCTTCCCGCCGCAACCAGCGGGGAAATGCCCGAACGCGACGCTTGACTTTCGTCTGGGGGCGGGCGTAGGGTCGCCCGTTAGAGGACGGAGGAGCAGACCTTTTGAGTTCCGCCCGCAGGGGCTCCGGGAACGTCGAGTGAGGAGGAGCAGTGGAGGCACACCAGGCCACGACCATCACCGACCCCGACGAGAAGCGGCTCGCCGAGCTCGGCTACCGGCAGGACCTGTCGCGAGCCTGGAGCGGGTTCCAGAACTTCGCGATCTCGTTCACGATCATCTCGATCCTTGCCGGGACGTTCACGAGCTACGCCCAGGCCTGGAACAACGGCGGCCCGGTCGTCATCTCGTGGGGCTGGATCCTGATCTCGATCCCGATCCTGATCGTCGGGTTCTGCATGTCGGAGCTGGTGTCGGCCTATCCGACGGCCGGCGGCATCTACTGGTGGGCGACGAAGCTCGGCGGTCCGGCCTGGGGCTGGTTCACCGGCTGGTTCAACCTCATCGGCCTGGTCGCCGTCGTCGCGTCGGTGGACTACGCCTGCGCCATCTTCCTCAACGCGCTGCTCGGCCTGTACGGGCTCGATCTCGGATTCGTGAACTTCGGCGACACCAAACACATCCTCACCGAGACGTTCGGCCTGTTCGTGGTGATCCTCATCCTGCACACGGTCGTCAACATCTTCACCTCGCACCTGGTGGCGATCTTCAACTCGATCTCGGTGTTCTGGCACGTGATCGGGGTGACGGCCCTCGTCGCCGTGTTCATCTTCGTTCCGGCGCACCACCAGAGCTTCTCGTTCGTGTTCGGCCACCGGATCAACAACTCCGGGTTCAGCGACAGCATGTACTGGTTCTACATCCTGCCGCTCGGCTTCCTGCTCACGCAGTACACGATCACGGGCTTCGACGCCTCCGCTCACATATCCGAGGAAACGCACGAGGCGTCGATGGGCGCCGCGAAGGGCGTGTGGAGGTCGATCTTCTACTCGGCGTTGATCGGTTGGGTCGTGTTGCTCGCGCTCACGTTCGCCGCCACGCACGTCGGCACGATCTCGAGCCCCAAGAACGGCTACGGCGCGGGCTCGGCGATCGCGATCTTCACGACCGCGCTGACCTCGGCGTGGGCGAAGTTCGTGCTGATCGTCTGCGTCGTCGGTCAGCTGTTCTGCGGCATGAGCTGCCTCACAAGCGCGTCGCGCATGTGCTACGCGTTCTCGCGCGACGGCGCGCTGCCCGGATGGCGCATCTGGAGCAAGGTGAACCAGCGCCGGATCCCGTTCAACGCGGTCATCCTCATGGCCGTCGCCGCGCTGGTCATCACCCTGCCGGCGCTCCCGAGCAACAAGGACAACTACCCGTACGCGTTCTTCGCGGTGGTGTCGATCACGGTGATCGGGCTCTACATCGCCTATGTGATCCCGATCTTCCTGCGTTGGCGGGCCGGCGACTCATTCGAGACGGGGCCGTGGACGCTGGGGAAGAAGTACAAGTGGATGAACCTGTTCGCAACCTGCTGGGTCGGGTTCATCACGATCATCTTCTGCCTGCCGTTCGTCCCGGCCGCGGTGCCGGGGAACAAGGACTTCGACTGGAAGTTCGTCAACTACGCGCCGATCATGGTCGGCGGACTGATCCTGATCGTCGGGGTGTGGTGGCTGGTCAGCGCGCGGCACAAGTTCACGGGCCCGCGGCGCACGATCGACGAGATCGACGTCGAGATCGCCGGGGAACCGGCGCCCTCCGGACCGGCCGCGCCGTAGGAACACCGTGGGTTCGGCAGTCCCACCCAGCCCCCGCGCTCGCCGGGGCTGGGTGGGTCATCTCGACTAGCGTGCCGACCGTGACCGACAGCCTCACCGTGATCGAGCCCGCCACGGAGCAGGTGCTCGAGGAGCTGCCGCGGGCCGGGGTGGAGGAGACCGACGCCGCCGTCGCCCGCGCGCGCGCCGCCTACCCGGCGTGGCGCGCCGTCGCGCCCGCCGACCGCTCGCGGCTCCTGCATCGCCTGGCCGACGCGCTCGAGGAGCACGCCGAGGCGCTGGCCGTGCTCGAGGCCCGCAACGCCGGCAAGCCGATCGCCGACGCCCGTGGCGAGATGAGCATGGTGGTCGAGACGTTCCGCTACTACGCCGCCGGCCCCGAGCGCCTGCTGGGGGACACGATCCCCGTCGCCGGCGGCGTGGGCATGACGTTCCGCGAGCCGCTCGGCGTCGTCGGGCTGATCGTGCCCTGGAACTTCCCGCTGGTGATCGCGTCGTGGAAGGTGGCGCCGGCCCTTGCGGCGGGGAACACGATCGTGCTCAAGCCGGCGGAGCTGACGCCGCTGACTGCGATGCGGCTGGAGGACATCGCCCTGGAGGCCGGCCTGCCCGAGGGCGTGCTCAACGTCGTCGTCGGGCCGGGCAGCGTGTGCGGACAGCGGCTGGTCGAGCACCCGGACGTGGCGAAGATCGCCTTCACGGGATCGACCGAGGTCGGCCGCGGGATCGCGGCCGGCGCCGCGGCCACCATCAAGCGCGTCACCCTCGAGCTCGGCGGCAAGTCGGCCAACGTGGTGTTCGCCGACGCCGACCTCGAGCGGGCGGCCGCGGCCGCGCCGATGGCGGTGTTCGGCAACGCCGGACAGGACTGCTGCGCGCGCTCGCGGATCCTGGTCGAGCGCCCGGCCGTGGACCGCTTCCTGGAGGCGCTCGAGGAGCATGTCGAGGCGCTGCGGGTCGGCGATCCCCTCGACGAGGCCACGCAGATGGGACCGCTGATCTCCGCGGACCAGCGCGACGCGGTCGCGTCCTACCTGGGGGGCGACGCGCCGGTGGCGATCCGCGGCCGCGCTCCCGACGGCCCCGGGTACTGGATGGCCCCGGTCGTGCTCTCGCCGGTGTCCAACGACGACCGCGCCGCGCGCGAGGAGATCTTCGGCCCGGTCGCGTGCGTGATCCCGTTCACCGACGAGGCCGACGCGGTGGCGCTCGCCAACGACACGATCTACGGGCTGTCGGGCTCGGTGTGGACGCGCGACGGCGCCAAGGCGCTGCGCGTGGCGCGGGCGGTTGAGAGCGGCGTGCTGTCGATCAACTCGAACACCTCGGTGCGCGTGTCGACGCCGTTCGGTGGCTTCAAGCAGTCCGGGGTCGGGCGCGAGCTGGGCCCACACGCGCTCGAGCACTACTCGGAGGTCAAGACCGTCTACTACGCCACGGAGAACGCCTGATGCCGGGCCGCCTCGACGGCAAGGTGTGCGTGATCACCGGCGCCGCCAGCGGGATCGGCGCCGACGCCGCGCTGCGCTTCGCCGAGGAGGGCGCGCGGGTCGTCGGCGTGGATCTCGCCGAGGTGCGCGGGGTGGACCTCTCGATCGTGGCCGACGTCGGCGACGAGGCGGCGGTCGCGGGCATGTACCGCGAGGCGCGCGAGCGCTTCGGCCGCATCGACGTGCTGTTCAACAACGCGGGCATCAACCCGACGGACGACAGCTCCGCGCTCGACACGCCGCTCGAGGTCTGGGAGCGCGTGCAGCAGGTGAATCTCCGTAGCGTGTTTCTCTGCTGCAAGCACGGCATCCCGCACCTGCTCGAGGGTGGCGGCGGCTCGGTCATCAACACCGCCTCGTTCGTCGCGGTGATGGGCGCGGCCGTCTCGCAGATCTCCTACACGGCGTCGAAGGGCGGCGTGCTCGCCCTGTCGCGCGAGCTCGGCGTCGAGTTCGCCCGCCGCGGCGTGCGGGTCAACGCGCTGTGCCCCGGCCCGGTGGCGACGCCGCTGCTGATGGAGCTCTTCGCGAAGGACGAGGAGCAGGCGGCGCGCCGGATGGTCCACCTGCCGATGGGCCGCTTCGCCGAGGCGCGCGAGATCTCCAACGCGGCGCTCTTCCTCGCCAGCGACGAGTCCTCCTACGTGACCGCCTCGACCTTCCTCGTCGACGGCGGGCTCAGCGGCGCGTACCTCACGCCACAGTAGCGCCGCCGAGTCACCGCACGACCTGCACGGCGTCGTCGGCCGCCTCGAGCGCGGACTCGATCGCGGCCGCGTGCGGCGGACGAGCTCGCGCCCGGCCTCGCGGGCGCGCGCGATCGCGTCCTCGTTCAGATCACGGGCAGGTAGCGCTCCAGCTCCCACGGCGTGACCTGCACGCGGTAGTCCTCCCACTCCTGCCGCTTGATCTCCACGTAGCGGTTGAACATGTGCTCGCCCAGCGTGCGCAGCACGAGCTCCGACTCCGACGTGATCTCGATCGCCTCGCCGAGCGTCTCCGGCAGCTGCTCGATGCCGAGCCGCTTCCGGTCGTCGGGGGAGAGGTGGTAGAGGTTCTTCTCCATCGGCTCGGGCAGCTCGTAGCCCTTCTCGATCCCCTCCAGGCCGGCGTGGAGCAGCGCGGCGAAGGTCAGATAGGGGTTGCATGCCGGGTCTGGACAACGGAGCTCCATCCGCGTGGCCTGCTCCTTGCCCGGGTGGTACAGCGGCACGCGCACGAGCGCCGAGCGGTTGCGGCGCGACCAGGCGACGTACACCGGTGCCTCGTAGCCCGGCACCAGGCGCTTGTAGGAGTTCACCCACTGGGCGAAGATCGAGCAGATCTCGCGGGCGTGCTTGAGCTGGCCGGCAATGAACGCCTTGCCGGTCTCCGACAGGAAGTACTGGTCGTCGGCGTCGTAGAAGGCGTTGCGGCCCTCGTGGAACAGCGACTGGTGCGTGTGCATTCCCGACCCGTTCTCGCCGAAGAGCGGCTTGGGCATGAAGGTTGCGTGCAGCCCGTACTTCATCGCGTACTCCTTCACGGTGATGCGGTACGTCATGCAGTCGTCGGCCATCTTCAGCGCGTCCGCGTAGCGCATGTCGATCTCGTGCTGGGACGGCCCGACCTCGTGGTGGGTGTACTCGACGTGGATGCCGAGCTGGTCGAGCGCCAGCACGGTCTCGCGCCGGAGATCGGAGCCCGCGTCGAGCGTGGTCAGATCGAAGTAGCCGCCCTCGTCGAGGACCTCGGTCGACTTGTTGTCGCGGAAGTAGAAGTACTCCAGCTCGGGGCCGACGAAGAAGTGGTCGAAGCCCATCGCCGCGGCGCGCTCCACCGCGCGGCGCAGGACGTGGCGCGGGTCGCCCTCATACGGCGTCCGCTCGGGCGTGAGCACGTCGCAGAACATGCGCCCGACGCCGGCCTCCTCCGGCCGCCAGGGCAGCACCGCGAAGGTGGCCGGGTCCGGCTGGGCGATCATGTCGGACTCCTCGATCGCGTTGAACCCGGTGATCGAGGAGCCGTCGAATCCCATCCCGCCCTCGAAGGCGTCGTCGAGCTCGGCGACGTTGATCGAGAAGGACTTCAGCTGCCCGAGGATGTCCGTGAACCAGAAGCGGATGAAGCGGATGCGCCGCTCCTCGACGAATGCCTTGACGTCGTCGGCGGTCATGGGCTGGTCGGCCACGGGGTCCTCCGTTCCGGGCTGGGCGTGTTCGGAAGCGGCGACTCTAGCTGGATCTAGCGCGACCCGGCCGTCGCGCGAGCGCGCGCCGGAGCCGGTTCCTCGTCGGGCTCGGCGAGCCACCGCCGCGCCCAGTCGCGCAGCTCGCCGAGCGCGGGCTGGAGCGCTCGGCCCATCTCGGTGAGGCGGTATTCGACGCGCACGGGCGGGCCGGCCAGCACGGTGCGCTCGACGACGCCGCGCGCCTCGAGCTCCTTCATCCGCTCGGAGAGCAGGCGGTCGGAAAGCTCGGGCACCGCCTGGGCGATCTGGGAGAAGCGCAGGCCGCCGGTCTCCTCGGCGGGGGCGTTGAGCAGCACGCCGACGATCGCGCCGGTCCAGCGCTTGCCGATCAGCTCGATCGCCTCGTGGTAGTAGGGACAGCAGGCGACGGACTCTGCGCCCTTCGCCCGCCGTGCCTTTGGTGCGGCCATGGAGTTCCTAGGCGGCGCGCAGCTTGCGCGTGCGGCTCTCCTCGTCCGAACCGTCGACCGGTACCTCGCCCGCGACGTTGACCATCGCGGTGAACGTCTCCAGCGAGGCGTAGGCGATCGCCTCGAGGATCTGCTCGTCGCTCCAGCCCGCCTCGCGCGCCTCCTCGTGGAGGTGCATCGGCGGCCGGCCCTGGCCCTCAACGAGTGCCTTGAGGTAGTGCAGCAGCACGGCCTCTCGTTCGTCGCGGCTGTCGAATTCCCTCGCCAGCGCGACCTCGTCGATCCCCAGGCCGGCGGCCCGGGCGGTGCGTCCGTGCAGGGCGATCCCCGGCTCCGAGCCGTGGTGCTCGGCGACCGCCAGCGCGATCCGCTCGAGCGTCCGAAGCTCGAGCTTGCCGTGGCGAAGCTCCGAGCGGAAGCGCGCGTACGCGCGCAGCGCGGCCGGCGACCCCGCGAGCACGCCGAGGAAGTTCGGCAGCTGCCCGCCGGTGGCCAGCGCGCCCTTCAGCACGGGCACCGAGCCCTCGGGGGCGGTGAGGTCGTCGTGGATGTGGAACCTGCTGATCTGCGTCTTCTTCATGTCGAAACACAACCCATTCTGGGCGCCGGACGGGATAGTGGAAACCCCCTCAGGCTGTACTCTTCGTCGCTCTCTTACTTTTGATAAGTCTAGCCGCGCCCCGAAGCCCGCGCAAGCGGGCGTGAGGCAATCTCGAACAGGTATACGCGGCCGGGTAAAGACCGGCTCAGTGCGGTGCGAACCTGGCGCCTAGAACGCGTGCGAGGAGGTCGCCGCGACGAGGACGAGGGCGACGGCCATCAGGAGCGCCCACATCGCGATGCGGTCCGGGCGCGGGCCGAGGCGCTCGCGGGTGGTGCGCGGCGGTCGGCGTCGCTTGACCTCGACCATCCGAGGCAGGCGCGCCGTGAGGGATCCGGGGCGCACGAGCGGGTCCGTGCGCGGTGCGGCGCGCACGACGCTGTCCGGGCGGCGCGGGGGCGGTCCGTCCGGGCGGCCGGTGATCAGGACCGTGCGGCGCGGACGCGCGGGCGCGCGCTGATGTGCAGCCCGCGGGGCGCGGGCGGTTGCCTCCGACATCGATTCCTCTTTCCGGTGCTTACGGGGTTAGCTGACGGGCTGGCGCTGAAAGAGCTGCGCCCCGCGCTCCGTGCGCGGTTCGCCCCGACAATCCGGTTCCCCCGCTCCCCGGCACAGGCCCCGGGGATTCAGCGGTCTTGGACGGCGGGCACCCTAGCAGGCCGCCTCCGGCGACGCAGGTGTGGCGGTTGTTATGGAGCCCCGACGGAGCCTCAGGCGCCGTGGTCGTAGCGGGCCTGCTCCTCGACGGTCCGCTCCGCCCACGGCACCGCCTCGAGCCGGTCATCGGGGATCGGCTCCCCGCTCTCCACCGACAGGCCGTAGGTCCCCTGCATGAGCCGCTGCTCGGCGCGCTCGACCGCGGCGAGCTCCTCGCGCAGCCCCTCGGCCAGGCCGGCGTCACGCTCCTGCTCGAACAGCTCGGAGCCGTCGTCGGCTATGTGCTGGTGGACGTGGGTGAGCCCCTCCTCCGTGCCGGGCTCGAGCTCGGCGAGCGCCTGCTCGATGCGGCTGCGTTCGGCCTCCAGCCGGTCGGCTGCGTGTCTCGGGTCCATGGCTACTGGCGCCCTGCGACCTTGGACACGTAGGCGGCCACGTCCCGGGCATCCTGGCCCTGCAGCAGCGCGGCGGGCATGCGCCCGATCCCGCGCGCGCGCCCCTGCTCGATCGCGTTGAGGACGAGCGGCTCGGGCGAGCGCAGGTCGTCGAGGTTGGGCCCGACCCGGCCGACGGTCTTCGAGGCGGCGAGCGTGTGGCACTGGTTGCACGTGCGGCCGAACAGCTCGCGCCCGCGCTTCTCCGCGGCGGTCAGCTTCAGGTCGGCCCGCCCGGCCTTGCTCTTGTGCTCGTCGTTGGCGATCACGAGGGCTGGCAGGGCCACGCCGAACGCGAGGCAGACGATCACGATCACGACCACCGTGGTCCGGCGGCCCCGCCGCGACTGGCTCTGGAACACGCGCTCGCGCGTGCCACGCGGCCCGCCGCTGATCGCGACCAGGAACAGCGTGACGCCGACCACGACCCAGAAGCCGATGAAGAGGATCACCCCGATCATGCGGCGCGGACCATATCGTGAGGCGCCGACCTGGGGAAAAGCCCAACCGCCGGCCGGCGCGCGGTAGCGTCGGCGGAGATGGCGTCCGTGCGCGCATTCGCGGACCGCGCCGACGGCGGCCGGCAGCTCGCGGCGGCTCTGCCGCCGCTCGAGCCGGACGCCGTGGTGCTCGGACTCGCGCGCGGCGGCGTGCCGGTGGCGCACGAGGTGGCGGCTGCCGGCGACCTCCCGCTCGACGTCCTGGTCGTCCGCAAGGTCGGGCACCCGCGCCAGCCGGAGTACGCGTTGGGAGCGGTGAGCGAGGACGGCGTGACGCTGCCGGAGGGCCTGCCCGAGGAGCTGGTCGCGCCGCAGCTGGAGCGCGCGCGCGAGCAGGCCCTGGCGCTACGTGCCGGCCGTGAGCGCGAGCCGCTGCGCAAGCGGCCGGTCGTGATCGTCGACGATGGCCTGGCCACCGGCCGTTCGATGGCCGTCGCGATCGAGACGGCGCGGCGCGCGGGGGCGGCGCGCCTCGTGATCGGTGTCCCGGTGGCCTCGGGGCCTGGCCTGCGGGAGCTCGCCGCCGAGTGTGAGGCCCATGCCGTCGCGGTCGTGGAGCCGCCCGAGTTCCTCGCTGTGGGCCAGTTCTACGACGACTTCTCCCAGGTGGACGACGCCGAGGTCGCCGCGCTGCTGCGCCGGTGACCACGTAGGCTCCCGCGCGCATGCGGGCACTGGTCACCGGGGCGACGGGGAAGGTCGGGCACGCGACGGCGCGCACGCTGCTCGCCGAGGGCCACGAGGTGCGCGCGCTCGTGCGCGATCCCGAGCGCGCCCGGGACGTGGTGCCCCCGGACGCCGAGCTGGCGCGGGGGGACGTCACCGATCCCGCGTCGGTCGCCCGCGCAGCGCAGGGCTGCGAGCTTGTGTTCAACGCCATGGGCCTGCCCGAACAGTGGCTCGCCGACCCCGGCGCGTTCCGGCGCGTCAACGTCGACGGCACCCGCGCGGTCGTGGAGGCTGCGCGCGCGGCCGGGGTCGGCAGGCTCGTCCACACCAGCACGATCGACGTGTTCCACGCCGGGCAGAACGGAAGCTTCGACGAGTCGGTCGTCGCCGACTACCCGAAGGGGACCGCCTACGAGCGCAGCAAGCAGGAGGCGGAGCGGGTCGCGCTGGCCGGCGGCGACGACGAGCTCGAGGTCGTCGTGGTCAACCCGGCCGCGGTGTACGGGCCCGGGCCGGCCGGCAGCGCCTCCGTCGAGGAGGACCTCTTCCGGCCGGTCCTGCGGGGCCGGCTGCCGGTCATGACGCCGGGCGGCTTCGGCGTCGTGTTCAGCGACGGCGTGGGCCGCGGACAGCTGCTGGCGGCGCTGAAGGGTCGCCCCGGCGAGCGCTACATCCTCTGCGACGGGCACGTGACGATCGCCGAGTTCGCCCGCATGGCGGTCGACGTCGCCGGCCGGGGCCGAGTCCCGCCGACGGTCCCGGTGCCGATCGCCAGGGCGCTCGCGGCCGGCGGCGAGGCGCTCTCACGCGTGATCCGTCGACCTCCGCTGCTTCCGCGCGGCCAGCTGCACTTCTTCCTGTGGAACGCGGCGCCGCGCGCGGAGAAGGCGCAGCGCGAGCTGGGCTGGCGCCCGACCGACCTGCGCGACGGCGTGCGCAGCACGCTCGCGGCGCACGGGATGCTGGAGGGCTAGGCTGGTCCAGTCTAGAGGTCGGGCAGCGGGTAGTAGTTCTCGGCGCCGGACTTCTTGACGTCGCTGAGCCAGTCCGAGTCGTAGTGCTCGGTGGGGCCCTGGAGCGGGTCCTCGAACGACCAGGCCTGGCGCCGGTAGGTCCAGTTGTCGGGGTCGAGGCGGTGGGCCTCCCGGAAGTGGGCGCGCGCAGCGTCGACGTCGCCCGCGCGGTGCAGGTGCTGGCCGAGCGCGAAGTGCGCGGCCGCCTCGGACAGTTCGGGCGGCCGCGGCCGCGAGCGCTCGACGACCTCCTCCGGCGCGAGCGCGTAGCGGCTGTCGGCGCCCCTGGCGGCCCAGTCGCGCAGGGCCTCCGCGTAGCGCCCGGGCTCGACGCGGATCTTGGACGTCTCGGCCAGCATCTCGAGCACGTAGGGCGGGACGTCCTCCGGGAGCTTCTGGCCGCGCATCATCTCGCGCAGCACGCTCTTGCCCGGGTGGGCGATCTCGGGCGGGCGCACGAGGGTGCCGTCCGCGTCGATCCAGGCCCCCATCGGCACGTTGTTGATCCCCAGCATCTCGTCGAGGCGGTGCTCGGCGTCGATCAGGGACGGGTGCTCGGGCGCGGCGGCGTCGATGAACTGTCCGGCGGCCTCAGCGCCGCCGGTGTCCAGCGCGACGGTGACGACCTCGACGCCCTGGGGGCGCAGTTCGGTGCGCAGCTCCTGCCACACGGGCAGGTCGAAGCGGCACCCTCACCACGACGCCCACGCCACCATCACGATCCGCGTGCCGCGCAACGAGCGCAGCGAGAACGGCCGCCCGTTGCGGTCCGGGAGCTCGAGGTCGGGCATCTCGGCCGACAGCAGCGCGCGGCCGCCGGATTCCGGGCCGAGCGCCCACAGCCCGTGGTCCTCGTCGGCGACCAGCGCCATGCCGAGGCGGTGGGAGAGGATGCGCGCGTCGATCGGCCCCTCGGCCGGCGCGTCGGGCAGCGGCACGCAGCGATCGGCCTTGCACGCGCCCTCCGGCTTGATCTCCCAGCCGGCCTCGGCGGCGAAGGCGGCGCGGTCGACCTCGGGGCGCTCGAGGATCACGGGCGCGAGGCTATTCGGTCAGCGTGCGCTGGGACTCGGTGACGGGGCCGTTCGGCTGGCCGAGTTCGCCGGCCGGAGGCTCGTCCGCCGGCGGCTCGCCCGCCGGCGGGGCGGCGCCTCCGGCCCGACCCTTGAACGCCTCGAGCAGCGGCTGGATCAGGTCGATCGGCAGCGGGAACACGACGGTCGAGTTCTGCTCGCCGCCGATCTCCAGCAGCGTCTGCAGGTAACGCAGCTGGATCGTGACCGGGTTCTGGCTGATGACGTCGGCGGCCTCGGACAGCTTCGCCGCGGCCTGGAACTCGCCCGCGGCGTTGATGATCTTGGCCCGCCGCTCGCGCTCGGCCTCGGCCTGGCGGGCGATCGCGCGCTGCATGTCCTCGGGGATCTCGACGTCCTTGATCTCGACCGTGGTGACCTTGATCCCCCAGGGCTCGGTCTGGTCGTCGATGATCTGCTGGAGGTCCTCGTTGAGCTTCTCGCGCTCGGCGAGGAGCGTGTCCAGGTCGGCCTTGCCGAGAATCGAGCGCAGCGTCGTCTGGGCGATCTGCGACGTCGCCGCGAGGACGTCCTGGATCTCGACGATCGACCTGTTCGGGTCCACGACCCTGAAGTAGGTGACCGCGGTCACGCGCGCCGGGACGTTGTCGCGGGTGATGACGTCCTGGGCCGGGACCCTGAGCGTCACGGTGCGCAGGCTCACGCGCACGAGCCGGTCCACGAACGGGATCAGGAAGACGACGCCGGGACCCTTCTGGGGGAGCAGCCGGCCGAGACGGAAGACCACGCCACGCTCGTACTCGCGCAGGATCCGCACCGAGGCGGCCGCGGCGGTGGCGGCCAGCAGCGCCAGGACGACGATCACGATCAGCAGGACCTCGGTCATCGCACCAGCTCCCAGTCCTCGGCTTTGCGGACGCACAGGGTCAGGCCGTGCACGCGCTCGACGACGACGCGATCGCCCTCGTGCAGCTGCGGCGCGGCCTCCTCGTGCTGCCAGTCGGGCTCCGCGCGCCACAGGGCGCCGTCGACGAACACGCGGCCATCGGGGTCGGGCGCGTGGCGCAGGACGCCGACGTGGCCGACCAGCGCCTCGGCGCCGGTGCGGGGCCGGAGGCGGCCGTAGCGGACGAGGCTGCGGCCCAGGGACAGGACGGCGTAGACGCCGGCGCCGAGCGCGAACAGCGCCAGCACCAGGACGAGCAGTCCCGGGGCGCCCGCCGCCGACAGCAACATCGCGGCGCCGGCGACCAGGGCGATCACGGCTCCCCCTCCGATCACGCCACCCGTCGGGACGTGCGCCTCCACCAGCACCAGTAGCGCACCCACGATTAGGAGGACGGCACCGAGGACGAGCATCACCCTTCAGGGTACTCCTCGCGGCGTTCCGGCCGACAGGGGGAAACCGCGGCCCGGCTGCGGGAATCCGCGGATGGCCGGCGGCCGCTTCGTCCCTCCCCTGGCGTCGATGCTGGATCAGATCGCCGAGCCGGCCGCGCCGCCCGGCGGACGTCACCTCCGTCGCCCTGAGCCGAAGCTCATCGCCGGCGGGGCGACCGCACGGAAGTCGCCTGCGCCCCCCGCTCCGGCCGCGGCGGCCAGCTCGTCCTCGCCGGCCTCGGCGGCAGCGATCCGCGCCCGCTCGAGCTCGTCGAGGGGCGAGAAGTCCTTGACCTCGGCCAGCGGCACGTCCGGCGCGGCGAGCGCCTCGAGCGAGTCGACGAGCACGTTGATCGCGCCGTCCGCGGCGGGGTGGCGCTCGAGCCGGCCGGTGGCCGCCACCAGCGGCTCGGTGCGTACGGTCAGGCGGTGGCGCTCGTACACCTGCGGTGGGACGATCAGGTTGATCGTGCCGCCCTCGTCCTCGAGCAGCATGAACACGATGCCCTTGGCCGTGCCAGGGCGCTGGCGCGCGACCACCAGGCCCGCGACCTGCACGCGCGAGCCGTGGGCCAGTGTCGACAGGTCGGTGCTGTTGGCGGCGCCGGCCGGCAGCGACGGACGCAGCAGGGCGAGCGGGTGCTCGGCCAGGGTCATGCCCGTCCCCTCGTAGTCGGCGAGCATCCGTTGCCACGCGCCCAGCTCCGGCAGCTCCGGGGCGTCCGGGGTGCCGAGCGGGAGGGCGAGCTGGCGGCCGCCGCGCACGCGGCGGCCGGCTTCCGGCCGCCAGGCGGCGACCCCGAGCCGCCACAACGCGGCGCGCCGCCCCCCGCGGCCGAGCCCGTCGCACGCGCCAGCCCAGGCCAGGCGCTCGAGCGAGGCGCGCGCGGCGCCGGCGCGCGCCGCCAGGTCGGCCGCGCTGCTGAACGGGCCGGCGCGCTCGCGGGCTTCCACGATCGCCGCGACCTCCTCGGCGTGGACTCCGCTGACGTAGCCCAGCCCGATCCGCACGCGGAGGCGCTCGTTGCCGGAGCCCGCGGCCGCCGGCTCGACCGTGCACTCCGCCGCGCTGGCGTTGACGTCGGCGGCGAGCACGTCGATCCCCCGGCGCTGAGCCTCGTGGACGAGCGCGTCGGAGGGGTAGAAGCCCATCGGCTGCTCGTTGAGCAGCGAGCAGAGGAACTCGGGCCCGTAATGCACGCGCAGCCAGGTGGATTGGTAGGCGAGCAGGCCGAAGGCGGCGCCATGGGCCTTGGGGAAGCCGAAGCCCGAGAAGCCCTTGACCATGTCCCACACCCGCTCGGCCAGTGCGTCCTCGACGCCGTGACGCGCGATCGCGCCGGCCACGAACTCGCGGTGATAGGCCTCCATCGCCGCCTCCGAGCGCCGCCGGCTCATCGCCCGCCGCAGGCCCTCGGCCTTGCCCGGCGAGAAGCCGGCGAAGGCCTGGGCGACCTCGATCACCTGGTCCTGGAAGATGATCGTGCCCAGGGTGTCGTGCAGGACGGGCTCGAGCGAGGGGTGGTCGTAGGGGACCTCGAAGTCGGGGTCGACGCGCAGACGCTGGAGGCGCTTGATGTAGGGATTGACCGCGCCGCCCTGGATCGGACCGGGCCGCACGATCGCGACCTGGATGATTAAGTCATCTAAAGACTTCGGTCGCGTCCTGTGCAGGGACTGCATCTGCGCACGACTCTCGATCTGGAACACGCCGGTCGTGTCGGCGTGCTGGATCGCCCCGAATGTGGCCGGGTCGTCGTACGGGATCCTGGATAGGTCGATTGACTGACCTCGCGACGCCGCGATCAGCTCGACGCAGCGCTCGACGGCCGAGAGCATCCCCAGCCCGAGCAGGTCGATCTTGAGGAAGCCCGCGTCCCCGCAGGAGTCCTTGTCCCACTGCGCGACCTGGCGCCCCTCCATGGCGGCGGGGACGACCGGGACGCAGTCGACCAGCGGGCGGGTGGAGACGATCATCCCGCCCGGGTGTTGGGATAGGTGGCGTGGGAGGCCCTGAGCCTCGGCGGCCAGCGCCACCAGCCACGGCCAGCGGCCCTGCCGGCCGCGCACGTCGCCGAGTGCACTCTCCACGTCGCGGTCGACGGCGTGGGCGGAGAAGCCCTCCGATCCCCGCGCGACCCGCTCGATCTCCCCGGGCGGCAGCCCGAGCGCCTTGCCGAGGTCGCGGATCGCCCCGCGCGCGCGGTAGGTGGGGAAGGCGGCGACGAGCGCCGAGCGCTCGCGGCCGTAGCGCTCGTGCACCCGCGGCAGCAGCACCTCGCGCACGTCGCGCGGGAAGTCGAGGTCGATGTCGGGCAGTGCCGTCAGCTCCTCGTTGAGGAAGCGCCCGAGCAGGAGCTGGTTGCGGATCGGGTCGACGTGCGAGAGTCCGGTCAAGTAGCAGACGATCGAGGACACGGAGGACCCCCGGCCCCGTCCTGGCGGCAGCAGCGCCCGCACCGTGGCAGCCCCCCGCACCTCGACGGCGACCTCCCGTGCGAGCTCGAGCAGGTCCCGGTGCAGGAGGAAGAAGCCGGCCAGCCCAAGCGCGTCGATCACGCGCAGCTCCTCCTGCAGCCGCGCGGCCGCCTCGGCGCGGTGGCTCGCCGACTCGCCGGCATAGCGGTCGTCCAGCCGCGCGCAGCACAGCTCGGCCAGGCGGCGCGGGGCGTCGTCGTCCTCGGACCCCGGATAGCGGTAGCCGAGGTCGTCGAGGAGGTCGAACCGCAGCCGCTCCGCCAGGCGCGCAGTCTCCGCCACCGCCTCGGGGTGCTCCGCGAAGCGCGCGGCCATCGCCTCCGGCGAGGCGAGCACGTGCGACCAGTTGCCGCGCCGCGCCGGCTCGGACGCATCGAGCGTGGTGTGGTGGCGGACGGCGACGAGCGCGTCCTGGAGCGGCGCGCGCGAGCGCGCGTGCGCGTGGACGTTGCCTGTGGCCACGGACGGGACGCCCAGCCGCGCGGCCAGCCCGGCGAGCGCGCGGTTGCGCGCGCGGTCGTCGCGGTGGAAGGGGCGCTGCAGCTCGACCCGGAAGCGGTCGCGCCCGAAGGCGGCGAGCAGCCGCCGTGCGATGAGCTCGTCATGGACGCCGCGCGCGGCGCAGCCGGACAGGCAGACGAGTCCCTCGGCGTGCTCCAGCACGGCGTCGAGCGGCACCTGCGGGTCCGACGGCGGGGCACCCGGGCGCCCTTCGCGCGTGCGCGCGTGCGCGCGCGTGATCAGCCGACACAGGTTGGACCAGCCGCGCGCGCTCTCCACCAGCAGGATGACGTGCCGCCCGTCGTCGAGGTCGAGCTCCGCGCCATGGATCGCCCGCAACCCGAGCCCCCGCGCGGCCTGGGCGAGCTCCATCGAGCCCGACACCGAGTTGTGGTCGGTCAGCGCCAGCGCGCCGTGGCCGAGCTCGAGCGCCGCCGGAACCAGCTCGTCGGGCATCGAGGCCCCGTCGAGGAAGGAGTAGGCGGAGTGGCAGTGGAGCTCGACGTAGGGCGGTGGCATGCGAACACATGTTCGCATGCACGGCGGCGATACGCCCAAGCGGCTCGTCGGGGCCGTCGGCGAGGCGGGGGACTAACGGACGATCGTGAAGCCCGCGGTACGGACGTTCGAGCGCTGCCCCGCGGAGGGGGTCGCCGTGATCGTCAAGGTGTAGCGCCCGGGCTTGAGCTTCTTGGTTCGCGAGAGCCGGCCCTGGAAGCGAACCTTGTCGAGGCCGGCGTGCGCGGCGAAGGTCAGGCCCCCGGCCCGGACGAATCGGGTGCAGCGCCGCCGGCCGCGGTTGCGTCGCGAGGGCGCGGCGCAGCGCCTGCCCACCCTGCGCCCCGGCTTGGCCTGGCTGAACACGAGCGTCGCGCGCGCCGGGGCCGAGAGAGTGAAGGCGATCGTCGTGCCGACCGGCACCCGCCGGGAGAGCCTGGGCAGGAGCGACCCCAGCCGCCAGGTCGCGGGCGTGACCGTCACGCGCCCGAGCTGGAGGTGCGGCGTCGGGCCGGGGCTGCAGGCCCCGGATTGGAGCGCCGCGCTGTGGTGCTGGATCTCCTGCTGGGGCACGGCGTCCTCGCCCCAGTACTCGAGGGTGTGGCGCCCGGGCGGGACGGTCACCGACGCGACGTTGTTGGCTGCGGGCGCCGACTGCTCGGCTCCGCCGTCGATGCGAAAGCGCACCGCACGGGATCCGGTGGCCGGGTCGGTGGCCATCCCGACCACGACCCGACCGTCTTCTGCACAGGCCGGGACGACCGCGCTCGAGGTCGGGGCGGCCACGACCTCGGCATTGAACAGCAGCTCATGGTCCTGCGCCCCGCCCAGCAGGTTCGGGCTGCCGGACGACACACCGTCCGCGAAGGGCAGGAAGTCCTCCAGCCCTGCACCCGGCGACGCCGCCCACGGCACGTTGGCGGCGCCGACGGTCCCCAACCCGATGTGGTAGCCGGCTCGGATCGGCAGGGCCGTGTCGAACGTCCGGACGATGTCGTCGTTGGAGCCGGTGTGGGGTGTCGACCGCACTTCGCTCGTGCCGGCCCCGATGAATGTCCCGTCGCCGACTGGCCGAAGGACGCGCAGCGCGAACGTGTTGGGATCCGCGTTGATGTTCGTCCCGCGCAGGCTCCACCGGACGACGGTGCCGTCCACCGGCGAGGCGAGCCGACCCGCCGGATCCGCAAACGCGGTCTGCACGAACACGTAATCGGCCTGCCCGATCGATCCGCCCTGGGCCAGCGTGAGCGGGCTCCCGACGATCGTTGATGCGTGGCTCGCGGCGGGCATCAAGCCGGCAAGGAGGGTCACGGCGAGCACGGCCCCGCATCGGCGCATCAGGAGGCGGAGACTAGACCGCCGATCCGGCGGTGGACCCCGGCGCCAACGGATGTCCTACCGCGCCCGCCCGACTTGACGAAATCGCCGCTCGGGCAGAGAATCGACCCAGCGGCAGGGCCAAGCGGAAGGAGAGGGCACATGGCCTGGAGCATCGAGGGGCGGTATTTCGAGAACTGCTCGTGCGAGGTGGTGTGTCCGTGCACCGCGTCACTGGCGCTCGGCGCCGACAACGACTACTGCCGGTTCGCGCTCGTCTTTCACGTCGACTCGGGCGAGGTCGAGGGCGTGGACGTGAGCGGGGTCACGCTGGCCGCGGTCGGCGAGACGGGCAAGTACATGCACGAGGGCAACTGGAGGCTCGGTGTGCTCATGGACGAGGCGGCGTCCGACGAGCAGGCGGAGAAGCTGGGCGCGGTGTTCGGCGGCCAACTCGGCGGACCGATGGAGGCCTTGGGCCCGCTGGTCGGCGAGCAGTTGGGGGTGGAGCGCCTGCCGATGGAGTTCTCCTCGGAGAACGGCCACCACAAGCTGACGGTCGGCGACCAGGGCCAGGTCGAGGTCGACGACGTCGTCTCCTTCGGCTCGGAGTCCGGCGAGCCGGCGAAGCTCACCGACATCTTCCATCCGGCGAACACGACGCTGACCGTCTCCAAGGCGTCCGACGCGTCGGGCGTGAGCGCGTTCGGGCTCGACCTCGGCGGCGGCGGCAAGTCGGGGTTCTCGGCGCCGTTCGCCTGGTCCGCCTAGCCCAGTGGCGCTGAGTCTCCCCTCGGGCGGTCGCCGGCTCGCGCACGCGGGCGACGCTCGCGTGACCTCGCCCGCCCCGATGCTCCTCGCCTGGCGACTGGCGATCGTCGGGGCGCTCGTCGTCCTCGCCGCGGTCGCGTGGTGGATGACCGACCTGCGGATGGCCGGGATGGACGCCGGGCCCGGCACGGACCCGGGTGCACTCGGCTTCTACGTCACGACGTGGGTGGTGATGATGGCCGCGATGATGTTCCCGTCGATCGCCCCGATGGTCCTGATGTACGTCGGGCTCCAGCGCGGCCGGCGCGAGCGTGGCCTGCCGGCGCCCGCCGGCGCGACGGTCAGCTTCGTGGCCGGCTACCTGCTCCTCTGGGCCGCGGCCGGCGTGGTGGGCTACGCCATCCTCACGCTCGGGCGCGAGCTCGACGGCGGGCTGTTCGCGTGGGACCGCGCCGGTCGCTGGGCGGCGGTCGCGGTGCTGCTGGCGGCGGCGGTGTACGAGTTCACGCCGCTGAAGGAGGCGTGCCTGACGCGCTGCCGCGGCCCGCTCGGGTTCCTGGTCTCGGAGTGGCGCGATGGGCGGAGCGGCGCGCTGCGGATGGGGATCGTGCACGGCGCGTGGTGCGTCGGGTGCTGCTGGGCGCTGATGGCGGCGCTGTTCGCGCTCGGCGCCATGAGCCTCGTCTGGATGATCGTCATCGCCCTGCTGATCGCGGTGGAGAAGATGCTCCCGTGGCGGGCCGCCGCCACCGCGGGTGTCGCGGCGATCCTCGCCGCGCTGGCGATCGGTGTGGCGGCGGCCCCAGGGCGCGTGCCGGGCCTGACGATCCCAGCGGGCCGGGACGGGATGCCCATGAACGGCATGAGCCACGGAGATCGGATGGACCCGAAGGCCATGCCGGCCGCGCCCAAGCACGACTCGATGACGTCGCCCCGCCAGGGCGGCGGCATGTCCCCCTGACGTCCCCCGGGTTGCGGCACCCGCCGGGCGGCTCTACCCTCCTGAATTTCAGTGTCGGGAACCGGAGGGTCAAGGAAGAAGCGCCACGGAAGGCTCGTTCTCGCGGGGGTGTGCGCGATCGCGGTGCTCGCGGCCGCCGTTCCCGCCGTGCGGGCCGGTCCCTCGGAGGACTACACCGCGGTGCGCCAGGACTTCCTGGCCAACCAGGGCCGCCAGATCTCGCCGTGCCGCTTCTCGCTCACCCAGCTGCAGAGCGCGAAGTCGATCGCGCAGCAGAACCCCGAGGACGCCTACAACGGCTTCCCCGCTGCCGTGGACCGCGAGATCGCGCGGGTCAACCAGGGGCTGTGCGGCAAGGGTGGCAGCGGAAGCCTGCCCGCGGGCACGCCGTCGCCGGGGTCGAAGCTCGCCATCAGCGTCGCGCCGAAGAGCGTCAGGCGCCGCCATCGCGCGACCTTCACCTTCACCGTGACGGGCAAGCAGGGCTCGAAGCGGATCGCCGTGAAGGGGGCGCGGGTCACGTTCCAGGGTGCCCGCAAGACCACCGACCGGCGCGGGCGGGTGAAGATCACCAAGCTGTTCCGGACCGCGGGGACGCGCACGGCCGGGGCGAGCTATCGGGGCGTGAAGCGCGCGACGACCACCGTGCGCGTGCGCCGCTGAGCGAGCGCTACACGCCCGCGGCGTCCAGCAGGCGCAGCCAGACCTCGCTGCGGGTCGGGAAGGTCGGGATGGCGTGGCGGAGGCGGTCGAGCGGCACCTCGGCGACGAACGCGATCGTCGCCGCATGCAGCAGCTCGGCGGTCTCCGGCCCCGTGAAGGTGGCCCCGGCGAGGACGCCGCGGCGGTCGTCGACGACCAGCCGCGCGGTGCCCGGCGCGCCGCGCCCGTGGAAGGACCCGCCGGCGACGGCCGACGTCGGGTGGTCGATCGCGCGCACGTGCAGGCCCGACTCCTCGGCGCTTGCCGTCGTGTGGCCGACCGCCGCGACCTCGGGATCGGTGAACACCACCCGCGGCGACAGCGGCCCGTCGGCGGTGGCGCGCACGTCGTCATCCGCGATGACGTCGGCCGCGATCGAGCCCTGGTACTTCCCGGCGTGGGTCAGCAGCGCGCGCCCGTTGACGTCGCCGATCGCGTAGAGCCAGTCGTGGCCGGCCGCGCGCAGCCGGTCGTCCACCTCCACGTCCTCGCCGGGTGCCAGCCCGACCGTCTCGAGGCCCAGCTCGGCCGTGTTGGGACGGCGGCCCACCGCCACGAGCAGCTCGTCGCCGGTCAGCGCGTCGCCGCCAGCGAGCTCCAGGCGCACCTGCCGGTCCCCGCGCGAGGCCGCCGTGGCCTTTGCGCCCAGGCGCACGTCGACGCCGTGCGCCCGCAGCCCCTCGGCCACCTGCTCGCCGGCGAAGTCCTCCTCCCGGGCGATCAGCCGGGGGAGTGCTTCGACGAGGGCGACTGACGCGCCGAGCGTCGCGTACGCCTGCGCCATCTCGACGCCGACGACGCCGCCCCCGAGCACGAGCAGGCGCCCGGGCACGCGCTTCGCCGTCGTGACCTCGCGGTTCGTCCACGGCGCCGCCTCGGCCAGGCCGGGGATCGGGGGAATCGCGGCGCTGGACCCGGTCGCCAGCACGACGGCGCGGCGGGCGTGCAGCAGCTCGTCGCCCACGCGCACGCGGCGCTCACCGTCGAGCCGGGCCTGGCCGCGCAGGAGCTCGATCCCGCGCTCCTCCAGCCATGGGAGCTGCACCGAGTCGTCGAGGTGGTGGATGACGTCGTCGCGACGGGCGAGGGCCTGCGCCACGTCCACCGGCGGCGTGGCGAGGCCCACGCCGGGCACCCGGCCCACCTCGTCGACCAGCTCTCCCGGCCGCAGCAGCGCCTTTGAGGGCATGCACGCGTAGTACGAGCACTCGCCGCCGACCAGCTCGCGCTCGACCAGCGCGACCTTCATCCCGCGCCCGGCCATCCGCCCGGCGCACACCTCGCCGGCGGGGCCGGCCCCGATCACGACGGCGTCGAAGGTGCGCTCGGAGGACACGGAGATCGCGGGTACGGTACTGCCCGCTATGAGCGAGGAGGACACCGGCGCGGCGCCCGCGGAACCACAGCTCACCGAGGGCGAGCGCTGGGCGCGCGAGCAGCTCGCAACGCTGCTCGCGGCGCGTTTCTCGCCGCCGGCGATCGGGAGCTTCCTCGTCGCCTCCCAGCAGCGCGCGAACGAGGTGCGCCGCGCCCGCCCGGAGCTCGGCCGACAGGCGTGGGGGTGGATGGCCGTGGGCGCGGGGGCGTGGCTGGGCCTGGCGGCCGGCGGCGCCCAGCCGTTCCGGCGCCGCGTTCGGGGCGGTCTGACCTGGTGGGCCACGTGCGCGGTGATGCTCGACTGGCACCTGGGGATGGTCGAGACGGCCGCCGGCCGGCCGCGCCCGCTCCGCGCCGCGGACGCGCTCACGCTCGCGCGCGCCTGGCTGGTGCCCGTTGCGCTGGACCCGCCGACGCCCCTGGTGTGCGCCGTGGCCGGCACCACCGACGTGCTCGACGGCCGCCTCGCGCGGGCCGCCGAGCCGACGCGGATCGGCCGCGACCTCGAGGGCCTCGTGGACACCTGCTTCGGCGCGGCGGCGCTGCGGGCCGCGCTGCGGGAGGGCCGGATCGGCCGCGTCGCCGTGCTCGGCGAGCTGGCGCGCCTCGGAGCCGGGTTCGGGTACGCGCTGTACGTCTACTTCGGCCAGGCCGCGGCGCCGGACCCGCGCGTGACGCGCGCGGCGCGGGTGACGACCCCGGTCCGCGTGGCCGGGCTGATCGCCGCCGGGCTGGGCCGCCGCCGCCTGGCGGGCGCGCTCGTCGGCGGCGGCGCCGTGTGGAGCGTGGCCGCGCTGGCGGCGGCGCTGCGCCGCTGAGCCGCGCCGGCTAGCCGGCGCGCCTCGACGCCGGCGCCGAGCTCGTGCGGACCTCGTCGACGACCGACTACGGCTCGCGCGACTTCTCCGTGTGCGACCCCGAAGGCAACGTCTGGAGCTTTGGGACGTACTGACCGTAGCCTTGCATCCGCCGGCCGGGCGGTGAGAGAGTGGGCGGGCCAGGCCCGGCATCGGGGCCGGGTCGCACCGGAAGGAGTCAGCATGGCTGACCGAGTACTGCTCATCGGGTGGGGAACGGCCGTGCGGGGGCGCGAGGAGCGGGCACTGGAGGTCTTCGACGAGGCCGTCGGGATCCTCGGCCGCATGCAGCAGGAGGAGCGCATCGAGAAGATGGACGTCGTCCTGCTCGAGCCCAACGCCGAGCTCGCCGGATTCATGGTGGTGCACGGCACCGCCGAGCAGATCGCCGCCCTGCGCCAGGACGAGGAGTTCCTGAGGAACAGCACCGACGCGGAGCTCATCGTGGACGGCCTTCGCCACATCGAGGGCTACACGAACGAGGGCGTCGCGCGCATGATGGGCCTCTTCCGGGAGGCCACGGCCAAGGTGCCGCAGGCCGCCTGAGCACGCCGCCGCGCTCCGGGGCGCCCCGACGCATTGCGGGGCGCCCCCGCCGCGGCCAACCGGGGTCGTGCCGCCGGGGGTCCGGGTAGCCTCGTCCCACGATGGACGAGCCATCCCGCGACGAGTTCCTGGCCTCCCTCATCGAATCGATCGCCACCAGATCTGAGTCGGCGAGCCGCCGCTTCGGGCGGGCGCTGTTGCAACGGTCGTGGCCCGGCGGCGCCGGCGACCGGACCGAGCCGGGTGCCCTCGCCTGGCTGCGTCACTGGGGCCCGCACGGGAGCGCGCCGCTTCCGCCGGCCTGTTCGTGCCCCGACGGCCGCTGCGTCGTCTGCAACTAGCGGCGGCGAGGCGCGCGACGCCTAGTGCGGCTCGCCCTCCCGCGGCGGCCCCGCGGGCACCGGCACGGTCAGCGGCTCGGCCGGGGCCTCGATCACGACCTCCTCCTCGACGTCGAGCTCCGGCGGCTCCATGCCGTCGCACACCAGCCGGAAGGCGCCGGTGCCCAGCTTCGGGTCGGCCTCGAGCATCAGGCCGGCGATCACGTCGCCCTCCTCCCAGCTCATGCGCTCGATCTCGAACGGGTTCATGCGCACCGTGTGCGGCGGGAAGGGGCAGTGCTTGTTGTGCTGCTCCTTCGCCTTGACGATCGCCTCGAAGTTCTTCGCCTCGGGGTTGCTCACGCCGCAGAGTGTGCCACGGGCTCCTCGAGCCGGACCGGGACCGCGTCGGGGGTGGCGGTCACGATCGAGCCGTCCTCGCCCTCCTCGACGCTCGCGCCGGCGCGCGCCAGCCGCTCGCGCGCCGCGGCCAGGCGCGGATCGCCGGTGACGGTCAGCACGATCTCGTCGAGCCCGGGTCCCTCGCGCGGCTCGGGGTCGGCCCCCGCCGACATCCAGGTGTTGGCGCCGACATCGTGGTGGTAGCCCTCGGTGGAGAGGAACGCGGCCTGCGGGCCGAGCTGGACCATCAGGTCCATCCCGAGCGCGTCCGTCCACCACCGCACCGCGTCGTCGACGGTCGCGACCTTGAGGTGCACGTGCCCGACGTCCATGCCGGTCGCGGGGTCCTCGTCGGGCTCGGGCTCGGCCAGGACGCCGTCGAGGTCGAGCGGGATCGTGTCCATCGCGACCTTCGCGCCGGGCGCGGGCGCGGGCCACTCGTCGCGCTGCCGGTCGCGGTAGAGCTCGATGCCCAGTCCGTCGGGGTCGTCGAGGTACAGCGCCTCCGAGACGAGGTGGTCGCTGGCGCCGGTCAGCGGCGCCCGTTCCCGCACGAGCCCGCGCAGGGTGGCCGCGAGCTGCGCGCGCGTGGGGTAGCGAAAGGCGGTGTGGAACAGGCCCGTCGCGCGCCGCGGCGCGGGCCCGGAGCGCTCGGCGCGTCGCAGCTCGAGCAGCACGGGGCCGTCGTCCGGCGCCGCCAGCACGGCGCGCTCGGCGTCTTCCTCGCGCGCGCGCAGGCCGCCGATGCGGCGGTAGAAATCGGCCGACCGGCCGACGTCGGAGACGCGCAGCGCGACGCGGGCGGGGTGGACGCGTACGTCGCTCATCAGGGTGACGCGGGGTCGGGGTCGATCAGCACGCCGGGGTTGAGCAGACCCCGCGGGTCGACGGCCGCCTTCGCCGCCGCGCAGGGCGGCCGCGAACTGATCGGGGCGCTGGCGGTCGTACCAGGGGCGGTGGTCGCGCCCGACCGCGTGGTGGTGGGTGATCGTGCCGCCCGCGGCGATCACGGCGTCCGACGCCGCCGCCTTGACCGCCGTCCCAGCTGCTCGAGCTCCTCGCCGCGGACGCGCCGGCGCGAGGATCGTGAAGTACGGCGCCGGGCCGTCCGGGTAGACGTGGGTGAAGCGGCAGCTGACCGAGCCGCCGCCGCACACCTCGCGCACGGCCTCGCGGGCCGCGCCGATCGCCTGCTCGTGGAAGGCGGGGAAGCGCTCCCAGGTGATCGCGGTCTCGAAGGTCTCCGAGAGCACGCCCATGGCGACGAACGTGTCGCGCAGGTAGGGCGCGCGCAGGAACGCCTCGCGCCACGCGCCCGCGGCGCCGCCGCGCCCGCCGCCGCTGGGCTCGTCCCATTCGCCACCGTGCTCGCGGCACAGCGCCAGCGCGCGGTCCATCCAGGCGTCGAGCTCGTGGTCGGCCGACTCGAAGCCGAGCACCAGCAGCGCGTGCTCGCCGTCGCCGCCCGTGGTCAGCCTCGCCTCGGCGGGGTCGATCAGGCGGCAGTTGGCGGGATACAGCCCGGCCTGCGCGATCGCCGCGCACCGCCTCCGCGCCCACCGCGAACGACGGAAAGCGCACGCTGGTCGACGCCCGGAACGTCGGCTGTGGCCTGCACCCGGACCCACGCCTCGGTGATCACGCCGAGCGTGCCCTCCGAGCCGATCAGCAGCCGGTCGGGCGACGGGCCGGCGCCGGAGCCCGGCAGTCGCCGCGACTCCCACGCGCCGGCCGGGGTGATCGCGCGCACGGACTCGACGAGGTCGTCGATGTGCGTGTAGAGCGTCGCGAAGTGGCCGCCGGCGCGCGTGGCGATCCAGCCGCCCAGCGTCGAGAACTGGAAGGACTGGGGGAAGTGGCGCAGCGTGAGCCCGTGCCTCGGCGAGCTGCTCCTCCAGCCGCGGGCCGGTCGCGCCCGCCTGGATGCGGGCGGCGCGCGAGACCGGATCGACCTCGAGCACGCGGTCCATCGCCTTGAGGTCGATCGCGACGGCGCCGTCGTAGCGGTCGCCGACGCGCGCCTCGACGCCGCCGACGACGCTGGTTCCGCCGCCGAACGGGATGACGGCGGCGTTCGCGCCCTCGCACCACTCGAGCACCGCTTCGAGCTCGCGCTCTTCCGTCGGGTGCGCCACGACGTCGGGCGGATGGTCGAATCGCCCCCGGAAGGCGCGCACCACGTCGCGGTAGGACTTGCCGTAGGCGTGCGCCGCGCGCTCGTAGGTGTCGGTCGCGCAGACCTCGGCCAGCGCGGCCGGCGGCTCGATGCGCGGGGCCGACAGCTCGACCTCCTCGAGCGGCACCGGCTGCTCGGGCTCGGCGTCGCCGAAGCCGAGCACCGGCGCCATCGCGGCGGCCGCCGCACGCACCTCGTCGTAGGGCGGCTGCTCGTCCTCGTAGCCCCAGCCCCAGTGCTTGCGGCGGCGGCGCGGCGCGGCGGTGGCCATGTACCGAGTCTATGCCGCGCGTAATTGTGTCGACGCCCTCTCATGAGGTTCTTAGACCGGCTTTGGTTTGAGTTCAGGCCGGCGGGCGAACATGGCTCCAGTCAACGAGCCCTCGGGCGGGAAGGACCGCCATGCCCTACTTCCACTTCTGCCTGACCTGCCGGGAACGGCTGTACAGCGCGTCGCGCATGACCATCGACCACCGCTGCCCGCAATGCGGCGGCCGGCTGATGCCCTACCACCTCGTGCGCGCGCCGGGCCCGACGCGCCGGAAGCGCGGGCGCTCCTACGCCTCGCTGGCGGACTTCTACAACGGCGATCCCCGCCGCCTCTCCTCTGCGGAGCGCGACGTCGGGCTGTGGTGGCGCGGCGGCGAGGGCGAGCCCCTGCACCGCGCCGCGTGGGTGGAGGACACCGGCGAGCTCTACCTCGTGCGCGCCGACGACGGCGAGGCCGGCGGCGGGAACGTCGAGGTCCTCGCCCGCACGCGCGACTGGACACGGCTGGCCCGCAGGCTCACCGGCTGGCGCGACGTGTGCGGGGAGCGCGACTCGCTCGCCTGGCTGCGCGATCGGCTGGGCTCGCTCGGCCCGCCGGCCGGCGGAGCGGCCGCGAGCGCGTAGCCTTCCGGGCATGCCCCCGGCCCCCGGCCTGCTCGCCCGAGGACCATGGCGGCCGGACCAGGTCGCCGCGCGCTGGCGCGACGAGGAGTTCGAGCCGGGCGCGGAGGCCAGCGCCGCGGCTGACGCGGCGATCGCGGAGCTGCGCGAGCGCGGCTCGCCCAGCCACGACGGGCTGAGCGCGCGGCTGGCGGACTACGACGCCGCCGACGGGCGCCTCGAACTCGAGCTGCAGCCAATGCGCTGGTCGCTGCGCCTCGGCGAGGACGCATCGCACGCGCTCGCGTCGCTGTGCGTCACGCGCGCGGCCGACGGGCGCTGGCTTGCCGGTCGCCGCGCGCCCTGGGTTGCGTCCTGGGCGGGGCGCTGGGCGCTCGGCGCCGGCGGCGCGGTCGAGGTGGGGGAGAACCCGGCCGAAACCCTGGCGCGGGAACTGGACGAGGAGTGGTCGGTCGCGCCGGAGCAGCTGTCGGCCGAGGCGCTCGTGCGCATCCCCAGCGGGCTGGTCCTGTTCGTCGGGGTGGCGTGGCTGCCGGCCGGCGCGGAGGTCACGCCCGACCACGAGCACGACGCCTTCGCCTGGTGGCCGGCCGAGGTCGAGCGCTGGCCCGACGAGGCCGACGCGCCGCTGCGCGCGATGGGCGCGCTGCTCGCCTCGGCCTAGCCCAGCTCCGCGGCGAGCTCGTGGACGCGGCGGTCGATGTCGTCGCGGATGGCGCGGACCTCGTCCACCGGCAGGCCCTTCGGATCCGGCAGATCCCAGTCGACGTAGCGCTTTCCCGGGATGTAGGGGCAGGCGTCGCCGCAACCCATCGTCACGACGACGTCGGCCCATTGGGCGAGGCCCATGTCGAGCTCGCGGGGCGTGCGGTCCGCGAGGTCGAAGCCGCGCTCGCGCATCACCTCGACCACCTCGGGATGGACCCGGTCGCCGGGGCTGGTGCCCGCCGAGCGGGCCTCGTGCCGGCCGTCCGCGGCCGCCGAGAAGAGCGCCTGGCTCATCTGCGAGCGCCCGGCGTTGTGGAGGCAGACGAAGAGGACGTTGGCCATCGGGAACCGATCGCGTACGGTAGCTGCATGGTCGCCGGCACTCCCTTTGTCCCATGACCACCGACGTCCATCTCAACGACCCCCAGACGCTCTACCGCCACTGGGAGGGCGAGCAGTGGAGCCCGTTCGACGTCGACCTGGACACCGACCGCGAGCAGTGGCGGGGATCGCTGAGCGAGCAGGACAAGGGCCTCGTGTACTGGGCGCTGTCCTCACTGATGGTCGCCGAGGAGCGCATCACCACGAAGTTCGCTGGCCTCGTGATGGCCGGCGACTCCGAGGAGGAGACGACATTCCTCGCGACCCAGCAGGTCGACGAGGCCCGGCACATGCAGTTCTACGCGCGCTTCCGCGACGAGGTGATCGCCGAACCGCAGACGATCGCCGCGCATGTGCGCCGCTCCCGGGAGGAGCTGGGCGACTCGTTCGCGGTGATCTTCGACCAGGCGCTGGTGCAGGCGCACGAGCGCCTCGCCGCGAACCCGCGCGACGCCGGCGCGAAGGTCGAGTTCGTGACCATCTACCACCTGCTGATCGAGGCGACGCTCGGGCTGACGGCGTTCGAGTTCATCACCCGCTACCTGGGCGGCAACGAGCTGCTGCCGGGCTTCGTCGAGGGCTACACCAGGATCCACCACGACGAGCAGCGCCACATCGGATACGGGATCTGGTTCCTGCGGGAGGCGGTCGGCCGCGATCCCGCGCTCGGCGACCGCGTCCGTCAGGTGCTGCGCGACCTGCTCCAGCCGGTCGCGGCCGCGCTGGCCCCGCCGGACCGCGAGGGGACCGACTGGGAGGCGCTCGGCGCGAGCGGCGACGAGATCCGCGGCTTCGCGCTCGGCGGGCTCACCCGGCGGCTCAACATCGTCGGCGTGCCGCTCGAGAGCCTCTGAGCCGGGCCAGAGCTCGCGACAATACGGCGATGGGCCTGTTCGAGCTCCTGCGCGCACTGTCGTTCCTGAATTCGACGGTGTTCACGTTCCTGCTGTTCTTCTGGCTCGCGCCCGGCTACGAGGGGGCGACGGAGGTCTTCGGCTGGTTCCACGGCTGCCTGTGGATCGTGCTGTCGCTCCTGTCGATCGTGGCGGTGCGCCGGCGCGTGATCCCGTTCTGGCTTGCCGTGGTGGTGGCCGTGGTCGGCAGCGTTGGCCCATATGCAGGCAGCATCGGGTTCGTCGTCGAGGGCCGCCGCCGCCACCGGCGGACGGTCGCGACTTGGGGACCGAATTCCCAGCCCCGAGGCCGTTCACAGGTGTGAAACCGGCCTCCCGCGCAGGCGCGACGGCCTCGCTAGAGTCCTTGGTCGATGGCGGTCAACACGACGGTCCAGGTCACCATGCCCCAGATGGGCGATTCCGTTACGGAAGGCACGGTGCTGGAGTGGCTCAAGCAGGAGGGTGACGCCGTCGACACCGACGAGACGATCGTCGAGATCTCGACCGACAAGGTGGACGCCGAGGTCCCGGCGCCGGCGGCGGGCACGATCACGAAGATCCACGCCGCCGAGGGCGACACGGTCGCGGTCGGCGCGGTCCTCGCCGAGATCACGACGAACGGCGCGGTGCCCACCACCGCCGAGGCGGCCGTCTCGGACGAGGGCGACCCGGTCGCCGGCACGCCTGCCGCCGAGGCCGCCGCCGATGCGGAGGCCGACCAGGTGGACGCCCAGGGCAACGGCTCGGGCGCGCAGGCCGACGCGCCGGTGGCCGCGGCGGCGCCCGCAGACGCGCAGACGATCGACATCGTCGCCCCGCCCGCCGGCGAGTCGGTCACCGAGGGCACGATCCTGGAGTGGGCCAAGCAGCCCGGCGAGGCGGTGCAGGCCGACGAGACGATCGTCGAGATCTCGACCGACAAGGTCGACATGGAGCTGCCGGCGCCCGCGAACGGGACGCTGACAGAGATCCTCGCGGCCGAGGGCGAGACCGTGCACCCCGGCCAGGTGCTCGCGCGCATGACCGTCGGCGAGGGGGCGGCGGCGGGGGCCCCGGCACGCGAAGCGGCACCGCCCGCGCCCGCGGGCGACGGCGCCCCCACGTCCGCCCCGCCGGCCGCGGAGGTTCCGGACGGCGCCCGCGTCTCGCCGGTCGCTCGTCGCGCCGCCGCCGCCGAGGGCGTGGACCTCGGCGGCGTCGAGGGCTCGGGTCCCGGCGGTCGCGTCACGAAGGCCGATGTGCTGGCCGCCGCCGGCAACGGCGCCGCCACGGCGACCCCGCCGGCGACCGCCGCGCCGGCCGCCGGAGCCCAGCCACTCAAGGGCGCCGCGGCGATGCTCGCCCGCTACATGGACGAGAGCCGCTCGATCCCGACCGCGACCTCGTTCCGCACGATCACGGTGAGCGTCCTGGACGCGCGGCGCAAGGAGCTCAAGGCCGCCGAGAAGAAGGTCTCCTTCACGCACCTGATCGCCTACGCGATCGCGATCGCCGCGACCGAGGACATGCCGGTGATGGCCCACCATTTCGCCGCACTGGACGGCAAGCCGAACCGCATCGACGACGGCCAGGTCAACCTCGGCATCGCCGTCGACGTGGAGAAGAAGGACGGCAGCCGTACGCTGATGGTCCCGGTGATCCGCGACGCCGGCCGGCTGTCCTTCACCGACTTCCTGGCGGCGTTCAACGATCTCATCGCGCGTGCGCGCGACAACAAGCTGACGGCGGACGACCTGGCCGGGGCAAACTTGTCCCTGACGAACCCGGGCGGGATCGGGACGGTCGCGTCGGTCCCCAGGCTGATGACCGGCCAGGGGACGATCGTCGCCACCGGCTCGATCGCCTACCCGGTCGGGCTCGGCAACGTCGGCGACATGATCGGCGCCGAGAAGGTCATGACCATGACGTCGACCTACGACCACCGCATCATCCAGGGCGCCGAGTCCGGGCGCTTCCTCCAGCGCGTCGAGGCGTTGCTGGAGGGGGAGGACGGCTTCTACGAGCGTGTGTTCCGCGACCTCGGCGTGGCGCTCGGGCCGCCGCCGCCGCCGCCCGCCCCGGCTGGCGCGGCCGCGGCCGCCCGGGAGGCCGCGCCGCCCGTCGCCGCGGCGCCTCCGGACGAGGAGATGCTGCAGGCGGTGCAGGCCGCGACGTCGCTGCTCAAGGCCCATCGCACGCACGGGCACCTCGCGGCGCGCCTCGACCCGCTCGGGGCCAGCCCCGAGGGCGATCCGGCGCTGGACCCCGAGCCGCTCCAGCTGACCCCCGAGCTGATGGCGAAGATCCCGGCGCACATCCTGCGCATGTACGTGCCCGGGGCTACGCTGGCCGACGCGCTGCCGCACCTGCGCGAGACCTACTGCGGCCCGATCGCCTACGAGATCGAGCACATCTCCTCCCACAGGCAGCGTGTGTGGCTGCGCGGGAAGATCGAATCCGGTGAGTTCCGCAAGCCCCTGACCGCGGAGGAGCAGAAGGCGCTGCTCAAGCGGCTGACGGAGGTCGACGCGCTCGAGCGCTTCATGCACAAGGCCTACCTCGGCCAGAAGCAGTTCTCGATCGAGGGGCTCGACATGACCGTCCCGATGATCGACGAGCTGATCCAGCTCGCCGCCGGCCAGGGCGCGCGGGAGGTCGTCATCGGCATGGCCCACCGCGGGCGGCTGAACGTGCTCGCGCACAACCTCGGCCGGCCCTACGACACGATCTTCGCGGAGTTCGAGGGCGCCGCCACGCTCGAGGCCGTGACGACGATCCCGCAGGGCGGGACCGGCGACGTCAAGTACCACCACGGCGCCGAGGGCTCCTACCAGCTGCCGAGCGGGGACTCGATCAAGGTCGTGCTGGAGTCGAACCCGAGCCACCTCGAGTACGTCTCGCCGGTCGTCGAGGGCGCCTGCCGCGCGGCGCAGACGAGCCGCCAGGGGCCGCACGCGCACCGCGACACCAACGCCGCGATCCCGATCATCCTGCACGGCGACGCCGCCTTCCCGGGTCAGGGCGTGGTGGCCGAGACGCTCAACCTGCAGGCGCTCGACGGCTACAAGGTCGGCGGCAGCATCCACCTGATCCAGAACAACCAGGTCGGGTTCACCACCGACATCGACGAGGGCCGCTCGACCCAGTGGGCGTCGGATGCCGCCAAGGGCTACGACGTCCCGATCATCCACGTCAACGCAGACGACGTGGCGGCCTGCGTCGCCGCGGTCCGTCTGTCCTTCGCTTTCCGCGAGGAGTTCGGCCACGACGTGCTGATCGACCTCATCGGCTACCGGCGCTACGGCCACAACGAGGCCGACGAGCCCGCCTACACCCAGCCCGAGATGTACCAGCGCATCCGCAAGCACGAGCGCGTGCGCGAGATCTATGCCAAGCAGCTCGTCGAGGCGGGCGTGGTGGAGAAGGCCGAGGTGCAGGCGCTCGACGACGAGGTCAACGCCCGTCTGACGCGCGAGCACCAGGCGCTGAAGGCGCATATCGCCGAGGCCGAGCACGTCGAGCAGCAGACGGGCCAATACGAGCTGGATCGAACCCCCTCGCCGACCGTCAAGACGGCGGTGTCGGCCGACCGCCTGCTGTCGCTCAACGAGGAGCTGCTGCGCGTGCCCGACGGCTTCACCGTCAACCCGAAGCTGATCAAGCAGCTCGAGCGGCGCCGCGAGGCGCTGGGCGCGGACGGCGGCATCGACTGGGCGCACGCCGAGGCGCTGGCGTTCGCGACGCTGCTCACGGAGGGCACGCCGATCCGCCTCACCGGCCAGGACACCGAGCGCGGGACGTTCTCCCAGCGCCACATGGTCCTGCACGACGCCAAGACGGGCCAGGCCTTCTCCCCGATCCAGAGCCTGCCGGGTGCGCTGGCGCCGATGGAGCTGCACAACTCGCCGCTGTCGGAGATGGCGTGCCTGGGCTTCGAGTACGGCTACAGCCAGGAGGCGCCGGAGACGCTCGTGCTGTGGGAGGCCCAGTTCGGCGACTTCGTGAACTCCGCGCAGGTGATCATCGACCAGTTCATCGTGTCGGGGCTGGCCAAGTGGGGGCAGACGACCAGGCTGACCCTGCTGCTGCCCCACGGCTACGAGGGCTCGGGGCCGGAGCATTCCTCGGCGCGGCTCGAGCGCTTCCTGCAGCTCGCCGCCGAGGGCAACATCCGCGTCGCCAACCTGACCACGCCCGCGCAGTACTTCCACCTCATCCGGCGGCAGGGGCGGATCCAGAAACAGCGTCCGCTGGTGGTCATGACGCCGAAGAGCCTGCTGCGCCTGCCGCAGGCGACGAACCGCATCCAGCACCTGTCCGACACGCAGTTCTACCCGGTGCTCGGCGAGCCGCGGGTGGACGCCGACAAGGTCACGCGGCTGATCTTCTGCACCGGCAAGATCTACTACGACCTCGTCGGGCACCAGAGCAGGCCGGCCAACGAGACCGTCGCGGTCGGCCGCATCGAGCTGCTCTACCCGTTCCCGGAGGGCCAGATCCTCGAGCTCGTCCAGTCCTACCCGAACCTGCGCGAGGTCGTGTGGGTGCAGGAGGAGCCGCGCAACATGGGCGCCCGTGCCTTCATGTCGCCGCGGCTGATGCAGGTGCTGCCCGAGCACCTGGCCTTCGGGTACATCGGACGGCCCGAGCGCGCCTCGCCGGGCGAGGGCTACCCGGCCGCGCACGTGGGCGAGCAGAACCGGATCGTCTCGACTGCCTTGAATCCTGCGATTCCGGTCTCGATGTACCCGAAGAAGAAGCCTGGGCAGCGGTAGCTCTGTTGCTCCGCGGCCGGGGTGGGGCCTCGGGCGGTCCCGCCCGGGAGGCCGGGGTGGGGGCCTCGGGCGGTCCCGCCCGGGAGGCCGGGGTGATTCCTCTTCTGCTCTGTGGCGCTGCCGTTCCTGGGAGCTTTAGCCTCCCGGTCGGGACCGCCCGAGGCCCTCTGGGCGCGGGGCGGGGTTGGAAGCGTCGCGATATGGGTACGCGGTCCCCCATATGGCGGGGAACGTCCTGAAGTTCCGCAGGGCCAAGACGTCTCCCGAGGGTGGGGAGCACGTGGATCCAACCGTGGAGCAGACGACGGTGCAGCCGCCGCGTGAGGCCGAGCGGTGGACGCTGGCCGACCGCGGCGCCGGCGTGGTTGCCGCCTTTGGCACGGGGCTTGCGCGGCTGATCCGGCTGACCGTGATCCTGCTCGCGCTGGTCATCGCGCTCGCGATCGCCTTCAAGGTGCTCGGGGCGAACGATCACAACACGATCGTCTCCGGCGTGCACGATGCCGGGAAGGCTCTGGCCGAGCCGTTCGACGCCATGTTCAAGCTCGATGGCGCCAAGGCCACGCTCGCCGTCAACTGGGGCATCGCGGTGGTCGTCTACCTCGCGGTCGGCTTCGCGGTCGCCCGCATCGTCGGCCGGCTGGCCAGGGTCCGGCCGGTCGCGCGCCGGCGGCCGCTCGCGCAGGGCTAGCCCGGCGCCCGCGCCAGCGCGTCGCGCGAGACCTCGGCCGGGCGCGCGTACCCGCACAGCGCCAGGGTCAAGTCGAGCTCGGCCAGCAGCATCCGCAGCACCGTCTCGACGCCGGCCGCGCCGTCGAGCGCCATGCCCCAGAGGTAGGGCCGCCCGAGCAGCACGACGTCGGCGCCGAGCGCGAGCGCCTTGACGACGTCGGCGCCGGAGCGGATGCCGCTGTCGAACAGCACCGCCATGTCGTCGCCGACCGCGTCCGCCACTCCGGGCAGCGCGTCGAGCGCGGCGATCGCGCCGTCGACCTGGCGGCCGCCGTGGTTGGACACGATCACGCCGTCGATGCCGCGCCGCTGGGCCTTGCGGGCGTCGTCGGGGTGCAGGATGCCCTTGAGGACGATCGGCAGCGACGTCAGCGACCGCAGCTCGGCGAGGTCGTCCCAGGTCACGACCCGGTTGATGACCTGCGCCCAGTGGCCGACGGCCGCGGGCAGGTCGTCCTCGGGCGGCTTCTCCAGTGCGGCGCGGAACGCCGGATCCGACGTGAACTGGGCGATGCCCGTTCCCTCCAGGAACGGGAGATAGCCGTGGCCGAGGTCGGCCGGGCGCCACGCGAGCTCGATCGTGTCGAGCGTGACCACGATCGCCGCGTAGCCGGCGGCCTCGGCCCGCCGCACGAGGCTCGCGGTGATCGCGTCGTCCTTGGGCCAGTAGAGCTGGAACCACCGGGGCGCGTCGCCGCCGGCCTCGGCGATCTGCTCGAGCGAGCGGTCGGCCGCCGTGCTGGCGACGACCGGCAGTCCGAGCTCCGCGGCGCCCCGCGCCGAGGCGAGCTCGCCGTCGGGATGGACGATCGTCTGCACCCCGATCGGCGCGAGCAGGACCGGGGCGGGGAGCTCGGTCCCGAGCACGGTGGTCTGCAGCGACCGGCGCGAGATGTCGCGGAGCATGCGCGGCACCAGCCGCCGCCGGCGGAACGCGTCGAGGTTTGCGCGCATCGTGTCGCCGGTGCCGGCGCCGCCCCAGACGTAGCCGCGCGGCTGCGGCTCGAGCGCCTCCGCGGCGCGGCGCTCGAGCTCGTCGAGCGCCGTCGGATGCTCGGGCGTCTCGCCCGCAAGCCCGCGGAGGTAGATGCCGTACTGCCAGTCGCCGTGGTGCTGCGGCGGCGGGGCGTCGGGCGCGCTCATCACGCCCGCTCCTGTCGCCCGCGCCCGTCCGCGAGCAGGTACTGCGTGCAGCGGAACAGCGCCAGCGGCCTGCCGTCCTCCTCGCGGTCGACGGCTGCGTCCCACACCTGCGTCGTGCGCCCCGCGTGGGCGAGCGTGGCGCGGCAGCCGAGGCCGCCGGCCCTGGCCGTGCGCAGGAAGTTCGTCTTGAGCTCGACGGTCGTGAACCCGCCGAGGTCGTCCGGCAGCGACGCCATGCAGCCCATCCCGCAGCAGGAGTCGGCGAGCGTGACCACCGTGCCCGCGTGGAGGTAGCCGTTCGGCGCGAGGTGCTCCGGGGCGATCTCCAGGCGGGCGGCGACCAGGCCGTGCTCGACGCGCTGGAGCTCGAGCCCGAACCAGCCCGGCAGCGTGCCGGCCATGCGCTCCTGGAAGACGTCGCGAATGCTCTGGGCCACGGGGGCGCGAACGCTATAGGCTCGCCCCGAGTGGGTCGGCTTGGGGTCATCGCGCTCGCGGTGGTGCTCGCGCTGGCCATCGGCGCGACTCCGTCCCGCGCGCTCGAGAACGGCCTCGCGCGTACGCCGCCGATGGGGTGGAACGCGTTCTACTCGCTGGGCTGCCGGGTCGACGAGCGGGTCGTGCGGGAGACCGCGGACGCGCTCGTGGCGAGCGGCATGGCGGACGCCGGGTATCGCTACGTGATCCTCGACGACTGCTGGATGGCCCGCAGCCGTGACGCGAGGGGCGGGCTGCGCGCACAACACGAACGCTTTCCCCACGGCATCGCCGCCCTGGCCGACTACGTGCACGCCCGGAATCTGAAGCTCGGCGTGTATCTCGACGCGGGCACGCACACGTGTGCCTACTTCACCGGCAGTGCGGGCCACGTGACCCAGGACGTGCGGACCGTGGCGGCATGGGGGGTCGACTACCTGAAGGTCGACTGGTGCTTCACGGGCGGGCAGTCGGCCCGCCGCACGTACGCCCATATCAGCCGCACGCTGAAGGCGACCGGTCGGCCGATCGTCTTCAGCGTCAGCAACTGGGGCCACTACGCGCCCTGGGCGTGGGGCCGCTGGGTCGCGAACCTTTGGCGGGTCTCGGGCGACCTGGACTGGGACAAGCCGCCGGCCCACCCGTGGCAGGCCACGCTCGCGGCCGTGGACATCGATGCCGGCCTCGCCCGCTACGCCGGGCCGGGGGCCTGGAACGACCTCGACATGGTCCCCGTCGGGGCGGCTCGGATGCGCCCCCGCGAGATGCGCTCCGCCTTCAGCCTGTGGAGCATCCTCGCCTCTCCGCTCGTGGCGGGCAACGACGTGCGGACGATGCCGGACGCCACCCGCGACATCCTGACCAACGCCGAGGTGATCGCGATCGATCAGGACCCGGCGGGCGTGCAGGGCACGCGGGTGGCGGCGAGCGGCGGGCGCGAGGTCTGGGTGCGGCGCCTCGCGGGCGGTGACCGGGCGGTGCTGTTCTTCAACCGGAGTGGGCGCGAGCAGCCGATCGGGGTCCAGCTGCGCCGCGCCGGTTTGCCGCGGGCGCCCCGCTACCGTGCGCGCGAGCTATGGACGGGCCGCACTCGGGTGATCGGCCGTGCGATCCGTGCGCGCGTGGCGAGCCACGGCGTCGCGCTGTTCCGCGTGACCCCGGGGCACTAGCGTTCCTGTCATGTGGGTCCAGCGCGCGGTCATCCTCCAGGCCCGGCCGCGGGGCTTCCACCTCGTCACCGGAGAGATCGTCGAGGCGGTGCCCGAGCTCCGCGAGCTGCGCGTGGGCATGGCGAACGTGTTCATCCGCCACACGTCCGCCTCGTTGACCCTGAACGAGAACGCCTCGCCCGACGTGCGCCGCGACTTCGAGTCGTGGTTCAACGAGGCCGTGCCCGAGGGTGCGCCGTACTGGACGCACACCCTCGAGGGCAACGACGACATGCCGGCGCATCTGAAGGCGTCGCTGCTCGGGCCCTCGCTGACGATCCCGGTGGCCGAAGGCCGGCTCGCGCTCGGCACCTGGCAGGGGATCTACCTGTGCGAGCACCGCGATCGCGGGGGCCCGCGGTCGCTCGTCGTGACGGCGTGGGGCGAGTAGCGCGGCGCCGGCTCAGGCCGGCGAGGGGAGCAGCCGCGCGAGCTGGATGTGCGTGAGCCCGCCGAAGTAGGCGCGCTCGATCAGGCGGCGGTGAACCGCCGGAATCGCGCCGAGGTGGGCCGGCATGCCTCGGACGGCGGCATGCGCCGAGCGCGTGCGGCGGCGATCCAGGATGCGGCTCCGGATGCGGTCACGGGCGATCCAGACCCGGTCGCCCAACGCCCAGGCGGCGTACGCGAGTGCACCGACCGCGCCGGTCGCCGTCAGCAGCACTCCGGCGGCGGCAACGGCCGCGACGCCGCCGGCGCCGAGGATCAGCACCATTCCGCCCGCCCCGGTGCTGGGGCCGAGCGGCAGCGTCCCGAGGAAGGCCACGGCGATGATCACAGCGGTGGCGTCGAAGATCGATGCGTCCACGCCGACCGCCCGGAGCAGCAGCCAGTTGCGGGCGATCTGGAAGCAGATGCCGACCGTCACCAGGGCGATGACCTTCGTGCGCGGGCCCGTTTCGCGCATGACGGCCAGCCCCGACCACCAGCCGCGCAGACGGTGGCGCGCCACCGAGCGCACGCCGACGAGCACGGCGAACATCGTCGCGAACGCAACGACCGGGACCCACCAGGGCCAGCCGAGCGGCGCGACCAGCGTGAACGAGAAGAGCGCGGCGAGGCTGCCCTCGACGATCAGGATCGGGACCTCGGTGGTGGCGAGCGCCAGGGTCTTCGGACACTCGGTGGGCGCGTTGCGGCGCAGCGCCGCGATGCGCATCGCGAACCCGAGCTGGCCGTTGACGATGTTGCCGGCGTAGCCGACGCTGGCGGCGCGGTAGACGCGGCGGCGGCTGACGGTGCCGCCGGCGGCGCGCACGCACACGTGCCAGCTCTCGCTGCGCGTCAGCAGCGAGGCGACCTGCATGCCGGCGGCGAGGGCGAGGATGCCCAGGGGCGCGCCCGCGAGCGCGAATGCGAACTGGTCCCAGCGTCCGGCGATGACGAACGCGAGCGCCGCGATCGCGGCGAGGGAGCCGATCACGGTCAGGGCTCCGCGGTGCTCGTGCGCGAAGGCGCCCACGCGACGGCGCGCGGCGCTCATGCGCGCACCTCGTCGGCGCCGGCCTGGGCGTGGCGCAGGCGGGCCTCGGACTGCTCGCAGACGCGTTCGAGCTCGCGCAGGCGCGCGAGGCTGGTCGGGCGGCTCCCGCCGTACACGCGGGCCTTGTAGAGGTCGTAGCGCTCGCGTGCGTACCGTGCCTCGGCGAGCCGCTGCTCCATCAGATCACTTGACATTGGCTGCCGGGCGGACCCGGCACGGTTCCTTCCTGCCCCTCGGAAAACGACTCGCACGAAGGAAGAAGGGAAGAACCGCCGAGCGATCTGGCACATGCACCGTAGCGCGATTGCGCTCGGCGAACATAAGTATCGGCAGTAGCTAGTAGACGCGTCCGTAAGTTCTGATCGTTAGGCGGCGAGCTGGAGGTGGGGTTCGCGGCGGGCGATGCGGGCGAGGACGCGGTCGAGGTCGTGGCGGGTGAAGGTCCATTTGAACGGCCGGGCGACTTGGCGGTAGCGCTCGCCGAAGGCAAGCAGCCGCTCGCGGAGGTGTTCGAGCGAGGCGAAGTCGTTGGGGGTCAGCGCTTTGCGCTGGAGGATCGAGAAGTAGAGCTCGATCTGGTTGAGCCAGGAGGCGTGGATCGGCAGGTGGATCAGCGTCGCGTTCTCGTGCGCCTCTTGCATGCGGCGGATCGAGGTCTTGCCGGCGTGCGATGAACCGTTATCGACGATCCAGTAGACCCGGCGTGCCGAGGCATAGGGTTCGCTGGTCATGACCTGCTCGACGAGGCGGCCGAACGGGTCGATCCCGGTCTTGGCTTCGACGCGGTCGAACAGGTTGGCGTGGTGGACGTCCCAGGCGGCCAGGTAGGCCAGCGTGCCGCCCCGCTCATATTCGAACTCGACCAGCGCCGGGCGACCCGACGCGACGGGGACGGTCGCGTGCTTGCGCCCGAGCGCCTGCAGCTGGGACTTCTCGTCGGCGCAGATGACGTACTCGTCGGGACGCAGGCGCTTGCCCTCTAAGCGCCGCTCATAGAGATCTAAGGCGCGGCCGGCCTTGCAGGCGAAGTCAGGGTCGCGCGGGAAGATCCACGACCTTGTCTGCCAGGGCTTGATCGCGTCGTCGTGCAACCAGCGCCAGATCGTCGACGCCGACGCGTCGGTCACGCCGCGCTCGACGATGAGTCGGTGCAGCTCAGTGCGCGAGAAGCGCCCGAGCGGGAGCCCGTGCGTGGCCGGCAGCTCGCAGGCGATCGCCTTGACCTCGGCAACCTGCTCCGGGGGGAAAACGGCGCGGGCGACCCGCGCGCGGCCTGTCCTTCAATCCCTCAAGACGCTGCTCGGCGAATCTTCGTCGCCAACGCCCGACCAGGCCCGGCGAGGTATCCAGGCGAGCGGCAATCTCAGTGTCGCGTAGACCCTCGGCCGCATACAACACGATCCGCGCCCGCAGCACGTCCTGAAACGGCAGCTTCTCCGCCCTCGCGGTCCGCTCGAGCACGCGCCGCTCATCCCCACTGAGCTCTATCCGGTGACGAGGTGGACGCGCCATCGACACATAACTTCGCCCACCACCCTCCAACTCCTTCACCGAAGTTCCGGCCGATACTTCCGGACGCGTCTACTAGCGGCCTCTCCAGATTGGATCGCGCTTCTCGGCGAACGCGATCGCGCCCTCCCGGGCGTCCTCGGAGACCAGCACCGGGCCCGCGATCTCGCCCTGCCTGTCCCACGCCTCGGCCTCGGTCCAGTCGCCCGCGCGCTGGACGATGTGCTTGGAGGCCTTCAGCGCGAGCGGCCCGTTGCGCGCGACCTCGCCGGCCAGCTCGAGCGCCGCGTCGACCGCCCCGCCGGGGTCGGCCAGCCGGTTGACGATGCCCAGCTCGTAGGCGCGCTCGGCCTCGATCGGGTCGCCCGTGAGCGCGAGCTCCATCGCGAGGTGGTACGGGATCCGGCGGGGGAGGCGGATCAGCGCCCCGCCGGCGGCGACCAGGCTGCGCTTGACCTCGGGGATGCCCAGCCGGGCGCCGCGGGCGGCCACGATGAGGTCGCAGGACAGGGCGATCTCGAAGCCGCCCGCCACCGCGAAGCCCTCGATCGCCGCGATCAGCGGCTTGTCCGCCGCGCGCTGGGTGATGCCCGCGAACCCGCGGTCCTCGGCGTAGGGGCGCTCGCCGGCGACGAAGGCCTTCAGGTCCATGCCGGACGAGAACCCCTTTCCGGCGCCCGTCAGCACGCCGACGCCGAGCGCGTCATCGCCGTCGAGGTCGTCCAGCGCGGCGGCGACGCCCTCCGCCACCGCGGCGTTGACCGCGTTGCGGGCGTCGGGCCGGTTGAGCGTGATCAGCAGGACGCCGTCGCGGCGCTCGGTCAGGACGGCGGGCTCGTCGTTCACGCGCGGCAGACTAGTACACCCGACCCCAGGTACCGCGGGTTTCCCGCGGCGCCTCGGCGCCCCTGGTGGCGTCCTCGGTCGGGGCCGGGCCAACGCCGCCGGGCGCCGCGCGTTAGCCGAACAGCGACCGGGTGAATTGGCGCCCGCTCATGCGAACAGCGTCAAATCGGGCTCGCGCTCCCCGCGCACGACAGATAGGTCAACTTCGACGCATTCAATTCCGCGGGCCTCGGCGAGCGTGCGCGCCTGCGGCTTGATCGCCTGCGCCGCGAGCACGCCGTGGCAGTCCGCCATGGCCGGGTCTCGGCGGATGCGCCCCAGATAGCGGGAGAGCTGCTCGACCGCGTCGATCGTCCCCACGCGCTTGATCTCGACCGCGACCCAGCCATCGTCCTTGTCGCGACGGCACATCAGGTCCACCGGCCCGATGTCGGTCGGCCACTCCCGGCGCACGAGCCGGAAGCCCTCGCCGCACCACTCGGGCGCGTCCGCCAGCGCCTCCTGGAGGTCGGCCTCGACGCCGTCCTTCTCCAGCGCCGCCGCCTCGCCCATGTCGTGCTCGACGTCCGACAGCACCTCCTCGATCCGGATCTCGAGCCGATCCTCGCTCGCGCCGGCGTGCTTGCGCACGACGATCCGCTCGAGCGGATCGCCCTCCTGCTCGATCACCGCCGGGGGCGTCATCCAGTTGCTCGGCTTGTAGCCGCCGTGGTCGGCGTGGACCATCACCGACCCGTCGGACTTGATCATCAACAGCCGTAGCGCCTCGGGCAGACGCGCGTTCAGCCGGCCGGTGTAGACGACCTCGCAGCGGGCGACGATGAGGCGCATCGGTGGACCGTAGAGGGCGGGTCGGACCGTCGCGCTACCCGCGGCGCGCTCCCGTAGGATGCTCTGCCGTGAGCCTCGACCTCGCGCTGCTGGTCTTTCCCCGGATCGAAGGTGCCGAGCACGCCTATGCGGACGTGCTCGAGGAGATCGGCGACGCGCCGTGGGTTCACGAGATCGCGTTCGTGGAGCACCATCGGCGCGATCGGATCGTCGTCCGCGGCACCTTCGCCGGGCGCTACGTCGACATCGACGACGAGGCCGACGTGATCGGGAAGCGCACGGCCGAGGGTGCGCTGACCGGTGCGATCGTGGGCGCGTTGTTCGGGCCGCCGGGATTCGCCGCCGGCCTCGTCGGCGGCGGCGCCGTCGGAGGGCTCGCCGAGGCGAGCCACATCCCCGAGCTGCACGGCACGTTCTTCGACGAGATCCGCGCCGACGTGCCGGAGGGCTCGTCCGCCATCGTCCTTCTCGCAACCCCTGAGCACGTCGACGCCATGGTCGAGGCCTTCGAGGGCCACGGCGGCGAGCTCGTTCGGCGGCACCTCACGCCCAAGGCCGCGAAGGCCTTCGAAGCCGCGGTGGCGGGCAGCCCGCCGGCAGGTTCGCCACCCGGCGACGGCGGCGACTAGCAGGCGGTCGTCACCGGGGGAACCTACGGAGCACGGACCAGACGAGATCCGGATGGCGCGCTGTTCACGGGCGCTGACGCTGGAATCATGAGCGGCCCGGTCATTCAGGTGCGCGGGTTGCGCAAGTCCTACGCGGATCACGAGGTGGTCGCCGGGATCGATCTGGAGGTGCGCGAAGGGGAGATCGTCGCGTTCCTTGGTCCCAACGGGGCGGGCAAGACGACCACGGTGGAGATCCTCGAGGGGTACCGCGCGCGCAACGCGGGGGAGGTCAATGTGCTGGGTGAGGACCCCGCGGCCGCGGACCGCGGATGGCGCTCCCGCATCGGCCTGGTCCTCCAGAGCTGCACGATGCCCGCCGAGCTCACGGTCCGTGAGCTGCTCTCCCTGTATGCCGGCTACTACCCGCACCCGCGGCCGGTGGAGGCGACGATCGAGCTGGTAGGCCTGACCGAGGCGCCCGACGCCCGCACGAAGGCGCTCTCCGGCGGTCAGCAGCGGCGACTGGACGTCGCCCTCGCTCTGATCGGCGATCCGGAGCTCGTCTTCCTGGACGAGCCGACCACCGGATTCGATCCGTCGGCGCGGCATCACGCCTGGGAGGTGATCGGGAACCTGCGCGACCTCGGCAAGACGATCTTCCTCACCACCCACTACATGGACGAGGCACAGGCGCTGGCCGACCGCGTCGCGGTGATCGCGGCCGGGCGGATCGTCGCGGAGGGCACGCCCGACACCCTCGGCGGCCGCGACAAGGCCGCGAGCGACATCTCGTTCGGGCTTCCCGCCGGGGTTGAGCTCGCGCAGTTGCCGGCCGAGCTCGCAGCGCGCGCGCAGCTGCGAGACGGACACATCCACCTGGCGGACGTGCACCCGGCACGAACGCTGCACGTGCTGGCCGGCTGGGCGCTCGAGCACGGTCACGACCTCGGCGACCTCACCGTCGGCCGGCCGACGCTGGAGGACGTCTATCTCCGCCTGACCGAGGGCCAGGAGCCGACGCCGTGACCGGGTTGTCGCTGCTGGCGCATCAGTTCCGCGTCGATCTCAAGCGGTTTTGGCGCAACCCCCAATCGCGGTATTTCACCGTGCTGCTTCCGATCGTCTTCCTGGTGATCTTCGCTGCGATCTTCAAGGGAAGCACGATCATCGACGGCCGGGCGGTGAAGCTCACGACCTACTACGTGCCGGCCATCATGACGTTGGGAATCATCTCGGCCGCGTTCGTGAACCTCGCGATCGCGGTCGTCACTCAACGCGAGGGCGGGGAGCTCAAGCGCGTGCGCGGCACGCCGCTGCCGGCGAGCGTGGTCATCGCCAGCCGGTCCGCTGTCGGCGTGGTCGTGGCCGTCGTGATGTCGGCACTGCTGCTGGCGATCGGCCACATCGCCTACGGCGTGCGCGTCCCGCAATCGACGATGCCGGGTCTGGTCCTCACCGTGATCGTCGGTGCGGCCACGTTCTGCTGCCTGGCGTACGCGATCTCCACGCTGATCGGCGCGGCAGACGCCGCGGCGCCGGTGACCAACATCATCGTGCTGCCGCTCTACTTCATCTCGGGCGTGTTCGTCCCGGAGAGCCAGATTCCGCAGTTCCTGCGCGCGGTGGCCAGCGTCTTCCCGATCCGCCATCTCTCGCAAGCGCTGCTGGACACGTTCATCCGCACCGGCGGCCCGGGGGTCTCCGCCACCGACCTCCTCGTGATCGCTGCGTGGGGCGCGGGCGGCCTCGTGATCGCCGCGCGCGCGTTCCAGTGGTCGCCGCGGGAGACGTGAGGCCTCGGCCGTGGGCCGCCCGGCCGCTAGCGAGGCGGCCGCCAGCCGCACTCGGCTATCGCCTCGTCGCGGTCCGCGTACGCCCTGGCCCACACCACCTCGTCGTCGACGAACCGGAACACCCAGGCGATCTCGAACTCGATGGTCGCGCCGCTCTCGCGCCCCTTGGTCTCGAGTCGGCCGAAGGCGAGCACGACATCGTCATGCTCGTAGGCCTCCTCGAGGTCGGCCCGGAGGTGCTCGAACATCTCATCGGTGTCCGCGAACCACGCGCGGATGCCGTCGTGGCCGCGATACGGCCCCTCGGTCGAGGACCGCAACGGCCACCACTCGGCATCGCTCGCGAACGCCGCGACCACGGTCTCCACGTCGCCCCGGTTCAGGGCGGCGAAGTTCTCGCGGGCCATCCGCAACCGGTCGCGCATGCCCTCAGCGTAGACCCACTGCTCGCTCGAGCCCGCATCGTGCTTGCCGACCCGCCGCCCGACGCATAGGGTGCCGGGGCGCACATGACGACCGTCCGCGACGCCACCTTCGACCTCCTGCGCCGGCGGGGGATGACGACCATGTTCGGCAACCCCGGCTCGACCGAGCTGCCGATGCTCGCGCAGTTCCCCGACGACTTCACCTACGTGCTCGGGCTCCAGGAGGCGGTCGTCGTCGGGATGGCGGACGGGTACGCGCAGGCGAGCGGGAAGCCGACCGTCGTCAACCTCCACACCGCCCCCGGCGTGGGCAACGCCATGGGCGCGATCTTCAACGCGCAGGCGAACAAGTCGCCGCTGCTGATCACCGCCGGCCAGCAGGCGCGCTCGCTGATGACGCTCCAGGCCAACCTGACCAACCGCGACGCGGCGCGCATGCCCCACCCGCTCGTGAAGTGGAGCTACGAGCCGCCGCGCGCCGAGGACGTCCCGCATGCGCTCGCGCGCGCGATCCACCTCGCGTCGCTGCCCCCGCAGGGGCCCGTGTTCGTCTCGATCCCGATGGACGACTGGGGCGCGGAGGTCGACGAGGGCGCCGTCGCGCACCAGACCGGCGCGCAACGTCACCGGCCGCGCCGTCGCCGGGCCCGACGTCGTGCGCGACCTCGCGGCTCGGATCGACGCGGCCGCCAACCCACTGCTCGTGGTGGGCCCGGACGTCGACGCGAGCGGCGCCTGGGACGCCGCGGTCGCCCTCGCCGAGCGCCAGCGCCTGCCCGTGTGGGCGATCCCCGCCCCGGGCGGCGGACGGATCGGATTCCCCGAGGGCCATCCCAACTTCATCGGCATCCTGCCGCCGGCGATCGGGCCGTTGAGCGAGACCGTCGCCGGCCACGACCTCGTGCTCGTCGTCGGCTCGTCGGTGTTCAGCTACTACCCCAACATCCCGGGCCCGCTGCTGCCCGAGGGCACGTCGTTGGTCGCCATCACCAACGACCCCGACGAGGCCGCGCGCGCGCCGATGGGCGACGCGATCGTGGCCGACGTCGCGCTGACGCTGAACGCGCTGCTCGAGCAGGCTCCGGAATCCGGCCGCGATGCGCCCAACCCGCGGCCGGCGCCCGAGCCGGCGCCGGAGTCCGACCCGATCAGCCCGTCCACGGCCGTGGCCGCGCTCGGCGAGGTCTTCCCCGAGGACGGCATCGTGGTGCTGGAGTCCCCGTCGGCGACCCTCGCGCTGCGCAACCAGCTGCGGCTCTCCCGACCGGGCAGCTACTACTTCGGCGCGGGCGGCGGGTTGGGCTTCGGCCTGTCGGCGTCGGTCGGCGTGCAGCTCGCCCAGCCCGACCGGCCGGTCGTGTGCGTGCTCGGCGAGGGCTCGGCGCAGTACGCGATCCCGACGTTCTGGAGCGCCGTCGCCTACGACGTGCCGGTGACGTTCCTCGTCCTGCGCAACGAGGAGTACGCGATCCTGAAGTGGTTCGCGTCGATGGAGGACGTCGAGGGCGCTCCCGGCCTCGACCTGCCGCGCCTCGACGTCGCCGGCGTGGCGAGCGGCTACGGCGTCAACGCCCGCGAGAGCAGCGCCGGCGAGCTGCGCGACGCGCTGGCGGACGCGATCGCCTCCGATCGGCCCCGAGCTCGTCGAGGTCCGGGTGGCACCGGGCATGGCGCTGGCGTAGCGCCCGACCCGTGCCCCTGCTCGAGCCCGACGTCCAGGCGATCGCCCCGGCGGCGCCGGAGCCCGCCGCGGACCGCGCGCCCGACCGCCTCGCCGGGGGCACGCCCGAGTCGCTGCGCGCGGACCTCGCCGCGCTGGTCGGCCCCGAGCAGGTGCTCGGCCGGGCGACCGACCTCATCCGCTACGCGTCGGACGCCAGCCCGTACCGCCGCTTCCCGCAGGCCGTCGTGATGGCCCGCGACAGCGGCGACGTGGCGAAGCTGCTGACGCACGCCCACCGGAGCAACACGCCGCTGACGTTCCGCGCCGCCGGCACGAGCCTCAACGGGCAGTCCCAGACCGACGGCATCCTCGTCGACGTGCGACGCCACTGGCGCGGCATCACGGTCGAGGACGACGGCGCGCGCGCTCGCGTACGCCCCGGCACGGTGCTCGGCCACGTCAACCGCGTGCTCGCCCCGCTGCACCGGCGGCTCGGGCCGGATCCGGCGAGCACGGACATCGCCACGGTCGGCGGCGTCATCGCCAACAACTCGGGCGGCATGCGCTGCGGGACGACGAAGGACAGCTACTCGACGGTGCGCGAGCTCACGTTCGTGCTGCCGTCGGGGACGGTGATCGACACCGGCGCGCCCGGGGCCGCCGAGGAATTCGCCCGCCGCGAGCCGGAGCTGGCGCGAGGGCTCGAGCAGATCCGCGAGGAGATCCGCGCGGACACGGAGCTGACGGAGCGGATCCGGCACAAGTTCGAGATCAAGAACACGACGGGCTACCGGCTGTGCGCATTCCTGGACGCCGACGAGCCGGTCGAGATCTTCCGCCGCCTCCTGGTCGGCTCGGAGGGCACGCTCGCGTTCATCGCCGAGGCGGTCTTCGAGACCGTGCCGGTCCCGCCGCGCACGACCCTGTCGTGGCTGCACTTCCCGGGCGTCGACGAGACGGCCGCCCCGGTGCCGGCGCTCGTCGCGGCCGGCGCGAGCGCGGTCGAGCTGATGGTCGCGCCCGCGCTGATCGCCTCCGCCCACTCCGTGCCGGGGCGGCCCGAGTACTGGAAGGAGCTGCCGCCCGATTCGGCCGCGCTGCTGGTCGAGTTCGGCGCCGACGACGAGGCCGGACTCGACGCCGCCGAGGCGCGCGCGGCCGAGGTTCTCGAGGGCCACGAGCTGATCCGTCCACCCGCCTTCACCCGCGATCCGCACGACATCGAGCTCTACTGGAGCGTGCGCGAGGGCATGCACGGGCTCCTGGGCAAGCTCAAGCCGCCGAGCTCGGCCCTCATCGTCGAGGACGTGTGCGTGCCGCCGGCGCGCATCGCCGAGGCCGGCAAGGACCTCCAGGCGCTGCTGTCCGAGCACGGTTTCCTGCCCGGGGTCGCCGGCCACGCCTCGGCCGGGAACCTCCATTTCATGCTCACGCCCGACCTCGCCCAGGCGTCCGAGCGCGACCGCTACGAGGCGTTCATGGCCGCCCTGGTCGACCTGGTCGTCGACAAGTACGACGGCTCGCTGAAGGCCGAGCACGGGACCGGCATCAACATGGCGCCGTTCGTCGCCCGCGAGTGGGGGGAGAAGGCGACCGAGCTGATGTGGCGGGTCAAGGCGCTGGCGGACCCCGACGGCGTGCTCTCGCCGGGCGTCGTGCTCAACCGCGACCCCGACGTCCACCTCTCAGACCTCAAGAGCACGCCGGCGATCGAGGAGGAGGCGAACACCTGCGTCGAGTGCGGCTTCTGCGAGCCGGTCTGCCCGAGCCGCGACCTCACGATCACGCCGCGTCAGCGGATCGTCCTGCGGCGCGAGATGGTGCGCCAGCCGGCCGGCTCGCCGGTGCTGGAGGCGCTCTTGCGCGAGTACGAGTACGACGGCATCGAGACCTGCGCGGCGGACGGGACCTGCAAGCTCGCCTGCCCGGTCGGGATCGACACGGGCAAGTTCGTGAAGGGACTGCGCGAGCTCCAGCACGGCGCGCGGGCCGAGCGGGCGGCGCTGGAGGTCGCGCGGCGCTGGGCGCTGGTTGAGCGCGGGGCCCGCACCGGGCTACGCGCGGGGAACGCCGTCGCCGATCGGCTGGGCCCGGGGGCGCCCGCCGCCGTCGCCCGAGCGCTGCGCACGGCCATCGGCGCCGAGCTCGTCCCGACCTGGCCGGCGAACATGCCCGACGCGGCGCCGGCGACGCTGCCCGCCACCACGCGCGCGGGCGCCGCGGCCGTGTACCTGCCCGCCTGCATCAACCGCATCTTCGGCGCGGCCAAGGGCGCGCCGCGCGCGCTCGGACTGCCCGAGGCGCTCGTGGCGGTGTCGCGCCGCGCCGGCCTGCCGGTGTGGATCCCCGAGGACGTCGCCGGCACGCTGCTGCGCGACGCCCTGGAGCAGCAAGGGCTACCGCGCGGGGAACGCGCACATGGCCAACGCGGTGGTGGAGGCGCTGTGGCGCTGGACCGACGAGGGCTCGCTCCCTGTGGTGATCGACGCCAGCTCGTGCACGCTCGGCCTGCTGGAGGACGTCCCGCCCCACCTGAGCGAGCAGAACGCGCGCCGCCACGGCGAGCTCGAGATCCTCGACTCGATCGAGTGGGCGCACGACCGGCTGCTCCCGAACCTGACGGTGACGCGTCGCGTCGGCGCGGCCACCGTGCACCCACCGTGCTCGACCCGCCACCTGGGCCTGACCGGGAAGCTCGAGGCGCTCGCCGGGGCCCTGGCCGACGAGGTGAGCGTTCCCGTCGCCGCGAGCTGCTGCGGCTTCGCCGGCGACCGCGGCCTGCTGCACCCGGAGCTCACCGCCGCGGCCACGCGCGAGGAGGCCGCCGAGCTTGAGGGCCGCCGCTACGACGCGCATCTGTGCAGCAACCGCACCTGCGAGATCGGCCTGCAGCAGGCCACGGGCGCGGCCTACGCGTCGGTCGTCTACCTGCTGGAGGAGGCGACGCGGGCCGGCTAGGCCGCGCGGCGCAGGTGCGGCCCGTCGCCGCTGCGCCGGTTGTCCAGCCAGCGCCGCCACCGTGAACGGCGCCGGCCGCCGTCGAGGATCGGCGTCGCCACGCCGCCGCGGAACTCGGCCATGCAGCGCGGGCAGACGTCGGGGAACACACGCCCGGCCACGGCCCAGACCCAGCCTCCACAATCGGGGCACCTGCGTGGGTTGGGGCGCGACTCCGTCCGGCCCATGAGCACAAGGTAGCTCGCCGGCCGGACCGGTCGCGCCGCCCATTCCGCAATTTCCGCGTGGGGAAGAATCGCAACCTTGGCCGCGTCCGTCTGTTACAACTACCCGCAACCGAAATTCGCCGAGTTTGCAGGCGCTCTGTGCGCCGGCAGAGCGGGGGAACCAATGGTCGCGTCGGAGTCGGCGCGGCCGGGGGCCAATCGGTCGCAGCTGCGGCCGACGCGCAACCCGATCAGCGCGAGCCCGTCAGCTCACCTCGTAGGCGCAGGAGACAAAGATCGTGGAACGGAACGTGCGATGGACGAGGACGTGGCGTAGGGAGGCGCCGGTGGCCGTGGCGATGGCGCTGGCCGCCTGCCTGCTGCTCGCCCTGCTCGCACCCTCGGCCGGCGCGGCCAAGGCGAAGCGCACCGCGTCGAACCCGTTCGACGGGACGGGCATGTGGATCTGGGTGACCGGCCGCTCCAGCGGCGGCAGCCCCGCGGCCATCGGCGCCAAGGCCAGGCGCTACGGGATCCGCTCGGTCTACGTCAAGAGCTCCGACGGCACCAACATGTGGTCGCAGTTCAGCCGCTCCTACGTGTCCGCCCTGAAGGCGCAGGGGCTGAAGGTGTGCGGGTGGCAGTACGTCTACGGCCGCTCACCCGAGACCGAGGCCAAGCTCGGCGCCACCGCCGTGCAGCGCGGCGCCGACTGCCTGATCATCGACGCCGAGTCCGAGTACGAGGGCCGCTACGCGCAGGCCGACCGCTACATTCGCGCCCTGCGCGCGCGAATCGGCTCGAGCTACCCGCTCGGGGTCGCGCCGTTCCCCTACGTCGACTACCACCTGAGCTTCCCCTACTCGGTCTTCCTCGGGCCGAACGGCGCGCAGTACAACCTGCCGCAGATGTATTGGAAGGCGATCGGCACGAGCGTCGACGCCGTCTTCTCGCACACCTACTTCTACAACCGCCTGTTCGGCCGGCGCATCTATCCGCTCGGCCAGCTCTACGAGAACCCGGCGCCCTCGTCGATCGCGCGCTTCCGGACGCTCGCCACCGCCTACGGGGCGACCGGGGTGAACTGGTGGGACTGGCAGGAGACGACCACCCGCGGGTGGAACGCGCTCATCGCGCCGCTGACGACGCGCGCGTCCGCGCCGCGGCTCGGCTATCCCACGCTGCGCAAGGGCGCGCGCGGCGATCTCGTCGTGTGGGCCCAGGAGCACCTCCTGTCCGCGGGCTTCCCGGTCAAGGTGGACGGCGGCCTCGGCACCAGCACGCGTGCCGCCGTGATGCGCTTCCAGGCCGCCAGGGGGCTCCCGCAGACCGGCAACGTCGACGCGTCCACCTGGCCCGCGCTGCTGCGCTACGCCGCCACCGCCGTCGCATGGGGCAAGGCTCGCTCGAGCGCGCGCACGGCGGGCGTTGCCGCCGCCGGCGGGGCGTCGCGGCCCGCCTCGGCCGACATCCCCGCGCGCGCACGCGAGATCCCGCCCAAGGTCCACAGCCGCGGCTGACCTGGCCGCCGACCCGAACATCGCCGTCGTCGAGCGGCTCTTCGACGCCTTCGCGCGCCGCGACGCCGACGCCATGGTCGAGCTCATGGCTGACGACGTGGTGTTCGAGCCGGCCTCGACCGAACTGGCCACGCGCGAGCCCTATCGCGGACACCGGGGCCTGCGTCGCTATCTCGCCGACCTCGCCAAGACCTGGGCGGAGTTCCGCGTCACGATCCACGAGTACCAGGGCGCCGGCGACCGGGTGCTCGCGCGCGGGCGCGTCTACGCGCGGTCATCCAGCCCCGCGTTCATCGCCGACAGCGAGATCGCGTTCGTCTGGCAGGTGCAGGGCGGCCGCGTCGTCCACGGTTCCACGCACACCGACCCCGACGCGGCCGAGGCCGACCTGGGGCGCTCGAACTGAGTCCACTTCGCGCCGGCACCGCGGAAAGACAGTCATCGAGCAGGGGTGCGGGGCCGCCGCGGCGGGACGATTCTCGTCGTGCGCCGAGAAATGCATCGTGGGGATGCGTTTGTCGTCCCTCGTGGCGATCGGGCGGTGGCGGAGCTCGCCGAGCGCCAGCACGGCGTGGTGTCGACTCCGCAGCTCCATGCGGTGGGACTGGGCCGCGGCGCGATCGACAAGCGCGTGCGTCGCGGATGGCTGCATCGGGTGCATCGCCAGGTCTACGCCGTCGGCCACCCGCGCCTGCCTGCGCGCGGCCAGATGTGGGCTGCCGTGCTGGCGTGCGGGGCGTCGATGCCGCCGTCCTGAGCCACCGCACCGCCGCGGCGGCTTGGGACATGAGCCCGCTCCCATCGGGCAAGCTCGATGTGACATCGCTGCGACGGAGCGCCTCGACCGCAAAGTTACGCGTACATCGAGGGCACACCCTCGATCTCCTCGATGACGTCGTACGCCAACCCGACGGCCTGCCGGTCACGAGCGTCGCGAGAACGCTGGTCGATCTCGCCGCCGTCCTCACGGCGCACGAGCTCGAGCGGCGCTGCCACCGCGCGGAGGTCCTGCGCCGCCTCGATGTCCGCGCGGTGCAGCGACTGGTCACGGACGTTCGGCGACCCGGGGCGCGCAGCCTTCGCGCCGCCCTCGCCACGCTCACCCGCGCGGACCCGGACATCACCCGCAGCGAGCTGGAGGAGCGCTTCCTTGCCCTCGTCACCGACGCCGGCCTGCCGCGGCCGAGCGTGAACGCTCGAATCGCCGGCCACGAGGTGGACTTCCTCTGGCGGCTGGAGTGCCTCGTCGACGAGGTCGATGGTGCGGCCGCGCACAACACGCCGACCGCCTTCGAAGAGGACCGCCACCGCGATGCGGCGTTGCAGGTCGCGGGCTTCCGGGTCGTCCGCTTCACCTGGCGGCGGATCACGCAGGATCCGGACGCCGTCGTGAGGACGCTGCGCGCGCTTCCCTAGGCCGCGCTGCGGTGCGGAAGCACGCGCGGGGCGCGCTCGCGCAGGTCCGCCAGGAGCTCGGCCACCTCGTCGTCGTCGTCCAGCTCGAGCGCGCGCTCGCAGGCCTCGATCCCCTCGGCCACGCGGTCGGTGCGCGCGAGCGCGTGCGCGAAGCGAGCCCACGCGGGGCCCGACTGCGGCGCGAGCCGGATCGCCTCCTCGCAGACGGAGACCTCGGTCCCGACGTCGCCCGCGAGGTGGTGCGCCAGCGCGAGGTCGAGCAGGCCCTCGAGGCTCGGCTCGATCAGGCGGGCGCGCTCGAGCGGGGGGATCGCCCCCGGGCCGTCGAGCTGCGCCAGGCGCAGGCGCCCGAGCCGCTCCCACGCGGAGGCGTCGCCGGGGCCGCGCTCGGCCGCGCGCTCGGCGGCCTCCGCGGCCAGCGGGATCGCGCCCATGTCCTCGTAGATGCGCGCCGCGTAGCGGTGCGGCGTGGGCCGGTCGCCCTCGACGCGCGCCCAGTCGCGCACCGCACGTCCGGCGGCGGGCAGGTTCCCGCTCTGCCAGAACGCGAGCGTCATCAGGCGCAACACCGCGGCGTTGGTCGGCTCGGCGTCGCGGGCGTAGACGAGGCGCTGGGCGGCCAGCGGGTAGTCGCCCTCGGCCATCGCGTGCTGGGCCGCGGTCATGAAGCGCTGCACGCGATCGGCGCCGGGGTCGGGCTTGGAGAAGTCCACGAACTGCAGCGACCCGGCCGGCACTGTGCGCACGCCGACGGCGAAGCGCACGCGCGCCCACTGCTGCGCGTCGTCGTCGCTGCCGGTGAAGTAGATGCCGGTCACCGTGCCGACGCCCCACTCGGGGTAGGCGACGCAGCGCGCGTAGCGGTGCACGACCGAGTGGTCGGGGACGCGGTCGCCGAACGGGTCGTTGCGGCTCCGGTCCGCCGCGGCCTCGCGGGCGCGCTGCTCCTCCTCGTACGCGCGCCGTCCCTCCTCGGCCCGGGCCTTGCGCGCGGCCGCCGCCGACGCCTTGACGGCGTTGGCGGAGACGCGGCCGCCGCGGAACGACTCGGCCAGCGACTCGAGCTCGTCGGCGGCGCGGTTGACGGCCTGGAGGTGGCGCTGGTGCTCGTGCTGGCGGCCGGCGGGGGCGAGGTCGGGATGCCACTGCTTCGCGAGCCGCCGGCGCGCGAGCTGCACCGCGCGCTGGTCGAACGGCGCCTCGAGCTCCAACAGGAGGAGCGCCTGCTCGATGTCGAAGACTGCCGGCATGACCCCGTAACGGTAGCGGCCGGGGCCCGATGCACGAGCGTTACGCCCGCGCGGGCTCCGGCGCCTCGTGCGGCTCGACCGCGACGCGGGGAAGGCGGCGGTCGAGCCAGCCGGGCAGCCACCAGGCTCGCCGGCCGAGCAGCTCCATCACGGCGGGCACCAGCACCGTGCGGATGACGAAGGCGTCGAGGAACACGGCCGACGCGAGCCCGACGCCGAAGAGCTTGATCACGCGCGAGTCGCCCAGCACGAAGGACGCAAACACGCACACCATGATCGTGGCGGCGGCCGTGATCACGCGGCCGGTGGTGGCCACGCCCTCGACCACGGCGCGCGAGGCGTCGCGGCGGCGCACCCATTCCTCGTGCACGCGCGACATCAGGAACACCTCGTAGTCCATCGAGAGCCCGAACACGATCGCGAACAGCATCACCGGCAGGAACGACTCGATCGGGCCGGTGCGGTCGACGCCGATGAGGCCGGCGAGCCAACCCCACTGGAACACGGCGACCACGACGCCGAACGCCGCCCCGATGCTCAGCACGTTCATGAGCACCGCCTTCAGCGGCACCAGGACGGAGCGGAACACCGCCATCAGCAGCAGGGCGGAGAGCAGCACGACGACGCCGATGAACAGAGGCAGCTTGTCGGTCAGGGCACGGCCGAGGTCGTCGAACACCGCGGTCGGGCCGCCGATGTGCACCTGCGCGCCGGTCGCCCGCCGCATCTCGGGGACCATCGTGGCGCGGAGCCTGGTGACCAGCGCCTGGGTCGCCTCGCTCTGGGGGGACGACGAGGGGTAGGCGGTCAGCACGGCGATGTTGCCCTTCGGGCTCAGCTGGGCCGGCGTGACGCTCGCGACGCCGCGCTCGGAGGCCATCGCCGCGCGCAGCCGCGCGGCCGTGGCGCCGTCGCCGCTGCGCGGAAGCTGGGCCACGACCTGGAGCGGCCCGTTGAACCCGGGCCCGAAGCCCTGAGCGAGGAGGTCATAGGCCTTGCGGGTGGTCGTGCTCCCCGGGTCCGATCCGGCGTCGCTCGAGCCCAACCGCAGCGAGAGCGTGGGGATGCACAGCGTGAGCAGCAGCGCGGTCGCCCCGAGCGCCAGCGGCCACGGCCGGCGCTGGACGAGGCGCGCCCAGCGCGCCCAGCCCTCGCCGCCGCCGGTCGCACCCTTGCCGACCGGGAACCGCCAGCGGTCGATCCGCCGACCGATCATGCCCAGCAGCGCCGGGAGCAGCGTGAGCGAGGCGATCATCGTGAACAGGACGGCCAGCGCGGACGCCACCGCGGGGCCGCGCAGAAACGTGACGCCGAGCAGCAGCATGCCCAGGAGCGCGACGATCACGGTCGTCCCGGCGAAGAACACGGCGCGGCCCGCTGTGTCGATGGCCGTGACCACGGCGTCGCGAACATCGAGGCCGTCGCGCAGCCCGGCGCGGTACCGCGTGACGACGAACAGCGCGTAGTCGATGCCCACGCCGAGGCCGATCATGGCCGCGAGCTGCGGCGACCAGTCCGCGACGTCGAACACGTGGGTCGCAAGCGTCACGAGGCTGAGGCCGGTCCCGAGGGCGAACAGCGCCGTGATCACCGGCATCCCCATCGCCACCACGGACCCGAAGGTGAACAGGAGCACGACGATCGCCGCCAGCAGGCCGATGCCCGTCTGGCTCCCGCCCGCGTTGCGCTGGGCCCGCTCGATCGGCTGGCCGCCCGCCTCGACCTGGAGGCCGGATTGCGCCGCGCCTTGGGCGATGTCGAGGACGTGCTTCATCTCCGCCTGCGGCAGCGCGTTCGCCCGCTGGTCGAATCGCACGACCGCGTAGGCGGTGCGGCCGTCGCGCGAGACGGCGCGCTTCCCGGCTGCCGCGTAGGGGCTCTGCACCCCGACGACGTGCGGCTGGCGCGCGATCTGCGCGAGCGCCGGCTGCATCCGTGCGCGGACCGCGGGATCGGTCACGCTGCCCGATGTGACGTGGAAGACGACCTGCGCCTGATCGCCGGCCTGCGCCCGGAAGGTGTGCTTGAGCAGGTCGTTCGCGCGCTGCGAGTCCGAGCTGGGCAGGTCGAAGTTCGACGTGTAGGACGCACCCACGGTGCCGGCGATGCCCGCGATCGCGACGAGGGCGGCGATCCAGCCGGCGAGCACGAGCCGGCGGCGGCGGAGGCACCAGATGGCGAGGGCCCGCATGGCGGGGCACCGTAGCGCGGGTAGTTGAATTCTTTCTGAGAGGCAGGAGCACAGGCACGCCAGGCGCGCGGTCCATGCCTTCTATCCTTGCCGGCTCGTGTCCGGCGAGTACATCTACACGATGCACCGCCTTAGCCGGGTCCACCCGCCCGACAAGGAGGTGCTCAAGGACATCACGCTGGCCTTCTTCCCGGGGGCCAAGATCGGCGTGCTCGGCCCCAACGGCGCCGGGAAGTCCACGCTGCTGCGGATCATGGCCGGCGTCGACACGGAGTTCCGCGGCGACGCCCAGCTCGCCGACGGCGCCAGTGTCGGCCTGCTCGAGCAGGAGCCGGCGCTGGACGAGGCCAAGGACGTGCGGGGCAACGTCGAAGACGGCGTGGCCGAGGTGCGCGCGCTGCTCGACCGCTTCAACGAGCTCTCGGCCAACTACAGCGACGAGACCGCGGACGAGTTCGCGCGGCTGCAGGAGCGCATCGACGCCGCCGACGCCTGGAACCTCGACACCACGCTCGACACGGCGATGGACGCGCTGCGCCTGCCCCCCGGCGACGCCGACGTCGCGACGCTCTCGGGTGGCGAGCGCCGCCGCGTGGCGCTGTGCCGCCTGCTGCTGCGCCAGCCCGACCTGCTGCTGCTCGACGAGCCGACGAATCACCTCGACGCCGAGTCGGTCGCCTGGCTCGAGCGCCACCTGGCCGAGTACGCCGGCACCGTCGTCGCCGTGACCCACGACCGCTACTTCCTCGACAACGTCGCCGGCTGGATCCTCGAGCTCGACCGCGGCCGTGGGATCCCGTTCAAGGGCAACTACTCGGCCTGGCTCGAGCAGAAGCAGGCGCGCCTGGCCCAGGAGGAGAAGGCCGACGTCGCGCGGCGCCGGACGATCGAGCAGGAGCTCGAGTGGGTGCGGATGAACGCCTCGTCACGCCTGAAGAAGAACAAGGCGCGCCTCGCGCGCTACGACGCGCTGCTGGCCGAGGACCGCAACATCAAGCTCGACCAGGTCCAGATCCACATCCCCGCGGGCCCGCGCCTGGGCGACGTCGTGCTCGAGGCCGACGAGCTGCGCAAGGGCTTCGGTGAGCGCCTGCTGATCGAGGACCTGTCCTTCTCGCTGCCGCGCGCCGGCATCGTCGGCGTGATCGGGCCCAACGGCGCCGGCAAGACGACGCTGTTTCGCATGATCACGGGCGATGAGACCCCCGACGGCGGGGCGCTGCGGCTCGGGGACACCGTCGAGCTCGCCTACGTGGACCAGTCGCGCGACGCGCTCGACGCCGGCAAGAGCGTGTGGGAGGAGATCTCGGGCGGCGAGGACAAGCTCAAGGTGGGGGAGCAATGGGTCAACTCGCGCGCCTACGTCGCCGGGTTCAACTTCAAGGGCTCCGACCAGCAGAAGCAGGTCGGCAAGCTCTCCGGGGGCGAGCGCAACCGCCTGCACCTCGCCAAGCTGCTGCGCACGGGTGGGAACCTGCTGCTCCTCGACGAGCCGACGAACGACCTCGACGTCGACACCCTGCGCGCGCTGGAGGAGGCGCTGCTCTCGTTCGCCGGCTGCGCGGTGGTGATCTCCCACGACCGCTGGTTCCTCGACCGCATCGCCACCCACGTGCTCGCCTTCGAGGGCGACTCGCAGGTGACCTGGTTCGAGGGCAACTTCGAGGCGTACGAGGCCTGGCGGCGGGAGCGCCTCGGCGACGAGGCCGAGCGCCCGCACCGCATCACCTACAAGAAGCTCGTGCGGAGCTAGTAGTCGAAGTCGAAGCGCCCGCCGAGGCGCTCGTCGGCGCCCGGCCGGGTGAGCTCGTAGATCGCGATCCGCTGGCCGCCCGGCAGCTCGAACGAGTGGCAGGGTCCGTGGGGCATCCCGAGCTCGGGCCCGGGGTCGCAGCCGCGGGCCGCGAGCGTCCTGGCGGCCTCGTCGAGGTCCGCCACGCGGTACACGAGGATCGGCCGCTCGCCCTCGACGTGGTCGGCCAGCACGACGGCGGGCGGCGCCTCGCTGAGTCGCACCATCGCCACGCGCGCGCCGAACGCCTCGATGGCGAAGACCGCCTGCCCGCCGAGCTCGTCGACGAAACGGCGAAGGTCGGCCGCGACGTCGCGGCTCGGCATGTAGAGGAAGTCCAGCGACCCGAACGGGGTCATCCCGCCGCCGGCGCGCCGCCCTCGTCGGAGACGATGTCGCCGCTCCTGCCGATTCCGAAGAAGGATCCCGCGTAGAGCGTGACGAGGCCGATGCCCGACAGCACCTCGATCGTGGCGGCGGTGTGCGCGAGGCGGCTGCGGGCGATGATGTCGGGCACCGGGTTGGCGAAGGCCATGTTGGCGGCGAAGTAGAGGAAGTCGCCGAACGTCGGGTTGGCGCTGAGGCCCTGGAACGCTCCGGCGCACGGCTGGGCCGGGTCCGCGGGGCAGGACTCGGGGCTGTGCGCCCAGATCAGCATGTACACGAGCGCCCAGCCGCAGAAGAACAGCAGCGCGGGCAGCGCGAGGCCCGTCCGCCGCAGGATCGCGGCGAGCCCCTCGAACGCCCGGACCTGGCGCCCGAGCGTCGGAACCGCGATGCGGCGCCCGCCCCGGAGCACGACGTCGTCGCCGGTCACGAACCGGTCGAGCACGCGCCGGAATCCCGTGGCGGCCGTGACGGCCACGACCAGCACGAGGCCGATGAGCACTGCGGCCACCACCCGCGCCGCGTGCGGGGACAGGTGAAGTGGCAGCAGCAGAAGTGCTGTGAGCGTGATCAGCAGGAGGGCGAAGCGCCGCAGGTGGACGCCGAACCGGCGCGGGAGCGGGGGGTTGGCCACGACCTGGAGCACCCACGCGAGCGCCCGGGCGATCAGGGCGACGATCACTCAGACGACGTTAGCGAGCAGTCCGGCTAGCTCCGACGCATCGGCCGCGACCGCGTCGGCGGCGCGCAGGTCGTCGGCCGCGTACGGCCCCGTGGCCACCGCGACGCAGCGCACCCCGTCGGCCCGTGCGCAGGCGACGTCGCCGGGGGTGTCCCCGATCACGACCGTGTCGGCGCGCGGGTGCGGGCGGCCGTTGACGCCCGCGCGCCGGCGCGCGATCGGGGGAAGCGCCGCGCGGTCCTCGTGGTCGGAGCCGAACGCGCCCTGCTCGTCCGCGAAATGGTGCCCGATCCCGGCGCGCTCGAGCTTGAGCCGCGCGACGGGCTCGTAGTTGCCGGTCAGCAGCGCAAGGACCACGTCGTCGCGACCGCCCAGCCCGTCGAGCAGGGCGGCCATGCCCGGCGCGACCTTGTCGCGCAGGTCCGGTGGGCAGCGGTGGCCGAATTCGCGGCAGGACACGTCGCGTACCTCGGCCGCCCGCGCGTCGATCCGCTCCGCGCTGACGCCGCTGCGCAGGAGGATCTGGCGCATGATCTCGCCGTCGGTCCGTCCCGCGGCGGCGACGCCGGCGGACGCGGGGTCGGGGATGCCGTGGACCTCGTGCAGGGCCGCCCGCATGCTGGCGCCGTGCTCGGCGGACGCCTTCAGCAACAGCGTGCCGTCGATGTCGAAGAGCAGCAGCAGCACGGGGCGCGGCTCCGTCAGCCGGCGACCTCGGTCGCGATCGCCGGCGGCGTGCGCAGGGTCTGGAGCACCGTGCAGTAGCGCTCCGCCTTCTCGTGCAGGGCGGCGAGCTGCTCGGCGCTCGCCTCCGGCGCGTCCACCTCGAAGCGCACGCGGATCGCCTCGAAGCCCACGGGGACCTCGCGGTCCACCCCCAGCGTGCCGCGCAGGTCGAGGTCGCCCTCGACGACCACCTCGATCCGCTCGAAGGGAATGCCCATCGCGGTGGCGACCATCTGGGCCGTCACCTGGGCGCAGGCCGCCAGCGCGCCGAGCAGCAGGTCGCCGGAGCACGCGCCGGTGCCCGGTCCGCCGACGCCCTGATGGGCCTGTGCCTCGTACACCATGCGCCCGATGTCCACCGAGCAGGTGACGGGCTGGCCGGTCGTGCTCCCGCGGGCGCTCAGGGTGATGCGCGATGCGTCGGGGTCCTCGCGGTAGCGCTCCTTGAACGGTCGCTGCACCTCGCGCAGGTCCATGGCGTGCTCCTCCGTCGCGGACTGGACGTCCGCGAGCGTACCGCCACCGCGCTCAGCGCTCGAACGAGGTGCCCGGGCCGAGGGCGTGCGCGAAGGCGGCGATCAGGCGCGCGCAGGCGTGGACGTCGCCGAGCTGCATCATCTCGACCGGCGAGTGCATGTAGCGCAGGGGCACCGACACCACGCCCGTCGGCACCCCCGCCTTGGACAGGTGCACCGCGTCCGCGTCCGTGCCGGTGCGCCCGGCGTGGGCCTCGACCGTGAAGGGAATGCCCTCGGCCTCGGCGGTCTCGTAGAGCAGCTCGAAGACGTGCGGGTTGATCGTCGAGCCGCGGTCGATCACGGGGCCCGAGCCCAGCTCGTGCTTGCCGAGCGCCTTGACCTCGATGCCCGGCGCGTCGGTGGCGTGGGTGACGTCGACGACGATCGCCACCTGTGGGTCGAGCGCGAACGCGCTCGTGCGCGCCCCGGCGAACGTGATCTCCTCCTGCACGGCCGCCACCGCAACGACCTCGCCGGGCGCGCCGCCGGCCTCGGCGACCAGCCGCGCCGCCTCGTGCACGACGAACGCGCCGAGGCGGTTGTCCATCGAGCGCGAGACGATCCGCTCGTTGGGCAGCTCCACCGGCTCGCCGGCGATCACGGCGACGTCGCCGATGCGCACCAACTCGCGCGCCTCGTCGCCATCCTTCGCGCCGACGTCGATGTGGAGGTCCTTGACGTCGGCGACCTTCTTTCGGTCGTCCTCCTTGAGCAGGTGGATCGGCTTCTTGCCGACCACGCCCGGCAGGTGACCGTCGCGGGTGATCACCTCGACCCGCTGGCCGACCAGGATCTGCCAGTCCCAGCCGCCGACGCCCGCGAAGTACAGGTAGCCCTCGTCGTCGACGTGGGTGACGACCAGGCCGATCTCGTCGATGTGGCCGATGAGCGCGAGCCGCGGGCCGTCGCCGGTGGCGGCGACGCGCGCCGTCGAGGAGCCGAGCGTGTCGCCCGCCACCGTCGCGAACTCCTCCGCCGCCGCGCGCCACACGCGGGCCGGCGCGCCCTCGTAGCCCGAGGGGCCGGGGGCGGTCAGCAGCGCGCGGAGCAGGTCGGGGAGCGGCACGGCGCGGAAGACTAGCGGCGGTTGCGCTGAGAGCCGCGACAAGGGATAGTGGTCCTGCATGGATCGCTTCCGCCTGGCGGTCCTGAGCTTGGCAACCTTCGGATCAATCGCCCTCACCGCGCCCTCCATCGCGAGCGCGGACTCGCAGACCTGCTCCACATCGGCGGTTCCGCCGAGCGTGTCGTCCGCGGGGACCACCGAGCTGGTGTCCGACGTGGTGCTGTCCTGTACGGGCGGGACGCCGACCGTGCCGCCGGCGCAGATCCCGACCGCGAACATCACGCTGTTCTTCAACTCGGCCGTGACCAGCCGGCTGATCGCACCGGCGTCGGAGGCAAGGCTCGACTACGGCGGCGGGAACTTCTACGACGGAATCGTGAGCGGCAACTCGATCACCTGGTTCGGCATCCCGATCGACCCGCCGGGCGCAGGGGTGACCCGGACCCTGCGCTTCACGAACATTCGGCTCAACGCCAGCGGGATCGGCGTCGGCCCGAACGGGACGCCGGGCCAGCTGATCGCATCGATCTCCGTCTCGGGCTCGACCTCCGTGCTCATCAGCAACCCGACCCCGACCATTGGTTTCGTCCTCCCGGGGCTGGTCGCATCGGCCCGCAACGCCGCCAGCAGCAAGGTCCTGACTGCCCCCGCCACGCTCATGCAATGCGCCACCGCCAAGGGCGCGCGCGTCGCCACGCTGCGCTACGCCGAGCAGTTCCCCACGGACTTCAAACGCCGCAATGTCGCGACGACGCCGCAGGCGCCATTGGCCACCGCCGACCAGAACGTGCCCGGCATGATCTACAACACCGAGACCGGCTTCTACGACCACACCCGGAGCGCGCTGGCCGGGCTCGCCGACTTCGGCACGCGCATCAAGGTCGTGTTCAAGAAGGTGCCGGCCGGAATGTCGCTGTACGTCGACACGGGCGCCAAGAACGTCAACGGCGCGGACGTCGCGCGCCTGACCTCCTCCGAGGCCGGCGCCTTCAGCGCTCGCGCGGCGGACCCGAACGGGCCGCCGGGCGCGGCCAAGGTCGCCCTGGCGAATGGCACGGGCACGGCGGTGTGGGAGATCCTGCAATCGGACCCGCTCACGCTCGCCACACTGGACATCGGCGTCTACGCGAGCTACAAGCCCAAGGCGCCCAAGCTCGGCACCGCCACCGCCAACCAGAGCTACGCGCCGATCGTCCTGCCGCTCAGCGCCAGCACGCAGGCGTCGACGGGCCCGATTCCGCGCTTCACCGACACCTCGACGGCCACGAAGCTCTTCCAGGTCAAGGCCTGCCCGCCCGGCACCACGCAGCCGGCCAACCCGACCTCCGGCCCGGCTCCCGCGCCCGACTCGAACATCGCGCGCATTCGCAGCCCCATCCGCAGCGGCAGCCTGAGTCGCTTCCGCGGGACCGCCAGCGATCCGCACGGCCGGCTGAAGGAGGTCGATGTCGCGCTCGTCCGGCTCGACGGCGGCGCGCGGGCGGCGCGGCGCGCCTGCCGCACGCTGGGCTCCAACGGGAAGCTCCGCTCCCGCCGTCTCGTGCGCGGGCGCTGCCGGACGCTCGCGTTCCTGCGCGCCCGCGGAACGACCCATTGGAGCTTCAAGCTCAAACGGAAGCTGCCGCCCGGCAGCTACGTGCTCTACTCCCGCGCGGTCGATCGCGGCGGCGCGCGCGAGTCGAGCTTCAGCGCGCGCGACCGGAACCGGCGGGCGTTCCGCGTCAACTAGCGCGCGGACTGGCGCGCGGGCGCTCCCGTCGGATAGGGTCGCCGCCATGGAAACCGAGCGCCTGAAGTCGATCAAGCTGTTCGAGTCCGTGTCCGACGAGGAGTTGGCCGCGATCGCGCCCTTCGCCGAGGAGCGCCGGGTCGAGGCGGGCACCACGCTCGTCAAGGAGGGCCAGTTCTCCTACGAATTCATGGCGATCGAGGAGGGCACGGCCGAGGTCACGCGCGGGGGGGACCACGTCGCCGACCTGGGCCCGGGCAACTTCTTCGGGGAGATCGGGCTGCTCGAGCGCGCCCTGCGCACCGCGACCGTCACCGCCACGTCGGACATGCGCCTCATCACCCTGACCGGCTGGGACATGAAGCGCATGGAGAAGGCGATCCCCGAGGCCGTGGAGGAGATCCGCCGCGTGCTCGAGGAGCGCCGCCCGGCCGCGAGCTGAACCGCCTGAACCGGCGCCGCGCCGGGCACGCCGCGCTAGGATCCGCGCCGCGATGGCAGGGTCGCAGGGAGGACGACGGCTGGCGGGGGCCGCGCTGTGCGCGCTGGCGGTCCTGTGCCTGCCCGCGTCCGCGCCCGCCGCCACGCCCGCCAGCCTGGCGCCGAAGAGCCTCGAGCCCGGCCCGGCGCAGTACCCGGGCGTGAGCACGACCAAGGACGTTCCGATCGTCATGCGCGACGGCACGAAGCTGTTCGCGGACGTGCGCCGCCCCGCGGCGGCGGACGGCCCGCCGGCGCCGGGCCGGTTCCCCGTCGTCCTCACCCAGAACCCGTACAACAAGAACGCGGCCGCCGGCCTGGGCGGCCTGGGCGGCAGCGACGACCTGTTTCCCATGCACGGGTACGTGCAGGTGATCGTGGACGTGCGCGGGACCGGCTCCTCCGAGGGGACCTGGGACTCCTTCGGCCCCGCCGAGCAGGCCGATTCGATGGACGTCGCGCGGTGGATCGCGGCGCAGCCCTTCTCCGACGGCAACCTGGTGCTCTACGGCGCCTCCTACATGGGGATCAACCAGATCCTCACGGCCGCCCAGCACCCGCCCGGCCTGAAGGCGATCTTCCCGATCATCCCCGCCGAGGATGTCTACCGCGACGTCACCTGGCACGGCGGCGCGATCGACGCCGGCTTCATCCCGCTGTGGCTCGGCTTGGTGACCGCGCTCAAGATCGAGCCTCCGAACTACACCGGCAGCGACCCCGCCGAGGCGCTCAAGGTGATGCTCTCGCGTGTCAGCCCGGGGCTCGAGTTCCCCACCAACGCGATCGTCGGGGGGACGACCGGTGGCGAGCTCTCCTACGACGGCGACTTCTACCGGCTGAGGTCGCCCGGCACGGTGGTCTCGCGGGTGAACGTCCCCACCTTCGTGGTCGGCGGCTGGTACGACCTCTTCCAGCGCGGCGAGCCGCGGGTGTATCGCCAGCTGTCGCTCCCGCCGGGGCGCAAGCAGCTGCTGATGGGCCCCTGGTACCACATCACCACGGGCGACGGGCTCGGACAGCCGGGGACCCCGCCGGCGCTCGACCAGCTCGCGCTCGCATGGTTCAACCGCTGGGTCCGCGGCCAGCGCAACGGGATCGAGGGCTACGGGCCGGTGACCGTGCAGCAGACCGGCACGAAGGGCTGGGAGACCTACCGCTCCTATCCGCGCCGCGACGTGCGCTGGCAGCGCTTCTACCTGCGACCCGGCGAGAAGAGCGGGTCGGCGAGCTCGCTGAACGACGCCTCGCTCTCGACCGCGGCGCCGCGATCGGCCGGCGCCGACACGGCGCCGGCGAACCCGATCAACGGCCTGTGCACGCGCTCGACGGCCCAATGGACCGCGGGCCTGGTGGCGCCGGGCGAGCAGTGCGAGAACGACAACCGCCTGGTGGAGACCACCGGCCTCACCTACAGCTCGCCGCCGTTGACCGCGCCGCTGCACCTGTCCGGGCCGATCGGCCTGCGCCTTCGCGGCGCCACCACCGCGCACGACACGACCTGGATCGCCACCGTCTCCGACGTTGCGCCCAGCGGTCAGTCCAACCAGATCACCGCCGGGTGGCTGGTGCAGTCGTTCCGCGCGCTCGACCGCTCGCGCACCACGTTCGCGCCCAACGGCGACGCGGTGGTGCCCTTCCACCCCTTCACCCAGGCGAGCCTGCTCCCCGTGACACCGGGCGAGACGAACGCGCTCGACGTCGAGATCTTCAACACCGACGCCGTGCTGGCGCCGGGCCACCGCCTGCGCCTGACGCTGACCTCGGGGGACGTGCCACACCTGCTCGCGCCGCTGCCGATCACCGCCAACAGCGCCGGCGCGGTCAACACCGTCCACTCGAACGCGGGGGCGGCGAGCTACCTCACCGTGGCCGAGGCGCCGCTCGGCCCCGAGCCCGCGGCCGCGGCGCGGTCGTGCGTGGCCAAGCGCAAGATCGCCTACCGCGTGCGCAAGCCGCGCAAGGCGCGGATCGTGTCGGTCGCGGTGTTCCGCGGCAAGCGGCGGCTGGTCCTGCGGCGCGGCCGCAGCCTGCGCAGCGTCACGCTGCGCCGGCCGCCGCGCGGTCGCTACCGCGTCAAGGTCGTGACGCGCGACAGCCGCGGCCACCGCCGCGTGGCGCATCACCGCATCAGCAACTGCTGAAACGGCCACCCAGGTGGAGGAGGTCCGCCCTCCGCGTAGAATCCGCCCGCGCCGTGTCGTTCACCGACCCCGCCTCCGCTCGCGCTGCTGACGCCGCCCTCGGCCGCGGCGAGGCCGTCGAGCGCGTCGACAGCCACGCCGTCTTCGGGCAGGTCATGGGGCTGGTCGCAGTCACCGTCGCGTTCACGGCGGCGGGCGCCTACATCGGGCGCGACCTCACCGGCGGGATCGGCATCGCCTTCTTCGTCGGCGCCCTCGCGTGCGTGTTCGGCCTCAACGTCGCCGCGAAGCGCTCCGAGCCGCTGGCCATCGTGCTGCTGTTCACGCTCGGGCTCCTGTTCGGCCTGGCGGTCGGTCCGGTCATCAACTACTACGCGAAGTCCGATCCCGGTGTCGTGTGGCAGTCGGCGGGCGCGACCGCGGCCTTCGTCGGCGGGCTCGGCGCGTATGGCTACGCCACCCGTCGCGACTTTGCCAACTGGGCGCGGGCGCTGTTCTGGCTGCTGCTCGCGCTGATCGTCTTCGGGGTCGTCCTCATCTTCGTGAACATCCCCGGCGGCAACCTGATCTACGCCGTCCTCGGCCTGGTGCTGTTCGGCGCCTACACGATCTTCGACTTCAACCGGCTGCGCCGCGCGAACATGGACATGGCGATCCCGATCGCGGCCGGGATCTTCCTCGACATCTTCAACATCTTCCTGTTCTTCCTGCAGATCTTCGGCGGGACCAGCCGCTAGCGCGGCGCGCTAGACGAACCGTTTGACGAACGCGAGCGCCGTGTCGGCGACCTCGCGCCATCCGCTGTCGATCGTCAGCGAGTGCCCGCGGTTGGGGATCTTCTCGATCTCGGTCACGCCCTCGTTCCGCTGCTGCCTCTTGAAGGACGCGTTGGCGATCGCCCACGGGACCGTGTGGTCCTTCTCTCCGTCGATGATCAGCAGCGGGCCCCGTTCGGGGTTCTTGGTATCGACCTTCGCCTCGGTCCACGGGTTCAGGTTGGCGTTGGCCATCTGCATCAGGGCCACCCCCGGCGCGGCCACGTGGTAGGTCTTGTAGAGCTGCTTGGCCTCCTCGTCGCTGAGGGCGTTCACCCACCCGTACTTGAATTGGTCATGCGTGAGCGTGATGGCACGGCCCCTGTTCAGCGGGTTCTTCAGCACCGGCCCGGCCGACCTGAGCGCTGAGATGGGGAGCGGGAGCACGCCGCGGAAGGGCCCGGGATCGATGGCGACGGTGGCTGCGGACAAACCGCGTCCCGCGATGATCTGGGCCAGCAATCCCCCGGTCGAGTGGCCCATCACCGCCGGCTTCCTGGTCAGCTTTCCGATCACCTCGACCGTGTGGTCGGCGATCTGTCCGAGCGTCTTGTTGGCGAACACGTCGGGGTTCGCCCTTGCCTCCTCGACGGTCTCGGGATCGTCGGGCCACACCGGCGTCACCGGGGCGTAGCCGGCCTCCTCGAACAGGGCGGCCCAGTTGTCCCAGCTGCTCGGCAACAGCCACAGGCCGTGGATGAACACGACCGGCGTGCGCTCGGTCGCGTTCGCATTGTCGATCTGCTCCGTCTCGTGCGCGGTGATCGCCATGGGCACGTCTCCCTCATCGATGTTGTCCTCCGTAAAGCAAGCATCCACGGTCGGGCCTCGCGGGCCCGGCGTCAGGGTGCGACGACCCTGAAGCTGATCTGCTTCGCCTTGGAGCGGTTTCCGGCCGCGTCCCTGGCGACCAGTGTCGCGCGGTACGAGGCGATGGCGAGCTTCTTTCGGCCGATCCGGCCCGAGAACTTCTTCGTGTTCCTCCCCGCGCGCCCCTGCTGGGCGAACGCGCCGATGCGGGTGTAGAGCGTGCACGCCCTGCGCCGGCGGTTCGACCGCGTCTGCTTCCGGCACGTCCTTCCGACCTTGCGGCCGGTGCCCTTGCGCTCGATCGTGAAGACGACGCGCGCGGCCTCCGAGAGCGTGTAGCGGAGCGTCGTGCCCTTCTTCGGCCGCTTCTTCCGCTTCACGCTCGTGACGGCCCGTTCCGGCGCGCCCCTGGGATCGACCGCAAAGGTGGCGGGATCGGCCTTGGCGGTCCCGAGGAACGCCGGCGATGTGGTATCGCGGATCAGGAGAGGCGGCGGTAGCGCGAGCGTCGTGAACGTCCCGGGCGTTCCCTGCACGCGTGGCGCCGCCACTCCCGCCGTCGCGAAGGGCCGGAACTGGTACGTCGTCGCCGGGGTGAGGCTGCCGACCGGCGCGCTGATCGATACGTTCTGGACCCCGGCGGCTGTCGTGGTGACCGCGGTCTCGTTCTCGAGCGCGCTGCCGAACTGGAAGCCGACCGGGTAGGGAATCCCGTAGGTGTGCAGGCCCGCGGTGAACGTCGCCCCCGTCTGGGAAGGCGTCGCCGTCAGCGAGGTGAACTCGGGCTCCAGCCGGCTGGCCCGGATGTCGTAGTCGTCCTCCTGCCAGGCCACCCAGGGCACACCGCCGATCGAGGCCAGGCTCGGCCCGAAGGCGTTCTTGGTGGGGTCCTGGTTGATCGGGCTCGGGCCGCCGACGACCTGCTCCCAGGCGTTGGTCGCAGCGTTCAGGCGCGCGACGCGCATCTCGATGTTCGTGCCGTCGGACTCGCGCCAGGCGACGTAGGGGACACCGCCGATCGAGGTCAGGCTGGGGTCGCGGGCGTCCTGGGAATCCGACTGGTTGATGCCGCCGGACGTGGCGGTAACGCCGGCCCAGGGCTCCGACCAGATATGCGTCGTCGTGTTGAAGCGGGCGACGCGGAGCGTGTCCTTGGCCCCGTCCCTCTCCAGGAAGGCGATGTAGGGAACGCCGTCGACCGAGGCGAGGCTCGGCGAGTGCGCGTTCTTCGTGGGGTCGTGCTCGATCTTCCCGTCGGTGGTGGTGACGCCCGGTGGGGGCTCCTGCCAATCCTCACCCAGCACCTTCACGTGCAGCTCGAGGTCGGACCCGTCGGACTCGCTCCACCCGACGTAGAGCGTGCCGCCCACATCGGCCATGGTCGGATCCTGGGCATTGCCGCTGGGATTGTCGTTGAGGTCGGCCCCGGGCGGAAGCGTCTCCCAGGCGGTGCCCGCCGCGTTCAGGCGCTTGACCCGGACCTCGTCGTTGGTTGCGTCGGGCTCGATCCAGGCGACGTAGGGCACGCCGCCGACCGACGCGATGACGGGATCAACTCCCGCGGACTTCGCGGCGTCGATGTTGATTCCACCGTACGTCGCGGTCACGCCGGTCCACGGTTGCACCCAGGTCGGAGCGATCACGCCGGTGCTCCGGCGGCGGGCCACCCGAAGTTCGAAGTTGACGCCGTCGTCCTCGCGCCAGACGACGTAGGGCACGCCGGCGACGTCTGCGATGTTCGGGTCGAGCGCGGCCTTGGCATCGTTCTCGTTGATGCTCCCGTGGGTGGCGGAAACGAGGAACCACGGCTGCGTCCACGCGGTCCCCGCACTGTTCAGGGTCGCCACACGGACCTCGAGGTTTGACCCGTCGTCCTCGTTCCAGACGACGTGCGGGACGCCGCCGACCGAGACCAGGCGCGGGAAACCGGTCTCCTTGCTGGCGTCCTGATTGATGGGCTGCGGCCCGCCGACCGGCTGGTGCCAGGCGGCGTTCGCGCTCGCCGGCAGCACACAGGCTGCCGCGAGTGCGGCGCGCACCCACGCTGTTGCCATCCTCCTGCTTCTCGCAACCACCCGCTGGCCCCCCGGGGTCGGTCAGCCGCCGGAGCGTAGAGCACCCCCTCCGCCCGGGCAACCCGGGATCGGTCAGTCGGCCAGCAGCTGGCGCAGCACGAACTGCAGGATCCCCCCGTGGCGGAAGTACTCGACCTCCTTGGGGGTGTCGATCCGCACGCGGCAGGTGAACGTGGTGTCGTCGGCTCGAACCGTGACCTCGTGGGCTTCGCCGCCCTCGATCCCCTCGATCGCGAACGTCTCCCTGCCGGTCAGCCCGAGCGACGCGACCGACTCGCCCTCGGCGAACTGCAGCGGCAGCACGCCCATGCCGACGAGGTTGGAGCGGTGGATGCGCTCGAAGGACTCCGCGATCACCGCACGCACGCCGAGCAGCTTCGTGCCCTTCGCCGCCCAGTCGCGCGACGAGCCCGAGCCGTACTCCTTGCCCGCGAGCACCACCAGCGGCGTGCCGGTCTCGGCGTAACGCATCGCGGCGTCGTAGATCGGCATCTCCTCACCGCTGTCGAGGTGGATCGTCACGCCGCCCTCGGTCCCCGGCGCGAGCAGGTTGCGCAGCCGGATGTTGGCGAACGTGCCGCGCATCATCACCTCGTGGTTGCCGCGGCGCGAGCCGTAGGAGTTGAAGTCCTTGGGCACCACGCCATGCTCGACGAGGTAGCGGCCGGCGGGCGAGTCCTTCTTGATCGCGCCGGCGGGCGAGATGTGGTCGGTCGTGACGCTGTCGCCGAGCACGGCCAGCACGCGCGCGCCCTCGACGTCGCTCGATCGCTCGCGGCTCGCGGTCCATGTCGACGAAGTAGGGCGGGTCGCGCACGTAGGTGGACGCGTCGCTCCAGGCGAAGCGGTCGCCGGTCGGCACCTCGAGCGAGTGCCAGCGCTCGTCGCCGTCGAAGACCTCGCCGTAGGACTTGCGGAACATGTCCGACTGCACGGCCTCCTCGATCAGCTCGTGCACCTCCTGCTCGGAGGGCCAGAGGTCGCGCAGGTAGACCGGCTGGCCGTCGGAGCCGGCGCCGAGCGGGTCCGCGTAGAGGTCGATGTCCATCGTCCCGGCCAGCGCGTAGGCGACGCACAGCGGCGGGGAGGCGAGGTAGTTCATCTTCACGTCCTGGTTGATCCGCCCCTCGAAGTTGCGGTTGCCCGAGAGCACCGACACGACCGCGAGGTCGCCCTCTTCGACCGCCGCCGAGATCTCCGGCGAGAGCGGGCCGGAGTTGCCGATGCACGTGGTGCAGCCGTAGCCGACGAGGTTGAACCCCAGCGCCTCCAGGTACTCGGTCAGGCCGGCGCGGTCGAGGTACTCGGTCACGACCTTCGAGCCCGGGGCGAGCGAGGTCTTGACCCACGGCTGGACGTCGAGCCCGCGCTGGACGGCGTTGCGCGCCAGCACCCCGGCGCCGAGCATGACCGAGGGGTTGGAGGTGTTCGTGCAGCTCGTGATCGCGGCGATCACGACGTGCCCGTGGTCGAGCTCGAACTCGGCGCCGTCCTGCGCCGTCACGTGGACATGGCTGGGTGATCGCTCGGCCATCGCCGTGGCCGCGTTCACCCTGGCGGGCTCGGCGCCGCGGGGAGCGCCCGGGCCGTTGTAGTCGCCGTTGGCCGGCGGGTCCGACGCCGGGAAGGTCTCGTCGATCGCCTCGTCGTGCGCGTCGGCGATCGAGCCGGGGTCCTCGTCCTCGACGAACAGCTCCAGCGCCTCGCGGAAGCTCTCTCGCGCGTCGGTCAGCGACACGCGGTCCTGCGGGCGCCGCGGCCCGGCGAGGCTCGGGACGACCTCGCCGAGGTCGAGCGCGAGCGACTCGGAGTAGGTCGGCCCGCTCGGCGCCCTCGTCGTGGAAGAGCCCCTGCTCGCGCGCGTAGGCCTCGACCAGCTCGATCTGCTCCGGCGGACGGCCGGAGAACTCGAGGTAGCGCAGCGTCTCGGCGTCGATCGGGAAGATCGCGCAGGTCGAGCCGAACTCCGGCGACATGTTGCCGATCGTCGCGCGGTCGGCCAGCGGCAGCCTGGCCAGTCCCGGGCCGTGGAACTCGACGAACTTGCCCACGACGCCGTGCTGGCGCAGCATCTGCGTGACGGTCAGGACGAGGTCGGTCGCGGTCGCGCCCTCGGGCAGCTCGCCGTCGAGCTCGAAGCCGACGACCTGCGGGATCAGCATCGACATCGGCTGGCCGAGCATCGCCGCCTCGGCCTCGATCCCGCCGACGCCCCAGCCGAGCACGCCGAGGCCGTTGATCATCGTCGTGTGGGAGTCGGTGCCGACGAGCGTGTCGGGGTAGGCCCGGCCCGTCGCGTCGTCGACGAAGACCACCCGCGCCGAGGTACTCGAGGTTGACCTGGTGCACGATGCCGGTGTCCGGCGGGACGACCTTGAAGTCCTCGAAGGCGCCCTGGCCCCAGCGCAGGAACGCGTAGCGCTCCTTGTTGCGCTCGAACTCGAGCTCCGCGTTGCGCTGGAAGGCATCGCGGGTGCCGAAGACGTCCACCTGCACCGAGTGGTCGATCACGAGCTCGGCCGGGACGAGCGGGTTGATCTTCTCGGGGTCGCCGCCCATGTCGGCCATGGCGTCGCGCATGGCCGCCAGGTCGACGACCGCGGGGACGCCGGTGAAGTCCTGCATCAGCACGCGCGCCGGGGTGAACGCGATCTCGCTGCTCGGCTCGGCCGTGTGGTCCCAGGAGGCCAGCGCCTCGATGTCGCCGGCGCCGACGGCGACGCCGTCCTCGTTGCGGAGCAGGTTCTCGAGCAGGACCTTGAGCGAGAACGGGAGGCGGGCGACGTCGAACTGCGACTGCAGGGCGTCGAGCCGGTAGATCTCCAGCTCGCGGCCGCCGACGGCGAGCGTGGCGCGCGCGTCGAAGGAGTTCTCGGACATGGTCAGTGCTCCTCGGGTGCGGTTCTCGTGATCAAGGCTGGTGTACCCATCCTCCCACGCCGCCGACGCGTCCGATCGGCGCCCACGCGCGGGAGGGTGAGCGCGAGCGCCAGCGCGGGGAGCGGCGCGAGCATCACGATGTCCAGCGCCGTCCGCAGGCCCCACTCGTCGGCGACGGCGCCCAGCGCCGCGGCGGCGAGGCCACCGACGCCGATCGACAGTCCGAGCGTGACCCCGGAGGCGACCCCGACGCGCCCCGGCAGGAATCGCTGGCCCATGACGACGGTGACGCTGAAGGTCGCGATCGTGAGCCCGCCGATCGCCGCGAGCACGACCATGCCGGGGCCGGGCCCGACGGCGAGGAACAGCGCGATCAGCGGCGTCAGCGCCGCGAGCGAGACGACGAAGATGGGCCGCGTCCCGATGCGGTCCGCCAGCCGCCCGCCGATCAGCGTTCCGACGGCGCCCGCCACGAGCATGACCGTCAACGCGAGGTTCCCCGCCGCCTTCGAGGTGTGCAGCGTCCCGACGTAATAGAGCGGGACGAAGGTGAGCAGCCCGAAGTACACCACCGAGCGCACGGAGACGGCCAGGCCGAGCCGGGCGAACGGGCCCCACCGGTTGCGCGCGCCGGGATCGTGCGAGCCGCGCGCTCCCGCCGGCCTGAAGCCGTGCAGGCGACCGAGCTCGCGGGTGAACACGAAGGCGGCGAGCGCGAGCGGCAGCAGCAGGCCGACGGTCCCCGGCGGCCCCGCCAGCAGCAGCAGCGGCGTGACGAGCAGCGGCCCGAGCGCGAAGCCGGCGTTGCCGCCGACCGAGAAGAGGCTCATGCCGGTCGCGTGGCGGCGCCCCGAAACGTAGTTGGCGTAGCGCGAGGCCTCGGGGTGGTAGGCCGCGACGCCGAGGCCCGAGACCGTGATCGCGGCGAAGGTCAGCCCGTACGGATGCACGAGGCCGGCCACGGCAAGCCCGATCCCGGCGAGCAGCAGCCCCGCCGGCATGAGCCACGGCATCGAGTGCCGATCGGACGCCAGCCCGAACAGCGGCTGGACGATCGACGAGGCGACGGTCGCGGCGAGGACGAACGCCGACGCGGCGCCGTAGGAATAGCCGCGCTGCGCGACGAGGAAGGGGAGGAGCGCGGGAACCGCGCCCTGGCACATGTCGACGCACGCGTGGCCGGCGGAGAGGACGCCGATGCCACGACGGTCGATGCAGGAGGGAACCACCGATCCAGTGTGGGCGATCGTTCGCGATACGACAAATAGGTTGTTCTACTTGGATTGATAGGCACATAGAATGAATGGCGATGGAACTGCGCCAGCTCCGCTCCTGCGTCGCCGTGGCCGACCACCTGCACTTCACGCGGGCGTCCGAGGCGCTTCACCTCGCCCAGCCGGCGCTCTCCCAGCAGATCCGGCGCCTCGAGGAAGAGCTGGGCCTCGAGCTGTTCGCCCGCACGAGCCGCTCGGTGGCCCTGACCGAGGCCGGCGAGGAGGTGGTGGCCCGCGCGCGGCGGATCCTCGCCGAGGCGGACGCGATTCAAGCGGACGTCGACGCGCTGCGGGGCGTGCTGCGCGGCCGGGTGGTGGTCGGGTCGATGCAGTCCCTGGGCCCGCTGGACCTCCCGGGCCTGCTCGCCGACTTCCACTCGCAGCACCCCGGCGTCGACGTCGTCCTGCGCGAGGACACGACCCAGCGGATGCTGGCGATGATCGCGGCCGACGAGCTCGACCTGGCCGTGGCGACGATCGAGGAGACCCCGCCCGACGGACTCGAGACGTGCGCGCTCTACGAGGAGGAGCTCGTCCTCGCCGTGGCACGCGATCACCCGCTCGCGGGCCGGCGCCGCATCCGGCCCGCGTCGCTTCCGCCGGGCCCCTTCATCTTCTTCCGCGAGGGCTCCGGCCTGCGCACGGCGACGGAGCAGGCGCTTGACGCCGCGGGCATCGAGCCCCAGGTGCGCTTCGAGACCAACGAGCTCTCGCGCGTGCGCGCGCTGGCGTCGCGCGGGCTCGGCGTCGCGATCATGCCCCGCTCGGACACCGAGGGTCCGGGCCCGCCGGTGGCGGCGATCCCGATCGGCCCGCCGGCGCTGCTCCGCGCGGTCGGCCTGGTCTGGCGGCGCGGCCGCCGCCGGGCGCCCGCGGCCGAGGCGTTCCTCGCCTTCGCGCTGGAGTGGACGGTGCGCTAGGCCGGCACGAGCCGCACCACCGGCAGCGGGCCGATGCGCAGGAGGGTCGCGAGGTCCCGCGCTGATCGGGTCGTGAAGCCGCCCGCGATCTCGGCGCCGCTCGAGCCGTCGATGCCGTCCGGGTTCTGCTGGAAGTCGATGGCGGGGACGGTGAGCAACACGTCGTCGAGCGCGATCGCGAAGTGCCGAAACGACAGGGTTGGCTGGCCCGGCACCTGCACCTCCCGCCCGCGCCGGGCGATCGCGCGCGTGAGGGTCTGCCACGCGGCGCGTCCGGTGGCCGTGAAGTTGAAGGTGACGATCGGCGAGCCGCCGGCGCCCGGCACGCGGTCGACGGCCTGCTTGACGTCCGTGAGGTCGGCTCCGGAGAGTGCCGGGTTGTCGTCGACGACGTAGAAGCGGGTCGCCGGCCCCGTCGACGTCTTCTCGCGGCGGACGATGACCGTTCCGGCACCGACCCTGACGATCCGCTGGCCGGGAGATGGCGGCGTCAGCTCCGAGCGCGCTGCCACCGGGCCCTGCAACACCGCCTTCCGGGCATCGTCGACGAGGTAGTACCGATCCCCGGTCGTCGAGGTTGCGCGGTTGACCGGTGGCCGCCGCGCCGCGAGCAGGACGGCGACGTAGAGCGGATAGCCGCCGGCTCGCCCGGCTTCCGGGCCACCGCCGACGTACGGATCCAGGGGGCTCGGTTTGAGCTCTGGGCCGAGGACGCTCGCCTCCCAGTCGAGGAAGACGAGACGCCCCGGCGCGGTGAGCAAACCGAGATCGCCGCGCCGGCTCGGCGCAAGGCGCAGCACGATCCGATCGCCGCCGGTCGCGCGGACGCTGCCGTCGACGTGCAACGCCCTCATCCGCCGGGAGATCACGTTCGCCGTCCGCGCGAGCGCACCGTGCGGGTTGGCCTCGCGCGGGAGCAGGTCGGCTCGGTAGACGAGCGCCTGCCCGGTCCGGTCGCCACCGCTGGTGCTGGTGCTGCCGCCACCACCGCCTCCGCCACAGCCGGCGACGGCGGCGATGAGGATGACGAGCGGCGCGTGCCCCCGGACGCTCATGGCGGGAGCGTACGACTAGTCGATCAGCTTGCTCCCCATCGCCCGGATCGCCAGGCGCCACATCACGAGCGCGAAGGCGATCAGGATCCCGAGATGGGCCAGATCGTCGGTCCCGAAGCCGAAGCAGGCGTGGCGCACCAGCTGGACGCAGCTGTAGAGCGGGTTGAACCACGCCGCCACCTGCGCCCACTGCGGCAGCTGGTCGATCGGGAAGAACGACCCCGCGAGCAGGAACAGCGGCGTGATCACGGCGCTGTTGACGTAGGAGAACGAGTCGATCGACTCGACCATGGCCGAGAGCATCACGCCGAAGGCGGCAAAGCCAAAGCCGGTCAGTGCGCCGATGAACGGCACGGTCAACATGCCCCAGGCCGGGTCGAGGCCGAAGATGATCGCCACGAGCAGCGGGGCGATGCCGTACATCCCGGCCTTCAGCGCGATCGCCGACACCTCGGCCGTCACGAGCTCCTCGACGTCGACCGGCGCCGCCAACAGCGCGTCGTAGGTGCGCTGGAACTTCCTCCGCACGAAGCCGCCGAACATCCCGGGGAACGCGCTCGAGAACAGCACCGCCGTGGCCACGGTGCCGGTGCCGACGAACTGGACGTAGCTGAGCCCGCCGACACGCGACACCAGCGCGCCAAAGCCGAGCCCGAAGGCCAGCAGGTAGATCGTGGGCTGGACGATCGAGGAGAACGTGGTCGAGGGCCAGTAGTGGCGGAAGACCGTCAGCTCGCGGCTCATCACGCCGGCGATCGCCGCGCGCTCGAGGCGCCCGACGCGCGGGACGGCACCGCGGGCGGCGGCGGGGGCGCTCATCCGTCGGCCTCCTCGCCGGTCAGCAGCACGAACACGTCCTCCAGCGACGCCGCGCGCCGCTCCGCGCCCTCCGGCTCGCGCCCGTCGAGGTCCTCCGCGCGCATGACCGCGACGGCCGGGCCGGTGCGGCGCGTCGCGTGGCCGGCGGCCTCCGCCTCGGCCTGGACCTCCGCCAGCCGTGGGGGCGGCCCGTAGACCTCGACCACCTCGCGGCCGGCATGCGTGAACACCAGCTCGGAGGGCCGGCCTTCGGCCACGACGCTCCCCTGCGCCATGATCGCGACGGTGTCGGCGAGGCGCTCGGCCTCCTCGATGTAGTGGGTGGACATCAGCACGGTGACGCCCTCGGCGCGGAGTCCGTCGATCAGCGACCACAGCTCCTGGCGCACCTGCGGGTCCAGCCCCACGGTCGGCTCGTCGAGCAGCACGAGCCGCGGCGAGTGCACCAGGCCGCGCGCGATCAGCAGCCGCCGGCGCATGCCGCCGGACAGCTCGTTGACCGGCGTGTCGGCGCGGTGGCTCAGGCGCGCGAGCCCCAGCGCCCGATCGACCGCGTCGCGTCGCTGGCCGCGGGGGACGCGGTAGAGCCACGCGAACACGGCCAGGTTCTCGCGCGCCGTCAGCTCGACGTCGAGGTTGTCGAGCTGGGGGACGACGCCCATCGCGAGTCGCGCCGCCTTGGACTCCTCCGGAAGCCGGTGCCCGAGCACACGGATGTCGCCCTCGTCGGCGATCGCCTGCGCCGTCAGGAGCCGCATCGTTGTCGACTTGCCCGCGCCGTTGGGCCCCAGCAGGCCGAAGCACACGCCGGGCGGCACCTCGAGCTCGAGATGGTCCACGGCGGTGATCGGACCGAAGCGCTTGACGGCTCCGTGGATGGAGATGGCGGCGTCGGTCACTCCGTCAGGATGACGCACGCGACTCGCCGGCCGGAGTCCGGCGGCGCTCACCCGTAGACGGGCTTGAGCCCGAGCAGGTCCGGCACCGTCTCGAAGCCGTACCCGCGGGAGCGCAGCGTGCGGATGATCGCGGGCAGCGCCGCGACGGTCTGGTTGCGCGGCCCGCCACCGTCGTGCATGAGGATGATCGACTCGCGCCGGGCCTGGCCGACCACGGTCGAGTAGATCGAGCCGGTGCCCGGGCGCGACCAGTCGCGCGGGTCGACGTCCCACTGGATCGTGAGCATGCCGAGCGAGCGGGCGACCGGGAACAGCGCCCCGCTCACCGCGCCGCCGGGCGCCCGGAACAGGCACGGCGTGTAGTAGCCGCTGGCGCGGCGGATCGCGGCGCGCGTGCGGGAGATCTGCGAGTACGCGGACGAGCCGCCCCCCGACACGTTCGCGTGGTTCCAGGTGTGGTCGCCGATCGCGTGGCCCTCGGCCAGCTCCTCGCGTACCAGCCCGGCATTCGGGCGGACCTGCTCGCCGATGAGGAAGAACGTCGCGTGGATCTTGAAGCGGCGCAGGATCCGCAGCACCTGTGAGGTGTAGATGCTCGGCCCGTCGTCGAAGGTGAGCGCGACGACCTTGTGGTGGCCTGGGCCGGTGGTCCGGTAGGAGCCGCCCCGCGGCACGCAGCCGGCGACGCGCGGCGGCAGGATCTTGGCGTGGATCGTCCCGCGGTCGGGCAGGGAGTCGGTGCACGGCGCGGCGGCGCAGTCGGGCGGGCCGGTCCAGCTCGACGTCGCGCGCCAGCGGTAGTCGCCGACCGCCAGCTCGACCTGCGCCGGCGTGAAGGTGGCCTGGACCGTGCGCATGTCGGGGCGGTGGACGTCGGTCAGCGTGCGCTGCGCGAGCACCGCGCCGCTCGACGACAGCCGCGTGAAGCGCAACTCCGCGCGCGTCGAGCCGGAGCGGCCGAGCACGCACAGGCGCGAGCGCGGGTCGGTGCTGCGGCCGCGGAACAGCTCGACGCAGAGCGAGCGCTGCTGTGCGGGGACGAGCTGGCGCGGCCCCCAGCTCCCGCGGGTACGCAGAACGAGGTGAAGGTCGGGGCCGTCCTGGGCGATGTTGGCGCCGACGAGGTCGAGCGGGCCGCGCGCGTCGCCGGTGCGGTCGGTGGGGGCGGAGGCGGCATGCGCGGTCACCGGGACCGCGACGAGCGCGAGGGCGGTGGCCGCCGCGGCGAGGTGGGAGGGGCGAGGCACGATCGCCCGGGAACCCTAGTGCCCGCTACCGCGGCGTGGTGCCACCGGACGGCGTCTGTCCACCTCCGGACGTTCCGCCGGAGGTGCCGCCGCCCGACGGCAGCGGTACGCCCTTGGGGATCTTGCCGCCGGGTGGGACGATCAGGACCCGCTGGCTGGAGAGGCTGCGTCCGCCGTCGTCCGGGTTCGACGGCGGCGCCCGGTACACGTCGAGGTGGCGGCCGTCGATCGCGCCGCCGGTGTCGTTGGCGACGAACCAGCCGGTCGCGCCGCGCACGTGGCGGTAGTAGGGGATGTACACGCGGCTGCCGAAGCGGATCAGGCTCGGGTCCACGGCGATCGTGCGCCAGTAGCGCAGGCCGGGCGTGCCGGCGCCCCGCGCGAACGAGATCCCCCGCGGCGGTGCGACGTAGCGCACGCCGACGCCGTTGCTCCACCCGCCGGCGAGCAGCGGGAAGGTGACCCCCTTCTTGCGGTTGCGCCAGAACCCGCCGGCGCGCCAGTACGGCGGCCCGTTGTCGTGCACGCCGTCGAAGGTCGCCTTGCCGGTGCGGGTCACCCAGCCGCCGTGGCCCAGGCTGTCGATGTGGTAGAGCCGGCCGTCGAGGCCGAGGCCCGTGCCCTCCATCGACATGCCGAAGCCTCCGTACAGCCAATCGATCCGGTGCTTGCCCGGCAGCCCGGGCGTCGCAATCGGCTTGCCGACGGCCCACGCCTCGGGCGCCGGGTAGTACTCGGTGATCCGGAAGCCCGGCAGCCAGGTGGTCTTGCGGATGGCCGCCGCGCTCGCGACGGGGCCGGTGCGCGGCTGGGCGTGCCAGACGAACGGCAGCGTCCGCGGCTGTGCGCGTGCGAGCGGCGCCACGGGCAGGGCCAGCAGCGCGGCGACAGCGAGGATCGCGGCCGCGCAAGCGCGGCGGTGGCGCGGAGGGCTGTCGGCGGCGCGCGCTGGCGGCGCTCCGTGGTTGGGGCTCACGTGGTCTCCCCAGCGGTGCGTGTGGACATCGCGCGGCGACCCGGCGTCCAGGGTCGCGCGTTCGCGGCAGTGTACCGGCCACCGGCGCGATCGGCCGCATTGCGTGGGAATGGGCGTCGGCGGGCCATGTGTCGAGGTTGCAGGGGTTTTCGTCGCTTTCGGGCGGCCACCTGCCGACGAGGGGCCACATGGCCCCGCTCTGCGCGCACGATGGTGGACATTCCGCCGTTGGCCGGTACATGCCCGGCGCCGGCCGACTGCGGTTCCTGCTCGTCTGCGACGCCTGCGGCGCCGAGCGCGGCGACGTCGACTCGCTCGCCTACCGGCCGCGCCCGCGCCCGTATGCCAACCATCCCGCCGAGCGCATTGCGCGGGCGCTCGAGCTGGAGCCAGGCCGCGCCGGCCGCGTGCGACTGGCCGCGCTGCTCTGTGACATCGGCACCGCGCGCATCCCGCCCGGCGTGCTCGAAAAGCCGGGCCCGCTGACCGCCGACGAGTGGGACGCCGTGCGCCGCCATCCCGAGTACAGCGCGGCGATGCTCTCCGGTCCGGGCTACGACGACCTGCGCCCCTGGATCGTCGCCCACCACGAGCGCCCGGACGGCCGCGGCTACCCGGGCGGTCTGACCGGCCCGGACATCCCGCCCGAGGCCTCGGTGGTGTCCGTCGCCACCGCGTGGGAGGCGATGACGGACGATCGCCCCCACCGGCCCGCGCTCACCCCGCTCCTCGCCTCGCGCGTACTCGTGCTCGGCGCCGGCACGCAGTTCGACCCGATCGTGGTGGACGCTGCGCTGTCCGTGCTCCCGACGGTGGTCGGGCGCGCAGCCGCTTAGTCGCGCCACGTTAGGGTTGGGTCGGACCGTCAAGACCGACCGAAGAGGTGACCAACGATGCCGAAGTATCTCTGGCAGGCGTCCTACAACAGCGACGGCGTGAAGGGCGTGGTCAAGGAGGGCGGCAGCGGGAGGCGCGATGCGATCGAGAGCCTCATCACAGGGGCCGGCGGCACGCTGGAAGCGTTCTATTTCTCGTTCGGCGACGACGATGTGGTGGTGATCGCCGACCTGCCCGACGAGGAGACCGCGACCGCGATTGCGCTGACGGTCAACAGCGGCGGCGCGGTGAGCCTGAAGACCACGGTGCTGCTCACGCCTGAGGAGGTCGACGCGGCGGCCAAGCGATCGGTCGAGTACCGCCCGCCCGGCGGCTGAGTCGCAGCCCTCACCCGCCCACCTCGCCGGCGATCCGCTCCAGCGCGCGGTCGAGCGTGCCCGCGGCCAGCAGGCCGTCCGCCGCGCGTGCGAGGACGCGGCCCGTCAGGCCACCGCCGCGCACCGACACCGAGGCCTCGATCCGCGTGCCCGGGCCCTGAGCGCACGCGTCGTAGCGGGCCTCGATGTCGATCGGTCCGAACGCGCGCAGCTCGAGCGCCCGCTCGTCGGCATGCAGGATCTCGATGTCGAAGCCCACGGCGCGGCCGGCGAAGCGGCCGCCGACGCGGGCACGGCTGCCGGTCGTGAGGCGCGGCTCGTCGAGCTCGTCGAGCTCGAAGCCGACCGGCGACCAGCGCGAGCACGCCTCGGGGTCGGTCAGGACGGTCAGGACGCGCTCCGGCGTTCCGTGCACGGTGGTCGCGGTGCTCCAGGTTCCCATGGCTCTCCTCGGGGTCTCACCGTGAGCTCCCGCGTCCCACGAGGTGTTCGAGAAGAGTGTTCGCGCGCCGGTCGCGCGCGGATCAACGAAAGCGGAGCGCTCAGGCGGCGCGCGCCAGGAGCGCGCCGTCGTCGTAGAGCTTGATCACCTTGACGGCGCCGTCGGGCGCCGCGTCGAGGCAGAGGCCGCACAGCACGCACTCGTCGAGGTTCTCCTCGACGATGCGCAGGCTCCCGTCGTCCCGCTGGCCGAAGATGTCGACCGGGCAGACCTCGGTGAGCCTGGCCGCGAGCTCGGCATCCGCCGCGCGCGCGTCGTCGACCTCGACGGCGATGAACAGCGCGTCGGCCCTCATGCGGTCGTGCGCTCCGCGAGCTTGGCCTTGACGAGATCGGGGATCTCGGCGATCTCCTCGGCGACCGTGATGCCGGCCTCGGCGAGGCGCGCGATCTTCTCCGTCGCGGTGTCCTCCTTGCCCTCGACGATCGTGCCGGCATGGCCGAACGACATGCCCGGCATCTCGTCCATGAAGCGGCCGGCCATGAAGGCGACGATGGGCAGCCGCGAGTCGTTCTCCTTCACCCAGGCGGCGAGCTGCGCCTCCATGCGGCCGCCGGGCTCGGTGTAGATGACGATCGCCTCGGTCTGCTCGTCGGCCTCGAACAGCGGCATCAGCTCGGCGTAGGCGGAGCCGATGATCGCGTCGCCGCCGATCGACACCGCGGTCGACTGGCCGAGGCCGGCGGCGCTCAGCGTCGAGGAGATCTCCGTCGTCATGCCGCCGGAGCGCGACATCACGCCGACCGGGCCCGGCGTGTAGGACTTGGCGGCGTCCTTCGCCGGGCCGCCGATGCCGCCCATCTTGATGACGTCGGGGACGATGATTCCCAGGCAGTTGGGACCGATGATGCGCGCGCCGCGCATCGAGGCGAGCTCGACCATCTGCGCGACGTCGGCGCGCGGGATCCGCTCCGTCACGATCACGATCAGCTTGACTCCGTTCTCGATCGCCTCGAACACGGCGTCCTTGGTGAATGCGGGGGGGACGGTGACGACGGAGCCGTCGATCGGGCCGCCGTGGTCTTCGACGGCCTGCGCGACCGTGTCGAACACCGGCACACCGTGGACGTCGCGGCCCTTGCGGCCGGGCGTGACCCCGCCGACGACCTTGGCGCCGGCGCCGTAGTCCAGGCACTCCCTCGTCAGGTTCACGGCCTCGCGGCCGGTGATGCCCTGGACGATGAAGGTGGTGTCTTCGGTGAGGAGGATGCTCACGCCGGGATCGCCTCCACCGCCCGCTTCGCGGCCTCGTGGAGCGACACGGACCGGTCCACGTAGTTGACGCCGTAGCGCTCGAGGATCTTGAAGCCCTCCTCCTCCCACGCGCCGGGGATGCGGAAGATGGCGATCTTCTCGGCGGGGTCGTAGCCCAGCTCGACGCACGCCTTGATCACGCCGCGCGCAACGATGTCCACGCGGGTGTTGGACACGATCGACATCATCACGGCGATCTTGTCCACGCCGGGCTTGGAGAGCACGAGCTTGGCCAGTCCGGCCGCCTTGCGCACGCTCGGGTTGCCGCCGATCTCGCAGTAGTTGGCCGGCTCGCCGCCGTACTTGCGCACGGCGTCGAAGAGCGTGAGCGAGCCGCCGCCGGCGCCGATCACCAGGCCGAGGTTGCCGTCGAACTCGGTCACGTTGCCGGCCACGCCGCGGTGATCCTGAGCGTCGACCTCCTCGCCGGCGATCTCGAACGGCGTCGCCTCGCGCGCCTCGCGCGTCTCCTCCTCGCCGACCCCGAGGGCCTCCAGCAGCTTCTTCTGGCGCGGGCGGGCCTCGTTCTCCATCTCCATGTGCGCGTCCACCGCCGCGAAGGAGCCGTCGGCGAGCTTGGCCAGCGGGTTGATCTCGGCCAGCGTCATATCGCGATCCACGAAGAGCTTCGCCAGCTTCGCGAGGATGGGCGTGAGGCGATTGAGGTCCGAGCCGGTCACGCCGACCGACGCGATCACCTGCTTGGCCTGGAAGTTCGAGAGCGGGAGGACGTTGGAGAAGTGGCCGCGGCCGACGTGGTCGGGGTGCTGCTCGGCGACCTCCTCGATGTCGATGCCGCCCATGTCCGAGAACAGCATCACCGGCTGCTTGCGCAGGCCGTCCCACACCACGCCGGCGTAGTACTCCTGCGCGACGTCGACGCGCTCGTCGACGAGCACGCCGCGCGGCTCGTGGCCGCTGATCTCGAGCGCGAGGATCGCCTCGGCGTGCTCGGCGGCCTCCCCGGGCGCGTCGGCGAACTTCACGCCGCCGGCCTTCATCCGCCCGCCGGTCAGCACCTGGGACTTGATGACGACCGGGCCGTCGACCTCCTCGGCCCGCCGGCGGGCCTCGTCGGCGGTCGTGGCGAAGCCGCCCTTGGAGGTGGGGATGCCCGCGCGGCGGACGATCTCCTTGGACTCGTACTCGTAGAAGCGCATACGGGTTCGGGCGCCGGGGCGCCGGGCGCGGAACCCTATAAGGGTGGCCGCGCACGTGATGCGCGGGCCACGGGCGCCGGAGCTTGGCTCGAACGGATACGGTGACCGCGGTGGCCACGGCGTCACAGTCCGGGATGACGCGAAAGGGCCCCGGGTCGGTCGCCCCGGAGGTCTCGGTCCTCGTGCCGCTCGAGGACATGCGCGGCGACGTTGCCGAACACGTTCGGACGTGGACGAGCGCGCAGACGCTGGCCCGCGAGCGTTACCAGGTCGTGCTCGCAGGCGACGGAGGCGACCCGGAGGGCGAGCGCCGCCTGGAGGCGCTCCTGGCGCCGCAGGACGCGCTGGTCCGCGTGCCGGGGGCCGGCCTGATCGACCTCTGGAACGCGGCGGCGTCGCGCGCCGACGCGGCGTGGCTCCTGTTCACCGAGGCGCATTGCCTGGCGGAGGACGGCTGCCTCGACGCGCTGGTGCGCGCGTTCGAGCGCGATCCGGCCCTCGACGCCGCCACCATGGACCACGGCCATCGCGCCGGGACCGTCCCCGGGGAGCTGGGCGCCCGCTGGTTCGACGACGTCTACGCCGAGTGGGACCGCGATCACTGGCGCCACCTGAACTTCGTGGGCGCCGCGGTGCGTCGGCAGGCCTTCGACGCCGTCGGCGGTCTGGATCCGGGCCTCGGCCTGTTCGCGATCCCCGCGCTGTCCGCGCGTCTACACGATCGCGGCAACCGCGTCGGCCATGTCGGCGACGCGACGGTGATCCACGTCCACAACGATGCGCTCGTCGAGCACCACGCCCTCTCGGCCGACTACGCGGCCGGCGAGTGCCGCGTGCGGTCCGAGCGTCCGCCCGTGTACTGCGAGCGGTACTTCGGCCACGACTGGATCTGGGCCAACCGGTTCGCCTACCGCCCCGAGATCGCGCGGGCCCTCGTCCGCGATCTCGCCGACGCCATGGTCCGCACGGCGGCGCGCGGCCGCAGCGACCTGCCCTGGCTCGCGCGCGAGCTCGTGCGGCGGCTCCCGGCGGGTGCGGGCGGCGCGCGCCCGCGCGCGGCCGCGGAGGCGGTGCGCCTCCGAGCCGACGAGCTTGCCGCCGCGAAGCTTCCGCTGCCCCGGGATGCCCGGTACGCGCGCTACCTGCGCGCGCAGGATGCCGCGGTGCGCCGCGCACGGCTGGGCTGGGTGCGTGATCACGTGGCCGGGCCGGCCGCGCCGGTGCCGGCGCGCGGTCGCTGGCCCGTGGAGGAGCTGGACGACGCCGCGCTCGTCGGGGCTCACGCGCTCGAACGCGAGGGTGAGCGCACCTACCGCTGGACCGAGCCGGTCTCCCTACTGCGGATCGCGGCGCCGCCCGGCGCGCATGAGCTCGTGCTGGAAACGGGCGGACTGCGCGGGCGACCGCAGGACTACGTGATCGGCGCCTATGCGGGCGGTCGACGGGTCTCCCGCAACCGCCTGCGCGGCGATGGGGAGCGGCTCGTCGTTCCCCTCCCGCGTCGGGCGCCGCGCGCCGGTTCGACCGCCGGCGTCACGATCCTCTCGCGACCGCTTGACCCCCGGACACTTGGCGCGGAGGACCCGCGCGCGCTGGGGATGCCGCTGTTCTCCGTCGAGTTGCGCCGGGCCGACTCGTGACGTTGCGTCGCGTCCTGATCGTCAACACCGCCGACCGCGGCGGGGGTGCCGAGCGGGTGTCGATGGACTTGCTCGACGGCTTCCGTGGGCTCGGCGTCGAGACCTGGCTCGCCGTCGGCGTCAAGCGCACCGATCACCCGCACGTGGTGCCGGTCCACGCGAACGCCCGCGGCGGCCTCGGCGCGCGCGCGCGACGCGGCGCCGTCGAGGCGCGGCGGCGGATCGACCGCGGCCTGGGTCTCGAGGACCTCGTCCACTGGTCGACCCGCGACCTGCTCGAGCTGACCGGCGCGCCGCCGGACCTGGTGATCGCCAACAACCTCCACGGCGGCTACTTCGACCTGCGCGAACTGCCCCGGCTCTCGCGACGGGTCCCGTTGGTCCTCCGCCTGGCGGACTCGTGGACGTTCACCGGCCACTGCGCCGTGCCCGCGGGCTGCTCCCGATGGGAGCACGGCTGCGGCTCGTGTCCCGACCTCGCAACGCCGCCGGCGATCCGCCGTGACCTGACCGCGCACAACTGGCGGCGCAAGCGGCGGATCCTCAGCGGGGCCCGCCTCCACGTGGTGGCGCCGTCGCGCTGGCTCGTCGCGCGGGCACAGCGCGCGCTGCTGGCGTCCGCGATCGTCTCGACCCGGGTGATCCCGAACGGGGTCGACCTCAACACCTTCACGCCGGGGTCGCGTGCGTTGGCGCGCGGCGAGCTCGGGTTGGACCCGGAGGCCCAGGTGCTGACGTACGTGTCGAACCTGGGCGCGGCCAACCCGCACAAGGACTTTGCGACGCTGCGCCGCATGCTGGGTCGGCTCGCCGGCCGCCGGTCGCCGCGTCCGATCGAGCTCGTGGTTGCCGGCGCGACGGCGCCCGCCGAGGCGCCGGCGCCCGGCGTCCGCATCCGTCACCTGCCGTACGTGGATTCCGACGAGCGCCTGGCCGCGCTGTACCGCGCCGCCGACCTGCACGTCCACGCCGCCCCGGCCGAGACGTTCTGCCTCGCCGCGGCCGAGGCGCTCGCGTGCGGGACGCCCGTGGTCGCCGCGGCGGCCGGCGGCCTGGCGGAGGTCGTGGATCACGAGTGCACCGGTCTGGTGCTCGCGCCCGGCGACGACGCCGGAGCCGCAGGGGCGGTGGATGCGCTCCTCGCGGACCCCGCTCGGCTCGCACGAATGGGGGCGCTGGCCGCCGAGACCGCGCGCCTGCGCTTCGGCCGGGACCGCGCGGTCGGCGACCTTCACGCCTGGTGCACCGAGCTCGTCGCCGCCCACGACAGCGAAGCAACGAACCAGGAGGACCGATGCTCATCTCCATCCTCAGTCGCCGCCTGAAGCAGGGCAAGACCTACGAGGACTTCCGCCGGGCGTGGCTGCCGGACAGGGGCTTCGGGGTGCCCACGCGCGTCGTGACCGCGGTCGGCATCGAGGACCCGCGGGATATCGTCACGATCGGGTTCAGCGATCTCGAGCCCGCGGACGTGGACGCGTTTCTCGCGCGGGTCGGTCCGCAGGAGGCGGCGCGACACGACCGGATCGCCGAGGTCATCGAGCCCGAGATGACGCGCGGGGTCTACGTGCAGGTCGCCGACGACGATCTCACCGACGAGCCGCCGAACGCGTGAGCACTCCCCCGCCCGGCGTGTCGGTCGTCATCCCGCTCGTGCACGCGCGCGGCGACGTCGTCGAGAACGTGAGGACCTGGACCGAGGGCCAGAGCCTCGAGCGGGAGCGCTTTCAGGTAGTCGTCGCGACCGACGGCGCCGCCCCGGACGTCGAACGCGAGGTCAGGGCGCTGCTGGCGCCCCAGGATGTCCTGGAGCGGTCCCGCGGAGCGGAGTACATGGCCCTCTACAACCTCGGGGCGCAGCGCGCGGGCGCCGACTGGCTCGTCCTCACGGAGGCGCACGTCCTGGCCGACCCCGGGTGCATGGCGGCCGTCGCGGCGGGCATCGACGGGTCGCCGGACCTCGACGCGGCGCAGCTGGTCGCGGCCGACCACGTGCGGCTCTCGCGTTTCGCCGACCTGCTGGCGGAGTGGTTCGACGCGGTGTTCGAGCGCTGGGCGGAGCCCGGCGAGTGGAAGCGGCTGAGCTTCTTCGGGACCGCGATCCGGCGCTCGGTCTATCTCGACGCGGGCGTGGTGAGCGACGACCACGGGCTGTTCTCGCCGGCGCTGCTGTCCGCCACGCTGGATGCCGGGGGCGCGCACGTCGGACACTTCGGCGACGCGCGGATCGCCCACATCGCCGACGAGGAGATCGTCGAGCACCATGAGCACACCGAGGACTTCGCGCGCGGCGAGTGCGTCGCCCGCTCGCGCCGCGACCCGGTGTTCTGCGAGCGCTACTTCGGCTGGGCGCCACTGTGGGCGAACCGGATGCGCTACCGGCCGGAGGTTGCGCGCCCGCTGGTCCGGGCGCTCGCCGCCGCCGCAGCCCACGCGGTCGCGCGACGGCGCGAGCAGGCCCCGTGGATCGCCGGCGAGCTCATCGGGCGGCTGCCGGCCGCGGCCGCGGGGATCCGGCCGCGCATGTCGCTGGAGCGCGCGGCCGTCGCCCGCAACGAGCGTCTCGCGATGCGGGCGCCCGGGCGCGACCGCCGCCGGCGCAGCATGGTCCGCGCCCACGCGGAGGTCGTCCGCCTCGCCCAACTGCGGTGGATCCGAGCCCACGCGGAGGCGCCGGCCGCGGCGCGCTGCGATGGTGAGCGGTGCGCCGTCGAGCACCTCGACGGCGCACTCGCCGGCGTTCACGCGCTCGAGCACGATGGGGAGCGGTGGTGGCGGTGGACCGAGCCGGTCTGCAACCTCCGGATCGACGCACGGGCCGAGGGCGGCGTGCTCGCGATCGACACCGGCGGTCGGCGCGGCCCGCCGCTGGACTACGTCGCGGGGGTCTACGTCGGGGCGCGCCGGATCCGCAACCGCCGGCTGCGTCAGGACGGCGGGCGGCTGCTGGTCCCGCTCGGTCCCCGCGAGGCGAGACGCGTGGCGCGCGACGGGCTCACGTTCCTCTGCCGCCCGCTCGAGCCCCGGCGCGAGGGCTCCGAGGACCCGCGGCGCCTCGGCATGCCGGTGTACGCCGTCGAGCTGCTGACGTAGGCTGCCCGGCAGGTACTACGCCGCCGCCGGCGCGAACCCGTAGGCCTCGGCCAGCTCCGGGTCCTTGCGGGCGAGCATCTCGGCCAGGTCGACCATCACCTTGCACTGCTTCCAGGTGGCGTCGTCCTGCATCTTGCCGTCGATCATGTGCACGCCACGGCCGTCCGGGATCGCCTCGATCACCTTCTTCGCGAATGCGACCTCCTCCGGGTCGGGCGAGAAGACCTTCTTGGCGATGTCGATCTGCACCGGGTGCAGCGACCACGCGCCGACGCAGCCGAGCAGGAAGGCGGCGCGGAACTGCGCCTCGCACCCCTGCACGTCCTTGATGTCCCCGTAGGGGCCATAGAACGGGAGGATCCCCGCCAGCGCGCACGCGTCCACCATCCGCGCGATCGAGTAGTGCCAGGGGTCCTGCTGCGCGGTGGCGCGTGGCGCGTCCGGATCCTCCGGGTCGGGGTCCTCGATCACGCGGTAGCCGGGATGGCCGCCGCCGACCCGCGTGGTCTTCATCCGCCGGTTGGCGGCGAGGTCGGCCGGCCCGAAGCTCATGCCCTGCATGCGCGGGGAGGCGGTGGCGATCTCCTCCAGGTTGACCACGCCCTGGGCGGTCTCGAGGATCGCGTGGACCAGGATCGGGCGGTCGATGCCGGCCTTGGCCTCGAGCTGGGCGAGCAGGCGGTCGACGTAGTGGATGTCCCACGGCCCCTCGACCTTGGGGATCATCATCACGTCGAGCTTGTGCCCGATCTCGGTGACGATCGTGGTGATGTCGTCGAGCACCCACGGCGACTCGAGCGAGTTCACGCGCGTCCACAGCTGGGTGTCGCCGAGCTCGATGTCGCGGCCGACCTTGACCAGGCCGGCGCGCGCCGCCTTCTTGCGGTCGACCGGCACGGCGTCCTCGAGGTTGCCGAGCAGGATGTCCACCGTCGGCGCGATGTCGGGCACCTTGGCGACCATCTTCTCGTTGGAGAAGTCGAGGAAATGGATCATCCGCGAGGGCCGGACGGGGATCTCGCGCGCCGGGTCTGGCGCGTCGATCGCGAGGGGCTTGAGGAAGTCGCGGGGGTTGCGCATGCTGGGAACCCTAGTCGGCGATCGCCGCGCGCGCCGTCATGCGCGTCGGCGCTGGCCACGCGACGATTATCGTTCTCCGTCCACCGAAGGCAACACGGGAGTTTCATGAGCGACGAGACCACGACGACCGGCGTCGAGACCGAGCAGGCAGCGCGCGAGGCCAGCGGCGCACATCCCTACGGCCGCTACCTCGAGGAGTTCGAGGTCGGCGCGGTGTACAAGCACTGGCCGGCCAAGACCGTGACCGAGGCCGACGACCACCTGTTCTGCCTGATCACCATGAACCACCACCCGCTGCACATCAACGACGTGTACGCGTCGCAGTCGCAGCAGGGGCGCAACGTGGTGGTCGGGCCGCTCGTGTACTCGCTCGCGCTCGGGATGTCCGTGTCCGACGTGTCCGGGAAGGCGATCGCCAACCTCGCCACGGAGGAGCTCTCCCACCCGGCCCCGGTGTTCCACGGGGACACGTTGTTCTGCGAGACCGAGGTGCTGGAGGTCAAGGAGTCGCAAGTCCAAGCCGGACCGCGGCACCGTGAAGGTGCACACCCGTGTGCTCAACCAGGACGGCACGCTCGTCGCCGAGTTCAGGCGGCTCGTGCTCGTCCCGCGCAAGACGCCGGGCGAGCCGATCGAGAGCGCCGAGAGCAACGTGGAGTAGGACCGGCGTGGCGCGCGACAAGCCGCGTGAGGCCGATGTTGCGGTCGTCGGCGCCGGTCTGGCGGGCGTGACGGCGGCGCGGCGGTTGCTGGAAGCCGGTCTCGAGCCCGTCGTGGTCGAGGCGCGCGACCGCGTCGGCGGGCGCACGCTCAACCACGACATCGGCGACGGCAAGGTGGTGGAGGTCGGCGGCCAGTGGGTTGGGCCGACGCAGCGGCGGATGCTCGCGCTCTCGCGCGAGGTCGGCGTCGACACCTTCCCCACGCACGACGACGGCGAGAACGTGATCGAGTGGCGCGGCGACCTCAGGCGCTACCGCGGCGCCATCCCGCGCCTGAACCCGGCGATCCTGGCCGACGTCGCCCAGGCCCAGGCGCGCCTGGACCGCATGGCCCGGCGCGTGCCGCTGGAGGCGCCCTGGGGGGCCGATCGGGCGGCGCGCTGGGACGCGCAGACGTTCGCCACATGGCTGCGGCGCAACGTCGCGACGCCTGGCGCACGGACCCTGTTCGAGATCGGCGCCGAAGCTGTGTGGGCGCAGGAGCCCTCCGATCTCAGTTTGCTGCACGTGCTCTTCTACACCCACTCGGGCGGCGGCTTCGATTCGCTCATCGGCACCAGTGGCGGCGCCCAGCAGGACCGCTTCGTCGGGGGCTCGCAGCTCGTCGCGCTGCGGGTGGCCGAGGCGCTCGGCGCCGAGCGCCTCGCCCTGGAGGCTCCGGTGCGCCGGATCGCGCACGACGCCGACGGCGTCAGCGTGGCCGCCGACGGGGTCGAGGTGCGCGCGCGCCGCGCGATCGTCGCGCTGCCGCCCGCGCTGGCGGGCCGCATCGCGTACGACCCGCCGCTGCCCGGCCACCGCGACCAGCTCACCCAGCGCATGGCCCAGGGCACGGTCATCAAGTGCATGGCGATCTACCCCGAGCCATTCTGGCGCGCCGAGGGCCTGACCGGTCAGGCGCACGAGCGACGTCGGGCCGGTGCGCGTGACCTTCGACAATTCCCCGCCCGAGGCGGCGCCCGGCGTGCTGCTCGGCTTCCTCGAGGGCCGCCAGGCCCGCGCGCTCGGCCGGCGCACTCCCGAGGAGCGCCGCGACGCCGTCGTCGGCTGCTTCGTGCGGCTGTTCGGCCCGCGCGCGGCGTCCCCCGACGGCTACGTCGAGCGCGTCTGGGCCGACGAGGAGTGGACCCGGGGCTGCTATGGGTGCGCGATGCCCACCGGCGCCTGGACCGAATTCGGCTCCGCGCTGCGTGCGCCGATCGGCCCGCTGCACTGGGCGGGAGCCGAGACCGCCACGGTGTGGAGCGGCTACATGGATGGGGCGGTCTCCTCGGGCGAACGCGCGGCCGGAGAGGTGATCGCGGCGAATCGCACATGATTCGCGGCGATCCCGGTCGGGTTCTGCGGGAAACACCTGACGCCGCGAGACCGCCCGGTACGGCAGAATGGCCGACTCCGTCGTCGAATTCCTTGGAGGAGGCGTTCACCCAGTCGTGAGCAGCGAAACCGCCGTTCCGCAGAGCACCCCTGCCCACACGAACAACGGGAAGCTGCAGGCCTGGGTCGAGGAGGTGGCCTCCCTCACGCAGCCCCACTCGATCCACTGGTGCGATGGATCAGCGGAGGAGTACGAGGAGCTGTGCCGGACTCTCGTGGACGCCGGCACCTTCGACCGACTCTCGGACGCCAAGCGCCCGAACTCCTACCTCGCGCTGTCGGACCCGGGCGACGTCGCCCGCGTCGAGGACCGCACGTTCATCTGCTCCGAGCGCGAGCACGACGCCGGGCCCACGAACAACTGGCGCGACCCGAGCGAGATGCGCGAGCTGCTGACCGAGCGCTTTCGCGGGTCGATGGAGGGACGCACGATGTACGTCGTGCCGTTCTCGATGGGCCCGCTCGGCTCGCCGATCGCTCACATCGGCGTGCAGCTGACCGACTCGGCCTACGTCGCCGCGAGCATGCGGATCATGACCCGCATGGGGCAGGGCGCGCTCGACGTGCTGGGCGACGAGGGCGAATTCGTCCCCTGCCTGCACTCGGTCGGCATGCCGCTGGCCGACGGGGTCCAGGACGTGCCCTGGCCGTGCAACGCGGACAACAAGTACATCGTCCACTTCCCCGAGACGCGCGAGATCTGGTCGTACGGCTCGGGCTACGGCGGCAACGCGCTGCTCGGCAAGAAGTGCTTCGCGCTGCGCATCGCCTCGGTCATGGCGCGCGACGAGGGCTGGATGGCCGAGCACATGCTGATCCTCAAGGTCACTTCCCCGGAGGGCGAGGTCAAGCACATCACCGGCGCCTTCCCGTCGGCCTGCGGCAAGACCAACCTGTCGATGCTGATCCCGTCGCTCCCCGGCTGGAAGGTCGAGACGATCGGCGACGACATCGCGTGGATGAAGTTCGGCGAGGACGGGCGCCTGTACGCGATCAACCCGGAGGCCGGCTTCTTCGGCGTCGCCCCCGGCACGGGCGTGAAGACCAACCCGAACGCCATCGCCACGCTGAAGGAGAACTGCATCTTCACCAACTGCGCGAAGACCGACGACGGGGACGTGTGGTGGGAGGGCCTGACCGAGGAGCCGCCCAATCACCTGATCGACTGGCACGGCAACGACTGGACGCTGGCTTCCGACAAGCCGGCGGCGCACCCGAACGCGCGCTTCACCGCGCCGGCGGCGCAGTGCCCGTCCATCGCCGACGACTGGGAGGACCCGGCCGGCGTGCCGATCGACGCGATGCTGTTCGGCGGCCGCCGCTCGACGGTCGTGCCGCTCGTGCGCGAGGCGTTGGACTGGGAGCACGGCGTGTTCCTCGGCTCGATCATGTCCTCGGAGACGACGGCCGCGGCCGCCGGCGCCGTCGGCAAGATCCGTCACGACCCGTTCGCGATGCTGCCGTTCTGCGGTTACCACATGGCCGACTACTTCCGGCATTGGCTCGAGATCGGAGAGCGCGGCGACGCCGCCAAGCTCCCCAAGATCTTCTACGTCAACTGGTTCCGCAAGGACCCCAGCGGGCGCTGGCTCTGGCCCGGGTTCGGCGACAACAGCCGCGTGATCGCGTGGGCGTTCCGCCGCTGCGACGACGCGGCCGAGGCGGAGGAGACGCCGATCGGCCTCGTCCCTGCCGCGGGCGCGCTCGACCTCGACGGGCTCGACCTGCCGGCGGAGGACCTGACCGCGCTGCTGCGGGTGGACCCGGCCGAGTGGCGCGACGAACTGCCCTCGATGCACGAGCACTTCGCCAAGTTCGGCCAGGAGCTGCCGGGCGAGCTGCGCAAGCAGCTCAGCACGCTCGAGGAGAAGCTCGCCGGCGGCTGAGCGGTTTGCGGCGGCGCCGCCGCCGCGGATAGGCTGGCCGCATGGGTCGTCGCACCGTCGCCGCCGTCGTCGTGGTCATCGGCGGGCTGCTGCTGTTCGTGAGCCTGTTCGTCGAGTGGTACGACCCCGGCACGAGCGGCTGGACGGCGTTCGAGGTCCTCGACCTCGTGCTCGCGTTCGCGGCCGTGGTCGCGCTGTCCGCCGGCCTCGGCGCCCTGTTCGGCGAGCGCTGGCCGGAGCACGCCCGCTTCGTGCCGGTCATCGGCTTGGTCGCCGCGGTGATCGTGCTGACGCAGCTGATCGACCCGCCGCCGCTGGTCCACGACGCCTCCCGGAAGGCGGGCGGCTTCCTCGCGCTCGTGGGCTCGCTGATCCTGGTCGCGGGCGGCGTGCTGGCGCGGCGCGAGTCGGTCACCGACCGGCGCGACAGCGATGCCGCGCTGAAGCGCACGATGCAGCGGCGGCACGAGGAGGGGCTGTAGGGCGCTAGATGATTGATTCCGCGGCCGCGTGTGCGTGGGGGCGTGCGGGAGCAAGCTGGGCGGGGGAAGCAGGGCGAAGCCAATACCAGCTGGTATTGGCGAGCCCGATGACCTCGATCCAGCGCAGCTATCCGCACGTCATCCACGTGCGCGGGGTCGTGGAATCACTCATCTAGTTCCCGGCGGCGTAGTGGACGATCGAGGTGTCCACGAGCCACTCGACCGGGGCCTTGTCGTCGGTGTAGACGCTGCCGCCTCTGAGCGCCGGGCCGAGCTGCGCGGTGGCCGCTGCGAGCGTCGGGCGTAGCCCGCCTGGCACGCGGGCGCGCGCCAGGCGGCTCGTCGACAGGTCCCCGACCGACGCGACCAGCATCGTGTTCGTCGGCTCGATCGGGTCGCGCAGGACGTGGGGGAAGGCGGTGCGCATGGTGGCGGCGAGCGTGCGCTCGAGCGCCGACTCGCCCTTGGGGTGGCCGACGTTGATGATCACGACGCCGCGCCGCGTCAGCCGCTGGCGCACGAGCGCGAAGAATTCGCGCGTAGTGAGATAGAACGGAATGTAGGGCTGGCGGTAGGCGTCGATCCCGATCACGTCGTAGCGGGCCCGGGTCCGGCGCAGGAACGGCCGCGCGTCCTCGGTGCGGACGCGGAGGCGCGGGTTGCGCATGTCGAAGTAGCGCCGCCCGACCGCGCTGACGTCACCGTCGATCTCGACGCCGTCGATCGCGGTCCCCGGGTAGAAGCGGGCGTAGGCGCGCGCCACGGTGCCGCCGGCGTTGCCCAGCATGGCCATGCGGCGCGGCGGCGCGTCCAGCCGCGCGAACGGGAGCACGCTGTAGGCGTCCCAGTAGCCATCGGTCAGCACCGTGGCCGGCCGGTACAGCGAGTGGACGGCCTGGCCCTCGTTGAGCTCGAGCCGGCGCTCGTCGCCGACCTGGACGACCCGCAGGTACTGGTAGGGGGTCTCCTGCTCGAACACCACCTTCTCGCCGCTCGTGCCCGGCTTGGTCACGCCGGGCGGGAGCGCCAGCAGCGCGCCGAGCGCCAGCGGGACGAGCAGCGCCCGGCGCGGCAGGCCCGACGCGGCGGCCGCCAGCGCCAGCGCGGTCGCGAAGCCGATGAAGGTGCGCTGCGTCCCCACGAGCGGGATGAGCACCAGCGCGGAGACGAAGACGCCCAGGAGGCTCCCGATCGTGGACACGGCGTACAGCCGGCCGGCGACCTCACCGGCCTGCTCGACCGAGCCGACCGCGAGCCGGATCGCCCACGGTGAGATCGCGCCGAGCAGCAGGACGGGCAGCGCGACGAGCACCAGCACCGCCGCCAGCGAGCCGATGAAGGCGCCGGCGTCCACGTGGTCGAGGGCCCGCACCGCCGCGTGCAGGAAGGGTCCGGCGACGAGCGGCACGACCGCCAGCAGGACGGCCGCGGCCAGCACGGTGAGCCGCAGTTCGCGCTCGTGCGGGTGGCGATCGGCAACCCGGCCCCCGAGCCAGTAGCCGACGGACAGCGCGACGAGCACGACGCCGATCGTGTTGGCCCAGATGATCGTCGAGGCGCCGAAGTCGGGGGCGAGCAGGCGGGCGGCGGCGATCTCGGCGCCGAGGCTGGCGGCCCCGCCCGTGAAGACGAGGACGAGCAGCGCCAGCGGCGCCCGACCTCCGCGCGGACCCGGTGTCGGCGCCGCGGTGCGATCCGGTGCCGACGCGGCCTCGAGCGTCCCGCTTGGCTCCATGCGGCAACGATAGCCCGGGGTGGACGCCGGAGCTTTTTGTCACAGCCCGTTGATAATTCGCGGGAACAGCGGGTAGTTTGTTCGCAGTCCCAACAAACCTCGCCAGGAGAACGAGGATTTGCGCAGGTCATGACGAGAAGTGCCTCCGGGTCATTGGGGTCGCTGCGGGTGCTCAACCGCGATCGCGTCGTTCAGGCGCTGCGGGAGCTCGGCGTCACCAGCCGCGCCGATATCGCCCGACACACCGGCCTCTCGCGCAGCACCGTGTCGAGCCTGGTGACGGACCTCAGGCACGACGGCCTGGTCGTCGAGCGGGACGGAGGGCGCGGCCCCGGGGCCCCCGCCGCGCACAGCGGGCGGCCGCCCGTGCTGATCGGGCTGAGCCGCTCCGCCGGTGTGGTCGTCGGCGTCGACTTCGGCAAGCGCCACCTCGCCGTGGCGGTCTGCGACCTGTCCCACGAGGTCCTCGCGGAGGCCTGGCGCGAGATGGACGACGACTACCCCGCGGGCCACGGGATGGACACGGCGGCCGCGCTGGTCGGTCGGGCGCTCGACCAGGCCGACGCGGACCGCGACCGCGTGCTCGGCGTGGGCCTTGGGTTGCCGGGCCCGATCCACCGCCTCACGGGAACGATCGGGTCGCCGGCGATCCTGCCCGGATGGGTCGGGGTCCACGTGACCGACCAGATGACCCAGCGCCTCGGCCTCCCCGTCCACGTCGACAACGACGCGAACCTCGGCGCGTTGTCCGAGTTCCAGTGGGGCGCCGGCCGCGGCTCGGCCGCGCTGGCCTACCTGAAGGTGGCGACCGGGATCGGCGCGGGGATGGTCGTCGACGGGCGGCTGTTCCGCGGCACCGGCGGGACGGCGGGGGAGATCGGGCACACGACCATCGACGAGAACGGCCCGATCTGCCGCTGCGGCCGGCGCGGCTGCCTGGAGACCTTCGCCGCGGGCCCGGCGCTCGTCGAGCTGCTGCGCCCCAGCCTCGGCCCCGACCTGACCGTCGAGGGCGTGCTCGAGCGCGCGTCGGAGGGGGACCCCGGATGCCAGCGGGCGATCGCCGACGCCGGCCGTCACATCGGCGCGGCGCTGGGCAACCTCTGCAACCTCATCAATCCCGAGCGGATCGTCGTCGGCGGAACCCTGGGTGCGGCCGGTGACCTGCTGCTCGACCCGATCCGCGAGGCCGTCGAGCGCGCCGCCATTCCGTCGGCGGCGGACGACGTCGACATCGTGCCGGCCGTGCTCGGCGAGCGCGCGGAGCTGCTCGGCGCCATCGGCCTGGTCCTGCACGAGGGCGACGGCCGGCCGGGGGTCGGCGCCGACGAGCCGATCACCGCGGCGGCCATCTCGGGGCCGGCATGACCCCAGGACGTGTGATGAACCCCGTTCCACCATCAACCGCAGGAGGCACATCAACCATGTTCGAAATCCCTCGACGAGGCCGTGGGGCTCGCCGGCGTGGCGATCGTCGCGCTCGGCCTACTCGCAGCGGGCTGCGGGAGCAGCAGCAGCGGCGGCGGTCCCAAGATCGCGCTGCTGCTTGCCGGAGAACAAGACGGCGCGCTACGAGACGCAGGACCGTCCGCTGTTCGAGAAGCAGCTCAAGGCGGACTGTCCGAATTGCGAGCTCATCTACAGCAACGCCAACCAGGACCCGGCCAAGCAGCAGCAGCAGGCCGAGGCGGCGCTGACGCAGGGCGCCAAGGTGCTGGTGCTCGACGCCGTGGACGCGGCGTCGGCGGACGTGATCGTGAAGCGGGCCAACCAGCAGAAGGTCCCGGTGCTCGCGTATGACCGCCTGATTCCCAATGCCGACATCGCCGCGTACGTGTCGTTCGACAACGTGCGCGTCGGGAAGCTGCAGGCGACGGCGCTGACGCAGCGGCTCAAGTCCTCCGGCCAGGCCACCCCGACGATCACGATGATCAACGGCGCGCCGACCGACAACAACGCGAAGCTGTTCAAGCAGGGCGCGCTGAGCGTCTTCAACAGCAGCGGCGTGAGGATCGGCAAGCAGTTCGACACGCCGGACTGGAGCCCGGACAAGGCCCAGAACGAGATGCAGCAGGCGATCACGGCGCTGGGGAACAACGGGTTCACCGGTGTCTACGCCGCCAACGACGGCACGGCGGGCGGCGCGATCGCGGCCATGACCTCGGCGGGCATCCAGCCGTCGACGAGGCCGACGACCGGACAGGACGCCGAGCTGGCTGCGGTCCAGCGGATCCTCGCCGGGCAGCAGTTCATGACGGTGTACAAGGCGGTGAAGCTCGAGGCGCCGGCGGCGGCGACGATCTCCTACGCCCTCGCCCAGGGCAAGCAGCCTCCCACTCCGCCGATCAACGGCACGACCAACAACGGATTGAAGAACGTGCCGTCGACGATCCTCACCCCGGTGGCGGTCACGAAGGCCAACATCAACAGCACGATCGTCAAGGACGGATTCTGGACGGCGGCGCAGATCTGCACGGGCGCGTACGCGGCCGCGTGCAAGGCGGCGGGAATCGCATGAGCCGCTGACACCAGGCGCTTTCGGCCGGGTGGCGCCGCACGCGCCACCCGGCGCAGCGCCGCGGGGAAGGCCCACGATCGGAAAGGAACAGACATGAACTCCAACGCCCCTCTGCTGCAGCTCAAGGGGGTGAGCAAGCGGTTCGGGCCCGTGCAGGCGCTCAGCGACGTCGACTTCGAGGTGCACCCCGGCGAGGTGGTTGGGCTCGTGGGCGACAACGGCGCCGGCAAGTCCACGCTCGTCAAGACCATCGCGGGCATCTACTCGCCCGATGAGGGCGAGTTCTACTTCGACGGGCAGCCGGTGTCGATCACCGGCCCCAAGTCGGCGGTGGCGCTCGGGATCGCGACCGTCTACCAGGACCTCGCGCTGTGCGACAACCTCGACACGGTGGCCAACCTGTTCCTCGGTCAGGAGGAGATCGCCGGTGGTGTCGGAACGGTCGTCCGGCAGCTCGACGAGGTCGACATGGAGCACCGCTCGCACGAGCTGCTGGACCAGCTGTCGGTCACCATCCCGAGCGTGCGCTCGGAGGTGGGCACGCTGTCCGGCGGCCAGCGCCAGCAGGTCGCCGTCGCGCGCTCCCTGCTGGGCGAGCCCAAGCTCGTGCTCCTGGACGAGCCGACCGCCGCCCTGGGCGTGTCCCAGACGGCCCAGGTGCTGGCGCTCATCACGCGTCTGAAGGAGCGCGGGCTCGGCGTCGTCATGATCAGCCACAACCTCGCCAACGTCTTCCAGGTCGTCGATCGCATCTTCGTCCTGCGCCTCGGCTCCAGGGCCGGGGACTTCGACACCGAGCGGACGACGCAGGAGCACGTCGTGGGGGCCATCACCGGCGCGGAGTTCGGTGACAAGCCGGCGGCCGACGACCGAACGGAGGGGGAGCGATGAGCACGCCAGAACAGGCTGCCCCGGCACCCGTCGCAGTGTCGAGCCCACGCGCAGAGTTCATGCGGCGGTTTCTCTCAGGCGACCTCGGCTTCCTCCGGGTCATCCTCATCCTGGTCGTCATCTGGGCGGTCTTCTACTCGCAGAACGACCGCTTCCTCTCGGCACAGAACCTCACGAACCTCGTCCTGCAGATCACGGCGATCGGCCTGATCTCGGTCGGCGTGGTGCTCGTGCTGCTGCTCGGCGAGATCGACCTGTCCGTGGGCGCGGTCAGCGGCCTGTGCGCGGCGATCATGGCCGTGGAGCAGGTCAAGCACGGATGGGACCCGTACGTCGCGATCGCGGCCGGCGTGGCGGCGGGCGCGGTGATCGGGGCCTTCCAGGGGTCCATCTTCGCCTACATCGGCGTCCCGGCGTTCGTCGTTACGCTGGCCGGCCTGCTCGCGTGGCAGGGCGCGCTGCTCTACGTGCTCGGCGACACCGGCACGATCAACATCACCAACAGCAAGATCGTCGGGCTGGCCAACACGTTCTATTCCGAGACGACGAGTTGGATCATCGGCGCGGTGGCGGTGGCGCTGTACGCAGGGGTCAACCTATGGGGCTACCGGCGCCGGGTGGCGGCCGGGCTCTCCGAGCAGGCCTTCGGGCCGATCGTGATCCGGATCGTCGTGGTGGCGGCGGTGGTGATCGTTTCGATCGCGATCTTCAACCACGATCGCGGGCTCCCGCTTGCCGCGCTGATCCTGGTGGCCTTCGTGGCCGGGTTCCAGTACATCGTCTCGCGCACCCGGTACGGCCGGCACATCTTCGCGCTCGGCGGGAACATCGAGGCCGCGCGTCGCGCCGGCATCAACATCGCCACGATTCGGGTCACCGTGTTCGCGCTCGCCGGCACGATGGCCGCGGTCGGCGGCATCATGGGGGCCTCGAGGCTGTTGGCGGTCAACCAGAGTTCCGGCGGCAGCGACCTGCTGCTGCTGGCAATCGCCGGGCCGGTGGTCGCCGGCACGAGCCTGTTCGGCGGCCGCGGCACGGTGTGGTCGGCGCTGCTGGGTGCCCTGGTGATCGGTTCGATCTCCAACGGCATGGACCTGCTCAATTACGACTCGTCGGTGAAATTCATGGTCACCGGTGGGGTGCTGCTGATCGCGGTAATCATCGACGCGCTCGCGCGGCGCCAGCGCCAGGCGCAGGGCAGGGTCTGAGGCCCGCCGCGAGCGGGCGAGCCTGGAGGAGGGACCCGAGCTGCCCCGCCCGCGCGGGGCGGCTCGGTCAGCCCGCGCGCAGCGCGACGACCTGCGCCGCGCCGGCGCTGGGCGCGCGCGGCCTCGAGGACCTCGAGGCCGGCGACCGCGTCGGCGGGATCGACCGGCGCCGGCCCGCCCTCGCGCAGCCAGCGCCGCACCGCGGCATAGAACTCCTCGTAGGCGCCGGGCTCGGTCTCGATCCGCGTCGTCTCCTCGCCGCGGGCGAGCCACCCCCAGCGCTCGGGCGGCTCGCGCCCCCAGTCCGGGTCGCCGGGGCGCCGCCCCGCGCCGAGCGCCGCCTCCTGGCCGTCGAGGCCGTCCTTGACGTAGGCGCCCCCGAGGCCGAGCAGGCGCATCCGCGCCTGCGGCAGCGCGGCCACCGAGCTGACCCAGAGGTGGCTGCGTACGCCGCCCGGATGCGCGAGCGCGACGAAGGTGTCGTCGTCGACCGCCGCGCCCTGGCGGCGGCGCTCGACCTCCGCATAGACCTGCCTCGGGCGCCCAAACAGGAGGAGGGCCTGATCGACGAGATGGCTCCCCAGGTCGAAGAGCAGCCCGCCCGCTTCCTCGGGGGCGCCGCGCTCGCGCCAGACGTCCCGGATCGCGGGGCGCCAGCGCTCAAAGCGCGACTCGAAGCGCGTCACGGCGCCCACGGCGTCCTCGGCCCGCAGCCGCCGCACCGTCAGCATGTCGCCGTCCCAGCGCCGGTTGTGGAACACCGTGAGCGGGACGTCCGCGGCGGTCGCGGCCGCGATCAGCGCGCGGCCGTCGGCGGCGGTGGCGGCGAGCGGCTTGTCGACGACGACGGCCAGCCCGGCGTCGATCGCGGCGCGCGCGAACGGGATGTGGGTGCGGTTGGGGCTCGCCACCACGACGAGGTCGTGGTCGTCCGCGAGCTCCCAGAGCGCGTCGGCGCTGTCGAGCACGCGCACGCCCGGCAGGTCGGCCTCGGCGCGGGCGCGGCGCTCCGGATTGGCGGTCACGACGGACGCGACCGCGAGCCCGGGCATGGCCGAGATCAGCGGGGCATGGAACACCGATCCGGCCACCCCGTAGCCGATCAGGCCGACGCGCAACGGGCTGGCGGCCTCGCTCACGGGACGGCGTAACGCGCGAAGTAGCCCAGCGAGCCGCCGACCTGGCGTTCGAGGCGCAGGCCGGCCGCCTCGGCCCGCCGGCGCAGGGGACCGGGGAACACGACGTGAGGGTCGACCACGATCTCGCCGACGACGAGCCGCCCGCGCGGCTTCAGCACCCGCCGCAGCTCACGCAGCGCCGCATCCTGATCGGGGATCTCCCCCAGCACGGTGACGAGGTAGGCGGCGTCGTAGGCGGCGTCCTCGAAGGGCAGGCTGCGCGCGTCGCCCTGCGTGGCGGCGACGTTCGTCAGCCCGCGCTCGCCCGCCCGGAGCATCGTGTGGTCGAGCATCTCCTGCTGGAGGTCGAACAGGTCGAGCCGGCCGTCGGGACCGATCCACTCGGCGACCTCGAGCGCGTAGTAGCCGGTGCCGGGACCGACCTCGAGCACGCGCTCGCCCGGCCGCGGGTCGAGCGCCTCGCGCAGGCGCGCGCGGGTGATGAGCGGATGCGGAGCCTGGATCCAGATGCGCTGGTTGTACGGGCAGGCCGAGGGGTTCTTCCGCCACCACAGCGCGACGGCGAAGGCGGCCGTTCCGGCGGCGATGAGGGGCGTGCGCGCCCTCATGCTCCACCGCCGTACGGGTACCACCACTCCTTCGGCGCCAGCTGCGTCTCGATGTGGACGTGCTTGGTCTCCTGGAAGGCTTCGAGCCCCTCCTGGCCGAGCTCGCGCCCCAGTCCCGACTGCTTGAACCCGCCGAACGGGCCGGCGTCGTTGTCGGTCAGCGGATCGTTGAACCACACCGTGCCGGACTTGATTTCCCGCATGCAGCGCACGACGGTCTCGAGATCGCGCGTGTAGACGTTGGCGCCGAGCCCGAAGCGCGTGCCGTTGGCCAGCTCGATCGCCTCGTCCAGCGAGGCCACCGGCACGATCGGCGCGACCGGCCCGAAGGTCTCCTCCGACAGCAGGTCGGTCTCGGCCGCCGCCCCGGTCACGACGGTGGGCGCGAAGAAGTGGCCGCGTTCCTGGCCGCCGCGGTCGCCACCCGTCACCAGCTCGGCTCCGGCGCTCACCGCGGCGTCGACCTGCGCCGCGACCTTGTCGCGCTGGCGCGCCGACGCCATCGGGCCGAGGTCGGTCGCGTCCCCCAGCGGGTCGCCGAGGCGCAGGGTGCGCGTGTGGTCGACGAAGGCCGCGACGAAGTCGTCGTAGAGGGCGCGGTCCACGTAGAAGCGCTCGGCCGACGTGCACACCTGGCCGGCGTTGAGGAATGCGGCCCACGCGCCCCCGCGGGCCGCCACCTCGACGCCCGCGGCCACGTCGGCGCACACGATGAACGGGTCCTTGCCGCCCATCTCGAGGTTGATCCGCGCGACGCGCTCGGCGCAGCGCACGGCGATGCCCTTGCCCGTCTCGACCGACCCGGTGAAGGCCACGCAGTCCACGCGCTCGTCGCCGACGATCGCCTCCCCGACGTCACCGGCCCCGGCCAGGACGTTGACGACGCCGCGCGGCAGCGGCTCGAAGCACTCGGCCAGCATCAGCGTCGAGAGCGGTGTCAGCTCGCTTGGCTTGCACACCACGGTGTTGCCGGCGGCCAGCGCGGGGGCGACCTTCCAGGCGAGCAGCAGCAGCGGGTAGTTCCACGGCACGATGCAGCCGACCACGCCCATCGGCTCCTTGAGCACGAGCGCGAGCTGGCTCGCCTCGATCGGCGGGATGACCCGGCCGGCGAAGTTCCGCCCCAGCTCGGCGTAGTAGTCGAACGCAGCCGCCGTCCAGCCGACCTCGTCGGAGTTCTCGATCAGGGGCTTGCCGCCCTCCAGCGTCATCACGCGGGCGAGCGCATCCGTGCGGTCGCGCAGGCGCGTGGCGACCTCGTGCAGCAGCTCGCCGCGCTCGACCGCGGGCGTGCGCTCCCAGGCGAGCGCCGCGCGGCGGGCGGCGCCGATCGCCGCGTCGATCTGCTCGGGAGAGGGCAGCGCGACGGTGGCGAGCGACTCCTCGGTGAACGGGTTCTCGACCTCGAGCGGCGGGCCGTCGCCGCCCACCTGCTCGCCGTTGATCAGTAGCCGCGTCTCCACGGCCGGAGCATAACCGTGGGGCGGCCGCCGCCAGGGGTGGCCGCCCCACAGCCTTCCGGCCCCGTCCTGCCTCTTGAAACTACGGACAGGCGGTCAGGTTGGACAGTCCGACGAGCCCGAGCAGCGGGTTGCCCTTCACGAGCTGCGCCGTCGAGCACAGGTAGGTGATCTTGTCCTGCGCGGTGCCGACGAGCCCGCTCAGCGTGTTCAGCTGGGTCTGGACGTCGACCCCGCCGACCGCGCCGATGTTCGCGGCCAGCGAGCTGACCTGGCTGCTCAGCCCCGGCACGTTGACGCCGCCGACGAGCGTCTGCAGCGTGCTGATGTCGGTCAGCGCCTGCGTGAGCTGGCCCGGTGAGATGCCGGCCAGCGTGGAGGTGATTCCGGCGAGTGTCGTCGACACCGTGTTCAGCTGCGACGTCAGGCTCGTGAGCTGGCTCTCGATCGTGCTGATCTGCGTCGTCAGGTTGGTGACCTGGTTCTGCAGGCTGCCGCTCGGGAGCGTCGGGATCTGCGCCCGCAGCGTCTCGAGCGCCGCGCCGAGGTTGGCGAGATCGAGGCGCAGCGCCGAGAGCTGGCCGCGGACGTCGCCGAGCTGGCCGACGACGGCGCTCGCGAACTGGCTCAGGGCGGTAGACAGCGCGTTGATCTGATCCTGCAGCTCGGTCGCCGACGGGGCCCCGCCACGCTTGCTCACGCTCAGCGCTCCCTTCTTCAGGACGATCGACGGGTACACGGCGCGGCGCGCGGCCCGCGGGACCGTCGCCTTGGCCTTGAAGACGTCGCCGGCGCGCAGCGCCATCGGCTTGACGGACCGGCCGGCCGCGCGCACGGTGGAGGATGAGGGCACCAGCAGCAGCGCCAGCGGCGTGCGCAGCTTGGCCTTGCGGGCCGCGGCGCTCTTGAGCAGGACCGGCACCGCCGTCTTGCCGCCGGCGGCGTAGGCTGCGCCGACGATCTGGCCCTGCAGCGTCGAGGTCTTGGCGTCGGCTGCGCTGGGGAGCAGCAGCAGGCCGGCGAGCAGGCAGAGCAGGGGCAGGCGATACCGCATCAGGAGTCCTTTCCGTGGTGTGGCGAGGGAGTCGCTACGTCCTCCAAGACGTGACCTCGCAATGCACCACATCGGCGAGGAACCCGGAGGGCTTGAGAGAAAGCGGCAGATTTTGGCGCGGCGGCCTTGCATCAAGTGATGAATCGTGGTTCACTTTTTCCTATGCCCTATCGGCCGACCGAGCGCACCGAGGCCCGCAAGGCCGCGGCGCGCGAGGCGATCCTCGCCGCCGCGCTCGACCAGGTCGCCCAGGGCGGCTACGCCTCGGCGGGCATGAACGCGGTCGCCCGCCGCGCCGGCGTGGCCACGGGCACGGTGTACCGTCACTTCCCCTCGAAGGCCGACCTGTTCGCGGAGGTCTTCCAGCGCGCGTCCAACCGCGAGCTCGACGTGCTGCGCGGCCTGGCCGCCGACCGCGACCGCCCGGCCGCCGAGCGCGTGGCCGCGTGCGTGGAGGCGTTCTCGCGCCGCGCGCTCGCCGGGCCCGTCCTCGCCTACGCGCAGATCGCCGAGCCGGTCGATCCCACGGTCGAGGCCGAGCGCCTCACCCTGCGGCGCGGCTACCGCGACGTCTTCGCGGGGCTGCTGCGCGAGGGGATCGACGCCGGCGAGCTGCCCGAGCAGGACGTCGAGACCGTCGCCGCCGGCCTGGTCGGCGCGATCGGCGAGGCGCTGGTCGGGCCGCTCTCGCCGGCGGCTCCCGGCCGCCGCAGCCGCAACGAGGCCCTGGTCGCCTCGCTCGTCCAGTTCTGTCTATCCGCGATCCACACCAGGGAGGAGCCCAGCCATGGCCGTGACGCCGCGCGCCGCCGACTCCACGCATGAGGTCCTCAACCAGCCGCCCCCGCTGGCGGGCCACAACGCCTTCGATGCGGACCCGGCGCTGGTCGAGGCGCTCGAGCGCGAGGGCGGCGCGTGGGGCGTGGACCGCGTCCGCGACTTCGGCGCCGTGGTCGCCTCGCCCGAGGCGCTCGAGCACGCCCGGCGCGCCCAGACCAACCTGCCGGTCCTGCACACCCACGACCGCTACGGCAACCGCGTCGACGAGGTCGAGTACGACCCCAGCATGCACTGGATGCTCCGCCTCGGGGTCGAGCGGGAGGTGAACTCCCTGCCCTGGCGCGACGAGCGTCCGGGCGCACACGTCGTGCGCACCGGGCTCTTCTACCTGCTCAACCAGCTCGACACGGGGCCGTGCTGCCCGCTGGCGATCAACTACGCCGCCACGCCGACGATGCGCCAGGACGCGGCACTGGCCGCCGAGTGGGAGCCGCGGCTGACGCTGCCCGACTACGACCGCTTCGCGCAGGCGGGAATGGTCATGACCGAGAAGCAGGGGGGCTCGGACCTGCGCGCCAACACCACCGTGGCCGAGCCGGTCGGCGACGGCCGCTACGAGCTGACCGGGCACAAGTGGTTCTGCACCCACCCGGTGTTCGACGTCTTCTTCACCCTGGCCCAGGCTCCCGGCGGGATCACCTGCTTCGTGGCCGAGCGCCCGCATCCGGGCTTCCGCATCGAGCGGCTGAAGGACAAGCTCGGCGGGCGCTGTCTGGCCTCCTCCGAGGTCGAGTACCTGCGCCTGCCGGCGCGGATCCTGGGCGAGGAGGGCCGCGGCACGGCGTTCATGATCGAGCAGATCGTCTGGACCCGGCTGGACACGATGAACGCCGTGGCCGGGATGATGCGCCGCGTCGTGGCCGAGGCGGTGTGGCACTGCCGCCACCGGCAGGCCTTCGGCGCGGCGCTCGCCGACAAGGCGGCCATGCGCAACGTGCTGGCGGACCTCGCGATCGAGTCGGAGGCGGCGATGGCCACGGGCATGCGCCTGGCGCGCGCCTTCGACCACGGCGCCGGCGAGTCGGAGATCGCGTTCCGCCGCTTCGCCCTTGCGGTCTCGAAGTACTGGGTGTGCAAGCGCGGCGCTCCGCTGGCCGCGGAGGCGCTCGAGTGCCTCGGCGGCAACGGCTACATCGAGGAGGCGCCGATGGCGCAGTTCTACCGCGACATCCAGATCGGCACCGTCTGGGAGGGCTCGGGCAACGTGCTCGCACTCGACGTGCTGCGCGCCATGCGCAACGAGCCGGAGGGACTGCCCGCGTTCCTGGCCGAGTGCGAGCGCGCCGCCGGCGCGGACGCGCGCTTCGACGCGCACCTCGCCGCCACGCGCGAGCGGGTCGCCGGGCTGGCCGACGGCGACCCCGAGTGGCTCGCGCGCCACGTCGTCGAGGATCTCGCGATCGCGCTGCAGGCGTCGCTGCTGCTGCGCGACGCCCCGCCGTTCGTCGCCGAGGCGTTCTGCGCCGGGCGTTTGGGGGAGGGCGGCCGCGCCTTCGGCACGCTGCCGAGCGGCGTTGACGCCGATGCGATCGTCGAGCGCGCGCTCGCGCTGTAGGCGAGCGCGCGCCCTGCGCTAGTGACCTGAGTCAGAGATTCGTTGGCAGTAGGCGGCGAGGCTGTCGAGGATCTGGTCTGCGGTCTTGTGCCAGACGTAGGGCTTGGGGTCTTCGTTCCAGTTGGTGATCCAGGTGCGGATCGAGGCGACCAGGTCGCGGACCGAGCGGTGGGCTGAGCGTTTGATCCATTTTGCTGGTCAGCTCGGCGAACCAGCGCTCGACGAGGTTCAGCCAAGAGCTGTAGGTCGGCGTGAAGTGCAGATTGAAGCGCGGGTGGCGCAGCAGCCAGCGCTGGATCGACGGGGTCTTGTGCGTCGAGGAGTTGTCGAGCACCACGTGGACGTCCAGATGCGCCGGCACCGAGCTATCGACCAGGTTGAGGAACCGGCGGAACTCCTCGGCGCGATGGCGCGGCGACATGTCGGCGATCACCTGACCGGAGGCGACGTCGAGCGCGGCGTAGAGGTTCGTGGTGCCGTTGCGCACGTAGTCGTGGGTGCGCCGCTCGGGCACCCCGGGCATCAGCGGCAGCACCGGCGCCGAGCGGTCAAGCGCCTGGATCTGGGACTTCTCATCGACACACAGCACCACCGCGGCATCGGGAGGGTTCAGATACAGCCCGACGATGTCTCTGACCTTGTCGATGAACTGCGGATCGGGCGAGAGCTTGAAGGCCTCGGTCTGATGCGGTTTGAGCCCAAACGCCCGCCAGATCCGGCTGATCGCCGACTGGCTCATCCCCGTCGCCTGAGCCATCGAGCGCGTCGACCAATGCGTTGCGTCAGGCGGCTGCTCTTCGAGCGTCTTGACGATCACCCGCTCGATCCGATCGTCGCCGATCGAACGCGGCTTCCCCGGCCGCGGCTCGTCGTGCAACCCATCAAAGCCACGCCGGGCGAAGCGACCCCGCCACTTGCCCACAGTCGACTTCGTGCACCCCAAACGGGCCGCGATCTCCTTGCTCGCCACCCCATCAGCCGCCGCCAACACGATCTTGCAGCGCAATGCCAGCGCCTGCGCGCTCTTGGGGCGGCGAGCCCAGCGCTCGAGCACCTCCCGCTCCTCGTCGCTGAGCACCACCTCGACACGCTGCGCCATAACCGCCTCCCATCGTCGTAGATAACGACGATGGATTCGCCCCCGAACCCAACAAGCCTGCGAACTAACGACTCAGGTCACTAGGAGGCCGCGACCGGGTCCGGCCTCACGAGCACCGTGTCGGCGACGCGGATGACCTCGTCGGCGGGGAGGTCGGCGCGGCGAGCGTGGTCGCGCACGGCCTCCGGGCTCGAGGCCTGGTAGATGCAGACGGTCCCGACGCGCCCGTCGGGCTCCTCGAGCACGTAGCTGCGGATCCAGCGGATGTCGTCGGACATCTCGCCGTCGCCGACGTCCTTCGAGCGTCCGGCGGCGATGCCGAGCTCGTCCGCGTCCGCCCAGCCGCTGCGGCGCACGATCACGTAGGTGTCCATCCGTTCCTCTCCCTTCTCGCCGGGCGTTCCCCGGCGATTTGCACGACCGACCGGCTTTCGGTCAACCCTAGTGCACGTCGTCGCCGGTCGCCGCCGGCGGGCGTGACTCCTCGGCCAGCGAGGTGATCGCGAGCTGGCCGCGGGCCGCGTCCTCGAGCACCTCGGTGGCCTCCTCGAGCGACCGCGCGTAGAGCTCGACCAGCAGGTGGATCACGATCCGCTCCTCGCCCTCGCCGCCCTCGTGCTTGTGGAAGCGCACGTGCGTGAAGAACTCGCGGGTCCCGTGATCACCGAAGGCGGCGTACGAGAGCGCGTCCCCGGCCTCGGGCCCGGAGCAGGTCTCGACCGCGTCGCCGTCGACGGTCACCGTGCACGAGGCGACCCACGGCGTACCGGCCACCATGCGCTCCCAGCGATCCTCGATCGGCTCGACGCGCCCGTTGTGGAACCCGAGGTGCGGCTGGTCGTGCATGCAGTCCAGGCACTGGACGACGGCCTCCTGGAGCTCGTCGACCACCTCGGCGCGCTCGCCGGTCTGCGGGTCGATGCGGTGGATGCCCTCGTAGTGGACCTGCACTTCGAGGTTCTGCGACCAGCAGCGGTAGCAGCGGAGCCAGCTGCGCTCCGTCCGCTGTTCGGTGGACCCCTCCATGCAGGGGATTCTATGCTGCGCGTCCATGACCGAGACCGTCCTGTACGACGCTGCCGACGGCGTGGCGACCCTCACGCTCAACCGGCCCGAGCGCCTCAACACGATCGGGCCCGAGCTGATCGACGACCTGCGCGCGAATCTCGAGCGCGCGTGGACCGATGCCGAGGTGCGCGCGATCCGCCTGCGCGGTGCCGGGCGGGCCTTCTGCGCGGGCTACGACATCCAGTGGGGCTCGGAGGTCATGGACGCCGAGTCCGACCGCCCGTGGGACCCGATCGGGGACTACCAGTTCATGTCCCGCTACGTGGACACCTATATGGAGCTGTGGCGCTCGCCGAAGCCGGTCATCGCGCAGATCCACGGGTACTGCGTCGGCGGCGGGACCGACTTCGCGCTGTGCAGCGACCTGATCGTGTGCGCCGAGGACGCACGCATCGGCTACCCGCCGGCGCGCGTGTGGGGCTCGCCGACCACCTCGATGTGGATCTACCGCCTCGGGCTCGAACGGGCCAAGCGCCTGCTGCTGACCGGCGACGCGCTCGACGGGCGCACCGCCGTGGAGTGGGGGCTGGCCTCCGAGGCCGCGCCGCCGGACGAGCTCGACGTGGCCGCGCTGGCGCTGGCGCGACGGGTCGCGCAGCTGCCGGCCAACCAGCTCCACATGATGAAGCTGCTCGTCAACCAGGCCTACGAGCAGATGGGCCTGCGCGTGACACAGCTCATCGGGACGCTGCTGGACGGATCGGCGCGCCACACGCCCGAGGGCGTCGAGTTCACGCGCCGCGCGCTCGCCGACGGGGTCGGTCGAGCGGTCGCGGACCGCGACGCGCCATTCGGGGACTACGGGCAGGAACCGAAGCGCTAGGCGGCCGGGTCGGTCCGCGGGTCCTCGATCCGCTCGCCCTTGTACTGCTCGCGTGGCCTCCCTTCTCTGTCCGTTCCGGGGCTCGTACCCAGCTGCGGCCGTGCCGAACGGGGATGGTTCCCGCGCCTGTGCGCGTCCGGATTAACGCCCGACGACCCCTAACCTGTCCCACGATGCTGCGCGTCCCCGCCGCGATCCCGCTGCTGCTCGCCTGCCTGGTCGTCCTCACGACGGCGGGGGGCTGCGGCTCCGAGCCGAAGGCCGGCGCCACGGCGACCAGCCTGGCGGCACTCGACGCCCAGGCGAACCAGCTGCTCGGGGGCGGCTCGGCCGCGTTCCAGAAGCAGGTGAAGGCGCTGCACGGGCACCCGATCGTGATCAATCAATGGGCGTCGTGGTGCGGGCCGTGCCGGTACGAGTTCCCGTTCTTCGCGCGGCTGGCGCGCCGATACCGCGGGCGGGTCGCGTTCCTCGGGGTGGACGCCCAGGACAACAAGGGCGACGCCGAGCGCTTTCTCAAGGAGCGGCCGCTGCCCTACCCGAGCTACTTCGACCTCAACGCGGAGGCCGCGCACACGTTCAAGGGCGGGCTGGCCTGGCCGACCACCGCGTTCTACGACGCGGGCGGCCGGCTCACGCGCACCCATCCCGGCGCGTACGCGTCGCAGGCCAAGCTCGACGAGGACATCCAGCGCTACGCGCTGGGCTCCTAGGGACCTCACGACCGTGTCCGGCACCGGGTCGCCCAGCCTCCTGCTGGCCTTCTGGGCCGGCATCGTCTCGTTCGTGTCGCCGTGCGTCCTGCCGCTGGTGCCCGGCTACCTCGCCGCCGTGTCCGGCACGCGGCCGGGGGAGACCCAGGGCCTCGACGCGCGGGTGGTCGCCCGCAGCCTGCTGTTCGTGGCCACGTTCTCGGCGATCTTCATCCTGCTCGGACTCGGGGCGACGGCCGTCGGCTCGTTCCTCCAGGACAACAAGGACACGCTGAACAAGATCGCGGGCGTCCTCATCATCGCGATGGGGGTGCTGTTCATCGCCTCGGTGTTCGTCGTGCGGCTCAACCGCGAGTGGCGGGCGCCGGGCCTGATCGAGCGCGCCGGCAACGGCGGCCCGATCGTGGCGGGCGCCGCATTCGCGATCGCGTGGACCCCGTGCGTCGGGCCCACGCTCGGCGCGATCCTCGGCCTCGCGTCGACGTCGAGCGGGACCGGGCGCGGCGCCGCGCTCCTCGCCTTCTACTCGCTGGGGCTCGCCCTTCCGTTCCTGTTCTTCGCCGTGGCGTTCGCGTCGGCCCAGCGCGCCTTCGGCTGGGTGAAGCGCCACTACGCCGCGATCCAGGTTGTGGCCGGCGCGATCCTGATCGTGATGGGCGTGCTCGTCTTCACCGGCGAGCTCTTCCAGCTCAACATCAAGGCGCAGAACCTGCTGCGGGACCTCGGGCTGGACTTCTACAACGGCGTCTAGGGGGCCGCCGCGACGAGGCGGCACATGAGGTCGGCGGCCCGCGCGTCGTCGAGGCCCTGCTCGCGGGCGAGCGAGCGCCAGGTGGTGAACGCGAGCGCGTGGCCGATGGCGGCCCGCTGGCGCTGCCGCGCGCGGCGGCCGGCCATCAGCGTCGCGTGGGCGCTCCCGAGGTAGCCACGAAAATTCTGAAAGGTCCGCTTGACGGTGGGCATCAACGCCTCGTCGCGCACGAGGTTGTCCATCATGCGCTCGGTCCGGCGGTAGAAGGCGTACAGCTCCCCCAGGGCGCTTCGGAGGCGCTCATCCGGATTCTCGATCGTCGCCCAGCGTCCGAGGTCGGGAGGGGGGTTGGTCGCCCTCCAGTGGGAGCTGCAGGCCGCGAACAGTGCCGTCTCGTCGGGGAAATGGCGGTACACCGTGGAGCGCCGGACGCCCGCGTGCTCGGCCACTGCGCTGATCGAGGTGCGCGAGGGGCCTAGGGATCCATGGAGCGCGACGGCGCTCTCGGTGATCCGTCGCCGCGTCTCCTCCTCGAGCTCGGCGCGGCGCTTCTTGCGGTATGGGCGCTTTTCGTCGACCATCGGTGTCCAATCAATCTTGACACACCCGGCCGACGTCGTATAGCTTTCGCGCAACACCGCTGTTCAATCAAAAGGAGGTTGCGATGGAGGCGACGACGGCGAAGGTGGTCGGCCCGCGGGACGGCAAGGCCGGATTCCTCGGCAGCATCGGAGTTCGGTTCATGATCGACGGCGACGAGGCGGGTGGCGGCTTCTCGCTGGTCGAGCACCCGATGGGTCCGCGCGCACTGGCCGCGCCGCTGCACCGGCACAACCGCGAGGACGAGTACAGCTACGTGTTCGAGGGGCGCATGGGCGCACTGCTCGGCGACGAGGTCCTCGAGGCGGGGCCCGGCGACCTGGTCTTCAAGCCCCGCAACCAGTGGCACACGTTCTGGAACGCCGGCGACGAGCCGTGCCGGATCCTCGAGATCATCGCTCCGGCCGGCTTCGAGCGGTTCTTCAGCGAGCTCGTGGACCTTGGCGGCGTGGCGCAGGCCGACCCCGCCGTCATGGGGGAGCTGTGCGCCCGCTACGAGCTGGAGATGGACCCCGACAGCGTTCCGGGGCTGGTCGAGCGCTTCGAGCTGCAGTTCCCCGGCGAGCCGGTCTAGCCGCCGATGCTGGTCGGGCCGGTCTGCTTCGGGCAGCCGGCCCGGCCGCGGTCCAGCTGCGCCCGGCTCGGCGGGTCGCGCTGGAGGAGCTCGGACACCGGGACCGGCGTCAGGCGCTTGCGGCGCAGGGCGGGGAGGATCCTGTGCAGGGCCTGGATGGTCTGGCCGCGGTTCTCGTGCATCAGCACGATCGCGCCGGGACGCAGGTTGTCGACCACTGCGCGCGCGATGCCGCGCTTGTCGGCCCTCGCCGAGTCGAGGCTGTCCACGCTCCAGATCACGACGACCATGCCGAGCCTGCGGGCCGTGTCGTCGATCCTTGCGTTGCGCAGGCCGTAGGGTGGGCGGAACAGGCGAACCGGACGCCCGGCGGCCGCCGCGACCGCGTCCCGGGTGCGCTGGATCTCGCCGGCGGCGGCGTCGGCGGAGAGTCCGGTCAGGGCGGGATGGGTCCACGTGTGGTCGGCGAGTTCGCCGAGCGCCTGCTCCTGTGGCAGGCGCGCGGCGTTGGGCTGGAGGTTGCGACCGACCAGGAACCACGTCACGCGGGCGTGCGCGCGGCCGAGCTCGTCGATCGCGAACTTCGTGTAGGGCCCCGGTCCGTCGTCGAAGGTGAGCGCGACGAGGCGCTGGCGGCCCGCGCCGCAGTAGACCGGCTTCCCGGCCGTCGCAAGCGCCTCGAGGTTGGCGGGCGAGCCGGCGCTCCCGCCCACCGCCTTCCCGGCGACGCGACGTGCGCCGCCGCCGCTCGCGCCGGCCACGAGCGCGCCCGCGACGAGCGCCGCGAGCGCCACCCCGGCGAGCGCGAGTCCGCGGCGGCGCGCGCGCCGCACGCGCCCGCGTGCCTCCGCGCGCCGCGCGCGCAGTGCCTCGGGGGCAAGCGGACCGGGCGTCTCTTCGGGCGCGTCCATCGGGGTCAGCGGGTCTTGCGGCGCTCGCCGCCGGACTCGACGCCGAGCGCGCGGCCGGCCTGCGCAGCCGCAATGCCGGCGGCGAGCTGGGACGGCGACACCGCGCCGATCACGTGGCCCACGACGCGACCCTGGGCCGAGAGGAAGAACGTCTCGGGGAGGCCCGTCACGCCCCAGCGGTGCGCGACGCCGTTGCTGCGGTCCCGCAGGCTGGGGTAGGTGGCGCCCACGGCGCGGGTGAACGCGTGGGCGTCGTCGGTGATGTCCTGCATGTTGAGCCCGAGGAACAGGACGCCGCGCGCGCGCCCCCGCGACCACGCGCGCTGGAGCACCGGCGCCTCGGCGCGGCAGGGGTCGCACCACGACGCCCAGAAGTTGAGCACCACCGGCGTGCCGCGAAGCTGCGCGAGCGCGACCCGCCGGCCGGCGAACACGCTCCCGACGCGGGATCGCAGGGGCTCGCCGAGGTCGCCGCGCTCGAGTACCGGCTGGTCCAGCGCGGGGGCGGCGACCGAGCCCGAGCTGCGCAGGCCGTCGTCGACCGTGCGGTCCGGCGACTTGGTCACGAGGCCGTAGGCGAGCAGCGCCACGAACGCGACCGCGATCAGCGCGGCGGCGATCCGCGCGGCCAGGCGCAGCGGGGAGCGCTCTGGGGCCTCAGCCGCCACGGACGGCTCCCTTCGGGACCGCGATCGAGACGGGGGCGTCGAAGCCGGCGTTGCGGTGGGTCACGAACCGCGCCGGCAGCACGAGCGCGTCGCGCAGCACGCGTCCGCTTGCCTCGTCCACGGTCAGCCGCGTCCAGACCGGCGTGCCGGGATCCATCAGCGCGAGCTCGGCCAGGCGCCGGCCGCCGGCGGTGCGCTCGGCGAGCAGCCGCACGGCAGTCGCATACGGGGTGAAGCGGAACCACGAGGCGGTGCGGAACGGGACGTCGCCCGCGGTCGGCGACTCCTGCCAGGTCCCGCCGGGAACGCGCATGAACTGCCGGGCGCCGACCGTCACGCCCCGCACGCCGCGGTCGGTCGCGTAGGCGAGGCGATCGGGTGCGCGCAGGCTGTACCTCGTCCGCGCGAACGTGCCCGGTCCGCTGGTCACGTCCTCGACCTGGCGAATGCTGTGCAGCCCCCGCATCGTCGCCTGCGCACGGTCCAGCAGCGCCCGCGCGCGCGTCGAGCCGCTCGCGCGCCAGGTCGCGGGCAGCCCCACGGTGAACGTGCGCCCGCGCTCGGCCACGGCGACTGAGAGGACCGCCGGGGCGCCCGCGAGCCCGAAGCGCACGCAGCCGGCGCCGCAGCCGCTCTGACCCGCGGCGCCGAGCACGCGTGGCGGGACGGCGGCCGGCCGGCCGCGGTAGTCGAGCAGCCGGACGGTCCCGCTCGTGCGCCCGGCCGAGTGCCGGATCCAGGCGGCCGCGACGAGCGACCCGCCCTGCGCCGCGACCGACAGCTCGTCGGCGGCCGGGACCGGAAGCGGGCAGGGCGAGCACGGCGGCACCGCAGCGCGCGCGCCGGTCGTCGCGTCGTCGAACTGGCGCGGCGGCAGCGGGAAGGCGACGAGCACGCCGACCGCGGCGACGACGCCGAGCGCCAGCAGCGGCTCGGCGCCGACGAGCCGCCAGTGCCGGCGCTCGAGCGCGGCCGGGGGATGGGGGTTGGCGGCCAGCAGCCGCGGCCGGAGGCGCTGAGCGTGGCCGTAGGAGGCCGCGGCGATCGCGCCGACGAGCGCGATCTTCACGAGCAGCACGCGGCCGTAGGCCGTCTGCCACAGATCGGCGACGGTGCCGAGCTCGACGGCGGCATTGACGACGCCGGCGACGACGACCACGCAGAAGGCGGGCAGCGCAACGCGGCCGAACGGTGCGAGCACGTGGCGCGCGACCGCCAGGCGCGCCTCAGCGCCGCGCCGCAGCGCCGGGGCCCAGGCCAGCGCGATCAGCGCGATGCCGCCGACCCACACCGCCGCGCCGAGCAGGTGGGCCCAGTCGGCCGCGATCGCCACGCCGGGCGCGATCGCCGACTTGGCGTGGCCGGAGGCGACGAGCGCGCCGAGCGCGGCGGTGACGGCGAGCGCGGCGAGCCGGGGCCGCCGCCGGGCCAGCGCGGCGGCCAGCGCCACGAGCGCCACGACCGCGACGCGGGCGAGGCCGGTGAGGTTGGCCAGCAGGAAGTCGCTGAGATCGCCGGGGGAGATGCCGCCGGCCGCCCGGCCGGCGTCGACCAGCGCCGCGGCGGCGGCCAGCGCGGCCGCGAACAGGCCGAGGTCCGCGACCAGCCCGCGCGCCCGCCGGCGCGCGACGGCCGCGTCGAGGCCGGCGCGCCCGGCGGCGGCATCGACCGCCGCCGGCACCAGCCAGTCGCGGCCCAGCAGCGCGGCGAGCAGCAGCGCGCCGGCGAACGGCAGCAGCAGCGCGTACAGGAGGGCGCGGACCAGCGCGCGCCCCCATCCGAGGTCGGCGAGCGGGCTCTGCTCGACCGCGCGCCCGCCGCCGGCGGCCGCGACGCGGACGCCGAATCCGAACGAACCCTGCAGTTCGTGCCCGTCGGTGGTCGAGACCGTGTGCCACTCGACGCGGTAGGCGCCCCGCGGCAGCGCCGCCGCCGGGCGCAGCACCAGGCCGTCGGAACCGGCGGCGCGCTGGGCGGCCGGCACGCGGCGGCCGCTGCGGACGTCGACCAGGTGGGCGCTCGAGAGGCGGCGGTTCAGCGTGTCGGTGAAGCGCAGCGTGATGGCGGCCGGAGCCGCCTCGACGCGCGCCCCCGGCGCCGGCGTCGCGCCGAGGAACGCCGCGTGGCCGTGCGCGGTCGGCGCCGCGAGAGCAAGGGCGGCGAGGGCGATCAGCGGCGCCGCGCGGAGGCGGCGGGTCAGGGCGCGCCGGGACATGCGGCGAAAGGCGGCGGGTCAGCCGCCGTCCGGACCGGCGTGCCGTGGCTCCGGGGCCATGCGCGAAGGGTACTCTGAGCGCCATGTTCGCCCGCGCCGAGGCAGCGGCGGCCGCCGCCGCGGCCGCGATCCTCGCGATCGCCCTCGCCGCGGCGGGTTGCGGGAGCTCGAACGAGCAGCAGGTGCGCGACACGCTCGCGCGCTACGAGCAGGCGACGGCGCGCCAGGACTACGACGCGCTCTGCAACAAGGTCCTCGCCCAGTCGCTCATCGATCGCCTGGCCCAGGTCGGGCTCCCGTGCGACCAGGCGCTGCGCATCGGGCTCGGCACCGTGCGCAACCCGAAGCTCCAGGTCCTGAAGATCAAGATCACCGACAAGCTCGCGCTCGCGCTCGTACGCAGCAGCGCCGCCGGCCAGCCGACGTCGACCGACACGATTCGCCTGACGAAGACCGGCGACAGCTGGCGGATCTCCTCGCTGTCGGGGGCGCAGCCGCCCGCGTCGCCGGGCCAGCGCCGCAGCGGCGATTAGCGCGCAGTCGTCGCCTTGGCTCGCGTTCGCCGAACCGCGATGGCTAGTCCAGGATCCCTGCAGCCCCGAGCCCGGCCTGGCGATCCATGTAGGCCCCGAGACGCAGCAAGCGCCGCTCTCGCAGAGTCGCGAACATCATCTGCGGCGATCGTGTAGCTCTTCCACGGCGCGAGCCACTCGCCCATGAAATCCAGGTAGCCGTCGAAGCCACGGTGGACCATGCGGCCACCCTCCGCAACGGCGTGGAACTCGTACTCGGGGTCATACAGCGGACGGAGTTCGGCTCGCATCGCCTCGGTCGCGTTCGGGCCGAACCAGGCGACGTAGTCTCGAGGCTCGGAGTAGATGGAAGCGACAAGTTCGACGTTCTCCTGCGACACGGCCGCAGTATTTCGCTCTGGCGCGGGAGGCCAGGGCCACTGATGGGCGGCTTTGAAAGCAGACGGGGGCCGACCTGCGAGGAGGATCAGCCGCCGGGTGCGCCGGCCCGCAGCGTCGCCTCGAAGTCCGTCCGCGGGATCGGGCCGACGCACGGCGATGTCGTGCCGGCATCCTGGTAGCGCTCGATCCCAGCGCGGACGCTGGCCTCGTCCCCGACGGCGGTGAGCACCTCGAGGAAGTCGGTCGACACCGCCGCCTGCATCTTCTCGACGTCGCCGGCCGCGGCGTCGTAGGCGGCGATGTCCGCCTCGAAGCCCGAGCGCTCGAGCATCGCCCGGTAGAACGGCAGCCCGAAGTAGGGGAGGAGGTCGCGGCGCATCGCCTCGTACGCCGGGCTCGGGTCGTCGGTCAGCGCGGACGGCACCGCCGCGACCACGTCGAAGCCCTCGAGCGTCTTGCCCGCACGCTCGCGCCCGGTCGTCACCTCCGGCACGACGACGTCGCGGACGTAGTTGGGGTTGCACAGCCAGAGGATCACCCCGTCGGCGATCTCCCCCGCGAGGCGCAGCATGCCCGGCGAGAGCGCGGCGACGTAGATCGGCACGTCGGGCCGCGGGTCCAGGCCCACGAGCTGGAAGCCGGTCTGCCACTTCTCGCCGGGCGGCGGCGGCTCGCCGCGCAGGATCGCGCGCACGATGCCCACGTACTCGCGCATCTCGGCCGCGGGCCTGTCGATCGTCTGGCCGTGCCAGCCCTCGACCACCGGCCGATGCGACACGCCCAGCCCGAGGTTCAGCCGCCCGCCGGAGAGGTCGTCGATCGTGGCCGCCGTCTGGGCCATCGTGGCCGGGGTGCGGGTGTAGATCGGGACGACGCCGGTGCCGACGCGTATGCGTTCGGTCGCCAGGGCGTAGGCGGCGACCACCGTGAGCGACTCGCGCCCGGCGATGTGCGTCACGTAGCAGGCCTCGTAGCCGAGCGACTCGGCCAGTCGCACCCGCTCGATCGCGGTGTCCAGCGAGCGCCCGGTTGAGACGAAGCAGCCGACGGCCATCGGCGCGCAGGCTATTGGACCCCGCTCCGGGCGGGCACGTCCCCGGTATCGTGGCCGGGCCCCTCACGCAGCGATGTCCCGACGACTGCTCATCTGCGCCGCGGCCGCCGGCCTGCTCGCCGTCACGGCTCCGGCAGCATCCGCCGCTCCGGCGCTTCCGCTCGGCCACGCCGGCCGCTTCCTCACCGACGCCCAGGGCCGCGTGGTGATCCTCCACGGCTACAACATGGTCTACAAGAAGCCGCCCTACGCTCCGGACGCGGCCGGCTTCGGGGACGACGACGCGGCCTTCCTCGCCGCCGAGGGCTACAACACGGTTCGCGTCGGCGTGGTCTACAAGGCCGTCGAGCCCTCGCCCGGCGTCTACGACGACGCCTATCTGGCGCGCATCGCGAGCACCGTCGACACGCTCGGCCGCCACGGCATCGTCTCGATGCTCGACTTCCACCAGGACCTCTACAACGAGACCTTCCAGGGCGAGGGCTGGCCGGACTGGGCCGTCCAGGACGACGGCCTGCCCCACCAGCCGATGTCGGGCTTCCCGGCCAACTACCTCGTCATGCCGGCGCTGCAGCGCGCCTTCGACCACTTCTGGAACAACGTTCCCGGGCCGGGCGGCGTCGGGCTCGGCGACCGCTACGCCGCGGCGTGGCGCCACGTCGCCGAGCGGTTCCGCGGCACGCCCGGCGTGCTCGGCTACGAGCTGATGAACGAGCCCTGGCCGGGCACGACCTGGCAGGCCTGCGCGAACCCCGCGGGCTGCCCCGTGTTCGACGCCCTGATGGCCGGCTTCATCCGGCGCACGATCGCCGCCATTCGCCAGGCCGATGCCCGCACGCTCGTCTACTACGAGCCCAACGTCCTCTTCAACAACGGCGCCAACACCACCCTGCCGTCGACCGGCGACCCCCGCGCCGGCTTCGCCTTCCACGACTACTGTCTGGCGGCCGGAAGCACGGGACACGACGACCCGAGCTGCGACGCCATGGACGACATGGTCTTCGCCAACGCGGCCAGACGGGCGTCGACGACCGGGGACACCACGCTGCTGACCGAGTTCGGCGCCACCGACGACGCCACGATCCTGGGCAAGATGACCGCCCGCGCCGATCGCAACATGGTCGGCTGGCAGGAGTGGCACTACTGCGGCTGCTCGGATCCGACGACCGCAGGGCCCGGCGACACGCAGGCGATCGTTATCGACCCGGCCAAGCCGCCGACCGGCTCCAACATCAAGGCGGCGAAGCTCGCGCTGCTGTCGCGGCCGTACCCGCAGGTCGTGGCGGGAACGCCCGAGCGCTTCGGCTTCGACCCGGCCACCAGGCGCTTCGAGTTGCGCTACACCACCGCGCGGGCCGGCGGCGGAACACTGCCGAGCGGCGCGCGGACCGAGGTGGCGCTGCCCGCCCGCCAGTACCCGCGCGGCTACGACGTGGCGGTCGAGGGCGGGTCGGTGCGCTCGGCGGCCGGGGCCCGCACCCTCGAGGTCGCGGCCTGCCCCGGCGTGCGCGACGTGGCGGTGACCGTGACGACCGGTGCCGGCCGCGTCAGCCAGACGTGCACGCCTCCGCCGCCGCTCGGGGCCGTGGTCCACCTGTCCGCGTCGCCCCGTTCCACGCGGAGCGGACGGCGCGTCCGCTTCGCCTTCCTCGCGCGCGTGCGCGTCGCCGGTCGGCTGCGCCCGCTCAGGGGCGCGCGCATCCGCTTCGCCGGGCGCAACGCGCGCACGGATCGGCGGGGGCGCGCCGTGATCCACAAGCGCTTCGGCGCGAGCCGCCGCAACCGCCGCTACACGGCGCGCGCGTTCGCGCGCGACCTGCGCACCGGCCGGGTGACGGTTCGCGTGCGGGCGTCCCGCCGCCGATGACGTAGGCTCGCGCCGGAGCATGCGGCACGAGCGCCACTACACCCTCGAGCAGGCCACCGCGGCGATGGACTGGGTGGCCGAGCGCCTCGAGCGGATGCGCGACGCGCGCGAGCGGCTCAACGACGAGGAGGTGCGCGAGGCGCTGGCCGAGGCCGGGCCCACGAACGGCGGCGGCGACCCCGGCCGTGCGGTGTCGGAGGCCTTCCTCGACCTGCGCGGCGCGGCGACGGAGCTGGACGCGATGGACATCGTGCTGCGCGACCTCGACCGCGGCCTGGTCGACTTCCCCGCGATCCGCGAGGACGAGGAGGTCTACCTGTGCTGGGTCGAGTCCGAGGAGGACGCGATCACGCACTGGCACGACCTCGACGCCGGATTCGCGGGGCGCGAGCCGCTGTAGCTCTGCTAGGCCTTCGGCGGCGACACGCAGAGGAACTGCAGCGGCTCGTCGCCGAGCGCCTCGAAGCAGTGCAGCTCGTCGCCGGCGACGTACACGACGTCGCCGGCGCGGACCTCGTGCTCCTCCTCGCCGAGGGTCACGCGGGCCCGGCCCGCGACGATGACGACGCCATGGTCGTGCGGGTGCGATTCCCGCCTCGTGCGCCCGCCCGCGGGGACGTGGAAATGGCGGACCCGGTAGTGCGGCGCGCCGTCGGCCGGGCCGATCAGCTCGCGCTTCTCCACCCCGGCGACAGCCCGGTCGTCGTAGGCCACGGCCTCGACGCCGTCCCAGTCGCGCGGGCCGGTCTGCCGGTGGATCGCGCCCATGGCATTAGGCTACGCGCCGCGATGTCGCCCGCGCGCGCCGAGGCCCTGGTCAAGCTCACGATGCGCGCGCTGGCGCTCTCGTTCGCGATCGTCGGCATCCTGTTCATCGCCACGCCCGACGGCGTGCTGCACCGCATCGATCAGCTCGGCGACGCGTTCGGCTCCTTCTCGCACGCGCCCCGCACCGAGGAGAAGCTGTGGCTGGCGCTGGGGTTCGCGTACATGACCGTGATCACCGGGCTCGCGTTCGTCGTCTCGCTGGACCCGGTCCGCTACCGGCCGATGCTGCTGGTGCTGGCCGCCGGGAAGGCGGCGTCGTCGCTGGCGGCCGGCGCGTTCTACCTCGACGACGACGTCTTCATCTACCTCCTCAATTTCCTCGTTGACGGCGGCCTGGTCCTGCTGGCGCTCGGCTGCTGGTCGTTGACCGGCCGCATCGAGGCCCGCGCGCCGGGGTGAAGAGGGCCCGCCCACCCGGCCCCGGGCCTGGGGGCGCCGGAGCGCGCGACGCTCGCCGCCGTGGCCGACGCGCTCCTGCCGCCGGGCGGAGCGCTCCCGGGGGCGGAGGGCGACGGCGGGGTGCCGGTCGCGAACCCGGTGTCCGACCTCGTCGCCGGCATGTCGCCCCGGACGCGCACGCTCGTGCGCACCGGGCTGCGCGCCTGCGAGTGGTCGACCTTCCCGCGCCGCTTCTCGCGCCTTCCGCGCGAGCGCCGGGCGGCGCAGCTGGCGAAGCTCGCGGCGGGCGGCCGGCTCCGCCGCGACCTCGCGCTGCTGCTCAAGACGCTGAGCTGCATCGCCTACGCACGCGATCCCGGCGTGCAGGCCGCGCTCGGGGTGACCAGCCGCTGCGAGCGCGCGAACGGCGCCGCGCCGCAGCCGCCGGCCGCCGCGCCGCTGGAGCCCGAGATGCTCGTCCCGCCCGACGGCGTCGAGCGCTGCGACGTCGTCGTCGTGGGGTCGGGCGCCGGCGGCGCCGCCGCGGCGCGTGCGCTGGCCGAACGCGGCCTCGACGTCGTCGTCGTCGAGGAGGGCGGCTACCACGACGCGCGCGACTACGACACCGACCCGCTCGCGGCGCTGCCGATGCTCTACCGCGATGGCGGGCTCACGTTCGCCGAGGGGAAGCCGACGATCCCCGTGCCCGTCGGGCGCTGCGTCGGCGGCACGACGGTGATCAACTCGGGCACCTGCTTCCGCACCCCGGACGCCGTGCTCGCGCGCTGGCGCGACGAGTTCGGGATCCCGTGGGCGACGGAGCTGGACGCGGAGTTCGAGGCTGTCGAACGCGACCTGCGCGTCGCCCCCGTCGACCCGATCACGGCGGGCGGCAACGCCGCCGTCTGCCGTGAGGGCGCCGACGCGCTCGGCGTGTCGCACGGACCGATCGTGCGCAACGCCGGCGACGTCGTCTGCTGCGGCAGCTGCCCGACCGGCTGCCGGATCGACGCCAAGCAGGCGACGCACGTCGGCGAGCTGCCGCGGGCGGCCGCGGCGGGTGCCCGCGTGCGCGCAGGCGCGCGCGTCACGCGCGTGCTCGTCGAGGGCGGGCGCGCCGCCGGCGTGCGCTGCCGTGTCGACGGCCGCGACGATCCCTACGAGGTCCGCGCCCGCGCCGTCGTGCTCGCGGCCGGCGCCTTCGGCACGCCGCGCCTGCTGCTGCGCGCGGGCGCGACGAGGCGCACGAAGGCCGTCGGGCGCCACCTGCGGATCCATCCGGCCTGCTGGGTCGGCGCGCGCTTCGAGAAGCCGGTGCGCGGCTGGGACGGCGTGATGCAGAGCTGGTACGTGGACGAGTGGCAGGACCGCGGGCTGTTCCTCGAGGCGACGTTCACGCCGCTCCCGTTCTCCGCCCACTGGCTCCCGGGCGTGGGGGAGGAGCTGAAGTCAGGGATCGAGCGCTTCGAGAACCTCGGCGTGATCGGGGTGCATCTGTCCGAGCGCTCCGAGGGCCGCGTGCACTCCTCGGGCCGCGTCACCTATCGCCTGCGCGACGACGATGCGCGTGAGCTCGTGTACGGCATCGCTCGCGCCGCCGACCTGCTCTTCGCCGCCGGCGCGGTCGAGGTCTATCCGCAGATCCACGGGGTCGCGCGGCTCGCGCCGGGCGAGCAGGCGGCGCTCGCGGACGGGCGGTTCGGACCCGCCGACCTGCGGCTCGAGGCGTTCCACCCGCTCGGCACCGCGCGGATGGGGGCGGACGCGAGCGAGGCGGTCGTCGCGCCCAGCGGGGAGACCCACGACCTGCCCGGCCTCTGGGTCGCCGACGCGAGCCTGATGCCGACGTCGCTGAAGGTGAACCCGATGGTCACCGTGATGGCGTGCGCCCGGCGCGTGGCGGGGGAGCTGGCCGCGCGGTTGAGCTGACCCGCCTCAGCGCTTCAGCAGCACGTACATCAGCGCGAGCGCGAAGCCGATCTGGCCGAACGCGAGCGCGGTGCCGAGGTTGGCCGCGCCGAGCAGCCCGGCCAGCGCGCTGACGAGCGCGAAGGCGGTGAGCACGATCAGCGTGTCGGCGGCCACGGGCGGGGCATTCTGACCGACGCCGCGGCCGCGCGAGCGGCAGCGGCGTCGGTCAGAGGCCGGTCCGGGAGCGGATCACCCGGTGCCGGGTCAGCATCGGGCGCGGCACAGCCGGTAGAACGCGGCCGCCGCGTGCAGGTCGCGCGGCACGTAGCGGGGAGCCGCCTCCGCCGGCGAGAGGTCCTCGACCAGCTCGAGCCCCCGATCGGCGAGGTAGCCCGGCAGCTCGGCCGGGTCGAAGCCGAAGCGCCACGGCTCGCCGACCGACTTGACCCGCGCCTCGACCTCGCGGGAGCCCGGAGGCCGGTAGGAACCGTCGATCACCCCGCGATGCAGGTAGGTGAAGGCGATCTGGCTCCCGGCGCCGCCGGTCTCGGCGACGTAGCGGAAGTTGGCGTCAACCGCCTCGGGGGTCAGGTAGCTGATGACGCCCTCGAGCACGAAGAAGCTGCGCGCGCCGGATCGGAAGCCCGCCGCCGCCAGCTCGGTGCCGAGGTCCTGGCGGTCGAAGTCCACCGGCACGTAGGACACGTGCGCCGGCTCCTCGCCCAGGCTGCGGCGCACGCGCTCGCGCTTGGCGGCCTGCGTGTCCGGGTGGTCGACCTCGAAGACGCGGGTCCGCTCGATGCCGGGCGTCCGATGGGCACGGCTGTCGAACCCGGCGCCGAGCAGCACAACCTGGTCGAGGCCGCCGGCGAGCGCGTCGCGAAGTGCGTCGTCGATGAACCGCGTGCGCACGACCACCGCGAGGCGGCTCCCCGGGGAGCGCCGATCGACGAGCGCCGGAACGACCCGGCCGAAACCCGGTACCCGTGCGAGGTCGGCCAGCCGTCCGAGGCGCCCCTCGAGGCAATCGCGTGCGAGTGGATCCTCGAACAGCCGCTCACCGGACGGGCGCGCGGACTCCAGGGCGCGGAACAGCGCGACGAACTGCGCCGTGCGGCTGGCGCCCCGCATCGTGGTCAGCCCGTCGCGCGGGCGCGCTTCTCGAGCCGCCGCTCCAGCGCGGGCACGTCGAGCGCCGCATCCTGTTCGTCGAGGAAGGCCTGGGCCTCGCGACGGCCGCCGAGCGCGCGCAGGCCGCGCTCGCCGTGCTCGGCGGCGAAGTCCGCCAGCGCATGGCGGCGCCGCGCGCGAACCCGCCGCGCGGCGATGTCGATGCGGTCGCGGTGGGCATCGAGCGCCTCGACCAGGTCGCCGATCCCCACCGCCGGCGGCAGCGACGAGACGGGCACGACCGGCACGTCGCGCGCGTCGAGCCCGCGCAGCGCGGACGCGAGATCGCGGACCGCGCTCTCCGCGATCCCGCCGAGGTCGGCCTTCGTCACCACCACGACGTCCGGGATCTCCATGATCCCCGCCTTCAGGAACTGGAGCACGTCGCCCGAGCCGGGCTGGACGATCACCACGACGGTGTCGGCCACGTCGGCGACGTCCGTCTCGGACTGGCCGACGCCGACCGTCTCGATCACGACCACGTCGAAGGCCACCGCCAGCGCCTCGGCGGCCGCCCGCGTGGAGGCCGCGAGGCCGCCGAGCTGGTCGCCCGCCGCGGTCGAGCGGATGAACACCTTGCGGTCGTCCGATTCGGTCGCGATGCGCGCGCGGTCGCCGAGCAGCGCGCCCCCGGTCCGCTTCGACGTCGGGTCGACGGCCAGCACCGCCACGCTGCGGCCGGCGGCCCGCCACGCTCGCACGAGCTCGCTCAGCAGCGAGGACTTGCCGGCGCCCGGTGGGCCGGTCACCCCGACCACCTGCGCCGGCGCCTCGCCGCCCAGCGCGGCCGGCGAAATCTCGCGCAGCAGCGCGGCCACCTCCTCGCGGCCGCCGGGCGCGCGGTGCTCGACGAGGTTGAGCACGGCGGGGGCGGCGCTCAGGTCGCGCTCGCGCAGGCGCTGTCCGAGCTCGGCGCCGGACGGCGCCCGGCGGTCCGGGCTCACGCGGTGGCCGTCAGCCCATGGCGCTCGGCCACGAGCTCGACGATGTCCCGCATGATCTTGGAGAGGTCGAAGTCCTTGGGCGTGTAGACCGCGTCCACGCCGGCCTCGCGCAGGTGCGCCACGTCGGCCTCGGGGATGATCCCGCCGACGACCACGGGCACGTCCACGCCGGCCTCCCGCAGCTCCTCGACCACGAGCGGGATCAGCTCCCGGTGCGAGCCCGACAGGATCGACAGGCCGACGACGTGGACGCCCTCCTGCAGCGCCGAGGTGGCGATCTCGCTCGGTGTCAGGCGGATCCCCTGGTAGACGACCTCCATCCCCGCATCACGGGCGCGGACGGCGATCTGCTCGGCGCCGTTGGAGTGGCCGTCGAGGCCCGGCTTGCCGACGAGGATCTTGAGCTTTCGCCCGAGGCCGTCCGAGACGCGCTCGACCTCGTCGCGCAGGGCCGCGAGCTCATCGTCGCCGCCGCCGGCCATCGCCTCGCCCACGCCGGTCGGCGCGCGGTAGGAGCCGAAGACGTCGCGCAGGGTCTGGGCCCACTCGCCGGTCGTCGCCCCGGCGCGGGCGGCCGCGATCGTCGCGGGCATGATGTTCTCGTGCTCGTCGTCCGCGGCGCGCGCGAGCGCGGCCAGCGCTTCGTGCGCGGCGGCCTCGTCGCGCGACTCGCGCCAGCGCTGAACGTCGGCGATCTGCTCGGCCTCGACCGCGCGGTCCACGACGAGGATGCCCCCCTCGGCGTCGGCGGTCAGCGGCGAGGCCTCGGTCTCGGTGTAGCGGTTGATGCCCACGACGGTCTGCTCGCCGGCTTCGATCCGCCGTACGCGCTCGCGGTGGGAGTCGACGAGGGCCGCCTTCATGTACGGCACGGCCTCGACCGCGCCGCCCTTGTCCTGCACGATCTCCAACTCGGCGCGCGCGCCCTCGAGCAGCTCCTCGACCAGGCCGTCCATCACCTTCGAACCCTCGAAGATGTCCGGGTACTCGAGCAGGTCGGTCTCGAACGCCAGCACCTGCTGGATCCGCAGCGACCACTGCTGGTCCCAGGGCCGCGGGAGGCCGAGCGCCTCGTTCCAGGCCGGCAGCTGGACCGCGCGCGCCCGCGCGCTGCGCCCGAGCGTGACGGCGAGCGCCTCGAGCGCGATCCGCTGCACGTTGTTCTCCGGCTGCGCCTCCGTGAGCCCGAGCGAGTTCACCTGCACGCCGTAGCGGAAGCGCCGCAGCTTGGGGTCCTCGACGCCGTAGCGGTCGCGGCCGAGCTCGTCCCACAGGATCCCCATCGCACGGAGCTTGGCGTGCTCCTCGACGAACCGGACCCCGGCGTTGACGAAGAACGAGATGCGGCCGAACACCTGCGGCATGAGCGACTCGTCGACGCGCTCGCGCACGCCGTCGAGCACCGCGATCGCGTTGGCCATCGAGTAGGCGATCTCCTGCACCGGCGTCGCCCCGGCCTCCTGCAGGTGATACGAGCAGACGTTGATCGGGTTCCACTTCGGGACGTGCTCGACGGTGTAGGCCACCATGTCGGTGATCAGCCGCATCGACGGCCCCGGCGGGAACGCGTAGGTGCCTCGGGATAGGTATTCCTTCAAAATGTCGTTCTGCGTAGTGCCCTGGAGCGCCGACTCGTCGATCCGGTTCTCCTCGGCGACGACGATGTAGAGCGCCAGCAGCCAGGCGGCGGTCGCGTTGATCGTCATCGACGTGTTCATCTCGTCGAGCGGGATGCCGTCGAAGAGCGCGTGCATGTCGCCCTTGTGGGCAACCGGCGTACCGACCTTGCCGACCTCGCCCCGCGCGAGCTCGTGGTCGGCGTCGTAGCCGGTCTGGGTCGGGAGGTCGAAGGCGACCGAGAGGCCGGTCTGGCCCTTGGCCAGGTTCCTGCGGTAGAGCTCGTTGGACTTGGCCGCGGTCGAGTGCCCAGCGTAGGTCCGCATCATCCACGGCCGGTCGGGCTCGGGGAGGCGGTGCTCCGTCATGGCGGGGATTCTAGGAGAGCTGGAGCACGGTGCTGCGACACTGGGAGGCCACAGGCGACGGGTGCGTGGCAATGATCGTCGTCGTCGTGAAGGACCCCGGCGACGTCGGGAGCACGGAGATGGTGACACGACGCACCCCACCGAGTGGGCCGGTGTCACTCGTGTTGACCAGGCCTTGGTCGGCCACGGCCGGGTGGAACGGCGTGGTCGTGGTGCCCGTGGAGTCGTCGATCCAGACGTCGACCGGGCCGCCGCTTGTGTTCTTGAAGTCGACCTGTGTGCCCGCCGCGGTGCAGTGCAGCGTGTAGGTACCGAAGACCAAGCCGACCCCGGAGCTGCCGCCGTTCGTCGGACCGAGGCCGCTGAGACTCTTGCGTGCGTACGCGCCCGCGACGACACCCCCCAGCCTGGCGGCGTCGGGGACACGGGCCAAGGTGGACTCGTCGATGTGCGCCCCGGTTAGGCTGTCGGCCGCGACACCGGCGCCGGTGATCGCGCCCGGCCGGAGCGTGGGGCTCGGGTAACTGCCCGTCAGGTCGCCGCCGGCGGCGGCGCCGTTGAACTGGGCGTCGGTGCCGGGGCTGCCCTGCCTGCCGGTGGCACCGGTGGCGCCGGGCTTGCCCTTCTGGTTCCAGTTGAGCGCGCGCTCGCGGCGGGTGCAGTGCTTGCCGGTGTCGATCACCCGGAGGCCTCCGCTGCGCTTGTTGAAGCAGCCGTGGATCACGCCGTCGCGTCCCGGGATCGCGGCGACGGCCCATCCCGCTCAGGCGAGGATGAAGAGCACGGTGACGCCGACGTTCGCGTACGTCAGGTGGGAGCGCAGGCGGGCCATCAGAACACGGACTGGATCGCGGCGCGGTACGGCAGCGATCCGGACGCGCGGCGAGTCATCACGGCGGTGATCGTGGGGCTCCCGCCGCCGCCGCTGACCTGGAACGTGACCACGCGCACGGTGTCGGTGGACGGATCGATTCCCGCCGTGGCCGTTGCGTTGTTCGCGAGCTGGTCGAACGAGTTGGTCGTGGTCGCCCCGCTTGTGTCGGCGATGAGGACGTCGATGGGGCCGCCGGTTTGGTTCGTGATCGACGCGGTCGTTCCGGTGCTGGGCGAGGTGACACACGACACCTGGAGCTTGAGGCCGGGGCCGGGAGGGGCGGTGATGAACGAGCCTCCGCAGTTCCCTTTCCCCCCGACTCGGCTGCGGCGGGCGAGCTCGAAGGACGAGATGCCTCCCACCGATGCCGCGTCGGGCACCTGGCCGAGGGTGGATTCGTCGATGCTCACGCCGGTGAGGGAGTTCGGCGCGACGTGGGTGCCGTTGATCGTGCCGGAGCGGATGGCGGGGTTCGGGTAGGAGCCGGTGAGGTCGCCGCCGGCGGCGGCGCCGTTGAACTGGGCGTCGGAGCCGGGCTGACCCTGCTTGCCGGCGGCGCCGGTGGCGCCGGGCTTGCCCTTCTGGTTCCAGTTGAGCGCGCGCTCGCGGCGGGTGCAGTGCTTGCCGGTGTCGATCACCCGGAGGCCTCCGGTGCGCTTGTTGAAGCAGCCGTGGATGACGCCGTCGCGGCCGGGGATGGCGGCGACGGCGAAGCCGCTTCCCGCCAGCACCAGCGCGACGATCACGCCCACATTGGCGAACGTCGCATGCTTGCGCAGTCGGCCGAGCATCGAAATCCTTTCGCGGTTGCTGATCCGCGGTAAAGCTAGCCACGGCCGCTCACGCAAAGCTCACGGGCTGCCAGACTGACCGGCCGCGTGCGTCCCATCGACGTCCACCACCTCGGCCGCGAGCACGTGATCTGCTGCTGGCAGGTCGGCGACGTGCTGATCGACCCCGGCCCGGAGTCCGCCAGCGCGACCCTCCTGGAGGCCCTCGGCGGCGAGGTGCCCCGCGCGCTGCTGCTCACCCACATCCATCTCGATCACGCGGGCGCCGCGGGCGCTCTCGTGCGGCGCTGGCCGGACCTCGAGGTCTACGTGCACGAGGTCGGCGCCCCGCACCTGGCCGACCCGACGAAGCTGCTCGAGAGCGCCGAGCGCCTGTACGGCGACGACATGGAGCGGCTGTGGGGCGAGGTGGCGCCCGTGCCGGAGGCCAACCTGCACCCGCTGGCCGGCGGCGAGACGCTGGCGGGAGGCTTCGAGGTCGCCTACACACCGGGCCACGCCTCGCATCACGTCGCCTACCTGCACGCGGACTCCGGGCGCGCCTTCGTCGGCGACATGGCCGGCGTGCGAATCCCTCCGGCCGACCTGACGCTGCCCCCGACGCCGCCGCCCGACATCGACATCGACGCCTGGAACGCCTCGCTGTCGCTGATCGCGGAGTGGCGCCCCGAGTCGCTCGGCATCACACACTTCGGCGCGCTCGAGCGCCCGTTCGAGCAGCTCGCCGTCATGCGCGACCGCCTCGCGGCGTGGGCGACGATCGCCCGCGAGTTCGACAGCCTGGCCTTCGAGGCGCACGTGCGCGACGAGATCGCGTCCGGGACGCCCGATGAGGACACCGCCGCCAAGTACCTCCTGGCCGTTCCGCCCGAGCAGCAGTGGCTCGGTCTCGAGCGCTGGTGGCGCAAGCGCGCGGCAGCCTGACCGAGTCGCGCGGGGTGTCGCCCGCGCCGGTCGGCATGGTCCTGGGCGCCGTCTCGGCGGTGCAGTTCGGCGCCGGGCTCGCCGTCACGCTGTTCGCGCAGCTCGGCCCCGTCGGCACGGTGCTGCTGCGCCTGGGCTTCGCGGCGATCGTGCTCGTGATCGCGTGGCGGCCGGCCGTGCGCGGGCGCACCCGGAGCGAGTGGGAGCTGGCGGCCGCATTCGGGCTCTCGCTGGCTCTGATGAACGGCCTCTACTACCTCGCGATCGACCGCATCCCGCAGGGCGTCGCCGTCACGTTCGAGTTCGTGGGCCCGCTGGGGGTCGCGCTCGCCGCCTCGCGACGGGGCCTGGACGTGGTGTGGGCGGCCATGGCCGCCGCCGGCGTCGCCCTGCTCGGCGGCGGCCTGGGCGCGTCGCTCGACGCGCTCGGGGTCGTGTTCGCCCTCGGCGCCGGGGCGGCCTGGGCCGCGTACATCCTGCTCAACACCCGGGTGGGGCAGACATTCGCGGGCGGGGAGGGCCTCGCGCTCGCGATGGTGTTCGGCACGGCGGTGCTGATCGTGCCGGGCGTGATCGACGCGGGCGGCGCACTGCTGGAGCCCGACCTGCTGGCGCTCGGCTTCGGCGTGGCGCTGCTGTCGTCGGTCATCCCGTACTCGCTCGAGCTCGAGGCGCTGCGGCGGATGCCGGCGCGGGTGTTCGGCGTCCTGATGAGCCTCGAGCCGGCGCTCGCCGCCCTCGCGGGCTTCCTCGTGCTGGGCCAGGACGTGCGGACGGTCGAGGCGGTGGCGATCGCGCTCGTGGTCGCCGCCAGCGCCGGTGCGGCGCGCACCGCCCGCGAGCCGCGGCCACCCGTGGATTAAGGTCCGCGCGCTAGGTTCCGATCATGAGGGTCTTCGTGGCCGGCGCAACGGGCACGATCGGACGACGGCTCGTGCCGTCGCTCGTCGAGGCGGGGCACGACGTCACCGGCATGACCCGGTCGGAGGGGAAGGCCGACGCGCTGCGGGCGGCGGGCGCGGAGCCGGTCGCGTGCAACGCGCTCGACGCCGCCGCGCTGCGCGACGCTGTGGCGGCCGCGAAGCCGGAGGTGGTCGTGCACGAGCTCACCGCGATCCCGCCGGCCTTCAACCCGCGCCGCATGGCCGAGGAGTTCGCGCCGACGAACCGCCTGCGGACCGAGGGCACGCGCCACCTGGTCGACGCCGCGGTGGCCGCCGGCGCGCAGCGCATGGTGGCCCAGAGCATCGCGTTCGCCTACGCGCCCACGGGCGAGTGGGTCAAGACCGAGGACGACGAGCTGTTCCTCGACGCGCCCGAGGCCTTCCGCAGCACCGTCGAGGCCGTGCAGGCGCTCGAGGCGGCGGTGCTCGGCGAGGACGGCCTCGAGGGCCTGGTCCTCCGCTACGGCTTCTTCTACGGGCCGGGAACGAGCTATGCGCCCGACGGCCCGATCGCCGAGCAGGTCCGCCGCCGCCGCTTCCCTGTCGGGGGGCGCGGCACCGGCCGCTTCTCGTTCGTCCACCTCGACGACGCCGTGCGCGCGACCGTCGCCGCCGTCGAGGGCGGGCCTTCCGGGACGTACAACGTCGTCGACGACGATCCGGCGCCGGTGGCGGACTGGCTGCCGGCCTACGCGGCGGCCCTCGGCGCGCCCGCGCCGCGCCGCCTGCCGGGATGGCTCGTGCGCCTCGCCGCCGGCCCCTACGCGCTCTACACCATGACCGAGCTGCGCGGGGCGTCGAACGCGCGCGCCCGCGAGCGGCTCGGCTGGGCGCCGCAGCTCTCCTCCTGGCGCCAGGGATTCGGCGCGGCGCTCGGATAGGGGTCGCGGCATGGCCGACGAGCGCCCGGTGCTGTTCTGCTTCGACGGCTCCGCCCAGGCGCGCGCCGCAGTCGAGGAGGCCGGGCGCCAGCTCGAGCGCGGCCGCCGCGCGATCGTCGCGACCGTGTGGAGCCCGGCGGAGCTGACGGCGTTCGTCGGCGCGCCGGTGAACGCGCCGGCGGGATTCGACGACCAGGTCGCCGACAAGGCCAGGGAGGTCGCCGACGACGGCGCCGAGCTCGCCCGCGGGGCGGGTTTCGAGGCGACCGCGGTCGTCGAGCGCGTCGCCGCGGCGGTCACGCAGCACACGGCGAGGCCGGTCCTCGTCGTCCATGCCTGAGAGTCCCGCGTACGCGTCAAGTCGCCAGGTTCTGGTTTGCGCGCTGACCTACCCTGGGTACACCCGGAGAGCGCCATCACGGCGCCCGTGACGTATGCCCATGACCGAGGATCGAACACTCGTGCGGGTCCTGGACGTGGACCCTGAGCTCGGCTACCGCCTCGACGACGAGGAGCGCGCCGCCGCGCGCCGGTACGCCGTGGCCGAGGTCCTGACGCTCGATCCCGGTCCCTGGCGCGAGGCCTTCGACCCGCCGGACGACGGCATCCAGGTCGGCCTCCTGGTGCTGGACGGCCTGCTGGCGCACGAGCTGCGCCTCGGCAGCGGCGCCAGCGCGGAGCTGCTCGGCGCGGGGGACCTGCTGCGGCCGTGGGACGAGATCCAGGCCCAGTCGATCTCCGACTGGTCCGTGTCCTGGCGCGTGCTCGAGCCGACGCGGCTCGCCGTGCTGGACCGGCGCTTCGCCACGGTCGCGAGCCGGTGGCCGGCGCTGCTCGACGTGATCCTCCGCCGCACCGTCATGCGCGCGCGCGCCGCGGGCTTCCTGCGCGCGGTCACCCATCTCACGCGGGTGGACGACCGGCTGCTGGTCCTGATGTGGTTCCTGGCGGAGCGGTGGGGCCGCGTGCGGCCGGAGGGCGTCGTACTGCCGCTCAAGCTCACCCACCAGCTCCTGGCCGCGCTCGTCGGGGCGAAGCGCCCCTCGGTCACCACCGCCCTGGGCGAGCTGACCGCCGCGGGGCTGGTGGAGCGCCGCGACGACGGGTCGTGGCTCCTGCTCGGCGAGCCGCCGGAGCAGCCCGGGCGCCACCGGGAGAACGGCGCCCGCGTCGCGGCGTAGCCGGGGGCCCGGTGTCGCACAGCGTCCCGGGCGAGAACCCGGCCGCGTCGGCTAGCGCACGATCGTGAAGCCGGTGCTCCTGGACGTCGAGCGGTGGCCGGCCGCGTCCACCGCGCTGACGGTCAGGGTGTAGCGACCCGGCTTGAGGCGCTTGGTCCGGCTCAGGCGGCCCTGGAATCTGACCTTGTCGGCGCCCGCGTGCCCGCTGAACGGCAGGGTGCCGCGGACGTTCAGGATCGTGCACTTCGGCTTGCGCCGGTTGCTTCGGGTTTGCGCCAGGCAGCGCCGGCCGACCCGGCGGCCCGTCTTGGGCTGTGAGAACGCGAGGGTGACCCTGGCGGGAGCCGAGAGCGTGAAGCCGACGATCGTTCCGACCGGTGGGCGCCGCGCACGCGAGAGGCGAGGCAAGAGCGATCCCAGCCGCCACACCGACGGTGTGACCTTCAGTCCGGTCACCGTCACCCGCGCCCGCGGAGTCGAGTTGCATCCCCCGACCATGACGGTCGCCGAGTGGTGGTGGACCTCCTGCTGGGGCACCTGGTCCTGGCCCCAGTATTCGAGCGCGTGCCGCCCCGCGGGTATGGTCACCGCGGCCTGCCCCGAGGGGGCGGGGATCACCTGCTCGCGGCCGCCGTCGACGCGGAAGTGCACGGCGTAGGCGGTCGTCGCCGGATCGGTGGAGACGCTCACCGGGATTCGCCCGTCCTGCGAGCAGCCCGCCACCTGGGCGGTCGTGGTCGGCGCTGCCACGACCTCCGCGTTGAACAGCAATTCGGTGAACACGATGGTGCCGAGAGACGCGCCCGAAGGCATGCCGTCCGCGAACTCGCTGAACACGCTGCCGCGGGCGGCCTCGGCCGGCGTGCTGGGAACGGTCGTGCCCGTGTCCGCATCGATCCCGATCTGATCGCCGGCGCGGATCGGCAGGGACGTGTCGAACGTCCTCAGCGTGTCGTCGGACCCGACGCTCGAGAGCGTCTGCAGCGCGCTGCTTCCGGCGCCCGTGAACGTGCCGCCGCCGGCCGGACGCATCACCCGCAGCGCGAAAATGTTGAAATTGGGACTCGAGTCTCGCCCCCTCATGCGCCAACGGATCACGGTGCCGTCCACCGGCGACGCCAGGCGGGCCCCGGGTACCGGCAGCACCGTCTGCACGTAGACCCTCGGAGCGTTGGTGCTCGTGTTGCCGGTGCGCGAATGGGTGAGCGGACTGCCCACGATGACCGTCGCCCGGCCACTGGCCGGCATGAGCCCCAGGCACAGCAGAACTACCAGCACAGCCGCATACCGGCGCACCGACCGCGACGACCGGCCGCGCGCCACCGACCGCAATCCCCGCTTCGACGCCTCGGCGCTGCTCACGTCGGTCGCCGCTGTTCCCAGCGCGCGAACCTGCCGCGGCAGATCCACGTGCGGCCAGCGGGACATGCTGCTTTGGCGCATCGCGATGATCACCTCGTCGAAGCCAACACTCGTGCCTTGCCGAGATCGGCGGGCAAGCTGGCCCGCCGCGTTGCTGGTCTCGGCGCTCTAACCAAGGACTCCGAAGATCCCGAAAACCTTCCCGGGCTGAGCCGGCATCACACCGCTCTGCGACACGGGGCCGGGGCTAGGTGCCGCCCGCGAGTGCGGACACCGCGGCGGGCACGCCCTCGCGCGCGCTCGGGAAGCGCGGCGACCAGGCCAGCTCGCGCTTGATGCGCTCGTTGGACGTGCGCGCCGACCGCACCACCGCGGTCACGGCGTGGCGGCCGGCCGCCAGGCGCGCGAGGCCGGCCGGAATCCGGCGCGGACGGCCCACGCCCAGCGCCTCGGCCGTCAGCGCGACGAAGTCGTAGAGGGTGATCGGGTCGTCGTCGGCCAGGTGGTACAGCGCGCCGTCCGGGGCCTCCTCGAGCGCGGCGACGAACGCCGCCGCCACGTCGTCGACGTGCACCACGTCCCACCAGTTCTTGCCCGAGCCGACCACGGCGAAGCGTCCGGGCTGGCGCAGCCGGCGGACGAACTCGTGCGCGTACCACCCGCCGGGGCCGTAGACGTGCCCGGGCCGGATCACGACCGACGGCAGGCCGGACTCGCGCAGCAGGCGCTCGCCCTCCTGCTTGGAGCGCCCGTAGGGCGTCTGCACCGGCAGCTCGGTCTCCTCGGTCAGGAGCGCGCCGCCGGCCTCGCCGGTGACCACGGTCGAGGCGAACACGAATTTCGGACCGCCGACCTCCCCGGCGCCGCCCGTCGATGCGGCGCAGGCCTCGATCAGCCGGGCCGTCCCGTGCACGTTGACCTCGCGGATCCGCTCCTCGTCGCGCTGTGAGGCGATCTCGGCCGCGAGGTGCACGACGGCCTCCGGCCGGGCGGCCCCGAGCGCTGTGCGCAGGCCCTCGCCGTCGGTCAGGTCGCCCCGGAGCTCCTCGACGCCGTCGGGTGCCGACCCGGAGCGGCGCGCGAGCGCGGAGACCGCGTGCCCGCGCTCGAGCAGACGGGCGCAGACGGCGGCGCCGAGGAACCCGCTGGCGCCCGTGACGAGGACCTTCACGCGGGCGAGCCTACCCGCTCGAAGGGGTGGACCAGCGCCGTTTCGGGGGTATCCTCGCGGCGATGACATCCACCGTGGAGCTCCCGCGCACACAGGGCCCGGGCACGGGCCGTGACGACAACTGGCGCGTCATCGTGCGCAACGACGACCACAACACGTTCGACCACGTCGCCCGCACCCTCGCGCGCTTCATCCCGGGCGTGAACCTCGACGGCGGCTACTCGTTCGCCGATCGGATTCACAGCCGCGGGCAGGCGCTGGTGTGGGGCGGGCCGCTCGAGCGGGCCGAGCTGTACTGGGAGCAGCTCAACGACGCCGGCCTGACGATGGCCCCGCTCGAGCAGGGCTGACTACGCGCCGCCACCCGAGCGGCGGTCGAACCACTCGCCGAAGGTGCCCAGCGCGGTAGCCGTGGCCACGCCCGCGCGTCCGAGTGGGCCGGCGTCGGCGGGTTCGATCGCCCGTTCGGGGTCCTCGCCGGTTGCCACCGCCGCGCGGCGCACGGCGTCGACGGCGCTCGACACGCGCTGCTCCCAGCGCTCGCACCACTCCGCGAGCGACGCGTCGTCGTTGGCGCGGGCCAGCGCCGCCAGGTAGGCGAGCAGCGTCGCGACGTGCTGGCCGTCGAGCACGGCCAGGCGCGCGGCCTGGTTGCGTTCGAGCGTGCGATCGGCGACCGCGCTGCGGGCGCCGGCGAGGCTCGCGCCCACGCCTTGCGCCGCCGGCCGGCCGAACAGGCCGTAGGACGCGGTTCGCTCCCCGAGGTCGACCAGCAGCTCCTCGGCCAGCTCGGCGCCCGCGGCCAGCGCCGCGGCGGGCGGGTGTGGGGCGAGTCGGGCGGCCAGGCTGCGCCAGTGCTCCGCCAGCTGCCGCGTGAAGGCGTAGCACTCGCGCAGCGCGCGGTTCTGCGCCGGGAGCAGGCCGGGGGTGGGCGCGGTCACTCGCCGTTGGCGGCGACGGCCTCGGCCTCGAGCGCGCCGCGGACCGTCCGCTCGTACCACTCGTACACGATCGGCACCTGGTACCAGCTCGAGTACTCCGCCCGGAAGGCCTCGAACTCGGGACCGTACCAGTAGCGCTCGAAGTCGATCTTGCGCTCGAACCCGGCGGTCTGGCGAATCCGGTAGCGGTCCTCGCGCGAGCGCAGCACCTCGTACTCGGTCCCGCCGTAGCGCAGCGCGACCGGCGCGATCTCCTCGACGGCCGCCTCCAGGCGGTCGCCGCGCCACACGGTGGCGTACCAGGGAATGAGCACGATGCCCGCCACGGCGCCGAATACTAACCGTGCGGATCGTTCAGACGCCGACCTCGGCGTAGATCGCGCCCTCGCCCTCGGCGGTCTTGCCGAGGCCCTCCTTCTCGGCGCCGACGAGGATGGCGATCTTGCCGAGGTGCTTGTTGTCGCGCATGAGCTGGTGGGCCTCGCCGACGCCGTCGAACGGCATCGTGCGCCACAGCACGGGCCGGATGCGGCCCTGCTCGATCAGCTCGTTGGCCTTCTTGGCCTCCCACGCGTTGGCGAAGTGCGAGCCGAGGATCTCCTTCTGGCGCATCCACAGGTAGCGGACGTCGAAGTCGAGGTTGTAGCCCGTCGTACCGGCGCAGATCACGACCTTGCCGAAGGGCTTGACCGTCAGCACCGAGGTGGGGAAGGTCGCCTGCCCGACGTGCTCGAAGACGATGTCCGGCGGCTCGCCGAGGATCTCCGCCACGCGCTTGGAGAAGCGCCGCGACTCCTTGAAGCGCGCCTTCTCCTCGTCCTGGGACTCCCCGCCCTTGCGCATCATGCCGGCGAACTCGTTGCGATCGATGTAGTCCACGGCCCCGAGCTGCTTGACGAGCTCGCCCTTCTCCGGCGAGGACACCACGCCGACGGACTGCGCGCCCGCCATCGCGCACAGCTGCGTCGCGAACACGCCGAGACCGCCGGCCGCGCCCCACATCAGCACGCGATGGCCGGCCTGGAGCTCGCAGCGGTCGATCAGCATGCGGTAGGCCGTGAAGTAGACGAGCCCGTAGGTGGCGGACTCCTCCCAGGTCAGATTCTTGGGCTTGTGCAGGAGCTGCTGGGCCTGCACCTTGGTGAACTGGGCGAAGGAGCCCCACGTCGTCTCGTAGCCCCAGATCTTCTGCGACGGGCGCGGCCAGCGGGTCGAGTCCGTGGACCTCGGGATCCTCGTAGGAGGCCTGGTTGCAGTGGATGACGACCTCGTCGCCGGGCTGCCAGCTGGTGACCCCGGCGCCGACCTTCCATACCACCCCGGACGCGTCCGAGCCGCCGATGTGGTGGCCGCCGGGCTCGTGGTCGCCGTACCCGAAGACCGACACGGGCTCGCCGAGCGCCGCCCAGACGTTGTTGTAGTTCACGCCGGCCGCCATCACGCGCACGATGACCTCGAACGCGCCCGGCTCGGGCACCTCGATCTCCTCGACCTGGAAGGCGTCGCGGGGCTCGCCCGAGGCGGTCCTCGCGGATCACCCACGCCGCCATCGACTCGGGCAGCTCGCCCGGCTCGGTGGACACCTCTGAAACTCGGCTCACATCAACGGCCACGAATAGTCCTCTCGTCTCGGAAGCGCGCCGGATGCTACCGGCGCGGATCAGCTCGAGAGGAAGCCGCTGCGCCGGAACCAGAACATCAGCACCAATACCGAGCACGATCAGGCCGCCGATACCGAACGCGGCGAACGCCCAGAACGAGCTGATGTGGCGCACGAGCCAGCCGAAGTTCTGGCCGAAGAAGCCGGTGACCACCGACAGCGGAAGGAAGATCGTGGCGATGATCGTGAGCTGCTTCATCACGGCGTTGAGCCGGTTGGAGACGGTCGAGAGGTAGACGTCCATCGCGCCGGTGAGGAGGTCGCGGTAGGAGTCGATGAGGTCCGAGATCCGAATCAGGTGGTCGTAGACGTCGCGGAAGTAGTCGCGCGACGCCGGCTCGAGCCCGGGTAGATCGATGATGTCCTCGCCGGCGCGCGCGAACAGGTCGCGCTGCGGCGTGATGACCTGGCGCAGTCATCACCAGCGCGCGCTTGAGCCGGAAGATGCGCTGGAGCTGCTCGTCGGTGGGTCGCTCGATCACCTCGTTCTCGAGCTCGTCGATGTCGTCGTCGATCGAGGCGAGGATGGGGAAGAAGGTGTCGGTGAGTGTGTCCAGCACGCGGTAGACGGCGAACTGCTCGCCGCCCCGCGTCGCGCCGTCGAGCGCGTCGTGCAGCTCGTCGAGGGCGTCGCACGGGCCCTGGCGCACGGTCACGATGTACGAGCCGCTGATGATGCAGTCGACCTCGACCAGCTCGGCTGTGCCGTCGCGGGCTTCGGCCATCCGCGCGCCGTAGAACACGAGCAGGACGTAGTCGCCGTACTGGTCGAGCTTCGGCCGCTCGTCCCGATCGCGCAGCGCGTGGGCAACCATCGGATGCAGGCCGAACATGTCGGCGAGCGCGTCGAGGTCGGCGGGGACGGGGTCGGCCAGATCGAGCCAGAAGTACTCGTCGCGCTTGCGCAGCGCGCCGATCTCCGCCCGATCGAGGCGCTCGAGGACCTTCACGGCGCCGACGGTAGCCGTTGGCCAGGACGCTCAGGCGGTCTCGCCGACCAGCGCGCCCTCGGCGGGCGAGCCGGCGGGGGTGGCCTCGCCGGCGTCCACGCCGGCGGGCACCGCGTCCTCGGCCTCGACCGGCCGGCCGGTGACCAGGACGGCGGCCAGCAGCGCACCGAGCAGGGCGACGGCGGCGCCGAGACGCAGGCCGTCACGCAGCGCGGCGACGAAGGCCTCCTGGACTGCGTGGGCCACCTGGGCGGGCACGCCCGCGCCGCCGCTGCCCAGGGCGTCGGCGAGTGCCGCGCGCTTGCCCGTGGGGACGGCGGGCAGGAGCGCGTCGAGCTTGGAGCGCCCGACGGCGGCGATCAGCGCGCCCAGAACCGCGACGCCGAACGTGCCGCCGACCATGCGGCTCATCGAGAGCACGCCGGACGCCACACCGGCCTTGGTCTTGACGACGGCGTTCATGGCCGCCGTGCTCATCGGGCGACATCACGAGGCCCATGCCGAGGCCCATGAGGATGAAGGCGGGGAGCAGGAACAGGTAGACGTGTGCGTGGTGATGAAGCGACTGCCAGAACAGCGCGGTGGAGGCGAGCACCAGGCCGACGATCATCGGGATGCGCGGGCCGATGCGGTCCGCGAGGCGTCCGGAGATCGGACCGATGAAGATGATCACGACGGTCGAGGGGAGGAAGCGCACCCCGGCCTCGCAGCGGCGAGTAGTGGAGCACGTTCTGCATGTACAGCGCGATGAAGAAGAACATCGCGAGCATCGAGAACGTGACCGACGAACGCAACGAGGTTCGCGCCCAGGAACGAGCGCGAGCGGAAGAACGAGAAGTCCACCATCGGCACGCGCACCCGGCGCTCGATGACCGCGAAGGCGACCAGCGCCAGGACGGCGACGGCGAACAGGCGCGAGGATCGGCACCGAGCCCCAGCCCCAGGAGTTGCCCTCCACGAGCGCGAGTACGAGCGCGGTCAGGCCGACCGTCAGCGCGGCGATGCCCGGGATGTCGACGCCCTTCTCGACGGTCTCGTCGCGCGACTCGCGCGTCGCGAACAGCGTGACCAGCGACGGCGGCCGATGGCGACCGGAAGGTTGAGGAAGAAGATCGCGCGCCAGCTGACGCTCTCGGTGAGGAAGCCGCCCACCACGGGGCCGATCGCCAGCGCCATCGCCGAGACGCCGGCCCACGTGCCGATCGCCTTGCCGCGCTCCTCGGGCGGGAAGGCGTTCGTGATGATCGAGAGCGTTGCCGGCATCATGAAGCGCGGCGCCGATGCCCTGGACGGCGCGCCAGCCGACCAGCCAGGCGTCCGTTGGCGGGAGAAGCCGATGGTCGCGCTCGAGACGGCGAAGACGATCACGCCGAAGAGGAACATCCGGCGGCGGCCGAAGATGTCGCCGAGCCGACCGCCGGTGACCAGCAGCACGGCGAAGGTCAGCGTGTAGGCGTTGACCGTCCACTCCAGCGCCGAGAGCGAGGCGTGCAGGTCGCGCTGGATCGACGGCAGCGCGACGTTCACGACCGTGTTGTCGAGCATGATCATGAACAGCGCGAAGCACATCGCGCCGAGCGTCCACCAGCGGCGGTTGGCGTCGCGCATGGCGGCGAGGCGCGCGGTCACGGAGGACGGCTCCTTCGGGTCGGCAGGCGGCGATCTCCTCGCGCTCGAGGAGCGGTGTGAGCGCGGCGGCCGAGGCGCTTGCGCTCGTCCTCGGTCAGCGAGTGCCACGAACTGCTCGAGCCGCGGCGAGGCGCATCTCGTTGACGCGCGCGCAGGACCTCGCGGCCGTCGGGCGTGATGCGCACGCGCTTCATGCGCCGGTCGCTGCTCGTCCTCGCGGCGCTCGACGTAGCCGCGCTGGTGCAGGCCGTCGACGATCCTGCTGGCCGCGGGCACGGACAGCACGAGGTCCTCGGCGACGTGCTTGACGCACACGTCGTCGCCCTGCTCGCGCTGATCGAGCGCGTGCAGCGCCTTGTACGTGGTGAGCGTCAGGTCGGCGTCGACCATCGCCTGGAAGACCTCACGGCCGGAACTCCTCATCAGGTGGTGGAGGACCGCGTAGAGGCCCTCGGCGACCTGCGTGTCAACTGATTTCGCGGGCGCAGCGATTGCTTGCATGCAAGCAAGTATTGCATACGCGAGAGGGTGTTGTCGGGGGCGTGGTCAGCGCTCCGACGCACCTACCTTGAGCCGCGTGGACGGCGGAGGGGCTGCAAACAGCAGGCCCTCCGCCGGTTTTGTAACCGGGCGGCTTCGCCGCCCTTCGGGCCGCCGCAGCTCCGGGTCTGCAGACAGCAGACCCTCCGCTGACGGCGGCAGTTAGACGGTGACGTTGGCGGTTAGAGCGCGACCTGGCGGGTGGCCGTAACGCGGAACGCGCCGGTGCGCTTGTTCCACCTGAGGTCGCGCTCGGTCAGCGTGCGCGGGCAGCAGATGTCGTCGCCGGGCGCGTAGTTGGGGACGCGCACGGTGACGACGGCGTTCTTCACGCGGGCGGACACGCGATAGCGCGACTCGTCGACGTACGCCACCCGCAGGCGCCCGGTGCGGCCGTTCGGCCCGTCGCTGGAGACGATGTAGAGCGCGACGTCCCCCGCCGCGCCGCCGCTGCCGACCAGCACCACGGCGTCGGCCCGCTTGTCGCCTGTCAGGTCGCCGATCAGGATCTTCGGGTCCACGAACCCGCCCTGCGTCCGCAGCAGCGTCCTGACCTGCGCGCTCACCTTCGCGTCGCGCAGCAGCAGGCCGCCGAACAGGCGCTGACCGCTCGTCAGGGCCAGCGCGGCCGGCGTGACGGCGAGGACGACCAGGCCGGCGAGCACGGCTGGGGCGAGGAGCCGGCGGTGCATTGCGCTATTAGACACGAGGACACCGTGGGAGTTGCGGGCGCCCGCTTACGGCTGCAGGACGTCGTTCTGGGCGCTCTGCCGCTCCGGCCCGACCGTGATCTGGGCCGGAGTGATGTCGGCGTTGGCCGCCCGTACGCGGTAGCGCCCCTCGGTCACATTGACCTTGAGCTGGCCGGTCCCGCTCGGGTTGATCGGCTCGGTGGTCTGTGTGACGCCCGGCTTGGACGCGCCGAGCTCGTCGCTCTCGAAGGTGACCTCCTGCGAGGCGCCCGTCTGGTTGGTCACGATCAGGACGATCGGGCCGGCGCCGAAGCGCACCGGCGACACGGCGATGCCGGCGTCGGACACCGACGCGGTGATGTTCAGTGGGGCGGGCGGCCGCAGGTTGTTCTTGTAGTCGCTGCCGCCGCCGCAGCCCGCGACGAGCGCGGCAACGGCGACTACGGCGGGGGCGAGCGCCCGCCGGCTCGTCCGCTCTCTCGTTGTCCTCATCTCCATCCCGGTGACCCGAGGGCCGCGCAGCCGCATACCGGCGGCCAGGCCCGAACCCTAACCCACGCCGCCGATTCGCGTCGAACTGGAGTGATGGCGCGTCAGCGCGTGGCGTTGTCGATGCCGCCGCCCGTGCGCAGCGCGGTCCGCTCATCCTCGACCTGGGCGAGCTTGCGCTGGAGGCGCTCCCACGAGCGGTGCTCGGCCTCGTCGTAATCGCGGCCGGAGAGGTCGCGCAGCGAATCGCGGTAGGCCTTCCATGCGCGCTGCGTCCGCTCGTCGAGCTCGTTCAACCTGCTCTCGTCACGCCTGGGGGCGGAGATGTTCATCGAGCTCCTCCGATCCGTCGTGGGATTGAAGCCATGCTACTCCTCCGGCGCGACACCATGACCAGGCCGGTCAGAGCGCATGTCGCCTTGCATGCCGTCCGGGTCGAGGCGTACCGGTTCGGTATGGCGATTGCCGACCTGCCCCTCGCCAGCGCCGAGTTCCTCGCGGTCGACGTCGAGACCAACGGCGGCGCGGGCGAGGACTGCGAGCTGACCGAGGTCGGCGCCGTGCTGGTCGGCGGCGGCGAGCTGCACGAGCGCTTCGAGTCGCTCGTGCGCGTGACGCGGCCGCTGCCGCGCGGGATCCAGCGCTTCACCGGGATCACGCAGGCGATGGTGGCCGACGCGGCGCCGCCGGGCCGCGTGCTGGCGGAGCTTGCCCGGCGCATCACGGGGCGTGTGCTGGTCGCCCACTCGGCGGCGTTCGACCGGCGCGTGCTGCGCCAGGCGTTCTCGCGCGCGGGCCTGCAGTGGCCCGACCCGCCGGTGCTCTGCACGATCGCGCTCGCCCGCCGCTTCGCGCCGCTCGTGCGCCAGCGCAAGCTGGCGGCCCTGGCCGCGTCGCTCGGCATCGATGTCGAGATCAGCCACCGCGCGCTGGCCGACGCCGAGACGTGCGCGCGCGTGTTCTGCGCGCTCTTCGGGCGGCTGTGCGCGAACGCCGCCACGGTCGGGGAGGCCGTGGCGTTGCTCGCGCCGCGGCGCCGGCGTCGGACGCGGCGCGGTCCGCCGCCGGGTCGCCTCGCCGGCGAGTCCGCGCCCGCCGGCTTGGACCTCTCGGCGCTCCCGTCGGCTCCGGGCGTGTACGTGTTCCGCGACGCCGCCGGCCGGCCGCTCTACGTCGGCAAGTCGGTGTCCCTGCGCGCGCGCGCGCGAGCGCACTTCCAGCCGGGCGCCGAGCGCGCCGGGTGGACGGCGCACGCGGCCGTGGTGGACCACCGCGAGACACGCTCCGAGCTCGGCGCGCTGGTGCTGGAGAACCGGCTGATCAAGGCGCTGCGGCCGCCGGGCAACGTCCGGCTGCGGCGCACCGACGCGCTCGTGTACCTGCGCTGCCGGCTCGACATCCCGTTTCCCGTTCTCGAGGTCGCGCGCGAGCCCGCGCCGGGCCACGGCGTGACGATCGGCCCGTTGCGCGGCCGCGCCTCGGCCGTCGAGCTGATGGAGCAGCTCAACTCGCTCTTCGGCCTGCGCCACTGCGGCCGCCGGCTGCGCCGCCGCCCGCATCCGTCCGCCTACGGCCAGATGGGGCGCTGCCTGTCGCCGTGCCTCGGAGACCTCGACCCCAACCTGTACCGGCGGCGGTTGGACGCCGCCCTCGGGGTGTTCAGCGGGTCCGGCGACGGCGGCGAGGCGCTGCTCGCCCACCTCGACGGCGAGATGCGGGCCGCCTCCGACGCCCGCCGCTACGAGCGTGCCGCGACGCTGCGCCGCCGCCGCGCGCGGCTCGCCGTGCTGCTCGGAGCGCCTCGGCGGTGTCCTGCGGGCCACCCACGCGCGCCCGCGACTCGTGGCGGCGTCGGTGCAGGACGCCGACGGCGCCGACGGGTTCTGGCTCGCCGGTGGGCGGCTGATCGACTGGGGCGAGCTGCCCGCCGAGCCGGCCGAGCTCGAGCGGCGCACGGGCGCCGCGCTGGCGCGGGCCGGTGGGCCGGCGGCGACGGCGCACGTCCCGCCCGACGAGATCGACGAGGTGCGGATCGTCTCGACCTGGCTCGCCCACCACGAGGATGACGTCGCGGCGCTCCCGCTCGACCCTCCGCCCGACGGCGCCCGGCTCGCCGAATTCGCTCGGACCGCGTAGGGCACCGCGTGCACGGCGTTCCGAGCGCCCCGCGGTCGCCAGACGGTCGCAGCTAGAGCGGGAGGTCGACGACCTCGGCGGTGTCACCGCCGTCGCCCACCGCCACGGTGGCGCCGGGCTCGGCCTCGCGGCGCACGAGCGCCAGGGCCACCGCGCCCAGCCGCGGCGAGACGACGGCCGTGCCGATCGTCCCCACGACGCGCTCGCCGAGCCGCAGCTCGTCGCCGTGCGCCCCCGGCGCCGACAGCCGCAGGCCGCGCAGGTGCCGGTTCGGCTTGCCCTTGTAGTGCAGCCGCGCGACGGTCTCCTGGCCGACGTAGCAGCCCTTGGTGAACGACACCGCACGCGCGTTGAGCCCGGCCTCCTGCGGGATGACCGTGTCGTCGAGATCGATCCCGTAGCGCGGGCGGCCGGCCTCGACGCGGAGCACCTCGGCGGCGGCTTCATCGACGGGCACGGCGCCGCGCCGGCGCAGCGCGGCCGCGAGCGCGTCGGTGTCGGCGGCGTCACAGAGCAGGTCGACGCCGGCGTCGGTGGCGACGAGACGCACGTCGACGCCGTCCACGGTGCCGGCCGCGTTGGCGTGCTCGGACTCGGGCAGGCCCGCGGCGCCGGCGACGGCCCGCGCCTCGGGGCCGATCAGCGACAGCAGCCCGCGCTCGAGGGTCCGCTTGTGCAGCTCCACGTCGTAGCCGATCCGGTAGCGGCGGATCATGTTGAACAGCTCCTGGAGCGCGGAGCGCTCGGTGTCCAGGAACAGCTCGTCGCCGAGGTCGAGCACGCGCAGGTCGCCGAGCATCTTGCCCTTCGGCGAAAGGAAGGCGGCGTAGACGCCCTGACCCGGATTCAGCGCCTCCACCTCGTTGGTGACCTGTCCCTCGAGGAACTCCTTCGCGCCGAGCTCCGGTGAGCGCGAGCTTGCCGCGCTCGGAGCGGTCGAGGAGCCCACAGCCCTCGGTCAGCGCCCGGTAGTCGGCGGCAGTGCGATCGGTGGCGACCACGCCTCGACTATAGCCCGGGGATCAGGGGGGTCGTCGAATCGCCACAACTGTTGTTTAGGTGTGCCATAATCTCGCTGCCATGGCGACGAAACCTCTCCAGCACGAGATGTCCTCGGCCGTCGAGGATTACGCGAAGGCGATCTACGCGCTCGAGCGGCGCGGCGGGGGCGCCGTCTCGACGAACGCCCTGGCCGAGCGCCTCGGCGTGACCGCGGCCTCGGCCTCGGGGATGGTCAAGCGGCTCGACGAGCTGGGCCTCGTCAGCCACGAGCCCTACCGCGGGGTCCGGCTGACGCCCGACGGCCTGCGCGTCGCGCTCGAGGTCATCCGCCACCACCGCCTGCTCGAGCTGTACCTGGCGGAGCAGCCTCGGGGTGCCGTGGGACCGGGTCCACGAGGAGGCCGAGGTGCTCGAGCACGTGCTCTCCGAGGAGCTCGAGGAGCTGATCGCGGCGAAGCTCGGCAACCCCACCCGCGACCCGCACGGCGATCCGATCCCCACGCCCGATCTGCGAATGGTCGAGCCCGACACCGTCGCGCTGGACGCGCTCGACGCCGGCGCGCGTGGGACGTTCGTGCGCGTGTCGGACTCCGACCCCGAGATGCTCCGATACCTGGCCGAGCGCGGCATCGCTCCCGGCGCCGGCTTCGAGGTCGTCGAGCGCCAGCCGTTCGGCGGCCCGCTGTTCGCCCGCTTCGGCAGCGACGACGTGCACGTGCTCGGCGGCGCGCTCGCCCGCGCGATGCGGGTGGAGGTGCGGACGTGACGCCTCCGCCTCCGCCTCCGCCGCCTCCGGTCGACACCGGCGCGGGCGCCGTCGCCCTACCGACTCCCGCGCCGAGCGTGCTCGAGCGCATGCCGCGCGCGCGGGCGGATTGCGCGGCGCGCTCCCGCTGCTCGGCCCCGCGTTCGTGGCCGCGATCGCCTACGTGGACCCGGGCAACTTCGCCACCAACATCGCCGGCGGCGCGAAGTTCGGGTTACCTGCTGCTGTGGGTCATCCTCGCCGCGAACCTGATGGCCATGCTGATCCAGAGCCTGTCGGCGAAGGTCGGCATCGCGACGGGTCGCAACCTCCCCGAGCTGTGCCGCGAGCACTTCGCGCAACCCGTCACCTGGGGCCTGTGGGTGCAGGCGGAGCTGATCGCCATGGCGACCGACCTCGCCGAGTTCATCGGCGCCGCGATCGCGCTGAACCTGCTGTTCGGCGTGCCGCTCTTCGCGGCCGGGGTGATCACGGCGATCGTCGCCTTCGCGATCCTCGGCCTTCAGAGTCGCGGCTACCGCCGGTTCGAGATGGTGATCATCGGACTGCTCGGCGTGATCCTGCTCGGGCTTCCTCTACGAGACGCTGCGCATCGGCGCCGACGCCGGCCAGGTCGCGCAGGGCTTCATCCCGTCGTTCTCGGGCACGGAGTCCATCCTGCTCGCCACGGGCATCCTCGGCGCGACGGTCATGCCGCACGTGATCTACCTGCACTCGGCGCTGACGCAGGACCGCATCCCCGCGCGCGACGACGGCGAGCGCCGCCGCCTGTTGCGCTTCCAGCGCGTCGACGTCGTGATCGCCATGGGCATCGCCGGGGTCGATCAACATGTCGATGCTGATCGTCGCGGCGTCGCTGTTCCACGGATCGGGGCTGACGAACGTGGACTCGATCGAGGGCGCGTACACCGGCTTCGGCGACCTCGTCGGCGGCGAGGCGGCACTGGCCTTCGCACTCGCGCTGCTGGCGTCGGGGCTCGCATCGTCGAGCGTGGGCACGCAGGCCGGCCAGGTCGTCATGCAGGGCTTCATCCACCGCACGATCCCGCTCGTGCTGCGCCGGCTCGTGACGATGACGCCGGCGCTGATCGTGCTCGCGATCGGCCTGAACCCGTCCCGCGCGCTGGTCCTCAGCCAGGTGGTGCTGTCGTTCGGCATCCCGTTCGCGCTCGTGCCCCTCGTGATGCTCACGCGCCGGCGCGACGTGATGGGCCCGCTGGTGAATCGCCGCGCGACGACCGTCGCCGCGAGCGTCGTCGCCGCGCTGATCATCGCCCTGAACGGCTTCCTCCTCTACGACCAGCTGCTGAGCTAGGCACCGCGACTACGCCGGCGGCGCAAGCGCGTCGAGCATCTCCCCGATGCGCTCCGCAATCGAGAGGTGCCCCGCATCGGGGACGATCGTGAGGGTCGCATCGGGCAGCCGCTCGGCCAGGTCACGGGCGTGGTGGACCGGAACCATCGCGTCGTCGTCGCCCTGCCAGAGGTGGACGGGGAGTGGGACCTCCTCGAGCGCGAAGTCCCAGGGGCGGCCCCAGAGCTGGTAGTCGCGAATCGCGCCCGCCGGCCCCTGGCGCAGCGCCTCGATGAACCCGCCCATGAACTCGCGGCCGGTCCGCTCGAGCACCAACCGGTCGGGCTCGCTGAGCTCAGCGGCGAGGCTCTTGACCGCCGCGCCGCGCGCGGCCCGCGCGGCGAGACCCATGCCACGAAGCCGCAGGCTGGCGCGCCGCGGATGACGCAGCGCGAGGTCGAGCATGCGGCGGTCGCTCTTGGCCAGGCCCGCGCGCGCGCCGGGCCGGTCGAGCGGTCCGGCTCCGGCCATCGTCCCGATTGCGCTGATGCGTTCCCGCAGGGGGTTGGCGCACGCCAATGCGTAGGGACCGCCGACCGACCAGCCCAGCACCCCGAAGCGCCTCAGGCCCAACGCGTCTGCGAGGCCGGCGACGTCGGCGGCAATCCCGGTCAGCGTCTCGTACGGGGGCCCGGCGGAGCAGCCGATGGCCCGGCGGTCGAAGCAGACGACGCGCAGGCCGCGCGCCCGGGCCGGGGCGTCCGCGTAGTCGTAGCCCAGGCGGCACACCAGCCCACCGTGCACGACGAATACCGCCCGGCCGCTGTTCAGGTCGCCGTGCTCGACGACGCCGACGGCGCGCCCGCCGGCGATCTCCACGACGCGGTCGCGGCCCATCGTCCGACGCTATCGCGTCGCCGCTGGGCGGCGTACGCGCGGCCGTCGAGCAATGCGATCACCGGCACCAGCGCGCGAGGAAGCTCCCCCTGCACGAACCGGACCGTGTGCCCCTCGGCGCTCAGCGTGTACTCGTAGCCGTCCGCCGGCACCGGCGTGGTGCTGGACCGCAGGTGCGCGATGTCGGCGTCGCGCAGCGCGCGGCGCAGCCGGGCGAGGCGGTCGCGCGCGAGGGTGAACGGCGCGCCGCCGGTGCGGGTTGCGCGTCCGTCCTCGCGGACCGTGGTCACGACGTCGGTGTAGGCGATGCCGCCGCGGCGCTCGTAGCGCACCAGCACGCCCTCGTCGGACGTCGTCGACGCCCCTCCGGAGCCGCCGCCGCAGCCGGCGACGGCGAGCACGAGGAGCGGGAGCACGATCGCGAGTCGCACACCACCACTACGCCTGGCCGGCGCTGGCATCACGGCCGATAGGCTTCGCCGCGATGGGCCTCGCCGACCAGTTCCAGGAGATCGTGGACTCCCTTCCCGACGACTGGACCGACCTCGAGCTGGACCTCCGCGTGCGCGACGAGCGCCGCTACGTGGACGCGGCGCTGTACCTCGTCACCTGCAACGCGCAGCCCTACTCGCGGGCCGAGTGGCACTGGCGGCTGCTGGTCGCACACCGCTTCGGTCATGCCGCCTCGGCGCCGACGGTGCACGGCGCGCTCGCGCTGCTCGACAACGCCGGAATCGCCGGCGAGATGGTGGTACGCGGGGTGCGCAGCGGCCGTACCGAGGTCACGCCGATGTGGGGGCGCCCGGAGTCGGTGCGGGAGCAGTTCCGCAGACTGCGGGCGCAGTAGATGACCGATTCCATCATCTGATGGCCCGCGTCGTCGCGCTCGTCCCCGACCTCCTGTTCGGATCGCGCGTGCAGTCGATGCTCGAGGCGGCCGGCCACGAGGTCACGCTCACGGGGGCGGAGGACGAGGCGCGCACCGAGGCGGAGTTCGCCGACGCGCTCGTGGTGGACCTGACGACGGACGACGTGGACGGCGTCATGCTGGTGGAGTCGATGCGCGCGGGCGGCGAGCTGCGCGGGATCCGAACGTTGGCGTTCTACTCGCACGTCGAGGCCGACACCCGAGCGCGGGCACAGGACGCCGGGTTCGACGAGGTCGTGCCGCGCTCGCGCATGGCGCGCGAGGGCGCCGAGCTCGTCGGCCGACTATTGGCCTGAGCTCCCGCCCTCGGGCTCCGGCGGCGTGTTCAGCCGGATCCCGCGGCCCGTTGCGCGCTTGGCGAGCATCGGCGTGACGAACGCGAACCCGACCTCGACCGCCATCTGCACGAGGCGCACGGCGACGGCAACGGCCACCGCGACGGTGAACGGCAGTGCCGGCGCGAGCGCGGCCGCCAGCGCCGTCTCGCGCGCGCCGAGGCCGCCGGGCAGGATGAACGCGACGAGCGAGGCGGCGAACCCGACTGAGTAGGCCGCGATGCAGGTGGCGATATGGCTGTCCGGGATCGCGTGCATCGCGTGCGCCAGTGCATACGTGCCGAAGCCCGCGATCAGCATCGTGACCGCGTAGAGCGTGAGGAACTCGAGCACGCGCCCGCGCGACAGCGACAGCGGCAGCGGCTCGCGCCCCAGCCGGTGCAGCACGTAGTCGGCGATCCGGTGGAAGACGCGCGGGTCGAGCGCGACGAGACCGAGGAGCGGCACGATCAGGGCGGCGAATCGCCACGGCTCGCCCTGGAGGGCGGGAAGCTCGAGGAGGAAGTACACGCCGACCGTGACCGCCGCGGTGAACGTCAGCCCCATCTCGTACACGAATGAGGCGAAGGAGACACGCATCGGCGCGCCCTCGCGCTCCGCCAGGGCCATCCGGCTCACGGCCATCATCACGCTCGTCGGGACGTAGCGGCCGAGCAGCGTCATGCACCAGATGGCGCGCCCGCGGCTGGCCTGCAGCGGGGAGCCCAGCGCGTGCATCATCGCCACCCACAGCTGGGCCTGGAAGAGCTCGAACACGATGAAGGCGGCGAACGAGATCGCGAGCCACCCGGGCTCGAAGTGCCAGTCGAACGAGGGCAGCTTCGACCACTGGGTCGCGACCGCGGCGCCGAGGCACGCGAGGATGATCGCGGGCACCCCGATCGCCACCGCGATCCGCAGCCCGCGGTGCTGCGGCTGGAGCGAGGCGACGGACGCCCCGGCCGAGCCGACGCGATGCAGGAAGGGTGTGGGCTCTTCGCTCGCCATGCCGATTACCAAGGGCTCTTCGCCGTGACCTGGAGGGTAAGCGCCGCGGTCACCTGAACCGCGAGCCATCCCTGGCGGCCGCGCACGCCGCGCGACGCGGCGCCGGCGGCCAGCAGCAGCCAGGGCGCGAACGGCAGCCAAACCCGCTCGGTCTCACCACGGGCATACCCGGAGAGGTCGGCCACCACCAGGCCGGCCAGCGCCCCGCCGCACAGCACCCACGCTCCGTGCCGTCGCAGGCGCGCGAGCCCGACCGCCACGGCCGGGCCGACCGCGAGCGCGAACGCCGCCGGGCTGGCCACGAGGAACTCCAGGTAGGGCCGGTGCTCGAACACGCCGGCGAGCTGGAGCTGGCGCGCGGTCTGGAGGCCGTCGAACCACGAGAACCCACGCGCGTAGAACGCGAGGAAGACCGCCACGACGCCCGCCGCGGCGAGCGCCAGCGTCCGCCAGGCGCGCCGGTAGACGGCGATCGCCAGCACGATCAGGCCCAGCGGCACGATGCCGTAGGTCGTGAACAGCGACGCCCCGAGCACGAGCCCGCCGGCGAGGGCGCCGGCGTCCGCCCAGCCGTCCGGCGGCCGGCTGGCGGCGACCGCGAACAGCGCGATGCCGACCGCCGCGAGGCCCATGTAGAAGGCGTCCGGCGACGTGCCGATCCACAGCGCGACCGGGGCGAAGACGAGGAACGGTGCGGCGGCGCGCGCGAACGCCTCGCCCGCGAGCGCGCGCGCGGCGACGACCGCGGCCGGGGCCGCCAGCGCGCCGACCGCGATCACGACCACGGCGGCGGGCCAGCCGCCCACGAGCCCGATCTGGTGCAGGCCCATGAACACCATCAGCAGCAGCGGCGGGTGCGCGTGGACGTGGAAGTCGTAGCCGGCGGCGAGCGCGGTGAACGTGCCGAGGAAGTGCTGCTGGGTGACGGCGAACGGCACGTCGTGCAGGTACTCGTAGCGCGTCACCAGGGGGTCGATCACGCGGTCCGGGCCGTCCGACATCGCGAGCAGGAACACCCACGCGAACGCCGCCGCGCCCGCGGCGAACAGCAAACCCCGGAACGAGAGCCGCTCGGCCAGCGCCGGCGCCCACGCCACCGCGGCGACGCCGAGGAGCAGCGGTGGGACGATCAGCCAGGTGGTCGCCGGGTCGTACATACCGACGAGCGGCGCGTTGGCGATGTGCACGAACGGGTCGTCGTCGTTCAGGGGCACGACGAGCAGGCGCGCGGCCACGACCAGGCCGAGCCAGGCTGCGAGCGCGAGGCCGGCGTCGAGGCCGGAACTGCGAACCCGCGTCGCGGCCGCGCGCAGGGGCGGGCCGGCGGGCTGGGGACGAGCAGTCCGCACGCGCCGCAGTCTATTTCCGCCGTCGCGGCTGGGCCCGCCGACGGGCGGCGCCGCGTACACTGCCGCGGCCGTGGCCGGGAACGAATCGCAGCGGGGCGAGCGGCGCGCGCGCTCCGGACGCTGGCTCTGGCCGGCCGCCGCGGCCGGTCTGCTGGCCGTGCTCGCGCTGCTCGTCCTGTTCCGCGCCAACAAGCGCTTCGACGGGTACGTCGCGTCGACGAAGGGCGAGCAGGAGCACGTCGTGCGCGAGGGCCAGCGCATCGACCTCGTGTTCGTCGACCGCACGCATGCGGCCACGCCGTACACCGTCGTCTACCGGCACCTCGACTATCCGCGGTCGCGGACCTACCACGGGCGCACGAAGGGCCGCCGCCTGCCGAACGTGATCAGGATCCGCGCGGGCACGACCGCGCGGATCGACGTGCGCTGGTACGTGGGCGGCAAGAGCAAGGCGCGCTGGACGTTCAACATCCGCCCGCGCGAGGCGGCGGGCAACGGCCCCGCGTCATAGAATCGCAGCCGCCCTGAAGCCGCCCGACCGTAAAGGAGACCGCCGTGGAAGACCGCGAATGGCCGGCGTACGTGGCCGAATTCATCGGAACGTTCGTGCTCGTCTTCTTCATCTGCGCGATCCTGTCGATCAACTCGGCCGGCGGGATCGGCGTCACCGACTGGGCCGTGATCGGGCTGCTGCACGCCTTCGTGCTGGCCATGCTCGTCTACGCGCTGGGAGGCGCCTCTGGGGCGCACTTCAACCCGGCGGTGACCACGACGCTGCTCGCGCTGCGGAAGATCAAGCCGGGCGACGCGCTCGTGTACGTGCTCGTGCAGCTCTCCGGCGGTGTGGCCGGGGCGCTCGTGTGCAAGGCGATCCTGACCGACGCCGGAAAGGGCGTGCACTACGGCGCGGCGACCGTGTCGCAGATCGTGCACCACCACGCGCTTCCGGGGCTGCTCGCCGAGATCCTCGGGACGTTCGTGCTGATGTTCGCGATCATGGCCTGCGCGGTGAACCCGCGCGGGCAGCGGGACTGGGCCGGCTTGGTCATCGGCATCACGCTCGGCTTCGCCGTGATGACGTTCGGGCCCGTGTCGGGCGGAAGCCTCAACCCGGCGCGCTGGTTCGGGCCCGCGGTGGTGGGCGGCGAGTGGGCGCAACTGGCTGCATCTACATCATCGGGCCGCTGATCGGCGCGGGGCTGGCCGGCCTCGTCTACGACTACGTGGTGATCCGCCCCGAGGACAAGGTGACCAAACGGCCGATAGACACGCTGGGCTGAGGCGCGCGGCCGCGGCCCGGCCCGCGGTTCCGGTTCCTTAGACTGTCGCGCGGATGCGCCGCCGCGTCACCTTCTCGCGCAACCTGACGCTGTCGCTGTCGCGCACCTGCCGCTGCTACTGCAAGTACTGCGCGTTCGCCACCCACCAGGCGCACCTGCACGAACCGGACGAGGTGATCGGGATCCTCGACGGCGCTGGCAGGCGACACGTCAAGGAGCTGCTCGTCCTCACGGGCGAGCGGCCGGAGGTCAACGCCGAGGTCGCGCGGCGCCTGCACGAGTGGGGCCACGAGGACTTCACGTCCTACGTTGTCTGGACCTGCGAGCGCGCGCTCGAGCGCGGCCTCCTGCCGCACACGAACCTCGGCGTCGTGTCGCGCGCGAACCTGCTGCGCCTGCGCGAGGTGACCGCGTCGCAGGGGCTGATGCTGGAGTCGGTCAACCCCGACCTCGTCGTCCACCAGGGCTCGCCCACGAAGGACCCGGCGCGGCGGCTGGAGACGATTCGGACCGCCGGCGAGCTGCGCATCCCGTTCACCAGCGGGATCCTCGTGGGGATCGGCGAGACGCCCGACGAGCGCGTCGCCGCGCTGGAGGCGCTGGCCGAGGTTCACGCCGAGCACGGTCACCTGCAGGAGGTGATCCTGCAGAACTTCGTCCCGCACCAGAGCTACTACGGCCGCGAACCGGCGGACATCGCCGACGCCGCGGCGCGGGAGTTCTGGCGCACCGGCGTGGGGGAGCGCCCGGAGCAGCCGCTGCCGGACTGGGCGACGTCGGTCTCGATCGACGACATGCGCGTGCTGATCGCCGAGGCCCGGCGCCTGATGCCCGACGTCGGGATCCAGGTCCCGCCGAACCTGTCCGACTGGTGGCCCGAGCTGGTGGCCGCCGGTGCGACCGACCTCGGCGGGCTGTCCGCCAACGGCGACCACATCTCGCCGGAGCACCCGTTCCCGTCGCCGCACCAGGTGCGCAAGCGCCTGCAGGCCGACGGGGTCGCGCTGACCGAGCGCCTGTGCGTGTACCCGCAGTACATCGACCCGGAGTGGATGGCGCAGGGCGTGCTCGACGTGATCAAGACGACGTACTGGAGCTTCATCCCGCGCCGCGGGTCGGGCCGCCGCGACGAGCGCCCGATCCGGCTCGACCTCGTCCCGCGTGCGATCGAACGCGCGCGTGAGGGCGCCTGGCTGTCATCCGAGGCGCTGACCGCGCTGTTCGCCGAGCGCCGGCCCGGGCTCATCGAGGACATGCGCGCGGCCGCCGACGAGCTGCGCGCCGAGTTGGCGGGCGACACCGTCACGTTCGTCGTCAACCGCAACGTGAACGTGTCCAACATCTGCACCGTCGGCTGCGCGTTCTGCGGCTTCGGCCAGGGCAAGCGCTCACCGGACGCCTACGAGCACGACCGCGACGAGTTCGTGCGGCGCGTGCAGGAGGCGGTCGAGTACGGGGCGACCGAGATCTGCATGCAGTCGGGCATCCACCCCGACTGGTCGCTGGAGGATTACGAGGGCTGGCTGCGGCTGGCCAAGGAGGTCGCGCCGCAGTTGCACCTGCACGCGTACTCTCCGATGGAGGTCTCGCACATGTGCGACGTGTCGGGCCTCCCGCCGCGGGCGGTGTTCGAGCGCCTGCGCGAGGCGGGGCTCGACTCGACGCCGGGGACGGCGGCCGAGGTCCTGCACGACGGGGTGCGCGAGCGCATCTCGCCCAACAAGCTCCCGGTGGCCCGCTGGGTCGAGGTGATCGAGGCCTCGCACGCGGTCGGCCTGCGCTCGACGGTGACGGTGATGTTCGGCCACATCGAGGAGCCCTGGGAGCTGGCCGAGCACATGCGCGTCGTGCGCGAGCTGCAGGAGCGCACCGGGGGCTTCACCGAGTTCGTCCCGCTGTCCTTCATCCCCTTCCACACGCTGCTCGGCCGCACCCACGGCATCGAGGAGATCTCCCGCGAGGAGAACCTCAAGCACACGGCGGTGTTCCGCCTCGCGCTCGGTCGCAGCGTCCGGAGCCTGCAGGCGAGCTGGGTGAAGATGGGGCTCGACGCGGCCACCGAGTCCCTGCGCTGGGGCGTCAACGACCTCGGGGGGACGCTGATGGAGGAGAACATCAGCCGCCTCGCCGGCTCCTACCACGGGGTCCGGCTCGACCCGCCGGAGCTGATCGCGGCGGCGCACCGCGCCGGACGGCCGGCGGCGGAGCGCACGACGCTGTACGACATCCGCCGCCGGCACGAGCTGCCGGTCGCGGCGTAGGGCGGCTACTTCACGAGGCCGATCACGTGACCCTCGGGGTCCGAGAACAGGGCGATCTCGATGTTGACCTCCGGGACCTTGTCCGGGCCCATCATCCGCGTCCCGCCGAGGCTCTCGGCCTTCGCCAGCGCGGCCTCGACGTCCGGCACCTCGACGTAGAACGTGACGTGGCCGTCGTAGCCCTCGGGCGCGCTCCCGATCCCGCCGCCGATGCCGATCCCATCGGCGTTCGTGTTCCCGTCGCGCGGGACCACGGCGTAGTTGGTCGGCCCGACCGGGTCGCCGAACTCCCAGCCGAACAGCTCCGAGTAGTAGCTGCGCAGCTTCTCGCCGTCCTTCCCGATGACCTCGAAGTGGATGACCGGTTTTCCCATGTTTCCCCTTTCGTCGTGTGCCGGCGGCCGGAGCCGCCGCCTGCAACCTATCCCTAGGACCGCGGCAACCCGCGGGATTCATCGCTACGCGCGGCTGCAGGTGTTGAGGAGCTGCGCGGAGACCAGCTCCCAGTCGAACGCCGTCTCGCGCGCCGGTGCGGCGGCGACGGTGAAGGTGCCGCGCAGCTTGCCGCCGCAGCGGGGGTCGATGATCGCGGCGCGGACCTTGGGGTCGATGTCGAGGTCGCCCGCCGCGCCGACGCGCAGCGCCGACCCGCCGTCCTCGGGCTGGAGCACGAAGTATGTGTACCGCGACGTGTCGCCCGTGCCCGGGAGCTTGCGGGTCTGCCCGTCGGCGACGTTCCCGGTCACGGTGATCTGACCCTCGCCGGCCTTGGGCGTGCGGAAATCGCCCGACGTGGTCTGGGTGGGTGTGGTCGCCGGTGTCGTCGGCGTGGTCACGGTGACGGTGACCGGTGGCGTCGAGGTCACCGTGACCGTCTTGGCCTTGTCGCTCCCGTCGCACCCGCCGGCGAGCAGCGCGGCGGCGGCGGGGATGAGCAGGGCGCGGCGCACGACGGCGAACCGTATCCGCACGGTCAGCGGAACAGGTCCTCGGCCGGCGGCCGCCGCAGCGCGGCGGCGCCCGGGCCGTCGGCCGCCGTGACGTGCGCGCCGAGGCCGCGCAGCAGGACCGCGGGCTCGCGCGAGTCCTTGGAGCGGGCGAGATCGGCGGCCGCCGCCGCCTGGTCGGCCACCGCGATCCACGTCGCGCGCAGCTCGCGGCCCTCGGCGTCGCGGCCGCCGCGCCAGTCCTCCAGGGGCGCCAGGCCGGCGCAGCCGATGGCGACGTCGCACTGGCCGTGGCGCCAGGCGCGGCCGAAGGAGTCGGTGACCACGATCGCCGGCGCGGCGCCGGTCAGCTCCCGCAGCCGCGCTCGCAACGCCCGGGCCGAGCCGTCGGGGTCCTCCGGCAGCAGCACGAGCCGGTCCGCGCCGCCCGCGTTCGACGCGTCGACGCCGGCGTTGGCGCACACGAACCCGTGCCGGGTGCGGCAGATGAGCACGCCCCGTTCGGCCCGCAGGAGCTCCGCGGTCTCGTCGAGCACGATCTGTACGGCCCGCGGGTCCTTGTTGTGCCCGGCGGCGAGCTCGCGGGCGCGCTCGCCCGGGTGCGCGTCGGCGAGCTCGCGCATGCGGCCCTCGGCCTTGGAGACCACCTTGTGGGCGACCGCCAGCACGTCGCCCTCGCGCAGGGCGCACTCGCCCGTCGCCGCGTCGGCCAGCAGCGCGGCGAGGTCGTCGCCGGGGCGCACCTCGGGCACCCCCGGGAGCGCCGTCGCGGTCAGCGTCACCGCTACGCCGAGCGCCGCTCGGCCAGGGCGCGAAGGACCCCGGGGGTGTGGCGCCGGCGGGCGTCCTGGAGATGGGCGCTCCGGAGCGCGTCGAGGTCCTCGGGCGTGTCGACGTCGAGCGCCAGCGACGCGACCTCGTCGACGGTGACCTGCGCGTCGGTGGCCTTCGCCGCGGCGAGGTGGCGGGCGAAGGAACCCTCGCCGAACGCCGGCGCCATGACCGTCGGCGGCGAGAGCACGAGCGCGTTGGTGCCGGTGCCGTGCCGGTCGGGGACGATCGTCACGGCCTTCTCGCCGGCGGCTCCGTGACGCACGATCAATGCCTGCACCTCGTCGGCGTCGAGCGCGGGGCAGTCGCCGGGGACCATCAGCACGCACTCGGCGCCGAACTCGGCGGCGCGGGCGACGCCGAGAGACGCGGCGGCGCTCTGGCCGGCCTCCTCCTCGTCCTCGACGATCAGCGCGTCGTGGGCGCGCGCCAGCGCGTGCGCGCGGGGCTCGCCGCTCACGACCACGATCGCGTACAGCGAGCGCACCCGCGCGAGCGCGCCGAGCACGTCCCGTAGCATCGCCTCGGCGAGCACCTCGCGGGACGTCGCTGCCAGCCCGGTCGACAACCGCTGCTTGGCGCGGTCGAAGCGCTTGACGGGGAGGACGGCGACGGTCGTCATGCGGGTCCGGACGTTAGCGAGGGTGCGAGGGCATCAGGCATCAGGCGCCAGCGCCTCCGCGAAGCGGAGGGCCGCCTCGGCCACGTGGCGCCGCCCCGCGGCGTCCGCCATCAGCACGTCGGTCTCGAGCACTGGGACGCGATCGGTGCGCTCGTCGGCGACGAGTCCGTCGATCACGCCGTCGTAGGCCGCGGCGATCCCGCCGGCGTCGAGCGGGTGCCCGGCCCATTCCAGGAACACCTCCGTGGGTCCCTTGAGCACCGCGCCGCCGACCAGCGGGCTGACCGCGACGACCGGCGCCGGCGCCGCGCGCAGCGCCTCGCGCAGGCCGGGGACCGCGAGGATCGGCCCGATCGAGATGACGGGGTTGGAGGGGCCGATCACGATCGCGCGCGCGGCCGCGAGCGCCTCGACCACCTCCGGGGCCGGGGCGGCCTGTGCGGCGCCGTCCAGCGCCACGTCCTCGACCGGCCCGGCTCCGCGGTCGCGGATCAGGAACTCCTGCAGCGAGCGCCAGCCGCCGTGGGCCAGCACGCGCGCCCGGACCGGGTCGTCGCTCATCGGCAGGACGCGGGCACGCAGCCCGAGCGCCGCGCCCAGCTCGGCCAGGCACTCGGTGAGCCGCGCCCCGGCTGCGAGCCGCTCGGCGCGGCGCAGGCACACGGCGAGGTCGCGGTCGCCGAGGTTGAACCAGACGTCCACGCCCAGCTCGCGCAGGCCGTCCATGACCTCGAAGGTGTCGTCCGCCAGGCCCCAGCCGCGGTCGTCGATCCGGTCGGCCAGCCAGTAGCTCACGAGGTCGGGGTCGGGGGAGACGTGCCCGCAGTGGATCTCGATGTCGTCGCCGGTGTTCGCGATGACCACGAGGTCCTCGCCGGCGACGTCGAGCATGCCGCGGGCCAGCTTGGCGCCGCCGGTCCCGCCGGCTAGGACGACGACGGGGCCGGAGCCGGCCACAGTTCCTCGCCCTCCAGGCCAGTGAGCCGGATGCCCGCGTGGGTCTTGTAGCGGCCGTTGACGGAGATCAGCAGGGCGGTCAGCGACTCGGTGACGCGCGCCATCTCGAGCCGTCCGACGTCCACGCAGCGCAGGCCCGGGATGCGCTCGATCAGCGCCGCCGCCTCGCGCTTGTCGGCGCGGCGGTCGCCGCAGACGAGCACGTCCTCGTCGAGCGCGTGATCGAGGTCGCCGAACGTCGGCGCGCCCACCGTGTGCAGGGCGGACACCACGCGGACGCCCTCGGGCGCCATCTCCGCCGCCTGCTGGGCGGCCGAACCCTGCGGCACCCCGAGCATCCGCGTGGCCTTCCCGCTCACGGCAGCGGCCAGCGGGACGGTCGCGTCGACGAGCAACTGCCCGGGCGCGAGCGCTTCCTTCAGGTTCGTGAGGTTCTCCGACTGGTTGCGGAACGGCACGCACAGGAACACGGCGGCCACATCGCGCACGGCCTCGTGGTTGACGGCGCCGCGGACCGGCGCGTCCCCCCCGACGCGCTCGCGCGCCCGCGCGCTCGCCTCCTCGGCGCGACCGGCGTCGCGGGAGCCGATCACGACCGGCACGCCCTCGCGGGCGAAGCGCAGCGCGAGGCCGAAGCCGAGCGCACCCGTCCCGCCGACGATCGCGACCGGTGCCGCCTCCGAGCTCACGGCGGCGCAGTATAGGCTCACGCCTCCATGCGGCTGGAAGGACGCAGCGCCCTCGTCACCGGTGGCGCCTCGGGCATCGGCGCCGCCACCGCGCGGCGGCTGGCGGCCGAGGGCGCGCGGGTGGCCGTGGCCGACCTCGACCCGGATCGCGCCCGCGACGTGTCCGGGGAGGTCGACGGCCACCACATCGAGATGGACGTCACCGACAACGCGTCGGTGCTGGCCGGCGTCGCCGCGGCGGTCGACGCGGTGGGCCCGCTCGACGTGCTCGTGAACAACGCCGGCGGAGGGACAAGGGCGCCGACGTTCTTCGTGCACACCGACGAGGAGGAGTGGACGGACGGCCTGCGGTTGAACCTGTGGAGCGTGCTCGCGGTCACCCACGCGGTGCTCCCGGCGATGCAGGAGCGCGGAACCGGCGCGATCGTGAACATCGCCAGCGAGGCCGGGCGCGTGGGGTCCCAGCTCTCCGTCACCTACAGCGCGGCCAAGGCGGGCGTGATCGGCTTCACGAAGGCCATCGCCCGCGAGGGCGCCCACTACGGCGTGCGCGCCAACGCCGTCGCGCCCGGGCCGATCGAGACGCCGCTCCTCGAGCACATGGTGGAGACCGGCGACCTCGGATCGCGGCTGCGCCAGGGCATGATCGACTCCACGCTGATGCGTCGCCCGGGCACGCCCGACGAGGTTGCCGCCACGATCGCGTTCCTGGCCTGCGACGACGCATCGTTCATCACCGGCCAGACGATCGGCGTGTCCGGCGGTCTGTCCCTCTCGTGAGCCTGGACGGCCTGCGGCCTGGGCTCGAGCGGGTCGACGAGTTCGTCGTAGAGGACCGGCTGCGGTGCCGGAGGGCGGGCGGACGCTCGGCGTGGGCACGCACGAGCGCCGGGTGGTCAGCGTGCCGGGGTCGGGATCCGGCGCCCCGGCGTGATGGCCTCGAGCCGCCCGTTCTCGCGGTTGTCGGTCTCGACGACGATCCGGCACGGCCGCTGCTCCAGCAGGTAGGACGCGGTGGGGCCGAGCGAGCGCTCCGACGGCGGGGCGTGCACGGTCGCCAGGTAGATGACCTCGGAGCCGCGCCGCCGCGCCTCGTCCACCAGCGCCGCCCCCGGGTTGCGCGTGCGGATCAGCGCGGTCCGCACCTTCAGGCCGGCCCGGCGTCCCTCGAGCCTGGCCGCCTCCAGCACGCCGCGGCCCGCGGCCTCCTTGTCCTCGAGCCCCGCGTGCAGCGAGAGCTGCGCCGGCACCCGCAGCACGTAGACCGCGTCGACCTCCGCGTCCTGACCCACGAGCTTGGCCGCGCTGCGCATCGCCCGGGCGCTGACGTCGGTGCCGAAGATCGGCACCAGCGCCGAGCGGTAGGCCAGTTCCTTGAAGTCCACGGGGCGTCGCTCGTGCTCCACCGTGTGCACGTCCCACACGCTGATCCCGAGACGGCGGCGGTAGAGGACATAGCCCGTCATGCCCAGGACCATCCACGGGATGCCCACGAGGCGGGCCTCGTCGTGGAGGACCACGACGGACACCCAGGCGCCGAAGGTCCCGATGGCGCCGAGCACGGCGCTGAGCGGGATGTCGCTGCCGCGGATGCGGATGTTCCACGGCATCCGGTACGGCCTCGGCTGGTCGGGTCTTCGCACCCGCAGCGCGATCACCGCCACGTGCGCGGTGGTGAACGACAGCATCGCGCCGAACGAGTAGAGGTTGCCAAGGAAGTCGGTCTCGCCCGGCATCAGCAGCACCGCCGCCACCGCCGAGAACAGGATGATCGTGAAGTACGGCGTGCCGTGGCGGCTGCTGAGGCGGGCGAAGGCGCTCGGGAGCTGCCGGTGCTCCGCCAGCGACCACGACAATCGCGAGATCCCGATCAGCCCCGCGTTCGTCGCGATGATCAGGATCGTGGCCGCCAGCACGCCGACGTAGTAGCGCAGGACCTGCTCGACCCCGGAACCGAGGTGCAGCGAGGACACGATGCCCAGCACCGGATCGTTCTCGTAGGTGGTGCCGAGCTGGGTGGCGAAGTGGCCGGGCGAGACCTCGTGCACCGGCAGCGCCGACAGCGAGATGATCGAGATCCCGGCGAAGATGCCGAGCACCGCGATCAGCACCAGGTTGACCGTCTTGGGGACGTCGTGGTCGGGGTCCTTGGACTCCTCGGCCATGTTCGAGACCGTCTCGATGCCGGTGTAGGCGACCATCGAGATCGAGAGCCCGAACAGCAGCTCGCGGTAGCTCGGCGCGACGCCGAGGTGGACCTGGTCGATCAGCAGCGATGGGTTGAGCACCAGCACCGCGCCGAGCACGACGAGCAGCACCTGCGTGACGAGGTCGGCGGCCGCGAGGAAGATGTTCAGCTTGGCCGACTCGCCGATGCCCCGGACGTTCAGCGCCGCGAGTCCCGCGATCACTGCGACACCGCCGATCACGTCCCCGGGCGGATGGCGCAGCGCCGGGAAGAAGGCGCCCAGGTAGTGGGGCACGAAGAAGGCGCTGATCGCGATCGTGATGATGTAGTCGAGCGTCAGCGCCCAACCGGCGAAGAAGGAGGCGACCTCGTTGAACGCGTGGCGGGCGAACGACGAGGAGCCGCCGGCCTCGGGGAACATCGACGCCCCCTCGGCGTAGGTCTTCGCGGTCAGGGCGAACAGGCCGCCGGCGAAGATGAACACGAGCGGCGTCAGGCCGAGCGCGTGGGAGGCGACCAGGCCGAGTGCGTAGTAGATCGACGACCCAACGTTGCCGTAGGCCGTGGCGAACATTCCCGGCACGCCGACGGTCCGGCGCAGGCCCTGCTGACGGAGCCGAGCCATACCGCAAGCACCATAGGTCGCCGGCCGTCAACGGTCCGCTAAGAACCGGTCGAACGGCGTAGAGGATGCGCTAAGGGGCCGTTTCGGACCCGGGCTCGCCGAGCCGGTAGCCCACGCCCGGATCCGTGATCACGTACCGCGGCCGCGCGGGGTCGGCCTCGAGCTTGGCGCGGATGTGCGCGACGTGCACGCGCAGGTAGTGGGTCGCGTCGGCGTGGCCGGGCCCCCACACCTCCTGCAGGAGCTGGCGGTGCGTCACGAGCTTGCCACGGTGGCGCGCGAGCGCGGCCACCAGGTCGAACTCGATCGGGGTGAGGTGGATCTCCTCGCCCGCGCGTCGCACCCGGCGGTCGGGGAGGTCGATCTCGAGATCCCCGACCGCGACGACGGGCTCGCCGGGCGCGTCGGCAGACCGGCGGATCACCGCGCGCAGGCGCGCCAGCAGCTCCTCGGTCCCGAAGGGCTTCGTGACGTAGTCGTCGGCGCCCACGTCCAGGGCCCGGACCTTCTCGCGCTCGTCGCCGACCGCCGAGAGGACGACGATCGGCAGCGCGCTCCAGCGCCGCACCTCCCGGCACACGTCGACGCCGCTGCCGTCCGGCAACACGAGGTCGAGCAGCATCGCGTCCGGCGGGCGCACGGAGACGGCGTCGAGGGCCTCCGCCTTCGTCTGCGCGGTCGCCACGTCGTACCCGGCGCTGCGCAGCACGACACGCAGTCCCCGCAGGATCTGGGGCTCGTCGTCCACCACGAGCACGCGGGCGCTCATGGAGCCGTGGCGGGCTGCTCGACGAGCGGGATGGACACCGCGAACGCCGCGCCCTCCTGCGCCGCGAGCAGCCGGATGCGGCCGCCGTTGGCCTCGGCGAAACCGCGGCAGATGGCCAGACCGAGGCCGGAGCCCCGGCTGCCCCCGGCCCGGTAGAACGGCTCGAAGACGTGATTGCGGTGGGCGGCGGCGACGCCGCGGCCGCGGTCGGCGACGGTCACCGTCACGGCGCCACCGCCGACGGCGGCGGTCACGCGCACCCGCGCGCCGTCGGGCGAGAAGCGGACGGCGTTGTCCAGCAGGTTGGCGAACACGCGCTCGAGCTGCGCGGGGTCGGCCCGGACGAGCGGCAGGTCCTCGGCGAACGCCAGCTCGATCGGGTGGTCGGCGATCGGCGCGGCCGCGTTGCCGACGACGTCGCGGAGGTCGCACCAGTCCGGTTGCGGGTCAACGGCGCCGGCCTCGATCTTCGAGAGATCCAGCAGGTCGTCCACGAGCCGCGCCAGCCGCGAGGACTCGACGCCGATGACCGACACGAGGTCCGCGCGATCGTCCGACCGCAGTTCTTGGTCGGCGAGGCCGCCGACCGCCGTCGTGATCGCAGTCAGCGGTGAGCGCAGGTCGTGGGATATGGCGTGGAGCACCGCCGTCTTGGCGACGTCGGCGCGGCGGGCGGCCTCCGCGTCGGCCACGCGCTCCTCGGCGCGCTTGCGCTCGAGCGCGACGTCGATCAGCCGGGCCAGCGGCTCCGCGATGCGCCGCAGGTCGGCCTCCTGCCAGCCGGGCGCGGGCGTCGCGTACAACCAGCCGGAGCGCTTGGAGAGCGGCAGCCGCAGCGCGACCTCGCCGTCCCGCGGCGCGGGCGCGGCCTCCAGGCCGAGCCGGGCGCCGGCCGCGCCGGTGGCCTGCGCGATGTGCTCACCGACGGCCCGCAGCTCGGCGTCGAGGCTGGTGCCCGCCATCACGTCGGACGCCGCGCGCGCCAGCATCGCCGCCTCGCGCTCGCGCGCCGCGGCGAGGCGGGCGCGGTCGTCGGCCTCGCGCGCGCGCTGGCGTGCCGCCGCGGCCAGGCGCCCGACGACCACCGCGGCGATCAGGAACACCACGAGCGAGACGAAATTCTCCGAGCTCGCGATGGTGAGCTGGTGGCGCGGCTCGATGAAGAAGAAGTTGAGCGTCAGCACGCTGAGGAGCGCGGTCACCAGCGCCGCGAGGCCCCCTCGGCGGACGGCCACGAACAGCACGGCGAGCAGGTAGATCACGCCGAGCCCCGTGATCGGCGCGATCGTGTCGAGCGCGGCGACGGCGCCGGTCGCCACCGCGACGGCGAGCACGACCTCCACGACGGTCAGGACGGCCGCGCGGCCGGATTCGGGACGGGAGATGACGTGCACGGCCCACTTATAGTGAACGGTCGTGGACCGGCCCGTGATCGGCATGTGCACCGCCTGGGAGCGCGCTCGCTGGAGCGTCTGGGACGACGCCGCCGCGCTGCTGCCGCGCAACTACGTCGACGCCGCGCACCGCGCGGGCGGCCTGACGATCCTGCTCCCGCCGGACCCAGCCCTGGCCGAGCGGCCCGACGAGGCGCTCGACCTGATCGACGGCCTGATGCTGGCCGGCGGCGCCGACATCGATCCGGGCGTGTACGGCGCGGACCGCCACGACGAGACCGTGGACACGGTGCCCGAGCGCGACCGCTTCGAGATCGCGCTCGTGCGCGGTGCGCTGGCGCGCGATCTGCCGGTCCTCGGGATCTGCCGCGGGATGCAGCTGATCAACATCGCCCGCGGCGGCACCCTGCGCCAGCACCTGCCCGAGGAGTTCGGCCACCACGAGCACCGCCGCACGCCGGGCACGTTCGACGACGCCGACCACGACGTGCGCCTGGCCGAGGGATCGCTGGCCGCGCGCTGCGCGGGCGAGCTGGTGCACGGGACCAAGTCCCATCACCACCAGGGCGTCGGGCGCATCGGCGACGGGCTCGAGGTGACCGGCTGGGCCGTGATGGACGACCTGCCGGAGGCGCTGGAGGTGCCGGACCGTCGCTACGCACTCGGCGTGCAGTGGCACCCCGAGGCCGACGAGGGCAGCCGCCTGATCGCGTCGCTGGTGGAGGCGGCGGCCGCGTACCGCCGCGAGCGCACCGGCGCACCGGTCCCCTGAGCGGCGACGACGCCACCCACCTGGCGCGGGCGCGCGGCTACCCGTTCGAGATCGTCCCGGGCTCGTTCCGGCTCGGCGCGCCGGACGCCGAGCCCGGCCGGCGGCGGGTGCTCGCCTACGGGGCGAATCGCTCGCTCGCCGGCATCGCGCGCAAGCTCGGCACCGACGCACCGGCACCGCCTGTCGTGGTGGCGGCCGCGCGCCTCGAGGGCTTCGACGTCGTCTACTCCGCTCACGTCTCGCCGTACGGCGCGGTGCCGGCGACCCTCCAGCCGCGCGCCGGCCACACCGTCGACGTGCACGTGCTCCACCTCGACGACGCACAGGTCGCGGCGATCGACGCGTACGAGCCCAACTACCAGCGCCGCGAGCTGCGCGCCATCTCGCTCCGGCTCGACGACGGGTCCGCCCTCGACGCCGCCGAGGCCTACATCTCCCTCCACGGCTGCCTCGCGATCGCGGGAGCGGCGTGCGCGATCGCGGAGCGCGACCAGCACGCCGTGCTCGCGCTCGTGCGCGACCGGCTTGCCCCCGGCCAGGACCTCGACGCCTTCATCCTCGCCGGCATCCGCGACCCCGCCCGGCAGGCCGCGCGCACCGCCGAGTTGCGCTCCGACTCGATTCCGTTCCACTAGCGCCAGAGCGCCGCCTCGACGGCCGCGTCGTCGTCGCCGTCGAGGAACAGCCGGCACCAGACCTCGCCGGTCCAGAGTCGCAGCGCGTGGGCGGAGGACAGGTGCGTCACGGCGGCGCGCCACTCGTCCGCCGGGACCTCCAGCACCTGCCGCAGGTGCCCGTCGGCGAGGAACTCGGGCCGCGCGGCGCCCTGGAGGTAGCGCCGGACGTCGAAGCCGAAGCCGAGCTTCCTGCGATTCGCGACGCCGCGCGGGAGGTGGGCCCGCGCGAGATCCCGCAGCACGCCCTTGCGCTCGGGCATGGCGCGTGCCTCCAGCGGGAGGTTGAGCGCGAGCGCGACCACGTCGGGGTCGAGGAAGGGGACCCGCGTCTCGATTGAGCGCTGCATCGTGTTCTTGTCCTGGCGGTTGAGCAGGTGGGGGAGATAGGTGCCGAGGTCGCCGAGCAGTGCGGCCTCGAGCGCCCCGCGGGGTCCAGGGTCGTGGGCGTAGGCGGCGGCCGCGCGCGCGGTGACGTCGGCCTCGTAGGCGTCCGAGGACGGCGCGGTGGGCGGCCGCGTGGCGCGCGAGTGCGTCGTGCGCTCGAGGCGCCGGCGCACGCCGGCGATCAGGTCCCGGCCGCGCCGCCGCCGCAGCGCGTCGGCGCGCCGCAGCGGGGCGGTCACGCGCTGGCGGCGGGCGAGCGCCGCCGGAACGAATTCCCGGTACTCCGCCAGGTGCATCCCGTCGTAGCCCGCGAACAGCTCGTCGGCGCCCTCGCCGGACAGGAGCACCTTAACGCCATCGGCGTGCGCGAGCCCGGCGATCTGGGCCATCGGCACCGAGCTCTCGTGCATGAGCGGGAGCTCGTTGTGGCGCACGGCCTCGACCAGTCCGGCGCGCCAGCTCTGTGCGCTCATCACCGTCGTGCGCAGCTCGATCCCCAGGTGCCGCGCCACGCGCTCGGCCCACGCGCGCTCGTCCACGGCCGGCTGGTCGGCGACCGTGGCGTTGAAGGCCACCAGGCCGGGCTGCTCCTCGCGCGCGAAGGCGGCGATCAGGCTGGAGTCGATGCCGCCGGAGCACATCGCGCCGAGCGGCACGTCGGCCATCAACCGCCGTCGGACCGACGCGCGCAGGGTCGCCTCGACCTCGGCGGCGAGCGCGGCCCGGGGCCGCCCGGCGAGCGCGGCCGCGCGCTCGCGGTCGACCGCCGCCGCGGGGTCGTACCAGCGCCGCTCGTCGACCGCCGAGGTCGCGACGTCGACGGTGAGCAGGGTCCCGGGGAGGACGCGGTCGACGCCTTCCAGCGGAGTCTCACGTCCGTTGGCCCACCCGTAGGCGACGCTGTGGGCGAGCACGCCGGCGCGCGCCCGCGCGGGCACGCCGGCCGCCAGCAGCGCGCGCAGCTCGCTGGCGAACCAGAGCGCGCCCGCGTGGCGCGCGAGGTAGAGCGGTTTGACGCCAAAGCGGTCGCGCACGAGCAGCAGCCGCCCCCGGCGCGCGTCGAGCGCCGCGAACGCGAACAGCCCGTTGCAGCGCGCGACGGCGTCCTCGCCCCACGCGGCCAGCGCGCGCAGCAGCGTCTCGGTGTCGGTGCCCGAGCGCCAGGCCGCGGCGCCCAGCTCGTCGCGCAGCTCGAGGTGGTTGAAGACCTCGCCGTTGTACGTCAGCCACCACTCGCCCGGCTCATCCGCCATCGGCTGATGGCCCGCCGGAGACGGGTCGACGATCGACAACCGGGTGTGCACGAGCCCGACGTTGCCGACGACCTCGACGCCGCGGTCGTCCGGACCGCGGTGACCGAGGGCCACCGCCATGCGCTCGAGCGCTCCCAGGTCGGGCCCCGCGCCCGGCTCGACGACGCAGCCTGCGATGCCGCACATGCGGCGGCAGGCTAGGGCAGGACGAGCGCGCACCTCCTCCAGAGGCCGCTATCGGCCGATGGCCGCCGTGCTAACGCCTGCTAGCGGTGGGCGGGAGGAACACCAACTCCTTTCGCCGGCAGCAGGCCCTCGTCCCGGAACCAGGCCTCGGTGCGCCGCATGCCCTCGTCGAGGTCCACCTGCGGCGCCCAGCCGAGCACCTCGCGTGCGCGGGACACCGTGTAGGCGTGCTCGCGGTTCAGATAGCGCATCGCCTCGGCCGTGACCGCCGGCGGGCGGCCGGCGACCCGCGCGAGGCGCTCCTCCACCCACACGGCGGCGCGGTGCGCGGCCACCGGCAGGCGCGGAACGTCGTCCCTGCCGAGCATGCGCGCGTAGTACGCCATGAAGTCGGCGCCGCTGACGACCTGCCCGGGCCAGGCGACGTAGGCCTGTCCGGCCTCGGCCGCGTCGGACGTCGCGGCCAGCACGATGCAGTCGACCAGGTCGTCGATGTACACGGGCGTGACCATCCCGTCGCGTCCGCGCGGCAGTGCGAGGCGGCCGGCCTTCATCGTCTCCAGCGGACGAACCGACCACTGCTTGGAGCCGGGTCCGTACACGTCGCCGGGGCGCACGACGACCGCGCCGCGACGCCGCGCGAGCACGTCCGATGCAGCCTTCGTGTCCTGGTACGGCCAGCCCGATGGGCGCGGCTCGGCGTCCTCGGGGAGGGGCGCCTGGTGCTCCGAGCCCCAGATCGCGATCGAGGAGACGTGCACGACCCGCTGCGCGCCCGCCGCGTCCGCGCCGTCGAGCACGTTGCGGGTGCCCCGGACAGTGACGCGAACGTAGTCCTCCATCGGGCCGAAGTCGGCCACGATCGCCGCGGTGTGGACGACGAGCTCGCAGCCGTCCAGCGCGGCCGCCACGCCGCCGGCGTCGGTCGTGTCGCACGCTCGGAACTCCGCGCCCGCGGCCGTGACGCGAGCCGCCGATCGCTCGTCGATGTCGAGCCCGAGCACGCCGGCTCCCTCCGCCGCCAGCCGCCGGCACAGCGCGCCGCCGATGAAGCCGCCGGCGCCGGTCACCGCAACGCGCGTCCCAGCGAGATCCATGGGCGTACATATACTCGGGTCCGCCTTGCGCACGTCGAGGGCCATCCGCGCGACCGCCTGGGCCGTCGTCGCCGCGGGCGTGGCGGCTCCGCTGATCCGTCGCCGGGCGAGGCTCCCGGCTCCGGTGGTCATCACGACCGCGGCCGCGGCGCCGTTCGCCGTCTGCGTCGCCGCGCGACGCTCCCACGCTCGCGACGTCGCCACCTGCGTACTGCAGATGTGGGCCTACGTCGCCGCCTACCAGATGCCCCACGACGATCCGGAGGCGCTCGAGCGCCGCGTGCACATCGACTACCCGGTGCACGCGGACACCGTGCTCGGTCTCGGTCTGCCGCCGACGTTGCGCCTCCAGCGCCTGGCGAACCCCGACCGCTTCACGCCGCTGGACAAGCTGCTCGTGTGGGTGCACTGGGTGTGGTTCTTCGTGCCTCACTCGTCGCTGCTGTACGTGCTGCTGCGCCATCGCGAGCGGTTTCCGCGCGCGGCTGTGATGGTCTACGCCGTGTTCGACCTCGGCGCGGTCGTGTACTGGTCCGTCCCGACCGCGCCGCCCTGGTATGCGTCCCGCCACGGCCGCATGGCCGTGCCCGACATGCCGCGCGTGCGCCGCATGATGGAGGAGTACGGCGCCGAGTTCTGGAAGGACAATTGGGGACCCCTCTACAGTTTCCTCGGAGGAAACCCGCTGGCTGCGATGCCATCGCTGCACTTCGCCACGTCCGTCATGGCCGCACAGGTCCTGACCGACACCGGACCCGTCGCCGGTGCCGTGGGGTGGACCTACGCGTTGTCGCTCGGCTTCGCGCTCGTGTACCTGGGCGAGCACTACCTCGTGGACCTGGTCGTCGGGTTCACCCTGACGCAGGGCGTGCGTCGCCTGGGCCCCCGCGCTGCGCCGCTGCTCCTGCGGGTCTCCCGGGGGATACAGCGACTCGAGGCGCGGGCACATACATGACATGACCGAGAAGGCCGAACGGCCCCCGCGCGACGAGCCCGATCCCGGCCGCTACGACGAGGCCCGGATCCCGGACGAAGAGGAGGACAGCTCCCAGGAGGAGATGCCGCGCGTGCAGCTCACGCGCGAGCGCATGCTGCTCCTCGCGCTGTTCGTCATCTCGGCGATCGCGTTCCTGTACTTCGTCCTGCCCCGGCTCGCCGGCCTGGGGAAGACCTGGGACCGCATCCAGGAGGGCGACCCGGCCTGGCTGGCGGCCGCCTTCGCCCTCGAGTGCCTGTCCTTCGGCGGGTACATCCTCCTGTTCCGAGCGGTGTTCACGCGCGGGAGGACGCGCATCGAGTGGCGCGAGAGCTACCAGATCACGATGGCCGGTGTGGCGGCCACGCGCCTCTTCGCGACCGCCGGCGCGGGCGGGGTGGTGCTGACCGCGTGGGCGCTGCGTCGCTCCGGCATGTCCCGGCGCATCGTGGCCTGCCGGATGATCGCCTTCCTCGTCCTGCTCTACGGCGTCTACATGTTCACGCTGGTGATCGACGGGCTCGGCCTGCGCCTCGCGGTGTTCGAGGGCTCGGCCCCGTTCGTGCTCACGGTCGTCCCGGCGATCCTCGCGGCCGTGGTGATCGCGCTGTTCCTCGTCGTGGCGCTGGTTCCGGAGGACTTCGAGCGCCGGCTCACGGACTGGTCCGCCGGCGGGCGGCGCTGGCGCGTGCAGCGCTGGGCCCGCGCGCTGGCGACGGTGCCGGCATCGGCGGCGACGGGCGTGCGGACGGCGCTGCGCCTCGTGGGCTCGCGAGATCCGGGCGTGCTGGGCGCGGTGGCGTGGTGGTACTTCGACATCGCCGTGCTGTGGGCGTGCTTCCACGCCTTCGGCGAGGCACCGCCGTTCCCCGTCATCGTCATGGGGTACTTCATCGGCCAGCTCGGCAACACCCTGCCGCTGCCGGGCGGCATCGGTGGCGTGGACGGCGGCCTGATCGGCGCCTTCATCGCGTTCGGCGTGGACAGCGGGCTCGCCGTCGTCGCCGTGCTCGCGTACCGTGCGTTCTCCTTCTGGCTTCCCACGATCCCCGGGACGATCGCCTATCTTCAGCTGCGCAAGACCGTCAAGGTCTGGAGCAACGAGGAGCACGAGGAAGCGCCCGCGCGCGCTTGACGACCTCCGTACTATAAAAAGTGAAGCGAGATGCCTGACAACGTCGAGAACATGATCATCGTCGGAAGCGGCCCGGCCGGCTACACGGCCGCGCTGTACACGGCGCGCGCCAACCTCGATCCGCTCGTGATCGAAGGTTTCCTCTGGGGCGGGCTGCTCCAGCAGACGACGGACGTGGAGAATTACCCAGGCTACCCCGAGGGGGTCATGGGCCCCGAGATGATGCAGCAGTTCCGCAATCAGGCCGAGCGCTTCGGCGCTCGCTTCCTCACCGACCAGGCCACGAGCCTCGAGCTCGCCGACGAGCCCGGCGGGATCCACACGGTGTTCGTTGGGGACGAGGCCCACCGCGCCCGTACCGTGGTGCTCGCAATGGGGGCCGAGCACCGCAAGCTCGACATCGGCGGGGAGGAGGAGCTCGGCGGCCGCGGGGTGTCCTACTGCGCGACGTGCGACGCGGCGTTCTTCAAGGACCGCGAGACGATCATCGTCGGCGGCGGCGACTCGGCCATGGAGGAGGCGATCTTCCTGGCCAAGTTCGCGTCCAAGGTGACGATCGTGCACCGGCGCGACGAGTTCCGCGCCTCGAAGATCATGCTCGAGCGCGCGCGCGAGCTCGGCAACATCGAGTTCCTCACGCCGTACGTGGTGGAGGAGTTCGTGGCCGGCGACGACGGCGCGCTCGGCCACGCCGTGGTGCGCAACCTGGACACCGACGAGACGCGCGACCTCCCGATGGCCGGCGCCTTCATCGCCATCGGCCACGAGCCGCAGTCGGAGATCGTCGCCGGCCAGGTCGAGATCGACGACGATGGCTACGTCGTCACCGTGGGCAAGTCGACCGTGACCAATCGGCCCGGCGTGTTCGCCGCCGGCGACCTCGTCGATCACACCTACCGCCAGGCCGTCACGGCGGCCGGGACCGGCTGCCAGGCCGCGCTCGACGCCGAGTGGTACCTGCGCGACACCCCTGAGGTGCCGGTGCCCGAGGCGATGCCCGCCGCGCCTCCGCCCGAGGCCCAGTGGGCCCCGGCGAAGCCGCGCGCCTGACCGCGAGGTCGGTTCAGAACCCCGCTAGGCGTCCGGCGGCAGCGTCCGCACCTCGATGCGGCGCCGCGGCAGCCGTGCGCACGCGCGCGCGACCGTGTGGTGGACGACGTGCCGGCGCAGGAACGGACGCAGCCTGGCGAAGGCCTCGTCGCCGGTCATCGGCCGCCCCTGGGTGCGCACGCGCAGGCGGTCCGCCTCGGCGTCGCGCGCGGGCCCGCCCACCAGTGTCTTCTGCCCGTCGTGGACCCGGAAGGCGCCGAGGAATCGCGGCACCCGCACGATCCTCGCCCCGCCATCCGCGAGGCGCAGCAGCAGATCCCAATCGAGCGCGAATTGGAAGCTGGGGTCGATCTGCCCGCCGGCGCGCTCCCATGCCGTCCTGCGCCAGAAGAGCGTCTCCTGCGGCACGTAGTCGCCGAGCGCGAGCACGCGCTCGTCGTGCGGAGGCACGACCCACAGGCCGACCTGCCGGTCGCGGTCGTCGATCAGCACGCGGTGGCCGTAGACGGCGTCCACCTCGGGGTGCGCCTGCAGGTAGGACGCCACGTAGGCGAGGGCCCCGGGCAGCAGCAGGTCGTCGGAGTTGAGGTAGGCCATGATCTCGCCGGTGGTGCGCGCGAAGCCGCGGTTGAGTGCGTCCCCCTGGCCGCCGTCGGGCTCCGACGTCCAGCCCGACAGCGCGTCCTCGTAGCGGCGCAGGATCTCCACTGTGCCGTCGTCCGAGCCGCCGTCCTGCACGACGTATTCGAGGTTCGGATAACCCTGGGACACCACGCTGTAGATCGTGCGCTCGATGAAGCGACCCTGCTGGAAGGACGGCGTCACGATCGAGATCCGCGGCGCCGGCGACGGCGGGTCGGCCTGCAGGTAGGAGCTCGGGACACGCAGCGGCTCGGGCGCGTACTGGCGCAGCTCACCGAGGCGCGGGGAGGACCACGCCCGCAGGCGCGCGCGCACGCCGGTGCGCGCGGCGTCGCTCTCGGCCTGCTCGCGCAGCGCCGCCTCGACGTCCTGCAGGCGCGCGGTGACCTCCTCGAGCCGTTCGAGCAGCCGGCGGGTCTCGTCGGATTCCATCAGCGCAGGTAGACGGGGTTGGAGAGAATCCAGGTGCGCCGCGCGCCGTGGACGTGGAGCCGCGCGTCGAGACGGTACGCGCCGGGGCGGTCGGCGGCGTGCTCGAGAATGGTGCCATGGACGTGGGCGACGGGCTCCCCGTCGCGCAGCAGCGTCAGCTCGGCGGGGAGGGGCACGCGGGCCTCGAGGATCTGACCCTCGGCCCACGCCGACTCGCCGCCCATCGGCACCGCGCCGGGACCGCGGGCGGCGAATGCGAAGCCGTGCGCCCGCCCGAACGAGTCCATCGCGAGGTAGCAGTGGCCGGCGCGCAGCGCCGCGTAGACGGCGTCGCGGTCGACCAGGGGTTCGCCGGTGCGCGGCCGGTCCAGCAGCACGTGGGTGCGCAGATGCGAGAAGGAGCGTCGGTAGGACATCAGGCGCAGCGGGACGCGCCCGCCGACGCGAACCCCGATCTGGTGGGCGTCGACCCCGCCGATGGCGACGACGGGCCGGCGGGCGAGCAGGGCGTCCCAGCCGCGCACGTTCCGCTCCGGCGGGCCGGTCACCACGCGCTCGGGGCGGGCGACGAAGCGCACCACGTCGCGGATCGAGGCGAGCCCCTCCGCCGTGTCGGTGACGAAGCTCCACAGTTCGATGCCGGTGTAGCCGGGCGCGTCGAGGTCGTCCCACGGCATCCCGGGCCCGGCTCGCCGGAAGCGTGCCGACCCCTCCGAGAACGGATGGGCGAGGAAGCCGAACCCCCCGGCCTCGGCGACGGCGGCCACGATCTCGGCGGGTCCCAGGCCGTCGTGATCGATCTCCTCGTCGATTCCGAACGCGAGGTAGTGGTTGCCCTGCTTCGGTGAGACCTCCTCGCCCACGCACATCAGCACGCGTCCGTGGTAGCGCTCGCCGCCGCGCCGGCGGGCGTCGAGCGAGTCGTGGTCGGTCAGCAGCACGACGTCGACGCCGGCGCGAGCGGCCTGTGCGGCGATCTGCTCGACGGTGCCCGTCCCGTCGGAGTGGACCGAATGGGCGTGCACCACGCACGTGACGTCGATGACCGGCACGGCGGGGAACGGTAGAGGTGCGAGTCCACCGCGCGTCGAGCGCCTAGACTCGAGGCCGTGCCGGACCACATCGACGGCCGACGGTTGCTGGTCACGGGCGGCGCCGGGTTCCTCGGCCGGCCTGTGTGCGAGCGCCTGGCGGCGCGCGCGGCCGCGAGCGTCTTCGTGCCCCGTCGCGCCGAGTTCGACCTGACCGATCCCCGCGACGTCGCACGCGCCTTCGAGGCGGCCGCGCCCGACACCGTGATCCACCTCGCCGCGGAGGTCGGCGGGATCGGCGCCAACCGCGACAACCCCGGCCGCTTCTTCTACGCCAACATGGCAATGGGGCTGCACCTGATCGAGGAGGCCCGGCGGCGCGGCGTGAAGAAGTTCGTGCAGGCGGGCACCGTGTGCGCCTACCCGAAGCTCACGCCCGTCCCATTCTCGGAGGAGCACCTGTGGGACGGGTTCCCGGAGGAGACCAACGCCCCCTACGGTGTCGCCAAGAAGGCGCTGCTGGTCATGCTCCAGGCCTATCGAGAGCAGTACGGCCTGAACGGGATCTACCTGCTGCCGGTGAACCTGTACGGCCCCGGCGACGACTTCGACCCGCGCTCCAGCCACGTGATCCCGGCGCTGATCCGCCGCTGCGAGGAGGCGCGCCTGGCCGGCGCGGAGTCGATCACCTGCTGGGGAACCGGCCGCGCGTCGCGCGAGTTCCTGTACGTCGAGGACTGCGCCGAGGCGATCGTGCGGGCGACCGAGCGCTACGACGGCGCGGAGCCGGTCAACGTCGGTTCCGGCCAGGAGATCACGATCCGCGAGCTGACCGAGCGAATCGCCGCGCTCACCGGCTTCACCGGCGAGCTGCTGTGGGACTCCAATCAGCCCGACGGCCAGCCGCGGCGCCGCCTCGACACGTCGCGCGCGCGGGACCGGTTCGGCTTCGAGGCATCCACGCCGCTCGAGGACGGGCTGCGCCGGACGATCGAGTGGTTCCGCGCCAGGGCGCAGGAGCCCGGCTCTCGCACCGCGGCTGTACGCTAGCCGCGAGTCCACCGCCAGAGGGAGCCACATGGCCGCCATCGAGAGTCCGGAGAAGGTCGGGATCCGTCCCGTCCACGAGTTCGACGAGGCGCAGGCGACGTGGCCGCGCGGGGATCGCCCGGCGGCCCTGCGCGAGGCGGCCGGCGAGTTCCGCGAGCGGTTCAAGGGCCAGGGCGAGGTGCTGGCGATCCGCACGATCGATCTCGTGTCCGCGGGCTACCCGGCGACGTTCGCGTTCCACGGCGCGGCGCGTGGCGTGAACCCGTACGTGAACATCCTCAACCGTCTCGTCGTGATCCAGTTCGAGGACTTCGAAGGCGAGCGCCGGACGATGGTGTGGGAGCCGACGATCCCCGAGGGGTCGGCCGAGGCGCCGTTCTACGAGCAGCTGCTCGCACGCTTCGGCGAGTGGATCTCCTACAACGTGCTCACGACCGAGTACCACACGGTCGAGCAGGCGCTCGCCGTGGTCGGGCTGGCACCGGCCGACGTGGACTTCGTCTCCTTCGATCACCTTCACGTGCAGGACCTGCGCATCACGATGGGGACGACCGAGCCGATCCCGGGCGAGAACGAGCCGCGCGCGCCGTTCTTCCCCAACGCGAAGTTCGTGTGCCAGCGCAAGGAGGTCGACACCTTCAAGGCGGTGCACCCGACGCAGTGGGCCTGGTACGTCCCCGGCGGGATGGACCACGTGATCGAGGACAACCTCGTGCTGGTGGACGGCGACGTCGAGCTCGGCGTCGGCTGCGCGCTGGTCTTCACGCCCGGGCACACCGACGGCAACCAGTCGCTGTGCGTCAACACGCCCGACGGCGTCTGGGTGTCCTCCGAGAACGGCGTCGCCGCGGACTCCTGGCACCCGCACCTGTCGAAGATCCCCGGGGTGCGCAAGTGGGCCGAGTTCTTCGGCCGCGAGGTGATCATGAACGCCAACACGCTCGAGGACTCGATCGACCAGTACGACTCGATGATCAAGGAGAAGGCGCTCGCGGACGTCAACCGGCGCGACCCGCGCTGGCAGAACGTGTTCCCGTCCAGCGAGCTCGCGCCGCTGCGCCGCCAGTGGCCGATCGTGCCGACCTTCCTGTACGGCGGCATGAACTACGGACGCATCGAGGCGCCGGCGGGCGCCAACGGCAAGGCGTAGGCCGGCTAGCGCGTCTGGGCGCCCTCGAGCTCGAGCAGGAAGCGCTTGCGCTCCACGCCGCCGCCGTAGCCGCCGAGCGCGCCGCCGGTGCGCAGCACGCGGTGGCACGGGACGACGATCGGGATCGGGTTGGCTCCGAGCGCGTTACCGGCGGCGCGCACGGCGCGCTCGCTCCCTGCGCGCGTGGCCACCTCGCGATAGGTGGAGGCCCCGCCGTACGGGATCCGCGCCGTGGCGCGGAGCACGCGACGCGTGAAGCCGTGGGTGAGGCGCCAGTCCACCGGCGTGTCGAACGCCCGCCGCGTGCCGGCGAAGTACTCGTCGAGCTCGCGCCGCACGGGGTCGAGCCGGGCGGGCGCCTCGACCACCCGCGGGGACACGCGGGTCGCCAGGCGATCGAGCAGCCGCTCGAGCTCACCGTCCTCGTAGGAGACGGTGACGAGCCCGCGCGACGTGGTCGCCACGAGCAGATCCCCGATCGGCGACGGCTCGACGGCGTAGGCGACGTCGGCCGCGCCGGTCTCGCCGGCGCGCTCGGCGGCGCGCCGAGCCGCCGCGGCCGCGGCGTCGGGGTGTGCGCGGGGGGCTGTGCGCGACAGGGCGCGCTCGAGGTCGTCGGGAGTCACGGAGTTCGGTCCTTCCTGAGTTTGGTCAGTGCCTCATGGAGACTGCGCCGCGCCGCCGCCTCCGAGGAGCCCATGACCGCGGCCGCCTCGGCGTGGGGGAGATCGACGACGAAGCGAAGCACGACGGCGGCCCGCTGCTTGTCGGGCAGCGCGCGGACCGCCGCCCACAGCTCCGGGTCGTCGCCGGCGGCGCGCAGCGCGGGGTCCTCGGCGCCGCCGCGATCGACCTCGGCCACCGGCACCGCTCGGCGTCCGCATGCCCGGTGGGCGTCGATCGCCTTGCGGTGCGCGATCGTCAGCAGCCATCCGCGCACGTTGGAATCCGGCCGCAGCCGGGGATACGCGCGCAGCGCCGCGATGAACGTCTCCTGGAAGCAGTCGTCGGCGTCGTTCGGGCCGGCGGCGGCGAGCAGGAAGCGGTGCACCGCGTCGCGGTGCTCGTCGAGCACGCGTTGGAACGGCGGCAGCGTCACGCCCACAGAACGCCGCGGCCGCGCCGTGCGTGAGGTGCGGCTCACGAGTCGTGGTCGAAGAAGCCGGCGCCCGTCGCGTGGCCGAGCCGGCCGGCCCACACGTGATGGCGCAGCAGCGGCGCGGCCCGGTAGCGCTCCTCGCGGTACTCGTCGGCCAGCGCGTCGAGCACCGCGAGCACGTGGTCCAGGCCGATCGTGTCGGCCCAGTGCAGCGGCCCGCGCGGGTGGTTCAGGCCCAGGAGCATGCCCGCGTCGATGTCTTCGGCGCTGCCCACGCCCTCGCGCAGCGCGAAGGCCGCCTCGTTGACGAGCTGGCAGACGATCCGCCCGAGCACGAGCCCCGGCGCGTCGCCGACCCACTCGACGTGCTTGCCGAGCGTGGTGAACAGCTCCTCGCTGCGCTCGACGGCGGCGTCGACGGTGGCCGGGCCGCGCGTCAGCTCGACCAGCCGCAGGATTCCAGCGGCGGCAGCGCGTGGAAGCCCGGCCGCCGCGCCGCCCGGATCGAGCGCGGCCAGCGAGCCCTCCGCGCACAGGATCGCCTGCGGCGCCGCCCTGCAGCGGAGGATCGTCGGGCTCGGCGCCGCAGTCGAGGATCAGCCACGGCGGCTCGCTCCGCGGGGTCCTGGCGCGCCGCGGCGCGTCGTAGCCCGCGCGCTCGGCGCGCCGCGCGCAGCTCGTTCGCCAGCACGCCCTCGCCGGCGACCACGAGCGCCCGGCCCTCGCCCCCGCCGACGGGCGGCGGGTCCGGGTCCTCGGGCCGATGGGGCCCGGAGCGGTAGTCGTAGTAACCGCGCCCGGCCTTGCGCCCGTGGCGCCCGGCGGCGACCAGCCGCGCGGTGATCGTGCGACGGGCGCCAGCGCGGCTCGCCGAAGCGACAGCTCGTAGAAGCGAGCGGGACACGTCGAGGCCGACGTCGACGCCGACGAGGTCCATCAGCTCGAAGGGGCCCATGCGGAAGCCGCCGCCCAGCCGGCAGATGCGGTCGATCCGCTCGACGGTGGCGACGCGCTCGCCGAGCAGGCGCAGCGCCTCCAGCCCGAACGGCCGCCCGCAGCGGTTGACGAGGAAACCCGGGCCCGTCGGCCGCGACGATCACGCGCTTGCCCATCGCCTCGCCGGCCGCGCGCGCGACGTCCATGGCCCGCTCGCTCGGAGGCGTCGCCGGCGATCACCTCGACGAGTCGCATCACCGGCGCGGGGTTGAAGAAGTGCATGCCGACGACGCGCCCGGGATTGGTCGCGGCGGCCGCGATCGCCGTCACCGGCAGCGAGGAGGTGTTCGTGGCCAGCACGCAGTCCGGCGCGACGACCGCCGACAGCCGCTCGTAGAGCTCGTGCTTGAGCGTCGAGCGACTCCGGTGCGGCCTCGATCACCAGCTCGCAGGCGCGCGAGGTCCTCGAGGCGCTCGGCCGGCTGCGAGGCGCTCGCGCGGCCGCCGCGGCGTCGTCGGCGCGACCAGCGCTCGCGCTCGACGCCGCGCTCGAGCTGGTGCGTCGATGCCGCTCGACGCCGCGCGCGAGCGCCTCGGGCAGCGGGTCGTGCAGCAGCGTGCGCGCGCCCGGCCTGCAGGCACGCGAGCTGGGCGATGCCCGCGCCCATCGTGCCGGCGCCGACGACGCCGATGACCCCCGGCGCCGGACCGCCGGCCACGCTACTCCGGGATCAGCGCGTTGATCCCGGTCGCCGCGCGGCCGATGATCAGCTTCTGGATCTGCGACGTGCCCTCGTACAGCGTGGTCACGCGCACGTCGCGGAAGTAGCGCTCGACCGGGTGGTCGTCGACGTAGCCCGAGCCGCCGTGCACCTGGATCGCCGTGTTCGCGCACCACGGCGCGGCCTCGGTGGCGTGGTAGCTTGGCGATCGAGGTCTCGGTCGTGTTGGGCTCGCCGCGGTCCTTGAGGAAGCCCGCGCGCCAGACGAGCATCCGCGAGGCCTCGGTCTTGACGACCATGTCGGCGATCATCGCCTGGACGAGCTGGAAGCGAGGCGATCGGGCGGCCGAACTGCACGCGCTCCTTGCTGTAGGCGACCGACTCGTCGACGCAGCCCTGGCAGATGCCGACGCAGCCGGCGGCCACGGAGTAGCGCCCGGAGTCGAGCGCGCGACATCGCGATCTTGAAGCCGTCGCCGACCTCGCCGAGCAGCCCGTCCGTCGGGGACCTCGACGTCGTCGAGCGAGATCGCGGCCGTGTCGGAGCCGTGCAGGCCCATCTTGCCCGTGGATCTCCTGGGCGGAGAAGCCGGGCTGGTCGGTGTCGACGAGGAAGCAGGCGAGCCCGCGGTGCCTGAGCTCGGGGTCGGTCTGGGCGAAGATCAGCGCCACCTTGGCGTGGTTGCCCATCGAGATCCACATCTTGTGCGCCGCTGATGACCCAGCCGCCGTCGTCGGTCTTCGTCGCGCGCGCGTCTTCTGGTTGGCGGCGTCCGAGCCGGTGTCGGGCTCGGTGAGGCCGAAGCAGCCCAGCCACTCGCCGCGAGCAGAGCTTCGGGCAGGTACTTCTGCTTCTGCTCCTCGGTGCCCCAGCGCAGGATCGCCGAGCACACGAGCGAGGTCTGCACCGAGATGACCGTGCGCATCGCCGAGTCGCCGCGCCCGATCTCCTCGACGATCAGTCCGTAGGTGAGGTAGTCGAGCCCGGCGCCGCCGTACTCCCGCGGCACGATCGCGCCGAGGTAGCCCTGGTCGGCGATCTTGCCGACGAGCTCGACGTCGAAGTGGTGGTTGCGGTCGTTGTCGCGCGCCGCGCGGGACGATCTCGTTGTCGGTGAAGTCCCGCGCCGTCTCGCGGATCAGCGTCTGCTCGTCGGTCAGGTCGAAGTCCATGGCCGCGGGGATACTAGGGCGCTGCGAGGCCGGCGGCCGCCAGGGCTTCGGCGCTGTCCATGTACTCCACGATTCGCCGGATCTTCCCGTCGTCGATCGTCCACACGTGGGCGAGCTCCATGGCGAGCGGGAGTCCGCTCTTGGCGCCGTGGCCGGTCATGCGAACCCAGACGAACACTCGGTCCCCGTTTGCGCGGATCTCGAGGGCCTCGACCCTGAGGTCGGGGTAGGCGTAGAACCAGCCCGCGAAGAACGTCTGGATCGCGGGGAGGCCGCGGTGCGTCGCGGCGTCCGGGTCTCCGCGGGCGTTGACGTACTCCCCGTCGTCATGCCAGAGATCCGGTGCGGGCCCCTTCTCCCGGTTGACCCAGTCGTAGCCGGACTGCACCCACCCCTCGATTTCGTGCGTCATGGCGCACCTAGTATCACGCGCCTCGCCGCGCCCGCGAACTTCGTGTATCACTCGACCCACCGTGTCCGCGGTCGACCTCGAACAGCTGGCCCGGCGCTTCTTCGGAGCCTACGGCGACGGCGACCTCGAGACGGTGTCCTCGCTCCTGGCGGAGGATGTCGTGACGTACATCACCAACGCCGACGCCGGCGTCGACCGGGTCGAGGGACGCGACGGCTTCATGTCGCGACTGCCCGACCTCTCGGGCGCGGAATTGCGCACCGGGATCACCCAGGTCGTCGCGGTCGACGGGGAACGGGTGATGACGATGATCGAGGTTCAGGCCGAGCGCCAGGGGAGGACGCTGCACAACTTCGCCGCGTTCCTCGCCCGGGTCGCCGACGGGCGCATCGCCGAGCTCTGGATGGTCGACGCCAAGCCGGCCTACAGCGACGAGTTCTGGTCCTGACCCTGCAGGCCAACCGCCTCGAGGGCGTGCTCACGATCGATGTACTCGCGTCCGCGCACGATCTTGCCGTTGCGAAGCGTGTAGACGACCGCGTAGCGAAGCTCCGTCTCGATGCCGCTCGCTCTTGCGCGGCCCGTGACGTGCTGCACCGCGACGACGCCGTCGTCGCCGACGTCGATCAGCTCCTCGGGGACGTTATCCCCTGTATGGCGAGGTCGCGTCAGACCGCTTCGATGACCGTCGCCAATCCTTGGCCAACGCCGATGCACAGCGTCGCCAGCCCGTAGCGCAGGCCGCGCTCCCGCAGCTCCCAGGCGAGCGATCCGACCATTCGCGCGCCGCTGCAGCCGAGCGGGTGGCCGATCGCGATCGCGCCGCCGTTGACATTGAGCTTCTCGTGGGCGACTCCCAGCTCGCGCATGCACGGCAGCACCTGGGCCGCGAACGCCTCGTTGATCTCGACCAGGTCGATGTCGTCGATCTCCAGGCCCGCGCGCGCGAGCGCCTTCCGGCTGGCGGGAATCGGGCCGACGCCCATGTAGGCCGGGTCGACGCCCGCGCCACCGGTCGCCACGATGCGCGCGAGCGGCGCCTTGCCGAGGCGCGCGGCGGCGCGCTCGGAGCCGATCACCAGGCACGCGGCGCCGTCGTTTATCTGTGACGCGTTGCCGGCGGTCACGGAACCGCCCTCGCGGAACACCGGCTTCAACGATGCGAGCTTCTCCAGCGTCGTGTCGCGCCGCACCCCCTCGTCGGCCTCGACCAGCACCGTCTCGCCGCGGCGTCCGTTCGACGACGGGGCCTCGATCGGCACGATCTCACGGGCGAACGTGCCGGCGTCCTGCGCCGTGGCGGCGCGGCGGTGCGACTCGACCGCGAAGGCGTCCTGGTCGGCGCGTGTGACCTCATAGCGTTCGGCGACGTTCTCGGCGGTCTCGCCCATGCCCTCGGTCGAGTGGCGCTCGGCCATGCGCGCGTTGACGAAGCGCCAGCCGATGGTCGTGTCAGCCGACTCCGGCGCCCCGCGCGGGAAGCCGCGCTCCGGCTTGAGCTGGACCACCGGCGCACGCGTCATCGACTCGACGCCGCCGGCGAGCAGCAGGTCGGCGTCGCCCGCCCGCACGGCGCGGGAAGCCTGGTTGACGGCCTCCAGCCCCGACGCGCAGAGGCGGTTCACCGTCACGCCCGGCACCTCGACCGGCAATCCGGCCAGCAGCGCGCCCATGCGCGCGACGTTACGGTTGTCCTCGCCCGCCTGGTTGGCGTCGCCGAAGTAGACGTCCTCGATCTGGGCGCCGTCGATCCCGTTCCGCTCCACCGCAGAGGCGATGACGTGGGCGGCGAGGTCGTCGGGGCGCACGCCGGCCAGCGCGCCGCCGTAACGGCCGATCGGCGTGCGGAGCGCGTCGATGACGAGCGCGTCGGTCGGAGGCTGCCCGGTCACGGACGCGAGGGTACACTCGCGGCGATGGACCCGTTCGCCCTGATCATGCTGGGCATCGTGGTGGCGCTGATCGTGTTCGTGCTCCTGCTCGGGCGATACCACCCGAAGTCGGGCTCCGACGTGCTGCGGTGGCAGCCGACCCGCTCGCCGGAGCTGGAGGTGCAGAACGAGGTCGACGACCTCGAGCAGATGCTGGAGGCCACCAACCGCCGCCGCCGTGCGCGCGGCGAGCCCGAGCTCACCGAGGCCGGCCTGCGCGACCAGGTCGCCGAGGACGTGCGGGCCGCACAGGAGCGCCGCGAGACCTACCTCGCGCAGGAGGACATCCGCCAGATGCTCGAGGCCACGAACGAGAAGCGGCGCCGCCGCGGCGAGCCGGAGCTGACCGAGGCGGAGCTGCGCGCCGACGTGGAGAGGAACACCTAGCTCTGGCGCGGGTGCTGATCGTCGGCTGCGGGTGCCGCGGCCGCGAGCTGGCGCGCTCCCTACGCGCAGACGGCCACGCCGTGCGCGGGACGACCCGCGACCCCGGCGCGTGCGCCGCGCTCGATGCCGACGGGATCGAGCCGTGGGTGGCCGACCCCGACCGCGTGGGCACCCTCGCCCCGGCGCTGGAGAGCGTGGCCGTCGTGTGCTGGCTGCTGGGCGGCGCCGACGGCGAGCCGGGCGCGCTCGCGGAGCTCCACGGGCCCCGTCTGCGCGCGTTCTGCGAGCACGTCGTCGACACGCCGGTGCGCGGGATCGTCTACGAGGCCGCGGGGACGGTCCCCGAAGTGCTGCTCGCCGGCGGCGCCGACGTCGCGCGCGAGGCGGCGCGAACCTGGGCGATTCCATTGCGAATCCTGGACGTGGACCCCGCCGATCGGAGACAATGGCTCGGGGCCGCAGCCGGTGCCGTTCGCGAGCTCCTCGACGCGCCCCGGTGATCCCGGACCCTGCGCTACACTCGCTAAACACCACAAAGTCGACAAGGATTTACCCCAGGAGGATTGCCCGTGGCTGACTACGCGAAGGACGTACTCGTCGACACGCAGTGGCTCGAGGATCATCTCGACGACGATTCGATCCGCATCGTCGAGGTCGACGAGAACCCGGCGCTCTACGCCGAGGCGCACATCCCGGGCGCGATCGGACTCGACTGGCAGAAGGATCTCCAGGACCAGGTAAAGCGCGACTTCCTCGGCCCCGAGGCGTTCGGCGAGCTGTTCGGCTCGCGGGGGGTCTCCAACGACCACCTGATCGTGCTCTACGGCGACCGCAACAACTGGTTCGCGGCCTACACCTACTGGTACCTCAACTACTACGGGCACGACAACGTCAGGCTGCTCAACGGTCCACGCGAGAAGTGGATCGGCGAGGGCCGCGCGACGACCGCCGACGCGCCGTCGCATCCGGCCGCGACGTTCAACGCGCAGCCGGGCGACGACACGATTCGCGCGAAGCGCGACGAGGTTCGCGAGGCGCTCGACAAGCAGACCAGGCTCGTCGACGTTCGCTCGCCGCAGGAATACTCGGGCGAGCTGATCGCGATGGCCGGATACGAGAACGAGGGCGCGCAGCGCTCCGGCCACATCCCGGGCGCGGCCTCGATCCCGTGGGCCCAGGCGGTCAACGACGACGGCACCTTCAAGTCCGCCGACGAGCTGCAGGAGCTCTACGGCGGCAAGGGCGTGCTCAACGGCGAGCCGATCATCGCCTACTGCCGGATCGGCGAGCGCTCGGCGCACACCTGGTTCGTGCTGCATGAGCTGCTCGGGCGCGACGACGTCAAGAACTACGACGGCTCGTGGACGGAGTGGGGGAACCTCGTGGCGGTGCCGATCGAGAAGGACGTCTAGCGGAGGACCTCCGCGGCACCCGATTCTCAGCTCTGAGGGGCGGTTGGGAGGCCGCCCCTCGGTCGTTCTAGACTCGAAGCGTGGCTCGTGAGGCGCTGATCATCGTGGACGTCCAGAACGACTTCTGCCCCGGGGGAGCACTGGCGGTCGAGGACGGCGACGCGGTGATCGGACCACTGAACCGCATGGCCGGTGACCACGACGTCGTGGTGGCCACCCGGGACTGGCACCCGGCCGACCATCATTCGTTCAGCGAGCGGGGAGGGCCCTGGCCCGAGCACTGCGTGCAGGGTTCGCCGGGCGCGGAGCTGCACCCGTTGCTCGAGCGCGAGCGCATCGACATCTTCGTCGATGCCGGCGACACCCCGGAGGCCGAGGGGTTCGACAAGTTCGAGGGCACCGGCCTCGAGGATCGCCTGCGCGAGCGGGGGGTCGAGCGCGTCCACGTTGGCGGCCTCGCGCTGGACTACTGCGTCAAGCGCACGGCGCTCGGCGCGCGCCGGCGTGGCTTCGACACCGTCGTGCACCTCGACGCCACCCGCGCGGTCGACGTGGAGTCCGGCGACGGCGAGCGCGCGATCGCCGAGCTGCGCGCGGCGGGCGTCGACGTCGTCGAGCGCTAGTCGATCCCGTCGAGGCGCTCGAGCAGGTCCGCGAGGATCCGCGCCGTCGCGCCCCAGATGAGCTGGTCGCCGACCTCGAAGACGTCGGTGCGGAAGGGCACGCCGCGGCGGATCAGCCGCTTGCGCTGGTACCCCGACCGCAGGTCGCGCAGGGACAGCTCCAGCACCTCGGCGACCTCGGCCGCGCTCGGCTTCCAGCGGCGGCCGGGCTCGATCAGCCCGACGAACGGGTAGACGGCGTAGTTCGTTGCGATCGTCGGCGTCGGCGTCAGCGCGCCCACGATGTCGACCGCCCCGCGGGGCAACCCGATCTCCTCCTCTGCCTCGCGCAGCGCCGTGTCGCGCAGATCCTCCTCGCCCTCCTCGATGTCCTGGCGGCCGCCGGGAAAGGAGATCTCGCCGGCGTGCCGCCGCAGGTCGTCGCGGCGGCGCGTGAACACGGCGTGCAGCTCGCCGTCCAGCACGTACAGCGGGACCAGCACGGCGGCGTCGATGCGGCCGTGCACGTCGAGGTCCGCCGCCTCCGCGGGGTCGAGGAGGCGCGGCCGCAGCGCGTCGATGGTGACGGCCACCCCGGGCGTGGCGCTATACCGGGCTGACGATCTCGACGCGCTCGTCGAACATGACCTCGCCGTCGAGCGTGCGGTGGACCGGGCACTTCGCGGCGATCACCATGAGGCGGTCGACCTGCTCCTGCGTCAGCGCATCGGGGAGGCGGACGACGAGCGAGAAGCGCGTCGGACACCCGCGTTCCGCGGGTGAGTACTCGCAGTCCACCTCGACCGGGCCGACGTCCCAACCCTTGCGGTCGGCGTACATCTCCAGCGTGATCGCCGTGCACGAGGCGAGCGAGGCGGCCAGGTACTCCTGCGGGCTCGGCGCCGTGTCGTCACCCCCGGACTCGCGCGGCTCGTCGGAGCTCACGATGTGGTCGCGGACCTTGAGGTCGTGCTGGTAGGTGCCCGTGCGGCGGCGGCGTGCGGTGGCTTTCATTTCCGTCCTTGTGCGGTCCGGGGATGCTTCGCTCACATCGTACTCCGGGCCGCCATCCGGCCGGCCCTATTCCTCGTCGAGCGGATTGAACAGCAGGCCCGTCGGGACCTTGGGGTGAAAGAAGGTGGACTTCGGCGGCATGTTCTCGCCGCTGGCCGCGATTGCGCGCACCTGCTCGATCGGCGTGCCGCGCATGAAGAAGGCCGCGTCGTACTCGCCGCTGCGCACCAGCGCCAGCGCCTCGTCGTCGTCGCGCGCGTAGCCGAGGCCGTCGAGGTGGTCGATCGCCTCGTCGTCCATGCCGAGCGCGCCCTTGAGCAGCAGCGCCTCGAGCACGGCCGTGTCGAGGTGGCGGTAGGCGTCCGAGTGGCCCTCGAGCGCCGCGTCCGCGATCGCCTGGTCGCGCAGCGTCAGCCGGAACGCGCGCTGGGAGTGCGAGTCGATGTAGCCGAGCTGGAGGGGTCCGGTCCCGTCCGGCGGCGGCAGCGCCTCGGGCTCGATCTCCTCGAGCTCGAAGTCCCGGCGCAGCGCGGTCGCGAGCGCCTCCTGCGCGGCCGGGTCCAGCCCGCGGACGAGCCGGTGGGTGGGGAGCACCGAGAGCCCGGGGTCCTCGAGCGCCACGAGGCACATCAGCACGTACCGGTGCGGGCCCTCGCCGCCGACCTCGTCGGCGTACACGCGGGCGGTCTCGTAGCGGTGGTGCCCGTCGGCGATCAGGAGCTCGGCGTCGGCGAGCGTCCGCTCGACGATGCCCATCGCCCTCGGGTCGGACACCCGCCACAGGCGATGGACCGTTCCCTGCGCGTCGGTCAGCTCGCCGAAGGGCTCGCCCTCCCGGCCGGTCTCCAGCGCCTCGCGCGCCGTGCCGGAGGGGTCGGGGTAGAGGGAGAAGATCGGGGAGAGGTTGGTCTTCGTTGCGCGCGTCAGGCGCAGGCGGTCCTCGCGCGGGCCGGGGTGCGTGCGCTCGTGCGGGCGGATCGTCCCCGGCCCGTACTCCTGCACGCGCACGCGCGCCAGGAACCCCCGGCGCACGTGCCGGGCGCCGTCGGGCGTGCGGTACTCCTGCACCAGCTCCCACAGCGCGGGCGCGTCGTCCCGCACGACGGCGCCGGCGGAGCGCCACGATTCGAGCAGGTGCGCCGCGCGTTCGTAGGGGTCGCCGCCTTCTCGCGCCGGTACGGGCAGGTCGATGTGCACGACGTTGTAGGGCGAGCGCGCGGCGAGGGCCTCGCGCTGCTCGGGGTCGATCACGTCGTACGGCGGCGCGGCCACGTAGTCCAGCTGCCCGGTGACGTCCAGGTCGTAGTGGAGGGCGCGCAGCGGCTGGACGTCGGCCATGGGCGCGGGGAGGCTACAACGGTCGTCGATCGGCCGCGTGAATCCGCCCTGTCGCAGCGGGCGCCGGCGACGGCGCGACAGGAACGCCTAATATTTGGGTGGCATTTGGGCATTTCCGATTCGAAGGAGGCGGCCGTGCTTCACGATCAGCTCGCTTGGTATGTCGGTGGGCCGGTGCTCGGCCTCTGCGTGGTCGCGATCCGCGCGCTGCTGGGAGAGCGCCTCGGCGTCACCGGCGGCTATTCGTCGTTCGTCGAATCGGTGTCGGCCCGGCGCCTCGGGCTCGACTGGCGCGGCTTCCTCCTGCTCGGCTTGATCGCGGGCGCGGCGGTGTACGCCGTGATCGCCGGTGGCCCGGACTTCCACGGCTACGGCTGGCTGACGTCCACGTTCACCGGCGACAGCCGCTTCCTCGTCGCGCCGATCCTCGTCGTCAGCGGCGTGCTCATCGGCGTCGGGGCGCGGATCGCCAGCGGCTGCACCGCGGGCAACGGTCTGAGCGGTAGCGCGACCGGCTCGCTGGCGAGCCTGGCCGCGACGGCGACGTTCTTCGCCACCGCGATCGGCGTCAGCTTCCTGACCGAGGCGGTGATCTGAGTGCGCACGCGAATCCCGGCTCTCGCGGTCGGTCTGGTCTTCGGCGTGACGCTGTCGTGGACGGGCCTGTCGAGCCCGAACGTGATCCGCGACGCCCTGCTGTTCAAGTCGGCCTACCTGTTCCTGTTCTTCGGGTCTGCACTCGCGACCGCGTTCGTCGGCCTGCGAATCCTCCGGGCACGGCGCGAGCGTGCGCTGCTGGTCGACCGACCGGTGGGCTGGACGGTGCAACGCCCGCAGCGGCACCACATCGTCGGCGGCCTGCTCTTCGGCACGGGCTGGGCGATCGCGGACGCCTGCCCCGGGCCGATCGCCACGCAGCTCGGCCAGGGCATCTGGTGGAGCGTCTTCACGATCGCGGGGCTCGTGACCGGCGTCGCGATCTACCTACGTGGCCGGGAACAGGCCGTCCGGGCCCGCGAGGCCGACGCGCCACCGGCGGAGCCGAGCCTGGTCACCGGCTAGAGCAGGCTGATCAGCATCGAGCGCTGAGCACTCGCCGCTAGCCGGCGGCGCGATTGACCAACGGCTGGTAGGCGCGGCACGCCTCGCCGCGCAGGCTCGGGCACGGAGGAAGCGCCGTGCGCACGTCGATCCCCGACACCGCCGGGAGGACCAGCCGTGACGGCATCGCTCGGGAGCGGGCCACGGCCACCGAGGCACGCCCCCGGGGGGTTGCGTCGGCGAATGCCCACACGGGTTGGTCCCCGCCGGGCGCCGTGATCAGGATGCGGATGCGGGAGCCGGCCCGGTAGACATGGCCCTCGTAGTACAGCGGGACGACGACCTCGGCGAAGTGGCCCCTGGGCAGCGGCGCGGCGTCGGAGCGCCGAAGGCTCGGCACGGGGGCGAGCAGGGTGCTCTTCCTGGGGTCGAGCTTTCTGCCGTCGGTGCGGAGCCATCCGTTCTGGACGAACGTTTCCTTGCCGTCGGGGCGGACCTCCGAGACGGTCACCTGGAGGTCGAGATTCCCGGTGGAGGACCGGATCCAGGCCTGCAGTGCGCCGGCGCCGATGATCGCCGTGTCGGAGGAGAGGGGGGACGTCACGTAGGACACCGCGCTCCCGGCCGGACTCTGGAGCCAGCGGTACGGCGGTGACGCGGTCCAGAGGCCGCCCGGGCCCGAGCTCGTGTTGCCGGTGAAGCTGGTGGCCGGCCGCGCCGTGCGGTTCCAGGTGAAGGCGTCGGCGCCGGTCGTGGCGGGCTTCGAGGCCGCGAGCGCTCCGCCGGCGCCGAGATACCACGACCGCGCGCGCGTTCCCGGCAGGGGGAAGCGGGCGAACGACTGCTCGAAGCCGGGGACCGGTGCCCCGGCCGTCGCGCTGCCGGCGCCGTTGTCGAACAGGATGCGGACCGCGGGCAGTCGCTCGAACGCGGCGAGCGCGGCTCCGAAGCTCGGCTGTGCCTGGATCGGGTCGTCAGGGAGGGTCACCCCCGGGACGCCCATGACGGCGTTGAAGACGGTCGGCGCGAGGCCCTTGACGCCCGGAGAGAGCCGCGGCGCGCGGCGCGCGACGTAGAGCTCGAGGAAGTCGAACCAGCGCGTGAAGGTCGCCGGGTCCAGCGAGTCGATGTGGGTCCCATTGGTGAAGGTGAACCATTTCCGGCGGGTGCCGGTGAAGCGGCTTGCGAGGTTGGGGCAGTGACCGCCGGTCTGCTCGTCGGTCCACTGGCATGCCAGGAACACCGGCGCCGAGATCCGGTGCACGAACGTCTCGGGCGCCAGCGGATCGGCGACCGACGGGACGTAGTAGCGATTGGCGTGGACCTTCGCGATGAGGTTGACGGCCTCGGGGTGCAGGGCCTGGTTGGCCCGGCAGGTCTGGTCGCCCTGCCGGATCCGGGTCAGGGCCCACCGCTGACCGCCGGTGCTGGACGCCGGCTTGGCGTCGTGGACGCGATCCCTGGCCCAGGACAGGGCGAACCCGGTGTTGAGGAGTCCGCCGGGGTACAGCGTGGTCGCCGTGTTGTCGATCACCGACAGCGGTGTGATCGCCGCCAGGCTCGGCGGGCGCGTCGCGCCGACGAAGAGCTGGCTGATGCCGCCGTAGGACACGCCCACCATCCCGACCTTGTGGTGGAGCGCCCACGGCTGTCGGGCCACCGTCTCGATCACGTCGTAGCCATCGAGGCCCTGCAGCGGCTCGAAGTAGTCGAACGCTCCGCCCGAACAGCCGGTGCCGCGCATGTTCACGTCGACCACCGCGTAGCCGAGCAGATTCGCAATCTGGTGGATCGAGCTCTCGCCACCCGCCGGGTTCGCGTAGCCGTACCCCGAGTACTCGATGAGCGTCGGGTACGGCCCTCCGCTCGCCGGCCCGGGCAGCTGCACGTTGACCGCGAGCTTCGTTCCGTCGCGCGTGGTCAGATAGCCGTAGCCCGCGGCGAGCGCCTGCCGGTAGGTCCTGGTGCTGGGCGGCGCCGGGCGGTTGGAGAACACGGTCACCGGGCCCGACCGCGCGCGGCCCTGGAGAACCCGGTACCCGGCGCCCGGTGCGACGTTGCGAAAGAGCGACCCGCCGAGCGCGTCGACGCGGCGGATGCCGACGCGGTGACCGCCGCGGTCGACCAGGACGAGGCGCGTCCCCGCCGTCGCGCCAGTGACCTGGACCTGCTCGGCGCTGCCGTGCGTGGTGAGGGTTGCGGCACCCGCCGGCGCGGCGCACGCGGCGCAGATCAGCAGCGCGGCGAGCGCGGGGACGGTCCGCTGCATCGACGCAGCTTCTCACGTCCGCATTAAGACTCCGCGAAGCCGTGCCCGCTCAGGGGTCAGCGGCGTACCGGCGTCAGTCCAGGCGGTCGGGCAGCCCGAAGTTCTCGAAGGCGGCCGCTGTCCGCAGCGGATCGGCGGGCTGCTCGGGCATCCGCGCCAGGACCTCGCGATCGGGATCCGCGGTGGACCGCGTGATGAAGGCCGTGACGTCGCTGATCCGGTCGCCGCGAAGGGTCAGCACGTTGAGCGCGAACGGCATGTAGGTCGCTTCGTCGTCATCCCAGCTGTAGAACGCGAGCGCCACCTGACCGTTCGCCCGAACCCGAATCTGCCGCCAGCGCCACAGGCCCGAGAGCGGCCAGCCGGCAAGGAACGTGGTGATCGCCTCGCGGCCGCTGAACCAGGTCTGGAGCGGGGGCATGGCGAACGACGCGTCCTCGGTCAGCATCTCGACGACCGCGTCGACGTCGCCGCGCTGCCACGCATCGACATAGCGGTCGACGACCTCGGTCAGGCCGTCGTCGCCGAGCGCGCGCAGGGTCGCCTGCTGGCTCTGCTCGGGCGTGCGCTCCTCGACCGCGGCGCGGGCCCGCTGGAGGGCGCTGTTGACCGAGGCTGTGGTCGTGTCGAGCGCCTGGGCGACCTCGCGGGCCGAGTAGCCGAGCACCTCGCGCAGGATCAGCACGGCCCGCTGCCGCGCCGGGAGGTGCTGCAGCGCCGCGATGAAGGCCAGCTCGACGCTCTCGCGCTGCTCGTAGCGTGCCTCGGGCGCGGCGTACCCGTCCTCGAGGCCGAGCCGCTCGTCCGCGTAGGGCTCGACCCACACCGATTCGACGAGCGGCTCGCCCGGGCCGTCGTGCGGATCGGCCGGCGCGTAGTCGATCGGCAGCACCCGCTTGGGCCGACGGGCGATCACGTCCAGGCACGTATTGGTCGCGATCTTGTAGAGCCAGGGACGGAGCGAGCTGCGTCCCTCGAAGCCGTCCAGCCCGCGCCACGCGCGCAGCAGGGCATCCTGGAGCGCGTCGTCGGCATCGTGGACCGAGCCGAGCATCCGGTAGCAATGCGCGTGAAGCTCCTTGCGGTGGGGCTCCACCAGCCGCTGGTAGGCAGCCTCGTCCTTCGCGCGCGCCCGGTCGAGTAGCGCGCGCTGCTCTACTGTGGGAGCGGTCGAAGCGGTGCTCATGGTGGCATCAGCCTAGCCGGGGGTTTCCCTTGGGGAGAGGAACGGAAACCCGGGCCGACGATCGCAGACTTGTCGAGGATCACCGATGAGTTCCGACGTATCCCATGGTCTGAAGTACAACACCGATTGTGGAGGCGAAACCGATGCCGGAACGCGAGATGACCGAGAGGAACCGCTGGATCGCGCTGTACGTGCTGTGCGTGGGGATGCTGATGATCGTCCTCGACGTCACGGTCGTGAACGTGGCGCTGCCGTCGATCCAGAACGACCTGGACTTCTCGCAGTCGAGCCTCGCCTGGGTGGTCAACGCCTACCTGATCGCGTTCGGCGGCCTGCTCCTGCTCGCCGGGCGCTTCGGCGACATCCTCGGGCGCAAGAGCGTCTTCCTGGCGGGCCTCGGTGTCTTCTCCGTGGCCTCGCTGCTGTGCGGGGTGGCGCAGAGCCAGGAGGTGCTGGTCGCGGCCCGGTTCATCCAGGGCGTCGGCGGCGCGATGACCTCCGCGGTGATCCTGGGCATGATCGTGACGATGTTCCCTGAGCCGCGGGAGCAGGCCAAGGCGATCGGCGTCTACGCCTTCGTCGCCTCCGCGGGCGGCACGATTGGGCTGCTGGCCGGCGGCGTGGTGACCCAGTCGATCAACTGGCACTGGATCTTCTTCATCAACATCCCGATCGGGATCGCGACGGCTTTCCTGGCCACCCGGCTGCTCGACCGCGACAAGGGCATCGGCTTCGGCGACGGGGCCGACGTCCCGGGCGCGCTGCTGATCACGACCTCGCTGATGCTCGGCGTCTACACGATCGTCAAGCCGGCGGCCGAGCACGGCTTTGCCTCGTCGCAGGCGCTCGGCCTCGGAGCTGTCTCGCTGGCCCTGCTGGTCGCCTTCGTGGTGCGCCAGGCACAGGCCGCCAACCCGCTCATCCCGCTGCGCATCTTCCGGTCGCGCAACGTCTCGGGGGCGAACGTGGTCGAGGCGCTGCTCGTCGCCGGGATGTTCGGGGTGTTCTTCATGGGCTCCCTCTACATGCAGCGTGTCCTCGGCTACGACGCCCTGCAGATCGGACTGGCCTTCCTACCCACGACGCTGATCATGGGGACACTTTCGGTCCGCTACTCCGAGCCGCTGATCATGCGCTTCGGTGCTCGCAGGTCGCTGCTCGTCGGCATGGTGTTGGTGGCGGTCGGGCTCGCGCTCTTCACCCAGACGCCGGTGCACGGCAGCTACGTGCGCGATGTCCTGCCCGTGCTGATCCTGCTCGGCCTCGGCATCGGGGTCAGCTTCCCGGCGCTGATGACGCTGGCGATGTCGGGCGCCACCAGGGCGGACGCCGGCCTCGCCTCCGGGCTCGTCAACACCTCGGCCCAGGTCGGCGGCGCGCTGGGCCTGGCGGTCCTCGCGACCCTGTCGACCACGCGCAGCGACGACCTGATCCGCGAAGGGAAGGCCCATGCCGCGGCGCTGACCAGCGGGTACCACCTCGCGTTCCTCATCGGCGCGGCGCTCGTCGTGGCGGCGATCGTCATCGCGCTCACCGTCATCGAGCCCGAGAAGCAGGCCGAGGAGCACGTGGCGCGCGAGGGCGAGCCGGCCTACTCCGAGGCCGGGTAGCCCAGCCCATCCGCGCATCACAGCCAAGGAGGCATCCGATGAAGAAGGTCATGGTTCGCTACACGGTCAAGCCCGATCAGGCCGAGAAGAACGAGGAGCTCGTCCGTGCCGTCTACGAAGAGCTCCAGCGCACGGAGTTCGACGGCCTCCGCTACGCGACGTTCAAGCTCGAGGACGGCGTGAGCTTCGTCCACATCGCGGTCGAGGCCGGCGACGGGGACCGCTCGCTGGCGGACGTGCCGGCGTTCAAGGAGTTCACCAGGGACATCGCCGAGCGCTGCGAGGTGCCTCCGGTCGCGACGGGCATGAGCGAGGTCGGTTCCTTCCGCTTCTTCGGCGACTAGGAGACCCGGAGCCCGACGACGCCGGGAAGCCAGTCGCCGACCGCGTCCGCCACCGCCTCCGGATCCGTCCGCAGGCTGTGGTTGCCCGGGACCTCCACCACCGTCCGGCGCAGGGCGGCGGGGGGCATGCCGAACGGGTCCTTCGCGCCCTGCACGATCAGCATCGGCACGCTGACCGCCTCGAGCTCGGCCAGACGGCTCGGTCTCGCGGCCGCGGTGGCACGGCGCGGGGGCTGCAACGGGAACGCGAGGCACAGCACCGCGACCGCGCCCGTCGCGTCAACGGTGCGGCAGGCCACCCGCGCGCCCAGGGAGCGGCCGCCGGCGACGAGCGCCAGGCCCCGGAGCTGGCCGGCGACCAGGTGGTCCACCACGGCGGTCCAGGCGGCGTCGAGCTGGTGCGCCGGCGCGGGAGAGCGCCGGCCGGCCACGCGGTAGGGCTGCTCGACCAGCGCCACGGTGAACCCCTGCTCGCGGGCGACCTCGGTGGCCGCCACCAGGTCCGGCGCCGTCACGCCGCCGCCGGCTCCGTGTCCGAGGACCACCGCGGCCTTCGCAGCATCGGCGACGTGGAGGTGGGCCTTGGCCGGTCCGTGCGGGGTCTCCACCACGAGCGTCGTCACGCCGGCAATGCTGGCAGACCTCCGGCCGGCGCTGTCGGGGCCGTACGCTGAAGGTCCGTCCGAGTGCCTGGCCGGCCAGACCGGTCCAGTGAGAACCACGAGCCCGAGGAGCCCCCATGCAGCAGCTCACCTACGTCGAGGCCGGCCGAGTGGAGTGGGAGGAGGCCGAGGCGCCGGTGATCGGGGCGCCCGAGCAGGCGCTCGTCGAGCCGCTGGCGGTCGCCACGTGCGACCTCGACCGGGCGATCGTCGAGGGCTCGACGCCGTTCCAGGGGCCGTTCGCACTCGGCCACGAGATGGTGGCGCGCGTGGTCGAGACGGGCGACGGGGTCGGCAGGGCGCAGCCGGGCGACCGCGTGGTCGTCCCGTTTCAGGTCTCGTGCGGCGAATGCCCGCGCTGCCTGCGCGGTCTGACCGAGAGCTGCAAGCGCGGTGGGATGTACGGCGTCGGCGCCGCCGGCGGCGACTTCGGCGGCGCCCTGAGCGATCGAGTGCGCGTTCCGTTCGCCGACGCCATGCTCGTGCCGCTGCCGGACGGCGTCGAGCCCGCCACGGCCGCGAGCGCGCCGGACAACATCGCCGACGCGTGGCGCGCGACCGTCCCGCCCCTGCGCGAGCGCCCCGGCGGCCGGGTGCTCATCCTCGCCGGCCCCGGAGCCAACAGCATCCCGCTCTACGCCGTGCAGATCGCGCGGGCGAGCGGGGCGGAGAGCGTCACCGTCCTCACCAAGAACGCCGACACCGCGGCGAAGGCGGAGCGGCTGGGCGCGGACGTCGAGCTGGTGGACGAGTGGCCCGAGAGCCACGGCCGCCACGACGTCGTGGTCGAGCACGCGAACGAGCGGCGCGGCCTGGCGACGGCGCTGCGCTCGCTGCGCGCCGGCGGCCACTGCACGTCGACCTCGATGCACTTCGGCGGCGACGCCGAGATCCCGATCCTCCAGATGTTCATGACCACGGCGACGCTGAAAACCGGCCGCGCCCCCAGCCGGATGCTGCTCGAGCCGGTGCTCGAGCTGATCGCCTCGGGCGCGATCGACCCGACGCAGGTCACCAGCGAGACGGCGACCTGGGAGGACGCGCCCGAGGCGCTGCTGAGCTACACGACGAAGCTCGTCGTGACGCGGGAGTCGGACTAACCGCGCGGCGATGGGGCCACCGGGACGAGCAGCTCAGCTACGGATAGCCGGCGGCCGGCGCGGGCGCCCGGGCCGTCAGCACCTGGCCCGTGCGCGGTTCGTCGAACATCCCGGCCGGACCGCGCCACTCGGTCGCCATCATGAACAGGGTCGACCGGTCCGCGCCGCCGAGGGCGCACGCGAAGCACCCGCGGTCGAGCTCGATCGTCTCCAGCACCTCGCCGCCCTCGCGGACGCGGACGCAGCGCTTGTTGGGGACGTCGGCGTACCAGACGGCACCCTCGGCGTCGGAGCAGATCCCGTCGGGCACCCCGTCGCCCAGGTCGGCCCACACCCGCCGGTTGGACAGGTCGCCGTCGGCGTCGATGTCGAACGCCGTGAGCCGCTTCGCGTAGGACTCGGCGACGATCAGCGTCGCGTTGCCGGCCGTGACGAGCATGCCGTTGGGGAAGGCGATGCCATCGGCGACCGATCGCGCCGCGCCGTCGGGGGTGACCAGCGCGACGATCCCGGGGGCGAAGTCCTCACCGGCCATCAGGTCGAACCCGCCGCCGTTCACGTAGGCGTTGCCGCGTCCGTCCACGACGAGCTCGTTCCCCGGCGGCGGATCGGAGAGTCCGGTCAGGTCGCCGTGGGTCACGAGCGACCCGTCGGGCTCGCGGCGCAGCAGACGCCCATCGCGCGCCGACACGACGAGCAGGCGCCCGTCGGGCAGCCAGTCCACGCACAACGGGAAGGAAGGCCCTTCGAGGATGACCTCGCTGTTGCCCTCGAGATCGACGGCGATGACCTCCGGCGGCCCCCAGTCGGAGAACCAGAGCCGGTCATCGTGCCAGCGCGGCTGCTCGCCGAACACGAGACCGGTCATCAGGGTCTGCACCTCGGGCACGAGGACTCCTTCCTGCTCTCCGCTCCGCGCAACTCCAACCGGCTGGATCATGTCGGACGCGGCGTGGCCGTGTTCTGTGGACGCCCCGTGCCAACGGATCGTCTACACCTACGACATGCGGTGGGGACCTGAATGCGGAAGGTGATCTACTCGATGGGAGTGTCGCTGGACGGCTTCATCGCCGGGCCCAACGGCGAGATCGACTGGTCGGCGCCGGACGAGGAGCTGCATCGGTTCCACAACCAGCAGACGCGAGAGCTGGGCGCGCACCTCTGCGGACGGCGGCTCTACGAGGAGATGGTGTACTGGGAGACCGCCGACGAGAACCCGTCGGCCGCGGAGCACGAGCTCGAGTTCGCAGGCATCTGGAAGAACCTGCCGAAGATCGTGTTCTCGAAGACCCTTGAGAAGGTCGAGGGCAATGCCAGGCTGGCCAGGGACGGCATTGCCGAAGAGGTCGCCGAGCTGAAGGAACAGCCAGGGAAGGACCTGGCCGTCGGCGGCGCGGGCCTGGCCTCCGGCCTCATCAGGCTGGGCCTCGTCGACGAGTACCGCCTCTTCGTCAATCCGGTCGTACTGGGCGCGGGCACGCCCTACTTTCCGCCCCTGGAGGAGAGGATCGACCTGGAGCTGGTCGAGACGCGGACGTTCGGCTCTCGCGTCGTCTACCTTCGCTACCGGCGCGGGTGATCAGGTAGAAGCCCATGCTCATCATCCGGAACTGCCTTCATCCGTCGGGCCGTCGTTTCCAGAGCAGGAGCCGAAGGAATCGCCGCGCGCACGGTCCTTCGCGTCGGGTCTGAGATGGGCGTGCGGGGATCGAGTCTGCTGGGTCGGACTCTTCGGCGTGCAGGCCCAACGCCTCGAACATAGCCGTGAGGTGCGCGGTGACGTCGCGCCCCAACCCGATCGCGATCAGATGCTGTGGTTTGGCGATGATCGTGCGGGCCGGCTCGGCGATCTCGAGATCCCAGCGAACAACAGCGCCGGGCTCCCCGAGCACCACCCGAAGGACGGTGCCAGGACCCGGGAAGTCGGGGTGGCAGACCCGCATCTGCTCGCACAGTTCGACGTCGTTCGCGGTCATCAGGTCCGACCGGCTCGTGCCGGCGCCGTTGGCAGACGCCACCACGTCCACGCCGACAGCCGCCGCGGCGTGCTCGGCGCCCGACACATCCGTGATGAGGTACGTCTGAGTCGTCATTGCAGCTATCTAACCCGCGCGCTCACGGAAAACTTCGCTGATCGCGGGAATCCCCCTGCGTCTGTCCCCAGCGCACGCACATTGACCGCCGACGCCCGCGCTCGGCCGGGGCCGCGCCCTGCCGTCAAGGGTGCCGGGTCAGGATTTCGCGTAGCCGCGCAGCGGGGGCTCGCGCTTGGCCGGCGGGTAGGCGAGGACTCGCGCCACGATCGTCGGCAGCGCGGCTGCATCGAAGGCGTCCACGATGAGGGCAGAGAGTCCGGACGCATAGGGATGCGAACAGACCTTCCCCGAGAAGCGCGAGGGGCGGGCGGCGCCCTCGTGCCGCAGCGCGTCGATCAGGGCGGCGAAGGACACGGAGTCATAGGCGGCCTTGATGTGGTTGGTGGCGCGTCCCGGGCAGACCCTTTGGATCAGGATGTTGCTGGCGCCGCGAAGGGCGGAGGTCGGATGGGCTCCGGTCTGTGGTTGGACGACGTCGTCGCCCGTGGTTCGCACCGTCGTCCAGTCGGTGGGGCCGGGCGTCTCGTCGCGACCGTTGTTGAGCGCCTTCTCGAGGTTCGAGCCGATCTTCTGCTGCCAGAAGGCCGGCGGGCATCCGGGGCTGGGCTGGCAGAGGGAGTTGAGAAGAGCCGCCGCCGCGGCCCCGTTCGTCCCGTGCTGCGTGCCCGCAACCGAGACGGCATCCGCCACCTGGCTGCGCAGCGACGGCCAGTAGGTCAGCGCCCAGCGCGCCAGCAGGCCACCCTGGCTGTGCCCGTAGAGCGCGATCGGGCGGGCCGCCATCCTGCGCATCCGACGGATCGCGTTGACCACGTACTCGGCGCTGGTCTGTCCGTCGGTGAGAGCCTTGTCCGGTAGCTCGACGTAGCAGGACGGATAGCCGGCCTGGCTCACCGATTTCCGGAAGTCGACGGGCGCGACCCATTCCTCCCTGCCGCCGCCTCCGGTGCCGTGGATGAGCAGCACCGGTTCGCGTTTGGCATTGCGAACCGATGCCTGGCAGTGAAGGGCGGCGTTGAGCTTGGCTGCGCTTGTCCTCAGCAGCGGTTCCTTTGCGCCCGCCGGCGTCGCGAGCAACAGGCATGCCACCACTGCGATGGGAAGGCAGGAACCGGTGAAGCGGCGCTTCCGAAAGTCGGCGAAACGCATGGCTCGAGACTACCGGTCCGGTCCGAGACGACCACCTGTTTGTCAAACTCAATCGGGGCGGCCGGATTTGAACCGGCGACCTTCGCGACCCAAACGCGATGCGCTACCAGGCTGCGCCACGCCCCGAACGGAGCGAGTGTAGAGGTCGGCGTCGGCGGGTCGCGCAAGCCGTCTGCCACCATCTCCGTCATGGAAGCCTCGCTCGCCTCGCTGCCGCCCGGGCCCAGGCTTCCGCGCGTGCTGCAGACGGCCGGGTTCATCTTCACACCGATCCGCTGGATCGAGGCGAACCGGCGCCGGTACGGCGACATGGTCACCTTCAGCACCGCGTTCGACTCCGGCTTCGTGATGGTGTTCGACCCGGACCTGATCAAGCAGGTGTTCCAGGCCTCGCCGGACCAGCTGCGGGCGGGGGAGGCCAACGCGGTGCTCGAGCCGGTGCTCGGGCGCCGCTCCGTCCTGCTCCTCGACGGCGCGGAGCACCTGCGCCAGCGCAAGCTGATGCTGCCGCCGTTCCACGGCCGGCGGCTGAAGACCTACGAGGCCGTGATGGAGCGCGCCGCGGACGACGCCGTCGATGACTGGCCGGTGGGCGAGCCGTTCACGCTGATCGGGTCGATGCAGTCGCTCACCCTCGACGTGATCATGACCACGATCTTCGGTGTCGAGGAGGGAGAGCGCCGGGACGAGCTCAAGCGACGCGTGCGCGCGACGATCGATCCCGTTGGCCGCCGCGTGGGCGGCTTCCTGCTGATGATCCTGCGCCAGCGGCTGGGCGACCGCGGCGCGATGCGGGAGTTCGAACAGCGCAAGCTGGCGATGGACGCGCTGATCTACGAGGAGATCGCCGCCCGCCGCGACGCACCCGACCTGGAGGAGCGCGACGACGTGCTGTCGCTTCTCCTGCTCGCCCGCGACGAGGCGGGCGAGCCGATGAGCGACCGCGAGCTGCGCGACGAGCTCGTCACCCTCCTCGTGGCCGGTCACGAGACGACGGCGACGGGCCTGGCGTGGACGTTCGACCTTCTGCTGCACCATCCCGGCGGTGCTCGAGCGGCTACGGGCGCAGCTGGCCGAGGGCGAGGAGGACTACCTCGACGCGGTGGTCAAGGAGTCGCTGCGGATCCGGTCCGTCGTCCCGGCATCGGCCGCGTGGTGCGCGGCGAGCCGTTCGAGCTCGGCGATTACGTGATCCCGCCGGGCGTCGAGATCAACCCGTCGATCGCGGTCACGCATCGGCGCGGCGGATCGCTACCCGGCTCCGTTCGAGTTCCGGCCCGAGCGCTTTCTCGGCGACGACGCGCCCGACACCTACACGTGGATCCCGTTCGGCGGCGGAACGCGCCGCTGCCTCGGCGCCAGCTTCGCGCTCCAGGAGATGCGGGTCGTGACCCGGCGGATCCTGTCGCGCACCGACTTGCTCGCGGACGACCCGCGACCGGAGCGCATGCTGCGGCGCGGCATCACCCAGGTCCCGCGCAACGGCGTGCGCGTGATCCAAGCCCAAGCGCCCGCAACCCGTGAGGAGGCCACGACATGCGAATCGGCGTCATCGGCCCCGGAAGAATCGGCGGAAACACAGCCCGTCAGGCGCTGAAGGCCGGCCACGAGGTCGTGTTGAGCTTCTCGCGCGACGCCGGTCGCCTGGATGCGCTCGCTCGCGAGCTCGGGGCGGGGGCGAGCGTTGCCACGCCGGCGGAGGCGGTCGCGTCCGGCGACGTGGTGGTGTTCGCCGTTCCGTGGGACGCCATCGACGAAGCGCTGGCGCAGGTGGGGTCGCTGGACGGCCGGATCGTGATCGACACCACCAACCAGTTCGGGCAGTCGGGGATGCCTGCGGCAGGCCAGACCGCGGCACAGTTCAACGTCGCGCGCATGCCCGGCGCGCGTTACACGAAGTCGTTCAACACCCTCACGTCGGCGTTCCAGGCGGAGGCGGCCGACCGCAGCGGCGACGAGCGGGTCGTGCAGTGGGTCTGCGGGGACGATGCCGAGGCGAAGGCGATCGTGTCAGACCTCATCGCGGCGATGGGCTACCAGCCGGTCGACCTCGGCGGGACTGCCGGCTGCGAGGTGATGGAGGCCCCGCGCCGCTCCGGGGCCGTATACGGCGAGGAGTACCGCCTGCCCGACGCCATGGCGGTCGTCCAGGCCGTCAAAGCGGGCGAGCCGATCCCGCCCCCGCCGAGCTATTGACGCGGTTGCCTGCCTGAGGGTCAAGTCGTCCGACGGAATGCCGATGATTCCGGCAGACCGTTCCCCCGCGTCTGCAGGAGACCCTCCATGTTGCTCTTCCGCCGCCCCGAGCCGTCCCGTTCCGGCCGTCCGGAGTCACAGGCTGCGCCGAGCCGGGGGACGCTCAAGCGCCGGATCGTCCTGCACGTGCTGCGTGCGCCGCACGGCGAGATCGCCGTCGCGGTCGACGAGACCCACGGCTGCGCCCATCGTCGCACGCGCTGAGCCCGCCGCTACGCTTGCCGGCGAGCCCCGGTAGCTCAGTGGACAGAGCGTCGGACTTCTAATCCGAGGGTCGGAGGTTCGAATCCTCCCCGGGGCGT
>CAVRZD010000003.1:0-9185 GCA_963725645.1 uncultured Actinomycetes bacterium
CACGAGCGCCGTCGTCGTCGGCGGCAGCTACATCGGGCTGGAGCTCACCGAGGCCTTCCGGGCCCGCGGGCTGCAGACCACCGTCGTCGAGCGGACCGAGCGGCTCATGCCGTGGCTCGACCCCGAGATGACACGGATCCTGGACTACCACGTCCGCACCCACGACGTCGACCTGCGGCTCGGCACGTCGGCCACGGCGGTTCGCCACGGCGACGACGGCCGGCTCGTGCTCGATCTCTCCGACGGCACGTCGGTCGAGGCCGACGTCGTGGTGATGGCGGCCGGGGCGCGGCCCAACGTCGACCTCGCCCGTGACGCCGGGATCGAGATCGGCCCACGCGGCGGCATCGCGGTCGACGCGCAGATGCGCACGTCGGCGCCCGACATCCTCGCGGCCGGCGACGCGGTCGAGACCGCTCACCTCCTGACCGGCGAGCCGGTGCTCTCGATGCTCGCCGGCCCGGCGAACCGGGAGGGCCGGATCGCCGCCGACACGATCGCCGGCCGCGACAGCGCCTACCGCGGCACCCAGGGCACCGCCGTGGTCAAGGTGTTCGACATGACCGCGGGCGGCACCGGCATGACCGAGACCGAGCTGCGCGCGGCGGGCATCGACTACCGCAAGGTCTACGACAACCACAACGGGCACGCGGCGTACTACCCGGGCACCGCGCCGCTGTTCATCAAGGCTGCTGTTCGAGCCGGCCGAGGGCAAGCTGCTGGGTGCGCAGGTGCTGGGCTGGGACGGTGTCGACAAGCGCATCGACGTCTTCGCGGTCGCGCTGCGCGCCGGCATGACGGTGTTCGACCTCGAGCACCTCGAGCTCGCCTATGCCCCGCCCTACGGCTCGGCCAAGGACCCGGTCAACATGGTGGGCTTCCTGGGCTCGAATCTCCTGCGCGGCGACATCGACCTCTGGTACCCGGAGGACTACCCGACGTGCGCCGAGCGCGTGACGATCCTCGACACGCGCACCCAGGCGGAGTACGACGCGTGGCACATCCCCGAGGCGATCCTCATGCCGTACACCGAGCTGCGCGACCGGCTCGACGAGGTGCCGCGCGACAAGCCGGTGTACACCTACTGCCGCTCGGGCTTCCGCAGCTACATCGCCTACTGCGCGCTCAAGCAGAACGGCTGGGACGACGTGGCGTTCCTCGCCGGAGGGATGATGATCTACCACGGCTTCCACCGCACGCCGCTCGAGGTCGGCAAGGGCGGCATGCCGGTCGTGGCCCACGCCGAGGACGAGCTGGCCCAGCGCGCCGGTGCGCTCGAGCATGTCTGACGCCACCGTCGAGGTCGTCGTCGGTGCCCAGGAAGGGCACGCGGAGGGCCCGCACTGGGACGCAGCCACCGCGCGCCTGTGGTGGGTGAACATCGCCGGAGAGCGCGTCCACTGCCTGGACCCGGAGTCGGGCGACGTCGACTCCTGGGAGACGCGCCGGCCAGCCGGGAGGCGTGATCCTGAGCGCGACCGGGGAGCCGGTGGTGGCAAGCCCGGAGGGCCTGGCGGTGCTCGACCGCGACACGGGCAGGCTGGACCTGATGCGTTCCGATCGAGCAGGACAGGCCCGAGAATCGCGCCAACGACGTCAAGGTCGACGATCGCGGACGGGCCTGGGTCGGCACGATGGCCTACGACAAGCGGCCGCGGAACGCCGCGCTGTACCGGGTCGACGGTGGCGGGGTGACCCGTGTGGTCGAGGGCCTGACGATCTCCAACGGCCCCGCGTTCGACCCGGCGCGAGCGCGCCTGTACCTCGCCGACACGGCGCTCTGCGTCGTCGACGTCTTCGACATGGACCCGGGGACCGGAGAGCTCTCCGGTCGCCGGCGCTTCCTCGACCTGACCGATGAGCAGATCTGGCCGGACGGCATGACCGTCGACGACGAGGGCGGCCTCTGGGTCGCCCTCGGACGGGCCGCCGCCGTCCGCCGGTACAGCGCCGGCGGCACGCTCGACGGCGTCATCGGGCTGCCGACGTCGAACCCCACCTCCGTCGCCTTCGGCGGCCGCGACGGCGGCGACCTCTACATCACGACCTCGTGGGTCGACTGCGAGCAGCGCGCCGACGAGCCGCTGGCCGGGGCGATCTTCCGTTGCCGTCCCGGGGTGACGGGCCGCCCGTCACCGCGCTGCGAGTGCCTCCCACGACGAGCCGAGAAAGGCGGTCACCACATGATCGAGCGCATGGTCCTGTTCGGAGCCTCCGGTGATCTGACCAGCCGCCTGCTGCTGCCGGCGGTCGCCCAGCTGGCCGAGGCCGAGCTGCTGCCACCGGGGTTGACGCATCGTCGGGTCCGACCTCACCGACTGGTCGACCGACGACTTCCGCGAGCACATCGCCGGCAAGCTGGAGGAGCACGCGACCGTGACGCCCGCCACGCGCGACGCCGTCGTGAGGATGCTCAGCTTCCAGCCCGGCGACGTCACGCAGCCCGAGGACGTCGGCCGCGTGATCGGCGACGATCATCCGGACACGCTCGTCTACCTCGCGCTGCCGCCGAGCCTGCTGACGAAGGTGCTGCCCGCGCTGGCGACGACGACGCTGGGCGCCGCGGACGCGGTGGCGATCGAGAAGCCCTTCGGCACCGATCTGGCCTCGGCGCACGAGCTCAACGAGATCCTGCGGATCCAGCTGCCCGCGCCGACGATCTTCCGGATCGACCACTTCCTCTCCAGCGAGCTCGTCCGCCGGGTCGTCACGCTGCGGTTCCTCAACCGCGTGTTCGAGCCGATCCTCAACGCGGTGCACGTCGAGCGCGTGGACATCAGCTGGCTGGAGAGCCTGACGCTCGAGGGCCGCGCCTCCTACTACGACCGCGCGGGCGCCATGAAGGACATGATCCAGAACCACCTCATGGAGGCGATGGCCCTGGTCCTCATGGAGCAGCCGGCCAGGCTCGACGCCGACTCGTTCCGCTCGGTGCGCGTCGAGGCGCTGCGGGCGGTCGCCACGCCGTCGGCGGAGCGGATGCGCAGCGACACGATCCGCGCCCGCTACACCGCGGGCACGATCGGCTCCCGGCAGGTGCCCTCCTACGTCGACGAGCCCGGCGTCGACCCCAGCCGCAACACCGAGACCTACGCGTCCCTGACCCTCGGCCTGAACAGCCCCCGCTGGGATGGCGTCCCGTTCACCCTGCGCTCCGGCAAGGCGCTCGAGACGAACTCCGCCGAGATCGCGATCCACTTCCGCCCGCTGCCCCGGTACCTGACCGACCAGTGGCCCGGCGTCGAGCCCAACGTGCTCCGGATCGGTCTCATGGAACCGTACGTGCGGCTGACCACCACGCTCAACGGTCCCGAGCGAACCGCCGAGACCCGACAGCTCGAGGCGCGCTCGACCGCGCCGCGGTTCACGGCCTACGCCCACCTGATCCAGGAGATGCTCCGCGGCGACCCGATGCTGTTCATCCGCGGCGACGAGGCCGAGGAGGCCTGGCGCATCATCGACCCCGTGATGGCGGCGTGGTCCGCCGGAGACGTCCCGATGCAGGAGTACGCCGCCGGCGCAGCGCCCCCCGGCCCCGCGTGACCGGCCGCGCCGTTCCGGTCCCGGCCACGGGCCGGCAGATCGAGCTCCGCGCCGGCGGCGCGAGCGCCGTCGTCACCGAGGTCGGCGCGTCGTCCGCGTCCTGCGACTCGGCGGGCGCGACGTCCTCGACGGCGTGGGGCCCGGCGAGCCCGAACTCGGCGGACAGGGCCAGGCGCTCGTGCCGTGGCCCAACCGGCTGCGCGACGGCCGCTACCGGTTCGCCGGCCGCGAACTCCAGCTGCCGCTGACCGAGCCCGAGCAACGGCAACGCGATCCACGGCCTCGCGCGCTTCGCGCCGTGGGAGATCGCCGAGGTGGCGCCCGACCGCGCCCGCCTGCGACTGTTCGTGCCGCCGCAACCCGGCTACCCGTTCGCGCTCGAGATCGAGGTCGAGCACATCCTCGACGCACACGGGCTGACCGTCCGCACCACCGGCCGCAACATCGGCGACGCCGACCTGCCCTTCGGCGCCGGCTTTCACCCTTACCTGACGGTCGGCACGCCGCGGATCGACGACACCGTCCTGCAGGTGCAGGCCGGCACCCGGCTGGTGACCGACGAGCGCGGGATCCCGACCGGCGAGCGCGCGCCGGTAGCCGGAACGGCCTACGACTTCGCGACGCCGCGACCGCTCGGCGCGACGCAGCTCGACACCGCCTTCGGCGACCTCGCCCGCGACGACCACGGGCGCGCCGCCGTCCGCCTGCGGGCGCCCGACGGCGCCGGCATCGACCTCTGGCTCGACGAGCACCACCGCTACCTCATGCTCTTCACCGGCGACACGCTGTCGCAGCCCGAGCGCCGGCGGCGCTCGCTGGCCGTCGAGCCGATGACCTGCGCACCCGACGCCTTCCGTACCGGCGACGGGCTGTGGACGCTCGCGCCGGGCCAGTCGCTCACGTGTGCGTGGGGTATCCGCGCCGCCTGACGCCAGGGCCGGCACTGGCCCCCACCGCGAAGCGTTTGCTTCACCCTGATCATCATCGCGAAGCCAACGCCGCGACGCCCGCGCGGGTAGCCGCCGGGGGCTCGTGCTGCGAGGCTAGGACGCAGCGATGGAAGCGAACTCCAGGCACGAATCGGGTACCGACACGCCTCCCCCGCTCGTCGAGGCCAAGCTCGCGGTGCCGAGCGTCGCGTCACCGCGTGGTCGACCGGCCGCGGGTTCGCCGGGCGCTCGACGCCGGCCGCGACGCGTCGCTGACGCTCGTCGCGGCTCCTGCCGGCTACGGCAAGACGACCGCGGTGCGCGCCTGGTGCGCGAGCCTCGACGCGGCGCTGGCCTGGGTCACGCTCGACGCCGGCGACAACGATCCGGTGCTGCTGTGGCGGTACGTCGCGACGGCGGTCGATCGGGTGCGGCCGGGGCTCGGGCGGGGCGCGCTGCGGCGGCTCGGCGTGGCGGGCAGCCCCGTCGAGGTCGCGGTCGACGAGCTCATGAACGGCGCCGCGCGCGCTGGAGGGCGAGCTGGTCGTCGTGCTCGACGACCTGCACGCGGTGACCAGCCGGGAGTGCCTGTCGTCGATCGACTACGCCCTCGCGCACCTTCCTCCGAACGCGCACGTCGTGCTCGTCACGCGCGTCGATCCGGCGCTCAGGCTCGCGCGGCTGCGCGCCGCCGGTGCGCTCGCCGAGGTGCGTGGAGCCGATCTCGCGTTCACCACCGCCGAGGCGCACGAGCTGCTCGTGGTTCTCGGTCATCTCGAGCTCGGCGCGGAGGAGATCGACGTGCTCGTCGAGCGCACCGAGGGCTGGCCCGCGGCGCTCGTGCTCGCCTGGCTGTGGCTGCGGACCGTCGACGATCCGGCGCGGGCCGTGCGGGCGTTCGGCGGAGACCACCGTTTCGTGGCCGACTACCTGAGCAGCGAGGTTCTCGCGGCGCTCGACGAGGACCAGCTCGCGTTTCTGCACGGCGTCGCGGTCCTCGGCGAGTTCACCGCGGAACTCTGCGACGGCGTGCTCGAGCGCACGCGATTCGGCGGCCCGGCTCGCCGAGCTCGAGCGCTCGAACCTCTTCGTCTCGAGGCTGGAGCGAGGCGGCTGGTTCCGCATCCACTCGCTGTTCGCCGAATACGCGAGGGCTCAGCTCGCCGCGCTCGAGCCGGGCGCGCCGATGCGGATTCATCGACGAGCCGCCGAGTGGCTCAGATCGCGAGGGTTGCCGGTCGAAGCGGTCGAGCACGCGGCCGCAGCCGGCGATCACGAGCTCGTCGCGCAGCTCCTGGTCGAGTATCACCTGCCTCTGATCAGAGGCGGCGCCAGCCGGACGCTGCTGCGCTGGGTTCGGACGCTGCCGGACGACCGGCATCGTCGAGCATCCGGAGCTTGCGGTGGCGGCCGCGACGGCCACGGTGCTGGTCGGCGGGAGCACGATCGAGCAGCGCCGGTTGCTGCAGCTCGCCGACGCGGCCCGTGCAGGAGCGACCCGACGAGCCGCCTACGTCGAGACGGCGGCGCGGCTGGTGCGCGCGCTCACGATCGACGGCGGCGTGGGGCAGGCGGTGCTCGACGGCCGGCGTGCGGTCGCGCTCGCGGAGGCCGGCGCGGAAGAGATCCTCACGGGAGCTCTGGCCGCCTACGCCCGCGCCCTGTTCTTCGCCGGCGAGCTCGACGAGGCGTGGGCGGTGGCGGTGCGGACCCTCGAGCATCCGGCGATCGAGCGGCACGTCCCGAGCCTGGTGGTCGCACGCTCGACGCTCGCCCTGGTCGCGATCGAGCGTGGACGGCTGGCCGCCGCACGAGGCCACGCCGAGAAGGCGAAGGCGGCGGTGGGCCGGATCGGCACGAGCCGGAGCTGGCTCGGGGCCAACGCGTCCGCCGCCCTCGGCTCGGTGCTGGCTGCCGAGGGAAGCCTCGTCGAGGCGGAGCGCGATCTCGCCTCTGCGGAGCGCTTCTTCCGCGACGAGGTGGCGACGCTGCACCACGCGTGGCTGCTCGTCCTGCCTCGCGCGCGTTCGCCTGCGCCGCGGCCGTCTCGACGCAGCCGCGGAGACGCTGCGCTCCGCGCGCCAGGCGCTCGACGAGCTCGTCGACAGCGGACCCGTGCCCGCGCTCGCCGACGAGGTGCAGCGAGAGCTCGAGGCGGCGAGAGGCCGCTCGTTCAGCGGAGAGCTGCTCGAGCCGCCGAGCGAGGCCGAGCTCGCCGTGCTGCGGCTCCTGGCCACCGACCTCTCCACCCGTGAGATCGGGGAGCGCCTCTTCCTGTCCCCGAACACGATCCGCTCGCACAGGCGCGCGCTCTACCACAAGCTCGGGGTGCACTCCCGGACCGACGCGATCGCCCGCGCCACCGAACTCGGCCTGCTGGAGCAAACCGAATCACCCGGGTGATCGACCCGCGATTCTCGCGAGCGCTCGGCGAGCGGTGCCATCGTCGGAGACGTGGCTGACCGGACCTATCGGCTGATCGTCGAGGGAGAGCTCAGCGATGACCTCGCGCTCGCCTTCCACGGCATGACGCTCACGCGAGCCGACGGCAGCACCGCGCTGACGGGCACCGTGCGCGACCAAGCCGAGCTCCAGGGGCTCCTGCGGCGCGTGTCGGACCTCGGGCTCACCCTGCTCGAGGCAAAAGCGATCGACGACAGCCCCGAACCCCGATTCACCGCCGGCCCGGAAAGACCCGACCACGACTAGGGAACGAAGCCAGATCATGGCCGCGACCTCACCAGCGAGCTAGACGTCGCAGTCGACGCGAACGCGTCGCCGGCGCCGTCTTGATCCGCGGCCGACGCGCGCCGACGGCACGACGACCCGAAGCAGTCACGAGTTCAGAGGCGCCCAAAGCCGCCCCACACATTTGCACCAACGGGTGCGTTCGCGGTAGTTTGTAGCCGTATGAGGCGGTTAGAACCGCTATTGACCGCGATGTGGCTGCTCGGTCCTCCGGGCGCGCGGCCTAGGCAGGAGCGCACCGCCGTGTTGTCGATCGGCAAGTTGACGGTCGAGCAGTCGCGCTACTACGAGCGCCAGGTCGCGCAGGGCCGCGATGACTACTACTCCGGCCGCGGCGAGTCCCCGGGCCGCTGGACCGGTGCGCGGGGCCGAGACCCTCCGGCTCGGCGGCCGGGTTGACGACGACGGCTTCATGGCGCTCATGGACGGTCGCGACCCCGGCACCGGCGAGCGCCTCAAGCGCGTCGGTGGGCGCTCGAAGGTGGCGGCGTTCGACCTGACGTTCTCGGCGCCCAAGTCGGTGAGCGTGCTGTTCGCGATCGGCGAGCCGGAGCTGGCCGGGGCGCTGGTCGAGGCGCACGAGTCGGCGGTCGACGCGGCGGTGGGTTATCTGGAGCGTGAGGCGTGTCGGGTGCGTCGCGGCCGCGGCGGAGTGCGGCGTGAGGTAGGGGAGGGGTTCGTGGCGGCGGCCTATCGCCATCGGATGAGTCGCGCCGAGGACCCGCAGCTGCATACCCATGTGGTGGCGGCGAACATGGCGCGCGGCGCCGATGGACGCTGGACGGCGCTTGATGCCACGCCGATCTATCAGCACGCCAAGGCGGCCGGCTTCCTCTACCAGGCGCACCTGCGCGCGGCGGTCCGTGAGCGGCTGCCGTGGGTGCGGTGGGGGCCGGTGCGCAACGGGATGGCCGAGATCGAGCAGCTCGTCGCCGGAGGTGTTGCGGGAGTTCTCCACGCGCCGTCGTCAGATCGAGGAGCGCGAGCGCGAGCTCGTGGCGGCGGGCGTGCAGGTGGGGGATGGCGGGCGTGAGGCGATCGCGCACGACACGCGCGGGCGCAAGCGCTACGGGATCGACACCGCGCCGTGGCGTGACGTCGTGCGCGCCCGGGCGGCCGAGCACGGCCTCGGCGCGCGCGAGCTCGACGCGCTCGTGCGTCGGACCGGCGCAGGGCGCCCGAGGTTCCGGATCGCGACGCGGGTGAGCGGCGAGCTCGCCGGGGCGGCGGGGCTGACCGAGAAGCAGAACACGTTCGCGCAAGCGCGAGGCGGTGATGGCGTGGGCGGCCGCTCACGGGCAGGGGGCAGCCGGCCGACGGCGGTCGAGCGCGCCGCGGCGGAGTTCCTCACGCGCGACGACGTGCACCGTGCCGCCGGTCTCACGAGCGGCGGTTCACGACGAGCGATCTGCTCGCCCACGAGCAGGCGATCGTGCAGGGCGCGCAGGCACGTCGTGGCGAAGGCACGGGCAGGCTCGACAGCGCGCTGGTCGACGCGGTGCTGGCCAACGCGCCGCTCGCGCCGACGGCCGAGCAGGCCCGGGTGATCCGTGGCCTGACCTCGAGCGGTCACGGCGTCGAGACGGTCGAGGCGCTGGCCGGGACGGGCAAGACGTTCACCGCCGGCCTGCTGGCCCAGGCCTACACGGCCGGCGGCTTCCGTGTTCTCGGGGCGGCGCCGACCGGGCGAGCCGTGCGGGAGCTGACCGAGCAGGCGGGCATCCCGCAGGCGTGGACGCTCACGCGCTTGGCGCTCGACCTCGACGCCGACGACCACGGCTTTCGGCAACGGTCCGGTGGTGTTGATCCTCGACGAGGCTGGGATGGCGAGCACCCGCGAGACCGCGCGCGTCATGGCGCACGCGCGCGCCGCCGGGGTGAAGGTCATCGCGATCGGCGACTCCGGCCAGCTCTCAAGCGTGCAGGCCGGCGGCTGGCTGGGCTCACTCACCGAGCGGCTGGGCT
>CAVRZD010000004.1:0-102691 GCA_963725645.1 uncultured Actinomycetes bacterium
GCAGCCGCCGCCCAGGCGCAAGTAGGCGGTGTCCTCCTCGACCGCGACCAGCTCCGCATGCCCGCCGTGCGCGGCGATGGCCGGGTTGACCTGCCGGTCGATCACCTGGATGACCCGCTGGGCGACGTCGCCGCTGAGGTCGGCGGGCGGAGGAGCGTCGATGGGCGGGCTCGCGGGTGGCGCCATCGGCGGGCTCATCATCGGCAGCTCCGCCGGAGCCGGCGGCTTGTTCGGGTTCACGAGGGCGAGGCCGCTCTGCGCGAGACCTTCCGACCAGTCGATGGTGGCGCCTCGCAGCTTCTCGACGCTCGACTCCGGCACCACGATCGCCAGGTCTCCGTGGCGCTGCACCACGTCGTCCCGGCGCGCAACATGCAATGCGTTGAGGGAGATCTTGTAGACGTACTCGCCGTCCGAGACGCCGCTCACCTTCACCCACAGCGCCTGGCTCTCGGGATCCTCGGACTGCGCGAGGAACCCCCTGACCTTCTCGATCGCCTGCTCGGTGATCGCGAGCGTCAGCTCGGCTGTGTCTTCGGCGGTCATCTGATATCCCGTATGGCTGGTCGTTCGCCGGTGGCGCCGGTCCCCCGCTACCTACGATACGCCCATGCCCCGCGTTCTTCTGCTGCTGCCCACAGCCACCTACCGCGCGAGCGACTTCCTCGCCGCGTCGCGGGCGCTGGACGCCGAGGTGGTGGTCGCCTCCGAGCGCCGGCAGGCGATGTCGGGGACGATGGGAGACCGGGCGCTGGTCGTAGACCTGAGGCGGCCCGAGGCCGCCGCCGATGCGATCGTCACCCGGGCGCAGGAGAAGCCGCTCGACGCGGTGGTCGCCACCGACGAGCAAGGGGTGCTCGTGGCCGCGCTGGCCGCCGCGCGCTTGGGGCTCGCGCACAACCCGCCCGAGGCGGTCGCGGCGACCAGGGACAAGACCGTGATGCGTGGAATCTTCACGGCCGCCGGCCTGCGCCAGCCCGACTACCGGGTCGCCGGGCCCGACGCGGACGTGGCGCAGCTCGCCGGCGAGGTCGGCCTTCCCTGCGTGGTCAAGGCGGTCTCGCTGTCGGCTAGCCGCGGCGTGATCCGCGCCGACGATCCGCCGGCGGCCGACGCCGCGGCCGAGCGAGTCAGGGCGATCCTCGCCGAGGCCGGCGAGGACCCGCACGCGCCGCTGCTGGTCGAGCGCTACGTCCCGGGCGCGGAGGTGGCCGTCGAGGGCCTCTTGCGCGGCGGCGCCCTCGAGATCCTGGCGGTGTTCGACAAGCCGGATCCCCTCGAGGGCCCTTACTTCGAGGAGACCATCTACGTGACCCCGTCGCGCCTGCCCGCCGACACCCTCGAGGCCGTCAGCCTGCACACGGCCGAGGCGGCCGCCGCGCTCGGCCTGGTCGAGGGGCCGATACACGCCGAGCTGCGGATCGACGGGAATCGCGTGTGGATGCTCGAGCTCGGCGCGCGCTCGATCGGCGGGCTGTGCTCGCGCTCGCTGCGCTTCGGGATGGGCGTGAGCCTCGAGGAGCTCATCCTGCGCCACGCCCTCGGGCTGCCGCTCGACGACCTGGGCCGCGAGGCCGCCGCCTCCGGGGTGATGATGCTCCCGATCCCGAAGGCGGGCGTGCTGAAGGAGGTGCGCGGGCAGGCCGAGGCACGGGCGGTGCCCGGCGTGACCGGGCTTGAGATCTCGATCGCGCGCGGCAAGGCGGTGCGGGCGCTGCCCGAGGCCGACCGCTATCTCGGCTTCCTCTTCGCCCGGGGCGAGACGCCCGAGCAGGTCGAGTGGACGCTGCGCACCGCCCATGGCCAGCTCGAGATCGTGATCGGCGAGCCGTCGGAGTGAAGCGAAGCGAAAGCTATCCTGGCGCTGTGCGGGTCCTGCTGATCTCCACCTACGAGCTTGGTCATCAGCCGTTGCACCTGGCCTCGCCGGCGGCCGCCCTGGAGGCCGCCGGGCATCGGGTTCGGTGCATCGATCTGTCCGTCGAGCAGCTTGATCGAGACAAGATTGACTGGGCCGAGGCCGTCGGCGTCTCCGTTCCGATGCACACCGCGATGCGACTGGCGATTGGCGCCGGCGAGCAAATTCGAGCGATCCGGCCGCGGTTGCCGATCTGTTTCTACGGTCTCTACGCCGCAGTCAGTGACGACCCGACGATCGGTGGACTGGTCGACCGGCTGATCGCCGGCGAGTACGAGTCGGAGCTGGTGGAGTGGGTTGAGGCGCGCGGCGACTCGCCGGCGCTGCGACCGGCAACCAGCTCGATTGACCTGGGGCGCCACGAGTTTCACACCCCGAGCCGAGGGCAGCTGCCGCCCCTCAAGCGCTATGCGCGGTTGGAGCGCGATGGCGAGGAGCAGCTCGCGGGGTACGTCGAGGCCAGCCACGGCTGCGTGCACAAGTGCCGGCACTGCCCGGTGCCCGTCGCCTACGACGGCCGGATCCGGATCGTCGCGAGCTCCGTGGTGATGGCGGATATCGCCCAGTTGGTGGCGGCAGGGGCACGGCATATCACTTTCGGCGACCCGGACTTCCTAAACGGCGTCAAGCATTCCCTGCAAGTGGCCCGCGAGCTTCACCGCCACTTTCCCGAGGTCACCTTCGACTGCACGACCAAGGTCGAGCACATCCTCGAGCATCGTCAGGTCTGGCCCGAGCTCAGCGAAAACGGGTGCCTCTTCGTGGTCTCGGCGTTCGAGTCGCTCAACGCCGACATCCTCGCCTATCTCGACAAGGGTCACACCGCCGACGAGGCCGCCCAGGCGGTGGCCTTGCTGCGCGAGCATGGGATCGAGATCCGCCCGTCGTGGTTGCCGTTCACGCCCTGGGCGACACCGCAGGACATCCTCGAGATCCTCGATTTCGTGATTGCCAACGAGATGGTGGGGAACGTGGATCCGATCCAGTACACGATCCGTCTGCTCGTGCCCAAGGGCTCGCTGCTGCTCGATCGCCCCGAGATCACACCGCACCTGCAGGACTACGATCGCGACCGCCTCACGTATGACTGGCAAGCCGGGGATCCGCAGCTGGATCGCCTCCATGCCGAGCTCGCCGAAATCGTCGAGGCCGATGTCGCGGCGGAGGTCGACAGCGTGTCGACGTTTCGGACCCTGTATCGGGCGGTGGCCGATGCCGCGGGACATTCAGCCGACCCCGCCGACCTTGGCGACGTCGAGCCGCGCCCGCGGCTCACCGAGGCATGGTTCTGCTGCGCCGAGCCCACCGACATTCAGCTCGCCTCGGTGGTCGGCAGCGAGCCGGTCGCTTAGCGGGCTCGACCGAACCCTGAGACCGCCTTGCGCTTCGCAGCTACAGCGTGATCACTTGGTCCGGCGGGTTTCCCGACAGCGCCCCGTAGAGGTCCGGAAAGCAGCCGACCCGCACTCCCGCGACCGTGCCGCTGGGACGGCAGTCGCCCGGCTCACCCTCCGCGAGCGAGCGCTCGATCGCGCACCGGTCACAGAGCATCAGCATGATCCCCTGCTCCTCGGCAACCTCGGCGAGGCGCTCGCCGAGCGGATCGCCCGCGCGCAGCACGTAGGTGTTGTCGTCGAAGAAGAACATCCCGACGACCTCCACCCCGTGGTTTCCCTGCTCGAGCTGCGGCAGAATCATCTTGCCGAGCTTGTAGCTCGCCGTGTGCCCGGAGGTGGAGAAGATGTAGGCGACCTTCACGCCCCCAGCGTAGCCTCCACGCCGCGTCTCGCCGCGGCCCGGTCAGCCTCAGAGGCCGAGGGCGGCGACCCCCGAGACTGACGCTCGAGCCTCGAACTAGCTGCTCGAGGCGCAGGCCTTGAGCCCGTAGGGGTGGGCGACCTTTGCGAAGTCCGCGAACGGGCTGGTGCCGCCCGTAGCCAGCAGGGCTGGGTTGCTCTTGACCTTGTTCAGGTCTGCCTGGGCCAGGTTGAGCAGGTTCGTCACGGTGGCCTGGTTCTCCTGACGGCGCGCCCACGGCGCGTATCCCGTCGATCTGAGCCTGAATGGAAGGGACGGTGGTGGTCTTCACAACCGCTACAACCTGCGCGTGGCTGGAGTTCTTGCCGAGGTTTGCGTTCGCCGCCGCAATCTGGTTATTGCCAGTCGTGCAGATGGCGTTGGCCTTCGCCAGGAACTCGGTCTTGGTGAGCGCGGTGGTTGCCGTGCTGCTGATGCTCTTGCCGCTGCTACTGCTGCTGCCGCACCCTGCGGCAGCCAATCCGACAATCAGCGCGGCCATGATCGCCACCACGGTCACCCGGCTGGGCAGCGACACATTCTGGTTCACTGCGGCGCGCTCCGGGCGCGAGTGGTTGGGGCATCGGGCTCCTCTGGTTTCTTGCCGGGGCCGTGTCGCCGACCCAATGCCCTACGGCGCCCGGCGGCTTGTGGTCGGGCGGAGCTTCGCATTACCCCGAGTTGCGGTCAAACACACTCGGCTTGCCTGCGTCGTGCGCAAGCGCTTCTGCGTCAAAGCCAGGTGCACGCCAAGCCGGTTCGAATTGAATGGCGAGACCCGGACTCGAACCGGGGACACCACGATTTTCAGACGTTCGCTCGAAACCCTCTAACCCGGCGGAAAGGCTTGCAAACCGGGGGGTCCAGCAGTGGGCTGGCGGGCGCGGATCCCCGCAGATTCCATTCTTTCCCTGGCGATTCGGGCGATGACCGCGGTCTCATCGCCTTTTCAGGCGAGAGGTCCGTGGTCCGAAACCGGCGCCCCCACTCGGAACGCTCCCTAACGCTGGGGTTTCTCGTGTATGCCACATTCGTCTTGGTTTGGCCGCCGCGACGCCATGTTCCTCAGCTGTCGAACGGCCGCGCGTCCTGTCGGCACCTGGCCCCTCTGGGGGGCAGGGCGCCGTTGATGAAATAGCCGCTCTCGTAGCGGTTCACGCACGCGCTGAGATTCAGCAGGGCGGTGTGCCCGTAGCCGTCCACCGTGAGCAGGCGGGCCCTGGCCAGCTGTCTCGCCATGGCCACGGCGCCCTCGTAGCGTGTGGCCGGATCGAAGGTGGTGCCGATGACGAGCACGGGCTTGGCGGTCCGGCGGTTCCACGGGCCGGCGTAGCGGTGAGCGCTTCGCACCGGCCACGACGCACAGGGTTCGTAGTCCCAAGCCCAGTACGGTCCGACCACCCCGCTGCGACGCTGGGCCAGGGCGTCCACCATGGGGAAGGCGCTCGTCGACGGGTTCGGGGTCTCGCCGCACGCGATCGCCAGCTCCTGCTCCTCGCCTGCGTAGCGGTGGTGCGCCGCCGCGCCCGCGCCTGCGGGCGCGCGCGACGCGCGGCCCGTCGCCCCGTTCGCCCACAAGTCCTGAAGCACCCGTGCTCGTGCGCCCCACTGGAACCGGCTGTAGAGCGCGACCACCGTTCGCGACACCACGTCGGCATAGCTCGTCGCTTCGCCCCGCGCGTGCAGTGGCGCGCGCCGCAGCAGCTCGGCGAACTTGGCTCGCGTGGCAGGCGGGCTCCCGGCGGAGAACGCGCAGTGCGCGGTGTCCGTCCGCCCGCACAGATCGAGGAAGGCGCGCAGCGTCTTTGCCGTGCTCTCGTCCGCACGCTGCCGCAGCCCCGTGCTCAGGAACACGCCGCCCCGGCCCGACTGCTGCCGGTTCACCCACGCGCTCGGATCGAGGTCGCCGTCCAGGGCCATCGCGCGCACGCGACCAGGAAACAGGTTCGCGTAGACGGCACCCAGGAAGGTCCCGTAGGAGGTCCCGATGTAGTTGAGCGCCCGCTCGCCCGTGCCGCGGCGCAGCAGGTCCAGGTCCCTGGCGGTATCGGCCGTGGACACGTACCGCAGCAGGCGGCCGTTGCGTTGCTCGCACCGGCGGCCGAGGTCCCGATAGCGCTCGATCCACGTGGACATCTCAGCCCGCCCGACCGGGAAGCCGCCGTTCGATCTGGTGGGAGCGCCGGCAAAGAAGCTGCTCTCGTCCCGCTCGGAAGCGAAGCACTGAACAGCGGTGCTCGCCCCAACCCCTCGCGGATCCCAGCTGACGAGGTCGAAACGGGCGCGCAGAGCGCTCGCGAAGGCCGTGTCCACGAGTGGGGGAAAGAACTTGACGCCCGACACCCCGGGACCACCGGGGTCGTAGAACAGCACGCCGACGCGCCGTGCCCGATCGCTTGCCCGATGCCGAATCACCGCAAGGCGGATCTTCGCCCCGCGAGGGCGTCCGTAGTCCAATGGGACCCGCACAGTCGCGCAGTCGAAACCCTTCTGCGCAGGGTCGGCGCACGGACGCCATGCGATCCCGGGCGCAGCCGCGGCGGCCGACGCCAGCCCCGCCTCCGCGAACAACAGGCCGAGCCCGGCAACCGCGGCGCCAAACCACCGCAGTTGAAACGTGCGTCCTTTCGCGAGAGGCATACCTCACACGGAGGGTACGTGAGAGACCTAATGCGCGGGAATGGATGGCGAGACCCGGACTCGAACCGGGGACACCACGATTTTCAGACAGTCGCTCCAAACCCTCGAACCGGGCGGAAACCCCTGCAAACAGGTGGTGTCGCGAAATCGGCCTCGCGAGGCGGATCCCCGCAGATTCCATTCTTTCCCCGCGGATTCGGGCGATGACCGCGGAGTCATCGCCTTTTTCGGCAAGTGCCCAGTGTCTTCGTCGTGGCGCAGAGTGCGTTCGCGTCGGACGAATCACAGGAGCCTGAGTTCGCGGCGACCTAGATCGAGCCCGAGACAGCCGCTCTGTCTGCAGACCGGGACTGGGCTCGGCGGCGACCGAGACGCTCGCTTGTCGTCTCTATGAAGGAGGGCTGGCTGTCAAGTGGCGGTCTGTAGTTCGTGGTTGGGGTCCTCTCGCGGTTGGGGGTGTGGAGCGCTGCTCATGTCTCTATGGCCTCCTCGGCGGGAGGATCAGGCGAGATTGGATGCTTCGCTCTCGGGCGCAAGTCCGAAAAGGGGCGGTCAGGCCGCCAGACGAAAAGCGGCGCCTCTGGGAGCGAACTGTCTGTTTGCGGGAGAGCATGTGCCAGATCGCGTGGGTGAGCCGGCGGGCGATGTCGATCTGGGCGACCTTGGCGCCGCGTTGCTTTCCCAGCCGGCGCTTGTTGCGTTGGTAGCGCTGTGAGTAGGCGGGGTGTTTGAGGGCGTGCATGGTCGCTTCGAGCATCGCCCAGCGCAGGTAGGTGGGGCCGTGCTTGGTCAGCGGCCCGCGGCGATCCTTGTCTCCTGACTGGTTGACGCGGGGGCACAGACCCGTGTAGCCGGTGAGCTTCTGCGGGGAGGCAAACCGCTCGATCTCGCCGATCTCGCGCGGCGATCGTGAAGGCCAGCACCCAGCCGATCCCCGGTGCGCTCATCAGCAGCGGAATGTAGGGGTGGCCGGCGTGGCCCGCTTTGAGGCGGCGGTTGATCTCGGCGATCTGGTCTTCGAGGTCGTCGATCAGCTCGACGCTCGCGGTGATGTTGCCTCGCCACGGCTCGGGCACCTGCAGACGTGCAAGCAGCCGCCTGCCTTCGACCCCGAACAGGTCAGTGACCGGGCAGGGCTTGCCGAAGGTTGATCAACGTCGAGTGGATCCGGCATTTCAGCGCCGACTTGTGCCTGACCAGGTGCAACCGGAAACGGGCCAGCTCGCGCTCCTCTCGGACCCGCGGGTCCGGCAACCAGATCGCCGGCACCAGGTCGCGGTGCGAGAGCACGGCAAGGACCTCGGAGTCGATCTTGTCGGTCTTGCAGGCCAGCGGAGCGAGGCCCTTGACCTTCTGGGCGTCGGCGATCTCGACGTTCCAGCCTTCCTGCTCGAGCGTGTCGTGGACGAGTCGAGCTCCGGTCATCGACTCGACCACCGCGCACACGGGCTCCCGATGAGTCTCCTCGATCCGCCTCGCGAGGCCCCTCAGCGCGTCGGCATCAGGCGGCGAGACCAGCTGATCCAGGCGCTCTCCTTGATCGGAGAGCAGGCACACGTCGACCTTCCTGCGGCTCAGATCCAATCCAGCGTGCAACATTGAAGACGGGCCTCCTTTGAACTCGCTCCTCGGTGACAGCCGGAGCGTGTCACCAGAGGAGGCCCTCCTTCATGGCAGTCCGGAGCGAGCGTCTCTTCAGGACCAACCGAGGCGCCCGCTTCGCACGGCGAGCCGGCCCTCCGCGACCGCATCCGCAACGGCATCCGAGCGTTCATGGCTTCACGCTTCGGCTTAGCCGCGGCGTGGGGGCCATGGGAAGAATGCGCTTGTGCGGGCGATGTAGTCCGCGTAGCCCTCGCGCCGCCGGGTCAGCGAGCGCTCGAGCAGGGCGGCGCCGCTGACCCGGATCAGCAGGACGGACATGACCGCCGGGCCGATGGCGGTCCACCATGCGCTGCCGGTGGCCAGCGCGACGAGCCAGATTCCCCACCAGACGCAGAAGTCGCCGAAGTAGTTCGGATGGCGGGTGTAGTGCCACAGCCCGCGGTCCATGACTTTCCCGCGGTTCGTCGGATCGGCCTTGAACCGCGCGAGCTGCTGGTCGCCGAGGGCCTCGAACGCGAGCCCGACGGCCCACAGGGCGGCGCCGGCCCAGTCGAGCGTACCGAGGCCGGGGGGCGTGGGGTCGGTCATCGCGGCCTGTACCGGGAGGGAGACGACCCACATCAGGGCGCCCTGCAGCCAGAACACGACGACCAGGCTGCGCAGCGGCCAGCGGTCGCCGTAGCGGCGGCGCATCTCTGCGTAGCGGTAATCCTCGCCCTTCCCCAGGTTGCGGCGGGCGAGATAGACGGTCAGGCGCAGGCCCCAGACCGTCACCAGCACTGCCAGGAGCAGGCGACGATCGCTACTCCCGTCCGCCAGCGCGAAGCCGGCCCAGGCGACGACGACGAAGCCGCTGCCCCAGAAGACGTCGACGATCGAGGTGTCGCGCACCGCGACGCTCACAACCCACAGCGCCGTGACGAGCGCGAGCACGATACCCGCCTCGATTGCGAGCAGACCCGCGGTGCTCACGCTGCCGTCCGCGCCACGGCGCCTATGGGCCGCTGCTCGAGCCAGTCGTCGAGCTCCTGCCACAGGTCGTAGAGCCAGTCCGCGCGCGCGGCGCTCGCCTCGGGCACCGAGGATCGCGGCACCCGCGTTACGCGGACCCGGACCACGAGCCCGACCAGCCCGCCACGCCAGACGTCCGAGATCAGCCGCAGGCCCTCGAAGCCGTGATGGGCGATCACCACGACGTCGGCATCGGGTGCGCCGTCGAGCAAAGCCCCCACGCCCCCGAGTCGCGGCGGCAGCAGATGCCGGATCCGCTGCGCCCGCGCGGCCAGACGCGCATCGCGCTCGGCGATACGCGCAATTGCGCGGGCGCGACGCTCTGGCGTAAAGCGGGTCCCCTCCGGGTAGATCAGCACGCCCTCGTCGGATCCCAGGCCATGCGCGAGCGCGCGCACCCGACCCACCTCCTGCGCCTCGCCGGTCCCGCGGCGCACGAAATAGTTCGGCAGCCATCGCCCGGCGACATCGAGACACGGATCCGCGAGCAACTCACGCTTGAGTACGTAGCGCAGGCGAATCCGGCGCGGACGCGCGACGATGTGCGCCGGCAGCAGATTGTCGACGATGCTCGCGTGGCGGATCAGCACGATTACCGGCCCCGGCGCCACCGCATCGCCGCCCGCCACCTCGAGCCGCAGGCCGAACAACACGCGCACCGCGCCAAGCAGCACGCCGGCCCACAGTCGCTGAAAGCGCCAGGTCACCTCAAGCAGCCAGGCGCGGCGCCGGCCGCCCAGGCTCGCGACCCACAGCGCCCCCAGCGCGGCGACGCCCCCGACCTCGGCCGCGAGATACACCCACAGGAACAGGACGAGCCGCGCGGCCGTCGGCCGCACACCGAACGCGACCCGGCGCACCGCATCGACCACCAGGCCGACGACGAGCAGCACGGGCAACAGCGCCGTGACCAACACGAGACCCAGCACGATCGACGGGATCGTGCGCAACCGCCGACGGACGGTCTCCATCCGGGACTCATCAACACCACCCCGCTGCACACCGCCATTCTGCCACCGCCCCGCCTGCGGTGATCGTCTTGAAGGCCAGGATCGAGGTGCTCGATCGCTGCATTCCGCTGCCGCGCCAAACGATCCGTTGCCCGGGCCGATGCGCCCGAGCGACGCGTCCGCGGGCGCCGACCGCCTTGTCGGCGATCCGGCGGAAGGCGAGCCCGAACAGCCGGTCGGCCAGCCGCAGCCGGCCGTTCGGCGTGAGCGCGCCGCAGGCTGCTGGTCGGGCTGTCCGCTGGACTTGGGCGAAGTCGTCGCCGAGGCGGAAGTCGCTAGGGTCGCGCCGGTGACTACCAGGGCCACGCTGAGGAACCGCTGGCGGCGCGGACAGCGCGGCTGGCCCGCCAGCTTCCCGCTTGCGCAGTTTCCGAATGCGCCGCTGATCGTTGCGCTGGGCGGGTGGCTCGTGGCCGCGGTGACGGACGACCCCGCGCACTCCTACGCTCGCGCCGCGTTCTACGCCGGCCTCGCGGCGTGGGCGTGGGAGGAGCTGGCGGACGGCGTGAACTGGGTACGCCGCGCACTCGGGGCCGGTGGGCTCGTATACGTCGTCGTCAAGGTCGGCGCGGGATTCGGGGCATGAGGGCGAATCGCTGTCCTTCGCGCGGTCGGGACTGACCTTCTCCAGCCGACACCGGCGCGGTCACGCATATCCTGGTTCCGACGCACCGGCCCGTCGGTGAGCTGCTGGGCTTCATTGAGGCCGGGCTGATTGCCCACCGCGCAACCGATCCGGAGTGCTGGCGTGCGGGCCGTTGGCGCGACCCCGTCTGCGCTGAGCGTGTGCACCGTGCAGGGCCGCGTCGCGAAGAGCGCGCTCGAGTGACAGCTGTCTACCCGCGCGCTCGCCGGCTCATAACGGCCCCCGTCCGCATAATGCCCCGGTGGGCAGTTCGGAGCTACGAGGAGCATGGGCTTGGCGCGGCGCGCACTTGTGACTGGGGCCACCGGGTTCGTGGGTGGGCTGCTTTGCGCCGCGCTCGCCGATCGCGGCTGGGAGGTGCGCTGTCTCGTGCGCGACCGGTCGCGGGCGCAGGAGCTGGCCGACAGTGGCTTTGAGCTGCATGAGGCCGACGTGCTTGATGCGCAGGCGCTGCGCGGGGCCGGAGAGGGAGTCGAGGTCGCCTACTACTTGATTCACGCCATGGGGCGTGGGGCCAGGGGCGACTTCGAGCAACGCGAGCGGCAGAGCGCACAGAACTTCGCCGAGATGGCGAAGCGAGAGGGAATCGCCCGGGTGGTCTACCTGGGCGGGCTGGGCGACCGCCCTGGGTCGGCGCACCTTCGCAGCCGCCGCCGGACCGCCGAGATCCTCTCCGAGCTGGGGCCTCCACTCACCTACTTCCGCGCCGGGATGATCGTGGGGGAGGGCAGCGAGTCCTACCGCACGCTGCGCTACCTCGTGCAGCGGCTCCCTGCGATGATCGGCCCCAAGTGGCTCAAGACGCCCACGCAGGCGATCGGGATCGATGACGTGATCGCCTATTTGGTGGCGGCGCCTGACGTCCCGGCCTCAGAGGGCCGCGAGGTGCAGATCGCGGGTCCCGACGTGCTCTCCTACGGCGAGATGCTCGACCTGATGGCGGATGCGCTCGGGGTGCGGCGCCGCCCGCGGGTGCCGGTGCCGTTGCTGACGCCCTGGTTGTCCTCGCTCTGGATCGGGCTCGTGACCCCGGTGGACGCCGGCGTCGCGCGCCCGCTCGTTGAGGGCCTGTCGACACCCACCACCGTCACCGACAGCTCGGGGGCGGCGCTGTTCGATGTGAATCCGATCTCGTTCAGGGAGGCGCTCCACAGGGCGCGCGGCGAGGATGAGGCGGCGCCCCCCCGGGTGGGGTGAGCAGCTCAGCCACTCGGAGACGTCGCCGGTCAACCGCTGCGGACGAGAGGGCGCAGCGCCCCTCGCCGCCCGGCTCGACGCCGTTGAAGGCAGCGCCAGGGCGCCCGCGCAGGCATCACCCGCGGTGCGGCCTCGACGTCCTAAACCCCGCCGCCGGCACGAACCCACGACAGCTCTCGGGGCAGCGGCGGCGCACCGACCTCCTGCTCCTCCCGAGGAGCTCGCGACGGTCTCGTGATGAGCCTCGCGCCGACCTCGCCCAACAGAGGCTGATCAAATCCCGACGCTGTTCCCGATTGCTTTCTGGAAGCGGCGGTTGTGCCGACGGACCCACCGCAGACACTGCTCAGACGCGATCTGAACCCAGGCACCTGTACAGCAAACGTACAGCGTCCGTACACTCAGGGCATGGCGAGCGAGGTCGAGCACACCCTGCGCATCGGCGAGCTGGGGCGCCGGGTCGGGGTGAAGGCGGAGCTCCTGCGGGCCTGGGAGCGCCGCTACGGGCTCCTGCGGCCAGCGCGAACCGGCGGCGGCCTGCGCCTCTACTCCGCAGCCGACGAACGCAGGGTCCGGCGCATGCAGGACCGCCTTAGCCAGGGCCTGTCGGCCGCGGAGGCGGCGCGGCTCGTGCTGGCCGAGGAGGCCGGCGTCGCGGCCGCGCCGGACGCGCGCCCGCTCGAGCGGGACGCCGCGCGCTTGCGCGAGGGGCTCGACCGGCTGGACGCCGACGAGGCGAATGCGGCGCTCGACCGCCTACTGGCCACGTTCGCGGTCGACACCGTGCTCGCAGACGTGGTGCTCCCATACCTGCACGACCTCGGCGAACGCTGGAAGCTGGGCCACGCGAGCGTGGCCCAGGAGCACTTCGCGAGCAACCTGCTGCGGGCGCGGCTCGCGGGCCTGTCGCGCGGTTGGGAGCTCGGGGGCGGCCCGCTTGCGCTGCTTGCGTGCGCGCCGGGAGAGCTGCACGAAATCCCGCTGCTGATGTTCGGGCTCGCCCTGCGCGCGCGCGGCTGGCGGATCGCCTATCTCGGCGCTGACACTCCGGCTGAGAGCCTCGCGGATGCCGCCAGCCAACTCGACCCGTCGCTGGTCGTGGTCTCCTCGGTCCTGCGCTCGCGGTTTCGCCGGGCGGCCGCCCAGCTGTCGAAGATCGCCGGCGAGCGGCCGCTTGCCGTCGCCGGCGCCGGGGCCAGTGAGTCGCTGGCCGAGTCGCTGGGCTGCGCCTGGCTGGCCGAGGGCCCGGTGGCGGCGGCGAAGCGCCTCGCGGCCGAGCGCCGGGCGTCTTAGGACCCGCTGCCCAGGATGGCGTCCCGCGGCGCGGCCGCGGGGTCTCGCGGAGGCCGTCGCGGGTGCCCCGGCGTACCGGAGATCGCGCATGAGCCGGAGGGCGGGAACGCTCATCCCATCCTTGACAAGAACTGTACAGTATCTCTACAAACAGTGCAGCACCCGATTCAAGGAGACCCTTCATGCCTCGCACTTTCCGGCGCCTATCCGTCCTCCCGGTGCTCGCGGTCGTCGCGCTCGGCGTGGCGGCCTGCGGCAGCAGTAGCTCCAGCAGCACCACGACGTCGAGCACCCCGGCCACGACCACGCCCGCGTCGGCTCCTGTCGCGGTGGCGGGCCGCAGCACTTCGGTGGTCGTAAACCCCGCGACCGCCCAGGTCCTTAAGCAGAACGCCATCACGGTCACCCCGATCGCCCCGGCCAGCGCGAAGACCGGCTTGGTCTTCCCGGTCAGCGGCGGCCAGATCGTCGTCGCCTCGCTGGCCGGCACCGTCGATCACACCGGCGGGCTGAGCTTCAGCCACAGCGGCAAGAGCGTCCAGCTGACCAGCTTCATCATCAACACGACCACGAAGCAGCTCACCGCGCTCGCCGGCGGCCAGCGAGTGCCGATCCTAAACCTCGATCTCGCCGCGCTCAAGCGGGCCAGCGGACCGAGCGGCACCGTCATCGCGAGCAACATCAAGCTCACGCTCACCTCGCAGGCGGCAACCGCCCTCAACAGCGGCCTCGGCGTGAGCGTCTTCAAGGCCGGGCTGCCCTTCGGCGTCGCAACGCTAACCGTCGCGGTCAAGCCGTAGCCACCCAGCGCGCGGGATCAGCGACTGCGAGCGGCTGTGGCGGGAATGTGAGCGCCTCACGGGCCGGCACGAGACCCGATCGCGGCTGCGGCCCACTCGAACGCATAAGGAGACCCGATGGCCCATTACAACGCGAGCATCGAGACGCCGCGTCCCCCCGCCGAGGCGTTCGCTTACCTGAGCGATTTCTCGACGTCAGCGGAGTGGGACCCCGGCGTCGTCGAAGCGGAGCGCATGGGCGACGCGCCGGTCGGCGAGGGGACCGAGTTTCGGCTGGTGGCCGATTTCCTCGGCCCGACGACCGAGCTCACGTACCGGATCGTCGAGTACGAGCCGCCGAGAGCCGTCACGTTCCGTGGCGAAGGCTCGACCGTCGTCTCACTCGACAGGATCACCTTCGAGCCGGCCGATGGGGGCAGTCTGGTCACCTACGACGCCGACCTCGCGCTGAAGGGGCCGCTGCGGATCGCCGATCCGCTCCTCGGACTCGCCTTCAACCGTGTCGGCAATCGAGCGCTCCACGGCCTGCGCAAGACGCTCGGCACCCGGGAGCCCCGAGGGCTGCCGGCGCTCTCGGGACGCAACCTCGACGGTGATCGTTACGAGCTGCCCCGCGACCTCCGCAAGCAGTACAGCTTCATCGTCGTCGCGTTCCGCCGCGAGCAGCAAGCGCTCGTCGACAAGTGGCTCCCATGGCTGGTCGACCTGGAGGAGCGCCGGCCAGACCTCGCCGTCTACGAGCTGCCCGTGCTCTCAGCCGCCTACACCCCGGCCCGCTGGTTGATCGACGGAGGCATGGCCCGCGGCGTCGGCACCCCCTCCGCCCGTGCCCGCACAATCACCGTCTACACCGACGTCCCGGAGGTCGTACGCAACCTCGGTCTTCGCGACACCCGCACGATCGCGGTAATCCTGGTCGAGCGCTGCGGCCGCATCCTCGCGCGCGAGCTCGGCGCCTTCAACGAGCGGAAAGCCGAGCGACTGATCGCTGCACTCGGCGCCAACCCTGTCGCACAGCCTGACCGTGACATGATCGGAAGGGCTCGTCACGATCACCACGCGCGCCGCCAAGACCTAGCCGGCTCGAGGGGCCGGTAGCCCGATCCGATGTCGCGTCTCGCAAGACTCATCGTCCTTCCCGCGGGCCGGCGCGCCAAGTTCGTTGTGCTCGGCATCTGGCTGGTCGTGCTGGCCGCCGCCGGGCCGGTTGCGGGCAAGCTCGAGAGCGCCGAAAAGAACGAGCCAGCCTCCTTCCTTCCCGGCAAGGCCGAGTCAGTCAGGGCGCTGGACACCATAAAGCGGTATGAGCGGGGCACGCAGACCCCGGCGATCGTCGTGTACCGGCACGCCGACGGGCTCACCGCCGCACAGCGCGCGGCCGTCGGTGCCGACCGCGCCGAGCTGCTCGCCCGCCCGCCGCGCGGGGTCGTCGGCGTCTCGGCGCCGGTGCTGTCACGCGACGGCACGGCGGCGCTGCTCGTCGTGCCGATCCGAGCCGGGGGCAAGTCGAGCGTGCTGGAGGGCGCCGTCACGAAGATCCGCACCCTCACCCACCGGGCGCGCGGCGGCGGGCTGCAGGTCGAGGTATCGGGTCCCGCGGGCTTCTCCACCGACGCGATCAAGGTGTTCGGCCGGATCAACAGCACACTGCTGCTGGCCACCGCGCTGCTCGTCTTCGTACTGCTCATCCTGATCTACCGCAGCCCGATCTTCTGGGTGATCCCGCTCCTATCGGTCGCCCTGGCGGAGGTGGCGGCGCGAGCCGCCGGCTACGGGCTCGCGGAGGCGGGCGTGACCGTCAACGGCCAGTCCGCGGGCATCCTGCCCGTGCTCGTATTCGGCGCCGGCACCGACTACGCGCTCCTGCTCGTGGCGCGGTACCGCGAGGAGCTGCGCCGGCACGACAGCAAGCACGAGGCAATGGCGCTCGCGCTGCGCCGCGCGGGCCCGGCGATCGTGGCATCGGGGCTGACCGTCACCGCCGGACTACTGTGCCTCACGCTGGCCGAGGTCAACGCCACCTCGGGGTTGGGGCCGATCGGCGCCATGGGCATCCTCTTCGCAATGGTGTCGATGCTGACCCTGCTCCCCGCGTTGCTGCTGGTGGCCGGGCGGCGCGCGTTCTGGCCGTACGTGCCGCGGGTGGGCGGCGAGGGCGCGGACGAGACGCACGGTGCATGGCGCCGGGTGGGCGAGCGGGTCATGCGCCGCCCGCGCCGCGTCTGGGTCGGCGCGACCGCCGTGCTGCTGATCCTATGCCTCGGTCTGACGAGCTTCTCGACGAAGCTCACGCAGGGAAACAGCTTCCGCGACACCGTGGAGTCCAAGCGCGGCCAGCAACTGCTGGACAACAGCTTCCCCGCGGGCGCCAACGCACCCGTCGACGTCATCGTGCCCGCCGCGAGGAGCGTCGGAGCTGTGCGCGCCGCCCTGGCCCGGGCGCCGGGCGTCGCCCAGGTCCAGGCCCGGACCGTTCCCCTCGGCCCCGGCGCGCGATTCCAGCTCGCGCTGGCGAGCGATCCGTACAGCCGATCGGCCTTCGACCGCATCTCCGCCCTGCGGCGGGTGGCCAAGCGGGCGGGCGGCAGCGGCACGCTGATCGGCGGGCCGACGGCGGAGGAGCACGACCAGCGCGTATCCGCGGCACGAGACACCAGGCTGATCATCCCGGTCGTGCTCGCCGTGGTCTTCCTGATCCTCGCCGTGCTGCTTCGCGCCGTGGCCGCTCCGCTGCTCCTGATCGGCTCGGTGATCCTGTCCTTCGCGGCGTCGCTCGGGGTCGGCGCGTTCACCTTCGAGCACGTCTTCGGGTTTCCCGGCGTCGATCCGTCGTTCCCGCTCCTGGCCTTCATCTTCCTCGTGGCGCTCGGCGTCGACTACAACATCTTCCTGATGGCGCGTGTCCGCGAGGAGTCGGAGCGGCACGGAACGCGGCACGGAATGCTGCGCGGCCTCGCAGTCACCGGAGCGGTCATCACCTCGGCCGGCATCGTCCTGGCGGGCACGTTCAGCACCCTCGCAGTCCTGCCCCTGGTCTTCCTCACCGAGATCGGCTTCGTGATCGCGTTCGGCGTGCTGCTCGATGCGCTACTGGTGCGCTCGGTGCTGGTCCCGGCGCTCGTCTTCGACCTCGGCGGCCGCGTGTGGTGGCCCTCGCGGCTGGCCCGCCGTGGCGAGCCCCCGGGCGAGGACGGGAACGGGTCGCGGGGCGCCCAGGGCGTTCCCGAGGCACCGGCGCCACCCAGCGGGCGCACCGTCGTCACCTGAGCAGACCTTCCGTGCCGAGTTGCGGGACTCGACTGCAGATGATGACGGCCGCGTAGTTGGCATTCATCACAACAGCGGGGAGCGAGACGGCGAGCACCTGGCTGTTGACTGCGCCATCGTCTTCGAGCTCAAGGGCGGCCGGGTTACTGACGGTCGGGAGTTGTTTCACGATCTCTACGCGACGATGGCGAGACCCGGACTCGAACCGGGGACACCACGATTTTCAGTCGTGTGCTCTACCAGCTGAGCTATCTCGCCGTGGTGGGTCCGCGATGCTAGCGCGGCTGGCGCCGGCCCTCAGGACCAAGCGTCCCAGCGCAGCAGGTCGGGGAGCGGATCGATCGTGTGGCCGCCGGCGAACCATCCGCCCTCCCAGATCTCGAAGTGCAGGTGGGGACCGGTCGCGTCGCCGGTGTGGCCGACCTGCCCGATCATCTGGCCCGTGAACACGCGCTGGCCCTCGTGCACCAGGGTCGTGCCCGGTCGGAGGTGCGCGTAGAAGTAGTCGCGGCCCGTCCCGTTGCCGTGGAGCGTGACGTAGTAGCCGGCCGCGCCGCCGGAGCCGGTCGAGACGACCGTGCCGCCCCGTACCGCCACGAGGGGGGTGCCGTCGTCCGCCAGGATGTCCTGGCCGGCGTGGGTGTGGCCGGTGCGCGGGGCGCCGTAGCGGTTGTCCGCAGTGCCGAACGAGTGCGCGCCGGCGACGGGGAACCGAGCGTCGTGCACCGTGACCGAAGCCGCGGCGGACGTCCGCCCGACCCGCGACCGCGTTCCTCGCCGGTCGCGGGCCAGCAGCCGCACCACGTACCGGCCCCGAAGCAGGGAGCCGGGGCTCCAGCGAACGCTGACCGCACGTCCCACGGGCTGGGCACCGAGCTCGAGCCGGATCGCCGGCCGGGTCGTGCCCCGCCGGACGACGAGCACGGTGACCCGCACCGGCCGGACCCCGCCACGCACGGCGAAGCGCAGCCGCGCGCGCGGGCCGTCGGAGTAGGCGACGCCCGGACTGACGGAGAGCGAGACGATGCGCGGCCCGCGCGCCGGCCTGGGCTTCGGTTTCGGCTTCGGCCCGTGCTGCCCGTAGCGCACGCCGCCGGTCGGACCGCCGGGGGACGCGGTCGTGGTGGTTGACGGCTGGTCGGGCCCCACGCCGCCGGTCTGCGCCCCCGCGCTCGAGGGGAGGCCGGTCAGCATGGCGAGAGCAACGGGCACTGCCAGCGCGCGCTTGCCGGGGAGGGCGCGCATGTGGACAGGGTTCGGCCTCGGCAGCCCGACCACCAACCCGTGAACGAGATCTTGCGCAGGTTCAGTGCTCGAGCATGCGCGCCATCAACTCCCGCGCGCCGCCCTTGGCCAGCGGCTCGTTGAGGTTGCCGCACTTCGGCGACTGCACGCACGAGGGACAGCCGTCGCGGCAGCGGCACTCCGCGATCAGGCGATGGGCGTCGGCGACGAGCGTCTCGAACTCGCGGAACCCCCGCAGCGTGATCCCGACGCCCCCCGGGTGCCCGTCGTAGATGAAGATCGTCGGGCGGCCGGTCTGCGGGTGGAAGTTCGTGGACAGGCCGCCGATGTCCCAGCGATCGCACATCGCCAGCAGCGGCAGGACGGCGATCTGCCCGTGCTCGGCGGCGTGCAGCGCGCCGAGCAGGCGCTCGATCGGGAACTCCGCGTCGAGCAGGTCGTCGGGCAGCTCGTACCACAGCGCCTGGGTCTCGAACTCGGTCTCGGGCAGATCCAGCGCGGTGAAGTCGATCACCTCGTGGTCGCGCAGCGACTTGCGCTGGTAGCCGAGCACCTGCTCGGTCACGTGGACCGTGCCGAACGAGAGCGCCACGCCGAGCGTGTCGCGGCGGTCGAGCAGGCGCTCGATCTCGGTGTTGGTCTCGCGCTTGGGCTGGGTGTAGAAGTCGCCGGAGAACGGCGACACGAGCGCCTGGCGCGCGTCGAGGTCGAGGTCGGCGACCTCGTAGGTGCGACCCAGGTGCAGGTAGACGGCGCCCGCGTGCGCGGTCGAGAACGCGCGGGCCGCCTCGATCGTGCCGATCAGCTCGCCCGAGCCCGTGTCCACGACGGCGAACGAGTCGCCCGACGCCGAGCGCAGCGACACCCGCGCGGCCGGGTAGTCCTGCGGCCGGCGCGGGACGAACCCCGTCGGCGCTCGCGCAGCTCGCCCAGCCGCTCGAGGTGCTCGGCGTGCGCGCGCCAGCGCGGCCCGAGGAACTCGGCGTCGCCGTCGCTCAGCGGGCCCTCGTGCGCCGCGCACAGCAGGTGCCCGAGATGGATCGGCTCGGACTCGTGGTCGAGGATCGCGGCCTCGACGGGGCGCTCGAGGAACTCGTCGGGGTGGCGGCAGAAGAACTGGTCGAGCGCGTCCTCGCCCGCGACGTACACCGCCAGCCCGCGTCCTCGCCGCCCCGCACGTCCCCACATCTGCCGCAGCGAGGCCACCGTGCCCGGGAAGGTCACGCACACGGCGCGCGTCGAGCGTGCCGATGTCGATCCCCAGCTCGAGCGCATCGGTCGTGACGACCGCCAGCAGCTCGCCGTCCGCCAGCCGGCGCTCGAGCTCGCGGCGCTGCGCGGGCGTGTAGCCGGCGCGGTAGGGGGCGATGCGCTCGGCCAGCTCCGGGCGGTCAGCGCGGTCGGCGGTGAAGCGCGTGATCAGCTCGACCGCCTTGCGGGAGTTGATGAAGCAGATGGTGCGCGCCCCCGCCCGCACGAGGTCGGCCAGGAGCTCGGACGCCTCGCCGAGCGCGGAGCGCGCGGGTCCCCAGCGCCTCGTCGAGCAGCGGCGGGTTCCACATCGCGACGCGACGGCGCGCGCGCGGCGCGCCGTCGCGGTCGATCAGCGCGGAAGTCCTCCAGGCCCGTGAGGCGCTCGGCCAGCTCGACCGGGTTGGCGATCGTCGCCGAGGCGAGCAGGAAGCGGGGCGCCGTCCCGTAGGCGGCGGCGAGCCGGCGCAGGCGGCGCAGCACGTTGGCGACGTGCGAGCCGAACACGCCCCGGTAGACGTGCGCCTCGTCCACGACCACGGCGGCCAGGTTGGCGAGGAAGTCGCCCCAGGCGGAGTGGTTGGGCAGGATCCCGACGTGCAGCATGTCGGGGTTCGTGAGCACGAGGTTCGCGCGCCGGCGGATCGCCGCCCGCTCGCCGCGCGGGGTGTCGCCGTCGTAGATCGCCGGGCGCAGGCCGGGCAGCTTCAGCGCGGAAAGCGCACGCGCCTGGTCCTGCGCGAGCGCCTTGGTCGGGTAGAGGTACAGCGCGCGGGCGCGCGGGTCGGCGCACAGCACGTCGAGCGTGGGCAGGTTGAAGCACAACGACTTCCCGGAAGCGGTGCCCGTCGTGACGACCACCGGTCCGTCGGCGGCGGCCTCGAGCGCCTCGGCCTGGTGGGCGTACAGGCTGTCGATCCCCGCGCGCCGCAATCCCGCCGCCAGCTCCGGATGCAGGTCGCCGGGCAGCGGGACGGTCGTCGCCGGCCGAGCGCTCTCGACCGCCTCCGCGACCAGCCGCTCGTCGGCCGCGCCGCTCTCCAGCAGCTCGGCCCAGGGCTCGATTTCGCGCGCGACGGCCATCCGGGCCATGGTAGGCGGGCCTTGCCATAGTGGATGGCGTGAGCCCGCAACTGCGGTCCTTTCGATCACTCGGAGTTTCCGCCCGAGCGCGTCCGCGCCGAGCGCGACGGCGCGATCTCGGTGTGCGTCCCCGCGCGGGACTGCGCAACCACGATCGAGCCGATCGCGCGCACGCTGGTCGACCTCCGCGAGCGGGGTGTCGTCGACCAGGTCGTCGTGCTCGACGGCGCGTCCACGGACGGGACCGCCGAGCTGGCGGCCGCGGCCGGCGCCGAGGTCCACCGGCAGGCCGAGCTGCTCCCCGACCACGGACCGGTGCTCGGCAAGGGCGACGCGATGTGGCGTGCGCTGACGATCCTTTGCGGCGATGTGGTCTGCTTCCTCGACGGCGATTCCGAGCGCTTCGGGCCGCACTTCGCCTGCGGCCTGGTCGGCGCCGTGGCGTGCGAGCCGGAAGTCCGGTTCGCCAAGGCGTTCTATCGCCGGCCGTTCCGCGCGGGCGAGGTCGAGCTGCCCGAGGGCGGCGGCCGCGTGAACGAGCTGACCGCCCGGCCGCTGCTGCGCCGGTTCTTCCCCGAGCTCGCCGACGTGCGCCAGCCGCTCGCGGGGGAGATCGCCGCGCGCCGCGATCTCCTCGAGCGCCTGCCGTTCGCCACCGGCTACTCCGTGGAGATCGCCATGCTGATCGACGCCTACCGGGAGGTTGGGCTCGACGGGCTCGCCCAGGTCGACCTCGACGTGCGCCAGAACCGCCATCAGCCGCTGCGGGCGCTCGGCCCGATGGCGGACGCCGTGCTCGGCGCCGTGGCGGTGCGGCTGGAGCGCGAGGGGCGGCTCGCCGGCGGCGAGGCCGCCGCTCCCGTCGAGCGCCCGCCGCTGGCCACGCTGGCGGCGTCCTAGACTCCGCGCCGCATGCGCTGCCTGTACGTCGACCTCGACGGCACTTTGCTCGGCCGCGGGGCCTCGCTGCTCCACGACGGCGATGGCGTGTTCACCCTCCGGGGCGCTCGCGCGCTGGAGGCCTGCGCGCGCGCGGAGGTCGAGGTGGTCATCTACTCCGGCCGTCGCAAGGCCCAGGTGTTCGAGGACGCCCGGCTGATCGGCGCCAGCGCCTACATCTACGAGGTCGGCGCGGCGATCGTGATCGACGGCGAGGAGGAGTTCCTGACCGACGGCATGGAGCCCGGCGAGCGCTCGATCCACGAGCAGATCGACGACGCCGGGGCGCCCGCGCTGCTGCTCGACCGCTTCGGCGACCGCCTCGAGTACCACGCGCCATGGCACACCGGCCGCCAGATCTCGCACCTGTTCCGCGGCAACGTCGACCTCGAGGAGGTGGCCACCACCCTGGCCGACGCGGGCCTCGACGGCGTCCGCCTGGTCGACAACGGCGCGCTGCACCGGAAGGCATCGCCCACGCTGCCCGGCGTCACGGGACTGCACGCCTACCACCTGATCCCGGCCGGCGCCTCGAAGGCCAGGGCCGTGGCGCGCCACATGCAGGCGCGCGGGTACGCGCGCGAGGAGTGCATCGCCGTCGGCGACTCGCGCGAGGACATGGAGGCGGCGAGCGTCGTGCAGACGTTCTGGTTGGTGGCGAATGCGCTGGAGCGCGACCCCGGGCTGCGCGCGGACGTCGCGGGCCGTGACAACGTGCGCATCGCGGAGGAATCGCACGGCGCCGGTGTCTACGAGGCCGTCGTGACGACGCTGGCCGAGCGCCGCTGAGCGTCAGCCGCGGCGCCGGAACAGGTCGCGGATGCGCGCCCACAGGCGGCGCCAGAACCCGCGCCGAGGGCCGCGCCACCGCGCCGGTGGTGGAACCGTCGTACGCACGAGCCCGACCCAGTCGTCGAGCGGCAGCTCGCCCGCGATCAGGCGGCCGAGCGCGGCGGTGACGGGCGCCTCCAGCCCGGCGCGGTCGAGCGCGCGCGCCAGCAGCGGGACCGACTCGAGCGCCTCCACGGCCTGCCCGATCCGCGCCGGGATCTCGGCCGCCGGCACGCCGTCGGCCAGCAGCTCGCCGGCGCGCCGGTTGCGGCTCTGGGGGGCGAGCGCCGTGGCGACGAGGTCGCCCGTCCCGGCCAGGCCGATCAGGGACTCGGGCCGCGCCCCCTGGCCCTCGGCGAAGCGCCAGACCTCGGCGAAGATGTGCCCGGCGGCGGCGCCCGCGGCGTTGAGGCCCTGCCGCTCGGTCGCGCCCGCGGCCAGCGCGGCGGCGTTCTTGGCCGCGCCGGCCAGCTCGACGCCGACCGGGTCGTTGGACAGCTCGCACACGACGCCCGCGCGGTTGAACACCTGCGCCAGCGTGGCGGCCAGCCGCTCGTCGGTCGACGCGGCGACCAGTCCGGCGCCCGCGGTGACCATCTCCTGGGCGTGCGCCGGGCCGCCAACGCAGGCGACGCGGTGGGGGCCGAAACGCGCGCTCAACATCACGGTCGGCGCAACCCCGTCGGGCGGGACCAGGCCCTTGGCCAGGGACACGATCGCGGAGCGGTCGCGGAGGCCCGCCGCCTCGAGGCCTGCGATGACCTCGTCGAGCCCGCGCGAGGGGACGCCCAGGAACACGTAGTCGGCGCGCGACAGCCCTGCGCTGACCCCCTCGATCCGGAGCTCCCGGGGCAGCGGGACGTCCGGGAGGTACACGGCGTTCTCCCGCTCGCGCGCCAGCGTCTCGGCCTGCTCGTCCGTGCGCGCCTGGAGCGTCGTGCGCAGCCCGCCCCGCGCCAGCAGGACCGCCACGGCGGTGCCGAACGACCCCGCGCCCACGACGACCGCTCGCCGCGAGCCAGGCGAAGGGAGCGACAGGCCGGACCGCGGGCGCTCGGGCACGGCGCGAGGGTATCCTGCGCGGCGCCGGAGGGCGGACGCGCGCGACATGCCAGCAAACGACACCGTCGCCATCGACGTCTCCGACCTCCGCGTGACCCGGGGCGGCCAGCCGGTGCTGCACGGCCTGAGCTTCGCGGTATCCGCCGGATCCGTCACCGGCCTGCTCGGCCCGAGCGGCTGCGGTAAGACGACGCTCATGCGCGCGATCGTCGGCGTGCAGATCGTCCAGTCGGGTCGCGTGGACGTGTTGGCCGAGCCGGCGGGTTCGCCGCCGCTGCGCGCTCGCATCGGCTACGTCACGCAGGCGCCCTCGGTGTACGGGGACCTGACGGTGCGCGAGAACCTGCGCTTCTTCGGGCGCGTCCTCGACGTGGCGCCCGAGCGCGTCGAGGAGGTGCTCGGGACCGTCCATCTCGACGCGTTCGCCGACCGCGTGGTGGCCGGGCTTTCGGGAGGCGAGCGGGCGCGCGTCTCCCTCGCCAGCGCGCTTCTGGGCGAGCCGCCCCTGCTCGTGCTCGACGAGCCGACGGTCGGGCTGGATCCCGTGCTGCGCCACGAGCTGTGGGACACGTTCCACGGGCTCGCGGCGCGCGGCACCACCCTGCTGGTGTCGAGCCACGTCATGGAGGAGGCGTCGCGGTGCACGGACCTGCTGCTGATGCGCGATGGCCGGCTGCTGGCGTGCGAGACGCCCGATGGGCTGCGACGGGACACGGGCCGCGAGGACATGGAGGCGGCGTTCCTGGCCCTGATCGAGCGCGCCGAGAGCGCGTCGTGAGCCCGCGGGTCACCGGCGCGGTTGCGTTGCGGGTCCTCACCCAGCTGCGACGGGATCCGCGCACCGTCGCGCTGCTGCTCGTGGTCCCGGCCGCCCTCGTGACGCTGCTCAAGTTCGTGTTCGACGACACTCCTGGCGCGTTCAACCGGGTCGGCGGTCCGCTGGTCGGGATGTTCCCCTTCACCACGATGTTCCTGGTCACCTCGATCACGATGCTCCGCGAGCGTACGACCGGGACGCTCGAGCGTCTGATGACGCTCCCGATGGCCAAGCTGGACATCCTGGTCGGTTACGGGATCGCCTTCGCGATCGTCGCGACGCTGCAGGCCGTGATCACCTCCGCGGTCGCCTTCGGGCTGCTGGGTCTGCACGTGGCCGGCTCGACCGCGGCGGTCGTGGCGCTGGCGGTGGGAAACGCCCTGCTGGGAATGTCGCTCGGCCTGTTCGTGAGCGCGTTCGCCCGCACCGAGTTCCAAGCCGTGCAGTTCATGCCCGCGCTGCGTGTTCCCGCAGATGCTGCTCTGCGGCCTCTTCGTGGCCCGGGCGGACATGGCGAGCGTGCTCCAGACGGTGTCCGACGTCCTGCCCCTGACGTATGCCTACGACGCCCTGGAGCGTGTCGCCAACCGAGGGATCTTCGGGGCGCGGGGTGCGCTCGACGTGGCGGTCATCGTGGGCGTGACGCTGCTCGCCCTCGGACTCGGCGCGGCCACGCTGCGCCGGCGGACGGCCTAGAGGGTCTGCCCCAACCGCTCGGCCGCGGCCGCGAGGGCGGCCGGGCTGCCGGCCTCGTCGACGGTCTGAAGGTCGAGGATACGTTGCTGGAACGGATCGAGCGCGCTCGATCCGACGATCGCGTGGCAGGGCACACCGGCCTGGCGACAGCGCACCGCCACTTCGCCGGCGGCCTTCCCCTCGAGCGTCTGCGGGTCGATCCGGCCCTCGCCGGTGACGACCGCGCGGGCGGCGCGCATGCGCGCGTCGAAGTCCAGGGCGTCGAGCACGAACACCGCGCCGGGCTCGAGCACCGCGCCGAAGGCCGCCCACAGCCCACCGGCCAACCCGCCCGCCGCCCCGGTCATCGGCACGCCGCTGGGGTCGCGGGGCAGGCGGCGCGCCTGGTCGCGCAGTCTGTGCGACAGGTGGCGAACCGTGTCGCGGTCGGCCCCCTTCTGCGGGGCGAACACCTCGGCGGCGCGCTCGAACGGCGTTCGCACGTCGCACAGCACGACCAGCCGGGCGCCCTTCAGGCCGCCCCCTTCCTGGATCGCGTGGATCGCGCCCGCGCCGCCGTCCGTCGTGGCGCTGCCCCCGACGCCGACGAGCACGACGTTCGCTCCCGTCTCCACCGCCGCGAGGATCAGCTCGCCCGTGCCCGCCGTGGAGGCGGCGACGGGGTCGCGGTCGCCCGCGGCCACGAGACCCAGCCCGCTCGCCTGTGCCGTCTCGATCACGCACGTGCCGCCGTCCTCGAGCGCGCCGAACGCCGCCCAGACCTCCCGTCCCAGCGGGTCGTGCACGCGGGCGGCGAGCGTGTCGCCCCCCAGCGCGGTGAGCAGCACCTCCATGGTGCCCTCCCCACCGTCGGCGACCGCGCAGAGGTCGGGCACCCAGCCGGCGCGCTCGAGGCCGAGCGCGATCGCGCCGGCCACCTCGGTCGCGCGCAGGGTGCCCTTGAACGAGTCGGGCGCCACCAGCACCGGCGGGCGGGGGCTTGCGGAGGCCACGCGCGGATGCTGTCAGGCTTCCGGCGATGGCCAAGGGCGACCACGTCATGCTCGAGATCGCCGGGCACGAGGTGCGCCTCTCCAACCCGGACAAGGTCTACTTCCCCAAGCCCGGCTGGACCAAGCGCGACCTCGTCGACTACTACGTCGCGGTCGCCGACGCGGCGGTGGTCCACCTGCGCGACCGCCCCACGGTGATGAAGCGCTTCGTCAACGGGATCGAGGAGGACCCGATCTGGCAGAAGCGCGTCCCAAAGTCGACTCCCGAGTGGCTCCAGACCGCGACGGTGGCCTTCCCCAGCGGCCGCTCCGCGACCGAGCTGTGCGCCAACGACGCGGCCCACCTCGCCTGGGCCGTGAACCTTGGCGTGATCGACTTCAACCCCTGGCCGGTCCGACGCGATGACCTCGACCACCCGGACGAGCTGCGCGTCGACCTCGACCCGACGCCCGAGGCGAGCTGGGACGACGTGCGCCGCGTCGCGCTGGTGGTCGACGAGGCGCTGCGCGACCACGACCTGCGCGGGTACCCGAAGACCTCCGGCTCGAAGGGCATCCACGTCAACGTGCGCGTGGAGCCCGAGCACGACTTCACGACCGTGCGCCGCGCGGCGCTTGCGCTCGCGCGCGAGGTCGAGCGGCGCGCGCCCGAGCTGGCCACGAGCAAGTGGTGGAAGGAGGAGCGCCACGGCGTGTTCGTGGACTACAACCAGAACGCGCGCGACCGCACGGTCGCCTCCGCCTACTCCGTGCGCCCCACGCCGGACGCGCGCGTCTCCTGCCCGCTGGCGTGGGACGAGGTGGCGGACGTCGATCCGCGCGCGCTGCGCCTCGACACCGTGCCCGACCGACTGCGCGAGCGCGGGGACCCCGCCGCCGACATCGACGAGCACGCCGGCTCGCTCGCGAAGCTGCTCGACCTCGCCCGGCGCGACGAGGAGCAGGGCCTCGGCGACGCGCCCTGGCCGCCGCACTTCCGCAAGCAGAAGGACGAGCCCAAGCGCGTCCAGCCCAGCCGCGACCGCGATCGGCCGAAGCCCGGGCGGATCGGCGACCCGCAGCCGCCCGGCCGCGGCGGGCGGGTGCCGGCCTCGCAGGGCCAGGACCGCCCGCGCCGGCAGCGCGGCGAGCGCACCGGGCAGGGCTTCGACGAAGAGTTCGACGACGCCTGAGACAATCCAGTCCGTACCCCACCGAAGGAAACGGATGTCCAGCTCTGTCCCCGCCGTCCGGCGCACGATGCTCGTCGTCGCCGCGCTCGCCGCCTGCGGCCTCGTCGCGCCCGTCGCCGCCCCCGCCGCCGCGCGGCCCGTCGCCCCGGCCGGCCTGGCCTTCTACTCGCCGCCGAAGCGGCTGCTCGCCGGTCCCCACGGCAGCGTGATCTGGGCGCGCGCGATCCGCAGCCCGCTGACCACAGCGGGCCGGGCGTACCTCGTCCTCTACCGCTCCACCGGCGTGGACGGCAAGCCCGTCGGCGTCTCCGGTGTGGTCGAGACCCCGAAGGGCCCCGCCCCCGCCAGCGGCTGGCCCGTCGTCTCCTGGGCGCACGGGACGACCGGTATCGCCGACGCGTGTGCGCCGTCGCGGATCCGGGCGGCCTCCACCTCCTACATCTACTCGCAGCTCAACGGCTGGCTGCGGCGCGGCTACGCGATCGCCAGCACCGACTACGAGGGGCTCGGCACGCCCGGCACGCATCCGTACCTGATCGGCCGCTCCGAGGGCCGCGGCGTGATCGACGTCGTACGCGCCGCGCGAGTCCTGGACTCGCGCGTGGGCAAGCGCTGGGTGATCGCGGGCCACTCGCAGGGCGGGCACGCCGCGCTGTGGGCCGCCGCGCTCGCGCCGAGCTGGGCGCCCGAGCTGTCCCTCCGGGGCGTCGCCGCGTTTGCGCCGGCCTCGCACGTCGGCACCGAGGCGCGCCTGATCGGGAATCTCAACTCGCCCAGCCCGCTCACGGGCCTGGGTGCGCTGATCGTGGCGGGCGCGGCGGTCGGCGACCCCGGTATCAAGCCCAATCAATTGGTCTCGGACCAAGCCCTGCCCCTGCTCCCGCGCGTGTACCGCGAATGCGTCGGCGCGCTCACCGGCCGGAGCGAGTTCGGCGCGCTGGCGCCGGCGCAGCTTGCGCGCCCGGGCGCCGATCTGTCCAGGCTCATCCGCCTGCTCGACGCGGAGAACCCGGCGTTGAAGATCCGCGCCCCGGTGCTGATCCTCCAGGGGAGCGCCGACACCACGCTCTTCCCCGCCTTCACCGACCAGCTCGTCGGTGAGCTGAAGGCGAAGCACGACACGGTCACCTATCGCAAGTATCCGGGCGTGCAGCACGGCACGATCGTCGGGGCGGGCGGGTCGGCGGCGACCGCGTTCTTAGCGGCGCGCCTGCGCTGAGGATGCCTCAGCTCTCGAGCTGGTCGAGCCCGCATTCAGCGGGCCGCTTGTCGTCGCGCCAGCGCAGCAGCTTGGTCCCGTGGCGGATTCGGCCCCCGCTGACGTGGTCGAAGCTGACCTCGACGACGAGCTCGGGGCGCAGGTCGATCCACTCGAGGTCGCGGTCGGCCGCCCAGCGGCTCGGCTCGGCCGTCCCGCGCTCGCCGGTCTCGTAGGGCGCGAGCTTCGCGGGCAGCTCGCGCTTCTCCTTCGCGCGGAAGCCGGACGTGTGGCCCACGACGCGGAGCTTGCCGTCGGCGTTGAAGAGCCCGAGGATCAGCGAGCCGAGCGTGCCGGCCTCCTTGCCCGGCCGCCAGCCCGCCACGACGGCGTCGATCGTGCGCACGCGCTTGACCTTCACCATCCCCTTGCGCTCGCCCGGCCGGTAGGGGGCGGCCGCCTCCTTCGCGATCACGCCCTCCGCGCGCCGCAGCCACGGCGCGGCCTCCTCGGCGTCGTCGGTGGACGGCGCCAGCAGCACCGGCTCGGCCACGATCGCCGCGAGGGCTTCGCGCCGCTCCTCGTAGGACCGGTCGAGGAGCAGGTCGTCGCCGGACGCGAGCAGGTCGAAGGCGACGTAGCGCGCCGGCGTCTCCTCCGCCAGCCGCCGCACCCGCGACTCGGCCGGATGCAGGCGCTGCTGGAGCGCGTCGAAGTCCTGCTCCCCCTCGGGGTCCCCGATGATGATCTCGCCGTCGACCACGTAGCGGCCCGGCATGAACTCGAGCTCCGGGAAGTAGCGGCGCAGCGGCCGGCCCGACCGCGACTGCAGCTCGACGTCGCCGTCGTCCACGAACGCGAGCGCGCGGAACCCGTCGTACTTGGGCTCGTACCGCCACTCCTCGCCCTCCGGCAGGGTCGACCGCGACTTCGCGAGCTGCGGCTGGAGGGGCGGGGAGAGGGGCAGCGCCACGGCCTGGATCCTACGGGCTGACAGCCGGCCGAAAGCCCGACCGACCGCGCCCGGCCAGCGCGTCGCCCGGCCGGTCCTGAGGGCCGCTGCTCGGCGATTCAGACCCGCCGGCCTCAGTCCAGTCGCGGGGCCGCGGTTCCGCCGCGCAGCGATCGCAGCACGCGGTCGGACAGCACCGGCGACAGCTCGTGCAGCACGCCCAGGGCGCGCACCGCAGGCGGGTGGTAGACGGCGCGCTGGTCGGCCTCCACCGCCGCGATCACGCGGGCGGCCAGCTCGCTCGCCCCGGCCGCCTGGACGCCGCCGCGATGCCAGTCCGGAAGGCGGTCGAGCTCGTGGTCGTGCAGGGCGGTCTCGACCTCGCCGGGGTACACCAGCGTGAGCGACACGCCGGTGCCGCTGAGCTCGTGTCGCAGCGCCTCGCCGAACATGCGCTGCGCCGCCTTCGTGGCGCCGTAGACGGCGGCCCACGGGAACGAGCGGTGGGCGGCGCCCGAGGACATGATCACGATGTGACCCTCCGCGCGGTCGAGCAGGTGGGGGAGCGCGGCGTGGACGGTGTAGGCGGTGCCGAGCCAATTCACCCGCGTCATGCGATCGATCGTGGCCAGGTCCATCTCGCGGAAGGGCCCGTAGGTGGCGACCCCGGCGTTGGCGACGACCAGGTCGAGCCCGCCGGCGCCGGCGATGAACGACTCGACCGTGGATGCGACCGCGGCGGCGTCCGTGACGTCGCACTCCAGCACGTGGTGCGCGCCGGGCAGCCGGGCCGCGAGGGCCTCCAACTCGCCGGTCGAGCGGGCCGCCAGGCCGACGGTGGCGCCGCGCGCGGCGAGCGCCTCGGCGAGTGCTCGCCCGATCCCGCGCGAGGCGCCCGTGACGAGTGCGCGGGTGCCTTCGCCGATGTCCATGAATCGCGAGCCTATGGCATACGCTGTCGGTCGATGGCCGATGCCACCGTCGCCGAGGAGGAGTACCTCCAGACGCTGTTCTGGTTGCACGAGGCCGGCCTGCCGATGACCGGGGCGAACCTGGCGCGCGCGATGCAGCTGTCGGCTCCGACGGTCCACGAGATGATCGGGCGTCTCGAGCGCGACGGCTACGTCACCCGCGACGCCGACAAGGCGATCCACTTCACCGACCGGGGCCGCGGCGACGCCGAGGAGATCGTCTCGCGCCACCGTCTGATCGAGCGCTTCCTCACCGACGTGGTGGGCGTGCCCTGGGACGACGTCCACGAGGAGGCCGAGCGGCTCGAGCACGCCATGTCGCCGCGCTTCGAGGCCTACGTCAAGGCGTCGGTGGGCAAGGCCGCCACCTGCCCCCACGGCCACCCGATCGAGCCGGGCCGGCGCATCGAGGGCGTGCCGCTCGCCGACGTCGAGCCGGGCGCAGCGGTCACGATCCTGCGCTTCGAGAACGAGGCCGAGGACCTGCTCCACTACCTCAAGGACGCCGGGCTGGAGCCGGGGCTGGAGGGGACGCTCCAGAGCAGCGACGACGACCACGTGGTCGTGGCGGGAGGCGACGGCGACATCGAGATCACCCGCAGCGTCGCCGAGACCGTCTCGGTGACCGCCGACCCCTCACCCCCGCCGCGCACGGCGCTGCCGGAGCAGCTGGTGCTGGCCAAGGAGCGCTACGGGCGGTAGGGCACACGAGCCCGGGCACTCTCATGGGCTCGTGGACGACAGCATCAAGCGATCGCGTGAGGGCATCCGCGCCGTGCTGCTCTCGCTCGCCGTCCTGGGCGCGGCCGCCGCCGCCCAGGCGGCGATCTTCGCCGTCACGGACAGCATCGCCCTGCTCGCGGACCTCGTCCACAACGTCGGCGACGCGCTGACCGCGGTGCCGCTGGGCATCGCGTTCGCCATGGGCTCGGTCGTGGCCGAACGCCGCGCCGGCCTGTTCGTGGTCGCGGCGATCTTCATCAGCGCCTGCGTCGCCGGCCTCGAGGCCGTGCAGCGCCTCATCCATCCGTCGACGCCCGACCACCTCGGCGCCGTGGCCGCGGCGGGCGCGATCGGCTACCTGGCGAACTTCGCCGCCGGCGCCATCCGCACGCGCGCCGGCCGGCGCCTGGCCAGCCCGGCGCTCGTGGCCGACGGCCACCACGCCCGCGCCGACGCCTACGTGAGCCTCGCCGTCGTCGCCTCGGCGGCGGCGGTCGCGGTCGGCGTGCCCGTCGCCGACCCGCTCATCGGCCTGGGGATCACCGCGGTGATCCTGCGCATCACGTGGCAGTCCTGGCGGACGGTCCGCGGACACCACGCGCACTGACTACGCCGCGACGGCGACCGCCCGGTAGGCCTCCGCGAGGCGCGACACACCCTCCTCGATCTCGGCGGGGGTGACGCCGGAATAGGCGAGGCGCAGGGTGTTCTCGCCGCCCTCGAGCACGAAGTCGGTGCCCTTGACGAAGACCACGCCGCGCTCCTTGGCGGCGTCGAACAGCGCGGCGACATCGGCGCCCTCGGGCAGCTCGACCCAGAGGAAGTAGCCGCCCTGCGGCGCGTGGAAGCGGGCCTCGGGCAGCTCGCGCTGGAGCGCCGCGGCGAGCGTGCCGGCGCGCTCGGCCAGCGCCGTGCGCACCGTCTCGATCGAGCCGGCCAGCGCGCCCGAGCGGCAGAACTCGTTGACGATCGACTCCGCGACCATCGACGGCGAGATGTAGGTGTTCGTGGCCAGCACGCGGATCTCGTCGATCAGCGCCTCCGGCCCGACCAGGTAGCCGACGCGGATGCCGGGGCAGACGGTCTTCGAGAACGACGACGCGTACACGACGCGCTCGGGCTCGAGCTCGAGCATCCGCGGCAGCGGCTCGCCCTCGAAGCGCAGCTCGACGTAGGGGTCGTCCTCGAAGATCACGAAGTCGTGCTCGCGGGCGAGCGCGACCAGGCGCTCGCGCTTGGGCTGCGACAGCGTGTAGCCGGCCGGGTTCTGGAAGTTGGGGATGATGTGGGCGAGGGTGGGCGCCAGGCCGCCGCTCAACTCGCGTTCGACCGCGTCGACGTCGATCCCGTCCTCCTCGAGCTCGACCATCCGGACCGCGGCGCCGCGCTGGCGCAGCGACAGCAGCGTGCGGTCGTAGGTCGGGCGCTCGGTGACGACCGTGTCGCCGTCCCGCACGAGCCGCTCGAACAGGAACGCGTCGGCCTGCATGGAGCCGTTGGTGACGAGCACCCGCGCCGGCTCGACGCCGTGGTGCTCGGCGATCCACTCGCGCAGCGGCACATATCCGATCGCCGTCCCGTACGACACGGTGCCGGCCGGGTCGTTGGCGAAGGCGCGGTCGGCCGCGGCGCGCAGGCCCTCGACGTCGACGATGTCGACGGAGGGAGCCCCGCGCGCGAAGGAGATCGGGGCGCTGGTGGTCACATCCTCAGCTTACGTGAGCTCGTCCAGCTGGGCCTGGTAGATGCCCATGCCGCGGGCGAGGCCCTCGTTGATGTACGCGCCCACCACGCCGACGTTCTCGACGATCAGGGAGGCGCGCGTCGTCAGGCGCTCGAAATCCTCGCTGGCGCGCAGCGCCGCGATCTGGTCCTGGCTGCCGCGGAGGAGGACGAACCCGCCGAGGTCGCCGCCGTGGGGCTCGAGCAGCACGACCTCGAACGATTCGATGCTCCCCGCCTGCTGGAGCTCGCCGTACCACTGGATGGACTCGTTGAACACGTCGAGGCTCTTGCGCTCGCGGCCGTGCACCGGAGGCCCCCAACCGAGGAACAACCCTGCATCCGCCATGCCGATTCTCCAATCCCCCGCCCTTGGTGATTGAAGCTCCGACCCTCGCAGGGCCACCGCCCGGATGTCAACGCGGTGGTTCGTTTGGGAGCTGGACGTCGATCGTGATCCTCCCGTAGCCGATCTCGACCAGGCCCAGCTCGAACGGCAGCGCGCGGCGCAGCTCGTCGAGCAGCGGCACGGGAGCGTTGAGCTTGAGGTCGACCAGCGCGCGGTTGCCCTCGAACCCGCGCACGTAGACGTCCTCGGTCTGCGGGAGCTGCGCGAGCGCCTGCTCGACGGTCCCGAGCGTCGCGATGTCGGTGAACGGGCCGATGTTGATGACGATCTGGCCCTCGAACTGGCGACCGCTCGCGAGCGGGGCGTGCGGCGGCGGCGCCGGCGCCGCAGGCGGCGGCGGCACGGGCAGTGTGGGCAGCGTGGGCGGCGGCGGTCCCCGGCGCAACGCACGCTCGTATTCCTCGACCAGCGCCGTGGCCGAGCGCTGGAGCTCCTCGCGAAGGCGCTGGAACTCGTCGATCTGGCCGCCGATCGCGGCCACGCCCGCGGCCGCCTCGTCGACGATGCGAGCGGCCTCGGCACGGGCGTCGGCGACGATCCTTCGCGCCTGCGCCTCGGCGTCGGCGACGGTGTCCGGCGCCTCCGGCGCCGGCGGCGGAGCGGGGTCGGCGCGCGGAGGGGCCGGCGGGGGTGCCTGCTCCGACGGCCGGCTCACCATCGCCAGCTCCCGCTGGAGCTCGCGCAGCTTGCGGTCCATCTCGGCGAGCGAGGACTGGACGTCGCGGCGCTTGATGCCCACCTCCGCGAGGTTCAGGCCCGCACGCCGCCGAGGATCTCGACGGCGATCTCGGCGACCTCGGTCGGGGTGCGGCCAACGCGCACGCCGCTCGCCTCGAGCGCCTCGGCCTTCGCCGCGGCGGTCCCCCTCGAGCCGGAGACGATCGCACCGGCGTGGCCCATGGTCTTGCCGGGCGGGGCGGTGAAGCCGGCGATGTAGCCGACGACCGGCTTGCTGACGTTCGCGGCGACGTACTCGGCCGTGCGCTCCTCGGCATCGCCGCCGATCTCGCCGCACATGACGATCAGCTCGGTCTCGGGGTCCTGGTCGTAGAGCGCGATCACGTCGACGAAGTCCGATCCCACGATCGGGTCGCCGCCGATGCCGACGATCGACGAGTTGCCGAACCCGCGCTGGGCGATCTCGTAGCCGATCTGGTAGGTCAGCGTGCCCGAGCGGGACACCAGGCCGACGTTGCCCTCGGAGAAGAAGGACGCGGGGATGATGCCGACGTTGGCCTTGCCCGGCGAGAGCACGCCGGGGCAGTTGGGCCCGACGAGGCGGGTCGGGCCCCGCGCCAGGTGCGCGTGGACCCGCAGCATGTCGTGGGCGGGGATGCCCTCGGTGATGGCGACGATCGTCGCGATCCCGGCGTCGGCCGCCTCGAGGATCGAGTCGGCCGCGAAGCGCGGCGGCACGAACACCATCGCGGTGTTCGCGCCCGCCTGGTCGACCGCCTCGCGCACCGTGTCGAACACCGGCATGCCCTCGACGTCCTGGCCGCCCTTGCCGGGCGTCACCCCGGCCACGAGGTCGGTGCCGTAGGCGCGGTTGTTCATCCCGTGGAACTGGCCCTCGCGGCCGGTGAGCCCGGTCACGACCAGCCTCGTGTTCGTGTCGACGAGGATGCTCACCCGGCCAGCTCCACGACCTTCGCGGCGGCGCCGTCCATCGTCTCCTCGACGTGGACGTTGGGCAGGGCGGCGTCGGCGAGCAGCGCCCGGCCCTCCTCCTCGTTGGTGCCGTTGAGCCGCACGACGAAGGGGACGTTGACATCGATCTGGCCGAAGGCCTCGATCAGGCCGCGCGCGACCTCGTCGCAGCGCGTGATGCCGCCGAAGATGTTGAAGAGGACCGCCTTGACCTTCTCGTCGGACAGGATGACCTCGACCGCCGAGACGATCGCCTCGGCCTTCGAGCCGCCGCCGGCGTCGAGGAAGTTGGCCGGCGCGCCGCCCGCCTGCGCGACGACGTCGAGGGTGGACATCACCAGGCCGGCGCCGTTGCCGAGGATGCCGATGTTGCCGTCGAGCTTGACGTAGATGAGGCCGCGCTCCTTGGCCATCCGCTCCTGGGGGTCCTCCGCCGACGGGTTGCGCAGCTCGGCGTTGTCGGGGTGGCGGAAGAGCGAGTTGCCGTCCAGCGTGACCTTGGCGTCGAGCGCGCGGACCTGGCGCTCGCCGGTCACGATCAGCGGATTGACCTCGACGAGCATCGCCTCCTCGTCGATGAAGGCGTCGTACAGGCGCTTGAGCAGCGCGCCGACCGGGCGCACGACGTCGGCGTCGACGCCGGCCTCGAAGGCCAGGCGCCGCCCGTGGAAGTCCTGGAAGCCCAGCAGCGGGTCGACGTGGAGGCGGGCGATCGCGTCGGGGTCCTCGTCGGCCACCTCCTCGATGTCCATCCCACCCTGGGTCGAGAGCATCACGAGCGGCGCCTTGGCCGAGCGGTCGAAGACGATCGAGGCGTAGTACTCGGCCGCGATGTCCGAGGCCTCCTCGATCCACAGCTCGTGGACGATGTGCCCGCGGATGTCCATGCCCAGGATCGCCTTGGCGTGCGCCTCGGCCTCCTCGGCGTTGTGCGCGACCTTGATGCCGCCGGCCTTGCCGCGGCCGCCGATCTGCACCTGCGCCTTGACGACGCAGGGATAGCCGATCGCCTCGGCGGACTCGACCGCCTCCTCGACGCTCGTGGCCGCCTTGCCCTCGGGGACGGGGACGTCGTGGCGGGCGAAGAGCAGCTTGCCCTGGTACTCCAGGAGGTCCATGGGGGGCGGGGATGCTAGTACGCCGGACGCATCGACCGCACCGCGCCGAACCAGGCCACAAGGGCATAATGCCCGCTCCCCATGGCGCTGCCCAAGGACATCAAGTGGGTCACGTTCGACGTGTACGGCACCCTGATCGACTGGGAGACCGGGGCGTACGACGCGTTCGAGGCGGAGGCCAAGCGCGACGGCTTCACGATCGAGCGCGATCAGATCGTCGACATGTTCCAGGAGATCCAGCAGGAGATCCAGGCCGGCTCCTACGAGCTCTACGCGGAGGTGCTGCGCCGCACGGCGGTGCGCATCGCCAAGGACCTGGGTTGGCCGCTGGAGCCCTCGCGCTCGGGGTTCCTGCCCGACTCGGTCCAGCGCTGGAAGCCGTTCAAGGAGACCAACGCCCAGCTCGACCGCTTCGCCAAGAAGTTCAACATCGGGCTGGTCTCGAACATCGACGACAAGCTGCTGGGCCAGACCCGCCGGCACTTTCGCACCGACTTCGACCTCGTCGTGACGGCGCAGCAGGTGCGCTCCTACAAGCCCGATCCGGCGCATTTCAAGGAGGCCGCGCGCCGCATCGGAGGCAAGAAGGGCTGGGTGCACGTCGCCGAGAGCTACTACTACGACGTCGAGCCCTGCCTGAAGGCGCGGATCCCCGTCATCTGGGTGAACCGGCGCAAGCAGAAGCTCGAGTCCGGCCAGAAACCGCCGACCGCCGAGGTCCCCAACCTCCGCGAGGCGGCCAAGCTGCTCAAGGCTCTGTAGGGGCCCTCCGATGCGCGCGGTCGGCGTGCACGCCGACGTCGTCGTCGTCACGAGCCAGTTCTGGCAGACCACCTGCACCGTCGTGCGCAGCGGCGGCGAGGCGTTCGTGATCGATTCGCCCGTGCTGCCGGCGGAGCTGGAGGCGCTCCCCGCGCTGGTCGAGCAGGCCGGATTCTCGGTCGCCGGCCTGCTGGCCACGCACGGCGACTGGGACCACCTGCTGGGCCGCCTCGCGTTCCCGCAGGCCGCCGTGGGCGTCGCGGAGACGACCGCCGCCCGGCTCGCCGCCGAGCCGGGTGCCGCCCAGCGGGAACTGCGGGCGTTCGACGAGGAGCACTACGTCGAGCGCGAGCGCCCGCTGTCCCTCGGCCAGGTGCAGGCCCTGCCGGTGCCGGGCCACTGCGGTATCGGCGAGCGCGAGCTCGAGCTGCACCCCGCCGACGGCCACACCGCCGACGGGATGGCCGTGTGGGTGCCCTGGGCGAAGTCCTTGGTCGTTGGCGATTACCTGTCTCCGGTCGAGATCCCGATGCTCTCGCCCGGCGGCTCCCGCGACGCCTACCTCGCGACGCTGGCGCGGCTGCGCCCGCTGGTCGAGGCGGCCGACACGATCGTTCCCGGTCACGGCCCCCCGCTGGAACGCGAGCGCGCGCTGGCGCTCCTGGCCGAGGACGAGGCCTACCTGCGGGCGCTGGGCGAGCAGGGCGCCGGCGCCTCGCTGCCGCCGGGCCGGGACACAGCCGAGCAGCGGCGCATCCACGGCGAGAACGCGCGCGCTCTCGCCTAGCCCTCGCCGTCCTCGAGTGCGATGCCGAGGAAGAGGTCGCGGCCGCCGCTCTCGTAGCTCTTTGATCGCTCGCTGAAGCCCATGCGCCGGTACAGCGCGAGCGCGGCCTCGTTGGCCTCGTTGGTGTCCAGCTCGACGCGCCGGCAACCACGCTCGCGCGCGCGCTCGAGCGCCAGCAAGACCAGCGCGGCGCCGAGCCCGGCCCCGCGCGCGGCCTCGCGCACGAAGAGGTCCTCCAGCCAGCAGTCGTCGGCGGCCTTCCACACGGAGTGGCGGTAGCGCAGCTGGCAGACCCCCGCCGCGCCCACAGCTCCGCCGCGGGCCCCGGAGTCGCCCTGCGCGGTGCCGAGCAGGAACTCCGTGTCGGGCTGGTTGATCAGGCGCTCGACGGAGGCGAGGAACGAATTCGGCGAAGGCCAGTCGTGCCCGTTGTGGTCGCGGAACTCGACCAACAGCCCGGCGACGACCGCGGCCTCCGCCGGGTCGGCGACCCAGGCGCGTGACGTCACGCGCCGGAGGCTATCGGTGAGCGGGCCGGCGCCTCAGCCGGCCGCGGCGCCGGCGTCCGGCCCGTGGCCCTTCGCGGCGATCAACGCGGCGTCGGCGGCGTTGAGGAGGTCCTCGGCGTCCATGCCGTCCTCGAACTCGGCGCAGCCGCAGCGCACGCCGAGCGGCTCGCCGCGGGGCAGGACCGCTGCCGACCCGACCGCGCGGGTCACGCGCGCGGCCACGCGATCCGCGCTTGCGCGATCCGTGGACGGCAGCACGAGCGCGAACTCGTCGCCGCCCCAGCGGAAGCACGCGTCCGGGCCACGCACCGTCTCGCGCAGCGCGCCGGCGACCTGGCGCAGGCAGCAATCCCCCTCGACGTGGCCGAAGCGGTCGTTGACCGACTTGAAGCCGGCGAGGTCCGCGATCACGATCGCGAACGGCCGGTCGGCCCGTCGGGCGCCGGCGATCGCGCGCTCCAGGGTTTCGTCGAAGGCCCGGCGGTTGCCCAGCCCGGTCAGCGGGTCCACGCGCGCCTGCGTGCGGGCCTCGCGTTCGCCGGCGGCCAGGCCGAGCCGCTGGACGCGCACGATCGAGACGAACAGCGCGGCTATACCGCCGAGGGCGATCCACAGCACCAGCTCGGTCAGCAGGTACGCGGTGTCCCGGCTGTGGAGCGAGTTGTAGAGGATCGGCGCGCACGCGATGGCGATCAGGGCCCCGATGTAGGGCACCAGCCGCCGTGGCGGATGGACGGCGGCGGTGTAGAGCACCGTGAACACGAACAGCGCCTGGTAGGGGGCGTTCGGACCGCCGAGCCACACGAGCAACGCGAGGTATGCCAGCGCGAGGTAGGACGAGAGCAGGAGCTCGTTCGGCGTCACCCTCTCCGGCATGCGCGTGAGGCGGTAGACCAGCGCAAGGGTGCCCACCAGGGCCACGCCGACGAACAACCACCCGGCGTCGCCGACGTGGTCCGTCGGCGGGGCAACCGGCAGCAGCACGACGACGACGAGCCAGCCGATCAGCCACAGGATCCCGCCGATCCGCTTCGCCGTCTTGAGGTCGGCCGTCGCGTAGAAGTCGCGCGCCGGCAGCGACCAGGCAAGCTTGAGGGCTCGGCGGAGGTCGCGGTCGGCCCCCGCGGGCCTCGGGTTCCCCTCGACTCGCGTCATCCCTGACTGAGCCTCCTCGTGGACGGGCCTATGTGATCACGGCGAGCGTATCCCCCGAGGCGACCGACGCCCCAACGGCGATCGGAAGTTCCGCCACCGTCCCTCCCTTGTGCGCCGTGATCTCGTTTTCCATCTTCATTGCCTCGATGACACAGACGAGTGCGCCCTCGTCGACCGCGGCGCCCTGCTCGACCGCCACCTTGAGCACCGTGCCCTGGAGTGGCGAGGCTAGCGTGTCCCCGCCTCCACCGCCAGCGGCGGCGGCGCGCTCGCTGCGCCTCGGCTTGCGCGCCGCGCCCATGCCCGCGCCCGGCGGCGCGGCGCCGTTGGCGGCTCCGGCCGCGGGCGGGCCGATGACCTTGACGTCGAAACGCCGGCCGGACACCTCCACCGTGTAGTCCTGCTCGAGCTGCGGGACCTCGTCGGCGTCCTCCTCGCCCGGCTTCTCCGGCTTGGCGAACGCGAGCTGCTTGAGCCACTTGCGGTCCTCGACGAGGTCGCGGCACGTCTCGCCGCGGACCCACTGCTCGGTCGCCAGCAGGGCCTGGTGGAACGGGATCAGCGTCCGTAGCTCGGTGATCTCGTACTCGTCGAGGGCGCGGAGCATGCGCCGCGTGGCCGCCTCGCGATCGAGGTCCCAGACGATCAGCTTGGCGACCATCGGGTCGTACATCGGCGTGATCTCCGAGCCCGCCGCGACCCCGGAGTCCACGCGCACGCCGGGGCCGGCCGGCTCGCGGTAGGCCCCGACGCGCCCCGGGGCGGGGGCGAAGTTCTTGGCGGCGTCCTCGGCGTTGATGCGGCACTCGATCGCGTGGCCGCGCAGGACGACCTCCTCCTGCGATAGGGACAGGGGCTCGCCCGCGGCGATTCGCACCTGCTCGCGCACGATGTCGATCCCCGTCGTCATCTCGGTCACGCAGTGCTCGACCTGCACGCGCGTGTTCATCTCGAGGAAGTAGTACTCGCCGTCGGCCAGCAGGCCCTCGATCGTGCCGGCCGAGCGGTAGTCCACGGCGAGGGCCGCGTCGACCGCGATCTGACCGATCCGGGCGCGCAGCTCGTCGTCGACCGCCGGAGCGGGGGATTCCTCGATCAGCTTCTGGTGGCGGCGCTGCACGGAGCAGTCGCGCTCGCCGAGATGGATCGCGTTGCCCTCGCTGTCGGCGAGCACCTGCACCTCGACGTGCCGCGGGTCGGGCAGGTAGCGCTCCAGGTACACGGTGGCATCGGAGAAGAACTTCTCCCCCTCGCGCGCGGCGCCCTCGAAGGCCTCCTCGAGCTCGTCGGCGGTCAGCGCCACGCGGAAGCCCTTGCCGCCGCCGCCGCCCGCCGCCTTGACGGCGATCGGGTAGCCGATGCCCGCGTCGATGACCTTGCGTGCGTCCTCCACGCTCGCGACCGGCTCCGTGGTGCCCGGAACGATCGGTACCCCCGCGGCGGACATCAGCTCGCGCGCCCGCGTCTTGGATCCCATCGCGTCGATCGCGTCCGCCGGCGGGCCGATGAACACGATCCCGGCCCCCTCGCAGGCACGCGCGAACGGCGCGTTCTCGGCCAGGAACCCGTAGCCGGGGTGGATCGCCTCGACGCCGGCCTGCGCGGCCACCTCGAGGATCTTGTCCACGTTGAGGTAGGACTCGGCGGCCGGCCCCGGCCCGAGCAGGTAGGCCTCCTCCGCGCGCTGCACGTGCAGGGCGTCGCGGTCGAGCTCCGAGTAGACGGCGACGCCCGCCACGCCCAGCTCCTCCAGGGCGCGGAGCACGCGCACGGCGATCTCCCCGCGGTTGGCGACCAGGACCTTGGTGAACATGGGCCGCGGCATGGTAGCCGAGCGCGGGTGCGCCGAGGACGGGCGCGGCACCCGCCGCGCCCGGTAGAGTGGCACGTGATGCCGACCTCGCTCGTGGGAACCCTCAGCGCCGCGGTGACCGCACCGTTCAGCCTGCTGCGCGCCCTGGCCGACCTCCCGCGCATGCTGGAGGAGCAGGCGCGCCGAGGCGACGAGCTGCTGCGGGCGTCCCAGGAGCAGCTCGCGCTTCTGCGCGAGCAGGCCGAGGCCATGCTGGTCCAGATGCGCGAGGTCGGCGAGCTCGCGGCCGCCCTGCGTGCCGCGCTCGCCGAGCTCGAGCGCGTCAACGACCAGCTCGCCCGGATCGTGGCCGAGGCCGAGGCCGCCCCGCGTAGAGGCGAGCGCTTCGGCGCCTTCTTCCGCCGCGGCCAGCGCCAGGCCGGCGAGACCGCCTAGCCCGGGCTTGCTCCGGCTCACGTCGCTCGGTTACCTTCCCCGCCGCGCGACGGCCTCGCCGACGGCGCGTCCGTGACACGACCGCTGTACCACCTCGGCCGCTTCTGCTCCCGGCACCACTGGCCGGTGATCGCGCTGTGGGCGGTCGTCGCCGTCGTCATGGTCGTGGTGTCGCAGAGCGCCGGCGAGCGCTACAGCGACAACCTCTCGCTCCCGGGCACGGATTCGACGAAGGCCACCGACCTGCTGCAGAGACAAGCTGCCGCAGCAGGCGTACGGCACCAACCCCGTCGTGCTCCAGGCCAAGAGCGGCAACCTCACCGACAGCAAGAACAAGCAGGCCGTCCAGGACACCGTCGCCTCGCTGAACAAGGTCAAGCACGTGATCAAGACGGTCGACCCGACCAGCTCCGCGGGCGCGAGCTTCCTGTCCAAGGACAAGACGATCGGGTACATCCCGGTCACCCTCGACGAGGGGCCGGGCGACCTCACCGTGGAGCAGGCGCAGGCGGTCTCCGACGGCGCCGACCCGGCCCGCACGGAGGGGCTGAAGGTCGCGCTCGGCGGCTATGTCGGCCAGAAGCTGTCCAAGCCGGCGACCGAGAGCAGCGAGGCGATCGGGCTGGCCGCGGCGGTCGTGATCCTCCTGTTCGCGTTCGGGACCGCCACGGCGATGGCGCTGCCGATCGCCACGGCCGTGATCGGGCTCGCCATCGCCCTGTCCACCGTCCGCCTGCTCGCCCACGCCTTCGACGTGCCCTCGATCGCGCCGACGCTGGCGACCATGATCGGCCTCGGCGTCGGCATCGACTACGCGCTGTTCCTGGTCACGCGCCACAAGCTCCAGCTGCGCGAGGGCATGGAGATGCAGGAATCGGTGGCGCGCTCGACCGCCACCGCCGGCGGCGCCGTCGTGTTCGCCGGCATCACCGTCGTCATCGCGCTCGTCTCGCTGGCCGCGGCCGACATCCCGATCGTGACCGCGATGGGATGCACGGCCGCGGTCGCCGTGGTGGTGGCGGTGCTGGCGGCGACCACCCTGCTGCCGGCGCTGCTCGGGGCGCTCGGCCCGCGCATCGACTCGCTGCGGGTCAAGCTCGGGCGCACCCATCCCGACGACCACCAGCCGCACGGCTGGCTGCGCTGGGCCGCCGGCGTCGCCAACCGGCCGTGGCGGTCCGCCGTGGCCAGTGTGCTCGTGCTCGGCGTGCTGGCCGTGCCCGTCCTCAACCTCGAGCTCGGCCAGGCCGACGTGGGGGCGCTGCCGACTTCGACCACCGCCCGCCAGGCCTACGACCTGATCACCAAGGGCTTCGGCGTCGGCACCAACGGCCCGCTGCTGATCAGCGCGAGCTTCGGCACGCCGGCGTCGTCGCCCACCGACACGCGGCTGACGACGCTCGAGAACGACATCAAGAAGACCCCGGGGGTCCAGTCGGTCAGCCCGGCCACGGTCGACTCCAGCGGCGACGCGGCGGTGTTCACCGCCATCCCGACCACGGCGCCGTCCTCGGACGCGACCGTGGACCTGGTCAACGACCTGCGCGACACCGTGATCCCGTCGGCGCTCAAGGGCACGGACCTCAAGGCCTACGTGGGCGGTCAGACCGCGGGCTACATCGACCTCGCCGATCGCATCTCGGAGAAGCTGCCGTCGATGATCCTGATCGTCGTCGGGCTGAGCTTCCTCGTGCTGCTGCTCGCCTTCCGCTCGCTGCTCGTGCCGCTCAAGGCCGCGGTCATGAACCTGCTCTCGGTGGCTGCCGCCTACGGCGTGGTGACCTTCGTGTTCCAGGAGGGCCACGGAGCCCAGCTGATCGGGCTCGACGGGGCGATACCGATCGTGAGCTTCGTGCCGCTGCTCATGTTCGCGATCCTGTTCGGCCTGTCGATGGACTACGAGGTGTTCCTGCTGACGCAGGTGCACGAGCACTACAAGGAGCACTCCGAGCCCTCGAAGGCGGTGATCCAGGGCCTGGCGAACACCGGGCGGGTGATCACCTCGGCGGCGCTGATCATGGTGTTCGTGTTCGGGAGCTTCATCCTCAACGGGGACCCGACGGTGAAGGAGTTCGGCGTCGGCCTGGCGGTCGCGATCGCCATCGACGCCACGATCGTGCGCTGCCTGCTCGTGCCGGCGGTGATGGTGCTGTTGCGCGGCCGCGCGTGGTGGATGCCGGGGCTGCTGGAGCGGACGGTCCCGCACATCAGCATCGAGGGCGAGGCCTACTTCGCCAAGCTCGACGCCGAGAAGGCGGCGGCGCCGGAGCCGGTCGCGAAGGCCTGATCTAGGCCACGCCGACGACCATGCCCGCGCCGACCGTGTCGTTGCTCGCCTCGTCGATGAGGATGAACGAGCCGGTCGCGCGGTTGTGGTCGTAGGTGTCGGCGACGAGCGGCTCGGACGTGCGCAGCCGCACGCGCCCGATGTCGTTGAGGCCCAGCTCGTTCGCCGCATGGTCGTCGCGCAGCGTGTCGATCTCGACGCGATGCTCGACGGCTTCGACGAGCGCGCGCGCCGAGCGCGTCGTCGACTTGATGGCGTAGCGCCCGCGCGGGCGCAGCGGAGCGTCGGTCATCCAGCACACGTCGGCCACGAGCTCGCGGGCCGGCGTGGGCGCAGCCTCCGCACCGCAGATCACGTCGCCGCGGGACACGTCGACGTCGTCCTCGAGGCGCACGGTCACGGACATGGGAGGGAACGCGCGCTCGAGCGGTCCCTCGAAGGCGTCGATCCCGGCGACCCGCGTGCGCTGTCCCGACGGGAGGACCACGACGTCGTCCCCAGGCCGCAGCACGCCGCCCGCGACCTGCCCGGCGTAGCCGCGGTAGTCGGGGTCGGCGTCGGCGGCGGGCCGGATGACCCACTGCACGGGGAAGCGCACGTCGTGGAGGTTGCGGTCCGACGCGATGTGCACGTGCTCGAGGTGGTAGAGCAGCGACGGGCCCCCGTACCACGGCATCGCATCCGATCGCTCGACGACGTTGTCGCCGTGCAGCGCCGCGATCGGGATCGTGGTGACGTCGTGCACGTCGAGCCGCGCGGCGAAGTCGCCGAAGTCCTCGGCGATGCGCTCGAACACGCCCTCGTCGTAGTCGACGAGGTCCATCTTGTTGACGGCCACGAGGATGTGCGGGATGCCGAGCAGCGAGGCGATGAACGCGTGGCGCTTGGACTGGGCGACGACGCCATTGCGCGCGTCGATGAGCACGATCGCCAGGTCCGCCGTCGACGCGCCGGTGACCATGTTGCGGGTGTACTGCTCGTGGCCGGGCGTGTCGGCGATGATGAACTTCCGCTTCGGGGTGGCGAAGTAGCGGTAGGCGACGTCGATCGTGATGCCCTGCTCGCGCTCGGCGCGGAGGCCGTCGGTGAGCAGGGCGAGGTCGATCGCGCCATTGCCGTTGCGGCGCTCGGAGGCGCGCTGGACGGCCTCGAGCTGGTCGGACAGGATCTGCTTGGAGTCGTAGAGCAGCCGCCCGATCAGCGTGCTCTTGCCGTCATCCACGGAGCCGGCCGTTGCGACGCGCAGCAGCTCCGACGTCCGCTTCCCGGCATGCGTGACGCGCCCGTTCGTGCTCGGGGCAGCCGTGGCGGCCATCAGAAGTACCCCTCCCGCTTGCGGTCCTCCATCGCCGCCTCCGTCACCCGGTCGTCGGCGCGGGTCTCGCCGCGCTCGGTCAGGTCCGTGGCGGCGATCTCGGCCACGACGGCCTCGAGGGTGGCGGCGCCGGACTGCACCGCCCCGGTGCAGCTCATGTCGCCGACCGTGCGGTACCGAACGGACGCCGCGAACGGGTCCTCGCCGTCGATCAGTTCGACGAACGGGCTGACGGCGTAGAGCATGCCGTCGCGGCGGAACACCTCGCGCTCGTGGGCGAAGTAGATCGGCGGCACCTCGAGGCGCTCCTCGGCGATGTACTGCCAGACGTCGAGCTCGGTCCAGTTGGAGATCGGGAACACGCGCACGTGCTCGCCGCGGCTGATCCGCCCGTTGTAGAGGCTCCACAGCTCCGGGCGCTGCGCCTTCGGGTCCCACTGTCCGAAGTCGTCGCGGAAGGAGAAGATGCGCTCCTTGGCCCGCGCGCGCTCCTCGTCGCGGCGCGCCCCGCCGAAGGCGGCGTCGAAGCCGTGCTCCTCGATCGCGTCGAGCAGCGTGACGGTCTGCAGGCGGTTGCGCGACGCCCGCGGCCCGAGCTCCTCGACCGCGCGGCCCGAGTCGATCGACTCCTGGACCGATGCGACGATCAGGCGCTCGTCCAGCTCCGCCATGCGGCGGTCGCGGAACTCGAGCACCTCCGGGAAGTTGTGACCGGTGTCCACGTGCATGACCGGGAACGGGAACCGGCCGGGGCGGAACGCCTTTTCGGCCAGCCGCAGCAGCACGATCGAGTCCTTGCCGCCCGAGAACAGCAGCACCGGTCGCTCGAGCTCGGCGGCCACCTCGCGCATGACGTGGATCGCCTCGGCCTCGAGCGCGCGCACGTGCGCCAGCTCGTAGGTGGCGGCGTTCACGCCCGCTCCGGCGACGGAGCGACATCGGCCTCGACGGCGTCAGGCGGCTCGCGGCGCGTCCGGGCCAGGGCCCAGGCCAGCACGCCCACGCCGAGGGGCACGCCGACGATCGCGCCGACCGGAACGTCGACGCCGGCCTTGGTGAGCACGCCGAGCGCGGAGCCGAGCAGCACGCAGCCCAGCACCGGCCGCAGGCCGGCCGCCGGCACCCGCATGACCAACTGCGACCCGATCAGGACACCGGGGATCGATCCGACGAGGATGTTGCCCATCAGTGCGAAGTCGACGTTGCCGCTGACCCAGTGGGCCAGTCCGGCGACCCACAGGAGCACGGCGGCGTGGAACACGTCGGTGCCCACGACCCGGTGGGGGCGCAGGCGGAAGACGAGGATGAGCGCCGGGCCGATCAGCGCGCCGCTGCCCACGGACGTCAGGCCGAGGATCAGGCCGAGGAAGAGCCCGATGCCCACCGCGGCCACCCGGCGTCCAGTGGTCATGACGACCTCGTCGCGCTCGCCCGCCGCGCTGCCCGGCATCAGCAGCACCCGGCCGAGGATGGTCAGCGACGCGATCATCAGCGCCCCGGCGACGCACGCCAGCAGCATCTGGTCGAAGTCGCCGCCCAGCGCGGTGTGCAGCCGGTCCAGCAGCCACACGCCGACCAGCGCACCGGGCACGCTGCCGGCGGCCAGCCACCAGCACACGCCGAAGTCCACCGTGCGGTTGCGCCAGTGACGCCAGCCGCCCACGGTCTTCGTGAGCGCCCCGTAGGCGAGATCGGTCCCGATCGCCACGGTCGGTTGGATCCCCGCAAAGATGATCAGCAGCGGGGTCATGAGCGAGCCGCCGCCGATCCCGGTCATGCCGATCAGCACGCCAACCCCGAGCCCGAAAACGATGATCAGAGCGTCCATTACCCCCCGCCGTGCAGGCCGCACTCCGTTCTGTCCTGCCCCGCCCACCGGCCCGCGCGACCCGAGCCGGGGTTCGTGCACGGCGCGCATCCGATCGAGTCGTAGCCGCGGTCGTGCAGCGGGTTATAGGGTAGGTCATGCTCCGCGATGAAGCGCCACACGTCGCGGTCGCTCCAGTCCGCCAGCGGATTGAACTTCCACAGGCCGTGCGGCTCGTCCCACTCGAGCTTGGCGGCGTCCGCGCGCGTCGGCGCCTGCTCGCGCCGCAGGCCGGTGACCCAGGCGTCGAGCCCGCCCAGGGCGTGCTCGAGCGCGGCCACCTTCTGCACCGAGCAGCAGCGCTCCGCGGTCCACGGTTCTCCGTCGGGGTCGAGCGCGTCGAACACCTCGACGCGCACGCCGTAACGCTCCTCGACCGCGCGCCAGGTGTCACGGGTCTCGGGGAACAGGACGCCGGTGTCGATCGTGAACACGCGGGCGTCGGGGCGCAGCCGCAGCAGCATGTGCAGCAGGACCGACTCCTCCTTCTGGAAGGAGCACGCGAGCGCCAGGCGCGGATGGAAGCGCGCGACCGCATCGGCGAGAACCTCCTCCGCCGACCATGCCTCGAGATCCGGCTGCGTGGCTAGACCGCGCACTCGCCCTCGCCGCGGATGACCTCGAACGGCGCGTCGCGGTTCCAGTCGATGAACATCTGCATCGTCTCGAGGCTGAACTCCAGCGGCAGGGCGAGGTCCCTCACCTCGTCCTCGAAGCGGGGCGCGCCGACGCGCTCGGCGAAGTCGTTGAACGCCTCATCGCGGCTCGCGCTCGGCTTCGTAGAGCCGGATCCAGCGCTCGACGGCGTCCGGCACGCGCTTGGCGGGCAGGCGCACCTTCAGCCGCTTGCCGTAGGCGACCTCGCCGCCCTCGTAGGTGCCGCCGAGGTGGGCGACGTACGCCGGCATCGTCTTGTCGCCGACCTTGATCGAGGCGCCGTAGAAGCCGATGTTGGCGATGTGGTGCTGGCTGCAGCCGTTCGGGCAGCCGCTCATCTTGATGTGGATGCGCTTGGTCAGCGGATCGTCGATGTCCATCTCCTCGAGGCGCTCCTGCACGGCCTGGTTGAGCCCCATCGAGCTCGTGATGCCCAGCTTGCACGAGTCGGTGCCGGGGCAGGAGACGACGTCGGTGATCTCGTCCGCGCCGGCGTCGCCGAGGTCCGAGCGCGGCCAGTCGCTGCCAGACGTCGTAGACGCTCTCGTCGCGGACCCAGCGCAGCACGAGGTTCTGGTGCACGCTCGTGCGCGCGTAGCCGCCGGTGAAGTCGCGCATGATCTGCGCCAGGCCGCGGAACTGCTCTGGCGTCGAGGTCACCGCGGGTCACCTTGACCTCGACGGTCGAGAAGCCGTCCTGGCGCTGCGGTCGCACGTTGGATGCCGCAAAGCGGTCGAACTCGCGGTTGTCGCCGTTGGGGCTGCCGGCGCTCGGGGCCGGCGCGGGAGCGTTCGCCTCCTCGTCGTGCTCGAAGAGCTTCGGCGTGGGGTCGAAGTCGCGCTCGTCGACCCAGTCGCCCTTCAGCTCCTCCTCGACCTGGCTGCGGAGCTCGTCGATCCCGTACTTGTCGACGAACACCTTGATGCGGGCGCGCGCGCGGTTCTTGCGCAGCCAGTCCTGGCGGTCGAAGATGCGGAACACCGCCTCGACGACGCGCAGGTACTCGCCGTTGTCCGCCTCGACGAAGTCGTAGAGCGTCGGCGCGACGCGCGGCATGATCGACGTGCCGCCGCCGATGCGCATCTCGAAGCCGCGCTTGCCGTCCCTGATCCGCGGGATGTAGGCGACGTCGTGGATGCCCGTGATCGCGCGGTCCTCGTCGGTCGCCGTGAAGGCGGTCTTGACCTTGCGCGGCATCAGCTGCGTCGTCGGGATGGCGCACGAAGTAGCGCACGTACGCCCCGACGTAGGGCGTCGGGTCGAACAGCTCGCCATCGCACACGCCCGCCCACGGGTCGCCCGTCACGTTGCGGACCGTGTTCCCGCAACCCTCGCGGCTGGAGAGGTTCGACCTCGCGAGATCCTGCGGATGAACTTGGCCGCATCGGCGAGCGGGATGTGGTGGAACTGGAAGTTCTGGCGCGTCGTGATGTGGCCCTTGTTGAGCGGAGCCCACTCCTCGGTCGCGTCGGCGAACGCCTCGATCTGCTCGGGCGTGACGCCGCCGAATGGCAGCTTGACGCGGATCATCTGGACGTCGGCCTGGCGCTGGCCGTAGACGCCCTGCTTGAGGCGGAAGCCGATGAACTCGTCCTCGGGCGTGTCGCCGTCGAGGAACTTCTTCGCCTCGGTGTCGAAGTCGTCGAACTCGCGCTCGAGGATCGGGATCACGTGCCCGGGGACGTCCTCGTAGACCTCGGGGTTCTCGAGCGAGCCCTTCCTGCCCTTCTTCTCGGTCTGGTTGGGGACCGACACTGGTTCCATGCGCGCGCGTGCTCCTCGGCTCGGGGGCGACGAGCAAATGTATCAAACCGGGTCCGTGTTTTAGGGTATTAGCCCCGAGCGCGCGGTCACCGCGCCCCGGTAGCCGTCAGCCCCACGGAACCGCGTCGCCCCAGGGCGCGGGCTCGTCCGGCTCGCGGTTGCTGGCCTCGAGCAGCGCGGCGCGCTGCCACGGGTTGTGCGGCCTGCCCGACGGCGCCGGCGAGGGTGCCGTCTCGCGCATGAAGCGCTCGAGCGCGGCGACCACGGCGGCTGCCTCCTCGGGCGAGGCCGACGGCGCGACGATCTCGAGCCGGGGGCGGCGGTTGACCATCGCGCGGAGGGTATCGTCGCGCGCCCATGGCCGAGCTGCCGGTACTGGCCGAGGAGGCGGTGCTTGCCGCCGTCTCGCCCGCCGAGGCGATCGAGCGGGTCCGCGAGGCGTTCCTGCGTCACCACGCCGGCGAGTGGACCATGCCCGCGAAGGTCTACCTCCCCAGTCCGCCGCACGGCGACTTCCGGGCGATGCCGGCCCGCGGCGACGGCCTCGCGCTGCTGAAGTGGGTCACGTCCTTCCCGGGGAACCCCGCGCGCGGCCTGCCGACGGTCACCGGCGTGATCTGCCTCTCGGACGCCGGGACCGGCGAGCCGCTGATGCTGCTGGACGCGCGATCGGTGACGGCGCTCCGCACCGGCGCCGCGGCCGCCGTCGCGGCCGGTGCGCTGGCCCGCGACGGCGCCGCCTCGGTCGGCCTCGTCGGCTGTGGGCTCCACGGGCTCTGGACGGGTCGGTGCCTGGCGGCGGCGGGATATTCGGAGGGCGTCGCGCACGACCCGGATGCGGCGGCCGCCGCGCGGGTGGCCGGCGAGCTTGGGTGGGAGGAGGGCTCGCTGGCCCAGGCGCTCGCGTGCGACGTCGTCTGCTGCGTCACCCCCGGCGCTGCTCCCGTGGTCGAGGCCGGCGACCTGCGGCCTGGGCTGCACCTGAACATGCTCGGCGCCGACGGCCCCGGCAAGGCGGAGGCCACGCCGGCCGCCGTGGCGTCGTGCGCGCTGTTCTGCGACGAGTGGGAGCAGGCCGCCCACGGCGGCGAGCTGACCGGCGCGGTCGAGGCGGGCCTGATCGCCCGCGAGCAGGTCACCGACCTCGGCGCAGTCCTCGCCGGTGACGCTCGGGGCCGCCCCGGGCCCGACGCGGTGACGCTGTTCGACTCGACCGGCCTCGCGATCCAGGACCTCGCCGTGGCCGGCGCAGCCCACCGCGCCTGGCGCGAGGGCCGGGTCGACGCGCAGACCGTGCGGCTCTAGCTAGCGCGGCCGTCGTTCCTGCTCGAACATCCGCAGCGCGAACTGTCCGGCGGGGTGCTCGCGCAGTGTGCGCACCTTGGCCGCGGCCGCGGGCGGAAGCTCGTCCGGCTGTGGCAGCGGGATCCCCCACTGCGGCGGCACGAGCACGGCCCCGGCAAGCGCCGCAAAGGTCAGGTCGGCCGCCGTGAAGCGCTCGCCGACCAGGTATGACCGCCCGTCGGCGAGCCGCGCGGCGACCCGGTCGAATGTTGCATCGACCCGCCGCTCGGACTCCGCTGCGGCGTCGGCGCTGACCCCGAGCTTGCGCGAGATGAACCGCCCCATGAGGCCGAACAGCGGCGGCAGGGCGCGTCGCTCCCAGCCGGGCACTCCCGCACACCCATACTTCGCCGCCAGGTCGGGGCGGTCGAGGATGTGGTGGTACATCCACAGCCGGCCATGCGGGCCGAGGTCCTCGTCGAAGTCGCGCTCGAGCGCGAAGATCTCCTCCCGGTCGCCGGGCCCGTCGCCGTACAGGCCGAGCTCCGGCGGGCCGTGCCCGCTCGCGTAGGCGACGACGTCGGCCGACTCGCCGAGCACGCCCGCGTCGTCGGTGACGAGCACGGGCGTGGTCCCATTGCCGCCCGCGCGTTTCGAGGCGATCACGTGGATGCCCTGGAGGTGCGCCTGCTCCTGGTACTCGACGCCGGCGCGATCCAGCGCCCAGCGGCCCTTCTCGCAGTAATGGCTGATCGGGATCGTGATCAGCCGGCGAGGGGGCATGCGGGAAGTATGCGCCAAAGCGTGCGCGGAACCTCGACCAACGACGCATTGAGAGGATGCGTTTCGAACGGCAAGGCCTGGGGTTCGGCCGAGAGGATCGCGCAGCGCCTCGGCCGGGGCTATCTCCGCGGGTTGCACCGAGGGGTCTACGCGGTCGGGTATCGACAGCTACGGCGGGAAGGCCGCCTACTCGCAGGCGTTCTGGCCTGCGGGCGCGACGCGGTTCTGAGCCACCGGTCGGCAGCCGCGCTGTGGGATCTTCGTCCCACGACGCGTCCGACGATCGACGTCACGGCGCCGCGAACACGGCACCGCCGACGCGGGATCGACCTTCACCTCTCTCGACGCCTCGAGCCCGATCAGCGAACCGTCGTTGAGGGGATCCCGTGCACCACCGTCGCGCGCACCCTCGTCGACCTCGCCGCCGTCCTCGAGAGGACGGGCCTCGAGCGAGCCTGGGCCCGCGCCGCGATGCTCGGTCTCCTCGATGTCCGGCACGTCCAGCAGGTGCTGGCGAGCGGGCACGGCCGCCGCGGCGCGGGCGTCGTACGAAAGCTGCTCGCCGAGGAAGGCGCCGACGTGGTCACCCGCAGCCAGCTCGAGAAGCGCTTTCTCACGCTGTGTCGAGCCGCTGCGCTGCCGCTCCCGGAGGTCAACAACCGCGTCGAGGCCAACGGCGCCATGTACGAGGTCGATTTCCTCTGGCGTGAGCAGCGCCTCGTCGCCGAGACCGACGGCTGGGGCTCGCACCACACCCGCGCGGCATTCGAGTCCGACCGCCGCCGCGACGCCGACCTCCTCGTCGCCGGCCTCCGGGTCGTGCATTTCACCTGGCGGCAGGTCAGCCGCGAGGCGCGTGCTGTTGAGGCAACGCCGGCCAGGCTGCTCAATGCCTGAGCAACCAGGCCCTACAGCGGGATGTTCCCGTGCTTGCGCTTCGGCCCGGGCTCGCGCTTGGTGAGCAGCGTGTGCAGCGCGGTGATGATCTTCGGCCGGGTCTCGTGCGGCACGATCACGTCGTCGATGTAGCCGCGCTCCGCCGCGCTGTAGGGGTTGGCGAAGCGGGCCTTGTAGTCGTCCATCAGCTTCTGCCGGCGCTCGTCGGGGGTCGGGCTCCGCTGGAGGTCGCGGCGGTAGATGATGTTGACCGCGCCCTCGGGGCCCATCACGGCGACCTCGGCCGTCGGCCAGGCGAAGTTGAAGTCGGCGAGCATGTGCTTGGAGGCCATGACGTCGTAGGCCCCGCCGTAGGCCTTGCGGGTGATGATCGTGATCTTGGGGACGGTCGCCTCGGTGTAGGCGTACAGGAGCTTGGCGCCGTGGCGGATGATCCCGCCCCACTCCTGGCTCGTGCCCGGCAGGAAGCCGGGCACGTCGGTGAACGTGACGATGGGGATGTTGAAGGCGTCGCAGGTGCGCACGAAGCGCCCGGCCTTGACGGACGCGTCGATGTCGAGCACGCCGGCCAGCGACGCGGGCTGGTTGCCCACGACCCCGACGGTGTAACCGTCCAGGCGCGCGAAGCCGCAGACGATGTTGGTGGCGTAGTGCTCGTGGACCTCGAAGAACTCGCCGTCGTCGACGATCAACCGCACGACGTCGCGCATGTCGTAGGGCTTGTTGGGCTGGTCGGGCACGACCGTGTCGAGCTCGGGGTCCATCCGCAGCGGGTCGTCCGTCGGCATCACCCGCGGCGGCGTCTCGAGGTTGTTGGACGGCAGGAACGAGACGAGGTAGCGCGTGTCCTCCAGGCATGCGTCCTCGTCGTCGGCGGCGAAGTGGGCGACGCCCGACTTCGTGTTGTGGCTCATCGCCCCGCCCAGCTCCTCGAAGGTCGGGCTCCTCCCCGGTGACCGTCTTGATCACGTCGGGGCCCGTGATGAACATGTGGCTGGTCTCCTTGACCATGAAGATGAAGTCGGTCATCGCGGGCGAGTAGACGGCGCCGCCCGCGCAGGGGCCCATGATCAGGCTGATCTGTGGGATCACGCCCGAGCACTTGACGTTGCGCACGAACACGTCGCCGTAGGCGCCCAGCGAGACGACGCCCTCCTGGATCCGCGCTCCGCCCGAGTCGTTGATGCCGATCACCGGGCAGCCGATCTTGGCCGCCAGGTCCATGATCTTGCACATCTTCTCGGCCATCACCTCGCCGAGCGAGCCGCCGAACACGGTGAAGTCCTGGCGAGAACACGCACACGCGGCGGCCGTCGATCGTCCCGTGGCCGGTGACCACCGCGTCGCCCCACGGCCGGTTCTTCTGCATGTCGAACTCGGCGGTGCGGTGGCGCACGAACGTGTCGAGCTCCTGGAAGGAGCCCGGGTCGAGCAGCTTGTCGATGCGCTCGCGCGCCGTGTACTTGCCGCGGTCGTGCTGCTTGCGCCTCCGCCTCGGGCGCGGAGTGGATCGCGGCCTCGCGCAGCTCCTGCAGCTGGGCGAGCTTCTCCTCGTAGGTCTCGGGCGAGTGCTGGCGCACGGGGCGCCGGAGTCTAGCCGTCCGCCGGTGGCGTCAGGACCGCGAGAACGGGCGGTGATGGGCCGCGCCGAGGTGGTCGAGCACGTCCGCGAGGACGCCCGCGGCGCGGTCGGCGTCCAACTCCGGCTCCTCGGCCGGCGGCGGCGCGGACGGGGCGGGCCGCTCGGGGAAGCGGCACGCGACGACCGCGTGCACGACCCGCAGCTCGTAGGGCTCCGGGGGCGGGGCCGGCTCGGGCTCGGGCTCCACGGGCAGCTCGGGCTCGGGGGCGGCGGCGCGGCGGAACAGGCGGGTGAAGAAGCCCGGACGCGGGGCAGGCGCCTCCTCCGCGGGCTCGGGCTCCGGCTCAGGCTCGGGCTCGGGGGGCGGCTCGATCCGCACGATCTCCTCGTCCACCACCGCAACGGCGTAGTCGACGTGCTCGGGCGGCTCCGGCACCGGGAGCGGCTCGGGCTCCGGAACGGTGATCCGGGCGCTCAGCGACACCTGCGTGCCCCAGCCCGATGCGGCGATCGTCACGGTCCCGCGCACCTGCTCGCCCTCCCAGGCCACCGTGGTCTCGGGCTCGGTCCTCGTGATCCGGATCTCGCCGAACTCCCCGAGGTGGCCGGAGAGCGACTCGGGGTCGCTGAGCTCGGCCCACAGCTCCGGCGGGGACTTCACGAGGGTGCGATGCGCCTGGACCTCGGCCATCGCACTCCGATTCGCCCGTGCCCGCGCGATCCCTTCCGATGTTCTCGGACGGGCGACGCTATGTGAACACGCCGCGCGCGCCGAGCACCATCAAGAGGACGCTGACGAGCACGAGCAGGCTGGACAACGCCCCCACCCGGGCGACCTGAACAGCGAGGGCCTCGTACTCCTCGCTCAACTTGCCGGCCGCGAGATCACGTTCAGCCAGCTCGCCGAGCCGTCGTTCCCGCGGGGAGAAGAACGCGCCGCCGAGGCCCAGGAGCACGAGGATGGCGAGCAGGCCGAACCCCACCCACCAGTCCTTCATGTCGAAGGGGCCGTCGCTGGACAGCGCGAGGTAGAGGCCGGCGAGCAGCACGATCGCGGCCGACGGCGTGATGATCTTCTTCCCGATCTCCCCCTGTAGGCGGTGCAGCCAGGGGAGCTTGTCCGGCGCCGTCCGCGTCGTCAGCGGCACGATCAGCGGGTACACGAACGTCACGCCGAACGCCGTGACGACGGTGGCGATGTGGATGAAGACGACGATGTCGTAGAAGCGCAGCGCGGTGGCAAACATGAGGCGGCACCCTAGCGGGCGCCGCGGCGCTCAGAACTCCGGGCGGTACTCGCCGAAGACGTCCTTCATCGCGCCGCACGTCTCGCCGATCGAGGCGCGGTCGCGCAGGGCGTCGCGGATCCGCGGGAGCAGGTTCTCCTCGCCGCGCGCGGCGGCGCGCAACTCCTCCAGGCGCCGCTGCACCAGCTCGCCGTCGCGCGCCGCCTTGAATTCCCTCAGCCGTTCCACCTGTCCGTCCTCGGAGGCCTGGTCGACCTTGAGGATGTCGGGCACCTCGAGCTCCTCCGTGACGTACCTGTTGACGCCGACGACAATGTCCTGGCCGGTGCGGTAGCGCTCCTGGTAACCCCAGGCCGACTCCTCGATCTCGCCCTTCATGAACCCAACCGCCGCGACCGAACCGCCCATCTGGTCGATCTTGTCGATCAGCTCCTGCGAGCGCTGCTCGATCTCGGCCGTGAGAGCCTCGATGAAGTAGGAGCCGGCGAATGGGTCGACGGTGTCGGCGGCGCCGGACTCGTGGGCCACGATCTGCTGCGTCCGCAGGGCGATGCGGGCAGCGCGCTCCGTCGGCAGGGACAGCGCCTCGTCGTAGCCGTTGGTGTGCAGCGACTGCGTCCCGCCGCACACGGCGGCGAAGGCCTGCAGCGCCACGCGCACGATGTTGTTCTCCGGCTGCTGGGCCATCAGCGTGACGCCGCCGGTCTGCGTGTGGAAGCGCAGGCGCAGCGACTTCTCGTCCTGGGCGCCGAAGCGCTCGCGCATGATCCGCGCCCACATGGTCCGCGCCGCACGGAACTTGGCGACCTCCTGGAAGACGTTGTTGTGGCCGTTGAAGAAGAACGCCAGGCGCGGCGCGAAGTCGTCCACGGCCAGCCCCGCGTCGATCGCGGCCTGCACGTAGGCGATCCCGTTGGCGAGCGTGAAGGCGACCTCCTGCACCGCCGAGGCACCCTGCTCGCGGAAGTGGTAGCCCGAGATCGAGATCGTGTTCCAGCGGGGGACGTGCTCGCGGCAGTAGGCGAAGAGGTCGGTGGTCAGCCGCATCGACCCCTCGGGCGGGTAGATGAAGTTCCCGCGCGCGATGTACTCCTTGAGGATGTCGTTCTGCGTCGTGCCGCGCAGCTGCTGCGACGTCACGCCCTGCTCCTCGCCGACGAGCTGGTAGAGCAGCAGCAGCACGCTGGCCGGGGCGTTGATCGTCATCGACGTCGACACCTTGTCGAGCGGGATCCCGTCGAAGGCGGTCCGCATGTCGTCGATCGAGTCGATCGCCACCCCGGTGCGCCCGACCTCGCCGCGACAGCGGGGATCGTCGGAGTCGAGGCCGAGCTGCGTGGGCAGGTCGAACGCCATGCTCAACCCGGTCGAGCCGTGCTCGAGCAGGTACTTGTAGCGCTCGTTGGACTCCTTGGCCGACGCGTAGCCCGCGTACTGGCGCATCGTCCACAGCTGCTTGCGGTACATGTCCGCGTGGACGCCGCGGGTGAAGGGATAGACGCCCGGCTCGCCCAGGTCGAGCGGCGCGGGGAGGTCGTCCTCGTCGTAGACGGGCTCGATCTCGATGCCCGAGTCGGTGAAGCGGCGCGGGTCGTCGGGGCCAACGATCGGCGCGATCGTGCGGTGCTCGCGTGCGGTGGCCATGTGCCAGAGGTTACTTCGCGAGGCCCGCGGGACGGCACGTCGCGGTGCGGTGGAACGGCCCGTCGGAGAGCTCGATGAGCTCGAGGCCCGCCACCGCGAGCATGCCGCGGAGGCCCGACGGCGTGATGCCCCACCACCAGTTGGCGTAGCCGGCCTCGGGCTCGAAGGGCGTCGTGACGCCGGTCCGCTCGCCCGGCCGGACCGCGGCGTAGTCGGCACGCCCGGCGGCGTCGAGCGCGGGGTACAGGACGCAGGCCCCCGGGAGGCCCGGGACCTCCGGCAGGGTCTCGGTCGACAGCAGGAGCGTCTCGCCGGTCAGCTCGCGCAGGCGTCGGAGCGTGAGCATCGGGTCCGGCACGTGGTAGAGCACGCCGTAGCACCACACGACGTCGTGCCGGCCGGCCTCGGCGATGGTCGCCGGGTCATGCACGTCGCCCTGCACGAAGCGCACGCCCGACGACCGACGCGCGTGCTCGGCCTCGAACTGCGGCGTCGGCGCCATGACATCGATGCCCGTGACCCGCGTCGCGCCGGCGTCCTCGGCGAGGAAGGCGATGCCGCCGTGCACGTTCCACATGCAGCCCACATCCAGGAAGCTGCGGCCCGGCGCATGTCGGCGCACGAGGTCCTCGCGCGGGCGCTCGCCGCCGCGGCGCAGCCGGCGGCGCCGCAGCCGCCCCGCCGTGACCAGTGCGCGCGCCAGCAGGGGCATCGCGCGGCACAATAGTCAGCGTGTCCGCTTCCGATGACCTCCGGGACACCCTACGCCGGCTGCCCTCGGTGGAGGAGCTCGCCGGGCGGCTGCCGGCGTCCCACGCGCCCGCGGTGGCGGCGGCCCGCGAGGCGATCGACGCGCGGCGCGCCGAACTGCTGGCCGGCGACGCCGGCGACGCCGATCTGGTGGCGCGCGCCCGCGCCGCGCTCGCGCGCGGAGAGCGGCCGTCGCTGCGCCGGGTGCTCAACGCCACCGGCGTGATCGTCCACACCAACCTCGGGCGCGCACCGCTGGCGGTCGAGGCGCGGGCCGCCGCGGCCCGTGCGGGCGAGGGCTACGCCAACCTCGAGCTCGACCTGGACGCCGGGCGGCGGGGATCGCGGCAGGCGCACGTGGGGCGCCTGCTGTGCGAGCTGACCGGTGCCGAGGCCGCGCTCGCCGTCAACAACGGCGCCGCGGCGGTGCTGCTCGCGGCCGCGGCCCTCGCGGGTCCACGCGATCCGGGCGCGGAGCCCGGCCGCGACGTCATCGTCTCCCGCGGCCAGCTCGTCGAGATCGGGGGAGCGTTCCGCGTCCCCGAGGTCGTCGCGCAGTCCGGCGCGCGGCTGGTCGAGGTCGGGACCACGAACCGCACCCGCCTCGAGGACTACGAGCGGGCGATCGGCGTGGACACCGGCGCGATCCTCCGGGCCCATCCCTCGAACTTCCGCACGCTCGGGTTCACGGCCGAGGTCGAGATCGAGGCGCTGTGCGCGCTCGGGCCACCGGTGATCGACGACCTCGGCTCCGGCGCGCTCGCCGAGGGGGTGGCCGCGCTGCGCGACGAGCCGCCCGTGCGCCGCTCCGTGCTCGCGGGCGCGGCGCTCACCTGCTTCTCGGGGGACAAGCTGCTCGGCGGCCCCCAGGCCGGGCTGCTGGTCGGGGGCGCGGACGCGGTCGCGGCCACGCGCGATCACCCCCTCGCGCGTGCGATGCGGATCGACAAGCTGTCCCTCGCCGCGCTGGAGGCGACCCTGCGGCTGTACCGGGACCCGGCTCGCGCCCGGCGCGAGATCCCGGTCCTGGCGATGCTCGAGGCCTCCGAGGAGGTGCTGGACGCGCGGGCCCGGCGGCTGGCGGCGGCGATCGCCCACGGCGGCGTGGAGGTCACCCGCGCCGTCGCGAAGGTCGGCGGCGGCGCGCTCCCGCTGCTCGAGCTCGAGGGCCCGGTGGTCGCGGTCGACCCCGGCGCGCAGGGGGCGGACGCGCTCGCGGCCCGGCTGCGGGCCGGGGACGAGCCGGTCGTCGGGCGGGTGCAGGGTGGCCGCCTGCTGCTGGACCCGCGCACCCTGACCGATGAGGAGGCCGAGGCCGCGGGGGCACGGGTCGGCGCGGCTCTCCGCATGCCACCCGATGGGTGACACCCCTACCGCGCCGACCCAGCCCCCGCTGACACTCGGGACCGCTGGACACATCGATCACGGCAAGACAGCCTTGATCAATGCGCTCACCGGGTACAACACCGATCGCCTGCCGGAGGAGCGGTCGCGCGGAATCTCGATCGAGCTCGGCTACGCCCGGCTCGACCTGCCCTCCGGCCGCCGTGTGTCGGTCGTGGACGCGCCGGGGCACGAGCGCTTCGTGCGCACGATGGTCGCCGGCGCGACGGGCATCGACCTGTTCCTGATGGTCGTTGCCGCCGACGACGGGGTGATGCCGCAGACCCGCGAGCACGCCGCCGTCCTGCGCGGCCTCGGGATCGAGCGGGGCGTGGTCGCCGTCACGAAGGCCGACCTCGCGGACCCCGCTCCGGCCGCGCGGGAGGCGGGCGCGCTGCTGCCGGACGCCGAGGTGGTCGCCGTGTCCTCCCGCACGCGCGACGGGCTGGAGGAGCTCGTGGCCGCGCTCGAGCGGGTGGCCGCCCGGCTGCCCGGCCGCGCGGCGGCGGGCGACGGTGACGAGCCGCGGTTGCACGTCGACCGCGTCTTCACGATCACGGGCGCCGGGACCGTCGTGACCGGCACCCTGTGGTCGGGGGCGGTCGCCAGCGGTGACGAGGTGACGGTCCTGCCCGGCGGGCTCAAGGCGCGTGTGCGCGCCGTCCAGGTCCACGACGAGCCGGTGCCGCGCGCCGTCGCCGGGCAGCGTGTGGCCCTCAATCTCGCCGGCGTCGCGATCGACGAACTGCGGCGCGGGGACGTCGTGTCGAGCCGCGGCGCGACGCTCGCGCCGACGTACGTGCTCGACGCCGCGCTCGATCTCGACGGCGGGGAGCGCCCGGTGGAGCACGGCGCCCGCGTGCAGGTCCATCACGGCACGCGCGAGGCGCCGGCACGCCTGGCCGAGCTGGGCGGCCGCTTCTGGCAGGTGCGCCTCGAGCAGCCGCTCGTGCCGGCACCGGGCGACCGGCTGGTCGTGCGACGCATCGCCCCGCCGGACACGCTGGGCGGGGGCGTCGTGCTCGACGCGCACGCGCGCAAGCACGGCCCGGGCCGGGACGTGCTCGCCCGGCTCGCGCGTCTGGAGCGCGGCGAGCCCGAGCCCGCGGTTGCACCCGCGCCGGCCTCGGCGCCAGTCACACCCGAGCCGCCGCCGCTGTCACCCGCCGCGCTGGCGCTCGAGACGCGTCTCCGCGAGGCCTGGCTGGAGCCACCGATCGAGGCGGAGCTCGGCCCCGATTCCGCCGAGCTCCCGGCACTGCGGCGCGCCGGCAGGGCGATCCGCGTCGGGGCCGCGCTGCACTACCACCCCGACGCGCTGGCCGAGGCCGAGCGCCGCGTGCGCGTCCTGGCCGCCGAGCACGGCGAGGTCACGATCGCCCGGCTGCGCGACGACCTCGGGACGTCTCGCAAGTTCGCGCAGGCGCTGCTCGAGCACTTCGACGGCGCGAAGCTCACGCGCAGGGTGGGCGATGCCCACGTCCTGCGCCGGGGTGCCTAGACCGCGCCGCCCGCCGCCGGCGGCGCCGTGGGATCGAGGGCCTCCTCGCCCACCGCCTCCCGGGCCAGGTACTCCTCGATGTCCATCGGCTTGTCGCGCAGGCGCTCCGCGACGGCCAGCAGCGCCGACATGCTGGAGACCTCCTCGACCTGCTCCTTGATGAACCACTGCATGAACTGCTCGCCGGCGTAGTCGCCGGCGTCGCGGGCCGACTGGGCGAGCGCCCCGATCTGCGCGGACACGCGCCGCTCCTGGTCGAGCGCGAGCGCCACCGGCTCGACCACGTCGGCGAACTCGGTGCGCGGCGCCTCGACGCCGGGGATGCGCGGCTGCTCGCCGGCGTCGAGCAGGTACTGGACCATCATCAGCGCGTGGTTGCGCTCCTCGACCGCCTGCCGGTAGAAGAAGGCGGCCAGGCGCGGGAGCGTCTCGGCGTCGTAGTGGACGGCGACCGCGACGTACTGCTGCGAGGCGGCGAACTCGTAGGCGATCTGCTCGTTGAGCTTGTCGGCGAAGCTGCTCGCGGCCATGAACGCCGGATCCTATCCGTCGAGGCACGGGGTCAACCGCCGGGGTGCGCGGTTAACATCCCGGTCGCTATGGCTACCTGCCTGGTCACGGGCGGCGCCGGCTTCCTGGGTTCCCACCTGTGCGACGAGCTGCTCCGTCGCGACCACCGCGTCATCTGCGTGGACAACCTCGAGACCGGCTCGCTCGCCAACATCGAGCACATCCGCAGCCCGGACTTCGTCCACCTCAACCTCGACATCATCGAGCCCTACTTCGTCGACGAGCCGATCGACTTCGTCTACCACCTGGCCTCGCCGGCGTCGCCGATCGACTACTTGCGGCTGCCGCTGCACACGCTCAAGGTCGGCTCCCACGGCACGCACCACACGGTCGGCCTCGCCAAGCACAGGCGCGCGCGCTTCTTGATCGCCTCGACGTCCGAGGTCTACGGCGACCCGCAGGTCCATCCGCAGCCTGAGTCCTACTGGGGCCACGTCAACCCGATCGGCCCGCGCGGCGTCTACGACGAGGCCAAGCGCTACGCCGAGGCGCTGACGATGGCCTACCACCGTCAGCAGGGCGTGGACACGGCGATCGTGCGGATCTTCAACACGTATGGCTCGAGAATGAGACCGCACGACGGCCGCGCCATCCCGACGTTCCTGCGCCAGGCGCTTCAGGACCGGCCGCTCACGGTATTCGGCGACGGCACGCAGACGCGGTCCTTCTGCTTCGTCTCCGACCTGATCGACGGGATCATCAGGTTGGCCGAATCGGGGTACCACTCGCCCGTGAACATCGGGAACCCGAACGAGTTCACGCTGCTGGAGCTGGCCGAGGCGGTGATCGAGGTGACCGAGTCCCGCTCGGAGATCGTCTACGAGGCGCTGCCGACCGACGATCCGCAGGTGCGCCAGCCGGACATCACGCTGGCGCGCGAAGTGCTTGGATGGGAGCCAAAGGTGGAGCTGAGGGAGGGGCTCCGCCGGACCATCGAGGAGGCAGGGGCCGAGGCGTTGGTGGGCGCCTCGAGCTAACGGCCGCGGCGCACCACCCCTTCAAGGCCATGTCCCCACGCGCAACACCGCTACTTGGCCGTGCGACGCCCGTTGAAGGCAGGGGAAGGAGCTGATGGAGGTCGGCGACGTCAAGGTGGAATCCGGCGCCCGGAAGGGCGCGCCACAGGCCACGGGCAACGGCTCGGTGGCCCCGGGCCCCGATCAGGGGCCCGAGCTGCGCCTGCCGCGGAGTGACGTACGCCGCAAGCGCCCGCCGGCGCTCTCCTTCCTGCTGCGCATGGAGACGGTGCGGACGCTCGGCCGCATCGGCTTGCTGCTGGCGCTGGACTTCGCGGGGGTCTTCCTCGCGATCTACACGGCGCTGAGCATCAAGGCGGCGGCGCTCGACGACTTCGATGCGCATGCGATCTTCACCACGACGCGCCACACCGTCGCCTTCGCGTACCTGGTGACCGCGCTGCTCTTCGCGCGCTCCGCGCTCTACGCCAACCGCGCGCAGCGGCCCGGGCTGTCGCGGATCGTCGCCTGCCTGTTCCAGGTCGCCGTCGTGGCCCTGATCTTCGCGGTCGTCAACGGCGAGCACTTCTCCTCCTTCTACACTCTTCTACGGCTCCTTCTTCTTCGCGGTCGTATACGTCGGGTCGCTGCGCGCGATCTACGAGCGGGCGACCGGCGCGCTCCTGCGCGCGGCGGGCTACCGGCGCCGCACGGTGCTGGTGGGCTCGGGCAAGCAGATCGAGGCGGTCGCGCACGCGCTCGCCAACGGCGGCCACGCGATCGAGGTGGTCGGCTACGCCTCGCTCACGCCGCGCCCTGCGAACGGGCTGAGGTCGCTGGGCGCGGTCGAGGACCTCCCGGCGGTGCTCGAGCGCGAGCGCGTGGACGAGGTCCTGATCGCCGACCCGGACTTCCCCGAGCAACACGGGGTCGAGCTCGTGGACGAGTGCCACCGCCTCGGCGTCAAGGTGCGCGTGGCACCCTCGACGATGGAGCTGCTCGTGCACCGGGGAGAATTCGTGCCCGGCCAGTCGGTGCCGCTGTTCGAGCTCACCCCGCCGGTGTTCGAGGGCATCGACTACGCGGTCAAGCGGACGTTCGACTTCGTCGGCGCCACGGTGCTGCTGGTCGTGCTGAGCCCCGTGCTGCTGCTGATCGCGCTGGCCGTGCGGCTGTCGTCGCGCGGGCCCGTCCTGTACCGCTCCCTGCGCCCCGGTATCGGCGGCGAGCCCTTCCCCTGCATGAAGTTCCGCACCATGTACTCCGGCGCGCACGACGAGCAGCGCGACCTGGAGTCGCTCAACGAGGCCTCCGGGGCGCTGTTCAAGATCCGCGACGACCCGCGGCTGACCGCCGTCGGCCGCCTCCTGCGGCGCTTCTCGCTCGACGAGCTGCCCCAGCTCCTCAACGTGCTGCGCAGGGAGATGTCGCTGGTCGGACCGCGCCCGTTGCCGCTGCGCGACTTCGAGAAGCTCGAGGACTGGCACAAGAAGCGCTACCTGGTCCTCCCGGGCATCACGGGGCTGTGGCAGGTGTCGGGCCGTTCGGAGCTCGACTTCGACGAGCTCGTCCGGCTCGACTTCCTCTACCTCGAGCGCTGGTCTGTGTCGCTGGACCTGACCATCCTGCTCAAGACCGTGCCGGCAGTCCTCACCCGGCGCGGCGCGTTCTGACCACCGCGCGGCTCTCCCGCCACTACGCGAAGTTGTGCGACCTGCACGACTTCGAGGACCCGGCGCTACTGGACGTCCTGCGATCGATCCTGCCCGAGCGCGATCCGCTCGCGCACATCGAGCGCAAGGCCTGGGAGTTCGCCATGCTGGCCCTGTTCCTCGAGGACGTCGGGCGCCTGCATGCGGTGCGGTTCGATGGTCAGCCGGAAGATCCACTCCAGCCCGTTGTCCGCCAGCCAGCGCGGCGCGCGCGGCACGCGACCCGCGATGTAGTCGAACAGCGCGCCGACGGTCCACAGCACGTCGGCGTGCAGGCGGTCGGCATAGCGGTCGATCCAGAGCTCCTGCTTCGGCGTCCCCATGCCCACGAGCACGATGTCCGGGTCGGCCGCGTTGATGTCCTCGATCACCCGCTCGTTCTGCGGGGAGTCCAGCTCGGCGTACCCGTGGTGGGACCCGGCGATATTCAGTCGCGGGTACCAGCGGCGCAGGCGATCGGCCGCCGCGCGGGCCAGCGGTGTACCGGCGCGCGGCGCTGGAGGACGTCGCGATCGACGGCGAGGTGTTCGACGTCGACCTCGAGCGCTGGGCGTCGGACGCCGACCTCGCCTGGCGCGCCCACCTGCTCGGCTGGCGGTGCGTGTACGAGCCCGCGGCCGTCGCCCACCACATCCGCTCCTACTCGCCCTCCACGCGGGCGGAGATGAGCGAGGCCTCGCGCCGGATGCAGTTCCGCAACCGCTACCTGATGATCGCCAAGAACGAAGGCCGCGAGCTGGCCCGCGACCTGCCGCTCGTGCTCGGCTACGAGGTGCTCGCGCTCGGTCACGTCCTGCTGCGCGAGCGCCACCTCCTGCGCGCGTACGGAGATGCCTGGCGCCGCCTTCCGGCCGCCCGCCGCCGACGCCGCGCGATCCAGGGGAGGCGGGTCGCCGGCCGGGTGCGCTACGGGCTGCGAGCCCCGGCCTGAGGCGTCAGCCGGAGATGAGCCTCTCGACGGAGTCCACGTAGCGGGGCGTGTGGAAGCGCCGCGCCCGCTCGATGGCGGCCGCCCCCATGTCGCCGCGGCGCTCCAGCACGCGCAGCACGGCTGTGGCCAGCGCGTCCGGGTCGCCGGGCTCGACGAGCAGGCCCGTCACCCCGTCGTGGACGACCTCGGGCAGGCCGTCGACGCGCGTGGCGACCACGGGCGTCCCGACGGCCATCGCCTCCGCCAGCACCGTGCCGGCGGGCTCGCGGTGCGCGGGCAGCACCAGCACGTCCAGGTGCCGCATCAGCCCGGCGCCGCCCTCGACCCAGCCGTAGTGCTCGATCCCCTCGGCGGCGACGACCGCGTCGCGGTAGCGCCGGTCCACGCCGTAGTCGTCCTCGCCGACCAGGACGATGCGTGCGGCGGGGGCGCCCGCGTGGATCGCCGGGGCGGCCTGCACAGGTCGCGGGCCCCCTTGCGCGGCTCGATCCGGCCCACGTAACCCACGAGCGGACCGTCGCCCGGCGGCCAGGGCACCTCGACGTCCGGCGGATCGGGGTCCACCGGCGGGTACACGACGTGCGGGTCGAGCCCGTCGAGGCGGTCCGCCACCGCCTGCGACGCCGCCAGCACGACGTCCGCGCTCTGCCAGATCCCCGGCACGCGCGACACGACGTCGTGGACGTGGAGCACGAGCCGGGCGCCGGACCCGCGCAGCGCCGGCAGCAGCCGGCCGCACACCGTGCCGTTGAGGTACACGACGTCGTAGTTGCCGGCCAGGCGCCGCGCCCGCATCCACGACCCGACCGCGCGCGCCCCGCGGCGGCGCCGGAGGCCGCCCAGCGGCAGCGACACGGTCGCCCAGCCCGCCTCGCGGCCGGCGTCGCGTAGCGCGCCGGCCCCCGGCGTGGAGAGCGTGACCTGCCAGCCGCGGTCGTCGAGCCCGGCCAGCAGGCGCAGCAGCGTCGTCTCGGCGCCGCCGGGATGGTCCACCGGGGCAACCGCAAGCAGGGAGCGCTCCATGGGGCCGCGACGATAGTGGCCCGAGCCACCCGCCCGCCGCGACCGTATCCTGTGGGCATGCGCCGCGCCGTCCCCGACCGCTGCGACGTGCTCGTCGTCGGCGCCGGGTTCGCCGGCGCGGTGATGGCCGAGCGCCTGGCCTCCGAGCTGGGGCTGCGCGTGCTCGTGATCGACCGCCGGCCGCACGTCGCCGGCAACGCGCACGACCGGGTCGACGACCACGGGATCCGGGTCCACGACCACGGGCCCCACCTCTTCCACACCAACTCGGCGCCGATCTTCGAGTATCTCTCGAACTTCACCGCCTGGACGCCGTACGAGCACCGCGTGCTGGCCAGCGTCGACGGCCAGCTCGTGCCGATTCCGATCAACCAGGACACGATCAACCGGCTCTACGGGCTGGCGCTCGACGCCGCCGGCATCGAGCAATTCCTGGCGGAGCGCGCCGAGCCGGTCGACTACGTGCGCACGAGCGAGGACGCGGTCGTGGCCCGCGTGGGCCGGGACCTGTACGAGAAGTTCTTCCGCGGCTACACGCGCAAGCTGTGGCGCCTGGACCCGAGCCAGCTTGCCGCGAGCGTCACCGGCCGGCTCCCGACGCGCACCAACCGCGACGACCGCTACTTCACCGACGTCCATCAGGCGCTCCCGGCGAGCGGGTACACGGCGATGTTCAGGCGCATGCTCGACCACCCGAACATCCACGTCGCGCTCGAGACGGAGTACGAGGACGTGCGCGACGAGGTCGAGTTCGGGCACCTCGTCTACACGGGCCCGATCGACGGCTTCTACGGCGAGCGCTTCGGCCCGCTGCCGTACCGCTCGCTGCGCTTCGAGTGGACGACGGTGGACACGCCGGGCGACGCGTTCTTCCAACCGGTGACGCAGGTCAACTACCCGAACGAGCACCAGTACCTGCGCATCACGGAGTTTCGCCACCTGACCGGGCAGCGCCTCGACGCCTCCACGCTCTCCTACGAGTTCCCGGCGGACGAAGGAGATCCCTACTACCCGATCCCGCGGGCCGAGAACCGCGCGCTCTACAGACGCTACGAGGCGCTGGCCGCCGAGGACCCCGGGGTCACCTTCGTCGGCCGGCTCGCGCGCTACCAGTACCTCAACATGGACCAGGTCGTGGGGCAGGCGCTGGCCACGTTCGAGAAGCTGCGCCCGCGGCTGGCGGAGCGCGCCGCGGCCGCGCGCCCGCGGCCGCGCTAGATGACGTCGGTCGGAGTGCTCGTGCCGGTGCGCGGGCCGGCTCCGTACCTGACGGAGGCGCTCGAATCCGTGCTCGCCCAGACGCCCGCGCCGGATGCCGTCGTCGTCGTGGACGACGCGTCGCCCGAGCCCGTGTGGCTCGAACCGGCCCATGCCCGGCGCTGCACGCTCGTGCGCCGCGAGGAGCGCGGCGGAGCGCCCGCGGCGCGGGACACCGGCCTGGAGCGGCTGAGCGCGGACCTCGTGGCGCTGATCGACGCGGACGACGTGTGGCGGCCGGGGAAGCTTGCCGCCCAGCTCGCGGCCCTCGAGGCGCACCCCGAGGTCGCCGGCTGCTTCGCCCGGGCGCGCGTGGTCGACGGGAGCAGCCGACCGACCGGCGAGCGCTGGGAGGAGCTGCCCGGCGGCGTGCTGGGACCGGAGGAGCTCACCCCCGTCGTGTTCGAGCGCAACCCGATCCCGACGTCGTCGGTCGTGCTGCAGCGGGCCGACCTCCTCGCGGCCGGGGGCTTCGCCGGGCCGCCGCGGTGCGAGGACCAGGACCTGTGGCTGCGGCTGCTGCGCCGGGGCCACGGCTTCGTCTGCGTGCCCGAGGTGCTGGTGGACTACCGCCGCCACGCCGCGGCGCTGACGGCCGACGTCGCGGCCCTGGCCGAGGCCTCCCTGCTGGTCCACGAGACGCACGCCGCGGGGGTCGACGAGGCCCTCGCCCGCCGCGTCCACGCGAACGACCTCACGCTGCTGGCGCGCGGAAGGATCCGCGAGCGCCGGTACGGCGACGCCCGCGCGGCCCTGGCCGAGGCGGCGTCGCTCGAGCCGCCCGGCGCGCGCGAGCGGCTCCTGCGCGCGCTGCTCGCGATCCCCGGGCTCCGTGGCCTGCTCGGCCGGCGGGCGCCGTACGGGGCGTAGGGCGTTCGCGCGGGCGCAGTCGCGTACGGACGGGGGCATCGAGGGGCCCGCGCGCCGTGGGACCTCGACTCCTCGATGCCCGTCGTTCGGAAGCGATCGCGCCTACCGCGGCGGCGGAACCCAGCCGCCGAACGCGCGCTCGAGCTCGAGCGCGGCCGCGATCGCGACGTGGTCCCGGTCCCATCCGGCCGCGACCTGCACGCCGAGCGGCAGGCCCGCCGCGTTGAGGCCCATGGGTACCTGCGTGACCGGCACCCCGAGGAGGTTGAACACCGCCGTCGGCGTGACCACCCAGCCGCGGCCGACCGTGCGGCCGTGGCGCGGGGCCACGCGCGCGTGCGGCGGATGCAGCAGCACGCCGTCGCCGATCACCGCCTCGACCTCGCGCGAGAGCGCCTTGCCCGCCGCCAGCGCGCGGCGCGTGCGGCCCGGCGGCGTGCGCGCGAACAGCGACTCGGTCGCGAGCAGGATGACGGTCGGCAGCGTGTGCGGGCCGCGCCGGCGCACCGCGCCCCAGCCCACGCGGCGCAACGCCAGGCGCCCGGCCGCGCCGACCTCCGCCTCCAGCATTTGGCGGAAGCCCTGTGTGGCGCCGGACTGGAGCGCGGCGAGATAGAGCTCGAGCGCGCGGCGCATCGAGCGCAGCGGCACGTGGCGCACGCGCGCGCCGGCGGCGGCCAGGGCGTCGGCGGCGCGCTCGCGCGCGTCGCGCAACTCGCGGCGCGCGGGCACCCACGAGGCCTCCTCGGACACGATGACGCCCAGGCCGTCCAGCCGCACGTCGGCCGGATCGCCGAGCTCGACCTCGCGGCAGTAGGGGTCGATGCCGTCGGGTCCCGCGATCGCGCGCAGGACCGGCATCAGGTCCTCGGCCCGCCGCGCCAGCGGACCCGCGGCCAGCAGCCGCGTCACCTCGCCCTCGGCCGTCGGGAAGTTGCCGGTGTTCGGGACCACCCAGGCGGTCGGCTTGTGACCGAACACCCCGTTGAAGAAGGCCGGGATCCGGATCGAGCCGCCGATGTCGGTCCCCAACCCGATCGGGGAGCCGCCCGAGCCGACGGCGGCGCCCTCCCCGCCGGAGGAGCCGCCCGCCGCGCGCGACGGGTCGTACGCGTTCGAGGTGCGCCCGTAGACGAAGTTCTGCGACTCGATCCACATCGTCATCTCGGAGGTGTTCGTGACGCCGAGCGGAATCGCGCCGGCGCCCACGAGCCGCGCGGCGACCGGCGCGGACTCCACGGCCCGGTGGTCACGGCGGGCGAGCAGGCCGGCGCAGTTGGGCATGCCCGCGAGCGCGATCGACTCCTTCACCGTGCACGGCACGCCCAGCAGCGGCGGCAGCCGCTCGTCGCCGTCCGCCTCCGCCACCCGACGGTCGGCGGCGTCGGCCTCCTCGCGCGCGGCCGCGAAGCGATCGGCGGCGAGCGCGTTGATGCGCGGCTGCACGGCCTCCAGACGCGCGATGTGCGCTTCGACGACATCGCGCGAGGAAACCTCGCCGGCGCGGATGGCGGCGGCCAGGCTCAACGCGGAGCGCTCCGTCACGGAGCCGGCCGGAGCGGCGACGGTGCTCATGGCCTGAAGCCTACGATGCGCACCATGAACGAGGACGCACCCCGCGCCGCGGCCGCGATGCAGGAGGAGATCTGGACCGGCCTGCCCGCGGGCGCGCCCCCGTTCGCGTTCGAGCGCCGGAGCCGCTTCCTGCTCGCGTACGCGGCCCGCGGCGACGCCGTGCTCGACCTCGGCTGCGGCGAGGGCGCGTTCACCGCAGCGCTGGCCGAGGCGGGGGCGCGGCCCGTCGGCGTGGACGTCGCCGAGGCGGCGCTGGAGCGCGCGCGGGAGCGGCATCCCGAGCTGGACTTCCGCCGCGCGGGCCCGGGCGAGCCGCTGCCGCTCGACGACGGGGCGGTGGACGTGGTGTGGGCCTCCGAGGTGCTCGCCTTTGTGCCCGACACGGCGCGGCTGCTCTCGGAGGTGCGCCGTGTCCTGCGGCCCGAGGGCGCGCTGCTCGTCACCACGCCCTTCCACGGCCGCCTCGGAGCGCTTGCCCGCGGCCTGGACCGCGACCTCGACCCGCTCGGTCCGGCGTTGCGCTTCTACACGCGCCGCTCGCTGCGAACGGCGCTCGAGGCGTTCGGGTTCGACCGGGTCTCGGTGCGGGCGGCCGGCGGCCCGCCCCTGCTGCGCGAGACCCTGCTGGCCCACGCGCGCCGCGCTCCCCTGGTGACCCCCGCGGGGAGTCGATGAGCTTCCGCGTTGCCGTCGACGCCCGCCCGGTCGACATCCCGTTCCTGCGCCGGCGTGGCATCGGTCGCTTCGCCGCCAGCCTCCTGCCGGAGCTGGCCGCGGTGGCGGTCGAGCGCGGCGGCGAGCTGCTGGTCCTGCGCGAGCGTGGCGGCGACGGCGGCGAGTTCGCCACCCGCAGGCTGGAGGCGGCGTCCGATCGCGTGCGCGTGGTCCGCCTCCCGCGGACGCCGGTGCCCGAGCGGGCGGCGGACCTGCCCGACCAGCTGCTGCTGCCGATCGCCCTGTGGCGCCGGCGGCCGGACCTGTTCCATGCGCTGTCGATGTACCGGCTGCCGGGGCGGCCCGGAGTGCCGGCGGTCGTGACGATGCACGACGTGATCCCGCTGATGCGCCCGGACCAGCTGAAGACGGGCATCGTGCACGGGCTGCTGTACGCGGCGGTGCGGCGCGCCGACCGGGTGATCGCGGTGTCCGAGGCCGGTCGCCGCGACCTGGTGGCACACCTGGGCGTGCCGGCCGACCGCGTCGACGTCGTCCACGAGGCGGCGGCGCCGCAGTTCGTGCCGACGGACCCCGGGGACGTCGCGCGGCGGCTCGGGACCGGCGAGCCCTACGTGCTGCACGTCGGCGGCGCCGATCCGCGCAAGAACCTCGGGGCGCTGATCGGCGCGTTCGCCGCCTGGGCACGCGAGCGCTCGCGGCCCGAGACGCTGGCGCTCGCGGGCCCGGTCCGCGACGTCGAGCGCGCCGATCTCGACGCACGGGTGCGCGCCGCCGAGGGCCGGGTGCGCCACCTCGGCTTCGTGGAGGACGCCGACCTCCCGGCCCTGTACTCCGGGGCGCGCTGCGTGGTCATGCCCTCCTCGTACGAGGGCTTCGGGCTCCCGGCGCTCGAGGCGCTCGCCTGCGGCACTCCGGTCGCGGCCTACGACGCGGGTGCCCTGGCCGAGGTCGCCGGGCCAGGCGCGCTGCTGGTCGCGGACGGCGCCATGGCCGAGCTGCTCGGTGCGGTCGAGCGGCTCTGCGACGACGCCGAGCTGCGCGAGCGCCTGGCGGTCGCTGGACGGGCGCACGCGGCGACCTTCTCCTGGCGTCGCGCCGCCGAGGGCACGTGGGACGCCTACGCCAGGGCGCGCGCTACTCTCGCCCGCTAGAGATGAAGGTCGCCATCCTCGGCACACGGGGGATCCCCGCCTCCTACAGCGGTTTCGAGACGGCCGCCGAGCAGCTCGCCACGCGGTTTGCGGCGCGCGGCCACGAGGTCGTGGTCTACTGCCGGCCGCACGTCGTGGACCGGCGCCTGAACGAGTGGCGCGGGGCCCGCCTGGTGCACCTGCCGACGGTCCGCAACAAGTACCTCGACACCTTCGTGCACACGTTCCTGTCGGCGCTGCACGCGGCGCATCGCGAACGGCCCGACGTCGCGCTGTTCTTCATCGCCGGCAACAGCCCGATGTGCCTGATCACGCGCGGGGCCAACATCCCGACCGTGATCAACGTGGACGGGCTCGACTCCGACCGCCGCAAGTGGCCCGCGCTGGCGCAGCGCTACCTGCGCCTCGCCGAGCGCGCCGCGCCGCACTGGGCCGACCGCGCGATCACGGACTCGCACGCCGTGGCGGAGGTGTTCGAGCGCCGCTACGGCGAGCGCATCGGCGTCGTGCCCTACGGCGTCGAGGACCCCGGCTACAACGGCACCGAGACGCTCGAGCGCCTCGGCCTGGAGCCGCGCAAGTACATCCTCTTCGTAGGACGCCTGGAGCCCGAGAACAACCCGCACCTGCTGGTCGAGGCGTTCGCGCGCTTCGACAGCGAGCGCGCGCGGGGGATGAAGATGGTGATCGTGGGCGGCGCCCCGTACGCCGACGAGTACATCCGCGGTGTGATGCGCAGCTCGGACCCGCGGGTCCTGTTCCCCGGCTACGTGTTCGGCCGCGGCTACTGGGAGCTCCAGCGCCACGCGTACGTGTTCTGCGCGCCGACCGAGGTCGGCGGCACGCACCCGGTGATCCTGGAGGCCCTGGCGGCGGGCAACTGCGTGCTGGTCAACGACCACGCCCCCAACGCGGAGACGGTCGGCGACGCCGGGTTGTACTTCTCCGGGAAGGTGGGGGTGGACGACCTCGCCGACGCGCTCGGTCGCCTGCTCGACGACCCCGATCTCGTCGAGACCTACCGCGACCGCGCGCGCGAGCGCGCGAAGCGCTACTCCTGGGACGCCGTCGCCGACGAGTACGAGCGCCTGCTCCTGGACGTGCGCAGCCGCCGCGAGCCCGGCTCGCTGCCGCGCGAGCTGGTGGACGTGGACGTGCCACCGCCGGCCGTGGGCGTCAGCCGATGGTGACCGCGACCTCGCGCGAGTAGAGCGTCCCGCCGGCCGGGTTGCGCCACGCGAGGCGCACGGTACCCGAGCGCGCAAAGCGCACGCGCGCATCGACGTAGTTGCGCGGGTTGGTGGTGGTCAGGCTGGCGACTTTGCGCCACCGGGCTCCGCGGCTCCTGGCGCGGAACTGCAGCGTGGCGGTCTGGCGCGTGCGGTTGGCGGCCGGGCGCAGATCGCCCCAGACGCGCAGCTTCCCGGCCGAGCGCCGGCGGGTCACCGGCAGGAAGATCGGCAGGCGGAACGCGTAGTAGGCCGGCTTGAACGCGCCGTTGAGGCTCACGATCCCCGTCTGGAAGGTGCTCCAGTAGAGCGTGCTGTTGCGCGGATACCGGGTCAGCGGCTGGTCGTCCACGAGCAGGAACTGGTGATAGGACCGGACCTGCCGGTTGCGGTACGCCTCGTATTCCGACTGGTTGAGGTAGGCGGCCTGCACGGCGGGCGGGAAGCCGAACGGGTCCGGCGGGCGGCTCTGGTAACCGAACTCGGTCAGGTAGATCGGCAATCCGGCGCGCCGGACGCCGTAGCGGCCGAAGATCGTGCGCAACGTGGTGGTGAGCCGCCCGAGGTCCGCGAACCCGACGTCGTCGCGGTCGGGGGAGCGCAGCCACGGCGGTGTCACCAGCGAGTAGGGATGGTGCCCCCAGCCCGATGCCATGAACAGCGCCGGGTGCTGGGCGGGGAACTGGTGCGCCTGGTCAGAGGTGGGGCAGCCGAGCGCGCGGGCGACGTCGCCGCCCAGCGGGCGCAGGTTTGCGCCGACGCAGTACACGGCGCGCAGGAAGCGCAGCGGCTTGATCGAGTTCGACGCGCCCGGGTAGGTCTTGCCCTTCGGCGCGGTCTCGCCGATCAGGATCGTGTCGCCGGCGTGGCCGGCCGCCGCCAGGCCGGTGTAGCCGCCGTCCACCAGCGAGCGGTAGATGGCGCCGGCGGGCTCGATCACCGTGGACCCGGCGAAGCCCCATTGCGGCGCGAGGAAGTGGAACTCGTTCGGCTCGTTCCACAGCGACCAGAAGGCGACCCGCGGGAGGGCGCCGCCCGTGTCCGCGGCGCGTGCGACCGGGTCGCCGGGGGCCACCCGCGCTTGGGCCGCCGTTGCGTGCGGGAGCGGCGGCAGGATCGGCGGGCCGCCCCCGCCACCGCCGCCGCCACCGCCGGAGCCCGAGCCGCCGGAGCCGCCGCTCGTGTCGGGCGGCGGGACGTAGGTGCCGCTGTAGCGCACGCCGGCCGCCTGGGCGAACTGGGCGTACTCCTGCGGGTTGGGGTAATAGTGGCCGGTGAAGTTGGGGTCGCCGGTCGCGGCGCTGGCCCAGGCCGGCGCAGGGGGCACGAGGTTCCAGTTCACCGCGATGCCGCGCTCGGTCGCGAGCTGATCGATCAGGTCGTAGCGCTTCCAGCCCTCCTGCGGGTAGGCGGAGGGGTCGGCCGCGTTGAAGCTGGGCCTGGTCGTCGACCCGGGGTTCGGCGCGACGATGTTCCAGTACAGCGACACGCGGATGCGGTCGACGCCGAGGCCGCGCAGCGTGTCGAGCGTGCCGGCGACCTGGCTGGGCGTGCGGAACACCAGCAGCGTGTCGTCCTGGAACTGCGTCTCCTGGTCGGAGGCCGCGAGCGCGCCCGCGGGCAGGGCCCCGCGGCGGCGGCGAGGCAGAGGGAGAGGGCGAGCGCGCGGCGTCCGGCGGTCACTTCGACGGGGCGGCGTTCGGTTGCGTCCCGCCCGTGCTCGGCGCGCGAGTCGCGGCCGGCGGGCGTGCGGGGGTCGGCGCCGGCGCGGTCGCGCCGGGGACCGGGCGCGGCGTGGTCGGGGTCGGCGGCGTCGCCGCCGGGCCGCGGCGGTTCTGCTCCGCCGTCGCGAGCGCGCGCGTGGCGGCGACGAAGTCCTGCTGGATGCTCGGCGAGCGCGGGTCGAGGAACAGCGCCGCGCGCAGCTCGTCCACCGCCGCCCGCGGACGCTGCATCACGTTGAGCTCGTACTCGCCCAGCCGCTGCCAGGTCAACGCGTTCGCCGGCTGCAGGCGAACGGCCTGCTGGAGCAGGCGCTCGGCGGCGCGGCGGCGCCCGACGGAGTTCTCGATCGTGGCCTGGTCGAACAGCGGGTCGACCGAGAGCGGGTTGCGGTGCCGCGCCTTGGTGACGCTCACGTAGGCCGCCGCGATGTTGTTGCGCGAGAGCGCGCGGAGCGCGGCGTCGTCCGCCTGGTCGGAGCGCAGCGGCTGCCAGATCGTCCATGCCGCGACCAGCGCGCCGGCGACCAGCGCCCCGGCGACGGCGAGGCGCACGCCCCAGCGCATGCCGCGGACGCGCCCGCCGCGCGGCTCGGTGAACGGGCCACGGCCGGCGACGTACCCGGCGGCGACGAGCGCGACGACGGCGGTGCCGGGCACGAACCAGGTCCAGTCGACGAGCGAGTGCACGCCGAACACCAGGACGCCGGCGATCAGCGTCAGGACCGCGATCCGCTCGGGCGTGAACGGAAGGCTCCGGAACCCGGTCGCCGCCGGCCCGGCCGCGGTCGCGGGCGGCGGACGGCGCCGGATCGCCTTCGCGAGCGCCGCCGGCACCCGCGGGCGCGCCCCGCCGGCCCGGGCGGCGGCGAGCATCCAGGCCACGAGCGCGAACAGCGAGGCCGCGGCGCCGGCGAGCCCCAGCTCGGCCAGCTCCTGGACGGCGTAGCCGTGGGCGTGGTGGGCGGCGACGGTGTCCTCGCGGAAGTGCGTGCGGGCGGTGGAGAAGGTGCCGGCGCCCGAGCCGATGACCGGCCCCTGCTCGAACACCTGCCACGCCTCGTTCCAGTACTTGCCGCGCACGCTCCCGGCCTGGGTGAGGCGCGACGGCCCGTTGCCCGCCGCCGCGCTCGGGTCGGTGACCTCGTTCCAGGCGTGCGTGATGCTGCCCTCGAACCCGCGCTTGGAGACCGCGAGCAGCCCGGCGCCGGCCACCGGCAGCAGACCGACGGCGACGAGGAGGCCGATGCCGATCCGGCGGCGGGCGGCGGTGCTCAGGGGCCGGCGCGCGACGCGCCGGTCGAGCACGAGCGAGGCGGCGAACAGCGCGACGATCATGACGACGAGGAAGATCCCCAGCAGGTGCCCCGCATCGGAGCGCGTGGCCAGGCGCACGCCGTCCGCGGTCAGCCCGTCCTGCTGGAAGCCCCACGCCATCACCGCACCGGCGCCGAGCGCGGCGAGGCCCAGCACCGAGGCGCCGCGGATCCGGCGCGGCACGAGGGCGAACCAGAAGGCCGCGCCGACGGCGGCGGCCAGCAGCGAGGCGCGCGAGGTGGAGAGCAGCATCGTCACGAGCATCAGGCCGAGCAGCGGTGCGGCCAGCGCGCGCACGCGCGGACCTCCCTCGCGGCGCGTGCCGAGCCACAGGAGCGCGGGGGTGGCGAGGGCGGCCATCAGGCCGACCGCGTTCCAGTAGCCGAAGGGCTCGCGCAGGCGGCCGTAGACGTCGGCGCGGTTGAGCGACTCGGGCAGCACCTTCGTCAGCAGCGCCCATGCGCACACGGCCACGCAGGCCATCAGCACGGCCGCCACGACCCATCCCGAGCCGCGCGGCGTCACGCGCGCCAGCGCGATCGCGGCGCCGAAGGCGACGAGGTAGGCGACCAGCAGGTTCGCCTGCAGCCACGTGTCGGACGGCTGCACGGACCAGATCACCGAGGCGGCCGTCAGCGCCGCCAGCACCGCGATGGCGGCCAGGCTGATCCCGCCCCAGGCGCGTCGCGGGGTCGGCGCGATCAGCGCCGCCAGGGCCGCGACCAGCGCGCCGCCGAGCACCACGGCGATCTCGGTGACCGTGGTGCGCTCGAGCGCGAGCCCGCCCTTGGCGCCGAACGCCACTCCGGCCAGCGCTGCGGCGAGCAGGAACGCGAGCACGGCCTCGCTGGTCAGCGCGGGCAGGGTCACCTCGCGCGGCATCGAGCGCGCGAGCGAGCGGCCCGGCGCCCGCGACCTAAGCTTGACGGCGGGAGAGGACACGGGTGCGGATGGCGACGCTCGCGCCCCCGGCGGCGCCGAGACCGAGCAGGACGAGCAGCGTGAGCAGCGGGGCGGGCAGGGCGCGGGTCACGCTGGAGGCGGTGATGCCGGGTCCGCCGGGAGTGACGGGCGCGCCGCCGCCGATGGAGACCGCGTTGCCGGCGCCCTGCGCACGCTGGATGGCCGAGCGCTCGGCCGGCGATACCGAGCCGGTGTAGGGCGTCGCGGGCACGTCGAACCCGCCGCCGATGGCGCCGCCGGTGAACCCGCCGCCGGTGCCGCCGCCACCACCACCGCCGCCGCCGCCCTTGCCGGCCGCCGCGGCGGCCTGCGCCTGGCGGATCGCGTCGGCGCAGTTGGTGTACTCCGCGAGGTCGGACGGAATGTGCTTGCGCGCGTAGTCGTACGCGCCCTGGCTGTACTTGCCGTTGATCTCGCCGTCGGAGGAGCAGTCGCGGATCACCCGGTTGCCCTCCGACGCGGTCGAGGCGAAGCTGCTCGCGGGCGCGAGCAGGCAGAGGAGTGCGGTGAGGAGGACAGCCCTGCGCATGAGACGGGCCGGACGGTGCTTGGTCGGCGGAGGCGCCGAGGCGCCGGCGACGCGAGCGGTCACGGTATCAAGCCTCCCCGGCCCGGCACGCCGCCTGCAGCGCGCGACCGATGCCCTCGGCCCACGCCTCGGCGGTGTGGGCGCGGACGTCCCGGCGGCCCTGCGCGCCGAGGCGCGTACGCAGGCCGCGGTCGTCGTGCAGGCGCCGGATGGCGCGCGCGAGCGCGCCGGGATCGCCGGCGGGCACGACGAGCCCGTTGCGCTCGTGGTGCACGAGCCCGCCGGCGACGGCGCCGACGGCATCGCTTGCGATGACCGGCAGTCCCTGGTTCATGGCTTCGTTGACGACGAGCCCCCATGGCTCGCGGAAGGTGCGCGTGGGAATCGACGGTACGACCACAACGTCTGCGCCCCCGTAGAAGTTGCGGACCTCCACGGGGGTGGCCGGCCCCACGAAGCGCATCGTCCTGGTGGCCCCGGCCCGGGCTCGCTCCGGGCCGGGGCCTACCAGGACGAGCGTGGCGCCCTGATCGTCGAGGCCCGATTCGTGCCAGGCCTCGACAAGCGCTCCTAAGCCCTTTTCCCGGTGCAGCCGGCCGGTAAACACAGCCTGGAAAGCGGCATATCGTGTGCCGGAGACCTCAGTGCTCCAGAAGTCGTTGTCCACCGCCTGCGGCGCTTCGTACACGTTGCGTGCGCCACGAGCGGAGACATAGGCGCTCACGTGCGGGCCATAGGTCGCGACCGCGTCGGCGCCGCGGTAGATGCGCCGCAGCGGGAGCGCGCCGGCGATCCCGGCGAGCGAGCGCGGCTGCGCCCAGAGCGACGCCCACAACACGAACGGCACGCCCGCCCGGCGGGCTCCGGCGTACGCCCCCGGGAGCGCGACGCGCCCCGTCGTGCCGCACACGACGGCGCGGAAGTCGCTCGAGGCCGCGAGCGCCCGGATGTCCCGCTGGTCGACGCGGCGGTGCGGGAAGGGCAGCTTCGCCGCGTCGGCTCCGGGCTCCACCCCGGCGTGGCGCGTGCGCCCGCCGAACAGCGCGAACTCGACGCCCTCGCGCTCGTGCAGGATCTGGAACGGCCGCACGCGCGCCGGGGGCGCGTGGTTGGTCACGAACAGGACCGGTTTCAGCGCACGGCCTCCTCGTATGCCGCGACGGTCTCGGCGCCGCACCGCTCCCAGGTGAAGGCACGCTGCACCGTGGCCCGCGCCTCGCGCCCCAGCTCGCGGCGGTAGGCGCCGTCCGAGAGCAGCATGTCGAGGCGCCCGGCCAGGGCCTCGACGTCGCCCGGTGGGACGAGCACGATGCCGCCGCCGGCCGCCGCGATCTCCTCCGGCCCGGCCTCGCCCTGGCAGCCGATCGCCGGGACGCCGGCGGCCATCGCCTCGACGTAGGCGACGCCGAAGGCCTCGTCGACGCTCGGCATCACCAGGGCGCTCGCGCCACGTGCGGCAGCGCGCGCGGCCGCCGGGTCGAGCTGGCCCCGGAGCTCGACCCGGCCGTCGAGGCCGAGGTCGGCGGCGAGCCGGCGCACGCGCTCGCGCTCCGGCCCGTCGCCGATCACGACGTAGCGCAGCCCGGGGTGGCGGTCGCGCAGCAGCCAGAGCGCCCGTACGACGTCGGCGTGGCGCTTGCGCGCGACGAGGTGGCTCACGCTGACGATGACGGGCTCGCGCGGCGGCGGTGCGGGCTCGGCGGGCACGTCCGTGCCGAGGTGGACGACGCGCACGGCGCGCGCTCCCAACGCGCGGCAGCGGTCGGCGACGGCGGCCGAGTTGGCGAGCACCAGTCTGGCGCGCGTGAACGCGCGCTCGACGGCCGCGCGGCCGGCGTCGCTCGCCACGGCCGTGTGGTACAGGTCGCCGCCGTGCTCGGACACGACCAGCGGCGCCGCGGCGCGGGCACGCAGCACGGCGTCGGCGGCGGGCACCGCGTAGTGGGCGTGCACGAGGTCGTAGGGGAACCGCCGCCGCAGGCGGCGCAGCGCGAGCGCCAGGCTCGGCGCCGCCCATGCGCCCCAGGAGCCGTAGCTGCGCGCGCGGGGCGGCGAGACGAACGGCACGTAGGCGACCTCGATCCCGTCCAGCTCGGCGCGCAGGGGCTGGCGTAGCGCCCGCGCGGCGGCCCGCGCCGCGCCGGTCGCGCCGCCGCGCAGCGCGCTGCGCGGCGGCACCGGCCGGTGGAGCACGAGTACGCGCACCTCCGCGCCGGCGTCGCGCGCGGCCACGGCCTGGGCGTGCGCCCACGACCCCAGGACCGGGTCCGCGGCGCGGGGATAGAACTCGGCGACGACGGCGACGCGCACGGCGCCGGCTACCAGCCCCGGTGCACGGCGAGCGTCCGCTCGGCCTGCTCGCGGGGAAGGTAAGGGCGCTCCCGGAGGAAGTCGCGCGCCTCGGCGATCGCCTCCTCCCGCGAGTAGGTGGCGGCCGGCGGGCGCAGGTCGTGCAGGACCGGCACGGCGTCGACCACGCCGAGCCGCCAGCCGTGCTCGCGCGCCAGCGCGGCCCAGTGCAGGTCCAGCCCCCAGCCCATGCGCAGTTCCGGGAACGGCAGGAGGGCGTCGAACGTGTCCGCGCGGAACGCTGTCACGGGGCCGATCTCGACGAACGCGGTCTCACGCGCGGCGCTGCCGGCACGCCGGCGGGTCACCGACCACGCGGCATGCGAGTGGCGGCGGTGAGCGGGCTGCGCGAGGCTGAGGTCGAAGCGCTCGGCCAGGAACAGGAAGCGATCGAGGAAGCCGCGCGGCAGCGCCACGTCGTCGTCGAGCACGAGGAGCCAGTCGTGGCCGGTCGCCGGGTGGTCGGCCAGGAGCGCGTTGAGGTTCTCGAACTTCCCGCGACCGTCGCGCGCGGGCGCGATCGCGAATTCCACCTCGTGCCGGGACGTCGAGAGCTCGGCGCGAGCCGCTTCCATCAGCCCGGCGAGCCCCGGCCGGTCGACGCCGAGCACGAGCACCCGGCGCGTCGGCGGGCTGGCCTGCGCAGCCCGGGCCAGTCGCGCTGGACGCAGCGTGATAAGCGCCCAGGCGTCGAGCCCGAGATCGGCCAGCGCCAGGCCCTGGGCCCGCCAGCCGGCCACGACGCCGCTCGAGCCCGACACGTAGTCGGGATCGCCGGCGCCGGGTCGAGGAGAGAGCGCCTCCCGGACGCGCCCGGCGCTGTGGGCGGCCATGATCACGCCGTTGAGGCAGCGCCGCCGGAAGATGTGCCAGACGCAGCCGGCGAGCGTGCGCAGTTCGGCGCGCAGGCTGGGGGGGCGGTCGGTGCGGGCGTCGAACCGGCGGCTGTGGCGTCCCCGGTGGTGGGCGGCGGTCGCCAGGGCTCGCAGCGTGGCGTCATGCGCGGCGCGGCGGTGGTCGAGGCCCGCCGCGGCGATGTAGCGCACGCGCCCGCCCGCGGCTCGGTGGCGTCGCTGCCACTCCTCCTCGTCGCCGTAGATCTCCAGGCTTGCGTCGAAGGGACCGACGCGGCGCAGCGCGGCCGTGCGGAGCGCCATGTTCGCGCTCCACACCGCCTCGGCGTCGCGATCCTGCGGCCCGAGGTCGAGGAAGGTGATCGGTGGGCCCTCGCGTCCGCACGAGCGCAGCGGCCGCCTTTCGAGGCGGGCGTGGATCGGGCCGCCGAACACCTCGACGTCTGGCTCGGCGCGGGCGGCTCCGAGCAGCGCGTCAAGCCAGCCGTCCGGCGCCTCGACGTCGTCGTCGACCAGCACGATCAGGTCGCTGCGCGCAAGCTCCAGGCCGGTATTGCGAGCGGCGTTGGGGCCCCGGGGGCGATCATGGGCGACGTAGCGGACATCGTGGCGCTCGGCCACCTGGCGGGATGTCTCGTCGCCGCCGTCATCGACCACGATGACCTCAGCGCCCGCGCGGAGAGCCTGCGGAACGACGGAGTGCAGCGTCACCTCGAGGTAGTCGGGGCGAGCGCGCGTGGGGACGATGATCGATGCGGCAGGGGCGTGGACCTCCACGGCCGCTAGGTTAGGGGCAAGGCCACAGGCGTCGGCGTGTGATCCTCGTCCTGCACAACCGCTACCGCACCACGGGCGGCGAGGAGCGCGCCGTCGCGGATCTGCTGTGGCTCGCGCGCGAGCGCCTGGGCGAGGACGCCGAGCTGCTCGAGCGCGACTCCGCGGTGCTGGGCGGCGGGCGCGCGGCCGCAGGGATGCTGCGCGGCGGGTTGGCGCCCGCGGAGGTCGCGGCCGCGGTGCGGCGGACCGGCGCGCGGATCGTCCACGCCCACAACGTCAACCCCGCGTTCGGCTGGCGCGCCCTCGCGGCGGCGCGCGACGCCGGCGCGCGCGTCGTGATGCACCTGCACAACTACCGCTTGGTCTGCGCCGTCGGCACGTGCTTCACCCGCGGCGCCGACTGCACGCGCTGCCACGGGCGCAACACGCTGCCGGGGGTGCGGCTGGCCTGCCGCGGCGGACGCGCCGAGGCGACGGTGTACGCGGCGGGGCTCGCACTCTGGCAGCGGCGCCTGGCCGCCTGCGTCGACGTGTTCGTCGTGCCGAGCGTCGCAGCGCGCGACCGCCTGACGCTGCTCGGCGCGCCACTGGAGGGTCGCGCGTCGGTGGTCCCGCACTTCGTGCGCGGGTTCGCCGAGCGCTCGCGGGCGGCGGAGGGCGCGCACGCCCTGGTGGCCTCGCGACTCGCTCCCGAGAAGGGCGTCGAGGTGGCGGTGGACGCGTGCGCGGCCGCCGGTGTGCCGCTCGTCGTCGCCGGCGACGGGCCCGAGGCCGCGGCGCTGCGCGCGCGCGCCGGCGGCGACGTCCGCTTTGCCGGCCGGCTCGATGGGCCGGCGCTGGCCGAGCTGCGCGCGGGCGCGGCGCTGGCCGTCGTGCCGTCGCGGTCGGCCGAGACGTTCGGCCTCGCCGCCGCGGAGGCGATGGCCGGCGGCGTCCCGGTGGTCGCGAGCCGCATCGGCGCCCTGCCCGAGCTCGTCGAGGCCGACGGGCTCGTTCCCCCGGGCGACCCCGTCGCCCTGGCGGCCGCGATCGAGCGCCGCTTCCGCGACGCGGCCGCCGGCGAGCGCGGCATCGCCCGCGCCCGCGAGCTCGCCGGACCGGACGCGGCCGCGGCCGCGCTCTCCGCCGCGTACGAGCAGGCGCTGCGACGCAGGGCCTGACCCGACCGCGCCACTAGCATCGAGTCGTGCGCTTCGTGGTCCTCGCCTCGCTGGCCGGGCTCGCCCTCGCCGGTTGTGGGGGCGGGTCGTCGTCGGCGGTCGCGCCGACGGCGTCCGGGTCCTCGACGTCCTCGGCCGCCCCGGCGCCTCCCGGTCCACGCTTCGCGCGCGGACCCGGTGATCGCCGCCGCCGGCGACATCGCCTGCCCGCCGGGGGACCGGGTCGAGGCCGATGTGTGCCATCAGGCCGCGACGGCGCGGCTGATCGCCCGGCTGCGGCCGGCGGCGGTGCTCGCGATCGGCGACGACCAGTACGAGACCGGCGCGCTCGAGGACTTCCGGGCCTCCTACGGGTCCACCTGGGGCCGGTTCGACGCGATCGTCCGGCCGGTTCCGGGCAACCACGAGTACGCGCGCGACCGCGGGGCGGGCTACTACGCGTACTTCGGCGCCCGCGCCGGGAGCCCCGCCCGCGGCTACTACTCGTACGACCTCGGCGCCTGGCACCTCGTCGCGCTCAACTCCAACTGCTCCGTGGTGTCCTGCGCGGCGGGCTCGGCGCAGGTGCGCTGGTTGCGGGCCGACCTCGCCGCACACCGCCGTCGCTGCACGCTCGCCTACTGGCACCACCCGCGCTTCTCCTCGGGCCTCCACGGCGACCAGCAGCCGGTGGCGCCGCTGTGGCGCGCGCTCCATGCGGGCGGCGCGGACCTCGTCCTCAACGGCCACGACCACGACTACGAGCGCTTCGGCCCCCAGACCCCGGCCGGCCGGGCCGACGCGCGCCGCGGGATCCGTGAGTTCGTCGTCGGCACCGGCGGCCGCAGCCACTACCCGACGCTGATCCCCCGCCCCAACAGCCAGCGCCGCAACAGCTCGACGTTCGGCGTGCTCGCGCTGACGCTGCACCGCGACGGCTATCACTGGCGCTTTGTCGCCGAGGCCGGGAGCCGGTTCACGGACAGCGGCACGGGCCGCTGCCACTAGATGAGTGATTCCACGACCCCGCGCACGTGGATGACGTGCGGATAGCTGCGCTGGATCGAGGTCATCGGGCTTGCCAATACCAGCTGGTATTGGCTTCGCCCTGCTTCCCCCGCCCAGCTTGCTCCCGCACGCCCCCACGCACACGCGGCCGCGGAATCAATCATCTAGGCCTGGATCGCCGCTAGGGTCGCGGTCATGGACTACGACCACCTCATCTACGAGCAGGACGGGCACGTCGTGACCCTCACCTACGACCGTCCCGAGCAGCACAACGCGATCAACCGCGAGATGGCCGAGGAGCTCCATCACGCGTGGCAGCGCTTCCGCGACGACGACGACGCGTTCGTCCTCGTCATCACCGGCGCCGGCGAGACGACATTCTCGGCGGGATGGGACCTCCAGGACGCCTCCGAGATCGGCGATTTGGGCGACTGGGAGGCGTTCCGCCGCGCCATCTACAACCTGCCGGGCCCGTGCGGCTACACCCGGCGCGTCGACGTCTTCAAGCCGATCATCGCCGCCGTCAACGGCTATGCGTTCGCCGCGGGGCTGGAGACCGCGCTACTGGCGGACATCCGGATCGGGGCCGAGAACGCGGAGTTCGGGGCGCTGGAACGGCGCTGGAACATCGTCGGCGGCGACGGCCTGACGGCCCGCCTGCCGCTGGTGGTCGGGTTCGCCCGCGCGCTGGAGCTGATCATCACCGGCCGCCGGATCGACGTGCACGAAGCCGAGCGCATCGGACTCGTCAACGAGGTCGTCCCGCGCGGCGAGGCGCTGCCACGCGCGCAGGAGCTCGCCCACGAGATCGCGAAGCTGCCCCAGGGCGCGATGCGCGCCGACAAGGAGACCGTCGTCATGGGTGTCGGACGCACGCTGGAGGAGCGCCTCCGCCTCGAGGCCGAGATGGTGGTCTCGATGTTCATGCGGCGCGACTCGCACACGATCGGCGCCGGCGCGTTCAAGCGCGGCGAGACGCCCACGTGGCCGCACCACGGGCTGTGAGCGTCAGCGTCCGCGCGATAGCAGCGCGAGGTCGGCGTCGACCATCAGGCGGATCAGCTCCTCGAAGCTCGTGTGTGGCTCCCAGCCGAGCATCGCGCTTGGCTTTGGCGGAGTCGCCGATGCAGATGGTCGACCTCGGCCGGGCGCTGCAGGTCGGGGTCGATCTCGACGTGGTCGTCGACCTCGAGCCCGGCCTGGTCGAACGCGATCTCCACGCACTGCCGCACCGAGTGCGCCTTGCCGGTGGCGATCACGAAGTCCTCCGGCTCGTCCTGCTGGAGCATCAGCCACATCGCCTCGACGTAGTCCTTGGCGTAGCCCCAGTCGCGCTCGGCGTCGAGGTTGCCCGAGCGCGCAGCTTCTCGGCCAGGCCGAGCTTGATCGCCGCCGCGTGCCAGGTGATCTTGCGGGTGACGAACTCCAGCCCGCGGCGCGGCGCTCTCGTGGTTGAAGAGGATCCCGCTGGTCGCATGGAGCTCGTAGGACTCGCGGTAGTTGACCGTGATGAGGTGGCCGTAGGCCTTGGCGACGCCGTAGGGCGAGCGCGGGTAGAAAGGCGTCTGCTCGTTCTGCGGGCACCTCGCGCACCTTGCCGAACATCTCCGATGACGAGGCCTGGTAGAAGCGCGCGTCGGGACACACCTCGCGCATCGCCTCGAGCATGCGCGTCACGCCCACGCCCGGTGAACTCCGCGGTCAGCGTCGGCTGGATCCAGGACACGGCCACGAACGACATCGCGGCGAGGTTGTAGATCTCGTCCGGCTGGCGCGGCGCGCAGCGTGTCGACGAGCGAGCGCTGGTCGAGCAGGTCGCCCTGATGCAGCGTGATCCGGTCGCGGAGGTGCTCGATGCGCTCGAACTTCTCGGTGGAGGCGCGGCGGACCATGCCGTGCACGTCGTAGCCCTTCTCGAGCAGGAGCTCCGCGAGGTAGGAGCCGTCCTGGCCGGTGATGCCGGTGATCAGCGCGGTGCGGGGCATGACGGCGCGGGAGCGTAGCGGTCAGGCGGTCACGCTGCCGAGCGGGCCGCGACGTCGTGGTCCCGCAGCCAGCGACGGTCTGCGCGATGCCCTCGCGCAGCGCCGATGCGCGCCTCCCAGCCGAGCACGCGCGCGCGCCTTCTCGACCGACGGCCAGCGCCGCTGCACGTCGACCTCGAAGCGTCGGCAGGTGCTCGAGCTCGAACGCCGCCGGGTCGTTCCCGCACGCCTCCCAGATGATGCGCGGCGATCTCGGCGACGGTGCAGCTCGTCGGAGGCCGAGATGTTGAAGTCCTCGTTCAGTCGCCGGCGTGGGAGGCCATCGCGGTGACGATGCCGTCGGCGATGTCGTCGACGTGCGTGAGCGTGCGGGTCTGCTCGCCGGAGCCGAAGATCTGCAGCGGGCGCTGGCCGGCGAGCACCTTGCGGATCAGGTCGGGCACGGCGTGGGCGATGCCCGGCTCGTCGTCGGGCAGCTCGCCCGGGCCGTAGGCGTTGAACGGGCGGCAGATCGTGTAGGGCAGGCCGTGCTCGTCGTGGGCCGCGCGGCAGTAGACCTCGCCGGTGAGCTTGGAGAAGCCGTAGGCCGACTGCGGCGTCGGGCAGTCGGCCAGGTAGCTCCTCGGTGCGTCGGGAACTCCTGCGGCGCGCTCGAAGACCATCGAGGAGGAGACGTAGACGAAGCGCTCGACGTCGTGGTCCAGCGCCGCCCGCACGACGGCGTTGTAGAGCGCGTTGTTGACCTCGGTCAGGGTGTGGGGGAGCTTGTGGAAGTTCGCGATGCCGCCGACGATCGCGGCCAGGTGGATGACGTGCGAGCAGCCCGCGCGTCGCGCGCCGCGGCCTCGCGACAGGTCGCGCAGGTCGCCGGTGTGGACCTCGCAGCCCTCGCGCATCCACGGTCGGCGCCTCGCGCTGGTCGGAGACGCGCACCTCGAAGGCGGGGTCGCGCAGCAGCCGTCGGACGACCGCCGCGCCGATCGTGCCGGCCCCGCCCGTGACGAGGACGCGGCTCACGTGGCGGCCGTCAGCGCCGCGACCTCGGGGGCGTAGGCGAACACCTGCGCGGCGCCGAGGCAGTTCCACGGGTCGACGACCAGGCAGTCAGACGCGGCGCTGTCCGCGATCGCCTGCAGCGTCCCCGGGCGCTCGAAGTCGGAGTGGTTGGTCGCGATCACGACGACCTCGGCGTCCAGCGACGCGACTCGCCGAAGGGCTGCGGTCGGGGTCGGCACGTGCGGGTCGTGCACCGCGACGTCGGCCAGCTCGCGCTCGAGCAGGCGGATCAGCTTGTGCGAGAGCGAGTCGCGCTCGTCGTCGGTGTCGCGCTTGAAGGCGAGGCCGAGCACGGCGACCTTGCGCCCGGCGCAGCGTGTCGCCGAGGCGCCGCTTGATCCCCTCGACCAGGAACAGCGGCACCGACTCGTTCACGCGCGAGACGGCGAGCAGCATGCCCGGCGCGTGCGAGCGCTCCTCGGAGAAGGCGAAGTCCTTGCGCAGGCAGGTGCCGGCGGTCAGGCCCGGCTGCGCGATCCCGCCGCGCGGGTAGTCGCGGTTGATCAGGTCGATGACCTCGAACACGTTGGCCCCGTGCTGCTCGCAGTCCATCATCAGCAGGTTGGGCAGCGCGAAGTGCGTGTAGCGCAGGATGTTCGTCCAGATCTTGGCCAGCTCGGCCTGCACCGGCGTGGTCTGCACGATCGGCGCGCCGAACACCTCGAACAGCCGGCCGACCCGCTCGCCCGAGCGCCTCGCCGACGCCGCCGACGATGCACGGCAGCGTGTCGATCTCCTCGAGGAAGCGCCCGGCGGCGATCCGCTCGGGGGCGTGGGCGACGAAGATCTCCTCGCCGACCGCGAAGCCGCGCTGCTTGGCCAGGTAGCCGGCGACGAAGTCGGTCGTGCCGGGGGCGATCGTCGAGCGCAGGATCAGGCTGTGGCCGGCGCGCAGCACCGGCAGCAGGTCGTCGAGCGCGGAGCGGATGTCGCGCATGTCGATCTCGATGTGCGAGAAGGACGGCGTGCCGAGCGTGATCACGACGTGGTCGGCCCGCGCGGCGTCGGCGACGCGGTCGGAGAGCGACAGCCGCCCGAGTCCGAGACGCGCTCGAGCAGGTCCTGCGTGCCGGCCTCGTCGAAGGGCATGCGGGCGGCGCGGACGGCCTCGAGGCGGTCCGGGTCGTTGTCGACGCCGAGCACGGAGAGCCCGCGGTCGGCGAACGACAGTGCGAGCGGCAGGCCGACGCGGCCCAGCCCGATGATCGAGACGTCAGGCGGCATCAGACGCCCGTGGAGGGTAGCGGCCGCGGCGCTCGGGCCCGAGTCAGGACCCCCGCCCGAGGAAGCGGGTGCGCGCGTACTGGCGCGCGAAGCCGGAGACGAAGCGCGGGTTGTAGCGCAGGTAGCGCCGCCACAGGCGGCGCGGCTCGTGGGCCAGCCGGTAGAGCCACTCCAGGCCCATGCGCTGCATCCAGTTCGGCGCCTGCGGGACGAGGCCGGCGTGGAAGTCGAAGGCCGCGCCGACGCCCACGAGCACCGGCGCGTCGAGCGCTGTCGCGGAACTCGGCCATCCACTTCTCCTGCTTGGGCTGGCCGATGCCCACCCACACGACGTCGGCGCCGCAGGCGTTGATGTCGTCGGTCGACCTGGTCGCGCTCCTCGTCGGTCGAGCTCGCGGAAGGGCGGCGAGTAGCCGCCGACGATCTTGACGCCCGGGGTAGCGCTGGCGCAGGTTGAGCGCGCAGCTGCACGAGCGCGCCCTGGTTGCGGCCGCCGTAGAGGTACATGCACGTTCCCGGTCCTGGCCGAGCGCTCGCAGTAGCGCGCCATCAGCTCGGGGCCGTAGACCCGCGACGCGTCGTGGCCGAGCGCGCGCATGGCCCAGACGAGCGGCTGGCCGTCGGGCACGGCGAGCGCGCAGCCGAGCACGGCGTCGCGCGTCTCGGCGTCCTCCTGGGAGACCATCACGAGGTGCACGGCGGCGGCCGACACGTAGCCGCGGCCGCGGGTCGAGACCATCTCGTCGATCCAGTCCATCGTGCGCTCGTAGTCGGTCAGCGCGAGCGGGATGCCGAGGATCGGGACCTTCGCCGGGTCGGCCGGTCCGGTCGCCACGGCCGCGGTGGCGACTTCGACGGCGTCGTCCGGCACGCGGCCGAAGATGGGCTTCCAGGTGTGACCTGGCTCGTTCAAGGTCGAATCAGGGACGTGATGTGCGCTTCGGTCGGACACGGTGCCTCCCGGTCTCTCTAACGCGCGCCGACGAGAAAAGCTGCGGTGATGCCGCTGCCACGGCCGTAGCGGTGGTTATACCGCGTTGTGCCAATACCCCACATGTGGCCGGGGGATGCACGGAGCCTATGATCGCGGCCGCCGAGTCGGGTCGCGGTCAGCCCGCGAAGCGGCTGGCGATGTCGTACGGATACACGTAGACGCTGAGCGGCCCGGTCCGGTAGACCTGCTCGGGACGGCCGAACGCCGGGTCGGGCGGTCCGGCGACGAACGGCTGCGCCGGGTCGACGATCAGGAAGGTGCGGGTTCCCCGGCGCGCCCGGTACCACGTCGAGATGTGGTGGAAGTAGAAGGGGCACAGCGTGAGCGCGACCGGCCGGCGGCACTCGTAGACGGGGTACACGTTCACCTTGAACTTCGACTGCCAGGTGAGGCTCGAGGCCTCCCAGTAGCCGGCGTAGCCGGTCGTCAGGTGCTCGCGCTCGAAGAACCGCAGCAGCTCGGGCTGGGCGACACGTACGGGCAGGGGGGCCGGGGCGACCCTGTCCCGGGCGAGGCCGACCACCCCGGCGAGGGCGAACACCGACACCGCCGCGGGCACCAGCGTGCGTGCCCAACCTGGCCGGTCGAGCAGGAGCGGCGCCGTGGCCGCGGCGGCGTAGAGGAGCGGGACGGCGTAGCGCACCGCGGTGAGGTCGACGGGGGCGGTGCTCAGCACGAACGCGAGCGCGACCAGCCCGGCGCCCAGGCCCCAGAAGAGCACGAAGGCCGGGCGGCCGAGTGGCGCGGTCGCGTCACCGAAGGCCGGCTCGCGCAGCAGGCGGCGCAGCAGGACGAACGGCACGACGACCGCGACGAGCGCGATCACGGCGCAGGCGAGGGTGAGCGCGCCCTGGGCTCCCACGTGCTGGTGGAAGAGATAGCCGTTGCCCAGCGTGAGCACGACCTGGAACAGCAGCTTCAGGTTGGCCACGAACTGGTCGAAGCTCGCGAACACCGCGGGCGGCGGCGTCGTCGAGAAGCCCTCGGCGCGCATGATGGCGCTCGCCACCGCGCCGACGACGCCGGTCACGGCCGTGGTCGCGACCACGACGAGCGCGACGCGCCGCGCCGGAGCGGTCCGGTACAGCGCCCATAGGCCGAGGCCGGCCAGCGCGAACGGCCCGACCGCGGCGATCCACGCCAGCGAGTCCGAGGCCGAGTTCGCGCCCGCCACGAGCCCGATGCCGAGCGCGCCCGCGACCGCGCCGCGGCCACCCCGCGCCGCCGGAACGGTCGCCACCAGGACCAGGTAGGCCGCCAGCACGCTGAGTGTGAACCAGGTCGAGGCGTGCAGCGTCGGCGAGAAGAGGTTGGCGAGCACCTCGGGGCTGGCGCACACGAGCGCCACCGCGGTCAGCGCGGCCGCGCGCCGGCCGGCCACGCGCCACGACGCCCACGAGACCAACCCGGCGCCGAGCAGCGCGAAGGCGTAGGGCGCGGCCTCCCAGATCTGCCGGTGCAGGGGCAGCGGCTTCGTGATAAGGAAGAACCACAGCGTCGTGTACCAGCCGTATTGGCCCAGCACGACGTGGCGGCCCGACGGGGCGCTGCCCAGCGTCTGGGCGATCACGTCCGCGGCCGAGGAGTCGCTGACCCAGTTCGTCGCGTCGACCAGCTGGCTGAACTTCACCACGACGAGCACGAGATAGATGGCGCCGATCAGGAGCGGGATCCAGAACGCGGCGCGATCGGCGAGCGCACGGCGGTCGAGCGCGCGGAGGCGGCCGACGGGCCCGGCGGGGTCGCGTACCTGTGTCGACATGAGCCCTGGCTATCCCTGGCGGCGCGTGGCGCGCGAGCGCGCGAGGTCGCGCGCCATCATCAGCCACCGGCGCGCGACCGTGTAGCCCGGATAGTGCCGGAAGCGGGGGTGGGGCGCGGGGTCGTGAACCGTCGAGTTCCACTCGTTGGGCAGGAACTGCGTGCGGTCCCGCCACGCCGACGGGCGCACCGGGTTCGGGTGCTCGACGTCGTAGCCGAGCAGGTCGAGGACCCCGGCGTTCTCCCACCACTGGTGCTCCGCGTAGGCGTCGGCGTTCCACAGCGCGTCGAGGAACTCCGCGGCCGCCGGGCCGGAGCCGAGCAGCAGCACGCCGGTGTTGGGGAAGCGAAGGCCGTCATAGCGGTGCTCGACGAGCGCGAGGAAGCGCTCGGGGTCGCGCCGCGACGCGATGTCCTCGCTCGGGTCCACGATCACGACGTCGGCGTCCAGCCAGAGGAGGACGTCGTAGCGCGGCAGCAGGTCGCGCAGCAGGGCGACCTTGCTCCACGGGGCTGGGCGGCTGTGCTCGTAGGGCTCGGTCAGGAGTCGCAGGTCGTAGCCGTGCCGTCGGGCGTAGGGCACGAAGGAGCGCCGCGCCAGGCGCAGCAGCCGCGCCTGCGGGCCGGTGCCGATCGAGCACAGCGCCTTGCGGGGAGCGTTCACGGGGCGGGCGCGGCGGCGCGGTCGGCCCATTTGGAGACAAAGTGGCGGCGGTTGCGCCGGTCGATGCTCCAGACGCTCTCCGAGCGGCCGTCGAAGCGCATGCGCCGCCACGGCCGCCACGTGGCCGTGGCGGCGAAGGCGTGCTCGTGTCCGATGCCGGCCACGGCGTAGCACCGCAGGCCGAGGTCGAGCCGGACCGCGGTGCAATAGTCGGCTTCCTCGTAGGAGAACGGGGCGTAGGCCTCGTCGAAGCCGCCCACGGCGTCGAACGTCTCGCGCCGCGTGGCGAACAGGAAGCCGGAGACGACCTCGCACTCGCGCACCTCCCCGTCCTCCAGGCCGTCGAGGTCGACCCACTCGAGATGGCGGCCGCGGGCAACGTCCCAACGCGTGCCCACCGGGCCGACGACGCCCGCCTCGGGTCGATCGCGCAGCGCCTCATGGAGCCGGCGCAGCGCCCCGGGCGCGAGCCGGACGTCGTCGTTGGCGAAGCACAGCGTTTCGCCGGCGGCGTGAGCGGCGGCGGCGTTCCACCCCGGAGCGACGCCGCGGTTGACCTCCGAGGCGACCGTGCGGGCGCCCTCCGGCACGCCGGCCTCCTCGGCGCCGATGCCGTTGAGTGCGACCACGAGCTCCCCCGCCCGACCGTCGAGCGCGGCCGGCAGGTCGGCCGCGAGCGTCGCCACGTCGGGCGCGTCGTGGGCGCGGTAGACGGGCACGCAGACCGACATGTCGGGCGCGGGTGGCGGCGGCATGGCGCCAGATGCTACGAGCCGATCCCGTGCGACACTCCGCCCGTGCCGAGGATCCTGTTCGTGAATCCGAACTTCGACGATTTTCTGTCGGACGGCCTGTTCCACGGCCTGCGCACCGTACTCGGCGATCGAGTGCTCGACTTCCCGAAGGCCGAGCCGATGTACTCGGCCCATCCGCGGGAGTACAGCGACCGACTCCACGGCCGCGGGTTCACCCTCTACCGACTGCTCGAGGACATCCCGCTCGATCGCAACCGGTGCCTTCACCGCGCGAGCGAGGGCGAGTTCGACCTCGTCGTGTTCTCCGACATCTGGCGCACGTTCGGGCTCTACACCGAGTGGATTCCCCAGCTGCGCGGGCAGCGCGTCGCCGTCATCGACGCCGCCGACCGCGTCGAGCCCTACCCCTACGCCGGACTGTGGTGGCGCGTGCGCCACTGGTGGCCTCCCCCGCGCGCACAACCGGACCGAGTTCTTCAAGCGCGAGATCACGCCGCTGACGTACTGGTTTCGCTCCTACCTGCTGCTCCCGGGGCCGGTCGGGCGCCGCCTCGGGCTGCTGCGGCGGATGCGCCCGATCGCCTTCTCGATCCCCGAGGAGAAGATCGTGGCCGAGCCCCCGGTGAAGGAGAAGCTGCTGGCGGCGCACGTCGTCGACGAGGAGGTCGCCAATCGGGTCGGCGCGAGCAGCACCTACGTCTTCGACGCCGAGGAGGACTACTACGCCGACCTCCGCGCGTCGCGGTTCGGCGTCACGACCAAGCGCGCGGGCTGGGACTGCCTGCGCCACTACGAGCTGGCGGCCAACGGCTGCGTGCCCTGCTTCCGCGACCTGGACCGCAAGCCGGCCAGCTGCGCGCCGCACGGCCTCGACGAGTCCAACTGCGTCACCTACCACGACGCCGACGGCCTGCTGGCCACCCTCGACGCCATCGACGACGACGAGTACGAGCGCCTCCAGCGTGGAGCGCTCGCCTGGGCGCGGGCGAACACGACGCGCGAGCGCGCGCTCGCGTTCCTCGCGGCGCTCGACCTCGCGGCGGGCGAGCCCGCCCCGCACGAGCCGATCGCCGCACCGCCGCCGCCCGCCGCGCGCTGATGGCCATCGACGCGGAGCGCGACGTCGCCGGCCCGGCGGAGCCGCTCGCGGCGGTCGACGACGTCCTGGACTCCGGCCAGGCCGGGGGCAAGATCATCCGCGGCGGCGCGGTACGCACCGCCTCGTATGTCGGCGGCATCCTGGTGGGGCTCGTCTCGACGCCGTTCATGGTTCGCCATCTCGGCGTCGTCGACTTCGGCCGCTACGTCACCGTCACGTCGCTGATCTTCATCGTCGCCGGGCTGACGGAGGGGGGTCTGACCTCGATCGGGGTCCGCGAATACGCGGTCCGCGACGCGGCGGGTGGCGCGGCACTCATGCGCCAGCTGCTCGGGCTGCGGATCGTGCTGACCGGGGCCGGGGTCATCGCGGCGCTGTGCTGGGCGCTGCTCGCGGGCTACACCGACGTGGTCGTCGTCGGCACGGCGGTGTCCGGCCTCGGCCTGCTGCTCGTCAACTACCACGGCGCGTTCTACGTCCCGCTGAGCGTCCGGCTCCGCCTGGGCACGCTGGCGCTGATCGACCTCTTCCGCCAGGTGCTCACGGCGGCGTTCATCATCCTGCTGGTCCTGGCCGGCGCCAGCCTGGGGGCGTTCTTCTGGGTGTCGGTCGCCGTCGGCGCGCTCACGCTCGCCCTCGTGCTCTTCATCGTGCGCGGGACGACGCCGGTGCTCCCCAGCGCCAGCCCCCGGCAGTGGGGCGAGCTGCTGCGCGAGAGCCTGCCGTTCGCGGCGGCGGTGGCGGTCGGCGTTCTCTACTTCCGCGTCGCCGTGATCCTGATGTCGGTCGTCGCCTCGGGGTTCGAGACCGGCCTCTACAGCGTCGGCTTTCGCATCATCGAGCTGGTCAGCGGGGTGCCCTGGCTGCTGATCTCCGCGGCGCTGCCGGTCCTCACCCGCGCCGCGCGGGCGGACGCCGAGCGCATGCAGTACACGATGCAGCGCCTGTTCGAGGTCTCGCTGATCCTCGGGACGTCGGTGGCCATCGGCGTCGGGCTGGGCGCTCCGTTCGCGATCGCGGTGGTGGGCGGGCACAAGTTCGACGACGCGATCCCGGTGCTGTCGATCCTCGGCGTCGCGATGGTCGGAACGTTCCTCGTGGCGACCTGGAGCCATGGCCTGCTCTCGCTGCGCCGCAACCGCGCGCTGCTGTTCGCCAACGCGCTGGCATTGGTCGTGGGGATCGCGCTGACGCTCGCGCTCGCGCCCGACCACGGTGCGGTCGGTGGCGCGATCGCCACCACGGTAACGGAGTTCGTGCTCGCCGGGACGTACGCCGTCCTGCTCGTGCGCGGCCGCCGCGACCTGCGCCCGTCGCTCGCGATCGTGCCGCGGGTCCTCCTTGCCGCGGCGCTCGCCGTCGGGCCGATGCTGCTGCTCGGCCTGCCGTCGGTGGTGAAGGCGATCGTGGCGTCGGTGGTGTTCTTCGCCGTGGTGCTCGCGACGCGCGCGGTGCCGCCCGAGGTCATGGAGGCGATGCGGCGCCGGGTGTGATTCAGCCGCCGTCGCGGCGGATCGCGAGGCCGATGCCCATGTGCGTCGCGCCGGTCGCGGCCGTCACCTCGGGGTATTGGTCGACGAACTCCAGGAACTCGAACTCGTCGGCGTAGTCCTCCTTCACCGCCTTCCAGACCGCTTGCACGTCCGGCACCAGTGCGCTGACGATGTCGTGCATCGCGATCAGCCGCGCCGAGCCGCGCACCGACTCGAAGTCGCGCCGGCAGGCCTCGCGCGTGTGCAGCCCGTCGATGAACACGAGGTCGAAGTCCGCCTGCCCGCGCACCCAGCGGGCGAACCCGTCCGCCTGGGTGTCGGCCTGCACGACCCGCACTGCCGGCTGCGCGAGCGGGTAGCCGAGTAGCGGCGGCGGTGGCTCGATGTCGACCGCGACCGCCTCCGATAGCGGGGTGAAGCGCGACAGGTACTCGACCGTCGTGACGAAGCTGCCGCCGTGTCGCACGCCGATCTCGAGGTATCGCTCGACCTTCCGGCCGGAGACCTCGATCAGGTACGGGGCGAACTGCATGGGGTACTGCCACAGGCGCAGGCCGCGGCCCATCTGCGGCCACATGTCCGGCGGAAACTGCTCGAGGATCTCGTCGTTGAGGCCGGATCTCGAGGAGGAGACGCGCCAGCCGGTCGGAATCGGCGAGCGCGGCGTCCGGGGCCGTGCCGATCACGGCGACCGCGTCGAGGTCGATCACCCGGCGGCGGTCGGCACGCGCTCCCAGCCACCGCTGGATCGGGTCCACCACGCGCTGAGGCAGCACGGCCTTGGCGAGCGCGGCGATGGCGCGCCACACCCGCCGGGCGACGTGCGTCACGCCCGTCATGCGTGCGCCCGAGGACGCAGATCGGCCCAGTGCATGCCGGGCGGCCGCGCCTCGTCGAGCGCGATGGCCCGCAACGTCGGGGGCAGGAACGCGAGCTCGTCGACGCCGCCGGGGTCGCGGGCGCGAGCGGCGATCAGCTCGAGGTCGTGCGTCGGGCGAAACCGATCCCTGATGGTCCGCGTCGTCGCCGGGTCGAGGAAGTCGTGCAGCTCGACGAGGATCCGCCAGCGGCGGAGCGGCGAGATCTGTTCGGGCCGGAGGAGGGCGAGCTCGCAGCCCTCGCAATCCATCACCAGCGCGACGTCGTCGTCCGGAAGCGCGCGCAGCGTGTCGGGGGTGCACTCGCCGGCGACGGCCACGCGGTCGGCGACGTCGTTGAGCTCGGCGAGCGTGCGGCACCGCCGCTGCTCGTCCTCGTTGAGGTCGAACGCCAGGACCCGCGCCCGGGGGAGCCGCCGTGCCAGTCCAACCGCGTAGTAGCCCTCGCCGGCGCCGACGTTGACGACGGTCGCCGGCTCGCCGTCGATCAGCCGTTCGACGGCCGGGTGGAGCTCGAGTTCGTAGGTCCCCAGGAGCTTCGGGACCTGGACCAGGTCATCGGGGTAGCGCAGGTCGGCGAAGGGGCCGTGCCGAACGACCTGGTCGTGGCGCTCGCGGTACAGGCGGCCGACCCGGGCGGCGCGTCGCACCAGACGCCGCTCCCGCTGGTGCTGGTGCCGGGCCTTGGCCCATCCCGGTACGACCCTCGACAGCGCGGCTCGGGCTACCCATCGCGGATCAGCTGGCGAGGCGGAAGGCGAGCAGGAGCCAGCGATCGTCCATTCGCGCGAGGGCGCGTGCCCCGGGCGGGAGCGGCGCGCCGGCGAGTGCGGACGGCGGCGCGAGGCGATGATTTTCCCGACGAGCGCGGAGTCACCGCGCACGACGCGGTCGGCCGACCAGGCGACGAACCGCTGCGCGCACGCGCAGGTCGGCGTAACGTCGACACCCAGCCAGCAGTTGGGCGCGCAGTGCGGCGCCCAGGCGCGCGCGTCGGCGAGGACGGCCTCCGTGCTGTGCCAGCCGTCGATGAAGAGCATGCGGACGGGGCCGCCGTCCCACGCGTGCCCTGCGTCCGCCGAGTCCCTGTGCACGAGGCGGACGTGTTCGTCCACGCCGGCCTCCGCCACGTTGTCGAGGAACTCCTGACGCGTGTCCCGCGGCGGCCGGTCCCTGTACCCGAGCGCGGCCGTGTGGAGGTCCACGGCGACGAGTTGCCCGCACTGCGCGCGCCGGCAGGCATCCGCGAGCACGACGCTCGAGCGCCCGAGGTAGGAGCCGATCTCCACGACCGACCCGCGGGCCGGCGCCACGACGGCGAGATGGTGGAGCAGCGCGAGCTCGACCGTGCTGGTGTAGCCCTCGATCGCCGCGGCCTTCGCCAGCGCGTCGGCGAACCCCGGCCCGGCGCCGTCGACGGCGAACGCATCCCGGTACAGCCGCACCGCCTGCCGAGCCGCCGTCGCGGCCGCGTGCGCGTGTCGCCGCACGATGCTCCCGTCTGCCGCCATGGGGCAGAACGTAGTGCCCCAACGCGGCGGCTGCGTCGTGGAGGCGAACGCTAGGCTCGCGCGATGGCCGTGCCGCTGAGCCATCGTTTGCGCGCGCTGCGCTACAAGTACGGCCCGCTTCCGCCCACCCGGGCCCGGGCACGACAGGCCGAGCGCTCGATGATCTTCTCGGCCGACGACGAGGCGCGGCCGTCGGCGCGGCTCCTGGCGCTGGCCCGCGACGCCTCCGCGGCCGCGGAGGGGATTTCGCTCGGACACCTCGACGACCGCGTGCCGGACTCGCCCCATTGGCATCGCCTGTGGCCGGGGGAGCACTACCGGATCCTGGCCGGGCTGGTGGAGGTTCTGCGGCCCCGAGTGGCGATCGAGATCGGCACCGCCACCGGGCTCTCGGCGCTGGCCCTGCTGGCACGTCTTGACCCGCAAGCCCGGCTCGTCACGTTCGACCTCGTGCCGTGGCCCGACTACCCCGGCGCGGTGCTGCGCGACGCGGACTTCGCCGACGGACGCCTGACGCAGGAGCTCGACGACCTGAGCACGGCGGCCGGCTGGGCCAAGCACGCCGAGCTCCTCGAGGCCGCCGACCTGATCTTCATCGACGCCGCCAAGGACGGCTCGCAGGAGCAGCGGTTCCTCGACCGCTTCGAGGGCACGTCCTTCGTCGGCGCGCCGGTGGTGGTCTTCGACGACATCCGCCAGTGGAAGATGCTGCGCATCTGGCGGGAGGTCACCCGCCCCAAGCTCGACGTGACGTCGTTCGGCCACTGGTCCGGCACCGGACTGGTCGACTACGCGCCCGGCGCCACTCAGACGTAGCGCCAGCAGCGCCGCTTGACCGGGGAGCGGCGGATGAAGGTCATCACGGCCTGGTTGCGGTACCAGCGCACGCGGTCCATCAGCGTCTCCGCGGGGTAGGACGCTCCGGCACTCTTGGCGGGGTGAACGTAGGTGGCGTTGGTGTACGTCGCTCGCACTCGGTGGTGATGGCGCATCCACGCGTCCACGCGCGCCTCGAAGACCCTCCCGATGTGCGCGACGGGTGATCGATAGAGCGCGGCGCAGTGCTGGCCGTAGATCGGCGCCGCCAGGTCGTGCCGGCGCGCGAGGAAGACCTGATCGCTGAACCCGAGGCCGATCGCGAAGTCCCCCCGCCGCTCGATGGTCTCGCGTTCGAGCGTCGGATCCGTCCAGTTAGGGTTGGCCACGAGGACGCGCGAGTCCCGGTCCATGAGCTCGAGCGCCGGATCGACCCAATTGGCGGCCTCGCGCAGATCGATGCCGGCATCCCAATACAGCAGCCACGGTGGTCCCGGCAACGTGACGGCCACGAGCACGCAGTCGGTGTAGTGCGCGGTGCGCCCGAGATCCTTCGGCGTCAGGCCCGTGATCTCGAGCGCGCGCGGCAGGTGGTCCCCAACGAGCGCGTAGGTGTCCAGCTCGCCCGCCTCGACGAGCGCTTCCGCCCGTCGGACCGCGTCCTCGCGATCGTCAACATCGTTGATGAGCGCCGTCTTGCGAGCGAAGCGCCTACGGTTCTGCGTCTCGAGCTCCGGGAAGCGACCCGGCCGCAGCACGTCGCGATAGGTGCGCTCGTAGACGTTGGTGACGAGATCGACGTCGGTCATCGGGCCGAGGATAGATCCGCGATTCGGCTGAGCGTCCCGAGCGCCACCGCCGCACTGGCCGCCCAGGTGAACCCGGCAGCCCGCTCGCGCCCGCTCGCCGCGAGCTTCGCCGCGCGCCTCCGGGTCGCGCAGCAGCCGTCCGAGCTCGCCGGCGATGGCCTCGGCGCTCGTCGGGTCGGCGTAGGCGCACCGCGTCGCCGCCGACCTCCGGCAGGCTCGAGCGATCGGACGTGAGCACCGCGGCGCCCGCATGCATCGCCTCGAGCACCGGGCAGCCCGAATCCCTCGGCCAGCGACGGGTAGCAGAAGACCGCGCAGCGCTCGTAGAGGTCCGGCGAGGTCGGCGTCCGAGGCGGCCCCGAGCACCCGGCAGCGGTCACCGAGCGAGCGCAGGGCGTCCAGCGTCGGCCCCGTCCGCCAGCCCGTCCGGCCCGACGACGACGAGCGGGTGCGCGTCCTGCAGCTCCGTCGGGCAGGCGCGCGGTACGCATCCACCAACCGCGGGAAGTTCTTACGCGGCTCCAGCGTGCCGACGGCCAGCACGAACCCGTCGGGTGGCGATTCCGTCGGCCGGCTCGGCGGATCGCGCGGCTCGAGCGTGGGCGAGACCCCCAGCGCCATGACCGTCGTCTTGCTCGCGGCGGCCGGGACCCGCGCCGCGAGCGCGTCAGCGGTCGGCCGCGAGATCGCCAGCAGCGCGGCCGACCGCGACACGGCGGCGCGCAGCGCCAGCGCGTTCGATCACGGCGGAGCGCAGTGCGGACCGCGTCGCCGGGTCGAGGGCCGCGAGGTCGTAGACGATCGTGGCGGTCGGGACCCGCGCGAGGATGGCGGTCAGGTAGCTGTTGGTGGCCAGGCACACGTCGCACTCGCGCGCGATCGCCCGCGCGGCCCAGGGGTGCCACGCCGCACCGCTCGCCGGGCCCAGGCGCCAGGCGAACCGATCGTCGAGGTCCTCCTCCCACCGCTCGCGCGGCGTAGAGGCGGTAGCGGTGCGGGTCGTCACGCGCTGCGAAGGGCGCGCGAGCAGCTCGCGCACGACCCGACCGCGGCCGGCGACCTCCTCGGTCGCGGCGCGGGCGTCGATCCCGATCGTCAGCGCGGTGTCGTGCTCGGCCATCGGCGGCCAGCAGACTGGCACAAACCGCTACGCTCGCCCGCGCGCATGCCGGTCCGCCACGTCGGCCTCAACCTGGTCTACCTCGTGCCCGGCGAGACCGGCGGCATGGAGGTCGTGGCGCGCGAGCTGATCCCCGCGCTGCGTGGCGGCCGCGCCCGACGTGCGCTTCACCGCGTTCGTCAACCGCGAGGCCGCGGCCGGGCCGCCGGCCCCGTGGAACGAGCTGATGCCGGCGGTGACCGTGCCGGTCAACGCGCGCAACCGCGTCGAGTGGGTGCGCGGCGAGCAGCAGCTGCTGCCGCGGCTGGCGCGCGCGCGCGGGCGTCGACCTCGTCCACTCGCTCGCCAGCACCGCGCCCGTCCGCGGCCGCTTCCGCCGCGTCGTCACCGTCCACGACCTCATCTACCTCGTCTACCCGGAGGCGCACGGCGGCCTGCGGGCGACTGGGCATGCGCGTGCTCGTGCCGCTCGGCGCGCGCCGCTCGCACCGGGTGATCGCCGACTCGGAGAGCACCCGCGACGACCTCGTCGAGCGCCTGGCGTGTCCGCCGGAGCGGATCGACGTCGTGCCGCTCGGGCGTCGGCGCGCGCCGCACGTCGAGCGCCGCGCCCGAGGCCGACGTCCGCGCGCGCTACGACCTCGGCGACCGGCGCCGTCGCGCTCAGCCGTGTCGGCCAAGCGCCCGCACAAGAACCTGCCCCGGCTGCTCGACGCGCTCGCGCTGCTGCCCGAGGCCGACCGGCCCGTGCTCGTCGCTGCCCGGCTACCCGACGTCGCACGAGGACGAGCTGCGCGAGCGGGCGCGCGCGCTCGGGGTCGAGCGGCGACGTGCGCTTCCTCGGCTGGGTCGGCCGAGGCCGAGCTCGAGGGCCTGTACGCGCTCGCCGCGCGCTTCGTCTTCCCCTCGCTGTACGAGGGCTTCGGGCTGCCGGTGCTCGAGGCGATGGCGCGCGGCGTGCCGGTCGCGTGCTCGGATCGCTCCGTCGCTCGCCGAGGTCGCCGGCGACGCCGCGCTGCTGCTTCGACCCCGAGAGTCCGCGGGCGATCGCCGACGCGATGACGCGCTGCTCACGGACGCCGCCGAGCGCGACCGCCTGCGCGCGCGCCGGGCCCGAGCAGGCGCGCGGTTCACCTGGGAGCGCACGGCGCGCGGCGACGCTCGCGAGCTACGAGCGCGCGCTGGCGTAGCGCTCGGCGACGCGTGCGCGCCGACGCGCGTCGCCGAGAGCCCCGCGGCGCTGCTCGTCGAACCAGGCCGCGGTGCGCTCGCGCGAGCGTCGGCGCCGCCGCGGTGCGCCGCCACGATCGCCTCGGCGACCGCGCCCGGATCCGGCGCGCCGACGAAGCCGTTGACGCCCTCGCTCGATCAGCTCGACCGCGGCGTTGTCCTCGCCGGCCACGACGACGCTCGGCGTGCCGCGCGCGGCCGCCTCGATCGACGACCAGGCCGTAGCCCTCGCGCGCGGAGGGCAGCAGCAGGCAGGTCGCGCGGCCGAGCGCCGCCGTCGACCTCGTCGGCGTCGACGAAGCCCGGGCGCGTCGACGACGTCCTCGCAGGCCGAGCGCGCGCGATCTCGGCGAGCACGCGCCGGGCGCTCGGGGCCGTCGCCGAGGATCAGCCCCCGCAGCTCGGGCAGCGTCCGGCGCGCCGCGGCCACCGCCGCCGGGACCAGCCGGCGCCGCTTCTCGGGGATCAGGCGCCCGGCGAAGACGACGAGCGGCGGCGGCCGGCGGGTCGAGCGCGGGCGTGCCCGTCGGTCGGGCCGGCGTACAGGCCCGCGAGCACCGCACGGCTCGCCGCGCAGCCCCTCCTCGCGCAGGCGCGCGGCGTGCAGGTCGGAGAAGCAGAAGGCCTGCTGGGGCAGCCGGCGCACAGCGCGCTGGACGGCGTGCGCCGATCGCGCCCGCCGACGCGCCCGAGGTACTCGCGCCAGTAGCCGCGCTCCAGACCTCGAACCAGTCGAGCGACGAGCGTCGGCCGGCCGGCGAGCGCCGCGCGCGCGCCGAGCAGCGAGAAGTAGGGGAACGAGCAGGTGTGGACGACGTCGTAGTCGCGGCCGTGGCGCAGCAGGTGCGCAGAGCACGCCGGCCCGAAGCGCAGCGGCGGCACGATGCGGCGGCGGCCGCCCTCGGTGTAGAGCGCCGCGCGGGCGACCGCCGACGACGCGCACGCCGGGCAGCTCGGGCGGCTCGTCCGCGCGGCCCACTGGCGCAGCGTCAGGTAGGTGACCTCGTGGCCCGCCGCGACGAGCTCGCTCGGCGAGGTTGCGGTACCAGCGCTCGGCGCCGCCGACGGTGTAGGGGAACAGGCAGTCGTAGACGAGGCAGATGCGCATCGGGCCGGCACGCATCTCGCACGCGCGTCCGCTACCATCGGCGCGCCACGCGCCGCCGCTGCGGCGCTTGGCCGCGACTTCCATCGCCGGCGTGCGTTGGCATGTGGCCGCGATCCGCCCGCGGCTGCTGCCATGAGCACGTCGCCAGACAGACACCGCCTCGCCCGGCCTCCGGGCGCCCGCACCCGACGGCGCCCTCGTCTCGGTCGTGATCCCCTGCCTCAACGAGGCCGAGAACATCGAGGCGTGCGTCGCCGCGGCCCGTCGAGGCGCTCGAGCGGCTGGGCGTCGACGGCGAGGTCGTCGTCGCCGACAACGACTCCGAGGACGACAGCGCCGAGCTCGCCGAGCGCGGCCGGCGCGCGCGTCGTGCTCGAGCGCCGTCGCGGCTACGGCAGCGCCTACCTCGCCGGCTTCGCCGCCGCGCGCGGCGAGCTACATCGTGATGGCCGACGCCGACCTGACCTACGACTTCAACGAGATCCCGCGCTTCGTCGCCGAGCTCGAGGACGGGCGCCGAGATGGTGATCGGCGACCGCATGGACAACATCCAGCCCGGGCGCGATGCCGTGGCTGCACCGCTACGTCGGCAACCCGGTCCTCACCGGGCATGCTCAACCTGTTCTTCCGCACCGGCATCAGCGACGCCCACTGCGGCATGCGCGCGCTGCGCCGCGACGTGCTGCCGCGCCTGGACCTGCGCACGACCGGGATGGAGTTCGCCTCCGAGATGGTGATCCGCGCCTCCAAGGAGAACCTGCGGATCGCCGAGTTCCCGATCGAGTACCACCCGCGCGGCGGCGAGTCGCAAGCTGTCGAGCTTCCGCGACGGCTGGCGCCACCTGCGCTTCCTGCTCGTCCACAGCCCCGACGCACCTGTTCATCCTCCCCGGCGCGCTGATGGCCGCGCTCGGCACGCTGATCGTCGTGCTCGTCGGTGCTCGCGCACCTCGACCTGTTCGGCCGCGCGTGGGACCTGCACGCGATGATCGGCGGCGCGCTGCTGATGATCGTCGGCACGCAGGTGCTCGCGCTCGGCCTCTGCGCGCACGCCTACGGCACGTACTTCATGGGCGAGCAGGACCCGTGGTTCGATCGCATGCGCGCGCGCTTCCGGCTCGAGCACGGCCTCGCTGCTGGG
>CAVRZD010000005.1:0-232115 GCA_963725645.1 uncultured Actinomycetes bacterium
GTCACATCCAGGTTCACGAACCGAGCGACACTTGGGGCCCTCGCCGTCGCGCGGATGCCGGCAATCGCCTCGTATCGCCCGCCCACGCCCGCTTCGGCTGTGGCGGCGAACGGCGCAGACGCTCGCGGAACGTCTCGACCGTTTGTCCGGCCGGTGGCGTCATGACGCCACCGATGCCACGGCGCGGGCCTCGGTGCGCAGCGCGCGTAGAAACGCTTCGGGCTGGTCGCGCGGGGGGTCGTCGGCGCAGTCCTCGATCACGTGCAGCGGCCATCCGTAGCTGGCGCTCGCGGCCTCGGCGATCCGCAGGCGCAGCGCGCGGTCGTGGCGTCCCCAGATCAGGGTCGTGGGAACCGTGATCCGCGCGAGATCCTCCTGCGGGATGCGCGGCACGCCGAGCGCGCGGAACAGACGGCCGGCGGCCTTCGTCGCCGGCGCGCGGGCGAGTTCGAGGTTGTACGAGACGAACGGGTCCCAGCGCTCGCCCATCTGCGCGCGCAGGCCTTCCAGATCGAACGAGCACTGCCGCATGAAGCGGTCGTACGAACGCTCGCTCGGCCGCGCCTGGAAGCGCATCATCGTGAGGACGAACCTCGGCGCCGGCCGGAATCGACCGAGGCCCAAGGCGTCCACGAGGACCAGCCGGGCGAGCCGGTCGCCTCGGTCGACGGCGAACCTGGCCGCGATCGCACCACCGAGGACGTGTCCCACCAGCACCGGGGGCGCCGCGCAGGTGCGCTCGATCAGCTCGTCGAGCCACTCCAGCACGCGATCGGCGCCGAGTGGGTCCTCCGGCGCCTCCGAGGAGCCGTGCGCAGGCAGATCGGGGGCCACGACCCGATGGGTCGTCACCAGGTCCGGGAGCACCCGCATCCACTTGGCCGCGAACTCCCCCGGGCCATGAAGCAGGATGACCGGCGGGCCGTCACCGCCCTCCAGCACCGCGGTGGACACACCCGCCAGCTCCAGTCGGCGCTCCGCTACTGGGAGCCCCTCCAGCAATTGTCTCTCGCATCGCTCATGGGGCGACATTAGGACTGCTCCGACGCCCGCGCATCGGGTGAACCACCCAACCTCCGTGCCCAGCGGCGTGGGTAATTCCACCGACGAGAGCGCTCAGACGAGCTGGTGCTCGTATGCGTAGGCCGTGGCGGCCGAGCGCGAGGACACGCGCAGCTTGGCGAGGATGTTGCTCACGTGCCGGTCCACGGTCCTCTCGCTGACGACGAGCTCGGCGGCGATGCGCTTGTTGGATTCGCCGGCGGCCACCAGGCGCAGCACCTCCAGCTCACGCGGCGTCAGCCCGTGGGCGTGGCTTGACGCGGCGCTCGCAGCGAGCGACTCGACTCGGGCGAGGTCGGGGGCAGCTCCCAGCTCTGCGAAGACGCTCCGGGCCGCGGAAAGCTCCAACGCTGCCGCGTCATCGTCGCCCAGCGCGCGACAGGCCAGCCCCACCAGCGCTCGCGCGCGTGCGGCCTCGTAGGGCGCCTCGAGGTCCCGCCACACCCGCCACGCCTGACGCAGTGCAACGAGGGCACCGGCAGCGTCGCCGTCGGCCAGGTCCACCGCTCCGCGAACGTGCGCGGACCAGCGCGGCTCGCATACCGCCCTCGTGGCCTTCGGAGATCTCCTCGAGCTTGCGGCAGGCGCCGCGCGCCTCCTCGACGTCGCCGATGACCAGCATGATCTCGACGCACGCCGGCAGCAGCCTCGCGAGCTTGAGCGGCTCGTCGGTCTCACCCACCACCCGACGGATCGCGGCGGCCGCAGCGTCGCCATCGCCCTGCGCCAGCCGGAGCAGGGCCAGCCCCGGCTGCGGCTCCCACCCGCTCAGGCTTGCCTCCCGGTACGCCTCCTCGGCCGCGGCGAACCGCCCCTGCAGGCGATGGACCTCTCCCTGCCTGTAGGAAGCCTGGCCGGCCGCCGTCTGGTTCGTTCCCCGCGCGAAGCGCTCGCCGGCCCGCTCCGCCTCTGCCAGCGCGTCCTGCCACGCACCGTTCAACTCCATGATCTCCGCGCGATGCAGCAGACACAGGCCGGTGTGGGCGACCATGTCGGGTTGCCGGTCGCACCATCGTGTGAGGGCGGCTGTCCACTCTCGCGCGCGGCGCACCTCGTACACCTCTTGGCAGAACGCGATCACGTTGCAGTAGACCAAGCCCGTGACGATGGGCGACAGCTCCCCCGCGGTCACGGCCACCATGGTCTCGTCGAGCAGGCGGAGGCCCTCCTCGACCCGGCCCAGTCTGACGAGGGCATGGCCCTGCTCGTGCAGGGCGAGGGCCACGAGGTCGGCGTCGCCGAAGCGCTCACCGATCTCGACGGCATCGGCCGCGGTGGCATACGCCGCCTCGGGATCACCGGCGCCGACCTGCTGCAACAGGACCGGAATCAGCAGATAGCCCCGCTCGGCACAGTCATGCTTCTCGCGGTCGAGCAGCCGCTGCGCGCGGCCGAACCATCCACTGGCCCCGCCCAGCTCGCCTCGGGTTGCGAGATTGACACCGACCCAGAACGCGCACCGCACGGCGCGTAGAGCGTTGCCATCCTCGAGGTGGAGATGGTGGGCACGCTCGAGGGCGGTCGCGAAGTCCTGGTCCCGGTCGAGCATGTAGGCGGACGTTGCGAGCAGCTCGAGGTCCTCGGCCTGCAGCGGATTCGCCCGATCGGCCTCTGACAGGGACTCGTAGGCGTCCAGCCACGCCCGGCCTTCGTAGGACTCGCGACCCCGCTCGAGCTCGCGGGAGCTCATGAACGCCAGCCTACGCCCGGGTGAGCGCCGAGGTCCAGTTCACACGGCCGGCCGCGAGGCCCGAGCCTGACGCAGGCTGCATGGCGGCGGTCGCCACCCGGGCGTAATCTGTCCTGGGTGAGCTCTGCCGCTGCCACGAACGGGAGCAACGGCGACCGCGGGCGATCGCGCTCGATCGCGGTGGTCGGCGGCGGCTTCGGTGGCGTCGGCGCGATCGTGATGCTGCGCCGGGCGGGCTACCACGACGTGACCGTCTTCGAGCGAGGCGAGCGCGTGGGCGGTGTCTGGCACCACAACACCTATCCGGGCGCCGCCTGCGACATCCCGTCGCACCTCTACGAGTTCTCCTTCGAGCCCAATCCGCGCTGGTCGCGTCGGTATGCGCCCCAGGTCGAGATCCAGGCCTACCTCGAGGACGTGGCCCGGCGCCACGGCGTGCTGGACCGCATCCGCACAGGAACCGAGGTGACCAGCGCGACCTGGGACGGCGAGCGCAACCGCTGGGTGCTCCAGACCAGCGCAGGCCCCCACGAGGCCGACGTCCTGCTCACGGCCTGCGGCCAGCTCTCGGTCCCGTCCGTGCCCCCGATCCCGGGCCTCGACAGCTTCGACGGCCCGGCCTTCCACACGGCGCGCTGGCGCCACGACGTCGACCTCACCGGCAAGCGCGTCGCCGTGGTCGGGACCGGGTGCAGCGCGATCCAGGTCGTGCCGGCCATCCAGCCGGACGTCGAGCACGTCGACGTCTACCAGCGCTCGCCGGGATGGACGTTTCCGAAGATGGACTTCCCCTACCGGGATCGCACGCGGCGGCTGTTCGAGCGTTACCCGGCGCTCCAGCGGCTGGACCGCAACGCGACGTTCGCCTTCATGGAGGTCGGCGCGGCGGCGATGACCAGCCAGCGCTGGCTGCGGCGGCCGTTCCGGGCGGTCGGCCGCTTCCAGATCAACCACGCGATCAAGGACCCCGAGCTCCGCCGCAAGGTGACGCCCGTCGACGAGATCGGCTGCAAGCGGGTGATGCTCACCGATGAGTGGTATCCGACGCTGACGCAGCCCAACGTCGAGCTCGTCACCGACGCGGTCGAGGAGGTCACACCGGGAGCGATCCGCACGGCGGATGGCACCGAGCGCCCGGCCGACGCGCTCGTGCTCGCGACGGGCTTCAAGTCACACGGCTTCACCGCGCCGATGGAGATCGTCGGTGACGGCGGTCGCACACTCGCGGAGGAGTGGGCCGGGGTGCCGCGGGCCTACCTCGGCGTGAGCGTCCCGGGCTTCCCGAACATGTTCCTGCTCTACGGGCCGAACACCAACGGCGGAACCGGCTCGGTCATCTACACGATCGAGGCCGCGGTCGAGCACGTCATCGGCGCCCTCGCGGAGCTCGAGCGCGCCGACGCGCAGCGGATCGAGCTGAGGCGCCACGTCGCCGAGGCGTTCGACCGCGAGCTGCGGGCCGCGCTGAGCGGGACCGTCTGGCACACGGGCTGCACGAACTGGTACGTCGACGAGAACGGCAACGACCCGAACCAGTGGCCGTGGCTGTGGAGCGTCTATCGCCGGCGGGCGGCACGGATCCAGCCTGGGACCTACGAGGTGAGCACCACGGCCGCGCCCGAGCGCGCGCGGTCCGCCTAGTCCGGCGGCTCGTACTTCGCGCGCTCGTCGACCTCGCGGTAGAGCGGCATGCCGAGCGGTTGCTCCATCTCCTCGGCGAGGTGACCGAGGAGGCCGGCCGTCCGCGCGAGCAGCGCGAGGCCGCGCAGCAGCGCGGCGGGGAACCCGAGGTCGGCGAGGGCGGCGCCGTCCACGCCGGCACCGTTGATCGGAAGCTCGGCGCCCGTCTGCTCCCGGTGGACGTCCGCGACGATGCGCAGCAGCCGCAGGTGCGGGCCGAGCTGGCCGGTCTCCTCCGCGATCTCGTAGATGCGCGGCGTGCGGGGGTCCTGCACCTTGTGGATCGGATGGCCGAGGCCGGGGATTCGCCGGTCGGCGCCGACCCGCTGCGCGACCGCGCGGTCGGCCGCGGCGCGCAGCTCGGCCTCGGACGCGGCGGAGCCCGCGTCGACGAGGACCTGGTCGAGGAACCGCGCGGTGTCCTCGACGACGCCGAGGAACACGCTCCCGGCGCCGAGCAGGCCGGCGGCGATCGCGCCCTGGATCGATTCGGGCGCGCCGGTGTGGGTGAGCCGTGCTGCGAGGACCGTGGGCGTCAGGCCGTGGTCGGCCAGCGACACGAGCACGGCGTCGAGCAGGCGCGTCTCCTGCGCCGAGGGCATGCGCCGCTGGACGAGCAGGAACGTGAGCTCGGTGAAGGTGACCTCGCCCATCAGCTCGGTCGCGAGGTCGCGACCCATGAGGGTGATCGAGTCGGCGTCCGCGGCGCCGATTCCGGTCCGCAGCCAGCGCTCGTCGCTCATCGCCCGCCCGCCTCGAAGTCGACCTCATCCGTACTCCGCTTGCGCTCGAGCCGGTGCTTCGCGACACGGCCGGTCGGCGTGTGCGGGAGGTCCGCGACGGCCTCGAGGTACCGCGGCACCTTGAAGCGCGTGAGGCGCTCGGCGGCCCAGGCGCGGATGCGGAGCAGCTCGGCGTCCGCGCCGTCGCGAACGACGACGAACGCCTTGATCTCCTCCTCGGACAGCTCCGAGGGCACGCCGACCACCGCGGCCTCGAGCACGTCGGGATGGGACATCAGCACCTCCTCGATCTCGGCCGGCGCGACATTCTCGCCGCGGCGCCGGATGACCTCCTTCTCCCGGCCGATGAACGTGAGCGTGCCGTCGCCGTTGTCGCGCACGAGGTCGCCGGTTCGCAGCCATCCGTCCGGGAGCAGGACCCGGTTCGTCTCCTCCGGCATGCCCCAGTAGCCCCGCATGACGGCCGGGTTGCGCAACTGCAGCTCACCCACATCCCCGGGGGCGACCGGCCGGCCGTCGCGCACGACGCGGCCCTCGTTGACCTCGCCGAGCGTGGGGTGCTGGCGGATCGAGCCCAGGGTCCCGTACGGCCTGGTCCCGCGCGCCCAGACCGTGCCGTAGGGCGTCTCGGACATCGCGTAGCCGCACACGATCCGCAGGCCGAAGCGCCGCTCGATCTCGAGCTGGCGCTCCTCGGTCGGCGACGGGCCCGTGTAGCAGAGGCGCAGCGGGTTGTCGGCGTCGTCGGGCCGCTCGGGCTGGCGCATCAGGATCTCGAGCATCGCGCCGATCGCGTTGAACTCGGTCGCTCCGTAGCGGCGCGCCGAGTCGATGAAGCTGCTGGCCGAGAAGCCGGGCAGCAGGACGAGGCTCGCGCGCGCCGCGACCGACCCGAGCACCGAGTAGGCGGGCGCGTTGATGTGGAAGAGCGGCAGCGAGGTCATCAGCCGGTCGTCGCGCCGTCAGCTCCATCCACCAGGGGAACCCCTCGCCCGCCATCGCGTAGGCGCGCTGGGTCTGGGTGACCAGCTTCGAGCGCCCGGTCGTCCCGGACGTGGGGATCAGCGACGGCCGGGTCGTCCGGACGCGGCGGACCGGGCGTCGGGCGGCGGCGCCGTCGTGGGCGAACAGCTCGTCGACGCTCGTCGTCGGCCACGACGCAGCTTCGGGCTCGACCTGGCGCGACGAGGCCCGTCGAGCTCGGCCTCGGTGCAGCGCGGGTCGACGGCCGACGTAGATCGCGCCCAGGTACATCGCGGCGAGCCAGGTGAAGAGGTACTCGGGGCGGTTGCGCGCGGTCGCGAGCACGCAGGTCGCCGCGGCCGACGCCGCGGTCGGCCAGCGCGGCGGCCGCGCGGCCGATCCGCTCGCGCGCCTGCTCGTAGGTGAACGCCTCGTCCTCGTGGAGCAGCCACGGCTTGTCCGGCACCTCGGCCACGGCCGCCTCGAACAGCTCCGGGATCGTGAGCGCCATCGCGGCCGATTCTCGCGGAATCGCGGCGGGCCACCTCCCCGAGGAGGATTGGGCGGCACGGGCGCGGGGCATATCTGGTTGTCGAGACGCTGGGGGAATGACGTGGGCACGCAGGACGCCGTTCCGACGCTGTACGAGTGGGCCGGGGGAGCCGAGGCGTTCGAGCGCCTGACCGCGGCCTTCTACGAGCGGGTGCGTGCCGACGACCTGCGTCGGCCCGCTGTTCGCCAACATGCCCGCGGAGCACCCGTACCACGTGGCGGTCTGGCTGGCCGAGGTGTTCGGCGACCCGCCGGTCTACACCGAGCGGTACGGGGGCTACTCGCACATGCTCGCGCGCCACCTCGGCCTGGGCATCACGGAGGCGCAGCGGGCCCGCTGGGCGCAGCTCATCGGCCTGGCCGCCGACGACGCCGAACTGCCGGCCGACCCGGAGTTTCGCTCGGCGTTCGCGGCCTACGTCGAATGGGGCACGCGCATCGCCCTCGGCAACTCGCAGCCGGGCGCCGAGCCGCCGCCGGAGGCGCCGGTGCCGCGGTGGGGGTGGGGCGAGGCGCCGCCGCACGGCGGCTAGATCACGACCCGGCGTGCCTGACACACTCTGGCGGTGGCAACCGCCGACCGGAGCACCGACCGCCCGGCTCCGCGCTTCGACGAGGCCGGGGATGCGACACGGCGCACGTGGCTGGCCAACGAGCGCACCTGGCTCGCCTGGGTGCGCACCGGGCTGACGTCGACCGCGGTCGCCTTCGCGGTCGGCAAGGTCGTGCCCGACCTCGCCGACACGCAGCATCGCTGGCCGTACTCGGTGCTGGGCGTCGGCTACGCGCTGCTCGGCGCGGCGCTGGTGCTGTACGGCTTCCAGCGGCGCCGGGAGATGGACGAGGCGATCGCGGCCGGGCGCTACGTCTCGCCGCACCCGCGGGCGATGGCCGCGTTCGCCGTCCTCGCGACGGTACTCGGCGGCGCGTCGGCGATCCTGCTCATCGTCGACTAGGTCGGACGACGTCGGCGCCGGTCAGCCCTCGCGGCTGTCGGCGTCGCTCGCGCGTTGACTGCGCGACGGCGGACACCCGCTCGCGGAAGACGCGCCAGCGGCGCTCGTTCTCGTGGACGAGCCCCGCACTCTGCCCGAGAAGGTCGGCCGCGTGGTCGACGAGCTCCGAGGCCGAGTACAGATAGCCGGGCGCCTCGCGCGGACCGCCGAGGTCGGCGCGCAGCGCGGCCGGGGCGAAGTCGATCCGGTCGAGGACCGTGCCGGCGCGCTCCAGGTGCCTGGCGACGAGTTGCGCGAGCCCGGCCGCCTGCCAGTCATTGGCGATGATCCGGTGGCGTTCCCCGAGCAGGTCCGCGAGCTCCGGGTAGGCGAGCAGGGCCTCGGCGACGCCCCAGGCGGTTTCCATCGCCTGGGCGAGCCACTCGCCCACCTGCTCGTTGCTCTCGGCCAGGGTGGCCAGCTCCTGCTTGATCCGCGCGATCTCCGCGGGCTCGCCCTCGCCCTCCATGAAGAGCACGCCGGCCTCCTCGATCGCGCGCTCGTCGTTGAGATCCGGCGCCCCGGCGAAGGGATTGGGCAGCGGGTGCTCGGCGGCGCCGGCGGTGGTCCAGCGCTCGGCCAGCGCCTTCAGCGTTCGCGAGATCCTTCCCAGCCGCAGCGCGTCCTCGAGGGGCGCGTTCGCGTAGTACTTCTCGTGCTCGCGATGGAATCGCGCGAGATTGAGGACGGCCTCGAGGAGCGGATCGGCCTGCGCGCCCATGGTGGGCAGTATCTCGCGCCGGACCGGTCTCGGGGCGTCAGCGTCGCGGCTTCGCCGCGGCCCAGCACCTGCTCGCGCCGTGGCAGTTGGCCAGCGCGGTGAGGGTGGCGTGGAGGCTTGCGCGCTCGCGGCGCGACAGTCGGCCGAAGACGTTGACGCGCTCGAACGGATCGCGGTCGATGCGGTAGTACTCGCGCGCGCGGCCGCGGTACTCGACATACACGGCGTTGGGCGTGCGGATCGCCTCGTAGCTGATCGGGTTCCCGCTGCCGGGAGCCGGGTGATCCGGGTCCCGGCCGTTCTGGTCGGGGCCGTGGTGCTCGATCAGGGCGGCGGTGCGCCAGCTCGCTACCCGCTGTCCGTGCAGCAGCGGGACCAGGCTGCGGCCGTCGACCGCGCCTGACGGGGTGCCGCCGGCGAGCTGGACGAGCGTGGGGTGGAGGTCCACGTTCTCGGCGATCCGGCTGGTCGTGCGGCCCGCCGGCACCCCCGGCCCGGCGACGATCAGCGGCACGCGGACGTCGGAGTCGAAGGCGGTCATCTTGCCCGGGTTCAGGCGGTGCTCGCCCATGTGGTAGCCGTTGTCGGAGCTGAACACGATGTAGGTGTTCTGTGCGAGCCCGCGGGCGCGCAGGGTGGCCTCGATCTGGCCGATCAGGTCGTCGACCGCCTGGACCGCCTGAGCGCGCTTGCGGAACGCCGCGTCGATGTTCGCGATCTGCTGCGCCGTCAGCGGCTTGTGGCCGCGCAGCCACGGCGGCGGGTTGACGTTGGCGCGGTTGAACGACGGCGGGCGCGGCGCGCGCAGGCCGGGGAAGTCGTTGGCGTCCCGGGGCGCGGGCGTGTAGGGCGCGTGCGGGGCGAAGGTGGCGAGCTCGAGCACGAACGGCTTGTGCGCGGCCGCGGCCTGGTTGATGAAGGCCGAGCCCTTGGTCGCGAGCACGTCGGTCAGATATGCGCCCGGAGCCTTCCCGTAGTGGACGAGCGCGCCGTTCTCGTTGAGGTTGTAGTTGAACTCGCCGTAGGCGTTGCCGGCCGTCCGCCAGTCGGTCCAGCCGGGGGGCACGTGGCGCGTCCTGGGCAGGTAGCCGTTGAGGTACTTCCCGCCGAAGCCGGTCCGGTAGCCGAGCGGCGCGAGCGCGGTCGCGTAGGTCTTGCTCTCCCAGCCCTTGTTGAGGAACGCCTGGAAGCCGCCGTCGGCGCCCATGTTGGTGAAGATGCCCGTGTCGTGGGGGAACCGGCCGGTGAAGATCGCGGACCGCGACGGGCAGCAAAGCGAGTCGGTCACGAAGTAGCGGCTGAACGTGAGCCCGCGCCGCTGCAGGCGCTGGACGTTCGGCATGTAGCGGACAAGGTTCCAGGCGAGGTCGTCCGTCAGCACGAACACGACGTTCGGCGGTTGTGCGGCGGCGCGCGCGGTCGCGCCGCCGGCCGGTCCCGACGCCGCCATGCCCAGCACCACCGCCGCGATCGCTACGAGCGCCGCGGCCGCTCCGACGACTCCACGCTTTACGGCCATCGCTTCGGTAGAACAGGCGAGACCCGGTCGAGTTGCGGCATCACGCGAGTCCGACGAGCGCGGCGGAAAGGCGCCGGAGCTCCGTGCGGGCGGCGTCGTCGTGCGCCTGCGGGTGCGGATCGGACTCGACCTCGCCGTCGAAGTAGCGTCCGGTGACGCCGTCCAGCTCGTCCGAGGCGATCAGGCGGACGGTCGCGCGCACCCCGTCCTCCAGCGGGCTCATGCCCTCGCCGCGCGCGTGCAGAACCATCTTCGTCGGCATGTAGGTCGCCGGGTGCAGGCAGTTGACCGTCACGCCGCGGTCCCGCAGCTCCTCGGCCATGTCGATCGTGAACATAACCTGCGCGAGCTTGCTCTGCATGTAGGCCCGCGTGCCGCTGTAGCCGTTCTCGAGGAAGACGTCGTCGAAGTCGATAGCGGCCTGGCCCGCCGAACTGACGTTGACGATGCGCGCCGGCGCCGAGGCGACCACGACGTCCGTGAGCAGACGGGTGAGGAGAAAGCCCGCGAGGTAGTTGACGGCGAAGCGCAGCTCGAGGCCGTCGGCGCTGACCATGCGCCCGCCGTCCCCCGGCAGCGTGGTCCCGATGCCGGCGTTGTTGACGAGGCCGTCGAGGCGCGGCTCGTGCTGGGCGACCTCTGCGGCCATCCGCCGGACCTCCTCGAGCGAGGCGAAGTCGGCGCGGTACGTGCGCGGCGCGTGGTCGCCGGCCCGGTCGCGGACGTCGCCGGCCACGGCCGCGAGGCGCTCCGCGTCGCGCCCGTGGAGCAGCAGGGTCGCGCCCGCGCCGGCGAGCTCGGACGTCACCGCACGGCCGAGGCCGTCGGTGGCGCCGGTGAGGAGGATCGTCTGCTCGGAGAGGGGCTTCACGGGTGCGCGTACAGTTTCCCCTTCATGCCCGAGCCAACCCACACCGCCGTCGGCACCTGGAGCGGCGGGCGCTTCATGCACTTCGGGGAGCCCCTCGACGACGAGCGCCTGCTCGCGCTGCTGCGACCGGGCGGCGACATCCGCACGGTGCTCACCGCCGACGTCTACGGCGAGGGCGAGGCGGACCGTCTGCTCGGCCGCGCGCTGGCCGGCGTGGACCGCGACGCGTACTGCCTCGTGGGCGCGGTCGGCCACGACTTCTACACGGGCGCGCGCGAGGGTGCCAGGGGCTTCCCGCGCTTCACCGACCCGCGCTTGCGCGACGAGGGCGAGTACGCCGACTATCTCCGGAGCGCGACCGAGCGCAGCCTGGAGCGCGTCGGCGCCGAGCGCTTCGACCTGCTGTTGCTGCACAACCCGGATCGCACGGGGTACACCAGCGAGGCGGTCTGGGACGGCATGGCGGCGCTGCGCGACGCCGGCCTCGCGGCGCGGATCGGCGTGGCGCCGGGTCCCGCGAACGGGTTCACGCTGGACCTGATCGACTGCCTCGAGCGCTTCGGCGAGCGGATCGAGTGGGCGATGGTGATCCTCAACCCGCTCGAGCCGTGGCCCGGCGAGCTGTGCCTGGATGCGGCGGCCGCCCGCGACGTGAAGGTGCTGACGCGGGTGGTGGACTACGGCGGCCTGTTTCACGACGATGTGCTCCCCGGGCACGCGTTCGGCGAACGCGACCACCGCACCTTCCGGCCGGCGGGTTGGGTCGAGGCGGGGCGCGAGCGCATGGAGCGCATGCGCCCGGTCGCCGAGCGCCACGGCCTGACGATGCTGCAGCTCGCCTGCGCCTGGAACCTCGCCCACGACGCGGTCGAGACCGTCGTGCCCACCCTGATCCAGGAGGCCGGCGCGGGTGCGAAGCCGATCGAGGCCAAGCGCGCCGAGCTGGCCGCGCTGCCGGCCGAGGTCGCGCTCTCGCCCGACGAGGTGGACGCGATCCGCTCCGCGGGGGACAACACAGGCTGCATGGCGCTCAAGGGCGGCTCGCCCGACCACGAGGGCGAGCCACGGCCGGACCGCTGGGAGCTCGACGAGCGGCTCGCCGCGGTCGCCGCCCGCTGGGCCATCGAGCCGGCGCGTGACCTCGCTCAGTCGGCGGCGCCGGCCGGCTCGACCGGCAGCCCGGCCGCGCGCCAGGCCTGAAACCCGCCGGCCAGGTCGGTCGCGCGCGCGAAGCCGAGCTCCTGGAGCGTGGCGGCTGCAAGGCTCGACTGGTAGCCCTCGTTGCACATCAGGATCACCTCGGCGTCGCGGCCGGGGATCCGCGGGTCGGCGTGCCCGGACGCGGGGTCGAGGCGCCACTCGAGCACGTTGCGGGGGAAGAACAGCGCGGCGGGAACGACGCCGTCGGCCTCGCGCTGGACCTCCGAGCGGATGTCCACCAGCAGCGCTCCGGACCGCATTGCCTCGACGGCCTCGGGCGGCTCGAGGCGGCGCAGGCGCGCGCGCGACTCCGCGAGCAGGTCGTTGACGGTCTTGCGCGCGCCCATAGAAGTCCTAGTCCGCGTACCAGTCGTGCCGCCGCCCGCGTGCGCGAGCGGTCACGTAGCGCGACACCAGCACGAGCCAGTCCACCACGCCGGCCGCGAGGAACGCTGCCGGCCCGGTGACGAGCCGCGCGGCGAGGCGGCGGGCGGGCGTGGGGCGCGGACGGGCCATCGCACACCCGACGCTATCGTTGCGAGCCCCATGGCGTCCCCCGTGAAGACGAGCGTCACCGAGCTGCCCGAGTCGCGTGTGCGCGTCGAGGCGGAGGTCGCGGCCGACGAGGTCGAGCGCCGCCTGCAGCAGACGGCGAAGGCGCTCGGGCGGGAGATGAAGATCCCAGGCTTCCGCAAGGGCAAGGTCCCGCCGCCGGTCGTGCTGCGGCGCGTCGGCCGCCAGGCGGTGCTGGACGAAACGCTGCGCAGCTCGCTGGGATCCTGGTACGTGGACGCGATCGACGCGGCCGGCATCGCGCCGGTCGGCGACCCCGAGGTCGCGCTGGGCGAGCTTCCCGGCGAGGGCGAGGCGCTGACCTTCTCGATCGAGATCGGGGTGCGCCCGACGGCTGAGCTGGGCGAGTACCGGGGCCTCGAGGTGGGCCGCCGCGAGCCCGAGATCGACGAGGAGGCGGTCCAGATCGAGGTCGACGGCCTGCGCGAGCGCCTCGCACGGCTCGAGGCCGTGGACCGCCCGGCGGAGAAGGGCGACTTCGTCGTGGTCGACTACGCCGGCACGATCGACGGCGAGCCGTTCGACGGCGGCGAGGCGCGCGACCAGCTGATCGAGCTCGGCTCGGGCCGGCTGATCCCGGGCTTCGAGGAGCAGCTCGAAGGGGCCGCGGCGGGCGAGGAGCGCACCGTCGAGGTCACCTTCCCGGACGACTACGGAGCCGAGCATCTCGCCGGGAGGTCCGCGCGGTTCGCCGTCACGGTCAAGGAGGTCAAGGCCAAGGAGCTGCCGGAGCCGGACGACGACTTCGCCTCCGACGCGGCCGGCTTCGACACGCTCGACGAGCTGCGCGAGGACATCCGCCAGCGCCTCCGCGAGGCCGACGAGCGCCAGGTCGAGGCCGAGTTTCGCGAGGCGGCGGTGGACGCCGCCGCGGCGAACGCGCAGGTCGAGGTCCCGGCCGGGCTGGTGGACGGGCGCGCGAGCGAGCTGTGGGAGCGTCTGTCGAGCACACTGGCCCGCCAGGGGATCTCGCGCGAGGCCTACCTGCGCATCTCGGGCAAGACCGAGGAGGAGATCGTGGAGGAGGCGCGGCCCGACGCCGAGCGGGCGCTCCGCCGCGAGGCGGTCCTGGCCGCGATCGTCGAGGCCGAGGGCATCGAGCCGACCGAGGACGAGTTGCGCGAGGCGCTCGAGCACTCGGCCGAGCACGAGAACACCACGCCGGAGAAGCTGATGGAACGTTTGGAGCAGGCGGGCCGACTCGACGCGTTGCGCGACGACCTGGCGACCCGCAAGGCGGTGGACCTGCTGGCCGAGAGCGCGACGCCGATCGCGGCCGAGCGCGCCAAGGCGCGCGAGAAGCTGTGGAAGCCGGGCGACGAGGAGAAGGAGGGCGCCGCGGCCGGCGAGGGCGCCTCCGACCGGCCCGGCAAGCTCTGGACCCCGGGCTCTTAGCTTCCCGCCACCGAAGCTGTGCAGAGGCGACAGGGGCGTCGAACAACCGCCCAGTCGGCCCGAAACACGTTGCTAGACTCGCGCCACGGCGGCGGGACCCAGTCTCCAAGCCTCCTCACCGCCGCCGGGAAGGAATCGGGGCGAGGAAGCGAAACTGAAGCGAGGACGATGAGCCCACTCGTACCCATGGTCGTCGAGCAGACCTCACGCGGCGAGCGCGCGTTCGACATCTACAGCCGTCTGCTCAACGAACGCATCATCTTCCTGGGCACTCCGATCGACGACCAAATTGCCAACCTGATCGTGGCCCAGCTCCTGCACCTCGAGTCCGAGGATCCCGAGAAGGACATCTCCGTTTACATCAATTCTCCTGGCGGCTCCGTGTACGCCGGGCTCGCGGTCTACGACACGATGCAGTTCATCAAGCCCGACGTGCAGACGATCTGCGTGGGCATCGCGATGTCGATGGGCGCGCTGCTGCTGGCGGGTGGCGCACACGACAAGCGGATGGCCCTGCCCAACGCGAAGATCCTCATCCACCAGGTCTCCTCAAGCTTTCAGGGGCAGGCGACCGATATCGAGATTCATGCGCGGGAGATCATCGACGTGCGTCGCCGCCTCGACGAGATCATCGCCAAGCACACCGGCAAGGACATCGAGCAGGTCAAGAAGGACACCGAGCGCGATTACTTCATGAGCTCCGACGAAGCGAGGGAGTACGGCATCATCGACCGTGTGATCTCGGAGCACTAGCTCCGCGTCGCGCGCCGTTCCGGGAGAGAGATGGCCCGTCCGACAGACTCCAACGAGCAGCTCCTCTGCAGCTTCTGCGGCAAGTCGCAGCGCCAGGTCAAGAAGCTGATCGCCGGCCCCGGCGTCTACATCTGCGACGAGTGCATCGATCTCTGCAACGAGATCATCGACGAGGAGCTGACCGCCCCGCCGAGCTTCGACATCGAGAACCTGCCGAAGCCGCGCGAGATCTACGACGTGCTCAACGAGTACGTGGTGGGCCAGGAGGCTGCCAAGCGAACGCTCTCGGTGGCCGTCTACAACCACTACAAGCGCGTCCAGATGATGCAGGCCGAGGACGACGAGATCGAGCTGCAGAAGTCCAACATCCTGCTGCTCGGCCCGACCGGCTGCGGCAAGACGCTGCTGGCCCAGACGCTGGCGAAGATCCTCAACGTCCCCTTCGCGATCGCCGACGCGACCGCGCTGACCGAGGCCGGATACGTCGGCGAGGACGTCGAGAACATCCTGCTCAAGCTCATCCAGGCGGCCGACTACGACGTCAAGAAGGCCGAGACCGGGATCATCTACATCGACGAGGTCGACAAGATCGCGCGCAAGGCCGACAACCCGTCGATCACGCGCGACGTGTCGGGCGAGGGCGTCCAGCAGGCGCTGCTGAAGATCCTCGAGGGCACGAGCGCCTCGGTGCCGCCGCAGGGCGGCCGCAAGCACCCCCACCAGGAGTTCCTCACGATCGACACGACGAACGTCCTGTTCGTCTGCGGCGGCGCGTTCGCCAACCTCGACCGGGTGATCGAGCGCCGCATCGGTCACAAGGGCATCGGCTTCGGCGCCGCGATCACGCAGAAGATGAACAAGGACACCGGCGAGGTGTTCGAGCACTGCCTGCCCGAGGACCTGATCGAGTACGGCCTGATCCCGGAGTTCATCGGCCGGCTGCCGGTGATGTCGGCGATCCACCAGCTTTCCCGGGAGGACCTCGTCACGATCCTCACCGAGCCGCGCAACGCGCTGGTCAAGCAGTTCCAGCGCTTCTTCTCCTTCGACGGCATCGAGCTCGTGTTCGCCGAGGACTCGCTGATCTCGGTCGCCGAGAAGGCGCTCGAGCGCGAGACCGGCGCCCGCGGCCTGCGCTCGATCATCGAGGAGGTCCTGCTCGAGGTCCAGTTCGAGCTGCCCTCCCGCCGCGACGTCAAGAAGTGCGTCGTGACCAAGGAGACGATCGAGCGCGGGCTCAAGCCGACGCTCGTCACCGAGGCGGCGCCCGACGAGGAGTCGGACCAGCCGCGCGAGCAGTCGGCCTAGGCGCCGCTCAGCGGCGCCGCAGACGGCGGATCGTCTCGAGCTCGTCCACGTCTGCGCGATCCTTGGGTCGGTCGGCCGCCTGCTTCATGGCGATGAGATCGTCGATCGAGGCGACGAGCACCGAGAAGCCGCCGAGGTCATAGCGATCGGCGCGCCGGCGCAGCACGTCATAGCGCGGGGCCCCCGACGGCTTGGCCAGCACGTCGAGCTCTCCGGCCGCCGTGTCCAGCGTCACGACCTCCACCCGTCGGAGCGTGGCCGCATCGGGCACGAACGGCACCTTCTCCGCGACGCCCTTGAGACGCGCGTCGAGTCCGACGAGCACCTCGCCGAGCGCGTCGAGGTTCGCGCGGTCCGTCGCGAAGCAGACGTCGAGGTCGAAGGTGGCTCGGGAGGAGCCGTGCAGCACGCCGGCGATCCCGCCGATCACGACGAAATCCACGCCACGGGCGACCAGGCGCTCGAGGATCTCGTCCGCGCGGAGCTCAGTGCGGCGCGCGCGGGACACGCTTGCTCTTGCGGGCGAGTCGGCCGAGGTTGCGCTGGGAGGCCTGGAACGAGGAAAGCCGCTCGGCCGGGCTGAGGGCGAGTCGAGCTCTGACCTGATCCTCGTCGATGCCTGGCCCGTCGTCGACGGCTTCGAGGGCGAGTCGCCGTCCGCTCGCGCGCAGCGCGGCATCGAGCGTCTCGATCCGAGGATTGGAGCCCGGGCGTTCCAGGCGCGCGATGGCCGACTGCGTCGTGGCCATACGCGCGGCCAGCTCGGACTGGCTCAGGCCGGCGGCGCGGCGCGCCTCGCGGATGATCGCTGCGGGGGACATCGGGTAATAGCCTAACAGAGATAGCGCCGATACGCTATACAGTCAAGAACTGGGGCAACACCCCGTTGAAGGCAGCGTGCGAGCGGCGCTCGCCCCCCGCATAGACTGGGCGTCCCGTGCCCGAGCGCAGCGAATTGGAGTCCCGCACCCGCTACGAGCCCGCGGAGGTCGAGCCGCGGATCGTGGGCCGCTGGCTGGACTCCGGGCTGTTCCATCCCGTGCCCGAGGGCACCGCGGCCGAGAACTACTCGATCGCGATCCCGCCGCCGAACGTGACCGGCTCGCTGCACATGGGCCACGCGCTCAACGGCGCGATCCAGGACGTGCTCGTCCGCCACCACCGGATGCGGGGCCAGCGCACCAAGTGGATCCTCGGGACCGACCACGCCGGGATCGCGACGCAGACCCAGGTCGAGAAGCGGCTGCTCGAGGAGGGGACGAGCCGCGAGGAGCTCGGCCGCGAGGCGTTCGTGGCGCGCGTGTGGGAGTGGCGCGAGCAGTACGGCTCGACGATCATCGACCAGTTCCAGCGGCTCGGCGCGTCCTGCGACTACGACGAGGAGCGGTTCACCCTCGACGAGGGCTACGTCCGCGCGGTCATGCGTGTGTTCGTGGACCTCTACGAGAAGGGTTACATCTACCGCGACCGCTACATCGTCAACTGGGACCCCGGCAGCCGCTCGGCGATCTCCGACCTCGAGGTCGAGGAGCGCGAGGTCGACGACGTGCTCTGCTCGATCGACTACGACCTCGAGGGGGGCGGCAAGGTGACCGTCGCCACCGTGCGGCCGGAGACGATGCTGGCCGACACCGCCGTCGCGGTGAACCCGGACGACGATCGCCACCGCGAGCTGGTCGGACGCACGGCGATCCTCCCGCTGGTCGGCCGGCGGCTGCCGGTCATCGCCGACGAGTACGTCAAGACCGACTTCGGCACGGGCCAGCTCAAGATCACCCCGGGCCACGACCCCAACGACTTCGAGATCGGCCAGCGCCACGGGCTCGACCAGGTGACCGTCATCGGTGAGGACGGGCGCATGACCGCCGAGGCCGGCGAGCGCTTCGCGGGCCTGCCGGTGCTCGAGGCGCGCGAGGCCGTCGTGGCCGCGCTCGAGGCCGAGGGCCGGATCGCGGGACGGGAGAACCACCGCCACGCGGTGCCGTTCTCCCATCGCTCGGGCGAGCGGATCGAGCCGCTCGTCTCCCTGCAGTGGTTCATGCGAATGGACGAGCTGGCGCGCCCGGCGATCGACGCCGTCGCCTCCGGCCGCGTGCGGATCCACCCGGACGGCCAGCGCCAGGTCTACCTCGACTGGATGGAGAACATCCGGCCGTGGTGCATCTCGCGCCAGCTCTGGTGGGGGCACCAGCTCCCGGTCTGGTACCGCGGCGAGGAGACCTACGTGGGAACCGAGCCGCCGGATGGCGAGGGCTGGGAGCGCGACCCCGACGTGCTCGACACGTGGTTCTCCTCCGCGCTGTGGCCGTTCGCCACGCTGGGCTGGCCGGACGACACGCCCGAGCTGCGCGCCTTCTACCCGACGGACGTGCTCTCGACGGCGCGCGACATCCTGTTCCTGTGGGTGGCCCGGATGATCATGATGGGGCTCGAGTTCGCCGACGACGTCCCGTTCACGGACGTCTACGTCCACTCGGTGATCCAGGCGCCGGACGGGCGCCGCATGAGCAAGTCGCTCGGAACCGGCATCGACCCGCTGGACGAGATCGAAGCGCACGGCGCCGACGCCGTGCGCTTCGGCCTGCTGGCCATGTCCTCGACCCAGGACGTCCGCTACTCGGCCGAGAAGATCCAGCAGGGCGAGGCGCTCGCGAACAAGCTCTGGAACGCCTCGCGACTGATCCTGCTCGGCGTCGATGCCGACGCCCGGCCCGAGCCACTGCCGCGCACGGCCGAGGACCGCTGGATCGTCGGGCGGCTGATCGAGGCGCGCACGCGAGCGCTCGAGCGCATCGACGGCTTCGACTTCAGCCGCGCCGCGCTGGGCCTCTACGACTTCGTCTACGGCGAGCTGTGCGACTGGTACCTCGAACTGGTCAAGCCGCGCCTGTACGAGGGAGATCCAGCGCTGTCCTCGACGCTGCTGTACCTGCTGCGCGAGACGCTCGGCCTCGCGCACCCGACGATCCCGTTCGTGACCGAGGAGATCTGGTCCTACGTGCCGGGGACCGAGGGCCTGCTCGCCGGCCAGCGCTTCGACGAGCCCGACCACTCGCTGCGCGACCCGGGGGCCGAGGCCGAGGTCGCAGCGCCTGATCGACGCCGTGACGGCCCTGCGCAGCTGGCGCGACACCGTCAGGGTGCCCGCCGGGGCGACCGTGCCGGCCCGGCTGGAGGCCGAGGGCTACGACGGGACCGCCGAGCAGGTTGCGCGCCTCGCGCGCTTCGCGTTCGCGGCGGACTCGGGCGAGCCGGTCGCCACGGTCCCTGTCCCCGGAGGCAGCGTGCACGTCCTCGCGGGCGGCGGCTTCGATCCCGAGCAGGCCGTGCGCCGGCGGGCCGAGCGGCGCGCGCAGCTCGAGGCCGAGGTCGCGCGCGCCGAGGGCAAGCTGGCGAACGACCGCTTCGTCGAGCGGGCGCCCGCGCACGTCGTCGAGGGCGAGCGCGCCAAGCTCGAGCGGCTGCGCGGGGAGCTGGACGCGCTGTGACGCGCGAGCACTGGTCCCCCGCACGGGCGGAGGCCTACCTGCGCTCTCTCGAGTTGTTCGGGATGCGCTTCGGCCTGGACCGCATGCACCGGCTGATGACGGCGATGGGCTCGCCGCAGCGGCGGTTCGAGTCCATCCACGTCGTGGGCACGAACGGCAAGTCCTCGACGGTGCGCATGACCGCCGCGATCCTCGAGCGCCACGGGGTGCGCACGGGCGCCTACCTGTCGCCGCACCTGGCGAGCTTCAGCGAGCGCGTGCGCGTCGCCGAGCACGACATCGACGACGCGGCGTTCGCCGCCGCGGTCGAGCGCGCCGCGCACGCCGCCGCCCTGGTCGATCGCACGCTCCAGGAGGGCGACCGCGTCACGCAGTTCGAGGCGCTCACCGCCGCCGCCTACGGCGAGCTGGCGGCGCGCGGCGTGGAGGTGGCCGTGGTCGAGGCCGGCCTCGGCGGGCGCTACGACGCCACCAACGTGATCCCCTCGCGCGTTCAGGTGCTCACGAACGTCGGTCTCGAGCACACACGCTGGCTTGGGCCGACGGTTAGCGACATCGCGCGGGAGAAGCTGGCGGTCGTGCGCGACGGCGGGACGCTTGTTGTCGGCGCGCTCGAGCCCGAGGCCGAGGCCGAGGCGCGGGCGGCCGCGGCACGCCATGGCGTTCGCCTGGTGCACGCGCCCGCCGACGCCGGCGTCGACCTCGCCGCGGGCGGCGCGTTCCAGCGCCCGAACTTCGCGCTGGCGCGGGCGGCCGCCGAGGCGTTCCTGGGCGAGCTCGACGACGCCGCGGTCCGCCGCGCCGCGGCCCAGGTGACGGTGCCGGGCCGGTTCGAGCTCATCGCCGGGGAGCCCATGACGATCGTGGACGGTGCGCACAACCCCAGCGGGATCGCCGCACTCGTCGCGTCTCTTCCCGACGCCGGCGCGGCCCGGCCGCTCGTGGCCGTGGTGTCGATCCTCGACGACAAGGACGCGGCGGGGATGCTGGCGGCCCTGCTGCCCGCGTGCCGCGCGGTCGTGTTCACCTCCAACCCCAACCCGCGCGCGCTGTCGCCCGCCACGCTGCAGTCGCTTGCGCACCAGCTCGCGTTCGACGGCGAGGCCGAGGTCGTGGGCGACCCCGAGCGCGCGTTGGAGCGGGCGCGCGTCATCGCCGGACCGGGCGGGGTGGTGCTGGCCACCGGCTCCATCTATCTTGTCGCGGGCCTCGCGCATGCCCGGCGCGCCGCGCGGGCCCGGATGCCATGAACGACGACGACGTCCCGCACTTCCTCCCCATGATCGCCCTCGTGGCGGTCATCGTGGCGCTGGTCATCCTGGTCTTCTTCGGAGTCGGCTACGCCTTCGGGCGCCTGTTCCTATAGCGACCTCCCAGGCGAGCGACATCTGCAATCCGCTTACCGGCCATATCGCCGGTGCGACCGGACGGCTACACTCGCGCCCACGATGTTCCCGTTCGGGATCTTCGGGATCGACAGCGACGGCCTGAACCTGGCGGTCAACCTGCTGATCCTCTGCCTCGTGGTGATCTGGCTTGCCACGGTGTACTGGACTTACGCCGACGCTCGCCGCCGCATGGAGGACTCCATGCTGGTCGGGTGCGCGACCGCGGCGTCGCTGTTCCCGTTCGTCGGCTGCGTCGTCTACATGATCGTGCGCCCGCCGGAGTACCTCGACGACGTCCGCGAGCGCGAGCTGGAGATGCAGGCCGCGGAGGCCCGCGTGGCCCAGCTGGGCTACATGCTCTGCCCGCACTGCGATGCAGAGATCGAGCGGGACTTCCTCCGCTGCCCCAACTGCATGCGCCGGCTGAAGAGCCCATGCGCAAACTGCTCGCGCCCGCTCGATCCCCGCTGGAAGGTGTGCCCGTTCTGCGAGGCCGAGGTCGTGCAGGGCGAGCCCCAGCCCACGCGCCGGCGCCGGCGCAGGACCGGGACGACCTCCGAGCAGGCGGCCGTGGCGGAAGTGACCGAGGCACCGGCACAGGCACCGCCGAGCACGTAGCTCAGTGAACCGAACCCTCATCCTCGTCAAGCCGGATGCGTTCGAGCGCGCGCTGACGGGCGAGATCGTCGCGCGCTTCGAGCGCAAGGGCCTGCGAATCGCGGCGCTGAAGCTGATGACGATGGACCGCTCGCTCGCCGAGCAGCACTACGCCGAGCACGCGGAGAAGCCGTTCTTCGGCGAGCTGGTCGAGTTCATCACCTCCGGCCCGCTCGTGGCGATGGTGCTCGAGGGCCACGAGGCGGTCGTCGCCGCCCGGCAGGTGATCGGCGCGACCGACCCGCTCGAGGCCTCGCCGGGATCGATCCGCGGCGACTTCGCGCTCGAGGTGGGGCAGAACATGGTCCACGGCTCGGACTCCGATGAGTCCGCGGCGCGCGAGGTGGACCTGTTCTTCCCGGATTTGTGAAGCCGGCGGAGCCGGCGCGCCGTCTCACCCTCGCTTCGCGCTCGCCGCAACGGCGCGCGATCCTCGAACAGCTCGGCGTCCCGTTCGAGGTCCGGCCGGCCAATGTGGAGGAGCGTGAGACGGGCGATCCGTTCCTGGTGGCGACCGAGAACGCGGTGCGCAAGGCGGCGGCGGTGGACGGCGACGTGGTGCTGGGCGCCGACACGGTCGTCGCCCTGGAGGGCCGGATCCTCGGCAAGCCCACGCACCCGGGGCAGGCCCGCCAGTTCATCGAGGCGCTGGCGTCCCGCACCCACGTCGTGGTCGGCGGCCTCGCGGTTCGCCGCGACGGCGAGGAGCGCGAGGCGGCGATCGCGACGGCCGTGACGTTCCGCAATCTCACCCCGTCCGAGATCGACCGCTACGTCAGGTCCGGCGAATGGCGGGACCGCGCGGGCGGCTACGCGATCCAGGGACGCGGCGCCACGCTCGTGCGCACGATCGAGGGCGACTACCTCAACGTCGTGGGGCTCTCGGTCGCGCTGCTCCTCGAGCTCGTCCCGGACCTCCGCGAGGCGGTCGAGCGGGCCGGCTGATGCTGCGGTTTTTCCCCGCAACCACGGCAATGGCCGTACCGGATGGCACGAGGCCGTCCGCTACACTGGCGCCGGGCGCGACGGTGCTTTCGGCGTGACGGCATTCCTCCGCCGCTAAGCCGACGGGCGCCTGTTTCCCTCCGATATGGGCATGTTCTCGTACCTCACCGGCTTCGGTGGCCGCGACATGGCGGTCGATCTCGGCACGGCCAACACCCTCGTGTACGTGCGCGGGCGCGGCATCGTGCTGTCCGAGCCCTCCGTCGTCGCGATCGACGCGCGGACGGGCGAGGTCCACGCGGTGGGCATCGAGGCCAAGCGCATGCTCGGCCGTACGCCGGGCACGATCTCGGCGATTCGCCCGCTCAAGGACGGCGTGATCGCCGACTTCGACGTGACCGAGGAGATGCTGCGCCATTTCATCCAGAAGGTCCACCAGAACCGCTGGGCGCACCCGCGCGTCGTCGTGTGCGTGCCCTCCGGCGTGACCGGGGTGGAGAAGCGCGCGGTCGAGGAGGCGTGCCTGTCGGCGGGAGCACGCCAGGCCTACCTGATCGAGGAGCCGATGGCGGCGGCGATCGGGTCGGGCCTGCCGGTTGGCGAGCCCACCGGATCGATGGTCGTCGACGTCGGCGGCGGGACGTCGGAGGTGGCCGTGATCTCCCTCGGCGGGATCGTCGTGTCGCAGTCCATCCGCGTCGGCGGCGACGAGCTCGACGAGGCGATCATCAACTACGCCAAGCGCGAGTACAAGCTGCTGATCGGGCAGCAGACGGCGGAGGAGGTCAAGCTGGAGATCGGCTCGGCCTTCCCGATGGAGGAGGAGGTCCAGGCCGAGATCCGGGGCCGCGACATGGTCTCCGGCCTGCCGAAGACCATCGTGCTCACGAGCGAGGAGATCCGCCAGGCGCTCGAGGAGCCGCTGGCGCAGATCATCGACGCCGTCAAGGAGACGCTGGACCGCACGCCGCCCGAGCTCGCGTCCGACATCATGGACCGCGGGATCATGCTCGCGGGGGGCGGGTCGCTGCTGCAGGGACTCGACGAACGGCTGCGCGAGGAGACGCAGATGCCGGCCCATCTGGCCGAGTCTCCGCTGACCTGCGTGGCCGTCGGCTCGGGCCGTTCGCTGGAGGAGTTCGAGGTCATCCACCGCACCAGCAAGAATTCGAAGAACCGCCGGCGTCGCCAGTAGCGCGCGGCGGCCACAAACTTGGAGACTGCACCCACGTGTACAAGCAAACGGTCCGCCGCCGGCGGGCGGTCCTCGGACTGCTCGTCGCGCTCTCGCTGATCCTGCTGACCGCCTACTTCGGCGAGTCGGCCGGCGGCGGCCTGCACGCGTTGCAGCGCGGGGTGCTGCAGGTGCTCGCGCCGATCCAGGAGGGCGCGAACCGCGCGCTCAAGCCGTTCCGTGACCTCGCGGGCTGGTTCGGCGACACGCTGCACGCGCGCAGCCAGCGCGACAAGCTGCGCAAGCAGGTGCGGTCATTGCGTAGCCAGGCGATCGGCGGCCAGGCCGCGGTGCGCGAGAACGTCCAGCTCAAGGGCATGCTCGGGCTCGATCGCTCGGCCAATCTCACTTCCTACCACCCGGTCACGGCGCGCGTGATCGGGCGCTCGCCGACGGTCTGGTATCAGACGCTCAACGTCGATCGCGGCTCCAGCTCCGGCGTCCGCGTCGACCAGCCGGTCGTCGACGGCGACGGCCTCGTCGGCAAGGTCACCTCCGTCACCGGAACGGTGGCGCAGGTGACGCTGATCACCGACCACACGTCGGGCGTGTCGGCAAAGGTTGCCGACACGGGCGTCAACGGCATCGTGCAGCCCGCCGTCGGCAACCCCAACGACCTGCTGCTCGACTTCGTCTCGAGCAAGAACCGCGTCGTCAAGGGCGAGGCGATCGTGACGGCGGGCAGCCGCTCGAACAGGCTCGAGTCCCTGTTCCCGCCCGGGATCCCGATCGGGTCGGTGACCCGGGTCGACGCGCAGGAGGTCAACCTCTACCAGCGCGTGCACGTCGCGCCCTACGCGGACCTGCGCAAACTCGACTTCGTCCAGATCCTCACGCGCCCGGCGGCGGGCCCATGAGCACCAGCGCCCAGATGACGCTGCGCCTGGCGATCGTCGGGCTGGTGACCGTGATCGTCCAGATCGCCGCCGTATCGCAGATCTCGATCTTCGGCGTGAGCGCCGACCTCGCCCCGCTCGTCGTGATGTCCGTCGGGCTGTTGACCGGCTCGATCCCGGGCGCACTGATGGGCTTCGGCATCGGCCTGCTGGTGGACTCCGCGCTGGTGCAGACGCTCGGGGTCTCGTCGCTTGTCTACATCCTGATCGGCTACGGCGCAGGCCGGCTGCGGGAGCTGCGGGACCCGGCCCATGCACTGACGCCGGTCGCGGTTGGCGCCGCCGCCACCGCCATCGCCGCGCTCGGCTTCTCGGTCATCCAGTTCCTGCTGGGGGTCGACGCGCCCGTGAGCTGGCTGCTGCTCCGCGACATACTCGTCACGATCGCGGTCAACACGATCGTCGCGCTGCCGGTCTACAGCGTCGTCCGGCGGGTCCTGCTGCCGCTGCTGCCCGACGACCCGCGCCGCCGCCGCCGTCGCGCCTACACGACCGGCGGGCTCAGCCCGATCTCGAGGGCCTAGCGCTCACCCGATGCTCCAGCTTCAGCTGCCCGACGAGCGCCGCCCTCCGATCACGCCGCAGCTCGCGCTGCGCGTGGCGATCCTCGGCGGGATCGCGCTGACGATGTTCGCGATCATCTTCTTCCGCCTGTGGTTCCTGCAGGTGCTGTCCGGCGACAAGTACCGCGCACAGGCGAACAACAACCGCATCCGCGACGTGGACGTGCCGGCGCCGCGCGGCGACATCGTCGACCGCAACGGCAAGGTGCTCGTCGACAACCGCGTGTCGATCGCCGTGCAGGTCGACCAGCGCAAGCTTCCCCCGGCCGGGCCGCGCCGCGCGAGCCTGTACCGTCGCCTCGGGCAGATCATCGGCGAGCGGCCGTCCCAGATCGACCACGAGGTGAGACGCCAGACCAAGCTCGTGCCCTACGCGCCGGCGACGGTGAAGTCCGACGCCTCGCGCGCGGTCTACTCCTACCTGTTCGAGCGTCAGGACGACTTCCCCGGCGTCACGGTGGCGCGGGTCTATCTGCGCCAGTATCCCTTCGGCAGCGTCGGCGCGCACATGTTCGGCACGGTCGGCCAGGTGAGCCCGGACGAGCTGAAGCTCCTGAAGTTCAAGGGCGTTCCGCAGGGCACGATCGTCGGCCAGGACGGGATCGAGTACTCCTACGACCGCTACCTCCGCGGCCGCGACGGCGCCACCCGCGTGCAGATCGACTCGCTCGGCCGCCCGACGGGCGAGCTGTCGCTGCGCGAGCCGGCCCAGGGCAAGAACCTCAAGCTGTCGATCGACCTCGGCCTGCAGCGGGAGGGCGAGCAGGCGATCGCCGGTCTGGGCAACGGGCGCGGCGCGTTCGTCGCGCTCGACCCGCGCAACGGCGAGGTGCTCGCGCTGGGGTCCGCGCCGACGTTCGACCCGAACGAGTTCGCCAAGCCGCTGACGGAGGCGCGCTACAAGGCGTTGACCTCGCAGGCCAACGGCGCCCCGCTGCTCGACCGCGCAATCCGCGGCGAGTACCCGACGGGATCGACGTTCAAGCTGATCACGTCCGTCGCCGGCCTCCAGAGCGGGGCGTTCACGCCCGACACGGTGATCGACGACCCGGGTTCGATCCAGATCGGCAACATCGTCTTCCAGAACTCGGGCGGCACGCCGCACGGCGCGATCTCGCTGCGCGAGGCGCTGCAGGTGTCCTCCGACGTCTTCTTCTACACGCTCGGCGCGCGCATGAACAACAACGGCCGCCGGGCGCTGCAGAAGTGGGCGCGACGACTCGGGATCGGGCGGCGCACGGGCATCGACCTGCCCGGGGAGTTCTCCGGCCTGCTGCCGACGCCCGCCTGGCGGGATCGGCTGTTCCGCAAGCACCTCACGGATCGTCCGTGGTCGGTGGGCGACAACGTCAACCTCGCCGTCGGCCAGGGCGACCTGCAGGCCACGCCGCTCCAGATGGCCGTCGCCTACTCGACGGTCGCGAACGGCGGGCGCGTCGTCACGCCGCACATCGGCCTGGAGGTCGACGACGCCGCCGGCCGCGTCCTGCAGACGGTGCAACCCGGCGCGAGCCGCAACATCCACATCGGCGCTTCCAACCGGCAGGCGATCCTCGACGGCCTGCACCAGGCCGCCTCGCAGCCCGGCGGAACCTCGGCCGACGTGTTTGCCGGCTTCCCGCATCAGGTGGACGGCAAGACGGGGACCGCCGAGCGGCCCGGCCAGGCCGACCAGTCGTGGTACATCGCCTACGCCCCCGACCCGGTCAAGCCGATCGTCGTGGCCGTCACCGTCGAGCAGGGCGGCTTCGGCGCCGAGGCCGCGGCGCCCGCCACACGCTTGATCCTCTCCCAGTGGTTCGGCGCGCAGAAGAAGTTCGTCGCGGGGACCTCCACGACCCGATGAACGCGAGCCCGATCCACAAACGCGAGGAGGAGCAGACGACGGTCGCGCCGCGCCCGCCGCTGCTACGCGTGGACTGGATGCTGCTGCTGGCGACGCTCGGGCTGATCGTGTGCTCGCTGATCACGATCGGCGACGCGACGCGGGACGACGTGCCCGGGTCGCCGCACTACTACCTCGACCGCCAGCTGCTGTTCGCGGGCGTCGGGCTGGTCCTGATGTTCGGCATCAGCCGCATCGACTACTCGCGCCTGCGCGAGCTGAAGTACGGGCTCTACGTCACGATGATCGCGTCGATCCTGCTGGTGCTGATGCTCGGCGCCGCGTCGCGCGGATCGCGGCGGTCGTTCGATCTGGCATTCCTCAACTTCCAGCCGTCCGAGCTGGGCAAGCTGCTGCTGATGCTCGCGCTGTCGGCCTTCGTGGTCGACCGCGTGCGCCGTCTGCGCGATCGGGACACCACGGCGCGAGTGATGCTGCTCGCGCTGATCCCGTCGGTGCTCGTGATCGTGCAGCCCGACCTGGGCAGCGGCATGGTCTACGTGGTCATCGCGGTCGCCGTGCTCTTCGTGGCCGGCACCTCGTGGAAGCACTTCGCGGTGCTCGGCGCGACGTTCGCGATCGCGATCACGCTGGCCCTGGTCGTCGCGCCGGCGGTCGGCGTGCAAGTGCTCAAGCCCTACCAGGTGCAGCGCCTGACCGGGTTTCTCAGCCCCTCCAGCGACCCGCGCGACCAGACCTATCAGCTCAACCAGTCGCGCATCGCCATCGGCGCCGGTGAGAAGACCGGCCGCGGCGTGACCGGCGCGACGCAGACGAAGCTCAACTTCCTCCCCGAGCACCACACGGACTTCGTGTTCGCCGTGGTGGGGGAGACCTACGGCTTCCTGGGCGCGGCAATCGTGCTCGCTCTCTACGCGCTGCTGATCTGGAGATCGCTGCGCATCCTCACCCTGGCGAAGAACCTCTACGGCGCGCTGATCGCCGGCGGCATCGTCGCGATGCTGATGTTCCAGGTCTTCGTCAACGTCGGCATGACCGTGGGGATCATGCCCATCACCGGGGTCCCCCTGCCGCTCATGAGCTATGGCGGCTCCTCGGTCATCGTCACCCTCTTGGCGCTCGGCGTCCTGCAGTCGGTATACGGCGAGGCCCGCATGGCCTCCGCCTTCAAGGGCCGATCGCTCAACCTGTAAAGGAAGAAATCCCAAGTGAAAAAGCAAGTACTGGTAAGCGTCGACCGCGCTGAGACGCGCGTCGCGCTGCTCGAGGCGACCGGCAAGCCGGCGGCCAAGTCCACGATGCGCCGGCGCCGCAAGAAGGCCGACCCCAGTGCGGGGTTCCGCGTCGCAGAGCTGTACATCGAGCGCCGCGGCGCGCGCTCGATCGTCGGAAACATCTACAAGGGCCGGGTCGACAACGTCCTGGCCGGCCTCGAGGCCGCGTTCGTCGACATCGGCCTCGAGAAGAACGGGTTCCTGCACGTCGACGAGATCGTGCTGCCGGGCGTCGAAACGCCCAAGCGCGGCCGCGGTCGCGGGGGCGGGCGGAGCATCACCGACCTGCTCAAGCCGGGCCAGGAGGTGGTCGTGCAGGTCGTCAAGGACCCGCTCAAGACCAAGGGCGCGCGGCTGACCATGGAGCTGGCGATCCCGGGCCGCTACATGGTCTTCGCCCCGACCGGGGAGGGCGTCGGCGTCTCGCGCCGGCTCGAGGACAAGGAGCGCGACCGCCTGCGCAAGGAGGTCGCCAAGCTCGACCTCCGCGGCGGCGGCGCGATCGTCCGCACCGCCGCCCACGGCGCCAAGCGCAAGGACTTCGAGCGCGAGCTGCTGTACCTGGACAAGCTCCACGATGTGCTCCAGAAGCGGGTGGAGGAGACCGAGGCGCCCGCGATGGTGTTCCAGGAGGCCGACCTGTCGGTGCGCGTGGTGCGCGACATCTTCTCGGCCGAGTTCGAGCGCGCGGTCGTCGACGACCCCAAGCAGCACCACCGCCTCGTCTCGTTCTTCACCCGCACGGCGCCGGAGCTGGTCGACCGCGTCGAGCTGTGGGAGGGCGACGAGCCGCTGTTCGAGGCCTACGGCGTCGAGCCGGTGATCGAGGGCGTTCTCTCGCGCCGGGTCGACCTCCCCAGCGGCGGCTATCTGATGATCGACTACGCCGAGGCGCTGACGGTCATCGACGTCAACTCCGGCTCGTTCGTCGGGCGCGGCAAGGGCGCGCGCCTGGAGGACACGATCACCAAGACCAACCTCGAGGCCGCCGAGGAGGTCGTCAACCAGCTGCGGCTGCGCGACATCGGCGGGATCATCGTGATCGACTTCATCGACATGGCGCGGGCGCGCAACCGCGACGCGGTGCTCAAGACGCTGCGCAAGCAGCTCGACGAGGACCGCACGAAGACCTTCGTGGTCGAGATCTCTCCGCTCGGGCTGGTCGAGATGACCCGCCAGAACGTCACCGAGGGCGTGCGGGAGATCATGACCCGGCCGTGCCCGACCTGCGAGGGCGAGGGCGTGATCCGCTCCGAGGAGACGATCGCGATCGAGGTCGAGCGCCGGCTGCGCGAACTGGTGGCGGAGCGCAAGGACGCGCCCGAGGCCTTCCTCGTCCAGCTCAACCCGCGCGTGACCGCCGAGTTCACCGGCAACGGCTCGCGCATGCTGCAAGGAGCTCGAGGACGAGACCGGCAAGCGGTTCCTCTTCGAGGGCTCCGACGGCCTGCCGCTCGACCACTTCGCCGTCACCTTCGAGGGCTCGCGGGAGCAGGTCGAGGAGCGCGCGCTGCCCTTCCGCGAGGGCGAGGAGGTGCTCGTCCAGATCGTCGAGCCGCACATGTACAACGTCGACGACGCCGTGGCCAAGATCGACGGCTACATCATCGAGATCGCCGGCGGTGGCGCGCTACGTCGGCGAGAAGCGGCTGGTGCGCATCGACGAGGTCGGGCGGACCGCCGCCAGCGCCTCGCTGGTGGACGCCGATGGCGCCGCGGCCTCCGACGAGGCGTCGGCTGACGACAACGCCGATGGCGTACAATCGCGCACTCGGCGCCGCGGCCGCAGAGGCGGACGGCGCCGTTCCCGCGCCAAGGCGGGCGCCGCCGCGGAGGGCGGCGACTCCGGCTCGGCCGACGAGTGACCATGACCTACGCGATCGTCAAGACCGGCGGCAAGCAGTACCGCGTCGAGGAGGGCCAGACCCTGCTCGTCGAGCGCCTGCGCGACGAGGAGGGCGACAAGGTCGCGCTCGAGCCGCTGCTCTACCGCGGCGACAAGGACGTGCTCGACGGCGCCGACCTGGCCAAGGTCAAGGTCGAGGCCAAGGTGCTCGCCCACGAGCGCGGCCCGAAGCTGCACGTGCTCAAGTTCAAGCCCAAGCGCGGCTACAAGCGGCGCACCGGCCACCGGCAGGAGCTGACGCGGATCGAGGTCACCTCGATCAAGGCCGGCGCGCGCGCACCCGCGCGCAAGCCGGCCGCCGCGAAGGCCGAGGCCGAGGCCGAGGCGACGCCGGCGAAGAAGCCCGCCGCGCGCAGGCCGGCCGCGAAGAAGCCGCGGCCAGCGGCGGCACGGCCGCCAAGCCGCGCACGCGCCGCGCCCCGGCGAAGAAGAAGGAGGAGGACTCGGATGGCGCATAAGAAGGGCCTCGGCTCCAGCCGCAACGGCCGCGACTCCAACGCCCAAGCGGCTCGGCGTGAAGGTGTTCGCCGGTCAGGCCGTGACGGGCGGCGAGATCATCGTGCGCCAGCGCGGAACCCGCTTCAGGCCGGGCGACGGCACGGGCATCGGCAGGGACGACACGATCTTCGCCAAGCGCGCGGGCGTCGTGGAGTTCACCGCCGGCCGGCGCGGCCGGGTCATCACCGTCGTTCCCGCGGGCGAGTAGGCGCGTCGTGAGCGCCCGCGACGCCGCCCGCGCGATCGCCGCCGGGCGCGTGCTCGTGGGCGCCGCCTTCCTCGTCGCGCCGGCGCTGGCCGGCCGCGGCTGGATCGGCGAGGACGCCGAGCGGCCCGGGGTCCAGGCGATCTTTCGCGCGCTGGGCATCCGCGACCTGATCCTCGGCCTGCTCACGCTCCACGTGGTCGACCGTCCCGGGGTCGGCCCGCGCACGGTCGCGACGTGCGCGGCGGCCGACGCCGTGGACTTCACCGCGACGCTGGCGGCGAGGGAGAGTCTGCCGCCGACGGCCGCGGCGGGCGCCCTCGCCGTGGCCGGCGGCGCGGCTGTGGCCGGGGCCACGCTGGCGGCGGCTCTGAGAGCCGCCGGCTAACGCCTGGCGGCCAGGGAGATGCTCTCCACTCCATAGGTGCTGCAGGCGTCCAGCGCGCGTTCGGAGATGAACTCGTAGTCGTTCTGGCGCACCTCGATCACCTCGAAGCCGGCCGCCTCGATCGTGTCGACGTAGTTGCGGCGGGGAATCGCCCCGGCTATGCAGGCCGCCCAGAGCTCGACGTTGCGCCGTGTTCGTTCCTTGAGTGGGCGGCCGCTGACGATGTCCGCAATCGCGAGCCGTCCGCCCGGGCGAAGGACCCGCGCCGCCTCTGCGAACACCCGGTGCTTGACGGGGGACAGATTGATGACGCCATTCGAAACGACCACGTCGAAGCTCGCGTCATCGAAGGGCAACTCATCGATCCTCGTTTCGAGGAACTCCACCTGCGAGAAGCCGTCGCGTGCTGAGAGCCGAGCCGCTTTGGCCACCTGCTCGTCGGTGAAATCCACGCCGACGACGCGGCCCGACTCGCCGACCGCGACGGCGGCGCAGAATACGTCGGTGCCGGAGCCCGACCCGAGGTCGAGCACCTCTTCACCGGCGGCGAGGGCGGCCAGATCGAAGTGATAGCCCACCCCAGCGAACGACGCGAGTGCCTCGGCCGGGACCGCGTCGAGGACGTCCTCCGCGTATCCGAGCCGGGAGGCGAGGGGGCGACCCACCTTGAAGTGGAGCCCCGCCTCCTCCTCGCGGGCAACCTGGCGGTACATGTCCTTGACCTCGGCCTCGAGGCGGCCGGCATCGACGAGCGAGCTTGCGTCCGCTTGCGGAAGGGCGTCCGCCTGTGCCATCTCGTCCTGGTTCGTCGTCCCCGAGCTCATCTGGGCCTCCTCACACGGTCGTCGCAGACCCTGCTCCCGGTAGGCCCGGCTGCGGTGGCGCCGACCATACCGCGAACACCGTCGCGTCCACCGGATCGCCGAACGGGCGGGTCCTCCGACGCGACTACCCCTCCTGCGCCGTCGGCCGGATCAGAACCTCGTTCACGTCCACTCGCGGCGGCTGACCGACCGCGTACATCACCGCTCCCGCGATGTCCTCGGCCTCGAGCGCTCCGGTTGGGCGGTTGTCGAAGAAGGGCGTGTCGACCATGCCGGGCTCGATCAGCGTGACGCGGCACCCCGTGCCGTTGAGCTCCTGGCGCAGCGCCTCGCCCATCGCCGTGACGGCGTGCTTGGAGGCGGAGTAGAGCGAGCCGGGGATCGGCCGCCGCCCCGCCACCGAGCTGGTGATGACGTAGTGCCCGGTGCTGTCGCGCATGGCGGGCATGGTCGCGCGGATCGTGTAGGCGACGCCGAGCACGTTCGTGAGCACCATCTCGCGCCAGAACTCCGGTGTCTCCTGCTCGAACCCGCGCTGGGCGCCGAAGCCCGCGTTGGCGAAGGTCACGTCGATGCGCCCGAAGGCGTCGAGCACCGCGCCGGCCAGGCGCTCCTGGTCCTCCCAGCTCGTCACGTCGCAGCGGAGAGCAAGCGCGCGCTCATCGCCGCCGAGCTCCCCGGCCAGGGCCCGGAGCCGGTCCTCCGAGCGCGATGCGAGCACCACGCGGTATCCCGCCTCGGCCGCGGCATGCGCCGTGGCCGCGCCGATGCCGGTGGAGGCGCCGGTGATGAGGAAGACGGGGTCGTCGGGCATGCGAACTCCTGTCGGCCGGGGAGAATGGGCGGACCATGTTGCACGATCGCGCCCGCATCCACGTGCGCGCCGGCGCCGGCGGCGACGGGAGCACCAGCTTCCGCCGCGAGGCGCACGTCCCCAAGGGCGGGCCGGACGGCGGCGACGGCGGGCGCGGCGGCGACGTCGTGCTCGTGTGCGACGACTCGCTGCGCGACCTGCAGGCGTTCCGCCGCGGCTCGCAGTTCCGCGCCGAGCGCGGCGGCCACGGTCAGGGGTCCCAGCGCCACGGCGCGGCGGGCGACGAGCTCGTCGTGCGCGTGCCGCCGGGCACGCAGGTGGTTGCGGCCGACGGGTCGCGCTGGGACCTCGTGCGCGCCGGGCAGCGAGCAATCGTGGCGCGCGGCGGCCCCGGAGGTCGGGGCAACAAGCACTTCGCCGGGCCGACCCGCCAGGCACCGCGCTTCGCCGAGCGCGGGCTTCCAGGCGACGAGGTCCGGCTCGAGCTGCGTCTCAAGCTGCTCGCCGACGTCGGCCTCGTCGGGCTGCCGAACGCGGGCAAGTCCTCGCTGCTCGCCCGGTTGACGCGCGCCCGGCCGAAGGTCGCCGACTACCCGTTCACGACGCTCGAGCCCGTGCTCGGCACGCTCGACGCCGGCGAGCGCCAGCTCGTCGTCGCCGACATTCCCGGGCTGATCGAGGGCGCCAGCGGCGGCGCCGGGCTCGGCCACGACTTCCTCGCCCATGTCGAGCGCACGCGGCTGCTCGTGCACGTGCTGGACCTTCAGCCCGTCGACGGGTCCGATCCGGTCGCCAACCACGCGACCGTCGAGCGCGAGCTGGCCGACCACAATCCCCGGCTGGCATCGCTGCCGCGCATCCTCGCGCTGTCGAAGGCCGATCTCGTGCCCTCGGAGGAGGCCGCCGCCGCGCAGCGCCAGTGGGCGCAGCGGCTGGGCGAGGACGTGCCGGTGCTCGTCACGTCCAGCGCGACCGGCGAGGGCCTCGAGGCGCTGGCGACCGAGCTGGCGCGGCGGGTGCCGGTCGACGAGCCGGCCGTCGAGCAGGTGGTGGCCGAGGACGCGCTGCCCGAGCACCGCACGTTCCGGCCGGCGGCGCGACGCGGGTTCGCGGTCGAGCGCGTGGGGGAGGGGTCGTTCCGCGTCAGCGGCGCCGGGATCGACCGGCTCGTCGCGCGCTATGACCCCGACAACCGGGAGGCGATGGCACACCTCGAGGGGCGCCTCCGCGGGATCGGCGTGATCCGCGCGCTGCAGGATGCCGGCTTCGAGCCCGGCGACGACGTGGAGATCGCCGGCACGGTGTTCGAGCTGGACCCCGGCGCGCCGCTATAGCGACACCTTCTGCGGTCCCGCCCGTTTCCACATGCGACGCATACCGTCGCCGCGCCTCGCGAAGCCAGCGACCGATAGCCGCGTTGGCTCCACGCGCGGCATCGCTCTCCGTTTCGGGGGCGCGGCGACCTCCCGTCGGGTGGCAGGCGCCGTGCGCTGACCCGCGCGGGTAGGGCCTAAGCTCAAGCGCGACATGTCCACGTTCGTGCTCAAGCTCGGGTCGAGCATCGTCGCCGACGCGTCCGGCGAAGTGCGCCGCGACATCCTGGATCGGGTGTGCGCGACCGCCGCCGCGCGCCATGCGGCGGGCGATGCGGTCGTGATCGTCACCAGCGGCGCGATCGCGCGCGGGATGCGCCAGCTCGAGCTGCCGCTGCGCCCGCGGGCCATGGCCGAGCTGCAGGCGGCCAGCGCGGTCGGCCAGGGCAAGCTCTACCGCGTCTACGACGAGCTGCTCGCGGGCCACGGCGCGCCCAGCGCGCAGGTGCTTCTGACGTTCTTCGACATGAGCGCGCGCACGCACTACCTCAACGCGCGCCAGACGCTGCGCAAGCTGCTCGAATGGCGCGTGGTGCCCGTGATCAACGAGAACGACACGACCACGACCGACGAGATCTCCTTCGGCGACAACGACTTCCTCGCCGCGCAGGTCGCCGTCCTCATCGGCGCGGACCTGCTCGTGATGCTGACCGACACCGACGGGCTGTACACGGCGGACCCCCGCAGGGACCCGGGCGCGGAGCTGGTCGACGAGGTTTCCGACTACGAGGGTCTGGCCGACCTCGACATCGGCCACGCCGGGTCCCCGCTCGGCTCGGGCGGGATGCGGTCGAAGGTCGTCGCCGCCGAGATGGCGACGGGGGCCGGGATCGCAGCCGTGATCGCCAACGGGCTCACCGGCGACGCCCTCGAGGCCGCGCTCGCGGGCGAGACGGTCGGCACGCGCTTCCCGCCGCGCTCGGCGCGCTACTCGAGTTTCAAGCTGTGGCTGAAGTACGCCAAGCCCAGCCACGGCCAGGTGCTGGTGGACCCAGGCGCCGCGCGGGCGCTGCGGGACGGCGGCACGAGCCTGCTGCCGGTCGGCATCGTCGAGGTCGTGGGCGACTTCGACGCGGGCGACGCCGTCGTGGTCGCCGAACGCGACGGCGATGCCGCCGCGCGCCCGGTCGGCAAGGGCATCTCCAACTACTCGGCGGCCGAGCTGCGACGGATCAAGGGGATGAAGACCGACCGCGTGCGCGAGCTGCTCCCGCAGGCCACCGAGGAGGCCGTCCACCGGGACTATTTCGTGCTCGCGTAACCTTCTCTGGGACATGGCGACAACCGCCCGCACGGTCACCGACATCTGCCGCGAGGCCAGGCGCGCCTCGCGCGAGCTGTCGCGCCTGGACACGGATACGCGCAACGGCGCGCTGGAGGCGATCGCGTCCGCGCTCGAGGCGCGGACGGACGAGGTGCTCGAGGCCAACGAGCGCGACATGGAGGCCGGCCGGGCCGGCGGCCTCGACGCGGCGCTGCTCGACCGCCTGAAGCTCGACGAGGAGCGGGTCGCCGGGATCGCGTCGGACGTGCGCACCATCGTCGCGCTGCCCGACCCCGTCGGCGAGGTGATCGAGGGCTTCCGGCTTCCGAACGGCATCGACGTCCGCCGCGTCCGCACGCCGCTGGGCGTCGTGGCGATCGTGTACGAGGCGCGCCCGAACGTGACGATCGACTGCACCGCGCTCGCGGTCAAGTCGGGCAACGCGATCGTGCTGCGTGGCTCGTCCAACGCCGCGCACTCCAACGCCGCCCTCGCCGCGATCGCCACGACCGCGGCCAGCGACGCCGGGCTGCCCGAGGGCGCGATCGGGCTCGTGGCCGGGGGCGGCCGCGACGAGCTCGCGGAGCTCGCCACGCAGGACGGCCTCGTGGACCTGATCATCCCCCGCGGCGGCGAGGGTCTGAAGGCGGCGCTGAAGGACGTCGCGACGGTGCCGGTGATCTACGCGGCCTCGGGCAACTGCCACGTGTACGTGGACGCCGACGCCGACCTCGACATGGCCGAGGCGATCATCCTCAACGCCAAGCTCCAGCGCCCCGGGGTCTGCAACGCGGCCGAGACGCTGCTGGTGCACCGCGACGCCGCCGCGCAGTTCCTGCCCCGCGCGCTGTCGGCGCTGCGCGAGGCCGGCGTCGAGCTGCGCGCCGACGGCCGCGCCAAGGCGCTCGCCGGCGACCTGGCCGGCTCGCTCGCCGACGCGACCGACGAGGACTGGGACACGGAGTTCCTCGCGCTCGTGCTCGCGGTCGGCGTGGTGGACTCGGTCGAGGAGGCGATCGAGCACGTCAACGCCCACGGCAGCGGCCACTCCGAGGCGATCGTCACCGGCTCCTACGACTCCGCCCAGGCCTTCGAGCGCGGCGTGGACGCCGCCTGCGTGTACGTGAACGCCTCCACGCGCTTCACCGACGGCGGCGTGTTCGGCATGGGCGCGGAGATCGGCAACTCCACGCAGAAGCTGCACGTCCGCGGCCCGATCGGCGTGCGCGAGCTGTGCTCGTTCAAGTACGTGCTCGAGGGCTCCGGCCAGGTCCGTCCGTAGTGGCCGCGGCGAAGCTCGGCATGCTCGGCGGGATGTTCAACCCGCCGCACCTCGGCCACCTCGTGTGCGCGCAGGAGGCCCACGCGCAGCTCGGGCTCGACGCAGTCCTGTTCATGCCCGTCGCGGTGCCGCCGCACAAGGAGGCGACCGAGGATCCCGGTGCCCAGCACCGGTTCGAGCTGTGCCGGCTGGCCGTGCGGGGCGACGAGCGCTTCGCCGTGTCGCCGCTCGAGATCGAGCGCGGCGGGCCGTCGTACACCGTCGATACCCTGACCGCACTCCGTGAGCGTCATCCCGAGGACGAGCTGATCTTCATCGCCGGGGGCGACATGGCCGCGAGCCTGCCGACCTGGCGCGAGCCGGAGCGCGTGCTCGAGCTGGCCGCCTTCGCCGTGGCCGAGCGCCGGGGGGCGGTGCGCGAGGACGTGATCGAGCGGTGGCAGGCGCTGGGTGCCGCGGCGCCGCGCGAACCCGTGTTCCTGGACATGCCGCGGGTCGACGTCTCCTCCTCGGAGGTGCGCCGCCGCGTCCGCGAGGGCCGCCCCGTCCGCTACCTGGTGCCCGACCCCGTCGCGGAGTACATCGACGCGGAGGGCCTGTACCGATCGGCGGTGGCGTCGTCTTGACGGGCGCCGAGCTGGCTCATGCGATCGCGGGCTTCGCGGAGGAGAAGAAGGCGGTCGAGATCGTCGAGCTGGACCTGCGCGGCGCGCTCGGCTACACGGACTACTTCGTCATCTGCTCGGGCAACACCGAGCGCCAGGCCAAGGCGATCCACGACGGCGTCCACCTCGGAATGAAGCAGGAGCACGGCCTCCTGCCGCGGCGCGTGGAGGGCCTGGGGGAGTCCCGCTGGATCCTGATGGACTATCTCGACGTCGTCGTGCACGTCTTCACGCCGGAGACGCGCGACTTCTACCGGCTCGAGCAGCTCTGGGGCGAGGTTCCGGCGCGGGCGCTCCACGGCGCGACGTAGGGCCATGGCGCGGCTGCTGGCGGCGGGGACGGCGGCATTGATGGCCGCCGTCGCGGGCTGCGGCGGCGGTGGATCGAGCACGGAGCCCACGAAGCCGGCGGCGACGTCCCCCGCGCCGGCGAGCACGGCCGCGACGGCCGCGACGGCGACGTGCGTCCCGGGCCGGCTCACGCCGGAGCAGACCGAGGGCCCCTTCTACAAGCCCGGATCGCCCGAGCGCGAGCGAGTCGACCAGGGCTCGAACGGCCAACCGCTCGTGCTCGCGGGCCGGGTCCTGTCCACACGCTGCCGCCCGGTGGCGCATGCGCGGATGGAGTTCTGGCAGGCCGACGGGCGGGGCAGCTACGACAACGCGGGCTACCGGCTGCGCGGGCACGAGTTCACCGACGCGCAGGGCCGGTACCGCCTGACCACCGTCTATCCGGGCCTCTACACCGGGCGCACGCGCCACATTCACGTCAAGGTCGAGCCGCCCGGCGGCCCGACGCTGACCACGCAGCTGTACTTCCCGGGCGAGCCGCGCAACGCCTCCGACGGCATCTTCACGCCCGCGACGGTGGTCTCGTTGACCCGCGGCCGGCCGTCGTGGACCGCGCGCTTCGACTTCGTCGTGGCGACCTGAGCGTCGGGTCGGGCGGTCAGCCCTGCTCGACTCCGAGCTGGGCCAGCAGACCGGGCACGTCGACGATGTTCCAGTGCTCGGTCATGCGCCCGTCGCGGTAGCGGCAGAAGTCCATCACCCGGATCGTCACGCGCCTTCCGGTGGGCGGAATGCCCATCCAGTCGCCCTGGTGGGTCCCGGTGAACGTCTTCGACGTGGCGACGACGTCACCCTCCGCAACCATGTGCTGGATCTCGGCGTCGTGGTCCGGGAACGCCGCGCGGATCGCGCCGAAGACCTGCCTGACGCCCTCGCCGATCCGGGTTGATGCCCGGGAACGGCGTGTGGTCGACGAAGTCCTCCGCGAGGATCTCGTCCACGACGTCGAGGTTGCCCTGTCCCTGGGCCTCCTCGACCAGGCGGCGCTGCGCGGCGGCGTTCTGCTCGGCCGTCGTCGTGCTGGCTTCCATCTCCGTCCTCCTGGGGTCGTGTGCCTCCATCGATTGCGAGGCGGACGCCTCCCCGGATCAGTCGGGCGTTTGACTCACTTTCTTGACGCGATCCGTCGCCCGATGGTCGGCGGCAAGGTCCGACGCTAGACTTTTCAGGTGGACGGCACGGATCCCACAGCCAGCGCGACGCCGGCCGATCGAGACGAACCGCCGATCCGCGCGGCCGAGGTGGTCGGGGTGCTCTCGCTGGCCACCGACCTCGGCACCGGGCAGCCGCTCGAGCACGCGCTGCGCACCGCTGTGCTCGCGGTTCGTCTCGGCGAGCTCGCGCGAGCATCCGCCGAGGAGCTCTCCGAGACCTACTACGTCGCGCTCCTCCACGCCTCCGGGTGCACGTCGAACGGGCACGAGGCGACGCAGTTGTACGGCGACGACATCGCGCACCGAGCCGCCTACTACCTCATCGACCCGACCAAGCCGGCCGAGGTGCTCGCGTTCTACAAGTCCTACGTGGGGGCCGGCCGCCCCCCGGAGGTCCGCGAGAAGATGATCGAGAACATGGTCGCCAACGCCGGCCCGAGGGTCCGCGAGGCGTTCGCGATGATGTGCGAGGTGGCGCAGCGGTTCGCCGGGTGGCTCGGCCTGGACCCGGCGATCCAGAGCTCGCTCGAGTACGTCTTCGCACGCTGGGACGGGAAGGGATTGCCGGGCGCCGCCGGCGACGCGATCCCGCTTTCTATGCGGCTCCTGCACCTGGCGCAGGACATCTCCCTGTTCCTCACCGCCGGCGGCCCCGATGAGGCCCGCGGCGTCATCGAGCAGCGCGCCGGAGAGAAGTACGAGCCGCGCCTCGCCGAGCTCGCCGTGGGGAACTTCGACGACATCCTCGCAGGGCTGGACGAGACTCGGATGTGGGAGCAGGCGCTCGAGAGCGAGCCGGCTCCCTGGACGTGGATTGCGGGCGATCGGATCGACGCGGCCTTCGCGGCCTTCGCCGCGATCACCGGCCTGAAGTCGCCGTGGCTGCGCGAGCACTCGACCGGCGTGGCCGAGCTCGCCGAGGCCGCCGCCTGGCGCATCGGCCTGCCGGATGCTTCCGTCACGCTCGTGCGACGCGCCGCCCTCGCGCACGACCTCGGCCGCGTCGGCGTGTCGAACGCGATCTGGGAGAAGCCGGGACCCCTCGGGTTCGGGGACTGGGAGCGCGTGCGACTGCACCCGCACTACACGGAGCGCGCATTCGCCCAGTCGCCGGCGCTCGCCTCGATCGGAATGTTGGCCGGCTCACACCACGAGCGGCTCGACGGGTCGGGCTATCACCGGGGCAGCCGCGGGCCGGCGCTCGACCAGCCCGCCCGCATCCTGGCGGCCGCGGACTGCTACAGCGCGATGCGCGAGGCGCGGGCGCACAGGCCGGCCCTCGACGCGGGGGAGGCGGAGGCGGAGCTCCTGCGCGAGGCGGAAGCGGGACGCTTGGACCCGGAGGCGGTCGACGCGGTGCTCGCCGCCGCCGGCCACCGCGTGGCGGAGCGCCCGCGCGAGCTGCCGGCCGGGCTGACGCCGCGTGAGCTCGAGGTGCTCCTCGCCCTCGTACGCGGGCAGTCGAACCAGACGATCGCCGACGGTCTCGGCATCTCCGCCAAGACCGTCGGCCACCACGTCCAGCACGTCTACGAGAAGGCCAGCGTCCGCAGCCGGGCCGCGGCGACGGTCTGGGCGTTCGAGCACGACCTCGTGCGCAGCGCATAGGGCGTTCGCCCGATGTGCCCGGCGCGGCCCGGGCAGATACTCGCCTCACCGTCGGCGTCGAGACGCGGCGCCGACATCCATCAAGGAGGAGAACTGTGGTCCTTGCAACCACGACGGTCGAGGATTACGAGCGCTTCGAGAAGATCTTCTCGACCAAGGGCGCTGAGAAGCGCAGGCAGCACGGGTCCAGGGGTGCGCAGGTGTTTCGCGACCCGAACGAGGAGGACCGCGTCTGGGTGCTCTTCGACTGGGACGCCGAGGGGTGGCAGAGCTTCGCCTCCGACCCCGAGGTTCCACCGATCATGCAGGAAGCCGGGCACAAGGGCAGGCCTCAGACGGCCGAGCCCGGCGGCCGGTACGACGCCTAGCACGCGATTCACCAACAAGCGAAAGGACTCAACGATGGGACGAGATGAGAACCTGGCGGTCATGCAGCGCGGCTATGACGCCTTCAACACGGGCGACATGGACACGCTCGTCGAGGTCTTCGACGAGAGCATCGTGTGGCACCTGCCGGGCAAGAGCAAGTACGCCGACGACTATCAGGGCCGCGACGCGACCCTGGAGTACTTCGGCCAGCTGGCACAGGAGACGGACGGCACCTTCCGGGCCGAGCTTCAGTACTTCGCCGCGGACGATGACGGCCGCGTGGTCGGCTACCAGCGCAGCACCGGGGATCGGAACGGCAAGCACCTGGACGTCGGCAACTGCATCGTCTTCCAGCTCAAGGACGGGCGGGTCGTCGACGGTTGCGAGCACTTCCACGACCTCTACGCGTGGGACGAGTTCTGGTCGTAACCCCGCCGCGGGCTCCCAGGGTCCGCGTCGGTGCCCTCAACGAGAGTCGAGACCTCCGCAGCCGCGGGGGTTTCGACCGTTGAGAGTTGGCGACGAAAGTGAGGGGTTCGAACGCGAGGTCTTGTCTCTCAGCTGGACAGCTTTCGAATCTCGCGGCTAGCTACTCCAGCCTCGGTCTAGCTTCGGCCGCTCAGGCCGGCGGCCCGGGCAGGTTCAGGAGCTGGATGATCGAGAAGACGAGCAGTACGGAGCCGACGCCGATCAGCCCGTAGCGCCCGGAGCGGCGCGGGAAAGGACCACGCCGGGATGTGGGAATGGGCAGGACGGTGACGGAGCTCGCGCCAACCCTGGTGAGGCGCCGCGACGTGCGCCATCGGCGGCGCGTACCAGACCTCGAACCCGGATGGCCGATGATCAACGAGTCCCGCTCACCTGAACCACCGGCTTGCCGCGGCGCGTGACGACGAGCTCATCGCCGGCGGCGGCCCGGTCCATCCAGTAGCCGAAGCGCTCGCGAAATTCGTGGGCGCCGATGACGACGGCACGATCCTCGGGAGTGGAGCTAGCGGGACTTGAACCCGCGACCTCCTGAGTGCCACTCAGGCGCTCTCCCAACTGAGCTATAGCCCCAGGGAACTCAACGTCGGAGGCAAGAGTAATACACGCGCGCTGGGCGTTCCTCGGCGCGACGAGGCGAAGGTGGATCCCGCGCTTGCCAACGACCAGTGCCTCATCCAGGAGATAACAGCGGTCGAGCTCGCCGCAGTAGACCGCCAGGAAGTCGATCTCCCCGGCCGCGTATGAGCTCAGGACGTAACCGTGGGGAGTGTGGCGCGATCCACCCACGTGGACGTTGATGACGTCTCCGCCTCGGTCGAGTCGGCCCCACTTGCACTGCACGCGGGCGAGTTCATGGCCCAGGTCGAAAGCGAGGTCGTATCGCCCGCGCTCGCTGAGCGGCCTGAGCACCGGGATGCCGAGTCGTGTCGCCGCGGCGGCGATCTCGGCCTCGGCCACAGCGCCCTTGTGGTTTGGATCGGTTGGTGCCTCCACCGGCGCGAACGCTAGTTCGCACGATGTTGCACGGCAACGCGTGGATGTTGCGGCTTTGCGGCGAGATCGTGCGGTCGGGGGTGGTGATGCCGGGCCCCGGGGGCTAAGGTTGGCGCGTGCCCTGGGCAGGCGGCGAATCCATGGATGGATTGCGAGCTCGATGAAGATCGAGATCGAGCGGCGCGGAACGGGCGGCTGGACTCGGTCCTGGACAGCGAGGAGGGGCTGGTCGCGCCCGGTGGCGAATGGCGCTCGCAGCTGTGGCAGACCGCCGTGCGCCAGTTCGACCAGGCCGCCGACCGCCTCGCGCTCGAACCCGAGGTGCGCGTGCGGCTGCTCGAGCCCGGCGCTCGCTCGCCGTCAACTTCCCGGTCCGCCGCGATGACGGCACCGTCGAGGCCTTCACCGGCCACCGCGTCCAGCACACGCTGACGCTCGGACCGACGAAGGGCGGCGTGCGCTACGCGCCCGCGGTCTCGCTCGGCGAGTGCGCCGCGCTCGCGATGTGGATGACCTTCAAGTGCGCGCTGCTGGGCCTGCCGTTCGGCGGCGCCAAGGGCGGCGTGCGCTGCGACCCCAACCGCCTCTCCGAGGACGAGCTCGAGCGGATCACCCGCCGCTACGCCTCGGAGATCTTCCCGATCATCGGCCCCGACCGCGACGTCCCCGCGCCCGACATGGCCACGGGCGAGCGCGAGATGGGCTGGTTCATGGACACCTACTCGCAGCAGGTCGGTTATCCGGTCCCCGAGATCGTGACGGGCACGCCGCTCGTCCTCGGCGGGACCGCCGGACGCAAGGCGGCCACCGGCCTCGGCGTCGTGTTCTGCACGCAGTCGGTGTGCGACCACCTCGGCTGGGACCTGTCCGGCCTGCGGGTCGCCGTCCAGGGGTTCGGCAGCGTCGGCGCCGTCGTGGCGCGCGGCCTGGCGGCGCGCGGCGCCACGGTGGTGGGGATCGCCGACGTCACGGGCGGCATCGCGGACCCCGAGGGCATCGACCTCGACCTCGCGGTCGACTGGATCGCCGAGCACCGCTTCCTGCGCGGCTTCCCGGCCGGCGAGCCCGTCGGCCGCAACGAGATCGTCGAGACGCCGTGCGACATCCTCGTGCCGGCCGCGCTCGAGCACCAGATCACCGAGGACAACGCCGCGCGGGTCAACTGCCGCCTGATCGTCGAGGCGGCGAACGGCCCGATCACGCCGGGCGCCGACGAGATCCTGCGCGACCGCGGGATCCTCGTGCTCCCCGACGTGCTCGCGAACGCCGGCGGCGTCACCGTGTCCTACTTCGAGTGGGTGCAGGACCAGCAGAAGTTCCGCTGGGGTGCCGAGGACATCGCCGACCGCCTGGCCGAGCAGTTGGGCCAGGGCCTCGAGCGCGTGATCGAGGCCGCCGGGCGCCTCGACGTCGACTGGCGCACCGCCGCCCAGGCCGTCGCGATCGAGCGCTTCGCCGAGGCGTCGCGCATGCGCGCCATCTACCCCTAGCCGCCGACCGGCTGCGCCGCCTACCGGTCGCGGCCGGGCCGCGGAATGAACTCGGGCACGTCGAGCTCGTCGCCGAGCGGCGCGTCGAGCCGCACGGAGCGCCGCCCGCCCGCCCCGGGCTCGGGAGTGGCGCCGACGGTGCGGTCCAGTGTCGCCATCAGCCGCGCGTGCGCGTCGCGCACGTCGCGCAGGAGGCGCTCGGCATTGCGCCGCAGCGACGTGCTCATCTCGCCGAGCTCCTGGCTGAGCTGCGTTCCCTCGAGCAGGACCTCGCGCGCCACCGCGCGCGCCTCGCCGGTCAGCTCGCGCGCCTCCTCGGCGGCCTCGGCCCGAACCTTGGCGGCGTACTGCTTGGCCTCGCGGCGGAGGCCTTCCGCCTCCTCCTTGGCCGCTTGAGTCGCCTGGCGCGCGTGCTCGGCGGCCTCGCGTGCGCGGCCGTCGATCGCCGCGCGCAGCTGGTCGGTCTCCTCGGCCGCCCGGGTGCGGTGGGCATCGGCGTCGCGGCCGGCCTCGGCCAGGATCTCGCGCGCCTCCTCCTCGGCCGCGGCGACCCGGTAGTCGGCAGCGCGTTGTGCCTCGGCGATCCGCTCCCCGGCGCGGTGCTCCGCCTGCGCGCGCGTCTCGACCGCCGCCTGCTCGGCCGCGGCGACGATCTCGTCGATGCGCGCGGCCCAGGCGGGCGCCGGCTCCGCTTCGGCAACCGCCTCCTGCGGCGCCTCCTCCGGCGCGGGCTCCTCGGGCGGATGCTCGTGGCCCTCCATGGGCCGGATGGTAGGCGGTGCGACCCGGCGGCGGACAACCTCGCCTGCAAACCCCGCAACGCCGTCCGCATCCCTCAACCGGACGATCGACAGGCGGACGACGTGCTCCCGTAGTCGCTACGCACCAGGGCCGGCCGGGAATGGCCGATTGAACACATGTGAGTCCGCTCAATCCGCATGCGTCCCGCGAGCCCGGGGACGCGCCCCGGCTCGACTTCGCGGACATCATTCAGCGTTTGGTCGACCTCGGCGGCTCGGATCTCCACGTCAAGGCCGGCAACCGGCCCCTGATCCGCATTCACGGCGTCCTGCAGTGGCTGGACGAGGATGCTCCCGCCCTCCTGCCCTCCGATACCGAGGAGCTCCTCCACGACCTGCTCCCCGAGACCAAGATCGCGCAGTTCGAGTCCGATCACGAGATCGACTTCTCCTACACCGTCCGCAACCTCGCGCGCTTCCGCGTGAACGCCTACCTCCAGCGCGGCACCATCTCGATCATCTTCCGCGTCGTCCCGTTCAACGTGCGGTCGATCGCCGACCTCGGCCTCCCGCCGGTCATCGGCGAGTTGGCCGAGGAGGAGCGGGGGATCGTGCTCGTCACCGGCGCCACCGGATCGGGAAAGTCGGCCACGATGGCGGCGATGGTGAGGCACATCAACGAGCGCATGTTCAAGCACATCGTGTGCGTCGAGGACCCGATCGAGTACGTGCACGTGGACCAGCGCTCGTCCGTCGACCAGCGCGAGGTCGGCAGCGACACCGAGTCCTTCCGCACCGCGCTGCGCCGCGTCATGCGCCAGGACCCCGACGTCATCGTCATCGGGGAGATCCGGGACGAGCAGACGGCCCGCACGGCGATGTCTGCGGCCGAGACCGGCCACCTCGTGCTGGGCACGCTGCACACGCTCGACGCGCCCGAGTCGATCAACCGTCTCATCGACCTCTTCCCCGCCGACCAGGAGCGTCAGGTCCGCTCGATGCTCGCCGGCACGGTGCGCGGCATCGTGTCGCAGCGCCTGGTCCCCGCGATCGACGAGGGGAGCCGCGTCGCCGTGTGCGAGGTGCTGCGGGCGACGGGCCGCGTGCACGACATGATCATGGACTCCGAGCAGACCGCCCGCCTGACGGACGTGATCGCGCAGGGCGAGTACTACGAGATGCAGACCTTCGACCAGGCGCTGTACGCCGCGGTCAAGCGCGGCGCGGTCGATCTGGACGAGGCCGTCCGGCACGCCTCGAAGCCCGCCGACCTGAAGCTGTTGGTGGCAACCGAGGGGCACCTCTCGACGACCATGGACGACGTCGAGCGAGCGAACGGCTCGCCGGCGGGGGACGAGCAAGAGCCCGACGACGCGCCGTCGGCCGCGTCCGAGGCTCCGGCCGTGGCGTCGGTCCCTCCGCCCGGCTAGCGGGACCGCAGCAGGTCGCCCAGGAACGCCGGCAGCGTGCGGTTGAGCAGCTCGGCACGCTCCCACTGGAGGAAGTGACCGGCGCGCGGCACGACGAAGGGCCCGATCAACTCGCTGAACACGACCTCGCAGCGCTCCGCGAAGTCACGCCAGATGACGTGGTCCTCGGGGCCGTAGAGCGCGAGCGTCGGCACGGGGTTCCGTTCGAAGAAGCGTGGCGGCTCCGACAGCGGGCGCGCTCCCAGCGTCGATTCGTACAGCCCGAAGGACGACCGCAGCTTCTCCGCGTCGGCGAACGGCTCGGTCATGAAGTCGACGTCCTCGGGCGTGAACGCCCCCGGCGCCGCCCAGAACCGGTGGCCGTACATCTCGCCGACGTAGCGCCGCCGCTTCTCGGGCGTGTCGAGCTCGGCCGCCAGCGCGTCGGCGTCGCGGCCCTGGCGCAGGAAGTAGTCGGCGGCCATCCGCATCTCGCGCGGCGGCGACGGCGGCAGGCCGGCGGCCTCGTACTCCTCCCGGAGCAGGGGCAGCACGGTGTTGAACAGCACCTGGCGCGCGACGAAGCCCTCGAACCGGAGGCCGAGGTCCTGCACAATCCCGCCGCCGTAGTCGCCGCCGGCGGCCGCGCAACGCTCGTGACCCAGCTCGTCGTGCACCAGCGCGTGGAGGTCGCGCGCGCTGGCCGCGAGGTCGTAGTGGCCGTCGGGCGCCGGGCCGGACTCGCCGAACCCGCGCAGGTCCGGCACGATGACCTCGAATCCCGCCGCGGCCAGCGGGCCGATGTTGCGCCACCAGATCCGCTTCGTCTCCGGCCAGCCGTGGACGAGCAGGAGCGGGAAGCCGCCGGCGCCCTCGCGCACGTACGCTGTCTCGACGCCCGGACGGACCTCGGCGTGGTGGACGGCGAACTCCGTCACGGCTCGAGCCCCACCGCCCGCAGCCCCTCCTCGCGGGTCGCGTAGGGATCCATGCGCACCGCGCGTCCGTCCCGGAGCGTCCAGACCAGCGTGACCCCCTGCTCGAGCTCGAGGCCGGTCGTGCGGGAGCGCGCGACGAGGCGCGACACGGCGACCACCCGGTCGTCGGCGTCGATCAGCTCGTCGACGTCGAAGCGGATCTCGTCCATCGTGTCGCCCCACGCGTCCATCCACCGGCGCAGGCCGTCGGGACCGCGGTAGGTGTCCGGCTCGACCGCCAGTGACGACGGCGTCGTCGTCTCGAAGTCGGCGTGGACCCGGTCGGCGATGGCGTCGATGCCCTCGCGATTGAAGGCCTCCAGCGCGGCGCGAACCAGCTCGACGTTCTCGGTCGCCATGCCGCGAAGTATCGCTGGCGTCCCGCGTCTGCGACGGTTCGTACTAGCCTCCGTTCGATGCCCGAGTACCACTACGACCACGCCGAGATCGAGCCCCGCTGGCAGCGTGTCTGGGCGGAGGAGGGCACCTGGGAGGTGTCCAACGACCCCCAGGGTGCATCGGGCGTGCCGAAGTCCTACGTGCTCGAGATGCTGCCCTACCCCAGCGGCGAGCCGCACATCGGCCACCTGAAGGCGTACTCGGTCGGCGACGCCGTCGCCCACTTCCACCGCCGCACCGGCCGGCGGGTCCTGCACCCGATGGGCTACGACGCCTTCGGCCTGCCGGCCGAGAACCACGCGATCAAGACCGGCGAGCACCCGCGCGAGTCCACGCGCAAGTCGATCGAGGCGTTCCAGCGCCAGTTCCGCGAGTGGGGGATCTCGATCGACTGGACCCGGGAATTCGGCACGCACGAGCCGCGCTACTACCGCTGGACCCAGTGGATCTTCCTCGCGCTGCTCGAGCGCGGGCTGGCCTACCGCAAGGAGGCCGCGGTCAAGTGGTGCCCGAACGACCAGACGGTGCTGGCCAACGAGCAGGTGATCGACGGACGCTGCGAGCGCTGCGGCCACGAGGTCGAGGTGCGCCAGCTCGAGCAGTGGTTCTTCCGGATCACCGACTACGCCGACCGGCTGCTCGACGACCTCGACGCGATCGACTGGCCCGAGCACGTCAAGACGATGCAGCGCAACTGGATCGGGCGCTCCGAGGGCGCCGAGGTCGTCTTCCGCTGCGAGGAGCTCGAGATCGACTATCCGGTCTTCACGACCCGGCCCGACACGCTGTTCGGCGCGACGTTCTTCGTGATGGCGCCGGAGCACCCCGACGTCTTCCGCCTGGCCGAGGGCACCGAGCACGAGCGCGCGGTGCACGAGTACGTCAACCACGCGCTGAACGAGACGGCGGAGCAGCGCGGCGACGTCGAGAAGCCCAAGACGGGGGTGCCGCTCGGTCGCACCGTCACCAACCCGGTCAACGGCGAGCAGATCCCCATGTATGTCGCCGACTACGTCCTGATGGAGTACGGGACCGGGGCGGTCATGGCCGTCCCCGCCCACGACCAGCGCGATCACGACTTCGCCCGTGCCTTCGACCTCCCGATCCGCCGGGTGGTCGAACCGGCCGGCGGCGAGGTGGGCGAGGACGCCGCCTTCGTGGAGCACACGGGCGACGAACGGCTGGTCAACTCCGGGGAGTTCAGCGGGCTGTCGGCGCCCGAGGGGATGCGGCGAATCGTCGAGTGGCTGGACCGCGAGGGCAAAGGGCACGTCTCGATCAACTACCGGCTGCGCGACTGGCTGGTATCGCGCCAGCGCTACTGGGGCTGCCCGATCCCGGTCGTGTACTGCGACCGCGACGGGATGGTCCCGGTACCCGCGGAGGACCTGCCGGTCGAGCTGCCGGACGTCGAGGACTACGCGCCGAAGGGCCGCTCGCCGCTGGCCGCGGCCGAGGACTGGGTGCGCGCGGAGTGCCCGATCTGCGGCGGCGAGGCCCGCCGCGAGACCGACACGATGGACACGTTCGTCGACTCGTCCTGGTACTTCCTGCGCTACTGCGACGCGAGCAACGACGCCGCGGCCTGGGACCGGGACGTCGTCGGCATGTGGATGCCGGTGGACCAGTACATCGGCGGCGTCGAGCACGCGATCCTGCACCTGATGTACGCGCGCTTCTTCTGCAAGGCGCTCACCGACATGGGCCACCTCGACGTGCAGGAGCCCTTCGCGGCGCTGTTCACCCAGGGGATGGTCACCCGCGACGGGGCGAAGATGTCCAAGTCCAAGGGCAACGTCGTCAGCCCGCAGGCGATCGTCGAGCGCTACGGCGCCGACACCGCGCGGGCCTACATCCTGTTCATCGGCCCACCCGACCAGGACGTCGACTGGTCCGACGACGGCGCCGAGGGCGTGCACCGGTTCCTCGGCCGGCTGTGGCGGATCGGCGCGGAGACCGCCGACACGACCCAACCGGCACCGCCGCTGGACGACCCGCAGGGCGACGACCTCGTCCTGATGCGCAAGGCGCACTGGGCGATCGAGAAGGTCACCGCGGACATGAGCGGGCGCTTCGCCTTCAACACGGCGATCTCGGCCGTGATGGAGCTGGTCAACGACTGTTCCCGGCTGCGCGGCGCGGTCGATCCGGGCACGCTGCGCTTCGCCCTGGCCACCGCCGCCTCGCTGATCTTTCCCTTCGCCCCGCACGCCGGCGCGGATGTGTACGAGCGGCTGACCGGCGGAGCGCGTGTGGGAGCAGCCGTGGCCCGCGCCCGACCCACGCTATCTCGAGTCCGACACCTACACGCTGGTCTGCCAGGTCAACGGCAAGGTGCGCGACCGCGTCGACGCATCCGCGTCGGCGACGGAGGAGGAGCTGGCGGCCCTGTGCCGCGCGGCGCCCAACGTGCAGGCGCACGTGGACGGCAAGCAGGTGGTCAAGGAGGTCGTGGTCCCCGGCAAGCTCGTCAACGTCGTCGTGCGATGAGCGGCGATGCGGTGCGCGCCGGCGCCGAGGGATAGGGTTCGGCAATGGCCGCCCCGACCGTCGCGATCGGCACCGACGCCCCGATCTTCGAGGTGATGGCGACGATGCGGGCGATGCGGAGGCTCAAGCCCGACCCGGTGCCCGACGAGATGCTCGAGCAGCTCGTCGAGGCCGCGACCTGGGCACCCAGCGGCGGCAACATCCAGGCCTTCTCGTTCGTGGTCGTGACGGACCGCGACCAAATGGCCAGGCTGGCGGGGCTGTGGCGCGTCGTCTGCGACTTCTACCTGGCCTCGTTCGCGACGGTCCGCCCCGAGCACATGTCCCAGCAGCGCTACGACCGGCTCAAGGACGCGCTGCGCTTCCAGCGCGACCACTTCCACGAGACGCCAGCGGTGATCGTGGCCTGCTACGAGCTGTCGCAGTGGACGGGGCGGCTGCAGCGCCAGTGGCGGCAGTTCGCCGACGCGATTCGCAAGCTGGGGCCCCGCCGCGCCGCCACGTTCGCCGCAGGGGTGCCGGCGTTCAGCGGGCGCTCCGAGGCGGCCAGCGTGTACCCCGGGGTCCAGAATCTGCTGCTGGCGGCCCGGTCCCTCGGCCTGGCCGCGACGCTGACCACCTGGCACCTCGCGCTCGAGCCCGAGTTCAAGGCGGTGCTCGGGATCCCGCGCTCGGTCAAGACCTTCGCCGTCGTCCCGGTCGGGTGGCCGCGGGGGAACTTCGGGCCGGTCGTCCGGCGGCCGCCCGCCGAGGTCATCCACCGCGACCGCTGGTGAGCGGCCCACCGGCCCCGGCGGTCTACGTCTCGGTCATCGGGGCCGGGGAGGCCCCCGCCGAGGTACTGGCGCAGGCGGAGGCCGTCGGACGCGAGTTGGCGCGGACGGGGGCGGTCCTCGTGTGCGGCGGGCGTGGGGGCGTGATGGAGGCGGCGAGCCGGGGCGCGTCCGACGCGGGCGGCGTCACGGTCGGGCTGCTCCCCGACCCCGATCGCGCCCACGCGAACCCGTTCCTCGCCGTGTCCATCCCGACCGGGATGGGCGAGCTGCGCAACGGGCTCGTGGCGCGGGCGGGCGATGCCGTGATCGCGATCGGCGGGGAGTTCGGGACGCTGTCGGAGATCGGGTTCGCCCTGAAGCTCGGGCGTCCGGTGGTGGGGCTCGGCACGTGGGAGCTGGCGCGCGGCGGGGCCCGGGTGGACGCGATCGAGGTCGCCGACGGGCCGGCCGACGCGGTCGCGCGAGCGCTGGCGCGGGCCCGGCGCTGATTCGTCACGCCCGGCGCGCCCCGTGCGCGCGGTCGCAGCCTAGCCTCGGCGCGTGCCCGCGATCTCCCGTCCCCAGCTCGCCGTCTACGCCGCCGCGGCCGTGGCGATCCTGCTGCTCGGCGCGCGCTACCTGTCGTCCGTCCCCGCCGACGGCGGGCGGAAGGCGCCGCCCGGCGCCCCGGCCAAGGCGTCCTCCGTCCGCGTGGAGGCGGCCGGCAACGGCATGGCCGTCGTGCAGGTCGCGGGCGCGGTGCGCCGGCCCGGCGTGTACCGCCTGCGTGCGGACCGCAGGGTCGACGATGCGGTGCGCGCGGCGGGCGGCGGGACGGCGAAGGCCGACCTCGCGGGCGTGAACCTGGCCGCCAAGGTCAGCGACGGCCAGCAGGTCATCGTGCCGGCGGCCGGGGCGGCCGCCTCGAGCGCTTCCGCGCCCGGCGTGGCCACGGCCGCGCCAGGCGCCGTGCCCGGCCAGCCGCTCAGCCTCAACACCGCGACGCCCGAGCAGCTCGACCAGCTCGACGGCGTCGGGCCCGCGACGGCACAGAAGATCGTCGCCTACCGGCAGGCCCACGGCGGGTTCCGTTCCGTGACCGAGCTGGATCAGGTTCCCGGCATCGGCGAGAAGAAGCTGGCGGCGCTGAAGGACCGGGTCCGCGTGTGAGCGCCGCCGCGGCGGCGGTTCGGGCCGCGGCCGCGCACCCGCGCCACCTCCTCCTGGGCGCGGCGGTCGCGGGCCTGCTGGCCGGGCCGGTGGCGCGCGAGCTCGCGGTCGTCGTCGCCGCGCTCGTCGGCCTCGCGCTGGCTCGCCGGCCCGCGCTGGCGCTGGCCGCGGCCGCTGCGGCGCTCGGCGGCGCGCTCGTGGCGGACGCGCGGCTGCACGCGCTCGACCGCACGGCACTGCGGCCGGCGCTCGGGAACGTGGTGAGCGTGCGGGCCGACCTCCTGGAGGCGCCGCGGCGTGCGGCGGGCGGGAGCATGTCGGCGCGCGTGCGCGTGACGAGCGGTCCGGGTCGCGGCGAGCAGGTCGTCGTGCGCACGACGCGGCCCCGCTTCGGCGCCCCGACCCGCTGGCCGGCGCTCGCCGTCGGCGCCGGGCTCGCGGCTCGCGGCCGGCTCGCGGCGCTCCGGCCCCTCGACGACTACCAGCGGCGCCGCGGCGCGCACGCCGCGCTGCTGGCGCGCACGATCCGCGCCACCGGCGCCCGCCGCGGCGGTGTCGCCGGAGCGTTGGACGACGCGCGCTCCCGCGCCGAGGACGGCGTCGCGGCCGGCCTGCGCCCCGGCGAGGCGGCGCTCGCGCGCGGGATGGTGCTGGGGGAGGACGAGCGCCTCGCCGAAGCGGTTCGCGACGACTTTCGCCGCTCGGGCCTAGCCCACCTACTCGCCGCCTCCGGCCAGAACGTGATGCTGCTCGCCGCGCTCGCGCTGCCGCTGCTCGCGGCGCTCGGCTTCGGCCTGCGGGCGCGGTTGGCCGGGGCGCTGCTGCTGGTCGCCGCGTACGTTCCGCTCGCCGGCGCCGGCCCCTCGATCCAGCGCGCCGGGGTGATGGGCGCCGCGGGTCTGCTCGCGGCGCTGGCGGGGCGGCCCTCCTCACGCGCGTACGCCCTGCTGCTGGCGGCGGCGGCGACGCTGGCGCTCAATCCCCGCGCGGCCGGTGACCCGGGGTGGCAGCTGTCCTTCGCGGCGGTGGTGGCGATCCTGGCGCTGGCGGGCCCCATCCGCGACGCACTGGTGGCGCGCAGGGTGCCCGGGGGCGTGGCCGACGCGGGTGCGATCACGACCGCGGCAACGCTCGGCACCGCGCCGCTGCTCGCGTTCCACTTCGGGCGGGTCTCACTCGCCTCCCTGCCCGCCAACCTGTTCGCGGCGCCCGCCGTCGCGCCGATCATGTGGCTGGGGATGGTCGCCGCGGCGCTCGGGCAGGTCGCGCCGGCGCTGGCAGCTCCGGTCAATGCGCTGGCCGCGCTCCCGCTCGCCTACCTCGAGTGGCTCGCGCACGCGGCGGCGAGCGCGCCGGCCGCCGCCGTGGACCTCCGGCTCGGCTCGCCGGCGGCGGTTGCCGCGGCCTACGGCGGACTGGCCGGGGCGGCGGTCCTGGTCGCGCGCTCCCGGCGGGCCGGCCGCGCCCGCCGCGTGGCGCTCGCGCTCGGCGGCGCCGCGCTCGCTGCGGTACTGGTCGCCGCCTGGCTGGGCGCCCGCGGCGGCGCCCCGGGGCCACCGCCGGTCGCCCAGCTGCGGGTGTCGTTCCTCGACGTGGGCCAGGGCGACGCGACGCTCGTCCAGCACCGGGGCGCGGCCGTGCTCGTGGACACCGGCCCGCCCGACGGCCCGATTCTCGCGCGGCTGCGCGCCGCCGGGGTCCGCACGCTCGACGTCCTGGTCGTCACGCACGCGCAGGCCGACCACGAGGGCGGCGCGACCGCCGTGCTCTCGCACTACCCGGTGCGGCTGCTGCTCGACGGAGGCGACGGCGCCGCCACGCCGGCGCACCGCGCGCTCGACGTTGCCGCCGCGCGGCGCGGCGTCCGGATCGTGGCGCCGGATGCGGGCCAGCGCGTGCGCGCCGGCCCGATCGAGCTCGAGGTCCTGTGGCCGCACGCCGAGCCGGCCGAGCGTCACGCGAGCCAGGACCCCAACCAGCGGGCGATCGTGGCGCGGCTGGTCGACGGCTCGTTCAGCGCCTTCCTGCCCGCCGACGCCGAGAGCGACGTGTTCGGCTCGCTCGACCTCGCGCCGGTGACCGCGCTCAAGGTCGCGCACCACGGCAGCGCCGATGCCGGCCTCGCTGAGGCGCTCGCTCGCCTCCGCCCGCGGGTCGCGGCCATCGAGGTCGGCCGCCGCAACCCCTACGGCCATCCCACGGCGCAGGCCCTCGGCGCGCTGCGGGCCGTGCCGCGCGTGTACCGGACCGACCGCGACGGCACGGTCCGCCTGACGGTGGATCGCGGGCGTCTGACCGTCGCGACCGACGGCTAAGCTCGACGGGTGCCGTCCTTCAAGCCCGCCTACCTGATCCACGGCGACGACCACGGCCGCATCGCGGAGCGCCGCGCCGGCCTGCGCGCGCTGGCCGAGCGCGAGAGCGGCGCCGGCGGCCTGCAGGTCCTGGAGGGCGAGGCGGCCACCCCCGAGGCTGCGGCCGCCGCGCTGTCGGCGATGACGCTGACCCCCGGCCGCCGCTTCATCGTGGTCGACGGTGTCGAGCGCTGGAAGGACCGCGACCTCGAGCCCGTCGAGCAGGCGCTCGCGGCGGTGCCGCCCGACACCACGATCGCGTTCTTCGCCCGCGAGGACACTCGCGCCAGCGCGCCCTCCCGGCTCGTCGCCGCGGTCACGCAGGCGGGCGGCGACGTGGCCGCGGAGCGCAACGTCAAGCCCTGGGAGCTGCCGAAGTGGGTGGCGGCGCGGGCGCGCGAGCTCGAGCTCGAACTGGACCCGGGCGCCGCCGGCGCGCTCGTGGCGCAGGTCGGCGAGCGCCAGCAGCGCCTGCTGCGCGAGCTTGAGAAGCTGCGCCTCGAGCTGAGCGCGGGCGCGCGGTTGGACGCCGACGCGGTCGACCGCCTCACCGCCCGCTCGGCCGAGCGCCGCGCCTGGACGCTCGCCGACGAGCTGGTCGGGCGCGACGCCCCGGCGGCGCTGCGCACCTACCTCGGCCTCACGGCGCAGGGCGAGCGGCTGGAGAGCCTGATCTACCAGATCAACCGCCGCCTGCGCCAGGCCCTCGACGCGGCTCAGCGGCTCGACGACGGCGAGTCGCCGGCGCAGGTCAAGAAGTCGATGCGGCTGCCGTCGAAGGCCGCCGATCGGCTGCTGGCCGACGTCCGCAACACCGACATCGACGCGCTGCGCGACGCGATCGCCTCCATGGCCGACCTCGAGCTCGACGCGCGCGGGTTCCGCGAGGTCCCGCGCGAGACCGCGGCGGTGCGGGCGATGCTGCGCATCGCCGCCTGATCGACCGGCTCAGGTGTCGGAGCGCTCGATCTCCCGCGCCGGCGGTGGGCCCAGCTCGCGCTCCGCGGCGGTCGGGCCGACCTCGACGACCCGGCCGAGCGTCCCGCCGACGCGGTCGTAGTAGCGCAGCACGTAGGTGCGGTAGAAGATCGCCGCGGTGTCCTTGGCGATCAGCAGCGCGTCGCCGATCCCACCCGCGGAAACGGGCGTTCCTGCGTGACGACGACCGGGACCTCGACGATGCGGAAGCCGAGTCGGTGGGCGTTGACGAGGGCCTCGAGGTCGTGCGCGAAGCGCTTGACCAGCAGGCGGGGCACCACCAGCTCGAGCACCTCGCGGCGATAGAGCTTGAGGCCGGTCTGCGTGTCGTGCACGGGCAGGCGGAACAGTGCGCGCACGAGCACGTAGTACCCGAGCGAGAGGATTCGCCGTCGCAGCGGATAGGCGATGCGCGACCCGCGGTGCAGCTTGGAGCCGATGACGACGTCAGCGCGGTCCCCGACCAGCGCGTCGTGCAGGATCGCGAGCTGGCGCGGGTGCACGTCGAGGTCGGCGTCCATGAACATCACCAGCTCGCCGCGCGCGAGCTGCGCGCCCCGCACGAGCGCCCAGCCCTTCCCCGCGTTGCGGTCGAGGCGCACGAGCCGCACGTGGTCGAGCCCGGCGGCGGCCTCGCGCGCCCGGTCGATCGTGCCGTCGGCCGAGCCGTCGTCGACCAGCAGGATCTCGTAGGGCGCGCCGAACGCGGCCATCGCCGCGTCCGTCTCGCGCAGGGTGCGGGCGATCCGCTCGGCCTCGTTGAAGGCCGGGATCACCACCGAGATGCGCTGCTCGCTCGCGGACACGCCGCCGCGAAGGCTATGCGTGCCCGCGGGCGAAGCGGGCGCCGGGGTCGCCTACTCGTCCCAGGCCTGCACGCCGACCTGGCGGACGATGAGCCCGTCGTGGAGGTCGAGCGCCGCCGCGCACAGGACGTTCTTGCCGTCCGGATAGCGGCAGGCCAGGATGTACGAGGCCTGGTCGCCGTTGGCGACTGCGTGCTCGACGCGGTGGGTCATGTCCCGCGCGCACACGTCGTCGAGGTACGCGCCGATCTCCTCACGGCCGCGCAGCACGCGCGGGGAACCCGGCGGGCTCGTCTGGTCGACGACTCGGATCTCCGCGTCGTCGGCGAAGAACGCGGCCTGTCCGGAGGCGTCGCGTTCCTCGATCGCGCGGCGCAGGGCGTCGAGATCGATGGTGGTCTGGGTGGTCATGGGTGATCCCTTCTGTTGGGTGGTTTGCGGTCAGTGGCCGTCGCCGAGCAGCGGCGGCAGCCAGGCGGGGTGGACGAGCACGAGCGCGCCGGCGGCCAGGAGCAGCACTCCCGCCACCGGTACGGCGCGCCGCCCGCCCGCGCCGGTCTTCTCGTAGACCATCAGCGCGGTCAGCGCGGCCATCCACCAGAGGTTGGCCACGCCCGCCGCGAACATCAGGAGCATCAGCGCCCAGCAGCAGCCCGCGCAGAACAGCCCGTGCCGGCGGCCGAGGACGAAGGCGCCGCGGGTGCCGCGCCGGTAGTGCCGCAGCAGGAACGCACCGGGGTGCCGGCACTGCTCCAGGCAGCGATCCTTCAACGCGCTGAACTGGAATGCCCCGGCCAGCGTCAGCGTGCCGCCCGCGATCACCCAGTCGTGCGCCCGCAGCCACGGCGTGGCGTCGACTACGCCGTGCACGACCGTGTCGCCCGCGAACGCCAGCCAGCCGAACGCCGTCCACACGAGCGCGTAGCCGGCCAGGAACGCCGCCAGCGCGCGCCCCGACCGCGGCTGGCCCGTCGCGGCCTGCGCGAAGACACGCACCATCGGCAGGCTGGAGGGGAGCATCATCGCGGCCACCATCGCCTGCCAGGCGACGAGGAACGCCAGCAGCCCGACGCCGTAGGGAACGTGCCCCTCGATCAGCGCGTCGTGGTGCAGGGCGTGGCCGTTACCGGTCGCCTCGGTCGCGAGCGCGAGCGCCCACGCGCCCGCGATGGCCGCCAGGATCAGCGGCGGGACGCGCCCGGCCGATGCCCGTGCGGTGGTGGACGCGAGCGCGCTCATCCCGCGTGCGCGATCTTGTAGTCGGCTTGGATCGCGTTGCGGTTCGCAAACGACCACTCCATGTCGTGCTCGGCCAGCGTGACCTCGTGGTGATCGGCGACCGCAACGTAGGCCGGCGAGCCGGGGACGGTCGAGAACAGCGAGTCCCGCAGCGTGGTGGTGCTCCCGTCCGGCCCCTCGTACGGGTGCATCTCGCAGTCGACGACGCCCGCGATCCGCAGCGTGCCCTTGCCGTCGCGCACCTCGTGCGTGATCGGCGCGCGGCGCACCTCGAGCGTCTCGCCGATGAGGCCGGCCAGGTCGGCCAGCGGCCCGCCGAGCTTGCCGTCGTAGGCGTCGAGGATCGCCTGCATCTGCTCATCGCTGGCGCGGTCGTCGACGAACAGCACCTGCTTCCAGCTCCCGGGCGTCAGGACGTTGCCGGGGATGTACACGATCTTCACGAACGAAAGGCCGCTCACGTCGACGCCGGCGATCGTGCCGTGATCGAAGTGGTACGCGTTGAACGCCTCGCAGTCGCCGTGGTCGGGGTCCTCCCCGATCCAGCACGGACACAGCACGCCGCAGGAACAGGCCTCGAGCAGCGTTCCCTCGAGGTCGTAGCCGCCGTTGTCGGACATCGTTGCCTCCTCGGTCGGTGGTGGGTGGCGCGGCGAGCCTGCCGGGTGGCGGTCAAGCCACCGTCAAGCGACCGTCAAACGGTCCAAACCCCGCGTCACGGCCGCAAACGGGCAGTACGCTGCGTGCATGCTCCGCGTGCGCCTGCTGGGGCCGATGGAGGTCGAACGGGACGGCGAGACGGTCGCCCCGCCGGCGAGCCGGCGGGCGTGGGGCCTGCTGGCGTGGCTGGCGCTGCACCCCGGCGAGCATGCGCGCGGTCACGTGGCCGCGCAGTTCTGGCCGGACGTGCTGGACTCGAGCGCCCGGGCCAGTCTGCGCAGCGCGGTGTGGGCGCTGCGCCGCGCGCTGGGCCCGGACGGGGAGATCGTCGTGGCCGGGCGGGACCGCCTCGGCCTCGACGCCGGCCCCGGCCTGTGGGTGGACGTGCAGGCGTTCGACGCGCAGGTGGGCGACGGCCGGCTCGCCGAGGCGGCCGGGCTGGTCCGCGGCGACCTGCTCGCCGGGTTCGAGGACGAGTGGGCGCTGCAGGCGCGCGACGAGTTCCGCGACCGGCTCGCCGGCGTGCTCGACCGCCTGGCCGACGAGGCCGACGCGAACGGGGACGCCGACGCGGCGATCGTCTGGGCGCGGCGACGCACGACGCTCGACGCGCTCGACGAGGCCGCGCATCGCGACCTCATGTCGCGGCTCGCCGCCGCCGGCGACCGCGCGGGGGCGCTGGCCGTGCATGGCCGGCTGCGCGAGCGCCTCGGGCGCGAGCTGGGCGTCGCCCCCGCGCCGGCCACGCGGGAGCTCGCCGAGCGGCTGCGCCACGCGGAGCCGAGCGGCGCCGGCGGGGATGCCGAGCCGCTCGCGGCCGGCGCCCGGGCACTGCCGCTGATCGGACGCGAGCGCGAGCTGCACGACCTGTCCGACTGCTGGGCCGCTGCGCGCGAGGGCGCCGGCGCGGTCGTGACGCTCACCGGCGAGCCGGGGATCGGCAAGACGCGCCTGGCGACCGAGCTGCTCGCGCGCGCCCACGCGGAGGGCGCGCGCGTCGCGTCGTGCGCCGCGCTCGACCTCGGCGGGGCCGCGCCGCTCGGCCTGTGGGCCGAGCTGATCCGCGAGCTCTCGCGCGACCTCCCGGCCCCGCCGCTGGACGCGGCCTGGCCGGCCGATCTGTCCTCGCTGGCGCCCGATGTCGAGCGGCGATTCGGGCGTGAGCCGACGCAGCGCGCCTCGGCGGCGCCCGACCTCGAGCGGGCGCGGCTGTTCGAGGCCGTGGTCGAGCTCGTTGAGTGGGCGGCGGCCGGCCGGCCGCTCGTGCTGCTCATGGAGGACCTGCACATCGCGGATGCCCAGAGCCTCGAGCTGACCGGGTACGTCGCCCGCCGGATCCGCAGGCTCCCCGTCCTGATGGTGCTCACCCGCCGCCCATTGCCGGAGCGTGCCGAGGCCGACGCGCTCGAGCACGCGCTGCGCGCACGCGGGGTGCTGGCGCAGGAGCTCGCGCTCGGCGGGTTGGCGGACGACGCGCTGGCGGCGCTCGTTCGGTCCGTCGCTCCGCTGGACGCCGGCGACGTCGATCAGGTCGTGGCCGCGTCCGACGGCAACGCGTTGCTCGCCGTCGAGCGGGCCCGCGCGGTCGGGCGCGGCGAGCGCGAGCCGCCCGCGAGCCTCCGCGGCGCCGTCCGGGTGGCGCTCGGCACGCTCGCCGCAGATCCGCGCCTGGCCGCCGAGTTCGCTGCGGTGGCGGGCCGCGGGCTGAGCGGCGAGGAGGTCCGCGGGCTCCCGGTGCAGCGCCCGGCCGCCGCGGCGACGGAGGCGCTGCAGACCGGTTTGCTGACCGGGCGCGGGAGCGGGCTCGGTTACCGGCACGCCCTCCTGCGCGATGCGGCGTACGCGGACCTCGCCGAGCCCCACCGGGCCTGGCTGCACGAGACCCTCGCGACCACGCTGGTAGAGCGCGACGACCCAGGCCTGGCGGCCGAGATCGCGCGCCACCTGCGACTGGCGGGCCGCGACGACCTCGCCGCCGGCCAGCTGGCCCAGGCCGCGCGCCACGCGCGCTCGCTCGGCGCGCTCGAGGAGGCCGCCGGCTTCCTCGACGAGGCGCTGGAGATCGCCGGGGAGGATCCCGACCTGCTGCTGGAGCTGGCCGGGGTGGAGGCCTGGCGGGTGCGCGCCGCCGCCTCGGACGCGGCCTTCGAGCGCGCCGTCGACCGCCCTGGGCGACGACCCTCGGGCCCGGGCCGCAGCGCTGGTCGAGCGCGCGTACTGGTACGCCGGCGCGCTGTGCCATCCGGGCAGGTCGCTGGCGACCGCGCGCGAGGCCATCGAGACCCTCGACGACGCCGGGATCGTCGCGCCGCACCTGAAGGCGAAGGCGCTGGCGACGTGGGCGTGGGCCGAGGCCGTCACCGGGGACCCGGAGGTCACCGACGAGCTCCTGCGCCAGGTCCACGAGACCGTCGGCCCGCAGCCCGGCGACGACCTGCTGACGCATTCGGTGGGCACGGCCCGGGCCCACGCGCTCGTCCGCCGCGGGCGCTTCGAGGAGAGCTACTCGCCCCACGTGGCGGCCGCCCAGGCCGCCCAGCGGGCCGCGCGACCGGACCTCGCCGGCGGCTCGTGGCTGAACGCCGCCTGCGCGGCGGCATGCGCCCGCCAGTTCGAGCGCGCGCTGGAGTTCATCGAGCGGATGCAGGTGGCCATGCGTACGACCGAGCTCGGCTGGAACACGGTCCAGGCGCTGGCGGCGCAGGCGCACGTGCTCGTGCGGCTCGGCCGGCTCGACGAGGCGCGCGCCGCGGTGGCGGAGGAGGCGGAGATCGCCGACCGCATCGACAACGCCGAGCTGCGGGCGACGGCCGAGCACGACGAGGGCATGGTGGCGCTGGCGCTGGGCGAGCGCCAGCGCGCCGAACGCCTGCTGGGCGCCGCGCTCGAGCACGGGGCGCCGGTGAGTCGGCCGATCGCCCGCCTGGCTCGCGCGGATGCGCTGGCCCGTCTCGGCCGCCCCGAAGAGGCCGAGCGCGAGTTGCGCGAGACGGCGCTCGAGCCCGTCCGGCCGGGCGACATGCCCGAGACCCTGGTGCCACGGCTGACCCGGGTGCAGGGCCTCGTGGCGGCCGCGCGTGGCGACCACGCGCTCGCCGAGCGGCGGCTGGCGGAGGCGGCCGAGGGGTGGCGTCGCCTGCTGGACCGGTCGGGGGAAGGGGACCGCTACATGGCGACCTTCGTCGACCTGGCGCGGCCGCCCGTGCTCGGCCTCGTCGAGCCCGACCGCGAGCTCGCGCGCGTCGAGGGCGAGCTGCGAGAGCTGCAGACCACGACCGTGTGATTGGCCCAGACGGAGGAGGACGCCCGATGCCCGAGTTCCACGACACCGCCACCACGCAGGCGCCACCCGAGGAGGTGTGGAAGATCCTCTACGACCCGGCGCGCTTCCCCGAGTGGTGGTCGGGGATCGGCACCGTCGAGGCCGAGGCCAGCGCGGAGGGCGAGACGAAGTACACGATGTACCCGGATGGCTACCCCGACTTCCCCATGCCGCAGCTGCTCCGGACCGACCGCGCGGACGGCCGCGTGTCGGTGTCCTGCCTGGTCTCGGACCTGCGCTTCGAGTGGCGCCTGGAGCCGCTGGGTGAGGGCGAGGAGGGGACGCGCATCAGTGTCGACGTCGAGATCCCCGAGGCGGAGGCGCACCGCCTCGACACCCAGCGCGAGGCGATCAGCTCGTCGCTGGGGAACCTGGCCGAGCTGGCAGCCGGGGCCTAGGAGCCGCCGGCGCCGGCGGCGAGGCGCGCAGCGCGCGCCTTCTTGCGAGCGCCGTTGTTGCGGTGCAGCGCGCGGCGCTTGACGGCCTTGTCGATCGCTCCGCACCAGCTCGCGGTGCTCGGCCTGCGGCCTGCTCGCCGTCGCCGGCCTCGACCGCGTCCTCCAGGCGGCGGAAGTACGTCTTGATCGCGCGAGGTGTAGCGGCGGTTCTCGAGCCGCTCGCGCTCGGCGCGCTGGATGCGCTTCTTCTGTGAGTGGATGTTGGCCATGACAGCGACTCGCCGCGGTCGAGCCGCGGCGGCGCGCCGTACTATAGCGCGGCTCGTGCCCGCCCGACACCGTCCGTCACGAGCCGCGAAGCGCCCGCGGCGGAGGCCGCCGTGCCGCCTCGACCCCGCCGCCGCCGGATCTCGCCGTCAACACGGCGATCTTCTCGATCGCGACCGGGCTCTCGCGGATCGCCGGGCTCGTGCGCGAGATCGTCGCCTCGAGCTACTTCGGCACGAGCGGCGCCGTTCTCGGCGTTCACGATCGCGTTCCAGATCCCGAACCTGCTGCGCGCAGCTGTTCGCCGACTGCCGCGCTGTCCGGCGGCGTTCGTGCCCGTGTTCACGGAGCTGCTGGAGAAGGGCCGCAAGCGCGAGGCGCTTCCGGCTCGCCTCGACGCTGTTCTTCGCTGATCCTCGTCGTGCTCGGGCGCGATCACGGCGCTCTTCATGCTCGCCGCGCCGGCTGATCATGCCGCTGTTCACCGGCGACACGTTCAGCGCCGAGCTGCGATCAGCTGACGGTCGGCCTCTCGCAGGTGCTGTTCCCGATCGTGGTGCTGCTCGGCGCTCAACGGCCTGTTCGTCGGGATCCTCAACGCCTACGACCACTTCACGATCCCGGCGCTCGCGCCGCTGGTCTGGAACCTCGTGATCATCGCGCTGCTGGTCGTCGCTCAAGCCGCTGTTCCACGGGCCGCGACCAGCTCTACGCCTACGCGATCGCCGTGCTCGTCGGCACCGATCGTGCAGTTCCTGCTGCGCGCTGCCCGTCCTGCTGCCACGCTCGGGTTCCGGCTTCACTGTCAGCTTCGACTGGCGCGACCCGCGCGTCGAGCAGGTGCTGAAGCTGATGCTGCCGGTGACGATCGGCGCTCGGCGTCATCAACTTCGACCTCGCTGATCAACTCGACGCTCGGCTCGCTCGTCTCCGACCAGGCGCCGCGCGCGATCGACGCCGCCTTCCGCATCTACATGCTGCCGCAGGGCATGTTCAGCGTCGCGCTGGCGACGGTGCTGTTCCCGACGCTCGCGCGCTTCGCCGCGCGCGGCGACCTCGACCGGCCTGCGGAGCGACGATGCGCGCAACGGCATGCGCCAGATCTTCCTGCTGCTGATCCCCGCGGCCGTGCTCACGTGGTGCTCGCGACGCCGATCACGCGGCTGTCTACCAGCGCGGCGCGTTCGGGACGTCCTCGACCGACGCAGGTCTCCGAGGCGCTGTTCTGGTTCTCGCTTCTCGCTGCCGCTCAGCGGCGTCAACCTGCTGCTCACGCGCACGTTCTTCTCGCTCCAGCGGCCGTGGCGGCCGACCGCGCTCGCCGCCGCAACGTCGGCGGTCAACGTCGCGCGTGTCGCTCGCGCTCTACAAGCCGTTCGGGCATCGCCGGCGCTGGTGATCGGCACGGTGGTCGGCAACGCTCGGGATGACGGCTCGGGCAGGCGTACTCCTGCGCCGCGCAGCTGCACGGCGCTCGAGGGCCGGCGCACGCGCATGATCGTGACGGCGCAGGTCCTCGGTCGCGTCGGTGCTGCTCGCGCGTGGTCACGTACGGCGTCTGGTACGGGCTCGACCACGCGCTCGGGCGCTCGCTGGTCGGCGCAGATCGTGTCCGTGTTGGCGCGGGATCGCGGCCGGGCTTCACCGTCTACGCGGCGGCCGTGACCGCGATGCACGTGCCGGAGGCGCACCAGATCCGCGAGCTGGTGCAGCGCCGCTTCCGGGCCGCCAGCGGCGGGCGCGCGGCCGCCCTAACCTGTGGCGGCCGACATGGCCGACCAGCAGCACATCCGCAACTTCTCGATCATCGCCCACATCGACCACGGGAAGTCGACGCTGGCCGATCGCATCCTCGAGCTCACCGCACACCGTGGACCCGCGCAAGCAGCGCCCGCAGCTGCTCGACTCGATGGACCTCGAGCGCGAGCGCGGGATCACGATCAAGGCGCAGGCCGTGCGCGTGTTCTACGAGGCGCGCGACGGCGAGACCTACCAGCTGCACCTGATCGACACGCCGGGCCACGTCGACTTCACCTACGAGGTGTCGCGCTCGCTGGCCGCCTGCGAGGGCGCGCTGCTGGTGGTCGACGCCGTCCCAGGGCGTGGAGGCGCAGACGCTCGCCAACACCTACCTGGCGGTCGAGTCCGGGCTCGAGCTGATCCCGTGCCTGAACAAGATCGACCTGCCCGGCGCCGAGCCCGAGCGCGTCGGCGAGGAGATCGCCGAGCTGCTCGGCGAGCCGGCCGACGACGTGCTGCGCATCAGCGCCAAGACGGGGGAGGGGGTGCGCGGAGGTGCTCGAGGAGCTGATCGCGCGCGTGCCCGCCGCCCGAGGGCGACCCCGACGCGCCGCCGCGCGCGCTGATCTTCGACTCGGAGTTCGACCAGTACCGCGGGGTGATCGCCTACGTCCGCGTCGTCGACGGCGCGCTTCAGCAAGGGCGACGGCGATCCGCGCGATGGCCGACCGGGACCGAGGCCGACATCGACGACATCGGCTTCTTCACGCCGCAGATGACGCCGGTCGACGCGCTCGGCCCGGGCGAGGTCGGCTACCTGATCACCGGGCGTCAAGGACGTCACGAAGCTGCGCGTCGGCGACACGCTGACCACCGCGGCCGCGGCCGGCGACCGAGCCGCTGCCCGGCTACCGCGAGGTCAAGCCGATGGTCTTCTGCGGGCTGTTCCCGATCGACTCCGACCACTTCCCCGAGCTGCGCGACGCGCTGGAGAAGCTCGCGCTCAACGACGCCGCGCTGTCGTGGGAGCCCGAGACCTCCGACGCGCTCGGCTTCGGCTTCCGCTGCGGCTTCCTCGGCCTGCTGCACATGGACATCGTGCGCGAGCGCCTGGAGCGCGAGTACGACCTCGAGCTGCTGGCGACGATGCCGACGGTCGAGTTCGAGGTGACGCTGACCGACGGCGACGTCGTGGCCGTCCACAACCCGACCGACATGCCCGACCCGGCGCGGATCGAGGAGATCCGCGAGCCCTACATCCGCGCGTCGATCCTCTGCCCGAAGGAGTACGTCGGGCCGGTGATGGAGCTCTGCCAGGAGCGCCGCGGCAGTCACGCCGGCATGCACTACCTCTCGACCGAGCGCGTGCAGCTCACCTACGACCTGCCGCTCGCCGAGATCGTGCTCGACTTCTTCGACCAGCTGAAGTCGCGCACGCGCGGCTACGCCTCGCTCGACTACGAGCTGATCGGGCTGCGCGCGTCCGACCTCGTCAAGCTCGACATCCTGCTCGCCGGCGACCCGGTGGACGCGCTGTCGATGGTCGTGCACCGCGACAAGGCCTACGAGGTCGGCCGCGGCCTGGCCGAGAAGCTGCGCAAGCGAAGATCCCGCGCCAGCAGTACGACGTCCCGATCCAGGCGGCGATCGGCTCGAACGTCGTCGCCCGCGAGACGGTCAAGGCCGTTCCGCAAGGACGTGATCGCCAAGTGCTACGGCGGCGACATCACGCCGCAAGCGCAAGCTGCTCGAGAAGCAGAAGGAGGGCAAGCAGCGGATGAAGCAGGTCGGCCGCATCGAGGTGCCCCAGGAGGCGTTCCTGGCGGTGCTCGAGCTGGGCGACGAGGGCTAGGCCGGCGGGTCCCAGGGCCGCGCGCTCGGCACCCAGCGGCGGACATGCGCACGGTAGGCCTCGTAGTCCGAGCCGAAGCGGCGGGCCAGGCCGGGCTCCTCGACCAGCGGCATGTAGATCGCGTTGACGGCAAAGACCGCGCCGAACCAGATCAACAGGGAGACCGAGCCGAGCAGCGCGGCCTCGCCGAGCAGGATGCAGAGCACGCCGCTGATCATCGGGTTGCGTACGTGCCGGTAGGGCCCGCGCACGACGAGTCGCGACGTCGGGTCCCACGGGGCGAGCGTGCCCTGGCCGACCGAGGCGAACAGCGCGACCGTGCGAACGATGAACAGCAGCCCGAGCCCGATCAGTCCTGCACCCGCGAGCATCGGGACCCATGCGAGGCCGGCCGCGAGGCCCCAGCCGACGTGGACCGCGTCGCCGGTCCACACGATGATCGCCGGGACGGCCAGCGTCACCACCCCGGGCAGGAGCCCGATCGCGCGCACGTGTCGCCACGCGCTCACGTCGCCGCCTAGGAGATCAGCTCGAGCTGGCGCAGGATCGACACGGAGTCCGAGTACACGTCCTTGCGCTTCACCAGCCCGCCCTCGAACGGGATGATGTCCATGCCGTTCCAGGACAGCTTGCGACCGCTCGGCTCGGCAACCAACTCGCCGCGCTGCATGCGGTTGGCGTGGGTGGCGGTGGCGGTCCACTCCTGCACGACGAGGCCGTCGCGCACGTACAGCCGGCGGGTCGAGAACTCGATGTCGGGCCAGGTGTGGAAGATCTTCCCGATGTGCTCGCGCGCCTCCTCGCCGACTGCTCGTTCTCCGGCGGTGTGGTTCTCGAACACCATGTCGGGCGCGTGCATCGCCATGATCGCGTCGAGGTCGTGGGCGTTCCAGGCGTCGTTGTAGCGCGCGATCGCCTGCTCGAGGGCCGCGGGCGCGTCGGACCCGCTCACTCGCCCATCACCTTGATCACGAGCCGCTTGTCGCGGCGGCCGTCGAACTCGGCGTAGAAGATCGCCTGCCAGGGGCCGAGGTCGAGCCGGCCCTCGGTGATCGGGACGATCACCTGGTGGTGACAGATCATGTTCTTGAGGTGGGCGTCGCCGTTGTCCTCGCCGCCGCGGTGGTGGCGGTAGTCGCCGCCGCTCGGCAGCAGCTCGCGCGAGACCTCGGCGGCGGGGGGCCGCCAGCTCGGCGGCGCGATCTTGTCCAGCCACTCCAGCGCGTCCTCCTGGATGCCCGGCTCGTCGTCGTTGATCCACACGCCGGCCGTGATGTGCATCGCCGACACGAGCACCATGCCCTCCTGCACGCCGGCCTCCTCGACCGCGGCGGCGACGTCCTCGGTGATGCGCACGAACTCGCGCCGCAGGTCCGTGTGGAACGTGCGATAGACCGTGTGCGACTTCATTGTCCGACATCATGCCGGGAATGGACCTCGGCTTGACCGGACGTGCGTGCATCGTGACCGGGGCCGGCAGCGGCATCGGCGCCGCGACGGCGCGGGCGCTGTGCGCCGAGGGCGCCCACGTGCTGCTCGTCGCGCGCGGCGCCGAGTCGCTCGAGGCGGCCGCGGACGAGGCGCGGGCGGCCGGCGGGCGCGCCGAGACGCTGACCGCCGACGTCACCGAGCCCGACGCCGGAACGCGCGTGGTCGAGACGTGCGGCGAGCGCTTCGGCGAGGTCTACGGCCTCGTCAACGGCGCCGGCACCAGCGCGATCCGGACCATCGACGAGCTCACCGACGACGACTGGCAGCGCCAGTGGGAGCTGCACGTGATGGGGCCGATGCGGCTCATGCGCGCGGCGGCCCCGCGGATGGCCGATCGCGGCGGCGGGCGCATCGTGAACGTGTCGTCCTCCTCAGGCAAGCGACCCTCGGCGACCAACGCCGCCTACTCGGTCACCAAGTCGGCCGAGCTCGCGCTGTCGCGGGCGTTCGCCGACCTGCACGCGCGCGAAGGCGTCCTGGTCAATGCGGTTGCGCCCGGCATGGTCGAGTCGCCGCTGTGGACCGCGCCCGGCGGAATGGCCGACCAGGTCGCCGAGCGGCAGGGCATCGACCGCGACGCGGCGCTCGCGGCCGCGCGGGAGCGGATCCCCATCGGCCGCATGGGCACGCCCGACGAGGTCGCCGCCGTGATCGTCTTCCTCTGCTCCGCGCAGGCGAGCAACGTCACCGGCGCGGCCTGGTCCGTGGACGGCGGGACGTTCCAGGCCATCATCTAGACTCCCGCGCCGCCATGCCCGTCGATACCACGGCCGCCGGCAAGACCTACCAGCCCAAGACCTACGCCGTGGGCCGCGAGAAGGTGCGCGAGTACGCCTACGCGGTGGGGGAGACCAACCCCGTTCACCTCGACGTCGAGGCGGCGCGCGCGGCGGGCTACGCCGATGTCGTGGCGCCGCCGATGTTCGCCGTCGTCTACAGCGCGCCCGCGATGGCGCCGGCGGTGCTCGACCCCGAGGTCGGCATCAACCTGGCGCTGATGGTGCACGGGGGCCAGGAGTTCGTGTGGGGCAAGCCCGTCGTCGCCGGCGACGAGATCACCACCACGGCGACGGTCAAGGACATCTCCGAGCGCGCCGGCAAGGGCTTCTACGTGTTCGAGACCGTCTCCACCAACCAGCACGGCGACACCGTCGCCACCGGCACCTGGACGAACATCGTGCGAGGAGTGTGACGTGGCCGAGTTGACCGAGGGCAGCGCGATCCCCGACCTCAAGGTGACCCCGGACCGCTACCTGACCGTTCGCTACGCCGGCGCGTCGGGCGACTTCAACCCGATTCACATCGACGAGGAGTTCGCCAAACAGGTCGGCCTCCCGGGCCGCATCCTGCACGGGCTCTACACGATGGCCCAGGTGGCGCGCGCGCAGACCGAGGCCGGCGGCGGGCCCGACAGCCTGCAGCGCCTCGCCGTCCAGTTCCGCGGGATGGGCATGCCCGAGCAGGAGATCACCGTGTCGGGCACGGTGCGCGAGGTGCGCGACGGCGTGGCCGTCGTGGACACCGTCGCCGAGCAGGGCGGCAACCAGATCATCCGCAACGCCGAGGCCGAGCTGCGCACGACCTAGTCGCTGGTCGCGGCGCGGAGCCGCTGGTCCAGCTGCGCGGCGATCTTGGCCCATCCGGTCTCGTGCGCGGTGACGAGGTCCGGCGGTAGCCGGGTGTGGTCGATGGTCATCAGGGTGCGTCCTCCGTCGTGGGGCTCGAGCGTGACCGTGACGACGCTGTCGAAGCCGCCGCCGAGGTCCGAGCTCCAGGTGAAGCTCAGGCGATTGGGACGGTCCAGCTCAACGTACTCCCCGGTCACCTGCACGACGACCGACCCGGTGTCGGCCTCATCGACCATGACGATGCGCAGACGCCCGCCGATCCGGGGATCGCACTCGATCTCCCTCGGCGTTGCGGGACGCGGGCACATGAACTCGGCGAGCGCGGCCTCGTCCAGCCACTCGTCGTACACGACCTCCGGCGGCGCGCCGATCACCCGCTGCACGACGGCGGAGGTCGGGCGAAGCGCGGTCATGCGTTGCGCTGCCGCCGTTCGATGCGGTCGGCGAGCGCGTCGGCCCGCTCGGCCCAGAACGCAGACTGCTCGCTGATCCAATCCTCGGCGCGACGCAGGCCGTCGGGCCGCACGGACAGCCAGTGCTCGCGTCCGCGCACCTCACGCCGCACCAGGCCCGCGCCCTCCAGGACCCCGACGTGGCGCGACACCCCGGCAAACGACATCGGCAGCGGTGCGGCGAGATCGCTGATCCGGGCGTCGCCGTCGCGCAGGGCGACCAGAAGGGCCCGGCGGGTCGGGTCGGCGAGCGCGGCGTACGCGCGATCCAGGGTGCCAGAACCTTCAACCATCTTGTTGACAATACCAGCGGCGCACTGATATTAAACTCGGCTGTTGAACGTCACGATCGGCCGGCGTCGCGGCGTGATTGCACCCCGGTTCAGCGACGAAGGAGGCGGGATGACGACATCCCAGGCACAGGGTCCGCTGCACGAGACGCGCTTCCCGGGCGAGTCGGACGAGTACCGTCGGGCGCGCGACGAGCTCCTGCGGGCGGAGGTCGATCTGCGCCGCCAGGTCGAGGCGGTGGCCGCGCAGCGGCGGACGCTGCCGCTCGGTGGCGAGGTGCCGACCGACTACACCTTCGAGGGGTGGGACGGCGAGGCCGACGCAGCGCAGCCGGTCCGGCTCTCCGAGCTGTTCACGGATGGCAAGGACGGGCTGTTCCTCTACAGCTTCATGTTCAAGCCGGGCGACGCCGGGCTGCCGCTCGAGGTTGCCTGCCCACTGTGCACCTCGATCATCGACGCGGTCGACGGCGAGGTGCCGCACATCGCGGAGCGAATCAACTTCGCGGTCGTCACCAAGGCGCCGATCGAGCAGTTCCGCGCGCACGCGGAGACGCGCGGTTGGCGGCACGCGCGCCTGCTGTCCTCGGCGGACACGACCTACAACGCCGACTACGGCGCCGAGGGCCCCGACGGGCAGTACGCGCTGGCGACGGCGTTCGTCCGTCGGGACGGAGCGATCCATCACTTCTGGAGCAGCGAGCTGTGGCTCGTTCCCACCGAGCCGGGCCAGAACCCTCGGCACGTCGACTTCATGTGGCCCCTGTGGTCGATTCTCGACCGCACACACGAAGGCCGGGGCACCGACTGGTGGCCGGAGCTCGACTATGCCTGAGTCCCCGATATAGGCGCCCGGAGCTGCGGTTCGGACGCGGCTCGTAACATCCTCGGTGTGCTGACGCCGCGCCAGGAACTGATTTTGCGCAAGGTTGTCGACGGCCATCGGGCCGGCGGCCAGCCCGTGGGCTCGAAGTCGCTCGCCGAGGACCCCGAGATCACCTGGGGGGCGTCGACCGTGCGCCACGAGCTGGCGGTGCTCGAGGAGCACGGCCTGCTCGCCCACCCGCACACCTCCGCCGGGCGCGTGCCGACGGACACCGGCTACCGCTACTTCGTCGACCGCCTCCTGCCGGCCCGCCCCGTGCGCCGCTCGCTCGAGCTCGACCTCGTCCGGACCGAGATCGACGAGGCGATGCGCGTGACCACGGAGACGCTCTCCCAGGTCACGAGCCTCCTGGCGCTCGTCTCCGCGCCGCCGATCGACACCTCGACGATCCGCCGCGTCGAGGTGCTCGTGCTCCAGCCCCAGGTGGTGATGGCCGTCGTGATCACGTCCACCGGCGGCGTCACCAAGCGCCTGTTCACGTTCGAGACCCCGGTCGACCCGGGCCTCGCGGACTGGGCCGCCGCGTACCTCAACGAGCGGCTCACGGGGATGGGGCTCGGTGCGCGCATGCTCGTGTCGAAGCTCGCCGACCCGAGTTTGGGCGCCGTCGAGCGGGGCTTCCTCGAGCGGCTTGCTCCGGCCTTCACCGAGCTGGCCGACACGGCCGAGGACACGCTGTACCTCGACGGCGCCGCGCGGCTGCTGCGCGAGCACCGCTTCCAGGACGTCTCGCAGCTCAACGAGCTGATGACCCTGCTCGAGCGCCGCGTCACGCTGCTCGGCGTCCTCGCCTCGGCGCTCGATGAGCGCGACGTGGTCGTGCGCATCGGCGGCGAGAACGAGGCGCCGGCGCTGCGCACGCTGGCGGTGGTGGCCGCCTCCTACGGCCTGCCGCGGCGCAGCCTCGGGACCGTGTCGCTGATCGGGCCGGTGCAGATGGACTATGCGACCGCGATCGGCGCCGTGCGGGACGCGGCCGCGCAGCTCTCCAGCTTCGTCGAGGACGTCTACGACGGCTCCTGAGCCGAGCTCCGTGGCGCGCGACTACTACGAGATCCTCGGCGTCACCCGCGAGGCGGGGGAGACCGACGTCAAGAAGGCGTTCCGCCGTTTGGCGCGCGAGCTGCACCCGGATGTCAACGACCACGATCCTGCGGCCGAGGAGAAGTTCAAGGAGGCGGCCGAGGCCTACGAGGTCCTCTCGGATCCCGAGCGCCGCTCGATCTACGACCGCTACGGCCACGAGGGCCTGACCTCCGGCGGCTACGCGCCCTCATTCGAGGGCTTCGGCTCGTTCGCCGACATCTTCGACGCCTTCCTCGGCGGGGGGGTGTTCGGATTCGGCGGCGGTGGCGGGGGCCCGATGCAGGGCGGCGACGTCGCCGTCACGGCGGAGATCGAGCTCGCGGACGTGGCCACCGGGACGAGCGCCGAGGTGGGCTTCGACGTGGTCGAGGCGTGCGAGCGCTGCAAGGGCAACGGCGCCGAGCCGGGCACGCCGATCGACACCTGCCCGGCCTGTGAGGGCGCCGGCGAGCTGCGCTCGGTCTCGCGCACGCCGTTCGGCCAGATGGTGCGCGCGGTCGTCTGCAACACGTGCGCCGGTGAGGGCAAGATCGCGCGCGAGCCCTGCACCGAATGTCGCGGGCGCGGGCGCACGGCGCAGCACCGCCGTCTGAAGATCGACGTGCCGGCCGGGATCGAGCACGGCCAGCGGATCCGGCTGTCCGGGCGTGGTCACGCGGGGGATCGCGGGGGCCCGCCCGGCGACCTCTACGTGCTCGTGCACGTCCGCGACGACGAGCGCTTCGTGCGCGACGGCCAGGACCTCGTCACGGCGGTCGACGTGCCCGCGCCGGCGGCGGCGCTCGGCACGACGGTCGAGGTGCCCACGCTCGACGGCGCCGCGGAGATCGAGCTTCAGCCCGGCGTGCAGCCGGGGGAGACGCTGACCCTGCGCGGCCGCGGCCTCCCGCCGCTTCGCCGCGGGCCGGCCGGCGACCTGCGCGTGATCGTCAACGTCGTCGTCCCGCGCCGCCTCAGCGCCGAGCAGCGCGAGCTGCTCGAACGCCTGAGCGGCACGCTGACGGAGGACAACCTGCGCTCCGACGAGGGCGTGTTCGCCAAGCTGCGCCGCGTGCTGCGGGCGTGATCCGGCTGGCACTCCGCGTTCGCCGCGCCGACGCCGAGCTTGTCCTCGCGGAGCTGCTGGAGCTTGCGCCCAACGGCGTCGAGGAAACCGAGGAGGGCGACGTCGTCGAGTTCGCGGTGTACGGCGCCCCCGGCGAGCTGCCGGCGCTGCACGCGCTGCGCGCCGCCGCCGGCGAGGCGTTCGTCGAGGTCGAGACCGCGGACATCCCGGACGACTGGTACGACGGGTGGAGGGAGTTTCACCGCCCGGTCGTCGTCGGCGAGCGCCTGCTGGTGCGGCCGCCGTGGGAGGCGGCCCGGGACGACGGCCTCATCGACGTCGTGATCGATCCGGGCATGGCCTTCGGGACCGGCGCCCACGCCACCACGCGGATGTGCCTCGAGCTGATGCTCGCGCTCCCGTCCGGCGGGCCGTTCGCCGACCTGGGCTGCGGGTCGGCGGTGCTCGGCATCGCGGCCGCCAAGCTGGGGTGGGCGCCCGTGGTTGCCCTGGACCACGAGGCCGCCGCGGTCGAGGCCGCCGCGGCCAACGCGGCGGCCAACAGCGTGGCGATCGAGGCGCGCCGGTGGGACCTACGCCGGGACGCCGTCCCGGCTGCCCCGACCGTCGTCGCCAACCTCCTGCGCCCCCTGCTGCTTGAGCTGGCGCGGCGCATCGAGGCGCCGCCGCGGCACCTCGTGGCGGGCGGGTTGCTCGTCGAGCAGGCCGACGAGATCGCGGCGGCCTTCGCCGCCAGGGGAATGGACGAGCGCGAGCGCCGCGTCGACGGTGAGTGGACGGCGCTGCTGCTCGCGGAGCGCGACGGCTAGACCTGCCGGCCTGCCGAGAGGAACCGTTCCCATTGCACCACCCGGGGCTGACGGCGATCGAGCGCGAAGCGGATCGGGGAGAGGCGGCTATCGGCCGCGCGATCGTGTGGAATCCGGGCGAGGCCCTCCGCATGGCGCCTCGACGATCGGGCATCTCGACCCGGTTTGAACTGTTTCGGTCGGTGGCGGAGCATGGTCACGATGACGCACTTCTACGATCGGATCGGCGGCGGCTACACGGCCACGCGCCGCGCGGATCCCCGCATCGCGGCGCGGATCCATGCGGCGCTCGGCGACGCCCGCACGGTGGTCAACGTCGGCGCCGGGACTGGCTCCTACGAGCCGCGCGACCGCGACGTCGTCGCCGTCGAGCCCTCGGAGCGGATGATCGAGCAACGCCCGCCCGGCTCGGCGCGGGTCGTGCGCGCCCTCGCGGAGGACCTTCCGTTCGCGGACGGCGCCTTCGACGCGTCGATGGCCGTGCTCACCGACCACCACTGGAGCGACCGCGCGCGCGGCCTGCGGGAGCTGCGCCGGGTCGCGTGCCGGCGCGCGGTCGTGTTCACCTTCGACCCCTCCCGGGTCGGGGACTCGTGGCTGGTCCGCGACTTCCTGCCGGGCTTCCGCGCGCTCCCCGGCATGGCGCTGGAGGAGATCGCCGAGCATCTGGGCGCGACGGAGGTCCGGGCCGTCCCGGTCCCGGCCGACTGCCGGGACGGCTTCTTCCACGCCTACTGGGCCCGGCCGCACGCCTACCTGGACCCGGCCGTGCGCGGCAACATCTCCGTCTTCGCACGCCGGCCGGCCGCCGAGGTCGACGCCGCCGTGGAACGGCTTCGCCACGACCTGGACACGGGCGCCTGGGCGGCGCGCAACGCCGCGATCCTCGAGCGCGAGGAGATGGACCTGGGGTACCGGCTGCTGATCGCCGAGGTCGCCTGATCGGCGTGGCGACTCAGGCCGCGCGGGCGGGGTCGCGCTGCTCCGCGCAGGCGGCGTTCTCGACGATCGCGTCGATGACCCGCGGCCAGGCCCCGCGCGGGAGGTCGTGGCCCATGCCCTCGATCACCAGCAGGCGCGCGCCGGGGACGGCGCGGGCGGTCGCGCGTCCGCCCGACGGCCTGACGAGGCGGTCCGCCGTGCCGTGGACCACCAGCGTCGGCGCCGTGACAAGGCGGAGTTCGAGTGTGCGGTTACCCGACGCGACGATCCCGCCGAGCTGGCGTGCGGTGCTGGTCGCGTCGGCGCCGCGGTCGAAGCTCAGCTCGGCCATGGCGCGCAGCCATTCGTCGTCCGTGGGGAAGCCCGGCGAGCCGATGGCGTGGAAGACCGCGACGATCCGCTCGACGAACGCCTCCTTGCCCGCCTTCGGCCGGCGAAGCAGATAGGGCCACAGGCGGACCGCGGCCTGGCCCGACCAGCGGCTGCCGGTGTTGGACATGATCGACGTGAGCGACAGCACCCGATCGGGATGCTGCACCGCGAGCGTCTGCGCGATCATCCCGCCCATCGAGGCGCCGATGACGTGGGCGGCCGCGATCCCCAGCGCGTCGAGCAGACCGGCCGCGTCGTCGGCCATGTCGGTGAGCGTGTAGGGCGGGTTCGGGATGCGCCGCCGCACGAGCTGTCCGGGCGTCGGCGGCCGCACGGAGTCGAAGTGCGTCGATCGCCCCGAGTCGCGATTGTCGTAGCGGATGACGAAGAAGCCCCGCGCGACCAGCGCGCGGCAGAAGCCCTCGTGCCAGCCGATCATCTGCGTCCCCAGGCCCATGATCAGGAGCATGGCCGGGTCGGCGGGATCGCCGAACGTCTCGTAGCAGAGCTCGACGTCGCCGACGGAGGTGAACCGTTCCTCCATGTGGCGCCAACTTTAGTCGGGATCGCCGCGCGGCCCTCGGACGATCACGCGGGGTCGAGCTGCGCCTTGGCCAGACCGCCGAGGGTCTTGAACGTGTGCCCGCGCGGGTTGGTGCCCGCGACGAGGTGGACCTCCACCTGCGGGCCCGGGCTGATCGCAAAGCTCGTCAGCGTCAGCACGCGCCGCCCGCCGACGAGCCGCACGACCGTGGCCGTGCCGCGGCCGTCGTGGGCGAGCGACTCGACCGGGCCGCGCTCGAGCGCGACGTTCCGCGGCGCCGCCCGGCCGCGGGCTGCACGTGGCTGGCCGGCGTACCTGTGGCGACGCGCTCGTGCACGGTCGTGGAGCGGATCGAGGTCCAGTAGAAGAGGAAGCTCACCGCCAGCGCGGTCACGACGAACGTTGCACGGACCGGCAGCTTGAGGTCGCGCCGGCGCTTCGTCACGCGCGCGAACGCGAGGCTGGCGACGACGAACCAGGCCACGCCGAAGCCGATCGAGACCCAGTAGCTCCTGGCCGCCACCGACCGGCGTGGGGCTCGCGCCGAGCGGAGCCGTCTGCGCGGAGGGCGTCATACGGGTTCCGTCGCGCGGGACCGGGACGCGTGACGGCGCGGACCGCGGCGCGGTCCGCGCCTATCGCGGAGTGGCGCTACGCCAGGGCGCCGCCCGGGACCTCCTCCTTCATCGCCTTGCGGATCTCCTCCCGGAGCTCCGGCGTGTCCTCGTGCTTGTGCGCGGTGACCGCGTGCGTCGCGGCCGCCTCGACGAGGTGCTCTTCGCTGCCGGCCATCGCGAGATCGCAGTTGTTCTCGCTCGGCATCTCGCGACAGTCGACGTAGTAGCGCGTCATCGCTCTCCCCTCGCTTCGGTGTGGTTGGGGATGTGTTCTACGCCCCTGCGAGGGCCGCGGTCAAGGGGCGATTCAGCGCCCGGGTTTGAGCCCTTTCCACCAGCGGCGGGCCCGACCGCCGTCGCCCTCCATGATCGACGGGACCATGCGCTTCTCCTGGCCCGGCGCCATGTCGGCCATCGCGCTCATCATCGGCATGGGCACGGTGTTCCCCTCCGGCGGAATCGGGTTGGCCTTGAGGATGCGGGCCATGTGGACGACGTTGTGCGCCATCCAGCCCGCGGTCTTGAGCGTGTAGGGGTGCTCGGCGCCGCCGGCGTCGAGAAAGGAGGGGCCCGGCCCGGCGTCGCCGACCCAGTAGGTGTCGGCGTTGGGCGGGATGGTGAAGCCGAGGTGGGTGAGGTTGAAGACGGTGGTCTCGGCCGCCGCGTGGGCGCCGTCCTCGTTGCCGGTCACGACCACGCCGCCGACCTTGTTGTACATGGGGTACTGGCCGACGTCGTTGGTCACGTTGTACGTCCCGTCGAGGCGCTCGATCACCATCTGGGAAACGCTGTTGCGCACCCCGAACCAGATCGACATGCCGACGATGAGGATGTCGGCGGCGAGGATCTTCTCGAGGATCTGCGGCCACTCGTCGCCGTCGCCGAGGTCGGAGTCGACGCCGAAGGGGATGTTGAAGTCGACCGGCCGAATCACCTCGGTCTCGACGTCGAGGTCGTGCAGGTGGCCGATGACGATGTCCATGAGGCCCTGGGTGTGCGAGGGCTCGGGCGACTTCTTCAGGGTGCAGTTGAGCAGGACGGCCTTCAGCGTCATGTGTCTCCTCCGCGATTCGGGGGTCGATCAGCCGTGAGTCGTACACGGCCGCTTGGCGTTACATCCCGTAACGCCCGAGTCGGTTGGTACGACTGACGGCCAGCGTGCCAGAGATCCACTTCTCCAACCTCCTGATCGTCGTGGTCGTCGCCTTCGCCGCGCCGCTGGCGCTCGGGTTCTTCCCGCGGCTGCGGCTTCCCGCCGTCGTCCTCGAGATCGTGCTGGGCATCGTGATCGGCCCCTCGGGCCTCGGCTGGGTCGAGATCGACCTGCCGATCCAGATCCTCTCCCTGATCGGGCTCGCGTTCCTGCTGTTCCTGGCCGGCCTGGAGATCGACGTCCAGCGCCTGCGCGGTCGCGTGCTCCGCGTCACCGCGCTGGGCTTCGCCGTCTCGTTCGTGATCGGGATCGTCGCGGGCCTCGCCCTGCAGGCCGGCGACTTCGTCAAGTCGCCGCTGTTCATCGCGATCGTGCTCGTCTCCACCTCACTGGGCGTGATCGTCCCGGTGCTCAAGGACTCCGGCAACATCGGCTCGGACTTCGGACAGCTCGTGATCGCAGCGTCCTCGATCGCCGACTTCGGCGCGATCATCCTCCTGTCGCTGTTCTTCTCGGGCGAGGGCTCGACCGACACGACCGGGAAGGTCATCCTGCTCGGAGTCTTCGGCCTGGTCGTCGCGCTCATCGGCCTGGCGATCGCGGGCTTCGAGCGCTGGCGCGGCCTGTCGCGCGTGCTCGTGCGCCTGCAGGACACGACCGCGCAGATCCGCGTGCGGGGCGCCTTCGTGCTGCTGATCGGGTTCGTGGCGCTGGCCGAGAACGTCGGGCTCGAGGTCATCCTCGGCGCCTTCGCCGCCGGCGCGGTCCTGTCGCTCATCGACCGCGACGAACGGATGACCCACCCTGAGTTCCGGCTCAAGCTCGAGGCCGCCGGATTCGGCATCTTCATCCCGGTGTTCTTCGTGACCAGCGGCCTGCGCTTCGATCTCGACGCGCTCTTCTCGAGCGCGTCGACCGTCGCCCGGGTTCCGCTGTTCCTGCTCGCGCTGCTGCTCGTGCGCGGGCTGCCCGCGCTGCTCTACAGCGGACTGATCGGCCGCCGGCGGGCGCTGATCGCCGGACTTCTGCAGGCCACGTCGCTCCCGTTCATCGTCGCGGCGACGCAGATCGGCGTGTCCCTGGGCGTGGTGACGAAGGCCAGCGCGGCGGGACTCATCGCCGCGGGGCTGCTGTCCGTCATCATCTTCCCGGCAACCGGGCTGAGCCTGCTGCGGCGTGGCGGACCTGCTCGGCCCGACAGGGAGGAGACTCCGACCCCAGTCATGCCAGTGGTGACCGTCGAAGACCGCGCCCTATGCCGCGCGGGCACCGGGGCGAGCTCGTGACCCCGATCAGCCGCGGCTTTCGCCGGCGCCACGCCGCCGCCGACCCGCAGCAGGCGGACCGCGTGCCGCCGGGCCAGCACGTGGTCGGCGACTTTCCGGTGCTCTCGGCGGGGCCGACGCCGCACACCCCCGTCGAGGAGTGGAGCCTCCAGATCGACGGGGAGATCGACGCGCCGCGCCGCTGGAGCTGGCAGGAGTTCCGCGCGCTGCCGACCGAGACGTTCACGACCGACATCCACTGCGTGACCTCGTGGTCGAAGCTCGGCACGAGCTGGACCGGCGTGTCTCTGGACACCCTCCTGGACGGCGTCCAGACCGAGGCGGAGTTCGTCCTCGGCATCTGCGACGGCGGCTACGACACCAACCTCCCGCTCGACGACGTCACCGGCGGGAAGGCCTGGATCGCGTTCGACTACGACGGCGCGCCGCTCGAGCCCGAGCACGGCGGCCCGGCGCGGCTGCTCGTCCCGCACCTGTACCTGTGGAAGAGCGCGAAGTGGATCCGGAGGCTCGTGCTGATGGACGCGGACCAGCCGGGCTTCTGGGAGTCCAACGGGTACCACAACCGCGGCGATCCATGGCGTGAGCAGCGCTACTGGGGCGACTGAGGCGCCGGGGGTCCGCAGCTCCGCCGCGTGGCGGGTGGCGGAGCTCGCCGAGCGGCGGGCGGAGACCGCGAGTGCCGCGACCCTCGTCTTCGACGCGGGCGACTGGCCGGGGCACCGCGCCGGCCAGCATGTCGACGTGCGCCTGACCGCGGACGATGGCTACCAGGCGCAGCGCAGCTACTCGATCGCCTCGGCGCCGGAGGAGGGGAGGGTCGCGCTGACCGTGGAGCGGATCGCCGACGGCGAGGTCTCGCCCTACCTGGTCGACGACATGCGTCCCGGCGACGTGCTCGAGCTCCGCGGCCCGATCGGCGGCTGGTTCGTGTGGGACGCCCACGAGGGCGGCCCGCTGCTGCTCGTCGCGGGCGGCTCGGGGCTCGTGCCGCTGATGGCGATGCTGCGCCACCGGCACGCCGTCGCGAGCCATGTCCCGGCCCGGCTGCTGGTGTCCGCGCGCGCGGCCGACGACGTGCTGTACTCGGCCGAGTTGGCGGAGCTGGCGGAGGCCGACGACGGCTTCGAGCTGCTGGCGACGTTGACCCGTGAGGCACCGCCGGGCTGGACGGGCTTCACGCGCCGCGTGGATCGCGAGATGCTCGCGGAGGTCGCATGGGACCCCGGCGAGCTCGCGCGCACCTACGTGTGCGGACCGACGGGGTTCGTCGAGGCGACCGCCGAGGCGCTCGTGGGGCTCGGACACGATCCCGCGCTCGTCAGGACCGAGCGCTTCGGCCCGACCGGAGGGAGCGAGACGTGAACGAAGCCGACCTGCGCCTCGACGGCAACGCCGCCGCCGGGCTGCTCACCGAGGTGTTCGCCGTCGAGATGACGGCGGCGATCGGGACGTGCGCCCACTGCGGCGCGGCGAACGCCATCGGCGCCGTGCAGCTGTACGCCCACGCGCCGGGTGCCGTCCTCCGATGCCCGGACTGCACGGGCGTGCTCATGACGATCGTCCGCACCCGCGACCGTTTGCACGTCGACCTCAGCGGGACGCGCCGGTTCGAGCTGGCGGCTCCGGGCTAGGCGTACCGCGCCCCCACGGTGGTTGTCATCCTTGCTCCTCCCTTGGAATGGGGTCCCGAGCGGGTACCCGGGTGAGGGGCGTGAAGACGGGCTCGCGAAAGGACGATCGATGAGCGGACCGGCACCGCATCCGAGCTTTGCCCGGGCGCTGGCGGACAGCGGCCTGAACGTCGACGTGCGGGGCTTCCCGGAATCGACCCGGACCGCTGCCGAGGCGGCGTCGGCGATCGGCTGCGACGTCGCCCAGATCGTCAAGTCCCTTGTCTTCGACGCGGGCGGAACGCCGACGATGGTCCTCGTCGACGGAGCGTCGCGCGTCGACGAGACGGGCCTGGCCCGCCAGGTCGGCGTGGATGCGGTGCGCCGCGCGGACCCGGACGCGGTCCGGGCGGCCACCGGGTACGCGATCGGCGGCGTCCCGCCGTTCGGGCACGTCACGCGCCTGCCGGTGCTCGTCGACCGGGGACTGCTGGAGCACGATGTCGTCTGGGCGGCGGCGGGAACGCCCAACACCGTCTTCGCCGTCGCCCCGAGCGCGCTCGTCGAGGCCGCCGGCGCCACGGTCGTCGACGGCCTGGCCACCGGGGCGTGAACTCCCGCGACGCGGCGATGGCCCTGGGGGGCCCGGGACCATCGCCGCGCCGATGTCCGCAACGATTGCGTCGCTCATCGAGACGAGCGACAGCGGCGAACGTCACGCTCGTGTCCGCTCGTGCGCGGCGCGCGCGCTAGGTGCGCCCGGTGTCGCGCCGGTAGGCGCGGGCCGCCACGAGGGTGAGCACCGCGGTCCAGGCGGCGACGACGATCCAGCCGGTGGCGCCCCAGGCCGGCCCGCCGAGCGACAGGTGGCTGGCCTGGACCAGCCAGTAGGACGGCAGGCACTGCGCGATGTCGTGCATCACGCCGTTGGTGATCGGGAACCAGGTCCCGCCCAGGAGCGCAAGCAGTGCGACACCGCCGCCCATCGCCGGGCCGATCGAGTCGGCCGTCAGCAGGTGCCCGGCCGCGATGCCGAGCGCCGCGAACGGGATCAGACCGACCAGGATCAGCCCGGTCATCTCCAGCCAGCGGTCCGCGGGGAGGCTCACGCCCAGGGCCGCGCCTGACGCATAGAGCGCGACGATCGTCAGCCCGGCCACGAGGTAGGCGGTGAGCACCTTGGTGCGCAGGTAGGCGCGCGGTCGCAGCGGCGTGATGCGCAGCTGCCGGTTCCAGCCGGCGTCGCGCTCGGCGGCGATCCGGCCGCCGGCGCTCAGCATCGCGCCCATCGTCCCGAACGACACCAGGCCGACCATGTAGTAGAGGGCGGCCGGGATCCCGGTGTTCGCGAAGTTCTGCACGTTCTTGTTGGGGCCGGCGATCACGAAGTACAGGATCAGCGGGAACGCGAGCGACAGGATGAAGAAGCGCCGGTTGCGGATCGTGCGCAGCAGTTCGTAGCGGGTGTACGTCGCCGCGCTCACGCGGCCTCCTCCTCGCGCTCGGGGTCTTCCGCGACGGCCGTGAGCGCCACGAACGCCTCCTCGAGCCCGGCACCGGTGATCTCGATGTCATGGGCGTCGGGGTGGTGGGCGAGCAGCGCGCGGATCGCCGCGTCCGAATTGGCGCAGGTGAGCGCCACCGCCTCGCCGTGGCGCTCGGCCGCGTTCACGCCGGGCAGTCGCTCCAGCTCGGCGATGTCCGCGTGGGGGAGGGTCGCGCGGATCGTGCGGCCGCCCACCATGCCCTTGATCTCGGTCGTCGGGCCATCGGCGACGATCCTCCCGTGCGCCATCAGCACGGCCCGGTCGGCGTAGGCGTCCGCCTCCTCGAGGTAGTGGGTCGCGAACAGGATCGTCCGGTTGTGGGCCGCGAACTCACGCATCGTCTTCCAGAACGCCCGGCGTCCCTCGACGTCCAGGGCGACGGTCGGCTCGTCGAGCACCAGGAGCCCCGGGTTGCCCACGAGCGCGATCGCGAAGCGCACGCGCTGCGTCTCGCCGCCGGAGAGCTTCTGCGTGCGCTGGTCGGCGAGCCCGGCCGTTCCCGTCAACGCGAGGACGTCGTCGACGTCCAGCGGATCGGGATACAGCGAGGCCATCATCGCCGTCAGCTCGCGCACCGTGAGGTCGCGGATCAGCCCGCCGGTCTGCAGCATCGCCCCGACGGCGCCCGCCTCGATCGCGCTTCGCCGGGGGTCTCCCGAACACCGACACCGTGCCGGCGTCGGGCGCGAGCAGCCCGAGCAGCATGTCGATCGTCGTCGACTTGCCCGCCCCGTTGGGTCCCAGCAGGGCGACCGTCTCGCCGGGGGCGACCGAGACGTCGACGTCGCGCACGGCGCGCACGGGCCCGTGCGGGCCCCGAAACGTCTTCGTCAGCCCCCGCATCCGAATCCCGGCGCCCCACTCGGTCGCGCTCGAACCAGTCACCGGGAGGCTCTATACCCCGATCCGACGCCCCCCGAGCATGGCGGCGGAGCCGGGTGTGGTCCGCGCCGAGGGCGGCGCTCCGTGCGCGCCGCCCCGGATCACGGCCGGATGTCCGTCTCTAGCCTCCGAAGCCGCTCGCGGCGATGTAGGCCGCCGCGTTCCCGTTCGGATGGACCAGCACCGCCGGCGCGAGGCACTTCGCCGGCAGCGTGAAACGGCCGTCCATGCGCGCGTCGCCGCTGCGCGAGATCATCGCGGCGGGGGTCGTGCCGACCGCGACGGTGTCGTTCCCGCAGTAGAGCGAGGCGCTCACGGTCATCACCGGCCCCGGCGTCCCGTCGCCCGGGGGCGAGGGGATCACGAGCCCGCGGACGTCGACGTGCAGCCGGCCGTCCCGACGCAGCCGCGCCGAGCCTCGCCGCAACACCCACGGCGCGTTGCCCGGCACCACGCCGTTGAGCGTGGGATCGCCGGGAACGCTCGGCGCCAACGTCGTCGCCAGCAGCGTCGCGCCGCGCTGGCGTCCGTGGTCTCCGCGTCCCTTGTCACCGTGGCCCGTCGCCGTCACCGCGCTCGCCGCGGATCCCGCGAGCGCCGCCGTCGACAGCATCGCGATGGCCGTCCGCTTGGAAACGTGCATCGAGAGCCTCCCTTGGTCGATGGATCGTCCTGCCTCTCCTGAGCGGACGTTCCCGACCGCTCGATCCTTCCTCGACGTCAGACCGCTGACCCGGGCTCGACGGGAAGGCCGAGCGTGATCCAGTCGTGCATCCCGCCCCGGTAGTAGAGGATCGCGCGCGCCGGGGTGGCCGGAGTCGAGCAGGGCGCGCACCGCCTGGGGGGTGGCGGTGCACTGCGGTCCGTTGCAGAAGAACACCGTCGGTCGATCGGTCTCGAGCGTGCCGGTGTGATCGAGGATTTCCGGGTGCGGGATGCCGCGCGCACCCGGGATGGTCCCCGCGCGGTGTAGGTGCTCCTGGCGCGTGTCGATCAGCGCGCCGCCGGCGCCGATGTGCTCGATGACCTCGAGCTCGCCCACGGTCAGAACCCCGGGCGCGAGCTCCATCGGAGCAATCGTTCCCCAGGTCGCGTCGACGACGAATAGTCCGGGCTCCCCGGCGACCGGCGTCGGAACCCTCTGGGGCTGCTCACGTCGCCTGGCCCGATTCGCGTCGAAATCGCGGGACACGTCGAGCCGAGAGTGTAGGGAAGGTCGCACCACTAGACAACTAAGGAGTTGTATAGTATCATGCCGTCCATGACCGAGGTCGCCGTGCCGCATCCCCTGCCCGCGCCGCTCGTGCAGCTGATCGCCCACCGGTTCCGCATCATCGGCGAGCCGATGCGCATCCGCCTGCTCGACCGCCTCCGTGACGGCGCGGCGACCGTGAAGGAACTGGCCGAGGCCACCGGGGCCTCGCAGCAGAACGTGTCCAAGCACCTCGGGATCCTGCTCCAGGCGGGCATCGTCTCGCGCGAGAAGGAGGGCAACTTCGCTCGCTACGCAATCGCCGACGAGTCCGTGTTCGAGCTCTGCGACCAGGTGTGTGGCGGGCTTCGCCGGCAGTTGACGGAGCTCGACGAGGCCCTGCAGGGGACGGGCCGATGAGCCTCGGCCGCACCTGCTCGGGCGCCGGCCGCTGGCCGCTCGAGCGCGTCCTCTTCGCGCTCGCCGGCACTGTCACACTCGCCAGCGCCCTGCTCGCCGCCGTGGTCTCGCCCTGGTTCCTGCTGCTGACCGCGTTCGTCGGCGCCAACCAGTGGCTCTACGTCGCCGTCGGCGCCTGTCCCGTCTCGCTGATCGTCGAGCGTCTGTTCGGCCTTCCCTCCGCGATCTATCGCGGCGGCGAGGGCCCCGCGTGATGAGCGCCGTCGGCCCCATCGGCCGCCTGGGCGGCTGGACGGCCACGCACTTCCGTGCCGTGCTCGTCGCGTGGATCGCGGGCGCGGTCGCGTTCGGCATCTTCGCCCCCGGTGTCGAGAAGGCGCTGTCGGGCGCCGGTTGGGAGACCACCGGCTCCCAGTCCGTCGCCGCCCGCAAGGTCATCGACCGCAACTTCCAGGGGCTGGGCAGCTACGGCCTGATGGTCGTCGTCCAGTCGACGAGCGAGACGGTCAACGAGCCCCGCTTCCGGCGCACCGTCGCGCGGGCCGAGGCCGTCCTCTCGAGAGACCGCGCGGTTTCCGCCGTCGTCCCGCCGCGCCCGGACGTGTCGATCTCGTCCGACCGACACACCGCCGTGATCCAGGCCGGGGCGGCCCGCAATGCGAACGAGATGGTTCGTGCGGCCGATCGGCTCAAGGGCGATCTGCGCCGGCTGGGCTCCCGCGGCGTCTCCGTGAGCCTCACCGGGGCGCCGGGAATGTGGTCGGACTTCAACCAGGCCAACAAGACGGCGATGCTCAAGTCCGAGGTCATCTCCTGGCCGGTGACCCTGGCCATCCTCGTGCTCGCCTTCGGCTCGCTGGTCGCCGCGGGCCTGCCGCTGATGCTGACCATCCTCGGGCTCGTCGCGGCCGCCGGCTCGCTGTACCTGGGGACCCAGCTGCTGGACATCTCGATCTGGGCCATGAACTTCGCCCTGATGTTCGCGCTGGCCCTGGGAATCGACTACGCGCTCTTCGTCGTCATGCGCTTCCGCGGCGCGTTCTTCGGCTCGGGAATGTCCGCGCAGGAGGCGACGGCGGTGACCATGGACACGGCCGGCAAGGCGGTGCTCTTCTCGGGCCTGACGGTGCTGATCTCGCTGACGGCCGTGATGCTCGTCCCGAGCCCCGCGTTCCGTTCGATGAGCCTGGGGATCATGCTCTCGGTGATCTTCGTGCTGGCGGCGACGCTCACGCTGCTGCCCGCCGTCCTGGCCAAGCTGGGGCCCAAGGTCGACAAGCTCGCGCTGCCCTGGGTCCACTCGGGCGAGCATCGATCCGCCCGCTTCGCCGCCTGGGCGGAGCGGCTCTGGCGCCGTCCCGTCGCGTACGGCGCCGTCGCCGTCGTGGCGCTCCTCGCGCTCGCGATGCCCGTGCTCGGGCTGCACACCAGCATGCCCTCGATCAAGGTCGTCCCGCCCGGCGATTCGTCCCGCGAGGGCTACCGGCAGGTGCAGGCGGCGTTCGGCGCGGGTGCGCCCGGCGCCCTTCAGCTCGTGGCGCCGGCCGGCGAGGCGCGCCTGGTGACGGCGGTGGCGCAGCGCGACGGCGGCATCGCCCAGGTGATGCCCCCGCAGACCGGCGCAGGTGGCCGCGTACTGATCCAGGCGATCCCGAGGCAGGATCCGTCGAACCCCGCGGTGGGCCGCACGATCGAGCGCCTTCGCGCGGCGCTGCCCGCCGGCGCCCTCGTCGGCGGCGCCGCGGCGGAGAACCATGACCTGCAGCAGGCGCTCTCGGCCAGAACGCCGCTCGTGATCGGGGTCGTCCTCGGCCTGGGATTCCTGCTCCTGCTCGTCGCCCTCCAGGCACCGGTGGTCGCGGCGGTCGGCGTGGTCACCAACCTGCTGGCCGTCGGCGCGGCGTTCGGCGTGGCCAAGCTGATCTTCCAGGACGGGCACCTGCACTCGCTGCTGGGCTTCCAGTCCCAGGGCTTCCTCGACGCCTGGGGGCCCGTGTTCTTCTTCGCGATGATCTTCGCCATCTCGATGGACTACACGGTGTTCCTGCTCTCTGCGGCCAAGGAGCACTGGGACCGCTCGCGCGGGGACGCGAAGGAGGCGATGGTCGGCGGGCTCGCACACTCCGGCCGGGTCATCTTCGCCGCCGGGGCCGTGATGGTGGCGGTGTTCTTCACCTTCGCCCTCTCGGGCCCGCTGCCGCCCAAGGAGATGGGCGTGATCCTGGGCGTCGCGGTGCTCCTCGATGCCGCCCTCGTCAGGCTTCTGCTGGTGCCGGTGCTCCTCCGACTCCTCGGACCGGCCGCGTGGTGGCTGCCGCGCTGGGCGCACCGGATCCTGCCCGACGTCCGCTTCGGGCACGCCTGACCCCGTGGCGCTCGAGGCGGTGCCCTTCGGCCTGGCCATCGGGCTCGCCGTCGGATTGTTCGGCGGCGGCGGCTCGGTGCTCGCCGTTCCGGTGTTCGTGTACGTGCTCGGCCAGGGGGTACAGGAGGCGACCACGGCCTCGCTCGTGGTCGTGGCCGCCGGCGCGCTCGCCGGCGGGATCGCCCATCACCGGGACGACCGCGTCTGCTGGCGTCACGCCGCAACGTTCACCGCGGCCGCCCTGCCGGGGATCCTCGCCGGGACCGCCGCCGGCGGAGCGGTCAGCGGCGACGCGCTGATCGCCGGGTTTGCACTCGTCATGCTGGCGGCCGCGGCTGCGATCTGGCGTAACGCCAGCGGACAGGCCGCCACCGATGGGCGAGCGCGGGCGGGTTGCCCGCCGCTTCGGATCGCGCGCGACGCCCTGGCCGGGCTGGCGATCGGGTTCATGACCGGCTTCTTCGGTGTCGGGGGCGGCTTCCTGATCGTCCCCGCCCTGGCGATCGCGCTCGCGTTCTCGATGCGCCTCGCGATCGGCACCTCTCTGGCGATCATCACGGCCACCTCGATCATCGGGCTCGTCGTCCACCTGCTGGCCGGCCGCTCGCTCGACCCGGGGGTGACGATGGCGATGAGCGCGGCGTGCGCGGGCGGCGCGGTCGCCGGCGCCGTGCTCGCGGGCCGGGTCCCGCAGCGGCGTCTGGGCCGCGGCTTCGCCGTGCTCGTGACCGTGGTCGCCGCCTATCTGGTCGCCTCCGCCGCCTTCCTCGGCGGACCGCCGACGGGTTCGTGAGCAGCCAGGCACTCGTCGACTCCTCAGCCCTCGGTCACTTGACGACCGACGACTATCCTTCGCGTCATAGCTGACGCCGAGATCACAGCGCGCGTGAAAGAGGACGTGACTGCCGCCATGAAGGCTGGGCAGAAAGAGCGCGTTTCGGCGCTGCGGCTCGTCCTCTCCGAGCTTCAGAAGGCCGCGAAGGAGGGCGACGGCGACGAGGTCGCCGTGCTGCGCCGCGAGCGCAAGCGCCGCCTCGACGCGGCCGAGCAGTTCCGCGGCGGCGGGCGCGACGAGCTGGCAGTCCAGGAGGAGGGCGAGGCCGAGCTGATCGCCGGCTACCTCCCGGCCGAGCTCGGCGACGACGAGCTCGACTCGCTGGTCGCCGAGGCGATCGCGGACTCGGGCGCCGCCACGCCGGCCGACATGGGCAAGGTCATGGGCGTGCTGATGCCCAAGGTCGGTGGCCGCGCCGACGGCAAGCGCGTGTCGGCGAAGGTCAAGGAGGCCCTCAGCTGATGCGTGCGCAGCTCGAGCTCGACAACGTCGTGGCCGCCGAGCTTGCGGGCTCCAACGATGCGGTGCTGCGTGCGCTCGAGACGCACCTGGACTGCGAGCTCTACCTGCGGGGCAACATCGTCACGCTCGACGGCGACGAGGACGCGGTGCAGGCCGCGAAGGCCGTCGTCTCGGAGCTGTCGGACCTGATCGCCGAGGGCCACGACATCGCCCCCGGCACGATCGAGGCCGTCACGAACGCGCTCGACCAGCACGAGTCGCCGGCGCGCATCCTCGAGGACGTCGTCTGGCGGCACCGCAACACCAAGGTCGCCCCCAAGACCGTCAACCAGAAGCGCTACGTCGACTGCATCCGCACGAGCACGATCACGTTCGGGATCGGCCCGGCGGGGACCGGCAAGACCTTCCTGGCCGTCGCGCTGGCCGCGGCGGCGCTGTCGCGCCGCGAGGTCAACCGCATCATCCTGACGCGCCCCGCGGTGGAGGCCGGCGAGCGGCTCGGGTTCCTCCCCGGCGACATGATGGCCAAGGTGGACCCCTACCTGCGCCCGCTGTTCGACGCGCTCAACGACATGATCGACCCGGAGCGGGTGTCGCAGCACCTCGACCGCGGCGTGATCGAGGTCGCGCCGCTCGCCTTCATGCGGGGCCGGACGCTTAACGACTCATTCGTGATCCTCGACGAGGCGCAGAACACCAGCCCGGAGCAGATGAAGATGTTCCTGACCCGGCTGGGGTTCAACTCGAAGATGGTGGTCACGGGCGACATCACGCAGATCGACCTGCCGAACGACCAGCGGTCCGGGCTCGTCGTCGTCGGCGAGATCCTCGAGTCGATCGAGGGGATCGAATTCGTGCGCTTCGGCGGCGAGGACGTCGTCCGCCACAAGCTCGTGCAGCGCATCGTCGAGGCCTACGGCGAGCACGCCGAACGGCTTGCGCCCGAGCTCCGGCCCGCCGACCGACGGCGGGCTCAGTAGGTGGTCCACTAGCCCTGCTCGAGATCGAGGTCATCGGCGCGGAGCTGGCCCCGGACGGCCTGCAGGTGGGCGACGTGGAGCAGCTCTGCGGGCTCGCGCTCGCCTCCGCCGGCGTCGAAGAGGGGCACCTCGCGGTCGAGTTCGTCGAGCCCGAGCGCATCCGCGAGCTCAACCGTGAGCACCGCGGTCGCGACGCGGGCACGGACGTGCTCTCCTTCCCCGTCGACGGCGCGACCCCGGCCGCCTCGGCGGGGCCGCTCGAGCTCGGGGACCTGGTCATCTGCCCCGAGCTGACGGCCGACGTGCCCGCGGCGGTCGTACACGGCGCATTGCATTTGACGGGCATGGACCACGAGCGCGACGACGGCGAGATGCTTGCGCTCCAGGCCGAGATCCTGCGCTGGGTCGCCGAATGATCCCGCGCAGCGGGTTCGTCGTGCTGGCCGGTCGGGCGAACGTGGGCAAGTCCACGCTGGTCAACCGCGTCGTGGGCGCCAAGGTCTCGATCACCTCCGACAAGCCGCAGACGACGCGCCGCGCCATCCGCGGGGTCGCCACCGGCCCGGATTGGCAGCTCGTGCTGGTCGACCTGCCAGGCGTCCAGCGCCCGCGCGACCGGCTCACCGAGCGCATGCAGCACCGCGTCGAGCAGGAGCTGGGCGAGGCGGACGCCGCGCTGCTGCTGCTCAACGGCGAGCAGGGCGTCGGCCCGGGGGACCGCTTCATCGCCGCGGCGCTGGAGCGCGCCCCGGTGCCGGTCGTCCTCGCCGTCAACAAGCTCGACCGGCTCGACCGCGCGCAGACCGCCGCCGCGCTCGCCGCCGCGGCCGAGCTGCGGCCCGGCGCCGAGGTCTTCCCGGTCTCCGCGCGCACCGGGGCCGGGGTCGTGCCGCTGGTCGAGCACCTCGTCGCGCTCCTGCCCGAGGGGCCGTTCTACTTCGAGGCCGACCGCCGCTCGGACCAGCCCGAGGAGGTCGAGCTGGCGGAGCTGGTGCGCGAGCAGGTGCTCGCGCGCACACGTGAGGAGCTGCCGCACGCGGTCGAGGTGCAGGTGGACGAGATCGAGCACACCGAGGCCCTCGTGCGCGTCCGCGCGTACGTGTGGACGGAGACCGAGTCGCAGAAGGGCATCGTGATCGGCGCCGGCGGGCGCATGATCAAGGCGATCGGGACGGCCGCGCGGCGCGAGCTCGAGCGACGCCTGGGCGAGCACGTCCACCTGGACCTGGTGGTGCGCGTGCGCCGCCACTGGCGCGCCGACGAGTCGCTGCTCGACCGCCTCGGCATCGAGTAGCGCCCCGACCGGCTAGTCCCGGCCGAGCTTGCGGTCCAGCTCGCCGGACAGGCGCTCCAGCTCGTCGCGGCCGAGCTCGGGCTCGAACAGGAACGGGAGGGTGACGACCTCGGCGTCGTCGACCGCGCGGCGAAGGCGTCGGAGCTGGCCCTGCTGGCCGCGCGACCACGCGTACTCCCCGCGTGCCGCGCGCAGGGCCGCGCGCGCGGCGGGGGGCGCGCCGTTGGACGCGGCCGCCGCGAGCCGCTCGACGTCCGCCTTGGCGAAGCGGCGCGGGTACACACCGTTGACGATGACCGTCTCGAGCCCGCCGCCCACGTGCTCGCGCAGCGCGAGGTCGACCTCGAGCATCTCCGACACGGGCATCTCCTCGGGAAGCGCGACCCCCACGTAGGCCGTGCGCCGCGGGTCGCGCAGGAACCGCATCACCTGGTCGGCCTGCTTGTGGATCGGCCCGATCCGCGCGAGGTCGCCGTAGGTCTTCGGCGTCCGCAGCATTCCGACGCCGTGGCCGGATGCGGGCGCGTCGACGATCACGAGGTCGTAGCCCTCCGCGCCGCGCTTCCAGCGCTCGCGCTGCGCCAGCTCCCACACCTTCACGATCGTCACCAGCTCCCGCGCGCCGGGCGCGGCCGCGACGAAGTACTGGAACGCGCTGCTCTGCGCCAGCAGTCGCACGAGGGGTCCTCCGACCTGCGTACGCAGCCACTCCTCCAGCGCCGCCTGCGGATCGATCGAGGTCGCCCACAGCTCGTCGGCCAGCTCGATTTCCTCCGGCCCCTCGAGCTCGCGCCCGAACACTCCGGGCAGCCGTCCCTGCTCGGCGACCTCGCACACGATCGTGCGCCGGCCACGCGCGGCGGCGACCAGGCCGAGCGCGCCGGCCACCGTGCTGCGGCCGACACCGCCCTTGCCCGTGACGTAGATCAGGCTGCGGTCGAAGATCGAGGGCATGGAATCCCGATGTGGGAGCATGATCGACATCGACCCGCAGCTGCAGTCCTCCTACGCCGCATGCCGCCGGATGCACCGGCGCTTCGACCCGACGTACTACTGGGCGACCAGGCGGCTGCCGCGCGAGATCCGTCCGGCCGTGCACGCCCTGTACGGCTTCGTGCGCGGGGCCGACGAGATCGTCGACGGCCCGCGCCGGCCGCCCGATCCGGCCGCCCGGCGCGCCGCGCTGGACCGCTGGGAGCGCGAGCTGGACGACGGCCTGAGGCGCGGGCGCTCGTCGCACCCCGTGATCGCCGCGCTCGTGGACGCCGGCGCTCGCCACGACCTGCCGCTGGAGGAGCTGCATGTGTACATGCGCTCGATGCGGGTGGACTGCGGGCCGGTGCGGATCGCCACCGCCGAGGAGCTCGACCGCTACATGCAGGGCAGCGCGGGCTCGGTCGGGCGGATCATGGCGCCGCTGCTCGACGTGCCCGCGGCGAAGCGCGCGGCCTACGGCGACATGGGCCTGGCCTTCCAGCTCACCAACTTCATCCGCGACGTGCCCGAGGACTGGGCGCTGGACCGGCTCTACCTCCCGTCGGACGAGCTCGAGCGCCACGGCGTGGGGGAGGAGGAGATCGCGCGCGGCGAGGCGACTCCGGGCTTCCGCGCGTTGATGGCCAGCGAGACGGCGCGCGCCCGCGCGCTGTTCGCGAGCACGGAGGCGGCCGTGGCGGCGGCCTCGCCGCGCGTGCAGCCGTCCATCCGGCTGGCGCGGTCGGTGTACGCGGGGGTGCTCGACCGCGTCGAGCGGATCCGGTTCGACGTCTTCCGACACCGCGCGTCGCTCCCGCCCTGGGAGCTGGGCGGCGCGGCCTGGCGGGCGCTGCGGGCGGCATGACCGTCCGCGCGACCAAGCGCGGCGCCGAGCGCACCTCGCTGCACGGGGAGCGCGCCGAGGTGCTCGTGTGCGGCGCCTCCTTCGCCGGCCTGGCGGTCGCGCGCGAGCTGGCGGGCAGCGGCGCGCGACGTGCTGCTGGTGGATCGCTACGAGATCGGCGAGCGCGCGACCTCGGCCTGCGCCGCGCCGACGCCGTGGCTGCACGCGATGGGCGTGGAGGAATCGATCCGCCAGGAGATCCCGTGCATGCGCTTCGCGACGCCACACGGCTCGGTTCGCTACCGGTTGCCGTGGAGCTGGTCCTCGTTCGACTACCGCGAGCTCTGCCGGCTGCTGTACGCGCAGTCCGACGCGCGCTTCGAGACCGCCAAGGTGCACGATCGCAGCGGCGACGTCGTCCGGACCGACCGCGGTGACCTGCGCGCCGACCTGATCGTCGACGGCCTCGGCTGGCGCCGCGTGCTGGCGCCGCGCGGCTACCAGCCGCCCGAGGCGCCGCTGTCGCGGGGGCTCGAGGTCCATCCCGACGGCGGCGGGGAGGACCTCGACGTCTGGATCGACCGCTCGCTCGTGCGCCGCGGCTACGCCTGGAGCGTCCCGGCCGCCGGCGAGCAGCGCGTCGGCGTCGGCTCGTACGACCCTCGCCGGCACGTCAGGGACTCGACCGTGGAGCTGGCCGGGCGGCTCGACCGCGATGCCGTGCGCTACCAGGGGAACTGGTTCCCCCACCGCCTGCGCGACGCCGCCGAGGACGGCGTGTTCTTCGTCGGCGACAGTGCGGGCCACTGCTTCCCGCTGTCCGGCGAGGGGATCCGGACCGCCTTCTACTTCGGTATCGCCTGCGGGCGCGAGCTGCGCGCGGTGGTCGCGGGCGAGTGCACCCGCGAGGAGGCGCTGGCGCGCTACGGCGCGTTCAGCGCGCGGCACGCGCGCGCCTTCCGCCGCGCCCTGAAGCTGCAGCGACTGGTCCCGGCGCTGCCGCCGCGCGCGCTGACGCTGCTGCTGCGCGTCATGGGTCGCCAGGCGATCGTCGACCGCTCCTTCGGCTGGTACCTCGACCAGGCGCACCCGTCGTACGCGACGCGCGCGCAAGCCGGCGCCCTCGTGTAGCGCCGAATTCGTCCGCACCTAGAATCCGCTGGACCGATGGACGATTCGCAGATCGCCTACGACGAGCGCGGCCTCGTCCCGTGCGTCGTGCAGGACTGGCGCACGGGTGAGGTGCTCACGCTCGCCTACATGAACGCCGAGGCACTCGCGCGCACGCGCGCGACCGGCGAGATGCACTTCTTCAGCCGCTCGCGCCAGGAGCTGTGGCACAAGGGCGAGACCAGCGGCAACACCCAGGCGCTGCGCGCCATCCGCTACGACTGCGACGCCGACGCGCTGCTCGCGCTGGTCGAGCCGGCCGGGCCGGCCTGCCACACCGGCGAGCGCACCTGCTTCTTCCGCGGCGACCTGGAGCCCGCTGCGCCGTACGAGGCGCTGCGGCGCGCTGGAGCGCACGCTCGACGCAGCGCGCCCGCGAGCGGCCCGCCGGCTCCTACACCGCCGAGCTGCTCGCCGATCCGCCGCGGATCGGCGAGAAGGTGCGGGAGGAGGCCGAGGAGGTCGCCCGCGCCGCCGCGCGAGGAGTCCGACGAGCGCGTCGCCGAGGAGGCCGCCGACGTGCTCTACCACCTCGCCGTGCTGCTGCGCAGCCGCGGCCTCAGCCTGGCCGACGCGGAGCGGGTGCTCGATGGCCGTCGCCGCTGAGGCGCCGCGCGGTCTGCGCCGTCGCTGGAGGAGGTGCGCGCGCTCGCGCGCGAGCACAACCTGATCCCGCTGCGCCACACCTTCATCGACGACTGCGAGACGCCCGTCTCCGCGTTCCTCAAGCTGCGCGAGGAGCGGGCCCGCCTTCCTGCTGGAGTCGGCCGAGCAGGGCCAGCGCGTCGGGCGCTACTCGTTCATCGGCTTCCGGCCGCGCGAGGTCATGCGCTGGTCGCTCGGCGACGACGGCGACCCCTACGCGCTCGCCGCGGCCGCGGTCGCACGCCACCGCCAGGCGCCGCTGGAGGACCTGCCGCCCTTCGCCGGCGGCGCGGTCGGCTTGTTCGGCTACGACCTCGTCCGCACGGTCGAGCCGCTGGGCGAGCCCAACCCCGATCCGGTCGGCGTGCCCGACCTGGCGCTGATGCTGACCGACGTGCTGGTCGTGTTCGACCACCTCAAGCACACCGTCAGCGTGCTCGCCAACGTGTACGCCGACGACGAACGTCGACGCCGCCTACGCCGCCGCCCTCGACGCGATCGCCGACGTCCGCTGGCGGCTCGCCGGGCCGGTGCCGCGCGCCGAGCCATGCGCCGGACCCGGACGCGCAATGCCCGAGTTCGAGAGCAACATGCCGCGCGAGGCCTTCGAGGCGATGGTCGCCCGCATCGTCGAGTACGTCCACGCCGGCGACGCCTTCCAGGTCGTTCCCTCGCAGCGCTGGTCCGCGTCCGCGCCGGTCGAGCGCGTTCTCGATCTACCGCGGCCTGCGCGCGGTCAACCCGAGCCCGTACATGTACTTCCTCGACTTCGGGGACTTCCAGGTCGCCGGCGCGAGCCCGGAGCCGCTGCTGACCGTGTCGGGTCGGCGCGTCTCGACGCGCCCGATCGCCGGCACGCGGCCGCGCGGGGCTGACGCCGAGGAGGACGCGCGCATCGCGCGGCGAGCTGCTCGAGGACGAGAAGGAGCGCGCCGAGCACGTGATGCTCGTCGACCTCGGCCGCAACGACCTCGGGCGCGTGTGCGAGTACGGCACGGTGGAGGTCGAGGACTTCATGGCGGTCGAGACCTACAGCCACGTCATGCACATCGTCTCGTCGGTCACCGGCACGCTGCGCGAGGAGCGTCGGGGCGATCGACGCGCTGCGCTCGGTGCTCCCGGCCGGCACGCTCTCGGGCGCGCCGAAGGTTCGTGCGATGCAGATCATCGACGAGCTCGAGCCGGTCAAGCGCGGCGGCTACGGCGGCGCGATCGGCTAGCTGTCCTACACCGGCGACCTCGACACCTGCATCCACATCCGCACCGTCGTGGTCAAGGACGGCGTCGCGCACGTGCAGGCCGGCGGCGGGACCGTCGCCGACGCCAAGCCCGACTACGAGTTCGAGGAGTCGGTCGCCAAGGCACGCGGCGTGCTGAAGGCGATCGAGCTCGCCGTCGACCAGGCGGACTGGGCATGACCAGCGTCCTCGTCATCGACAACTACGACTCGTTCACCTACAACCTCGTCCAGTACCTGGGCGAGCTTGGCGCCGAGGTCGAGGTCGTGCGCAACGACCACGCGACCGTCGACGAGCTGCTCGCGCGCGGCGCCGGACCGCGTCGTGGTCTCGCCCGGGCCCTGCACGCCCAACGAGGCGGGCATCTCGCTCGAGGTCGATGCGGCGGTTCCCCGAGGCGGGCGTGCCGACGCTCGGCGTGTGCCTCGGCCACCAGGCGCTGGCGCAGGCCTTCGGCGGCACGGTCGTGCGCCACGAGCCGGTCCACGGCAAGACGACCACGATCGAGCACGACGGCCGCACGATCTTCGCCGGGCTGGACAACCCGCTGACCGTGGGCCGCTACCACTCGCTGGTGGTCGACCCCGATCTGCCCGACTGCTTCGAGCGCACGGCGGAGGGCGGCGGCGTCGTGATGGGCATCCGCCACCGCGAGCTGCCCGCCGAGGGCGTCCAGTTCCACCCCGAGTCGGTCCTCACCGAGGCCGGGAAGCCCCTGCTCGCGAACTTCCTGCGCGACCTGATGCCCAACGCCACGCTCACCGCGGCGATCGACACGGTCGCCGCCGGCTCCGATCTCAGCGCCGACGAGGCGGCCGACGTGCTGGCCGAGATCATGGCCGGCGAGGCCAGCGAGATCGAGATCGCGGGCTTCCTGATCGCGCTGCGGACGAAGGGGGAGACGGTCGACGAGGTCGCCGGGCTGGCGCGCACGATGCGCGCGCTCGCCACGCCGTGTCGACACGGGCCGCGACGACCTGCTCGACACCGCCGGCACCGGCGGCGGGCGCTCGACCTTCAACGTGTCGACGACAGCGGCGCTGATCGCCGCCGGCGCCGGCTGCGCCGTCGCCAAGCACGGCAACCGCTCGGCCACCAGCCGGTGCGGGTCCGCCGACGTGCTCGAGGCGCTCGGCGCCCGCATCGACCTGCCGCCCGACGCGGTGGCCGAGTGCATCGACGACGTCGGCTTCGGCTTCATGTTCGCGCCCGTCCACCACCAGGCGACCCGCTTCGTCGTGCCCGTGCGCAAGGAGCTCGCGGTGCGCACGATCTTCAACTTCCTCGGCCCGCTCACGAACCCCGCCGGCGCCACCCGCCAGCTCGTCGGGGTCGCCGACCCGGCCTACCTCGACACCGATCGCCGGCGCGCTGGCGCAGCTGGGTGTCGAGCGGGCGCTGGTAGTCTCCAGCGACGACGGACTCGATGAGATGAGCACCGGCGGGACGCACGCAGGTCGTCGAGGTCAACGGCGAGCGCATCGAGCGGTACGTGGTCGAGCCCGGCGACGTCGGTCTCGAAACAGCCGGGCCCGACGCCGTCGCCGGGGGGACGCCGGACGAGAACGCCGCGGTCACGCGGGCGATCCTGGCCGGCGAGGCCGGCGCGCCCCGCGACCTCGCCGTGCTCAACGCCGGCGCCGCGATCTACGCCTGCGGGCGCGCGGATTCGCTCGTCGCGGGCGCCCGCGCGGCCGAGGCCGCCATCGACGAGGGCGCCGCCGCGGCGGCGCTCGAGCGCTTCGTCGCGCGCACCGGCGAGCTGGCGCCGGCATGAGAGTCCTCGACCGCATCGTCGAGTCCACCCGGGAGGACGTCGACCGCCGGCGGCGCGAGGTGCCTCGACTGAGCTCGAGCGCGCGCTGGCCGACCCGCCGCGACGATCGCCCGTTCTCCGAGGCGGTGGCCGTCCCGGGGATCGGGGTGATCGCCGAGCACAAGCGCCGCTCCCCGTGCGCCGGGGACATCCGCGCCGGCTCGAGCGTGCGGGAGATCGTCCAGGCCTACGAGCGCGGCGGCGCCGCGGCGCTGTCGATCCTCACCGAGGCGACGCACTTCGGCGGCTCGCTCGACGACCTGCGCGAGGCGCGCGCCGCATCGCGCCTGCCGCTGCTGCGCAAGGACTTCATCGTCGACCCCTACCAGGTGTACGAGTCGGCCGCGGCCGGCGCCGACGCGCTGCTGCTGATCGTCGCCGCGCTGGAGCCGCCCGAGCTGCGCCGCCTGCACGAGGAGGCGCTGGCGCTCGACCTCGACGTCGTCGTCGAGGTCCACGACGAGCGCGAGCTGGACGTCACGCTCGATCTCGACGCCGACGTGATCGGCATCAACAACCGCGACCTGACCGACTTCTCGGTCGACATCGAGCGCACCTTCGAGCTGCTCTCGGACGTGCCCGCCGGCAAGACGGTCGTGTCCGAGTCGGGCTACTCCAGCCGCGCGCAGCTGGACGAGCTCGATCGCGTCGGCGTCGACGCGGTGCTGGTCGGCGAGTCGCTCATGCGCGCCCCCGACGTCGAGGCCGCCTGCCGCGAGCTGACGGGCCGGGCGCAGAGCACCGAGCCGGGCTCGACGACTCTTTAGATCTCGGCGACGGAGCTTTAGTTCGGCTTCACGGGCGCCGACCACACTGCTGGGCCCCATGAAGAAGACCGTCGCCAGCCCGTTCCTGGCCGCCCTCGTGGGCGGCGTCGTCGTGGCCGCCGCCTTCCTCGCCCTCGACCTCGGCGAGGCAACACCAAGACCGTCGTCCAGCAGTCCTCGATCTCGCCGCGCCCGGTCGCCGACGGCAAGGCGCTGACCGCGCGCGACATCTACAAGCGCGACGCCCCGGGCGTCGTCAACGTGAAGTCCGAGATCGTGCAGCGCACGCAGAGCCCGTTCGGGTTCCCGCAGGACCAGCAGGGCGAGGCGACCGGCTCGGGCTTCGTGGTCGATCGCCAGGGCTACATCCTCACGAACGCGCACGTCATCGACGGCGCCTCGCAGGTCACCGTGTCCTTCGAGGACAAGAAGACCGAGAACGCCAGGGTCGTCGGCAAGGACTCCTCGACCGACCTCGCGCTGCTGAAGGTCAACGCGAGCGGCCTCAAGCTCAAGCCGCTCCAGCTCGGGGACTCCAGCAACGTCCAGGTCGGCGACCCGACGATCGCGATCGGCAACCCGTTCGCGCTCGACCGCACGCTCACGACCGGCGTCGTCTCGGCGCTCCAGCGCCAGATCAGCGCGCCCAACGGCTTCACGATCTCCAACGTGATCCAGACCGACGCGGCGATCAACCCGGGCAACTCCGGCGGGCCGCTGCTCGACGCGGCCGGCCGCGTGATCGGCATCAACTCGCAGATCGCGACCGGCGACGGCGGCAGCGGCGGGGGCGGCAACGTCGGCATCGGCTTCGCCGTCCCGATCAACACCGCCAAGAAGGTGCTGCCCCAGCTCAAGCAGAACGGCCGCGTGCAGCGCGCCTACCTCGGCATCACCGGCGTGACGATCGACAAGTCGCTCGACCGCCTGAACCTCGCGGCCGCGAGCGGCGTGCTCGTGCAGACCGTTTCGCCCGGCAGCCCGGCCGACAAGGCCGGCATCCGCGGCGGCGATGCCCAGACCACGCTCGACGGCTCCAACGTCCAGCTCGGCGGCGACGTGATCACGAAGATCGACGGGAACTCGGTCGGCTCGATGGACGACGTGATCTCGGCCATCGGGGACAAGAAGCCCGGCGACTCCGTGTCCGTCACCTACATCCGCGACAAGAGCACCAAGACCGCGACGATCACGCTGACGCAGCGGCCGTCGACGGTTCCGCAGCAGTAGCACCGGCGGCGAGCGCCTACGATGGGGCGGTGGCCCCCAAGGTCAAGATCTGCGGGTTGACGAACCTCGACGACGCCCAGCGCGCCGCCGACCTCGGCGCGTGGGCGCTCGGCCTGATCTTCCACGAGCCGTCGCCGCGCGCCTGCGCCGAGGCCGACGCGCTGGAGATCGCCGCGGTGCTGCACCGCCGCGCCGAGGTGTGCGGGGTGTTCGTCAACCGGCCGCTCGAGGAGATCGTCGCGACGGCCGACCGCGTCGGCCTGACCATGCTCCAGCTCCACGGCGACGAGGGCCCGGCCTACTGCGCGGAGGCCGCGCGCCGGACCGGCTGCCGCGTGGTGAAGGCCGTGCAGGTGCGCAGCCAGGCCGACGTGCGGGGCGTCGCGGCGTTCCACACCGACTTCCACCTGCTCGACGCGCACGCGCCCGGGCTGCGCGGCGGTACCGGCGAGACCTTCGACTGGGACCTGCTGCGCGGCCACCACGCGAAGGTGCCCGTGATCCTCTCCGGCGGGCTGACGCCCGCCAACGTGGGGGAGGCGATCGCACTGGCCGCGCCCTACGCGGTCGACGTCGCCAGCGGCGTCGAGGCCGAACCCGGCCGCAAGGACCCGGCCAAGCTCGAGGCGTTCTTCGCGGCGGCTCGCGAAGCGGTGGAGGTGGCCACGTGAGCGCCGTCGAGCACCGCTTCGGCCCCTACGGCGGCCAGTACGTGCCCGAGACGCTGATGCCCGCGCTCGTCGAGCTGGAGCGGGCGTGGGGCGAGGCCCGGGCCGACCCCGCCTTTCGCGGCGAGCTCGACGCGCTGCTGCGCGACTACGCCGGGCGCCCGACGCCGCTGTACGAGGCCCGGCGGCTGAGCGAGGCCGCCGGCCACCGCATTCTGCTCAAGCGCGAGGACCTGCTGCACACCGGCGCGCACAAGCTCAACAACGCCCTCGGCCAGGCGCTGCTGGCGAAGCGCATGGGCAAGCGGCGGGTGATCGCCGAGACCGGCGCCGGCCAGCACGGCGTCGCGACCGCGACCGCCTGCGCGCTGCTCGGCCTCGACTGCGTCGTGTACATGGGCACCGAGGACATGCGCCGGCAGGAGCCCAACGTGCAGCGGATGGGCCTGCTCGGCGCCGAGGTCGCGCCGGTCGAGGCCGGCGCGCGCACGCTCAAGGAGGCGGTGTCGGAGGCGATCCGCGACTGGGTCGCCAACGTCGAGGACACCCACTACGTGATCGGGTCGTCGGTCGGTCCGGCGCCCTACCCGGCGATCGTCCGCGACCTGCAGCGCGTGATCGGCGACGAGGCCCGCGCGCAGGTGCTCGAGCGCGAGCACCGGCTGCCGGCGCGCGTGATCGCCTGCGTCGGCGGCGGATCCAACTCGATCGGCATGTTCGTCCCCTTCGTCGGCGACGCCGGCGTCGAGCTGGTCGGCGTGGAGGCCGCCGGCGAGGGGCTGGAGAGCGGGCGCCACGGCGCCCCGCTGACCGCCGGCGGGCGGCCCGGCATCCTGCACGGGTCGCTGTCGGCGATCCTGCAGGACGACGAGGGCCAGATCCTCGAGGCCCACTCGGTGTCGGCGGGGCTGGACTATCCGGGCTCCGGGCCACAGCACGCGCACCTGCGCGACAGCGGCCGCGCCCGCTACGTGGCGGTGACCGACACCGACGCGCTGGCCGCGTTCCGGCGCGTGACGCGGCTGGAGGGGATCATTCCGGCGCTCGAGTCCGCGCACGCCCTGGCCTGGGCGCTGCGGGAGCCCGCGCCGGCCGACGAGTTCGACCTCGTGTGCCTGTCCGGCCGCGGCGACAAGGACCTGGCCGAGGTCCTTGGCCTCGAGGCGGCGCCCGGATGAGAATCCCGACCGCCCGGCCCAGCGGCCTCAAGCGGATCGCCGCCGCCTTCGCCGACTCCGGCAAGCGCGCCGCGTTCATGCCCTACCTGATGGGCGGCTTCCCCGATCTCGCGACCTCGCGCGGGATCGGCGAGGCCTACGCGGCGGCGGGCGCCGACCTCGTCGAGCTCGGCGTGCCCTTCTCGGACCCGCTCGCCGACGGCCCCGTGATTCAGGCCGCGGCCACCGCCGCGCTGGACGCGGGCGCGACGGTCGAGGACGTCCTGCGAGTCGGCGGAGCGCTGTCATCGAGCGTGCCCGTGGTGGTGATGGCGTACGCCAATCAGGTGCTCGCGCGCGGGTCGGAAGCCTTCGCGCGCGATCTCGGCGCCTCCGGCATCTGCGGCCTGATCGTTCCCGATCTGCCGATGGAGGAGGCTCCGACCCTGCTCGCGGCGTGCGACCTCGCGGGCGTGGCGCTCGTGCCGCTCGTCGCGCCGACGACGACGGACGAGCGCCTCGCCGAGATCGGATCGCGCGCGCGCGGGTTCCTCTACACGGTCTCGGTCACGGGGACCACCGGCGAGCGCGACGCGCTCGACGGCCTCCCCGCCGTGCTGGCGCGGGCGCGCGCACACGCCGACGTGCCGGTGGCGGTGGGGTTCGGGATCTCGACCCCCGCTCAGGCCGCGGCGGCCGCGACCGCCGGCGCCGACGGCGTGATCGTCGGGAGCCGGCTTGTGCGGGCGGCCGCCGAGGCCGACGATCCGCCCGCGGCCGTGGCGGGTCTCGTGGGCGAGTTCGCGGCAGCGCTGAGATAGCATTTCGCCGGTCATGGGCTTGGTCGTCGCCACCACCGTCGGGCTCGTCGCGTGGGTCACCCTGTGGGGCATCGGCGCGAAGGCCTTCGACGCGTTCCTCCTGACCGGCGCGATCCTCGTGCTTGCGGTCGTCGCCCACATCCTGCGCCACTTTCTGCCCGGCGACAGCGAGTAACGGTGCGCCTACGGGCGGGGACCGGCGCGCTCGCCGTGGCGCTGACGGCGAGCGTCGGCGGCTGCGCGGGCTGCGGCGGTGCCGACGCGCCGAAGCCGCCGGTGATCCCCGGCCGGGTCCTCAACGTCTACACGAGCCTGCCCTTCCAGGGGTACCTCGCCGGCCGCGCGCGCGACAGCTACGACGCCGAGCGCCTCGCCCTGGCCGAGGCCGGCGCGCGCGTCGGGCGCTACCGCATCCACCTCGTCCCGCTCGACGACTCGACTCGCGACGCCGGGCGGTGGGATCCCAATCAGGTGGTCGCCAATGCCCGCCGCGCGACGCAGGATCCGCGCGCGATCGCCTACATCGGGGAGATGGACACCGGCGCCTCGGCGGTGTCGATCCCGGTGCTCGACCAGAAGGGGATCCTGCAGGTCAGCCCGGCCGACGGACTGGCGGGTCTCACGCGCCGCCAGGGCGCCACGCGCGGCGAGCCGGAGAAGTACTACCCCGATCCACGGCGCAACTTCGCCCGCGTGGCGCCGCCCGACAACCGCCAGGCCGCCGCGCTGGCGGCGTACATGAAGGAGCTCGGCGTCACGCGGCTGTACGTCGCCAACGACGGCGGCGGCTACGGCGTGGCGATGGCGGAGGCGGTGGTCGTCGATGCCGCCCAGCTCGGCATCGGGGTCGTCGCGAACGACACGATCGTGCCGCAGGGCGAGGACTACGGGGCGGCGGCGAGGAAGATCGTGCGCACCGTGCCCGACGCGGTCCTGTTCGCCGGCACCCCGCGCGACCGCCCGGAGGCGCTGTGGACGGATCTCCACGTGCTGGCCCCGAACCTCCAGCTGTTCGCCCCCAACGCGCTGGCGGTGCCCAGCTTCTACCAGCAGCTCGGCCCGGCCACCGCGGCCACCCGTCTCGTGGATCCGTCCATCCCGCCGCGGGACCGTTCGCAGACCTATCGTTCCTTCGTCACCCGGTTCCGCCACTACTTCCATCGCTCGCCCGATCCCTACGCGGCGTACGGCTACGAGGCCATGCGCGTGGTGCTCGGCGCGATCCGCCGGGCGGGCCGTCACGCCAACGACCGCAGGCTCGTGATCAGGCGCGTGTTCGGGCTGCGGCGCGCCGACTCGATCGTCGGGCCGTACACGATCGGCCCGCTGGGCGACTCCACGTTGCGCTCCTTCGGGGCGTATCGCGTGCGGCGCGGACGCCTCGTCTTCGACCGCCTGCTCACGCCTCCCGGCCCCTGACAACCGTTAGTGCGGCGCCCCCGCGGGCGCTATAGGATCAGCGGCCGTACCCGCGAATGCGTTTCGAAGGGGGATTCTCGTTTTGAAGCCACGTTCGGTTTTCGCCGTAGCAGGCGCCTGCGCGCTCGCGTTCGGCGCCGCGTCGTGCGGCAGCAGCAGCAGCAGCGGCGGCGGCAAGGAGATCAGCGGCAGCAAGCTGACGATCTACTCCAGCCTGCCGCTCCAGGGGGCTTCCGGCGCCCAGTCCCAGGCAATCGTGAACGGCGCCAAGCTCGCCATCGCGTCGCCCAAGAACAAGATCGGCAAGTACACGATCACCTACACGGCCCTGGACGACTCGACCGCGGCGGCGGGCAAGGCCGACGACGCGACGGTCGGCCAGAACGCCCGTAAGGCGGTGAGCGATCCGACCACGATCGCCTACCTGGGCGAGTACAACTCGGGGGCGACGAAGATCTCGCTGCCGATCCTCAACCAGGCCGGCATCGCGCAGGTCAGCCCGTCCAACACCTACGTCGGCCTGACCACGAACAAGCCTGGCTCGGAGCCGGGTGAGCCCGACAAGTACTACCCGACGGGCAAGCGCACGTACGCGCGCGTCGTTCCGACCGACATCATCCAGGGCGCCGCCCTGGCGACGGCGGCCAAGAACGACGGGTGCAAGTCGATCATGATCTGGAACTCGAAGACGACGTACTCGACGGGCCTGGCCCGCAACCTCCAGCAGGCGGCCGCCAAGCAGGGCCTCAAGGTGGAGGGCAACGTCGGCATTGATCCCAAGGCGGCGAACTACCGTTCGCAGGCCGCGGCGATCAAGTCCGACTGCTTCGTGTTCACCGGCGAGATCGAGTCGAACGGCGTCCAGGCCGTGAAGGACGTCGGCACGGCACACCCGACGATCAAGCTCTACGGCGGCGACGGCGTGGTCCTCACCGACTTCGCCAACCCGCAGAAGGGCCTGCCGGCCGCGATCGGCGCCCGCTTCAAGGGCACGATCGCGACGCTGGATCCGTGCTGCCCTAACAACCCGGCGGCCAGGCAGTTCATTGCCAACTACAACTCGACGTATCACGCTGCACCCGACCCGTACGCCATCTACGGCTACGAGTCGATGGCCCTGATCCTGGACGCGATCAAGCGCGACGCCGACGCCAACGGCGGGAAGGTCTCGCGCGAGGGCGTGTACAAGCAGCTGCTGGCGACCAAGAACCGCCAGTCGGTGCTCGGCACGTACTCGATCGACGCCAACGGCGACACCACGCTGACCGATTACGGTCTCTACAAGATCGTCAACGGCAAGCTGGTGTTCGACCAGGTCATCAAGTCGCAGTAGTCAAGGACAACTGAGATCGAGCGGGCGGGCGCCGCGGTCCCTTGGGGGGCCGCGGAGCCCGCCCCCGATCTTCGAAGCGATTGGCCACAGGTTTGGAAGCCTCCGCCACCATCACAAGCCCCCGTCCGAGCGCCGGGACAGTGCTGCGGGAGGCCATCTCGAAGTACGGTCTGATCGCGCTGCTGGCGGCGATGCCGGTGTACTACGGCATCAGCGACCTGGCGAACGGAGACAGCCTCGCGCGCCTCGGTACCAACCTGTTCGAGGGCCTGTCCAACGGCGCGATCTGGGCGCTGATCGCCCTCGGCTACACGCTCGTCTACGGCATCATCGAGCTGATCAACTTCGCCCACGGCGACCTGTTCATGATCGGGTCGTTCATCTCGTACGGCTTCTTCGGCACGATCGGGCTGACGCTGGCGACGGGAACGCTGGGGCTCGTGCTGGGGTTGGTGGTGACGCTGCTGCTGGCGATGGTCGCGTGTGGCACTCTCAATGTGATGATCGAGCGGGTGGCCTACCGGCCGCTGCGCAACGCGCCCAAGCTGGCGCCCCTGATCACCGCGGTCGGCTTCTCCTTCATCCTTCAGAACGTCGGCCTGCTGTGGCTCGGCGGCTCGCAGCAGGGGGTGGTCGACCTGCTCGATGCCCAGAACGAGCTGTTCAACTTCCTCGGCATCCCGGTCACGAACGCCGACGTGCTCGCGATCGGCGTGACGACGCCGCTGGTGATCGGGCTGACCACGTTCGTGTCGCGCAGCCGGCTCGGCAAGGCGATGCGGGCCACCGCGCAGGACCCCGAGGCCGCCCGGCTCATGGGCATCAACGTGGACACCACGATCTCGCTCACCTTCCTGCTCGGCGGCCTGCTGGCCGGCGCGGCCGGATTGGTGTACGCGCTGTATGAAACCGGCATCCGCTACGACCAGGGCTTCCGGGCCGGCCTGATCGCCTTCACCGCGGCCGTGATGGGCGGCATCGGAAACCTCAAGGGCGCCGTGCTGGGCGGCCTGATCATCGGTGGCATCCAGCAGATCTGCGACAACCGCATCGGCGGGCAGTGGACGCCCGCGATCGTGTTCGCCTACCTCATCCTGATCATGGTGTTCCGGCCGCAGGGCCTGCTCGGGGAGGAGACGCGGGAGGCCGGATGAGCCGACTCGCCGAGCTCAGGAACTCCCGCCGCGCGAACTGGATCGCCGGGGGCGCTGCGCTGCTCTTCGCGATCGTGTTCCCGCTGTTCTTCAGCCCGCTCAACGGCTTCATCGACCGCTCGGTCATCGCCCTGGCCTACGTCGTCATGGCTCTGGGGCTCAACGTCGTGGTCGGCTTCGCCGGCCTGCTCGACCTCGGGTACGTCGCGTTCTATGCGATCGGCGCCTACAGCGCCGGCTGGTTCGCGTCCGACTACTTCTCCGGCGCCAACAACGGGAAGGGCGTCCACGTCCTGGTGCAGGGGAAGGCGGCGGAGAGCTCGCTCTCGCACACGCCCACCGCGGGCATCCACCTGAACTTCCTCATCCTCCTGGTCATCGCTGTCTGCCTCACGGCGCTCGCGGGCATCATCATCGGCCTGCCCACGCTGCGCCTGCGGGGCGACTACATCGCGATCGTGACGCTCGCGTTCGGGGAGATCGTCGGCACGATCGCGGTCAACGGCGACCAGATCGCCGTGCCCTTCACGCACAACGCGACGCTGACCAACGGCCAGCAGGCGATCTCCCCGCTGGACCCGTTAGCCCTGCCCGGCCTGGCGGAGTTCAACCAGGCCACCAACATCAGACCCTTCTACTGGGTCGCGCTTGGGCTCGTCGTGTTCACGCTGTTCGTCAACTTCCGCCTCCGCGACTCGCGGCTCGGGCGAGCGTGGATCGCCCTGCGCGAGGACGAGGTCGCGGCCGCCAGCATGGGCGTTCCGCTCGTGCGCACCAAGCTGCTGGCCTATGCCACCGGAGCCGCGCTGGGCGGCATGGCCGGCGCCTTCCTCGGCTACTACATCAACAGCGTGAATGCCGGCACGTTCGAGTTCGCGTTCTCGATCTTCGTCCTGGCCATGGTCATCCTCGGCGGCCTCGGATCCATCTGGGGCGTCGTGGTCGGCGCGCTTTCGCTGTCCTACATCAACTACTACCTGATCCCCGACCTCTTCAACGACATTCCCGGCAAGCTGGGCCTGGACTTCAACCTGACCCAGCTATCGTTCGGGATCTTCGGCTTCCTGCTGGTGATCATGATGGTGCTGCGACCAGCGGGGCTGATACCCGAGCGCCGACGCAAGCTCGAGTTGGAGGAGGGCATCGGTGCGGGTGAGACCGAGCTCTACGAGGTGAAGGCATGAGCGACGGCGTGGCCGAGGCTGCGACGCCGGCGCCGGCCGCCGGCGAGCCGCCGTCCAACGATCTCCTCGTCGCGAGGTCCGTGACGAAGGTGTTCGGCGGGCTGGTGGCCGTGTCCGACATCGACTTCTCGATCCCGCGCCTGTCGATCGTCTCGATCATCGGGCCCAACGGCGCGGGCAAGACGACGTTCTTCAACATGCTGACCGGGCTGTACAAACCGACGACGGGCACCATCGAGTTCGACGGCAACAGCGTCGCCGCGGAGCGGCCCGACCGCATCCTCGCGCTCGGGGTTGCCCGCACGTTCCAGAACATCCGGATGTTCTCCACGATGACCGCGCTGGAGAACGTGCTGGTCGGCGAGCACGCGCGGCTGCGCGCCGGGCTGTTCGGCTCGCTGCTGAGGCTGCCGGGGCAGCGCCGCGAGGAGCGCGAGGCGCGCGCGAAGGCATTCGAGATGCTCGAGTACGTCGGCCTGCGCCGCGGGGTGGCCGACCAGCTCGCAATCAACTTGTCCTACGGCGACCAGCGCCGCGTCGAGATCGCCCGCGCACTCGCCTCGGACCCCAAGCTGCTGCTGCTCGACGAGCCCACGGCCGGCATGAACCCGCAGGAATCGTCGCGCCTGACCGACTTCATGCGTCGGCTCCGGGACGAGAGGAACCTCACGATCCTCTTGATCGAGCACGACATGAAGGTCGTGATGGGGGTGTCCGAGCGCGTGACGGTGCTCGACCACGGCGAGAAGATCGCCGAGGGCGACCCGCCGACCGTCCGCCAGGACAAGCGTGTCGTCGAGGCGTACCTGGGGAAGCAGTGACGAGATGGCGCTCCTCGAGGTCGACGACATCCACACCTTCTACGGCAACATCGAGGCGCTCAAGGGCATCTCCCTCGAGGTCGAGGAGGGCGAGGTCGTCACGCTGATCGGCTCCAACGGCGCCGGCAAGTCCACCACGCTGCGCTCGATCTCCGGGCTCACTCCCCCGCGCACGGGGACGATCCGCTTCGACGGCAACGACATCTCGGCGACCGCGCCCCAGGACATCGTCCAGCTCGGCATCTCGCAGTCGCCCGAGGGCCGCCACTGCTTCCAGCGGATGTCGGTGCGCGAGAACCTCGAGCTCGGCGCCTACCTGCGCCGCGACCGGACCGAGATCAACGAGGACCTCAGGACCGTCTTCACGCTGTTCCCGCGGCTCGAGGAGCGGGAGAAGCAGAAGGCGGGGACGATGTCCGGCGGCGAGCAGCAGATGCTGGCGATCGGCCGGGCGATGATGGCGCGCCCGAAGCTGCTGCTGCTCGACGAGCCCTCGATGGGCCTCGCGCCGATCCTCGTCGAGCGCATCTACGAGACCATCGCGGAGATCAACCGCCAGGGCACGACGATCCTGCTGGTCGAGCAGAACGCGAACTTCGCGCTGGAGTACTCCTCGCACGGCTATGTCCTCGAGACGGGCACGATCGCTCTGGCCGACAAGTCCGCGGCGCTGCGCGAGAACCCCGACGTCCAGCGGGCCTACCTCGGCACATGACCGTCACCGCCCTGATCGGAGCGACCGCGCTGTACCTGCTGTTCGCCTGGCTGGCGTCGGCGATCGTCGCCTCATGGCTGTCGGACCGCAAGGGCTACGGCGAGAAGCCGGGGCTGGCGAGCGGGATGCTGCTGTTCGTCGTCGGGGTCGTGATCTGGCTGTTCTGGCCGGCCAAGCCCGACTCGGCCTGGAAGCGCTACGGACCGTTCGGTCGGCGGCGGCGCGACTCGGCCTGAGCGTCAGTCAGCGGCCAGGCCCCGCAACTTCGTGGGATCCGCGACCACGTCGATCTCGACGATTCGCCCGCCCGCGACGGTGAAGCCGGCCACCGCGAGCGGCCTGCCGTCGCGCGCGACGACCGCTCCGGCGGCGCCGTTCACGAGGGCGGGCCGCGCGAACTGATCGTGGACCGCGGCAGGAGGCGTACATCGCCGCGACCCCGGCGATCGCGATCGTGCCCTGGGTCTTCGCCGGCTCGCTGTTCCCGATCGGCGCCCTCCCCGGCGCTCTGACCGCCTTCGCGAAGGTCCTACCGCTCACCCACGCCCTCGCTCTGATGCGCTACGGGCTCGTCGACCACAGCGGGAGGGGCCTCACGACATCTGGGGGATGGGCAACACGACCGCCGAGGCGGCGCTGAGCCTCCGGGTGGTGGCGCTCTTCGCGGCGCTGCTGACCGTGGTGGCCGTGCGGCAGTTCAACCGCTCGGCGATGGGTTGAGGGCGCGCCGATCGACGAGCGCCGCCACGTCGGCGGACAACCGGTCGAGCGCCTCGCCGTCGGCCTGCCAGCGCGGGCGGGTGCGCCAGGCGGTCAGCACGCCGCCGTCCACGGCGAAGCGCAGGTCGCCCTCGACCGCGCCCTCGGGCAGGGTCGAGGGCGCGGTCGGGTCGACGGCCACGACCGCGACGTCGCAGCCGACCGAGCCGCCGGGATCCGTGAGGAATTTCCGGTACTCGTCGGGGAGGACCATCGGCCGCTCCGCGCAGCACAAGAGGCGGCCGGTCAGCGCCGTGCCGGACAGCTGCCCGCGCAGCACCCCGAACGCTTCGCCGGGGAGGTTGAGCCGCGGGAACGAGCGGTGGAACGCGCGCGGGTCCTCGACCGCCAGGCCGCGGTCGACGGCGATCTGCACGACCCGCTCGAGGCGTGCGCCGACCGGCCACAGCGTGTGGGCCTCGTCGAGCCGGTCGGCGACGGACTGGAGCCACTCCGGCGACAGGAGCTTCTCGTCGAGCGGCCGCTCCGGGGCGGTTTCGGGCGCGCAGATCTCGCCGACGGCGGGGGCGAACCGCTCGGCCGTGGCCACGAGTCCATCGAGCTCGTCGTCGGGCTCGAGGAAGTCCTGCTGTGAGACGACGACCTGACCCCACTCCACGCGCAGCTCGAAGCCTGCACCCTGGTCGGTGGAGAGGATCTCGCGGACGGGGCCCGTGATGAGCCGCTCGGCGACGGCGTCGTCGGAGTGCTTGCGCACGGCCACGATCCAGTCCTCGGGGAGATCGAGGTCGTCCAGGGCGCGGGTGCGCCAGATCGAGCTCCCCGGCGTGCAGCGCTCGTCGCTCCGCGCGACGTGCAGGCCCGTGATCGTCGAAAGGTGGGGAACCCGCGTTCCCGCGGACGTGTACGGGACCTTGAGGTAGTTCCCTCCTCCGCCGAGGAGGTTCGGAATACCGGCCACGTCGAGCGCGACCCCAGCCGCCCCGGCGGCCTTGCTGCCCGCGCTGCGCTTCGCCTTCTCGCCGTAGTACCAGCCGCGCTCCCCGGGCTCGAAGATCCGCGCCTCGTGGCAGACGACGCCGTAGGTCCCTCCGGGCCAGTGCCCGCGCACGACGTTGAACAGGACGTCCACGCTCCACGGGCAGGTGACGCTGAGATAGCCCGCCTGCGGAGCCCCGCCCCGGAATTCCAGGCCGCGGCGCTCGGCCCAGGCCACCAGGTCGAACTCGGGCCGGGCGCTCTGATTGTCGGCCTTTGACCGTCGGAGCAGTCCCATGGGCTCAGGGGAGGATATGCCTCACGGGAATACCGAATTCGTGGGCGATCCGCGCGGCGACGATCGACCGGTGGCAGGCCTCGGGATCGCGCTCGACGCAGAACAGCGCGGCCGCGCCGTGTGAGGGCATCGCCGCGACGATCGGCGCGAGATCGACGCGATCGAGGATCTCGCGGGGGTACCGGGCGCGGTACTCGGGCGCGAGCTCTTGCCGGGAGCGCTTGCCGACACCTCGCGCCGCGTCCTCGCGGTATTGGAGCCGGCGGAGCTCTGTGGTGGGGGCGAGCTCCTTGAGATGGCGGTAGTCGATCTCGGCCTCGGCGAGCGCGGCCTGCAGGCGGGCGGAGTTGGCCCACGCGTACTCGCTGCCGCGCACGCCGCGGCGCTGGCGGACGTCGAGAAGCTGGTGGACGTCCGCATCGTGGAGTGCGTCGATGAACCGCTGGGGCGTCCAGCCGTAGACGCCGATGGTCATCAGAATCCCCACGTCCGGATGCTGTCACGTCGTCGCCGAGGCCTTAGGCTGACGGGCCGCGTGCCGGATCTGCTGTCACGCATCGGTGTCGAGCTTCCCGTCGTCCAGGCGGGAATGGGAGGCGGTCTGGCCTCCCACGCTCTGGCCGCCGCGGTGTCGGAGGCCGGCGGGCTGGGCACGATCGGCATCGTCGGCCCGGCGCGTCTGCGCGAGGACCTGGCGGCGGCGCGGCGCCTCACGCGCAAACCGCTCGCGATCAACCTCATCGTGCCGATTGCACGCCGCGACCACTGGAAGGTGGCGGCGGCCGCCGACGTGATCGTCACGCACTGGTGGGCGCGCCCACGGCGGCGCACGATGAACGTGTGGATCCACACGATCGGGTCGGCCGAGGAAGCCCGGGCAGCCGTGGCCGCGGGCGCCGATGCGGTGATCGCGCAGGGGGTCGAGGCCGGCGGGCACGTGCGCGGGACCGAGCCCGCGCTGGAGTTGCTGGAACGCGTGCGCGCTGCCGTGCCAACCGACTATCCCGTGTTGCTGGCCGGCGGCGTTGCGGAGCGGGCCGATGCGCGCATCGCCCTCGACGCCGGAGCCACGGCGGCGATCGCGGGCACGCGCTTCCTCGCCAGCGAGGAGAGTCGCGCCCACGCCGAGTACAAGCGTCGACTCGTCGACGGCCGCGAGACGGTGCTGACCGAGCTGTTCGGGATGGCGTGGCCGCGCGCGCCGCACCGGGTGATGCCCAACGGAGCGACGAGGCGCTGGCTGCAGGACGATCCGCGCGGTCCAGCCGCCGTCCGCGCCGCGCACCTCCTCCTCTCCCCGGTGGCGCGATTCACCCCGATCTCCATGCAGCTCAGGCTCGCCCGGCGCGCGAGCGCGGCACCGCTCGACCTTGCACCCCCCGCGCCGACCGTCGACCTGCCCGCGGCCACGGTCGAGACCCACCCGCTCTACGCCGGCCAGACCGTGGCGCGCATCCACGACGTCCGGCCGGCGGCCGACCTCGTACGCGAACTGACGCCGTGATCGGCGGGTGTCGTGCGCTCAGCGCAGCGCCGACGCCAACGCCTCGTCGAGCTCCGGGTGACGGAACGCGTACCCGAGCTCGACGACGCGCCTGGGCACCGCGCGCCGGCCGGTCGTGACGATCTCGGCCATCTCCCCGTAGAGGAGCCGCAGCGCGAAGGCGGGAACGGGGGCGACCGCCGGGCGGTGCAGGGCGCGGCCGAGAGCCTTGGAGAGCTCCCGGTTGGTGACGGGCTCGGGCGCGCACGCGTTGATCGGGCCCGACCAGTCGGCCGAGTCGAGCGCCGCGACGTAGATCCCGACGAGGTCGTCGAGGTGGATCCACGGCATGTACTGGCGACCCCCGGCGACCGGGCCGCCGACTCCGGCGCGGAAGGGCGGCAGCATCTTGGCCAGCGCGCCACCGGCGCGATCGAGCACGACGCCGGTGCGCACGCGCACCACGCGCATCCCGAGCTCCTCCGCGGCGGTGGCCTCACGCTCCCAGGCCTGCACCACCTCGGCGAGGAAGTCGGTCCCCGGTGCGGCGCCCTCGTCCACGCGCTCATCGCCGCCCGGGGGGTAGTAGTCCATGCCCGACGCCGACACGAGCACCGCCGGGCGCGGGTCGCTCTCGCGCAGGCTGGCGACGAGGTTCCGCGTCCCCGCCTCACGGCTCGAGCGGATGCGTTCCTTCGCGGCCGCGGTCCAGCGCTGGGCGACGTTCTCGCCGGCGAGGTGCACGACGCCGTCGCGACCCGCGAGCGCGCCGAGCGGGGCGGAGCCCTCGCCGGCGTCCCAGGCCACGCTCGTCACGTCGCCCAGCGCGGCGCGCGCGCGGTCGGGGTCGCGGGACAGCACGGTGACCTCGTCCCCGCGCTCGAGCAGCCGGCCGACGAGGCGCGAGCCGATCAACCCCGTGGCGCCCGTGACGGTGACCTTCATGCTGCGACTCTACGCGCCCGGCCGCGATCCGAAACTTTACCGTCCAGACGGTGTAGTCGATACGTGCCCTCCGGAGTCCTGCTCGGCCTCGCGATCCTCTCCGAGGTCGTCGCCACCGTGTTCCTGCGGTTCACCGACGGCTTCACCAAGCTCGCGCCCTCGATCGTCGTGGTGGCGGGCTACGCGCTGTCCTTCTGGCTGCTCGCGCTGATCCTCAGGGATCTCGACATCGGCTTCGTGTACGCCGTGTGGTCGGGCGCCGGCACCGCGCTGATCGCCGCCGTCGGCATCTTCGCGTTCGGTGAGAGCGCGACCGCGCTGAAGATCGCCTCGATCGCGGTGATCATCCTCGGCGTGATCGGGCTCAACCTCGGCGGTGCGTCCTCGTGATCCCGCCGACGCCCCGCGGGACGACCGGTGCCACACGCGACCGGCTGCTCGCCGCCGCCGCGGCCGTGGTGCGCCGGGACGGCGCACGGGCGCTGACGCTCGACGCCGTCGCCGCCGAGGCCGGTGTCAGCAAGGGCGGGCTGCTGTACCACTTCCCGCACAAGCGCGACCTGGTGCGCGGCCTCGTGGCCGACTGGATGGAGCAGTTCGAGGTCGAGATCGAGGAGGCCGCCGCCGAGGAGAAGGGCGTCGGCGGCTGGACGCGCTCGTTCCTGCGCGGGTCCGACATGACGCGCATGGCGCCGGCCGAGCGCGACGTCGAGTTCTCGCTGCTCTCGGTGGCGGTGGACCGCCCCGAGGAGCTGGAGTTCGTGCGCGACCGCTATGCGGCGTGGCAGGCCCGGATGGAGGACGACGGGATCGACCCGGTCGACGCCACGCTCGTCCGCCTCGCCGCGGACGGCCTCTGGTTCGCCGACCTGCTCGGCCTCGCACCGCCCACGGGCAAGCAGCGCGCCCAGCTGCTCGAGCGGCTCGAAGCCCTCGCCTCCGATGCCTAGTTGACGGCCCGCACCCGATGGGTGTCGGTGTCCGCGAACCCGATCTCGTCACTCGCGGTCGCCTCGCCCGTCGCCTTCGCCTCCGCCGCCACGGCGTCCGCCACCGCGTCGGCGACATCCCGGTTGAACACCGACGGGATGATGTAGTCCTCGCGCAGCTCGCCCTCGGTGATGATCTCGGCGATCGCCTTGGCCGCCGCCATCTTCATCGGCTCGGTGATCTGGGGCGCGCGCACGTCCAGCGCCCCGCGGAAGATCCCCGGGAACGCCAGCACGTTGTTGATCTGGTTCGGGTAGTCCGAGCGGCCGGTGGCCATGATCCGCACGTGCGGGGCGGCCTCCTCGGGCGCGACCTCGGGGTTGGGGTTCGCCATCGCGAACACCATCGCGTCGCGGTTCATGCGGGTCAGCGCCTGCGCGGGCAGGACCCTCGCCCCTGACACGCCGATGAACAGGTCGACGCCGTCGATCACCTCGGCCGGCGCACCGTCGCGCCGTTCGGGATTGGTGGCCTCGGCGAACCAGCGCTTGATCGGCGGCATCGAGCCGTCGAGGTAGTCGGCGCGCTCGGTGTGCAGGGCGCCGCGAGAGTCGCAGCCGACGATGTTGCGCACGCTCGCCTGGAGCAGGATCTTCGACACGGCGATGCCGGCCGCACCGAGGCCGACGACGAGCACGCGCAGGTCCTCGAGACGGCGGTCGGTGACCTTGCAGGCGTTGATCAGCGCCGCCAGGACGACGACCGCGGTGCCGTGCTGGTCGTCGTGGAAGACGGGGATGTCGAGCTCGGCCTTGAGCCGGTCCTCGATCTCGAAACAGCGCGGCGCCGAGATGTCCTCGAGGTTGATCCCGCCGAAGGCGGGCGCGATCAGCTTCACCGTGCGCACGATGTCGTCGGGGTCCTTGGTGTCCAGGCACACCGGGAAGGCGTCGACGCCGGCGAACTCCTTGAACAGCATCGCCTTGCCCTCCATCACCGGCATGGCGGCGGCGGGGCCGATGTCGCCCATGCCGAGCACCGCCGTGCCGTCGGACACCACGGCGACCGTGTTGCGCTTGATCGTGTACTGGAAGGCCTTGGACGGGTCGTCGTGGATCGCCTGGCAGACCCGCGCGACACCCGGCGTGTAGGCCATCGAGAGGTCGTCGCGCGTGTGGATCGGGTGCTTGTTCTGCTGCTCGATCTTGCCGCCGACATGCAGGAGGAACGTTCGGTCGGTCGTGTCGATCACGCGCGCGCCGTCGACGGTGTTGAGCGCGGCCACGATGCGCTCCCAGTGCTCCTGGTCGCCGGCCGCCACGGTGATGTCGCGGACCGTCAGCCGGTCGTCCGACGAGATCAGGTCGACCGCGCCGATCGTGCCGCCGGCCGACCCGATCGCGCCGGCCACGCGGCCGAGCATGCCGGGCTTGTGCTCGATCTCGAGGCGGATGATCAGGCTGTATTGGGCGCTGGGGGTGAGCGGCACGGGCGACCGTCGGTGGGGTGGGTAGCGAGAGGGCTTGCGCGGACGCAGGAAGAACGCGCTGCAAGCGCGACGGATATTAGACCCTGGCCGCAGCCGCGTCGGCGGCGCGCCTAGAGTAGACGCGTGGCCTCCGACAACGGCAACGAGCTCTTCCTGATCGACGGTAACTCGCTGGTCTACCGCGCTTTTTTCGCGCTGCCCGAGTCGATCGCCACCTCGACGGGCCAGCCGACCAACGCGATCTTCGGCTTCGCGTCGATGCTGGTGAAGATCCTCACCGACTACGGCCCCAAGGCCACGCTGGTGGTATGGGACGCAGGGTCGTCGGGCCGCAAGGAGGTCTACGCCGACTACAAGGCGCAGCGGACCTCGCGCCCCGACCTGCTCAAGGAGCAATGGCCGCACTTCGAGCCGCTGGTGGACGCGTTCGGCTACCGCAACGTCGCGGTCGAGGGCTACGAGGCCGACGACGTGATCGCGACGCTGAGCGAGCGGGCGAAGCGGGAGGGCATCCCGGTGATGGTCGTCACCGGCGACCGCGACGCCTACCAGCTGGTGGACGACGGCGTGCGGATCATGACGACGTCGCGCGGCATCACCGACACGCGCGTGTACGACCGCGAGGGCGTGGTCGACCGCTACGGCATCCCGCCCGAGCTGATCCCCGACTTCATCGGGCTCAAGGGCGACACGTCGGACAACATCCCCGGCGTGCCGGGCATCGGCGACAAGACCGCGGCCCAGCTGCTGCAGGAGTTCGGGTCCCTGGAGGAGGTCCTCGCCCATGTGGAGGACATCAGCGGCGCCAAGCGCAAGCAGAACTTGACCGAGCACGCCGAGGACGCGCGGGTCTCAAAGCAGCTCGCCACCGCCCAGCGCGACCTCGCGGTGAACGTCGACGTCGCCGCCGAGGCCTCGCGCGAGCCCGACCGCTCGCGCCTGCGCGAGGTGTTCCGCCAGTTCGAGTTGCGTGATCCGCTGCGCCGATTGGAGGAGGCCCTCGGCTCGGCCGAGGAGGCCGCGCCGGCCGAGCAGCCCGCCGGGGACGGCGCGCTCACCGCGACGCTGCGCGAGGGCGTGCCGGCGGACATCTCGCGCCTGCGCGGCAAGGAGCTGGTGCTGGCCGTTCGCGCGCCCGACGTGCCGGAGGGCGCGCTGTTCGCCGAGGGCACGCCGTGGCGCTTCGCCGCGCGCGCCGGTGGCGCGAACGTGCTGGTCGGCGACAGCGACGGGCCCGAGGCGGTGGTCGCGGCGGCCGGCGATCGCCCCGTGGTGGTGCACGACGCCAAGGCGCTGGGCACCGTGCCCGACAACCTCGCGCACGACACGATGATCGCCGCCTACCTGCTCGACCCGGCGGCCCGCGCCTACCCGCTCGACGAGCTCGCCGCCGACCGCGGGTTCGGGGCCGAGGTGGACGACCCCACCGCGCGCGAGGTACTCCTGACGGCGGCGCTCGCGGCCTGGCAGCGCAAGCAGCTGCGCGAGCGCGGCCACGAGTCGCTGCTGAACGACATCGAGCTGCCCCTCGTACGGGTGCTGCGCGAGATGGAGCTGGCCGGGTGCCGGCTCGACACCGAGCGCCTGGCCACGATCTCGACACGCGTGAAGGCGGACGCCGCGACGCTCGAGCGCGAGATCTTCGAGCTGGCCGGTGAGGAGTTCACGATCGGCTCGCCGCAGCAGCTGTCGGAGATCCTGTTCGGCAAGCTCGGCCTGTCGCGCAAGCGCCGTGGCAAGACGGGCTTCTCGACCGACGCGCGCGTCCTGCAGGCGATCCGCGACGAGCACGAGATCATCCCCAAGATCGAGCGCTGGCGGGAGCTGACCAAGCTCGCCCAGACCTACCTCGACGCCCTGCCGGCGCTGATCGGCGAGGACGGGCGGGTGCACACCACGTTCCACCAGGCGGCGACCGCGACCGGGCGGCTGTCCTCGACCGATCCCAACCTCCAGAACATCCCCGTGCGCACCGAGCTGGGACAGGAGATCCGGGCATGCTTCATCGCCGAGGAGGGCAACGTGCTCCTGTCCGCCGACTATTCCCAGGTCGAGCTGCGGATCCTCGCCCAGGTCGCCGAGGAGCCGGTCCTGAAGGAGATCTTCCGGCGCGGGGAGGACGTGCACACCGCCACGTCGATGGCCGTGTTCGGCGTGACCGCGGACGAGATCGATCCGGCGATGCGCTCGAAGTCCAAGATGATCAACTACGGGATCGTCTACGGCCTCTCGGCATACGGCATGGCCGACCGCCTCCAGATCCCCAAGGAGGAGGCGCAGGAGTTCATCGACACCTACCTCGCGCGCTTTCCGCAGGTCAAGGCGTTCATGGAGCGGACGATCGAGCAGGCCACGGAGGACGGCTACGTGACCACGCTGTTCGGCCGCCGCCGCCGCGTGCCCGAGCTGCGCGCGCGCCGCTGGGAGACGCGGAGCCTCGGCGAGCGCCTGGCCGTCAACACCGTGATCCAGGGGACCGCGGCCGACATCATCAAGGTCGCGATGGTGCGCTGCCGCAACGCCCTGGCCGCGGCGGGGCTACGGACGCGGCTGATCCTGCAGATCCACGACGAGCTGCTGTTCGAGGGGCCGGCCGACGAGGCCGAGCGCGCGCGCGAGCTGGTGTGCGCGGAGATGAGCGCGGCGTGGGAGCTCGACCCGCCGCTGGTGGTCGACGCCGGCGTCGGGCTGAACTGGATGGAGGCCAAGTAGGCGTGGACCGCGGGCTGGCCGTGCTGTTGACCGCGGCCACGGGCGGCCTGATCGCGCTCCAGGCACCGATCAACTCCGTGCTGGGCAAGGCGGTCGGGACCTGGCAGGCCGCGCTCGTCTCCTTCGCGATCGGCACCGTCCTGCTGGCCGGGATCGTCGGCGTCGCGGCCGGCGGCTTCGGCTCGATCGGGGACGCGCGCCACGTCAGCTGGTACTACCTGACCGGCGGTCTCCTGGGCGCGGCGTACGTCACGACCGTGCTCGTCACCGTGCGCTCGCTCGGCGCGGGCGGCGTCACCGCCGCCACGATCGCCGGCCAGCTGACGATGGCGGTGGTGGTCGACCAGCTCGGCATCCTCGGGGTGGCCAGGCACCCGGTCACCGCGCTGCGCGTGCTCGGGGTCGCGCTGCTGGCCGCGGGGACGTTCCTGATCGTGCGGGAGTGAACGGGCGGCTTCGCCGACCGTTCTCGACGAATATCCAATTTCCGGACCGCCGCGGTCGGCGCTACGATCGCGGGCACATGGACGAGGTGCAACTGCCCGAAGGGCAGGAGACGGAGGAGCGACGGCGCGCCGAGCGCCGGCAGGCGGACCGCCGCGCGGGCGGCCGCCGCGCCGAGGATCGCGCGCGCGCCCGCTCGTACCAGTTCTGGGCGGCGGGCTGGGCGATCGTCGGCTCGATCGTCGTGCTGTACCTGTTCCTGCTCGGGCTGAACGCGTTCTCGCCCGGCGAGGCGCCGGTGACGACCGCGATCATCCTCGTGCTCGCGGTCGCGTGGCTGGCGCACGCATGGCGCCGCATCGTCGCGGGCGGGTTCGTCGACCGGCCGGACCGGGAGCGTCGCGGCTTCTAGCGCGGTGCCCGAATCGGTCTCCGTCGCTCCGCGCTTCAACGGGCCGCCGGACTCGGCGCAGGGCGGCTACGCCTGCGGCCTGGTCGCCGAACGGATCGACTCCGCGTGCGCCGCGGTGTCGCTGCGCGCCCCGCCGCCGCTGGACCGGCCGCTGGAGGTTCGGCGCGACGCCGACGGGGGTGTCGCGCTGTACGACGGCGAGGTCCGGATCGCGGACGGCACGCCGGCCGAGCTCGATCTCGACGTCCCCGAGCCCGTGTCGCTGGATGCCGCCGAACGCGCGACCGTGGATTTCCCCTGGCGCGACCGCCACCCGTTTCCGACCTGCTTCGGCTGCGGTCCGGAGCGCACGCAGGAGGAGGCGATCGCGGTGCTGCCCGGCCCGGTCGCCGGACGCGACGTGGTGGCGGCGCCTTGGACGCCGCTGGCCGAGTTCGCCGACGGGGACGGCGCCGTCACGCCGCTGTTCACGTGGGCTGCGCTCGATTGCCCGACCTCGTTCGGAGCCCTGCCCCCGGACGCGCCTACGCACGTGCTCGCGCGCCTGACCGGACGGCTCATCGCCCCCGTGCGCGCGCGGGAGCCCCACACGGTGATGGCCTGGCACGTGGCGCGGGACGGCCGCAAGGCGTTCGGTGCCGCGGCGATCCACGCCCCCGATGGCACCCTGTGCGCGGTCAGCGAGGGGCTGTGGATCCAGGTCCGCGACCCCGCGCAGGTCGGCGCTCGGGTCTAGACGCGCCCGTCGCTCACGGCCGCGCGACGAAGTTCACGCGCTCGGCGTGGGCGAACTCGTCCTCGAACTCCGCGCGCGAGAACGGGCCCGCGCCGTCGAGGCCGTGCACCCGCAGCCCGGCGCCGTCGAGCACGTCCCAGACCGCTGCCGGCGTCGTGCCGTAGTGGTCGGCCGAGCCGCGGCCGTGCTCGAAGACCACGACCGGGCGGTGGCGCGCGATCGTCTCGATGCCGCCGCGCAGGACCTCGAGCTCCGCGCCCTCGACGTCGATCTTCACGAGCGCCGGGACGAAGCCCTCCGGCAGCGCGTCGTCGAGGCGCTCGGTGCGGACGCGGATCGTCTCGGTGCGCTGCTCGCCCGGGTACGGCCGCGCGCGGAAGCCGCTCCAGCCCGGCAGGGACGTGACGTGCACGAAGTCTCTTTCCCCCGCGCGGTCCGAGAGCGCGACGCAGCGCACGTCGACCGATGGGAACCGCTCCGCCGTCCGGGCGCACAGCTCCGGTAGCGGCTCCCAGGCGATGTGCCGGCCGGCCGGCGCGAGCCGCACGATCTCGGCGAGCACCGCGCCCTCGTGGCAGCCGACGTCGAGCGCGCTGGAGTTCGGGCGCAGGGTCTCCGCGAGCAGGTGCTCCAGACGCGCGTGGTCAGCGCGGTCCCGCCGGACGTGCGCGGGCTCGAACCGGCGCTTCACCGCGCGCAGCGGCACGCCGACGCCGGTGCGCAGCGTGGCGCGCTTGAGCCTGCTCATCTCAGGCGGCGAGCGCCGGCGCGGGCTCGGCCGCCGCGGCGGCCGGCGCGGGCTCGACGAACTCCGGCGGCGCGATCCCGAGGTAGTGCTCGAACGCCCAGTGGCACAGCCGTCGCCGCGCCAGCACGCGCAGCCCGAGGTGGAGCAGCCGCGGCGGCACGCGCGGGACCAGCCACTGGACGCGCAGGAGCCAGTCGAATTTCCACGCGTGCGCGCGGCTGAACGCGTGGTAGCGCCGTAGCGCCTCGGCCTTCGTGCGCCGGCCCTCGACCACGGCTCGCAGCTCGCGCCCGCAGGCGACGCCGAAGTACAGCGCGGTGCGGATGCCCTCGGCGGTCGTGGGGACGCAGTGGCCGGCCGAGTCGCCGACGAAGAAGATGCCGTCGCCCGTTGCCGGGCGGATCTGGTGCGGGATCCAGTTCCCCTGGAAGCGGACCGCGTCGCGCTCCTCGTCCTCGGCCAGCCGCACGGTCGGCTCCTTGACGTGGAAGCGCGGGTCGAACGAGCCCACGCCGACGCGCACCTCCTCGTCGGCGGGGAAGCTCCAGCCATAGCCCGCCGGCACGTAGGAGCGGTCGATCCAGAGCTCCATCTCCGGGCCGCCGCCGAACGGGTGGACCTCCAGCCCGCGCGACAGGCGCGCCTCGGGTGGCTGGACGCTGTCGCCGTCGCCGAGCATCCGCCGCCACCCGAGCCCGTCGACGATCAGCTCCGCGCGCAGGTCGCCGCGGTCGGTGTGGACGACATCGCCGGTGCGCCCGTCCACCTTGGCCGTCTCGAATGGCACGTCCGGCGACTGCTCGCGCAGCAGCTCGCACATCGTGCGGTAGTCGAAGGTCGAGAACGACCAGGGCAGCGCCCAGCGGACCGTGCCGTGCGGCGTGTGCACGAGCAGTGAGGCGAAGGTCTGCTGGATGGCGTCCTCCACGCCCATGGCGTGCATCCACACGGTCGGGATCCCGCACGCCGACGTCTGGCGCTCGCCGATCTCGTAGCGGTCGATCATCAGCACGCGGGCGTCCGAGCCGGTCAGCTCGCGCGCGACGGCGAGCCCCGCGAACGACGCGCCGCAGATCAGGACGTCGTAGTCACCGGACAGGGGCGTGCGCTCCGCGCCGCGCTTGGTGGCTCGCTTCGGCATCGTGGCCGGATGATACGGAGACGGCAATCGATGCCGCTCGACTGAAGCTCGCTAACCTTCGGCGTTCATGGCTGCAATCGACACCACCACCCCGGCGGACGCCAAGGTCGTCGAGGGGTCGGATGGCCTCCTGCTCGAGGTCGACGGCCAGATCGTCCCCAATTACGACGCCACGATCATCCCCTTCGAGGAGGGCGACGTGGTCACCGGCAAGGTCGTGCGCATCGACGCCGACGAGGTGCTGGTCGACATCGGCTACAAGTCCGAGGGCGTCATCCCCGCCCACGAGCTCTCGATCCGCAAGTCCGTGGATCCCTCCGACGAGGTCGAGCTGGGCGAGGAGGTCGACGCCCTGGTGCTCACGAAGGAGGACCAGGACGGGCGCCTGATCCTGTCCAAGAAGCGCGCGCGCTTCGAGAAGGCGTGGCGCCGGATCGAGGCCGCCGCGGAGTCGGGCGAGCCGGTCGAGGGCCAGGTCATCGAGGTCGTCAAGGGCGGCCTGATCATCGACCTCGGGGTGCGCGGCTTCCTGCCCGCCTCGCTGGTCGACATCCGCCGCGTCCCGCACCTCGACGACTACCTCGGCCAGAAGATCGAGTGCAAGGTGATCGAGCTCAACCGCTCGCGCAACAACGTCGTGCTCTCGCGTCGCGCGGTGCTGGAGGAGGAGCGCAAGGAGGTCCGCCAGCAGATCCTCGACCGGCTGCAGCCGGGCCTCGTGGTCGAGGGCCAGATCTCCAACATCGTCGACTTCGGCGCCTTCGTCGACCTCGACGGCATCGACGGCCTGATCCACATCTCCGAGCTGTCGTGGTCGCACGTCAACCACCCCAGCGAGATCCTTTCGATCGGCGACACCGTGTCGGTCAAGGTCCTCGACATCGACCGGGACCGCCAGCGCATCTCGCTCGGCCTCAAGCAGACGCAGGAGGATCCCTGGCAGCGGGTCGTGGACACCTACAACGTCAACGACGAGCTCGAGGGCAAGGTCACCAAGGTCGTCACCTTCGGCGCGTTCGTCGAGATCCTCGACGGCGTCGAGGGGCTCGTGCACATCTCCGAGCTGGCGCCCCACCACATCGAGAACCCGCGGGAAATCGTGGAGCAGGGGGACAAGGTCAAGGTCCGCATCCTGGAGATCGACTCCGAGCGGCGGCGGCTCTCGCTGTCCATCAAGCGCGTCGAGGGCCAGAACCTGCCGCTGCGCACGCTCGAGCCCGAGGAGGGCGCCGCTCCCGCCGAGGGCGCGGCCGAGGGCGCCGGCGACCTCGACAACGTCCCCGAGCTGGAGCTCTCCGAGGACGTGTTCACGGGTGAGGACGTCCCGCCGCCGGCCGAGGGCGAGGCCGAACCGGCCGCTCCCGCCGAGCCGGAGGCGGATGCCGCGCCGGCCGAGGCGCCCGAACCAGCCGCGCCGGCGGCCGAGCCCGCCCCCGCCGAGCCGGCCGAGTCGGCCAACGGCGAGCCGCAGGCGGAGGCGGCGGCGCCGGAAGACGCTCCGTCCGACCAGCCGGCCTAGCCGAGCGGCCGGCGCGAGGAGGCACCGTGGTGCCCTTCATCGGCCTCACCGGCGGCATCGGTGCCGGCAAGTCCACGGCGCTGGAGGCGCTGGAGCGCCTGGGCGCCGCGACGCTCTCCACCGACGCGGTGGTCCACGAGCTCTACGCCTCCGACGAGGTGCGCGATGCCGTGGTCCAGCGCTGGGGGGAGGACGTTGCGCCGAACGGCGCGGTCGACCGCGACGCGGTGGCGGCCCGCGCGTTCGCGTCCGACGACGAGCGCGCCTGGCTCGAGCAGCTGCTGTGGCCGCGCGTGGGCGCGCGCGTGGCGGAATGGCGCCGGGAGGTCGGTTCCCGGCGGCCGGTCCCGCCGGCCGCCGTGGTCGAGGTGCCGCTGCTGTTCGAGGCCGGGATGGAGGGCGTGTTCGACGCCACGATCGCGATCGTCGCCGACGAGCCCGTGCGCGCCGAGCGCGCCGCCGCCCGTGGACACGCGGCGGTCGACGAACGCGCCGCGCGCCAGCTCGGCCAGGAGGAGAAGGCCGGACGCGCGACGTTCGCGGTCGCAAACTCCGGGACCGAGGAGGAGTTGCAGCGCAAGCTGTCGGCGATCCTTGAGAGAGTGGACGCATGAGCACCCGGCGCGCGACCGCTCCGGCTGCGGCCAGGCCCCGCGGGCGGCGCGCCGCGCCGCGGCGCTCGGCGGCGCGCGCGCATGTGATCCGGAGGCGCGTGATCGCGGCCGTGATCGCGATCACGACGCTCGGGCTCGCGGGCGTGCTGCTCTACCCGATGCTCCACCACGCGGTCAAGGAGATCACGCTGCCGCTGCGCCACGAGGACATCATTCGCCAGCAGGCGGCGCGCAAGCACCTCGACCCGGCGCTGATCGCCGCCGTGATCTACGCGGAGTCGAAGTTCAACGCGCGCGACTCCTCGACCGGCGCGAAGGGCCTGATGCAGATCCAGCCCGACACCGCGCGCTTCATCGCGCGACGCTCGGGCGGCACGGCGTTCAGCGTCGCCGACCTCTCGGACCCGCAGACGAACATCTCCTACGGCTCGTACTACCTGCGCTACCTGCTGGACGGCTACGACGGCAACACGACGCTCGCCCTGGCCGCCTACAACGGCGGCGAGACGAACGTCGACGACTGGATCCGGAAGTCCGGGCGCGGAGCCGCCGGCTTCCGCGAGTCCGACATCCCGTTCGCCGAGACGCGGGCGTACGTGGACCGCGTGCTGCAGGCGCGCCGGGACTACCGCGACAACTACGCCCGCGAGCTGGGGCTGTAGGTGCGCCTGGCGCAGGTGAACATCGCGCTTCCGCGCGAGCCGCTGGACTCCCCGGCGCTGGCCGAGTTCGTGGCTGCGCTCGAGCCGGTCAACGCGCTCGCCGACGCCAGCCCGGGCTTCGTCTGGCGGCTGCAGACCGAGGAGGGCGACGCCACCGGCATCAGGGCCTTCGGGGACGATCGCCTGATCGTGAACATGTCGGTGTGGGAGTCGCTGGAGGCGCTGCGCGCGTTCGTCTACGCGAGCGCCCACAAGGAGGTGATGCGCCGGCGCCGTGAGTGGTTCGAGCGGATGGGCGCGGCGTTCCTGGCGCTGTGGTGGGTGCCGGCCGGCACGCTGCCCGCCGTCGCCGACGCCGAGGCGCGGCTGGCGCACCTGCGCGAGCACGGGCCCACGCCGCACGCGTTCACGTTCCGCCAGTCGTTCCCGCCCGGCGGCGCGCCGGAGCCGGCGCGCGACGACGCCGAGCTCTGCCCGGCCGGCTAGCCGTCGTCCGTCACCCGGCGGCGGAGCACCATGCCCCCGCCGACCAGGATCGCGCCGAGCAGCGCGACGGCGCCGATGTCGGCGCCGGTGTTCGGCAGGCTCGAGCTCGAGGAGGTGTCGCTGCCGGTGCTCGAGCTGCCGGTGCCGCTGGAGCCGGAGTCCGAGCTGCCCGTCGCGGTCGAGCCGCTGCCGCTCGCCGACCCGGAGGCGCTGCCACCGCCGCCGCCGCCGGAGGAGGCCGCCGTCACGACGACCTTGCCCTTCATGAAGGGGTGCGGCGTGCAGTGGAACGTGTAGGTCCCGGCCCTGGAGAAGGTGTGCGAGCCGCTTGCGCCCTTGCGCAGGATGCCGGTGTCGAACGAGCCGTCGTCGGCAGTGGCCGAGTGGCCGGACGGCCCGCTGTTGGACCAGGTGACGCTCTCGCCCGCGGTCACGGTGATCGTGCTCGGCGTGTACTTGAAGTCGCTGATCGTGTCGCCGCCGGCGGCGCGGGCGACCGCGCGCACCTTGACGGGCTGCCGCGCGGCGAGCACCGAGGTGCGCCCGGGGTGGGCGCGCGTGGGCGGAGCGGCCGGGGCGGGAGCAGCCTGGGCCGCGGGTGCGGCCGGTGCCGCGCTCGGCGCGGGCGCAGGTACGGGCGCCGGCACCGGCGTGGCGGCCGCCGGCGGCGTGGCGGTGGCGGCGGGATCGGTCGCCTGCGCACCCGTCGCGGGGGGCGGCGGCGTACTCTCTCCGCCGTCCGCGGCGAACAGCAGCGCCGGCGTCGCGAGCCCGGCCAGCAGCACATAGACGAACATGACGACGCGGGCCATCCACTCAATCTAGACGCCGGACCAGGAAGAATCCTTCCCGCGTGACGTTTTCGCCCTCGCACATTCGTCCGGCGATGATCCGGCGCCGCGCCGCCTGCGCAGGCACGGCGCAGATGCGCCGAGCCCTCGCCAGCCCCGGCGGCTTCGCCCTCGCGACGTCCGTCTACATCGTCGCGGCGCTCCTGATCGACCGCGGCGCAGACCCCGCCGGCGAGGCCGCGATCGGCGCGGTCACCTGGGGCGCCCTGCTGCTCGCCTGCCGTCGGCTGGACCCGCTCGATCGTGCGCGGGTGGCCGCGCTCGTACTGATCGCGACCGTGGGCGAGATCGTCGGCTCGCAGGTCTTCGAGTGGTACACGTACCGGCGCCACGACCTGCCCGCCTTCGTTCCGCCCGGCCACGGCCTCGTGTACCTCGCCGGGCTGCGGCTGGCGCGCAGCTCGTTCGTGGGCCGTCACGCACGGGCGGTCACGCGGGGCGCGCTGGCTGTCGGCGGCGGCTGGGCGCTCGCCGGCGTCACGCTGATGACCCGCGCCGACGTCGCCGGAGCGCTGTGCATGACCCTGCTCGCGATCCTGCTCCTGCGCAGCCGCGTGCCCACGCTGTACGCGTGCATGTTCGCCTGCGTCGCGCTGCTGGAGCTGTTCGGGACGGCGATCGGCACCTGGCGGTGGGCCGAGCTGGGCCCGAACTTCGCGCTGCCTGCGGGCAACCCGCCCAGCGGGATCGCCGCCGGGTACTGCCTCTTCGACGCGCTCGCACTGCGGCTCGGGCCGCGGCTGCTGCGACTGTGGCGCGCCCGCCCCGGGCGCCTCGCGCCCGCTCGACGCACCGAATGTGAGCAGGTCGGATAGGGTCGCCCGGTCGCCAAGGAGGGCCCCAAGATGCGCCGCGCCGCCGCCGTCGTCACGCTGCTGTTCGGGATCTGGATCCTGATCTTCACGTTCGCCTTCAACCTGTTCGGACGCACGAGCGACGCCGACAAGGTGACGGACGCGTTCCGCACGACCCTGTCGGACCGCGGGCTGGTCGCGCTCGAGCAGCAGTACGGGGTCATCCGCGGCTTCGGGCTCCAGTTCGTCGGCGAGCTGCGGCCCGCGCTGGCGCAGCGCCTGGGGATGACCGTGCCCGAATTCGACCGCTACGTGTCGGCGAACTTCCCGGCCGTGGGCGCCGCCGTCAGGAACGTGCCCGGCGCGATCGCGCTCGTCGACCCGGTGATCCCGCGCCTCGAGCGGGTCGGGCACTCTGGCGACTTCGACAAGGTCGACGACATCCCCGGCCTGGGCCTGCCGACGACGGTGCTCCCGTGGCTGCTGCTGGGGATCGGCGGGTTCGCGATCGTCATGGGCATCGTCGCGCTCCGGGCGGGCGCGCGCTGGCCGCTCGCGGCGGCGGGCACCGTCGGCGCGGCCGTGGTGATCGGCGCGCTCGCGCTCCAGTTCCCGGCGAAGTTCAACGCCGCCCACCGCATCGTGCCGGTGGGCCGCGTCGCCCTGTCCCGGCGTGCGGCCGACACCGCGACGCAGACCGTGGCCGGCCTCAACGCCGTCGTCCCCGAGGTCAGGACCAGGCTGGTGCCGGCCCTCGCCGCAAAGCTCGGGCGGTCGCCGGCCCAGGTGCAGGCGCTGATCGCCCAGCGCTACCCGGCCGTCGCCACCGGGCTGGCCGAGTGGTCCTCGATCGCGCCGAGCGCGGCGGTGCTGGCGGCGCGGCAGCGCGCAAACGTCAAGCCCTTCGCCGAGGGCGACGGCGCGCCGTTCCGCACCCTGCCGTGGCTGGTGATCGGGCCCGCGTTGCTCGTGGCGATGCTCTGCGGCATCGCGCTGGTCCGCCGGCCCTCTTAGACCGGCGGGCGCGGTCGCTACCCTCATCCCGTGCCGCCGTTCAAGCTCGACGCCGCCTACAGCCCGACCGCCGACCAGCCGGCGGCGATCGAGTCCCTGCAGGAGGGGATCGAGGGCGACGAGGGCTTCATCACGCTGCTCGGCGCCACCGGCACGGGGAAGACGATGACGATGGCGGGGGCGATCGAGGCGGTGCAGCGGCCGACGCTCGTGATCGCGCACAACAAGACGCTCGCGGCGCAGCTGTGCAACGAGTTCCGGACGTACTTCCCGCAGAACGCCGTCGAGTACTTCGTCTCCTACTACGACTACTACCAGCCCGAGGCCTACGTCCCCTCGAAGGACCTCTACATCGAGAAGGACTCGGCGATCAACCAGGAGATCGACCGCCTGCGCCACGCGGCCACCGCCGCGCTGTTCGCCCGCCGCGACGTGGTCATCGTGGCCTCGGTCTCGTGCATCTTCGGACTGGGCTCGCCGGAGACGTATGACGCCCGCGTGCAGATCATCAAGCGCGGGGACTTCATCGACCGCGACGAGGTGTTGCGCAAGCTCGTCTCCAACCAGTACACGCGCAACGACACCGCGCTCGGCCGCGGCACGTTCCGGGTCCGCGGCGACACGCTCGAGGTGTTCCCCGCCTACGAGGAGACGGCGTTCCGGGTGTCCCTGTTCGGCGAGGAGGTCGAGCGCCTCCAGCACTTCGACCCGCTGACCGGCGAGCTGATCGCGGACGACCTCGAGCACGTGGCGGTGTGGCCGGCGACGCACTACAACGTCAAGGAGGGCCACATGGAGCGCGCCGTCGAGGAGATCGGCGTCGAGCTCAACGAGCGCTGCGCCGAGCTCGAGGCGGAGGGCAAGCTGCTGGAGTCCCACCGCCTGCGCCAGCGCACGCAGTACGACATGGAGATGCTGCGGGAGGTCGGCTTCTGCTCGGGGATCGAGAACTACTCGCGCATCCTCGACGGGCGCAGCGCCGGCGAGCGCCCGTACTGCCTGGTCGACTACTTCCCCGACGACTTCGTCTGCTTCATCGACGAGTCCCACCAGACCGTGCCGCAGCTCGGCGGCATGTACGAGGGCGACCGCTCGCGCAAGCAGACGCTCGTCGACTACGGGTTCCGCCTGACCAGCGCGCTCGACAACCGGCCCCAGACGTTCGACGAGTTCCTGCGCATCTCCAACCAGCTCGTGTTCGTGTCGGCCACGCCCGGGGACTTCGAGCGCGGCCACTCCGCCCGCATCGTCGAGCAGATCGTGCGTCCGACGGGCATCGTCGACCCGCAGGTCGAGGTGCGCGAGACGCGCAACCAGATCGACGACCTGATGAACGAGGTGCGCGCCCGCGTCGACCGCGACGAGCGCGTGCTCGTGACCACGCTGACCAAGAAGATGTCGGAGGACCTGACCGACTACCTGCTCGAGATGGGCTTCCGCGTCCGCTACCTGCACTCCGAGGTGGACACGCTCGAGCGGATCCAGATCATTCGCGAGCTGCGGCTGGGCGAGTACGACGTGCTCGTCGGCGTCAACCTCCTGCGCGAGGGCCTCGACCTCCCCGAGGTGTCGCTGGTCGCGATCCTCGACGCCGACAAGGAGGGCTTCCTGCGCGGCGAGACCTCGCTGATCCAGACGATCGGGCGGGCGGCGCGCAACATCGGCGGCACGGTGCTCATGTACGCCGACAAGGAGACCGCGGCGATGCGCGCGGCGATCGGGGAGACCGACCGCCGCCGCGCGATCCAGGAGCGGTACAACCGCGAGCACGGCATCACGCCGGAGACGATCGTCAAGGGCATCTCCGACATCGCCGAGTTCCTCCAGCTGGAGGCCAAGGTGCCCAAGGGGCGCCGCCGCGTCGTGCAGCGCGAGACGGAGATGAGCCCGGAGGAGATCGAGCGGATGATCGTCGAGCTCGAGGAGGAGATGCTGGCGGCGGCCGAGGACCTGCGCTTCGAGTACGCGGCCAAGCTGCGCGACGAGATCCGCGAGCTGGGGCGCGAGCTCGAACGCGCCGCGGGCGAGGCCGAGGCGCCGGCCGGCGGCCGGTGAGCGCGGCGGACGTCGCCGGCCCGCTGCTGCGCTGGTACGCCGAGCACGGGCGCGACCTTCCCTGGCGGGGAACGCGCGACCCCTACCGGGTGCTGGTCTCGGAGGTCATGCTCCAGCAGACCCAGGCGGCGCGGGTCGCCCCCTACTACGAGCGGTTCCTCGCCCGGTTCCCGGACGAGCGCGCGCTCGCCGCGGCGCCGACCGCCGACGTCCTCGGCGCCTGGAGCGGCCTCGGCTACAACCGGCGCGCGCTGGGACTCCAGCGGGCCGCGCGGATCGTGGCGGGGGAGGGCTGGCCGCCCGACGAGGCCGGCCTGCGCCGGCTGCCCGGCGTGGGGCCGTACACAGCCGCCGCGGTCGCCGCGTTCGCTTTCGGCGCGCAGGCGCCGGCGGTCGACACGAACGCCCGGCGCGTGATCGAGCGGCTCGACCGGCGCCGGCGGGCCCCGGGGGCGCTGCGGCGGCGCGCCGGAACGCTGCTGCCGGCCGCCCGCGCGGCCGCGTTCAACCACGCGATCATGGACCTCGGGGCGACGGTGTGCACGGCCCGCGCTCCGCGTTGCGACGCATGCCCGCTCGCGGAGTCGTGCCGCTCGCGCGGCCGCGTCGTGGTCGCGCCGCCCCGGCGCCGCGAGCCGTCGGTGCGCTTCGAGGACACCGACCGCTACGTTCGCGGCCGCGTGCTGGCCGCGCTCGTGAGCGGAGCCGAGCCGAGCGTGCCGGGCGTCGCCTCTGCCCGGCTCGAGCGAGCCCTGCGCGGCCTCGAGGAGGACGGCCTCATCGTCCGCGATGGACCCAAACCCCGACTCCCGGTTTGACGGCCGCGCGGGGCGCCGGGGTTCGGATAACCTAGCCCGCCACAGACCGCGCTATCGGGAGGACACCGGCTTTGGCCCTGGACCGGCAGGACATCGAGAAGAGAGACTTTCCCATCGGTCGCCGCGGGTATGACCCCGACGCCGTCGACCGCCATCTGCACGAGATCGCCGAGGAGGTCGAGGAGCTCCGCGAGCAGGCGGCGGCACCGTCCCCGCGCGGCGGCGAGTCGCTCGCCGTGGCTGCGTCCGAGCAGGTGAGCACGATCGTCGATGCGGCCGAGACCAGCGCCGCCGGGATCACGCGCGAGGCGGACGAGAAGGCCGGGCAAATCCGCCAGCAGGCGGCCGAAGAGGCCGACAGCTCGCGCGCGGAGGCCGCGCACCAGGCGCGCGAGCACGTCGCCAAGGTGTCCGAGGCCACCTCGGTGATGCTGCAGCGGGTCGACGCGATGGAGGGCGAGCTCGGCGCGCTCGTGGAGAGCCTGCGCACCGGCGCGAACCGCCTCAACGCGGACCTCGCCCTGCTGCAGGGGAACATGGGCGAGCTGCGCACGGCGGCGACCGGCAGCAGCGAGGCGGCTGTGGTCGAGGAGGCGCTGGCGGAGGACGCGGCGCTCGCGGACGAGGTCGACGTCGAGCCCGAGCCGGAGCCGGAGCCGGAGCCGAAGCCGATCGTCGAGGAGCCCGAGCCGGTCGAGGAGAAGGAGCCGACGGTCGAGGAGAAGGAGCCGACGGTCGAGGAGCCGTCCGCGAACGGCGACAGCGAGGGCGCTCGCCTGATCGCGCTGAACATGGCGCTCAACGGCACGCCGCGCGAGGAGACCGAGCGCTATCTGGCGGAGAACTTCGACATCTCCGACCGCGACGCGCTCCTCGACGAGGTCTACGCCCGGGTGGGCTGACGCCGGGGCGATGCGCCGCCTGCACCGCGCCGCCCTTCTCGGCCTTCCGGCCGTCCTGGCGCTCGTGGCCTGCGGCGGGAGCTCGTCGTCGGAACGGTCCAGCGCGTCCGTCCCGCCGGCCGCGCCGGCGACGAGCCAGGCGCCGGCGCAGCCGGCCGCGGCCGGCGCGGCCTGGCCGACCTACCATCGCGACCTCGCGCGGACGGGGAACGATCCGCGCGCCCCGCGCGTGACGCGAGTGCGCAAGGCTTGGAGCGCGTCCGTTGACGGCGACGTCTACGCCGAGCCGCTGGTGGCCGCCGGCCGGGTGGTCGCGGCAACGGAGAACAACTCGCTGTACGCGTTCAACGCCGCCAGCGGGCGCCGGTTGTGGCGCACGCACCTCGGCTCCCCGGTCGACGGATCGAGCCTTCCGTGCGGGAACATCGACCCGTCCGGCATCACCAGCACGCCGGCGATCGACACCAGGCGCGGGATCGTCTACGCGGTCGCGTTCCTGGCGCCGGCGCGCCACGAGTTGGCCGCGATCGACCTGTCGACCGGCCGGGTGCGCTGGCGGCGCGCGATCGATCCGCCGGCCGATCCAAGGGTGCATCAGCAGCGCGGCGCGCTCACGCTGGCCAACGGGCGCGTGTATGTGCCCTACGGCGGGCTGTTCGGCGACTGCGGCGACTACCACGGGTGGGTCGTCTCCGTCCCCGCGTCCGGTCCCGGCGGCGCCCAGGCGAACTTCATGGTCCCGACGCACCGGGAGGGCGCGATCTGGGCCCCGTCGGGGCCGTCGGTCGACGGGCGCGGCCGGTTGTTCGTCTCGACCGGCAACGGCGACTCGACGTCGCGCTTCGACTTCGGCAACGCGGTCATCCGGCTGTCCCCGTCGCTCCAGCGCCAGTCCTACTTCGCGCCGTCCAATTGGGCGGACCTCAACAGCTCCGACACCGATCTCGCGTCGGTGGGCCCGCTGCTGCTGCCCGGCGCCCGGGTCTTCGCGATCGGCAAGGAGGGCGTCGCGTACCTGCTCGACGCCAACGATCTGGGCGGCATCGGCCACCCGCTCGCCTCGCGCCGGCTGTGCGACTCGGCCTTCGGTGGGCTCGCCTACGCCGGCGGCAAGGTCTACGTGCCGTGCACGAGCGGCCTCGTGGCCGTGCGGGTCGGCGCGCGCAGCCTGTCGGTGGCCTGGCGCGGCCCGGGCTTCCGCGCCGGGCCGCCGATCGTCGCCGGCGGCCTCGTGTGGACCGTGGACCTCGACGGCGGCCAGCTCAACGGCCTGACGACCGGGTCCGGCCGCGTCGCATTCCGCGCCGGCATCGGCAGCCCGCCGCAGTTCAGCACGCCCAGCGAGAGCGGCGGCCGGCTCTACGTGTCGGGCGGTCGCCGCATCCTGGCGTTCACCGGCGGCTGATCTCCGCACGTTGCGAGGAGGCAGGGGGGAACAACCGTTCGCCCCCCTACAATCGAGCGCAGTTATGTCCTCCGCCGAGCAGATCGTCGTATCGGGCGCCCGCGAGCACAACCTCAGGGACATCTCGGTGGCGATTCCGCGCGACGCGCTCGTCGTCATCACCGGGCTGTCGGGCTCCGGGAAGTCCTCGCTGGCGTTCGACACGATCTACGCCGAGGGCCAGCGCCGGTACGTCGAGTCGCTGTCCGCCTACGCGCGCCAGTTCCTGGGCCAGATGGACAAGCCCGACGTCGACTCGATCGAGGGGCTCTCGCCGGCGATCTCGATCGACCAGAAGACGACGTCGCGCAATCCGCGCTCGACGGTCGGGACGGTTACGGAGATCTACGACTACCTGCGCCTGCTGTGGGCGCGGATCGGCAAGCCGCACTGCCACATCTGCGGGCGGCCGATCGACGGGCAGTCGGCCGAGCAGATCATCGACCACGTGATGACGCTCGACGAGGGCACGCGCTTCATGGTGCTCGCGCCGGTCGTGCGCGGCCGCAAGGGCGAGTACGGGAAGCTGCTCGAGGAGCTGCGCGGCGAGGGATTCACGCGCGTGAAGGTCGACGGCGAGGTGCGCCAGCTCGACGACCCGATCGAGCTGGACAAGAAGTACAAGCACGACATCTCGGTCGTCGTGGACCGGCTGGTCATGCGCCCGGACCTGCGCAAGCGCCTGGCCGACTCGGTCGAGACCGCGGTGGCGCTGGCCGACGGGCTCGTCGACATCGAGCTGGTCGACGACGGCCAGACGATGACCTTCTCCGAGAAGTTCGCCTGCCCCGAGCACGGGCCCGGCCTGGCCGAGCTCGAGCCGCGCGTGTTCTCGTTCAACTCGCCCCACGGCGCCTGCCCGCGCTGCACCGGGCTGGGCTCGCAGATGGAGATCGACCCGGAGCTGATCGTGCCCGACCCCTCGCTGTCGGTCGGCGACGGCGCGATCCTGCCCTGGTCCACGACCTCCTCGCAGCTACTACGACGAGATCACCTCGGCGATCGCCGAGAAGTACGAGGTCGACCTCGACACGCCGTGGGAGGAGCTGCCGGAGGAGCAGCGCGACCTGTTCCTGCACGGCACCAACGGCGACCGGGTGTACGTCTCCTACCGCAACCGCTTCGGGCGCAAGCGCTCCTACATGACCCGCTTCGAGGGCATCGTGCCCAACCTCGAGCGCCGCTACCGCGAGACCGACTCGGACTACTCCCGCGAGAAGATCGAGGAGTACATGTCGGTGCGGCCGTGCCCGGAGTGCGGCGGGGCGCGGCTGAGGCCGGAGTCGCGCGCGGTGACCGTGGACGGGATGGCGATCCACGAGTTCACGATGCTCTCGGCCCGGCGGGCCCTGGAGTGGCTCCAGGAGCTGCGCCTCGACGACGTCGACCGCCAGATCGCGCGGCTGATCCTGCGCGAGATCGAGGAGCGGCTGAGCTTCCTCGACAACGTCGGCGTCGGCTACCTGTCGCTCGAGCGGGCGGCGGCGACGCTGTCGGGCGGCGAGGCGCAGCGCATCCGGCTGGCCACCCAGATCGGGTCGTCGCTGGTCGGCGTGCTCTACATCCTCGACGAGCCGTCGATCGGGCTGCACCAGCGCGACAACGCGCGGCTGATCGCGACCCTCAAGCGCCTGCGCGACCTCGGCAACACCGTGATCGTGGTCGAGCACGACGAGGGCACCATGCGCGCGGCCGACCACCTGATCGACCTCGGGCCCGGGGCCGGCGAGCACGGCGGCCACGTGGTGGCCGAGGGCACGGCGGCCGAGGTCGAGCGCGTCGAAGGAGTCGCTGACCGGCCAGTTCCTGGTCGGGACGCCGCGCGATCGAGCCGCCCAAGCGGCGGCGGCGGCCGAGCGGCCACGTCGAGATCGAGGGCGCCACGCAGCACAACCTCACCGACATCGACGTGAAGGTCCCGCTCGGCGTGTTCTGCTGCGTGACCGGGGTGTCGGGCTCGGGCAAGTCCACGCTGGTCAACGAGATCCTGCTACAAGGCCGTCGCCAACCGGCTGCACCGGGCCAAGCAGCGGCCGGGCGCGCACCGGCGCATCAGCGGCCTCGAGCAGCTCGACAAGATCATCTCGGTCGACCAGTCGCCGATCGGGCGCACGCCGCGTTCCAACCCGGCGACCTACATCGGGCTGTTCGACCAGATCCGCGACCTCTTCTCCAAGACGCCAGGAGGCGCGGACGCGCGGCTACAAGCCCGGCCGCTTCTCGTTCAACGTCAAGGGCGGGCGCTGCGAGGTCTGCCGCGGCGACGGGCAGATCAAGATCGAGATGCACTTCCTGCCCGACGTCTACGTCCCGTGCGAGCAGTGCCACGGCAAGCGCTACAACCGCGAGACGCTCGAGGTCCGCTTCAAGGGCAAGACGATCGCCGACGTGCTCGACATGCCGGTCGAGGAGGCGCTCGACTTCTTCGCCCACATCCCGAAGATCAAGCGTCGTTTGCAGGCACTTCACGACGTGGGGCTGGACTACATCCGGCTCGGGCAGCCGGCCACGACGCTGTCCGGCGGCGAGGCCCAGCGCGTCAAGCTGGCGGCGGAGCTGTGCAAGGTCGCGACGGGCGCGACGCTCTACATCCTCGACGAGCCGACCACCGGGCTGCACTTCGCCGACATCCAGCGGCTGCTCGAGGTGCTGCAGCGGCTGGTGGCGAGCGGGCAACACCGTCGTGGTGATCGAGCACAACCTCGACGTGATCAAGACCGCGGACCGCCTGATCGACATGGGCCCCGAGGGCGGCGAGGAGGGCGGCCACGTCGTGGCCAAGGGCACGCCGGAGCAGGTCGCGGCGATCGAGGGCTCGCACACCGGCCAGTACCTGCGCGCGCTGGTCGAGCCGGCCGCGCCGCCGCGCCGGCGCGCGCCGGCGAAGCGGCGGCGCAAGACCCCAACGGCGGTATGAGCGGGTCGGTGGAGCACATCCACCTGGTCGCGGAGCGCAGCGGGCCGCCGGAGCCGGTCGACGAGGTGGTGGCCGACGCCGGGCTCGGCCTGCGCGGGGACCGCCACTACGCCCGGTCCCACGCCAATGACCTCACCCTGATCGAGGCCGAGGCGCTCGGGCGCCTGGCGGCGGAGCACGACGTGGCGCTCGCGCCCGGCGGGAGCCGGCGCAACGTCACGACGCGCGGGATCGACCTCGGGGCGCTGATCGGCCGGCGCTTTCGGGTCGGCGCGATCGTGTGCGAGGGAATCGAGCGCAGCGAGCCGTGCCTTCACCTGACCCAGGTGACAGGCGAGCCGGGCGTCCTGCGGGGCCTCGTGCACACCGGGCTGGAGGCCGCGGTCATCGAGGGCGGGACGATCCGCGTCGGCGACCCGGTCGAGCCGGTGGAGTAGATGTCGCGACGCAGTTGGCTCAGCCTGGCTGGCGCGCCAGCGCGTAGCGGAAGGTGATGTCCATGCGGACGCCCCCGTCCGCCTGCATGCGCTCGCCGAAGAACTCCCGCAGCGCGTCCAGGACCGCGTCGCGGCCCGAATGGCGGATGGCCGCCTCGGCGGGCCCGGACGAGGTCTGCGCGCGCAGGGCGTCGTCCAGGTCCGCGTAGATCCACGGGAAAGGGACCTCGACCTGGTCGAGCAGCTCGAGCCCCGTGGCCTCGAGCTCGGCGCGCATCTGGTCGATGTCCGAGAGCGTGACCGGGACCTGGGCGTCGTCCTCCGGGCTCGGCGGCGCGAGCAGCGGGCGCAGCGCGTCCACCAGCTTTGGCAGGTCGGACTTCTGCGGGCCGGCGCCGACGGTCACCACGACCTGGCCGCCCGCGCCCGTCACCCGTGCCATCTCGGCGATCACCCGGCGGGGGTTCGCGGCGTAGAAGACGGAGTTGAACGCGGTGACGAGGTCAAACGCGCCGTCGGGATACGGCAGCGCCTCGAGCTCGCCGACCGTGAACTGGCCCGCGGGCACGCGACGGCTGGCGTAGTCGATCAGGCCAGGCGCGGCGTCGAGGCCGGTGACGCGGACGCCGCGCTCGGCGGCCAGCTCGGCGAAGAGGCCCGATCCGCAGCCGGCGTCCAGCAGCGCCGTGCCCGGCGGCGGATCGAGGCGCTCGAGCACAGCCTCGAACAGCGGCTGGTTCTTGCGCTCGGCGCCCTCCGCCCACGCCGCGGGATTGGCGCTCCACAGATCTCCCTGGACCTCGGCCGAGCCCATCGGCGAACCGTACCGTCTGCGAAGCTGAGGCAATGAACGACCAGCTGCGCCTTTGGGCGCAGAAGTGGCGCCACTACGAGCGCAATTCCCTCCCCTGGAACCGCGCCCGCATCCACCTGGAGTTCATGCGGCGCGAGGCGTTCGTGCGCTGGCCCGTGCACGGCAACGTCCTCGAGGCGTTCCGCGAGGGGCGACTGGAGGTCGGGGCCGGCACGCTGTTCGAGCCGAACGTCTGGATCACCGCCGAGGCGCCCGCGCGCGTGCGGATCGGCGAGGGCTCGTTCCTCAACATCGGGGTGATGGTCGCCGCGCTCGACCTGGTGCGAGATCGGATCGCACTGCATGTTCGCCAACGGGTGCGTGGTCACCGACGCCAATCACCGCTTCGACGACCCGGACCGGCCGATCACGTGGCAGGGGTTCGATTCCAAGGGGCCGACGCGGGTGGGCGACAACACCTGGTGCGGCACGAACGTCGTGGTCACCAGCGGCGTGACCGTGGGCGAGCGCTGCGTGATCGGCGCCAACAGCGTCGTCACGTCCGACCTGCCGCCGCGTTCGATCGCGGCCGGCGTGCCGGCGCGCGTGCTCAGGCCGGTGGAGTACTCGTGAGCCCGAGCGCGCGGGCCTCGTTGTCGGGCGGCGACGCCAGCCGGTAGCGCACGGGGGGCCGCCCGCGCGACTCGCCGTCGGGCATGCGCGGGAGCGCCGTCACGACGCCGGCGCGTTCGAGCTCGCGCACGTGGCGCCGGATCGTCTCCGGCGCTGCCGTGACCGCGTGCGCGAGCTCGTTCAGCGATGCGTCGTGCCGACGAGACAGCTCGCGCACGATGCCCAGGCGAATGGGATCGGCGATTGCCTCCAACCACGCCATGCGTGGGATGGTCACAAGCCTCGCCATTCCGCGCAAGCTCTGCGAGACCTTGTGCAACGGGCGCTATTTCGTCTGGATCTCGACGATTGCGTACACGATCGCCCCCAGGCACGCCGCCAGCGCCAGCGCGGTCAGGACCCCGAAGCACGCTGCCTCCAGCGCCCGGCCGTCGCGGCGCAGGTCCGAGAAACGCGTCGCGCCGAGGATCGCGACCGAGAAGGCGGCCGTGACGCCGACCGCGGCGACCAGCGAGACGCCGACGAGGTCGACCAGCGTGGTGGTGTCGACGATCGTGCTCATCCCTCGGCCGCCGTGAGGGGGGAGCCGCGCTGGAGCCGCCGGGCGAACACGGCGGCGCCGACCGCCACGATGGCGACCGACACGACGATGGGGCCGAGCGCCCCGGTGCCGAAGATCCGGGTCACGCCGTAGACGAACCCCCCGATCGCGGCCGAGGCGGGCAGCGTCAGCACCCAGGCCACGGCGATGTTGCCGGCGACGCCCCAGCGCACGGCGGACAGCCGCCGCGCCGCGCCGGCGCCCATCACGCCTCCGGCGATGACCTGCGTGGTGGAGAGCGGATAGCCGAAGTGGGAGGAGGCGAGGATCACGACGGCACCGGCGCCCTGGGCCGAGAAGCCCTGCGCGGGATCCATCTTGATGATCCGGCTGCCCATCGTGCGGATGATTCGCCACCCGCCGATGTACGTGCCCAGCGCGATCGCCGTCGCCGCGGAGATCACGACCCACTCGGGCACATGGAATTTCGCCGGGTCCGACGACAGGTTGCCGTTCGCGATCAGGGCGAGCGTGATGACGCCCATGGTCTTCTGGGCGTCGTTCGTGCCGTGCGCCAGGGCCAGCAGCCCGCCCGAGGCGATCTGGCCGGTGCGGAAGCCGCGATTGACCGGTCCCGGCCGCAGTCGGCCGACGATCCGGTAGGCGAAGAGGATGGACAGCCCGGCCGCGGCGAAGGCGAGCGTGGGCGCGATGAGCCCGGGCACGATCACCTTCGACACGATCCCCTCGCCGTCGATCGCGCTCGCCCCCGCGGCCACGAAGGTGGCGCCCACGACGCCACCGATCAGGGCGTGTGAAGAGGACGAGGGCAGCCCGAAGTACCACGTGACGAGGTTCCAGGCGATCGCTCCGACCAGGCCCGCGAAGATGATCGTGGTCGTCACGTCCGTCGCCGACACGATCCCGGTGGCCACGGTCGCCGCCACCTTCAGCGAGATGAAGGCACCGACGAAGTTCAGGATCGCCGCGAAGCCGACGGCCAGCCGCGGCGACATGGCGCGCGTCGAGATCGACGTCGCCACCACGTTCGCGGTGTCGTGGAAGCCGTTGGTGAAGTCGAACGCCAGCGCCGTGGCGATGACGATGACGAGGATGAGGTCGCTCTCCATCGCCCCGGATCAGGAGTTCTTGATGACGATGCCCTCGAGGATGTTCGCCACCTTCTCGGTGGCGTCGATGGCCTCCTCGAGGCGCTCGAAGATGTCCTTCCAGCGGATCACGACCATCGGGTCGATGCCGGTGTCGAACAGCGACGCCATCGCCTCGCGGCTCGACCCGGTCGCCGTCGTTCTCGAGCCGGTTGATCTCGACCGTGTAGTGCGAGATGTCCTTGAAGTCGCGCATCCGCGGCATCGCCTCGGCGATCTGGCGCGACGCCTGCAGCAGGATGTGGGCCAGCCGCTGCGCCTGGTCCATCGGCGCCTCGATCTTGTACAGGCCGAGGTAGTCGGCGACCTCCTCGGTGTAGTCGACGATGTCGTCGAGGGCCGAGGCCAGCTCGTAGATGTCCTCGCGGTCGATCGGCGTCACGAACGTCTGGTTGAGGCGCTGGATGATGTCGTGCGTGATCCGGTCGCCCTCCTGCTCGCAGATCAGGATGTCGCGGGCCAGGTCGGCCCGCTCCGGGTAGGAGCGCAGCATCTGGTCGAGCAGGTCCGCGGCGCGCACGATGTTGCCCGCCGGCCTCCTCGAAGAGGTCGAAGAACTCGCGGTCGTTGGGGACGAAGACCTGAGAGAGCCGGGACATCGCAGACTGGGGCCACCCCTGGGAGGGGGCGGCAGTGTACGTGAAAGCGATGTTAAGGCCGCCCGAGGACGGCGATGCTCAGCTCATGAGGTCGTACGCGCCGCCGTGAGAGCCCTCGAGGCCCTCGCGGAACCGCGCGAACTCCTCCGGGTCGATCGAGTAGGTGTGCTCGGGCTGGGGGAAGCGCCGCGGCGCGGACGTCCTCGGCGAACTGGCGCACGCCGTCGATCATCTCGTCCAGCAGGTCGGCGTAGCGCTTGACGAAGCGGGCGCCGTGGCCCTCGCGGATGCCGAGCAGGTCGTGGAAGACCAGCACCTGGCCGTCGGTGGCCGGGCCGGCCCCGATCCCGATCACGGGGATCTCGAGCCGCTCCATCAGCGCCTCCGACACGGCGGCCGGGATCGCCTCGAAGACGATCGAGAAGCAGCCCGCCTGCTGCGAGCGCGAGCGCGTCGCGCGCGACCTGGAGCGCCCGCTCGGCGGTGCGGCCCTGGGCCTTGTAGCCGCCCAGCGCGGTCGCCGTCTGCGGGGTGAGGCCGACGTGGCCCATCACGGGGATGCCGGCGCGCGACGATCGCGTGGGCGCGCGGAGACGCTGGCGCCGCCGCCCTCGAGCTTGACGGCGTCGCAGCCGGCCTCCTTGACGAACCGCTGGGCGGTCGCGATCGCCTGCTCGTCCGACGCCTCGTAGGAGCCGAACGGCAGGTCGCCGACAAGCAGCGGCGTGTGCAGCCCGCGGCGCACGGCGGCGGCGAGCATGAGCATCTCGTCGAGCGAGACCGGGACGGTGGACGGGTAGCCGAGCACGGTCATGGCGCCGGAGTCGCCGACCAGGACGAGGTCGACGCCGGCCGCCTCGGCGGCCTGTGCGCTGGGATAGTCGTAGGCGGTGACCATCACGATCGGCTCGCCGAGGCGCTTGGTCTCGGCCAGTTGCGGGAGCGTGATCGGCAGGCGGTCGGCTCCCGGTGTCTCGGGGACCTTGGGTGTGGTTGACATGCTGGGTGCCTCCTTCGGTTGGCGCTCCCTACGAGAGGAGGGTCGCCACCTCGGCGTCGACGTTGACGATCTCGTTCTCCCGCGTGACGTGGACGACGCGCGGCTCGTAGGCACCGAGCTCCGCCTCGTCGTACGTCGCGTAGGAGATGACGATGATGGTGTCGCCGGGTGCACGAGCCGGGCGGCCGCGCCGTTGACCTTCATGTCGCCCGAGCCGCGCTCGCCGGCGATCGTGTAGGTCTCGAAGCGGGCGCCGTTGTCGACGTCGACGACGTGGACCTGCTCGTGCTCGCGGATGTCCGCGGCCTCGAGCAGTTCGGGATCGATCGTGATCGACCCGACGTAGTGCAGGTCGCAGTCGGTCACCGTCGCCCGGTGGATCTTGGACTTCAGCATCACACGCTGCATTGCGTCTCCCGTCGTTCATGCTCATGCGGCCCCGCCGCGACGCGGGCGGGGATCCGAACGGTGGTGTTGTCGATGAGCCGAGCCTGGCCGACGCGGGCCGCGACCACGACGAGCGCCTCGCCGTCGATCGCCGCCGGCGGCGACAGGTCCTCGGTACTGACGACCGCGAGGTACTCCGGCTCGACGCCGAACTCGGCCATCGCCGCGCGGCCGGCGGCGGCGACGCGCGCCGGCGTCGCGCGCGCCGGCTGCGACCGCCGCCTCGGCGGCGTCGAGCCCGCGGCGCAGCGCCACGGCGCGCTCGCGGTCGGCCGGCTCGAGGTAGGCGTTGCGGCTCGACATGGCGAGGCCGTCGGGCTCGCGCACCGTCGGGCAGGTGACGATCTCGCACCGGCAGGTCGAGGTCGCGGACCATCCGCCGGATCACGAGCGCCTGCTGCGCGTCCTTCTGGCCGAAGTAGGCCACGTCCGGCGCGACCATGTCGAACAGCTTGGCCACGACGGTGGTGACGCCGTGGAAGTGCTCCGGGCCGCGGGCCCGGCCCTCGAGCCGCTCGGTCAGCGGCCCGGTCACGCGGACGTCGGTGGCGAAGCCTTGGGGATAGACCTCGTCGGCGGGCGGGGCGAACAGCAGGTCGGCGCCCTCGGCCTCCGCCAGGGCGGCGTCGCGGGCCTCGTCGCGCGGGTACGAGGCGAGGTCCTCGCCGGGGCGGAACTGGGTCGGGTTGACGAACAGCGACACGACGACCACGTCGGCCTGCTCGCGTGCCCGGCGGATCAGCGACAGGTGGCCCGCGTGGAATGCGCCCATCGTCGGGACCAGCCCGATGCGCCGCCCGGCCGCGCGCGGAGCGGCGAGCGCAGCGCGCAGCTCGGCGACGGTGCGGACCGTGCGCATCGGGTCGGCGCCGGGGGCGGACTCGATCCGCGCGAGGCGCCGGGTCGCGACCGCGAGCGCGTCGAAGAGCGAGAGGAATTCGGGAGCCCGCGCGGCGACGGCGTCGCGCTGGCGCTGGACGGTGGCCTCGTCGCCGCGGGCGATCGGCCCGGTCAGCGCGCCGGTGGCGCCCTGCGCGGCCCAGTTCTCGACGCTGGCCCGCACCAGCGGGGCGAGGAGGTCGCGACCCGCGCCGGTGGTGGCGGCGAGGCGCTCGGCGGCGGCCTCCAGCGTCACGAGGTAGTTCGAGGCGATCGACGCCGCGGCGTGGTAGGCGGCGCGGTCCTCGTCGGCGATCTCGACCGCGCGCATGCCCAGACATCGCGCGAGGGCGTAGGCGGCGGCCAGCCCGCGGGCCGAGCTCCCGGCGACGGCACAGCCGGCGCCCGTGAAAACGGCGCCGGACGTCGTAACGGTCATCAGCGGGTGCAGGCCGAACGCCTCCCGCTGGTCGAGCACGTCGAGCCCGAGCGCGCCCGAGCAGTGGCCGACGAGCACGCCGGGGGCGATGCTCGCGGCGGCGGCCGCGATCTCGCCGTCGGGGACGCACAGGAGGGCGGCGTCCGCGCCGGCGGCGTCAGCTCCGCGGCCGAGCGGGCCGTCGACGCGGAGCCCGGCGTCGCGCAGCGCGGCCGCGAGCGCCGTGCCGAGGCGCCCTCGACCCACGATCGCCCAGTGGGCGGGAAGGTTTTCAGTCATGGTCGGTCCAGTTCTCCCGGGGTGGAGATACCGGCGCGATTGCTGGTCTGAGGGAAATATACCCCGCGGAGTTTGCGGTTACGCCGGCTCGGCGCCGTCAGCGGGCGGGGCTAGGATCGACGCATGGCGACTCCTGCGCAGCGGCGCGAGGCGCTCAAGTCGGTCTGGCACGAGGCCAGGGAGTGCACGCGCTGTCCATTGGCTGACACGCGCACCACCGTGGTGTTCGGCAACGGCGACGCCGATGCCGACCTGATGTTCGTCGGCGAGGCCCCCGGCGCCAACGAGGACCGCGAGGGCCTGCCCTTCGTCGGCCAGGCCGGGAAGCTGCTGGACAAGCTGCTCGGGGAGATCGGCATGGACCGCGGGCAGGTGTTTGTCTGCAACGTGTTGAAATGCAGACCTCCCGGCAACCGCGACCCCCAGCCGGGCGAGATCGAGTCCTGCCAGCCCTACCTGTTCCGGCAGGTCGAGCTGATCGAGCCGCTGGTCGTCTGCACGCTGGGGAACTTCTCCACAAAGCTGCTGCGCGGCGACTCGACCGGGATCACGCGCCTGCACGGGCAGGCCGAGGTGCGCACGGTCGGCCCGCGGGCGGTCCGGCTCTACCCGCTGTTCCACCCGGCCGCCGCGCTGTACACGCCGCGCACGCTCGAGACCCTGCGGGCGGACTTCCAGCGCATCCCCGAACTGCTCGCCGAGCCGGCGCCGGAGCAGCCCGCGGCGATGGAGGACCTGGAGGTCCCGGAGGTCGAGCCCGAGGCGCTCGCGGCGCCTGAGGACACAGCGCCGGAGCCGCGCGGCGAGCCGGAGCCCGCCGCGCAGCTCGGGCTGTTCTGACCCTCCCGCCTAGCTCTTGTGGTGCTTGTTGGCCGGCTTGGGCGGCTTCGGCTTGTTGAAGTCGACCTTGCGGACGGTGATGGTGGGCGTGAAGCCCGTGTGGTCACAGTGGCGCGGCAGCTTGGTGATCTTGCCGTGCACGGTGACCCGGTCGCCGGCCCGCAGGTCGGCGGCGTTCCGCTTGCCGTCGTTGTTGCGGTCGGGCACGTGGAACTTCACCTTCGCGTCGGTGAGCGTGAAGGTCTGCTGGCCCGTCGGCGCGCCGTGGTTCGCCTTCTTGACGTCGACCACGAGCGTGCCGCTGTAGCGGTCGTCCTTCTTCGTGGCGGTCGCCGCGCCCTGGCTCTGGGCGAGCGTCTGGCTGACCAGCGTGCCACCGGCGCGGTAGCCGACCGTGCGCACGGCGCAGCTGGACGGCTTCCCGCTCTTCTCCGGGTGAGCGGGATGCGCCGGATGCGCGGGGTGGGACGGATGCGGCGGCTTCGCCTGTGCGGGCAGCACCAGTGCGCCCGTGGCAAGCACCGCGATCGTCACAAGCTTCTTCATGGACGGCCTCCCTTTCGTCGATGCGATATCGCGTTCGAATGGGCGCCTCGAGACGCCCGACGCTGGTTCAAACGCCGGTCCCCCGCCCAGGTTGGCCGGTTGGGCGGGCGCCGCGACCGGCGCCCGCCCACCTGGCGCTACTCGCTGACCCGCTCGATCAGGAAGGCGACGCGGATGTGCGCGCGCCACTCGCCTAGGTCGTCGCCACGCAGGCCGGTCGAGACGACGTCGACGGCCTTGATGTTCCGCAGCGTCGCCTTCGCCTCGGCCAGCGCGCTCTGCACGGCGTCGTCGGAGCTCGTGGTGGAGCTGCCGACCAGCTCGATGATCTTGACGACGGCCATCCGACTCCTCTCCTCGGGGTGGAGAGAAGAACCTATCCGCTTCGCGCGCGCCGCAGAGCGCGCATCTGCGCGCGCGGGCGCGTCGCGTCGCGTCGCAGCAGTGCGCGGCCGGCGGTCCGCGTGGCGAAGGTCAGTGCCTGCGCGGCGTCATCGAGGGCGAGGGCGCGCCGGCCGAGCCGCGCCCCGACCACCTCGCGCCGGCGCCGCGCCAGCAGCTCGTACGGCTCGCCGCCGAAGGCCGGCCCGGTGGCGTGGGCGCCGGCGTGGTGCAGGACGAGGTCGGGGTGCAGCTCGGTCGGGACCCCGGCCGCGCGCGCCCGCAGGCACAGGTCGAGGTCCTCGTAGAAGAGGAACGCGGTCGGGTCGAACGGGCCGAGGCGGCGGAGCACGTCCGTGCGAGCCGCGAGGCAGGCGGCGATCGCCCAGCCGACCGTGCGCGGGCGCTCCGCGCGCCACGGCTCGGCGTGCAGGCGCGGGCCGCGCGGCAGCAGGGGCGGGTGCACGAGCGCCGGCAGCAGCCCGTCGAGCCGGCCCGGGACGGGATGCGCCGTGCGCTGCACGCTCCCGTCGGCCTCGACCAGGCGCGGGACCAGCAGCGCGTCGCGGCCCGCGGCGCGCGCCGCGAGCTCGGCGAGTGCCGCGTCGCGCAGCTCGACGTCGGGGTTGAGCAGGACGGTCACGTCGGCGCGCGCCCGCTCGACGCCCGCGTTGGACGCCGGCCCGAAGCCCGGGTTGTCGGGGCGCTCGACGACCTCCGCGCCGTGCTCGCGCGCGAGCGCCGCGCCGCCGTCGCGCGATCCCGCGTCCACGACCACGAGCTCGGGCGCCGCGGGCAGGTGGCGCCGCAGGGACGCGAGCAGGGCCCGCAGCTCCTCCTCGGAGTCGTGGATCACCACCACCGCCGTGAACGGGGGCGCCGTCATCCGTTCGCGCTCTCCGCGGCCGACGCCAGCACCGCGCGCAGCTCCCGCGCCGCGCGGTCCCAGCTCAACGAGCCGACGGCCACCGCGCCCGCCGCCGCGAGGCGGGCGCGCAGCTCGCCGTCGCCGGCCACCCGCAGGAGCGCGTCGGCGAGGGCCTCCGCGTCGCCCGGCGGCACCCGCAGCGCGCCCTCGCCGAGGGTCTCCGCGAACGCCGGCAGGTCGCTCACGATCGCCGGCGTGCCCGCGAGCAGCGCCTCCGCCGGGGGCAGCCCGAAGCCCTCGAGCCAGGACGGCATCACGAGGGCGAGTGCGCCGGCGTACAGGCTCGGCAGCGCGCCGCGGGGGACCTGCCCCAGCAGCCGCACGCCTGGCGCCTGCAGGCGTGGAGCCAGGCGGCCGTCGCCCGCCAGCACGAGCTCGGCGTCGAGCCCTCGGGCGCGCGCGCGCCCGAACGCCTCGACCAGGAGGTCGGGCGCCTTGCGCGGCTCGAGCGCGCCGACGAACAGGAGGTAGCGGTCGGGCAGGTCTCCGCGTGCCGCGCTTCGGTCCGCGGGCGGCAGGTCGACGCCGTTGCGGACCACGGTCACGCGCTCGGGATCGATCCTCCAGCGCTCCGTGAGCTTCGCCGCCGTCGCCCGCGACACCGCCGTCAGGGCGGTCGCGCGCTCGGCCAGATGCCGCAGACGGGCCAGCGCGTGCCACAGGCGCTCGTACGCCGTGAAGTCCTGCGGGCGCTCGACCCAGGAGAGGTCGTGGACGCTGAGCACGAGCGGGACCCCGCGCGACACGGCCAGCGGCGCCGGGGCGGGAACCCACAGCACGTCGACGTCGCGCAGCAGCCGGTCCAGCCGCGGGCGCCGTGCGACGGCGGCCGCGCCGAAGAGGACGCGGCTGGGCAGCGGGTGCCGGACGATCCGCACGTTCTCGCGGTCGACCTCCGACCACCTCGCCGCGGGGATGCCGGCCGGGCACCAGCACGTCGAGGCGGTCGTCGGGGAACGCCGCGGCCAGCGCGTCGACCAGCGCGCGCGTGACATGCGTGACCCCGCGGTCCTGGGGCCCGGCGAGGCTGCGACCGTCGATCCCCACGCGCACGGGTTGAGCCTAGACGGCAGCCGCCGTAACCGGGGTTGCAACCCGTGTTGGGGGGCCGGTATCGTGGTTCCGGGCCTTTCGCACCTCAATTTCGGACAACGGAGTGTCTGTGACCGACGTAGCGGTGGCGCGCGGTATGGGCGGGTGGCACATTGCGCTGGCGGTCGCCGTGGGCTGCTCACTCGCGGCTGCCACACCCGCCTCGGCGGCGCTGCCGGCCGGCAACCTGCTCGCCAATCCGGGTGCCGAGGCGGGTCTGGGCGGCTCGAACGAAACCGTGATCGATCCACCGCCCGGCTGGACGTCCAGCGGGAGCCTGACGGCCACGCAGTACGGCGGGACGGGCTTCCCGACGGCCGCGCAGAGCGCCGAGATCGGCGGCGGGAACAACTTCTTCGCCGGTGGGAACACGGCGGTCGCGACGGGGACCCAGACGATCGACGTGTCGGGGGCGGCCTCCGAGATCGACGCGGGCACCGTCCCGGCCTCGTTGAGCAGGTTCCTCGGCGGGTACGCCGGTCAGGCCGACACCATGAGCGTCACGGCCACCTACCTCGGAGGGTCGAACAACCAGCTGGGTTCACTCCAGATCGGCCCCGTGACGACCGCTGACCGCGGCGGCCTGACCGGGCTGCTCCCCCGTTCCGCGAGCGGCGCCGTGCCGGCGGGAACCCGCGCCATTCAGGTGGTCATGACCTCCACGAGGGTCGAGGGCACGTCCAACGACGGGTACGGTGACAACCTGGCGTTTGCCCTGTCGGACAAGCGCCCGACGGCCACGCGGGTGACGTGCAACCGCGGACCGGATCTCTTCTCGAACTCGGTGTGCACGGCCGCGGTGGCGGACATCGGCCTGGCGCCGCCGGTGGCGCCGACCGGATCGGTGCGCTTCGTGACGCCACGCGGCAGCTTCGACTTCGGCGACACCTGCCAGCTCACCTCGAGCGCTTCGAGCCCCAGCACGGCCTCGTGCTCCGTGACCTACGTCCCCAGCGAGGCCGGTTCCCCGGCCGGCCTCCCGATCCCGGTCGCCGCCGGCTACCTCGGCGACGCCGTGCACGCTCCGAGCGGCGCCGCGACGACGCCTGCTGTCAACGTGACCGCCGGGCTGATCCCGGATCCGCCGTTGGCCAGTGAATGCGCTGCGGCGGGACGTTCCGCCGTCGCAAGGGCGACCAGCAGGCCCCGCGGCGCGATCGCCTACGGCGCGCTCAACACGTTCCACTACCCCAACGAGAACAGCAGCTTCGGCGACAGGGCGTCCTACGGCGCCCACTTGTGCATGGACAGCGCCCAGGGTCTGCTCGGCTACGTTGTCCAGGGCATCGGGTATGCCCTCCCCGTAGCAGTGGGCATTGCCGCGGCGATCGATCCCGAGCCGACAAGCAAGACCGGGCTGTATGCCTATGCCACGGCGCGCCCCTGCTCGTCACCGCAGCGCGTCGCGCTGGTGGTCTTCGCGCAACCCTCGAGCGACCGGGCCGTGCTGCGGAACGCCGACAGCGCCGGCTTGCTGACGATGCCCGTGCCGGACTGCCGGCGCAGGCCGGAGTAGTCGAACGGCTGGTCGGAGCCGAGCGGCGGCGAGAGCCACGTGAACCAGAAGATCCCGCCGATGCGCAGCTGCGTGCGCAGCCGGGAGAGCAGCGGGATGGCCTCGCGGATGCGCCCGGCCTGGTCGCGCTCGCTGACCTCGAAGCCGTAGCGGGTCCTCGTCTTCCCCTTGGCCGACGGCCACGACAGCTCGGTCAGCAGCAGTGGCTTGTTGCGGTCGCCGTGGCGCGCCATGACGTCGCGGAAGAGCCGCACGCTGCGGACGACGTTCGCCGTGCGCAGGCTGAACGGGTTCTGCGCCGCCACGTCGAACAGGCGCCCGCCGCCGGCCGAGTACATCTTGGCCAGGTCGGTCCACGACAGGTAGCCGTAGCCGCTGTTCAGCCCGGCGAGCACGATCTTCGCCCCGCGGTCGGCCGCCTTGATCGCCGCGCGCGCGGCGCCCAGCAGGCGCACGTAGGGCCGCGCGAACGGCTGCTCGGTCCAGTAGTAGGGCTGGCCGGGCTCGTTCCAGATCTGGTAGGCCCGCACCGGGACGGATCGCGCTCCCCGGATGCGGCGCGCCAGTAGTCGCCGCCCGGGCCGTAGCGGTGCACGAGCGCGGTCATGAACGCCGCGTACGTGGCCGGGTCGCGCGGCGGGCTCGCGTTGTACGAGGTGCCCGGGCGCAGCGCCGCCCACGACGGCGCGGTCAGCACGGCTGGAAGGACGCGCAGGCCTCGCGCGGCCGCACCCCCGATGAGGCGGTCGGTGACGGAGAAGTCGATCGGGCCGTTTTGGATGGGCTGCATGGCCGCCCAGAAGACCGGCAGTCGCACGGACTCGACGCCCGCCCGCGTCATCGCCGCGAACTCGCCGTTCGTGCCCACGGCCGGGTCGAGCATGGGACCGTCCAGGTTGGCGCCCAGGAACCCCTGGGGGACGTGGCGGCGAGCGGCCGCTGCGTCGCCCGCAGGCAGGGCGATGGCCAGCGTGGCGAGCAGCAGGAGGGGTATGAGTCGGTGGTGGACCATGTCGAAGTCGAGCACGGCGGACAGGTCTTCCCGCCCGCCGGAGGTTAAACTCGCGCCGGCGATGAGGGATTCGGACCTAGTGGCCAGCCGTCGCGTCGCGCTCGTGCACGACTTCCTGCTCGACGTGCGCGGCGCCGAGCGCGTCTTCGAGGCGATCTGCCGCGTGTGGCCGGACGCCGACGTGTTCACCGCGGTGTACGACGAGGACGGCACCGAGGGGCGGTTCGCCCACCGCAGCGTGCACACGTCCTTTCTCCAGCGGGCCCGGCCGACTGCGCGCACCTTCCGCGGCTGCTTGCCCGCTGTACCCCTACGCGGTCGAGGCGTTCGACCTGCGCGAGTACGACCTGGTCATCTCCAGCGCCAGCGCATGGGCGCACGGGGTGATCGTCGACGAGCAGGCCGTGCACGTCTGCTACTGCCACAACCCGTTCCGCTACGCCTGGAACGCCCGCGAGGGGACGCTCGCCGATCACGGCCCGATCATGCGCGCCGGGCTGCGGGTCCTCTTCAACCGCTGGCGTCAGTGGGACTGGATCGCCGCCCAGCGGGTGGACCGCTACGTGGCGAACTCCGACACCACCCGGCGGCGGATCAAGCGCTACTACGGACGCGACGCGACCGTGCTGCACCCACCGGTCGACCTGGGGCGGTTCGCCCCGGGCAGGCCGGTCGGCGACTACCACCTCGTGGTGTCCGAGCTGATGCCGCACAAGCGCATCAACGTCGCGATCGACGCCTTCAACCGCCTGCGCCGGCCGCTCGTCGTGGTGGGCGACGGCCCCGACGCCCGGCGCCTGCGGCGGATGGCCGGCCCGACCGTCCGCTTCGAGGGGCGCGTCCCGGACGCGCGCGTGGCCGAGCTCCTCGAGGGGTGCCGGCGCTCGTGGTGACCGCGACCGAGGAGTTCGGGATCGCGGCCGTCGAGGCGCAGGCCGCCGGCCGGCCCGTGATCGCGCTCGCCCAGGGCGGCGCGCGCGAGACCGTCCAGGACGGCGAGACGGGCGTCCTCTATTCGCCGGACGACCCCGGCGCGCTCGCCTCGGCCGTCGCCGGCTTCGACGCCCTGGGCGTGGACTCCGAGGCCTGCATCGCCAACGCCGAGCGCTTCGCGACCGACCGCTTCCGCGACGGGCTGTCGGGCGTGGTGGACGAGACGGTCGCGTCCGCCCCCGCGCCGCACCGCGCGCGCCGCCGCGCAGCGCCGCGCCGCCCGCCCCGGCTGCTCGTCGGCAGCTAGCGCCGGGCTCGAGAAACGACGGACATCGAGAGGGCCGGCCGGCCTTGAGCCCCGATGCTCGACGTGGGACGAGAAACCCTTCGTATAGAAGGACTTCTCGTCTCACGTGGTGATCCGGCGCCCGGACCCTCCTTCGGTGACCGCCGTTTCCCGACCTGCCTCAACGCCCCCGCAGCGACCGGATCGTCCGGCGCAGCGCTTCGAGCGCGGGCTTGGGCACCATCCGCCCGTCCGGCCGCCGGCGCCACAGCCCGGAGTAGTCGAACACCGACGTGCCGGCGTCGGACTCGGCCCAGTCGTACCACCAGATCGATTCGAGCCCGCAGCGCCCTTCGGTCGCGGGCCAGGAGGCGCAGGCTCTCCGCCAGGCGCCGGGCCTGCTGGGCGCTCGTGGCCTCGAAGCCGAGGTTCGTGTGGAGGTGCCCGACGGACGACGGCCAGCCCCACTCGGTCATCGCGATCGGCTTGCGGGCGTCGCCGTAGCGCCGCATCACGGCGCGGGTGAGGCTGACCGCCTTCTCCACGTTGCTCGGCTTGGCGGTGTACGGATGCACGGCCATGACGTCGAAGGACCGCCGCACCGCCGCCGGGTTGACGGCATAGAGGTGCGCCAGGGTCGTCCAGCTCTCGCCGAACAGGCCGCCCAGCACGATGCGGGCGTGCCGGTCGGCGCGCCTGACCGCGGCGCGCGCCGCCGTCAGCAGCGCCAGGTAGGGGCGCGTCCAGCCGATGCGGTCCTGGACCAGGGGGGTCGGGTCGTCGTCGGTCCAGAACCGCCACCCCGCTCTCCTCGTTCCAGACCTGCCAGTCGTGGATCGGCAGCCGGCGAAGGCCGCGGTGCTGCGCCCAGAACGAGCCCCTGCGGGCCGTAGCGGGCGACCAGGGCCGAGAGGAAGTCGGCGTACGGGCCCGGCCGCGCCGGCGGGGAGAAGGGACGATCGGGGAACTGGCGGGCCCACGGCGGCGCCTCCAGCACGATCGGGAGCGAGCGCAGGCCCGCACGCGCCGCGGCGCCGACGAGCCGGTCGACGGGCGCGAGGTTCGCGGGCCCGCCGGCGACGGGCTGGAGGCCGCTCCAGTAGACCGGGAAGCGCACCGCTCCCACGCCGGATCCCGCCATCAGGCGCAGCTCTCGCGCCAGGGGCCCCGGGGACAGTGCGACCGTGCCCTCGTCGAGGTTCATGCCCACGAAATTCGAGGGGAGCGCCGCGGCCGTGCGCCCCGCGGCCGGCGATGCGGCGAGACACGAGGGGAGCACGGACCCGACGGCGGCACCTAGCATCCGCCACATGGCTGCGAGGGTACCCGATAACCGGGCGGGGCGCGATCCGGTGAGCGTCGCCGTCGTGATTCCGAACTGGAACGGCGCGCGGTGGCTGGCGGGCTGCCTGGACTCCGTGGCCGCCCAGACCGCCGCTCCGGCCGAGGTCCTCGTCGTGGACAACGGCTCCACCGACGGCTCGGTCGCGCTCGCCGCCCAGCGTCCCGGCGTCCGCGTGCTCGCCCTCGGGCGCAACACCGGCTTCGCCGTCGCCGCCAACCGCGGCTTCGCTGCGCTGTCAGCGGACGTCGACGCCGTCGCCCTGCTCAACCCCGACGTGACCCTCGCGCCGGACTGGCTGGCCCGTACCACCGCGGCGCTCGCGGACGACCCGCGGGCCGCCGCGGTGGCGTGCAAGATGGTGGACATGGCCGACCCCGGCCACCTGTACGACACCGGCGACCTCCTGCGGCGGGACGGCGCGTGCGAGCAGCGGGGCCGCTTCACGCGCGACGACGGCCGTTACGACGCCCCCGGCGAGGTGTTTGCGGCCTGCGCCGGCGCGGCGCTGTACCGTCGCGCCGCCGTCGCCGAGGTCGGCGGGTTCGAGGAGCGCTTCTTCCTCTATCTCGAGGACGTCGAGCTCGGGCTGCGGCTCCGGCTCGCGGGGTGGCGCTGCCGCTACGAGCCCGTGACGGCCCGGCACGCCGGCGAGGGATCCGACGCGGTCCCCGTGCGCAGCGTCGAGGGCTGGGTCGAGCGCAACACCCTCCTGCTGGCGGCGCGGCACTTCCCCGCGCGCTGGCTGCCGCTGGTCGCCTACCGCCAGGTGGGGTGGGCCTGGCACGCGCTGCGCGCCCGGCGCCTGGGGGCGCACCTGCGCGCGGCCGTCAGCGCACTGCCGCTGCTGCCGGCGATGCTGCGTGAGCGCCGCGCCGTGCGCCGCGCCGCCCGCGTGCCGCTCGGTGCGGTCGTCCCGGCGCTGCCGCTGCGGGGCTTCGCCGCCGACCGGATGCCGACGCACTGATGGAGGGCCGCTTCGGGTTCCCGGCCGGCGAGCTGCGCACGCGCACCGTGCGCGGCGTGGCGCTGACCGCGGCGGCGCTCGTGTTCTTCGACGGCCTGGTCCTGCTCCAGGGCCTGATCGTCACCCGGCTGCTCGGCCCGCACGACATCGGCCTGTACGGGATCGTCGGGGTGACGCTCCTGTCGATCCTGATGCTCAAGCGGGTGGGCATCGACGAGGCCTTCGTGCAGCAGGAGGAGGACGAGCAGGAGTCGGAGTTCCAGCGCGCGTTCACACTCGAGCTGGGCCTGTCGGCGGTCTTCTCCGTCGTGCTCTGCCTCGCGGCGCCGATCCTGGTCCTGATCTACGGCGAGGACGAGCTGCTGCCGCTGACGCTCGCCGTCGCGTACCTGCCGCTGGCGCTGGCGCTGCAGTCCCCCGGCTGGATCTTCTTCCGCCGCATGGACTACCTCAAGCAGCGCAGCCTGCAGGGGATCGTCCCGGTGGTCACGTTCGTCGTGACGATCCCGCTGGCCGCCACGGGCTTCGGGGTGTGGAGCCTCGTGGTCGGCCCGCTCGCCGGCAACGTCGCGGGCGCGATCGCCGCGATCGTCGTCTCCCCGTACCGCCTGAAGCTGCGCTTCGACCGCAGCGCCGCGCGGCGCTACGTGCGGTTCTCGGGTCCCGTGCTGGTGACGACCGCGTGCTGGCTGTGGATCAACCAGGGCCAGGTGCTGGCCTTCGACATCGACCGCGGGCTCGCCGGCGCCGGCTTCATCACGCTCGCGGCCACCCTGACGCGCTATGCCGATCGCGCCGACCAGATCGTGGCGGCGGCCATCTACCCGGCGGTGTGCGCGCTCCAGGGGCGGACGGAGCGGCTGACGGAGCTGTTCGTCAAGTCCAACCGCGCAACGCTCCTGTGGACGCTCCCGTTCGCGGCGGGCCTGGTGCTGTTCAGCCCGGACCTGGTGGCGTTCGTGCTGGGGGACGCGTGGGACCCGGCGATCGTGCTGCTCCAGGGCCTGGCGGTCACGGCCGGGCTGATGCAGGTCGGGTTCAACTGGTTCACCTTCTACCGCGCCCACGCCGACACGCGCCCGACCGCGGTGGAGGCGCTCGTGGGCGCGGTCGGCTTCACGGCCCTGGCGGTTCCGGGGCTGCTGCTGTGGGGGTCGTGGGGCTTCGTGGCCGGGCGCGTCCTCGCGGTCGCCGTGCAGCAGGTGGTGCGTGGCCGCTACGTCCGCCGGCTGCTGCCGGACGCCGCGCTCCTGCCGATCGCGCTGCGCGCGCTGCGCCCGGTCGTGCTCGCCGTCCTGCCGGTGCTGGCGCTGCGGGCGGCGCTGTGGGGCTCGACCCGCACGGCCGGGCAGGCCGTGGCCGAGGTGGCGCTGTTCGTGATCGCCTACGTCGCCGCGGCGCTGTGGCTCGAGCGCGCGCTGATCGCCGAGATCCGCCGGACGTGGCGCGGCGGCGGGCTCTCGCGGCTCGCCGAGGTCGAGGCCGAGGCGCCCGCGCCGGCCACGCCCGGGTAGATTCCACCGTGATGGACGGCCTGATGATGGACGACTTCCCGCTGCTCGTTCGGCACATCGCCGAGCGCGCGGAGACCGTCCACGGCGACCGCGCGCTGGCGTCGCGCACGCAGGACGGGATCGAGCGCTCCACCTACGCCGCGGTCGTGGGCCGCGCGCGCCGCCTCGCGTCGGCCCTGCGCGAGCTCGGCATCGGCCCCGGGGACCGCGTCGCCACCTTCGGCTGGAACTCGATCCGCCACCTCGAGCTCTACCTCGCCGTGCCGAGCCTCGGCGCCGTGCTGCACACGCTCAACATCCGCCTGTTCGAGGACGACCTGCGCTACATCGTCGGCCACGCCGAGGACCGCGTGATCTTCCTCGACGCCACGCTCGCCGACGTCATGCCGCAGTTCGACGGAGTCGAGCACGAGGTCCTGATGCCCGACGGCGAGGGCGAGCGCGACGGCGCCCTGGACTACGAGGAGCTGGTGGCCGGTGGCGACCCCGGCTTCGCCTTCCCCGACCTCGACGAGCGCGCCGCCGCGGCCATGTGCTACACGAGCGGGACCACCGGGCGGCCGAAGGGCGTCGTGTACTCGCACCGCTCGACCGTGCTGCACTCGCTCGGCGTGATGAGCCCCGACGCGATCGGCCTGCGGGCGTCGGACGCCGCGATGCCCGTGGTCCCGATGTTCCACGCCAACGCCTGGGGCATCCCGTACGCGGCGGCCCTGGCCGGCGCGCGCCTCGTGTTCCCCGGCCCCCGCATGGCGCCCGCCGAGCTGGCGGAGCTGATCGCGGCGGAGCGCGTCACGCGGTCGGCGGGGGTGCCGACGATCTGGCAGGGGATGCTCCAGCTCGACCCGCCGCCGGACCTGTCGACCCTGAACGAGATCAAGTGCGGCGGCTCGGCCGTGCCCGAGTCCCTGATCCGCGCGTTCGACGAGCGCTTCGGCGTCCCGATCGTGCAGGGGTGGGGGATGACCGAGACGAGCCCGCTCGCGGCCACCTCGCGCATGCCGCCCGAGGAGGAGGTCGGCGACGACGAGGGGTACTTCCTCCGCTCCTGCCAGGGCAAGGTGCTGCCGCTGGTCGAGTTCCGCATCGACGAGGAGAACGGGAGCGAGCTCCAGGTCCGCGGCCCGTGGGTCGCCCGCGCCTACTACGGCGGCGAGGGCGAGGAGAAGTTCACCGAGGACGGCTGGCTGCGGACCGGCGACGTCGCCGAGCTGCGCCACGGCTCCTACATCCGGCTCGTGGACCGCACGAAGGACCTGGTCAAGTCCGGCGGCGAGTGGATCTCCTCGGTCGAGCTCGAGAACTCGATCATGGCCCATCCCGACGTGCTCGAGGCCGCCGTGATCGCGGTGCCGGACGAGCGCTGGGGCGAGCGTCCCTGCGCCTGCGTCGTGCCGCGCGACGGCATCGCCCTCGACGGCGACGCGATCCGCGCCTTCCTCGACGGCAAGGTGGCGAAGTGGTGGCTGCCCGAGCGGGTCGAGTTCGTCGACGAGGTGCCCAAGACCTCGGTCGGGAAGTTCGACAAGAAGGTGTTGCGGGCGCGCTTCAGCGCCTGAGCACGAGCGCGATTCGCGGACCGGCGAGCGAGCCGTCCGGGCAGGCGGGCTGCCGGCTACGCCTGAGTCGTGACCGGTGCCGCCGATCGGGGTTCGTCGACGACGACGGGCTCAGGCGACCTCGGCCAGCGCCCGACGAGCACGTGCGCGAGCGCGACGACGTAGCAGGCCCCGGCGACGAGCGTGGCGACCGGAAAGCCGAAGGAGATCGCCACCGTGATCGCCAGCACGGTGGCCAGCACGGAGGCGATGCCGTTGATGCCCCATGCCCACGCCACGCCCGAGGGGTACAGACCGGCGAGCCGGCCGAGTCCGATCGGCATCGCCATGCCCAGCGTCAATCCGACCGGTGCCAGCAGCGTGAGGGTGACGGCGATCCGCGCTGCGAACGGCAGGTCGATCAGCGCGCGCAGCAGTGGCGCCAGGCCGTAGGCGCTGGCGCAGATGAGGGCGATGCCGACCGCCAGCGCCGCGATCAGGGTGCGGCGCGGGCGGGCGAAGCGGCCAGACCACAGCGAGCCCAGGCCCGTGAACACGAGCAGCGAGAAGAGGACGACCGAGAGGGCGTAGGTCGGAAAGCCCAGGAACAGCACGAATCTCTGGATGAGGGCGACCTCGAGCTCCAGATAGCCGAGCCCGATCGCAGCGAAGAACAGTAGCGACGAGGGAGGCGGCCGGCCGCTGCCGCGCACGAGGGCCAACGGCAGGACGAACGCGAGCAACGACATCCCGGCGAGGATGGCGAGCGTCACGAGCAGCACGGCGAACGGATCGATCGAGTACACGTAGCCCGGGGTGGTCGCCGCTCCGACCGAGCCGAGGCGGGTCATGTTGAAGAAGAACGGCTTGTCGTCGGTGGGTGGGCAGACGTCGAGCCGGTAGCTGCGGCAGAACGATTCGGGGCTCCGTGCGCGGGCGAGGTCCCCCCATTCCCGGTAGTAGGGCCCTCCGGGGGCGAAGGCGACTCCGGCGCCCCGCTCGGCGGCGAGCCGCCGGACCCGGGCCAACTCGGCGGGCGTGAACGCCCGCTTTCTCACCAGGACGGTTCCGATGAGCTCGTTGAAGATGTCGTGGCCGAGGATCACGACCACGTTGCGCTCGGGGTGCCGGATGCCGTGGCGCTTCAGCGCCGCGAGCGCCAGCACGGTGATCCGCAGCGCTTCGTCGCCCACCAGGTGATAGGGCCGCGAGACGTTCAACACGCCGTCCGGACGGAGGTGATCGAGGTATTCGTCGAATGCTTCGACGGTGTAGAGGTTCGCCTCCGTCAGGGCGAACGCCTGGGCCGAGTTCGCGCTCAACGTGTCGGTGAAGCCGATGTGGATCGTGTCGTAGCGCGTGTCGCGCGCGGCCAGCGTCGAGCGCCCGTCTCCGATCGTCGTGTGGACATGGGGCAGGGTGTACGGAGAGCCCGACTCCCCGCGCAGGTCCTCGTCCACGACTCGCCGGATGCCGCGGTTGAGCTCGATCACGTCGACGCGCCGCTGTCCCGACGTGAGGGCATTGTCGATGTCTCGGCCGCCCCCGCCGCCGATCACGAGTGTCCGGCCAGGGCCCGTGAGGGCGTAACCGATGCTCTGCGGACCCAGATGCAGGATGCGCCAGTCGGGGAGGGCCCGGCCGCGTCTGACCGGAACCGGCGCATAGACGCGGTCGTAGAAGACCAGCGCGTAGGCCGACCCGCGCGGCGCGCGATAGCCGACGACCCGGCTCAGCGGCGTCCAGCGGTCGGCAGCGAGAGGATTGCCTGCAACCTTCGCCGCCGGTGGCAGGTAGTACAGCGTGGTCGCGGCCGAGATCGCCACCAGCCCCGCGGCGACCAGCACGGCCACCGCGGCCGGGCGTAGTTCCGGCGCCTTGGTACCCGCGAACAGCGCGGCCGCCGCTGCGGCCGCGCCGCCAAGTGCCACCACCAGCGTCGGCGCGTCCACCAGCCACAGCAGCGGGACGACGACGATGGCGCCGAGCCCGGCGCCCGCCAGGTCCGATGCGTACACCCGGTCGATCTGCGCCGTGTAGCTCTGGACGGCGAGTGCGATCACTATCCCGGCCGCGAGAAACGGGAGGGCCGACAGCAGGCAGGCGGCACCGAGGTTCAATGCGAAGTCGAACGTCACACGACCGGAGAACGTGTAGTCCAGGCGCACGAGCAGCGCTGGGACTACGAGGAGCAGGACGGCCAGCGCCAGGCTCCAGCGGGCCAGGATTCGCGGCACCGCGGCCGATTCGAACTGCTGCCTCCGAATGTAGATCAGGATTGCGCCGGCACCCGTGCCCAGTAGGGCGAGGGAGATCGCCAGGAAGCCGAAGTGGTAATAGAGCGCTGCGCTGAATAGGCGCGTCAGCAGCACCTGGAGCGCGAGGGTCGTGCTGGCGACGAGACCGACCGCCAGCATGATGCGCGCGGGTGGGCGGTCGGCCACGCGCGGCATCCGTTCGGAGCTACGCCTGCGCGGCGACGAAGTACTGCGCGCCGAGCGGGACCGCGCGCAGCGCGCGCTCGATCCTCGAGGAACCCACGTCGCGCACCGGCAGGAAATAGAAGAAGCGGCGTTCGACCGGGCTCAGGCCGGCGTTCCCCAGCAGCCGCGCCATCGTGCCGGCGCGCAGCAGCGTGACGTCCTCATCGAACGAGCAGCGGCTGACCGAGACCCGCGTGAGCGGGTTGAGCGGGTTGTGCTCGAATACCACGACGAGGCCGCCGGGCCGGACCACGCGCTTCATCTCCGACGCGAAGACCGGCCAGTCGTCCGTCGGCACGTGGTGGACGACGCAGATCGTGAAGGCCACGTCGACGGCGTCGTCGGGGAACGGCAGCGCGCCGCCGTCGTAGGACTCGTAGTGCACGCTCGGGTTCGCCTCGCGCGCCTTCTCGACGGCGTCGGCCGCGATGTCCACGCCGTGCAGCTCGCCGAAGCGGCCGGCCAGGAAGCGGTCGGTGACGCCGATGCCGCAGCCCACGTCGAGCGCGCGCAGGCGCCCCGGGTCGCCCAGGCGCCGCTGCGCGACGGCCAGCAGGAGGTTGGCCTTGCCCGCGGCGAAGTAGTCGACGTCCTTGCCGCTCCACGCGATCGCGTTCTCGACGTCCTCGCGGTACGTGTCCGCGTGATGGTCGAAATCGCCGATCGAGGCCGCGAGCGGCTCCTGACCGGCCTGCGGGGTCGCTGGCTGGCTCATGGGGTCGGCGCCTTCCCTTCCCGGCGCTCGGAGGCGGACAAGGGTAGCGATCGCGTCCGCAGCGCGCCGATCAGCGCCACAGGCGGAAGCGGACGAGGGCGCGAACGGCACCGAGGCCATCGCGCCAGGTGATCTTCTTGCCCTCGGCGTAGGTGCGCCCGAAGTAGCTGATCGGGACCTCATAGAGGCGGATGTCCGGTTGGCGCAGGATCTTGGCGGTCAGCTCGGGCTCGATCGCGAAGTCGTCGGAGACAAGGTGGAGGCCGCGCACCAGTTCGCCGCGAAACGCCTTGTAGCCCACCTCCATGTCCGAGATCGTCGTGTTGAACAGCACATTGGTGAGCAGCGACAGGAAGCGGTTGCCCGCGTAGTGCCAGAACAGGTGCGCGCGCTGGGGCTGGCCGCCCCGCAGGCGCGTGCCGAACACGACGTCGGCATGCCCGTCCAGGATCGGCTCGAGCAGGCGGGGGAGATCGCGCGGGTCGTACTCCAGGTCGGCGTCCTGGATCACGACGATGTCGCCTCGCGAGGCGTCGATCGCGGTGCGCACGGCGGCGCCCTTGCCGCGATTGCGCTCGTGCGAGAGGACCCGCAGCGGCAGTTCGCCGTCGTCGACCAGCCGCGAGAGCACCCTCGCCGTGTCGTCGACCGACCCGTCGTCCACCACCACGATCTCGCTCCGGAACGGCAGCCCCGCCACTCGGCGAACCACCTCCTCCACGGTAGCCTCCTCGTTGTAGGCGGCGACCAGGACACTCACCAGCGGCCCGCGGCCGACGTCGGCGGCGGGAGGCGCGGACGCGGATGTTGCGGGCTCCGTGCTCATCTCGGGCGGGGGACGCTGCAGATGAAGATCGTGAATACTCGCATCGGATGGCGATCGACCGAGCCCAGACCGCCGTGGCCACGACCGCTCCCGCGGCCGCGTCCGACGAGCTGTGGGACCTCCGGAACCTGGCTCGAGCGCGCCGGCTGGGCGACTGGATGTTCGAGCAGTTCTCGCGGTTCGTCGGCGACGAGGCGGTGGAGGTCGGAGCCGGCATCGGCACGTTCAGCGAGCGACTGCTGGCCGCCGGAACGGAATCCCTGCTGCTGATCGAACCCGAGCCGGCGTGCGCAAACGAGCTGCGGTTGCGCTTCGAGGACGATCTGCGGGTCGAGGTCGCCGAGGACCTGCTCCCCGACTCGGCCGCGCTCGACGAGCGCGCCGGACGCGCCGACTTCGTCGTGTGCCAGAACGTGCTCGAGCACATCGACGACGACGCGGCCTCGGTCGCCGCCATGGGCGCCGCGCTGCGGCCGGGCGGGCACCTGACCCTGCTGGTCCCGGCCCATCCGCGTCTCTACAACACGCTGGACCGCCAGTACGACCACCACCGCCGGTACACGCGGGATCGCCTGGCCGGGCTGGTCGCCGACGCCGGCCTCGAGCTCGACGAGCTCTACTCCTTCAACCTGCTGGGCGTGGCGGGCTGGTGGGCGAACGGGTTCCGGCGGTCGCCCGGGATCGATGAGGGGGCGCTGCGTCTGTACGAGGCGCTGGTGCGCGTGTCGAAGCCGCTGGAGCGCCGCCTGCGGCTGCCCTGGGGGCTGAGCCTGATCGCCCACGCCACGCGCCCCCGATAGCCGCGCGATCCGCCGCCGGGTCCGGTCGTCAGGCTTCGGGCTCGCGGCGCGACACGACGCGCGCGACCAGGTACAGCGGGCGCTGGAGCGTCTGCTCGTGGACCCTCGCCATGTAGCGGCCGAGGATCCCGATGCTCACGAGCTGCACCCCGCCGAGGAACAGCACGGCCACCAGCACCCACACGGAGATCGACGCGGTCACGACGTCCGTGAGCGCGAGCACGATGACGATCACGGCGCCGAGCGCGCTCGCCGCCGCGGTCAGGCTCCCGAGGTAGGTGGCCAGGCTCAGCGGCACGTCGGAGAAGGAGGTCACGGCCTCCGTGGCGAGCCGGAACAGCTGGGGGTAGGAGGCGCCGCGGCCGGCCCGCCGGCCGGCCCGCCGGTACTCGATCGGCACCTGGTCGAACCCGACCCAGGCGACCATGCCCCTGAGGAACCGGCGCCGCTCGGGCATCTGGAGCACAGCGTCCACGACCCGCCGCGACATCACCCGGAAGTCGCCGGCCTGGCCCTGGTACGGCACGCGGGCCAGGCGCTGCATGAGCGCGTAGAAGCCGGTGGCCATGAAGCGCTTGACCGCGCTCTCCTCGCGGCCGATCCGGCGGGCGTAGACCACGTCGGCGCCGTCCCGCGCGACGGCCAGCATCTCCGGGATCAGCTCCGGCGGGTCCTGGAGGTCGGCGGGGAGGAGCACGACGTGGGCGCCGGTCGTGTGGGCGAGCCCGGCGGACATGGCCGCCTCCATGCCGAAGTTGCGCGACAGCTGCACGAGCACGATCCCGGCGTCGGCGCGCGCCCACGCCTCGACGATCTCGGCCGACCGGTCGACCGAGCCGTCGTCGACGAACACGACCTCGTGCGCCACGCCGAGCGCCTCGAACACGGCGTCGACCCGCCGGCGGAGCTCCGGCAGCGTCTCCTCCTCGTTGAAGACGGGCACGACGACGGAGACCTCGACTCCGGGCATCGGCCGCATCCCATCACATCGATCGGGCGGGCCGGCCGGTCGGTCACACCGGCATGGCGTCCCGGCGCGGTGCCGCCTGCGGGCGCGGGCGCCGGACCTTGAAGCGCAGGATCGGGCGCTCCACCACGTAGTAGCTGGCGGCGGCGATCGCCGCCGTTCCCACGATCGTGGCCGCCCCGAGCACGGTGAACGACCGCTCGATGCCGTGCTTCTCGAGGATGGTCACGACCCCGTCGTGCCAGAGGTAGATGCCGTACGAGATCAGGCCCAGCCAGGCCAGCAGCCCCCAGGCCATGACCCGGCGCGGCCAGCCGCCGGCCCGGTCTCCGAACACGGCGGGGAGGACGAGCAGGCAGGCGGCGACCACGGCGAGCAGGTGCTTGATGAAGACGGTCTGGACGTTCGACCACCCGCTCTGGGGCGGCTTCCCGAGGATCGCGGCGGCGACCGCGAAGAGCCCGAAGGCCGCCGCCCAGCACGCTCCGGGATGGCGGGCGATCCACCGCTCCGCCGCCGGGCGGAACGCGGGCCCGTCCTCGCGCTGCCGCGCCTGGATCGCGGCGCTCAGCAGCGCGAGGGCCATTCCCACCGCGAACCAGTCGAGGAAGGCCGGCAGCGCGAGCTCGAGCGTCGGCGGCCCGATCTCGTGGTCGACGTAGCGGAAGACGAGCGACGCGACCGCCATCCCCGCCAGCAGGACGAGCTCGAACCGCACGCGACGGTCGCGCGCGAAACCCCGCGTGAGGCGCCCCACCGCCGCGGCGTAGAACGGCAGCAGCAGGTAGAAGGTCACCTCGACGCACACGCTCCAGGCGACCACGAGCCCGCCGAGGGTGGTGGTGTCCGAGTAGGTCTGAAGGAAGAAGTAGTACCGCCACCAGTCGCCCGAGAAGACGCCCGGCAGCCCCGGGTAGATGGCCAGCACGGTCAGGGCGAGCCAGTACGCGGGCACGATCCGCAGCAGGCGCCGGCGGGCGTAATCGCGCCACGCCGGGCGGGCGGCGCCATGCAGCTGGGCGCTGACCATCGGGCGGTACATCAGAAAGCCGGAGAGGACGAAGAAGACCGTCACCCCGGTGTCGCCGTTGGCGACCAGCGGTCCCCACCAGTAGGCGTGGTCGGCGCCCGTGTCGAAGCCCACGTGGCCCAGCAGCACTCCCACGGCGGCGACGGCACGGAGCGAGTCCAGCAGCGGGAAGCGGGGATGGCCCGGGGGCGGGGCCACGACCGGCGCCACGGTGGTCATGCGGCGAGGGTACTCGACGCCCCCCGGTACGGCATGATGCCGCGGTGCTGCCGACCCGGATCGCGCTCGTGGCCGTCGCCGTCCTCGCCTGCGCGTGGTTCGCGCTGGGCATCCGGCAGGTCAGCGACCAGCGGGAGGCCCAGCGGTTGATCGCGGGCCCGGCGCTGTCACGACGCGGCGAAGGCCGGCCGCGCCCGGAGCCTGCTCGAGCGGGCATCCGAGCTGAACCCCGACCCACAGCCCGATCTCATTCGAGCCGTACTCGAGCTGCGTCGGGGCGAGAGGCCGGCGGCGCAGCGGATCCTGCTCGCGGTCACCCGGCGCGAGCCCGAGAACATCACCGCCTGGTACCTGCTCGAAGTCGCCACCCTCCGCCGCGATCCGGCGCTGAACGTCCGCGCCGTCGAGCGCGTACGGGAGCTCGCGGGGCGAGCGCGCCGATGAGGCGCTTCGCAGGCTGGTGGTGCGCCAGGCCGGTCCTGGCGGCGGCGGCGCTCTACGCGATCCTCGCCTGCCTCTTCCTCGGCCCGGGCCTGCTGCCCCGGCACACGATCTCGGGCTCGGACTACCTGTGGTCGGTGACCCCGTGGACCAAGCTCCGTCCGCCCGACGTCCGGCCGCTCGGCGCCAACTCCGAGCTCGTGGACACGGTCACCGTCTTCCAGCCGTTCTTCCAGTACACGCGCGATCGGCTGCCCGAGATCCCGTTGTGGAACCCCTACATCGCGGGAGGTCGGCCGTTCCTGGCCAACGAGCAGTCCGCGATCTTCTCGCCGTTCACCGTGCCGGCGTACGTGCTGCCGTTCTGGTGGTCGCTGACCGTGACCGCGCTGCTCAAGCTGCTCGTGGCCGCGCTGGGGACCTTCCTGTTCGCGCGGGTGCTGGGCATGCGCTTCGCCGGCGCGTTCCTGGCCGGGTTGATCTACGCCCTCAGCCTGTACTTCGTCGCCTGGCTGCCGTTCGCCGAGACGTCGGTGTGGGCGTTCCTGCCGTGGCTGCTGTGGCTGACCGACCGCCTCGTGCGGCGCCCGTCGGCGGGCGCCGTGGCCGCACTCGGTGCCGTCGTGGCGCTGCAGTTCTTCGGCGGCCACCCCGAGTCGAGCTTTCACTGCCTGTTCGCCGTCGCGGTGTACTTCGTCCTCCGCACGGTGCAGCTGCGCGCCGCGGGCGGGCTCGTGCGGCCGAGCCTCGCCTTCGGCGGCGCACTGCTCCTCGGCGGCGCGCTCGCGGCGCTGACGCTCGTGCCGTTCCTGGAGCTCGTGGGCCAATCGGGGGACCTCGAGCGACGCGCGCAGGGGGGCGCGAAGATCTTCGTCGACCGCAAGTTCCTGCTCGGCATCCTGCTGCCCGACTACTGGGGCCGTCCGACGCAGTCGCCGCTGGAGGCCTTCGAGGTCGTGAAGGCCTTCTACGTCGGCGCGCTGCCGCTGATGCTGGCGTTCGTCGGCCTGCTCGGACGCCCGCGGGTGCTGCGGCTGGCGGTTGCCGTCTTCAGCGCCCTGTGCATGGCCGTCGTCGTGGGGATCTGGCCGGTGTTCCAGATCGTGTCGCACCTGCCGGGCTTCAGCGGCGCCTACAACACGCGACTGGTCATCATCTTCGTGCTGGGCGTCGGACTGCTCGCCGGCTGGGGCCTCGACGACCTCGTGGCGCGGCGCCCGACGGGCCGCCGTGCGGCGCTCGTCCTCGGGTTTGCCGGCGCGCTCCTGCTCGTGCCGCTCGTGTACTTCCTCGCGGCCAGGACCTCGACGTTCGAGGTCTTCGACCGGGCGCTCGGCGTCGCGTGGGGGTTCGAGCACCCACCGTTCGGCAACCGCTCGGTCGTGCAGCTCTCGGCGCTGCTGATCTGGCTCGTGGTCGCCGGGGCTGGGGTCGCGCTGCTGGCCCTGCGCGCGTCGGGGCGGCTCGCGGCCGGGGTGTTCGCGGCGCTCGCCGCGCTCCTGATCGCCGCCGACCTGTTCCGCGCCGGGATGGGGGAGAACCCCGCGCTGACGCTGGCCCAGGCGCGCCAGCCCGTCACGCCCGCGATCCGCTACCTCCAGTCGCGGCGGCCCGCGCGGTTCGTCGGCGTCCTGCCGGCCCTCGGCGCGCCGGCGCTGTCAGCCGACCTCGGCATGCGCTATCGCCTCTACGACGCGCGGGGCTACGACTATCCGGTCCACGGGCGCTACGACAGGATCTGGCGGCGCGATGTCGCGCCCGGTCAGCCCGTGCAGCCCCAGATCACGCTCGCGCCGATCACGCCGCGGTCCCTGCCGATCCTCTCGCTCTTCGGCGTCGCGGACATCATCCAGCAGCCCGGCGAGAAGCCGCTCACGGGGCCCGGCCTGCGCGTCGCCTACGACGGTCCGGACGCGCGCGTGTACGCCAACGACCGCGCGCTGCCGCGCGCGTTCCTCGTCGGCGCCCAGCTCCCGGTCTCCGGCGAGGAGGGGGCGCTGCGCGCGCTCGAAGCGCCCGGATTCGACGCGCGCGCCACCGTGGTGACCGAGCGGCGCCTGCCGGGCCTCCCCGTCGGCGCGCCGCGGCCGGCCCGGCCGGTCGGGAGCGTGCGGTTGGCCGTCTACCGGCCCGAGCGGGTGGTCCTGGAGGCGCGCGCGGATCGTCAGGCCGAGCTCGTCCTGTCCGACGTGAGCTACCCGGGCTGGGAGGCGACGGTCGACGGGCGCCCGGTCCGCCTCGATCGCGTCGACTACCTCTTCCGCGGCGTCCGCGTCGGTCCCGGCTCACACCGGGTGGAGATGCGCTACCGCCCGGCGAGCTGGCGCGCCGGCTGGATCATCAGCGCCGTCGCGCTGCTCGTCCTCGCTGCGCTGGTGGTCGCGGCCGTGCGCCGCCGGCGGCCGGGACCGGCGGCCTGATCGTCACCGGCAGACCATGCCGATCGACACCCCGGCCGGGAGGCGAGCACCGCGGGCGATGGCGGCGGCCTCGGCGCGCACCGCCGTCTCCAGCATGCGATTCAGCGCCGGGTGCGTCGGCTTGATGTCCGATTCCGGCTCGCGGCCGAGCACCTCTCCGACCAGAGCGCATCACGGTCACGGCCGGCAGCACCACCGTCATGAAGTACGAGTCGATCACCGGCTCCCAGCCGGCCGCGCGCGTCCGTGCGCGCAGGTCGCGCAGGGTGTAGCGGCGATGGTGGTGCATGTACACGTCGTGGGAGCTCCAGAGCCAGCCGTACGCGGGTACGGTCAGCAGCAGTCGCGCGCCCGGCGCCGCCACGCGGCGAAGCTCGGCCAGGGCGCGGGCGTCGTCGGGGACGTGCTCGATCACGTCGCAGGCCAGCAGCAGGTCGAAGGAGGAGGCCTCGAACGGGAGCTCCTCGATGCGGCCCTGCGAGACGTGGTCGAGGCCGCGCTGCCGGCAGAAGGCCACGGCCTGCTCGGAGGGGTCGATGCCCCGGGCGGGGCCGAGGCGGCCGAACTCCACCAGGTTCCGTCCGGTGCCGCAGCCGGCGTCGAGCAGCCTGGGGCGGTCCGGCACGCCCGCGCGGTCGAGCAGCGCCCAGATTACTCGCCGGCGCCCGCGAAACCACCAGTGCCCGTCCTCCTGCTCGTAGTGCTGCGCGTAGGCGGCCTCGTCCATGGGGTGCGCGACTGTATTGGAGCCCCACCCCGACCGGTACGCTGGCGCGCCTCATGAGCTCGAGGGGGATCGGCCACCTGCGGCGCTGGGCTCGTACGCGGCCGGTCGCCGCTGCGGCGGCCCTCTACACGCTGCTGGCGGTGGTGTTCCTGGCGCCGGGGCTGCTGCCGGACCACACGATCTCGGGGTCGGACTACCTGTGGACGTCCGCGCCGTGGAACACGTCGCGGCCGGCCGACGTGCGCCCGTTCGGGGCCAACCGCGAGCTCGTGGACCCCGTCACGGTGTTCCAGCCATTCCTCCAGTACACGCGCGACCAGCAGCCGGGCGTGCCGCTGTGGAACCCCCACATCCAGGCTGGGCGGCCGTTCCTCGCCGATCAGCAGTCGGCGGTCTTCTCACCATTCAGCGTGCCGTCCTACGTGCTGCCGTTCTGGTGGTCGCTGTCGTTCGTCGGGGTGCTGAAGCTGGTGGTCGCCGCGCTGGGGACGTTCCTGCTCGGACGGGCGCTGGGGATGCGCTTCGCGGGCGCCTTCCTCGCCGGCCTCGTCTACGCCTTCGGACTCTTCTTCGTCGTGTGGCTGCCCTGGCCACTGCCCGCCGTGTGGGCGCTGATTCCGTGGCTGCTGTGGCTCACCGATCGGCTCGTGCGGCGCCCCGACCTCGCCTCCGGGGCGGCGCTCGCCGCCGTCGTCGGCCTCCAGTACCTCGGAGGCCACCCCGAGTCGAGCTTCCACGCGATGATCGCCACCGTCGCGTTCTTCGCCCTGCGCGCCTGGCAGGCGCGGCGCGAGGGCGTGGTCCGACCGATGGTCGTGTTCGGCGCCGCGCTCGTCGCCGGCGCCGCGGTCGCCGCCCTGACGATCCTCCCGTTCCTCGAGCTGCTCGGGCGGTCGGGCGAGGTGTCGCGCCGGGCGGGGGTGGAGCCGGCGTTCGTGCCCCGCAAGTACCTGCTGGCCATCCTCCTCCCGGACTGGTGGGGCCGGCCGACGCAGTCCGCGCTGCAGGGCTACGAGGTCGTGCGCGCGTTCTACGCCGGCGTGCTGACGCTCGCGCTGGCCGCCGCCGCGGTGCTCCTGCGCCCCCGGCTGGAGCGCGTCGCGGTCGCCGTGTTCGGCCTGCTGGTGCTGGCCGTCGTGCTGGGCATCCCGCCCGTCTTCGAGGTCGTGACGGCGCTGCCCGGCTTCAGCACCACCTACAACACGCGCCTGACGATCCTGTTCCTGCTCTGCGTCGCGCTCCTGGCCGGGTGGGGGCTGGACGAGCTGTCCCGGCGCGTCCCGCGGGAGCGGCGGATGACGGTGCTGCTCGCGGCCCTCGGTCTCGGGCTCGTGGCGGTGCCCGTGGTGGCGCTGGCGGCCGAGGGTCGGATCTCGCTGCGCTTCCTCGGCGACGCGCTGGGGGTGGCCAGCGGGTTCGCCCACCCACCCGGACTGGCCTCGCCGGACGTGGAGCCGGTCGTGCGGCTCGCCGCCCTCGTCGTGTGGGTGCTCGTCGCCGGCGCGGCGCTGGCCCTGCTCGCGCTGCGGCGGGCCGGGCGGCTGGCCGCCGGGACCTTCGCGACGCTGGCCGTCGCGATCGTCGCCGTCGATCTCTTCCGGGCGGGTATGGGGCAGAACCCCGGCCTCACGCTCGCCCAGGCGCGCCAGCCCGTCACCGGCGCCATCCGCTACCTGCAGGCCCGGCGCCCGGCCCGCTTCGTCGGCCTGGTGGCACGAAACGCGGCGCTGGCCCTGCCGCCGGACCTCGCGATGCGCTACGGGCTCTACGACGCCCGCTCGTACGACTACCCGGTGGAGCGCCGCTACGACCGCCTGTGGCGGCGCGAGGTGGCCCCGCCCCGGTCGTACCAGCCGTCGACCACGCTCGCGCAGTCGACGCCCGCGCGCCCTGCGGACGCTGTCGCTGCTCGGCGTGACCGACCTGCTCGGCCAGCGCGGGGAGCCGCCGCCGCCCGGCCTGCGGGTCGCCTACGACGGGCCGGACGCGACCGTCTATGCCAACGACGGGGCCCTGCCCCGCGTGTGGCTGGTCGGAGCTCAGCGGGTCGTCCGCGGCGAGCACGCCGCGCTGACCGCGATCACCGACCCGGGGTTCGCACCGCGTCGGACCGCAGTCACCGAGCATCGGTTGTCCGGGCTCCCCGATGGCGACCGCCCGCCGGCGGGCGATGCGAGGCTCGTCCGCTACGGTGCCGAGCGCGTGACCATCGACGCTCATGCCGAGCGCCCGGCGGAGCTCGTCCTCTCCGACGTGTCCTATCCGGGGTGGGAGGCGACGGTTGACCGACGGCGGGTCCGGCTGGACCGCGTGGACTATCTGCTGCGCGGGATCCCCGTCCCGGCCGGCGTGCACCGCGTGGAGCTGGCGTACCACCCCGCGAGCTGGCGCGCGGGTTGGATCGTGAGCGCTGGTGGCCCTGGCCGCGCTTGCCGCGGCGGCGTTCGTCGGCGTTCGTCGCCGGCGCCGGACGTGAGCGCGGCCGCCGGCATGGTCGAGTGGGGGCGGAGACGGCCGGTGTTGGCCGCTGCGTTGATCTACGCCGCGCTCTCGCTGCTGCTCTTCTCGCCGGCCCTGCTGCCGGGCCGGACGCTGTCCTCGGCGGACACGTTCTGGTTCCAGGCGCCGTGGGCGGGAGTGCAAGCCGGCGTCCCTGGTGCGTCCCTCCAACCCCGACATGGACGACGTGCCGGGCGTCTACGTCCCCTTCACGGAGTACCTCGACGACCAGCTGCCCGGCCTCCCGTTGTGGAACCCGCACATCATGAGCGGGCGGCCGTTCGAGGCCAACTCGCAGTCCGCGGCGTTCTCGCCGTTCACGTGGGTCTCGCTCGCGCTGGGGGTGTGGAGATCCTTCGCGCTGGTCGCGGCGCTCAAGCTGTTGTTGGCCGCGCTCGGGACGTTCCTGCTGGCGCGATCGCTGGGGCAGCGGTTCGGGGGCGCGTTGCTGGCGGGGACGGTGTTCGGGTTCTCCCTCTGGATGGTGCTGTGGGTCGCCTTCAGCGACGCCAGCGTGTGGCTCTGGGCGCCCTGGCTGCTGTGGTTGACCGACCGCCTGGTGCGCCGGCCCGGCGGACCGGAGGTGGCGGCCCTCGGGCTGGTGGTCGGCCTCCAGTTCCTCGGCGGGCATCCCGAGTCCAGCTTCCACGTGCTGGTGCTCTGCGTCGCGTTCTTCGCGCTGCGCCTGTGGCGCCTTCGCGGCGCAGGCTTGGCTCGACCGACGCTCGCCTTCGGGGGGGCGCTCGCGGCCGGGGGGCTGGTAGCGGCCGTATCGCTCGTGCCCTTCCTCGAGCTCCTGTTCCGCTCCGCCGACCAGGGCCAGCGCGCCGACATCGCAAGCACCTCGGAGCTGGCGAAGCGATTCGCGCTCGGGATCGCGCTCCCCGACTACTGGGGCCGTCCGACGCAGACGGCGCTCGTGCGCTTCGAGTTCGGCCGCGCGATCTACGCGGGCGCCCTGCCGCTGCTGCTCGCGGCCGCCGCGCCGCTGCTGCGGCCGCGGCTGGAGCGGGTCGCGGTGGCCGCCTTCGGGCTGGGCTGCGCCGCGGTGATCTTCGGCGTGCCGCCGCTGTTCGACCTCGTGGCTCACCTGCCGGTCTTCCGCGCCGCCCACAACGATCGGCTGGTCTTCGCGATGGTCCTGTGCATCGCGCTGCTGGCGGGATGGGGACTCGACGACCTGGCCGGTGGCGGTCGCTCCCGCCGGACGCGGCGACTCGTGATCGCCGGTGGCACCCTGCTGGTCGTCGCGCCGGCGCTGTGGGTGGTCGGCGGCGGGCGCGCGCCGCTCTCGGTCCTCGGCGACGCGCTCGACGTCGCCTGGGGGTTCGCCCGTCCTCCGGGCCCGCTCGATCCGGCGGCCGGGGACGTCGTGCGCCTGTCCTCAGTGATCCTCTGGGTGAGCTTCGCCGCCGCCGGCCTCGTGCTGGTGATCCTCCGCCTGCGGGGCCGCCTCGCCGCGGGGGCGTTCGCGGCGCTCGCCGTCGTGCTCGTCGCCGGCGACCTGTTCCGCGCGGGCATGGGCCAGAACCCGGCGATCGAGCGGCGGTATGCGACCCAGCCCGCGACGGGCGCCATCCGCTACCTGCAGTCGCGGCGCCCGGCGCGGTTCGTGGGCGTCGGTCAGGTCCCCCAGACGATGCTTCCCATGCGCTACGGGCTGTACGACGCCCGCGGGTACGACCTGCCCATCGAGCGCCGCTACGACCGCCTCTGGCGACGCGAGGTATCACCGGAATTCCCCAGCCAGGCGGGCAAGTTCCTGCCCCTGTCGCTCGGCGTCCCGGCGCTCGACGCGCGTCGCCTGCGGACGCTCAGCCTGCTCGGCGTCGCCGACCTCCTCCAGCCGCCCGGCGACCCGCCGCTGTCGGTCCCCGGGCTGCGCCGCGTGTACGCCGGTCCAGATGCGCGCGTGTACGCCAACGACCGGGCTGTTCCCCGGGCCACGGTGGTGGGAGGTCAGGAGGTCGTCACCGGCGGTGAGGCGGCGCTGCGCGCCGTCACGCGCCCCGGCTTCGACGCCCGGCGGGTCGCCGTGACCGAGAAGCGGATCCCCGGCCTGACGGCATCGACGCAGCCGCCCGCGGGCGAGGCTCGGGTTCGCGCGATCGCGGCCGACAGCGTGCGGGTCGCGCGCGCGCGCCCGGCGGCCGGGGCTGCTCGTGCTCTCCGACACCTGGTACCCGGGCTGGGAGGCGACCGTGGACGGTCGCCCGGCGCACGTCGAGCGCGTCGACTACGTGCTGCGGGGGGTGCGTCTGCCCGCGGGCCGGCACGAGGTGGTGTTCCGCTTCCGCCCCGCCAGCTGGACGGCGGGGTGGATCCTCAGCCTGGCGGCTCTGCTGGCGCTGGCGGGCCTGGCCGGGGTCGAGCTTCGGCGGCGGCGATCAGCAGGCCCGCCAGCACGAGCGCCAGCAGGCTGACGGCGGGCATCTCCCAATCCCAGTCGATGCCCGCGTGGAGCGCCCACGTCGTCGCCGCCGCCACGGCCCCGGCGGCGAGCCCGCGGTCGCGGCGCAGCGCCTCCCGCGCGCACAGGGCCACGCCCGCGAAGGCCGCCGCCAGCGCCGCCAGGCCGACCAGCCCGAGCTCGGCCGCCGTCTCCAGGTACAGCGAGTGCGCATCGAGCGCCGCGTCCCGCACCGTGCGCTCGCGCAGCCACTCGACGCCGAAGCCGCTCGAGCCGACGCCGTCGATGGGATGGTGGGCGAACGAGCGCAGCGCCACCCGCCAGTACTCGTAGCGGTTGGTCTGCACCGAGCTCAGGCGGCTCGCGTCGCGCGCTTGACCTTCGAGGAGGGGTGCTCGCGCGCGGCCCCGACGAGCAGCGTGCCCGCCATCAGCGCGACGACCAGTCCGACGGCGATCCGGCCGAACCGCGGCGGGAGGGGCAGGGCATTCGTACGCACCCTCCCGGCCCGCTCGACCCGGCAGGCGTAGGCCTGCGCGGCCGCCGTCCCCGCCATCACCACGATCAGCACGACGAGCATCGCGGCGCCCTCGGCCTCGCGGGTGGACGTCGAGCCGGACAGCGACTCGACCCCCGCCAGCTGGCTGCCCACGAGCGTCGCGACCGCGCCGGCCTCCAGCGACAGCGCCGCCGCGCGCAGCTGCGGCCAGGTCGGGGCGACCGCCAGCAGGACGACGAGTCCGGCGGCGAGCGCCGCCAGCGCGCCGCGCGAGAACGACAGGTACGTCGCCAGGCCGAGCGGCGCCGCCGCGGCCACCGCCGCAACCCGCACGGCGGTGGCACGCTCGGGATCGCCGGCCAGGCGCGCGCACAGCACGAAGCCGATGGCCGCCAACGCGCCCATCGCGTTCCAGTAGGTGAGCGGCAGGTCCAGGCGCCCGAACGCGGCCCGCGTGTGGTGGAGGTGGACGATGCCGGGGAGGAGCCGGTCGGAGAGCCCGTAGAGGACGACGATCACGGTGCCGGCCGCGAGCGCGGGCTCGACCGCGCGGGCGGCGCGCCGGTCGCGCAGCAGCGCCGCCGCAGCGATCAGGGCGCCGAGGTAGAGCACGAGCCGCTGCACGTCGCGGAACGCCGGGCCGGCCAGCGGCGCCCACGCGAGCGACACGGCGCTCCAGGCCGCGAGCGCCGCCAGGCCGACCAGCGTCAGGCGCCCGGCGCGGCTTGCGGGCAGCGGCCGCGGGACCGTCAGGGCCGCGACCGCGACGAGCAGCCAGGCGAGGATCCCGGCGATCAGGCGCGGGACGGCGGGCTGCGTCGTCTCGAAGTAGCCGCCGGAGTAGAACGCGAGCACCGTCGGCCCGGCCAGCAACGCGACGCGCGAGCAGGCGAGGACTGCGGGGCGCATGGCCGCGGCAGCCTACCCGGAGGCTCGACAGCGCAGCACGGCGCTGCATTCGGGATGCTTCCGCGCTGTGCCGACTCCACGGTCCCCCCTCAACCGGCGCCTGGCCCGCGCCCGCCGGCTGCTCGCCGCCGCGGGCGAGGAGAGCTTCGTCCTCCCGGGCCGTTCGGAGCGGACGCGCTGGATCTACCCGGCGCTGGCCGAACTGACCCGCCGCTACGCGGAGGCGCCGGCTCCGACGAAGGCGGAGACCGCGCTGGAGGCGGCCGGCGGTCTGACGCGGTTCGAGTACCGCGTGTTCTCCCAGAACGGCGAGGACGGCGTCCTCGCCGAGCTCCTCCGGCGCGCCGGCGTGACGCGGCCGGGGTCGTTCGTCGAGTTCGGCGTGCAGAGCGGGCGTGAGGGCAACTGCGTGTTCCTCGCGGACGTGCTCGGTTGGAGCGGCCTGTTCATGGAGATGGCCGAGGACCAGCACGCGGCGCTCGAGCGCAAGTACCGCGCCAACCCGCGGGTGCGCACCCAGCGCGCCCAGGTGACCGCGGACAACGTCGAGGACCTGTTCGCGCGGGGCGGGGTGCCGGAGGAGCCCGATGTCGTCTCGATCGACGTCGACGGGCCGGAGTACTGGATCTGGCAGGCGCTGCGTCGCTTCCGCCCGCGCGTGGTCGTCGTCGAGTACAACAGCTCCCTCGATCCCGCGACCCGGCTCGTCCAGCCCGCCGACGCTCCGGCGGGGTGGAGCGGAACGGACCACTACGGCGCGTCGCTGGGGGCGCTCGACGCCCTGGCCGAGGAGAAGGGCTACCAGCTCGCCCACACCGAGCTCGCGGGCGTGAACGCCTTCTTCGTGCGAGCCGACCTCGACATCGAGCTGCCGCCGCGGGACGCGATCCCGGCGCGCGCCCCCAACCACTTCCTCGCCGGGCACGCGCACGTGCCCGATCCCGGCGGGCTCGAGTACGTGGACCTCGACGCGCCGGCCGGCAGCGGGGTGCACGGCTGAGGCTCCGCCGGGACAGCGCGATCCCGCTCGGGCTGGCCGCCGGCGCCTTCGTCCTGGCCATCCTGCAGCGTCCCGGCCTGGCGTCGTCGGACACCAAGATCGACCTCCACGTCTCGCCGGGCCGCTTCCTCAGCGACGTCGCGTCGGTCTGGACGCCGTCTGGCTCGCTCGGCCACGTGCAGGGCGGCCAGTACGGCGGCTACCTGTTCCCGATGGGGCCGTTCTTCGCCGGCCTGCACGCGATCGGGCTGTCGCCCTGGCTGATCGACCGGCTGTGGCTGGGCCTCCTGCTGGCGCTGTCCGCCTGGGGCATCGTGCGCCTGATCGACGACCTGCTGCAGGGGCGCTACGGCCCGCACCGCGGGGTCGCGCATCTGGCGGCCGGGGCGATCTTCCTGCTCAACCCCTACGTGGTGGTCTTCGCCAACCGCACGAGCGTGACGCTGCTCGGCTACGCCGCGCTGCCGTGGCTGCTGCTGGCCGTCCACCGCGGCGTGCGCACGCCCGGGCGGTGGTGGTGGCCGGCGGCGTTTGCGCTGCTCGTCACGTCCACCGGCGGCGGGGTGAACGCCGCGGTGACGGGCTGGATCCTGCTCGCGCCGCTGCTGCTGTTCGTCTACGAGCTCGGCATCGTCGGTGTCCCGTGGCGGGACGCGCGCGCCTTCGCCTGGCGCGCCGCGGTGGTCACGCTCGGCGCCTCGCTGTGGTGGATCGGGCCGATCCTCGTGCAGGCCCTGTACGGGATCGACTTCCTCAAGTTCACCGAGCAGCCGGGCACCATCTGGGGGACCACGAGCCTGCCGGAGAGCCTGCGGCTGATGGGCTACTGGCTCTCCTACATCGACGTCGGCTTCACCGGGACGACGCGGCTGTTCTTCGACGACGCGCACGTCCTGCTCTTCTCCGTCCCGGTGGTCACCGCGACGCTGCTCGTGCCCGCACTCGCGCTCGCGGGCTTCGGCTGGACGCGGCGCTGGCGCTACGGGCCCTTCTTCCTGGCGCTGTGCCTGCTCGGGCTCCTGCTGATGGCGGCCGGGTTCCCCGAGGGCACGCCCCTGCGCCGCGGGTTGACGTTCATCTACAACCACGTCTCCTTCGTCCAGTTCCTGCGGACCACCTACAAGGTCGGACCGCTCGTCGCGCTCTCCCTGGCCGTGCTGGGGGGCGCGGGCGCCGCGGAGGCGTGGCGACGAATCGGGCCCGCCCGCCTGGCGCGGCCGCTGCTGGCCGCCGGCGCGGCGGCGCTGCTCGCGCTGGCCGCGTGGCCGCTGACCACCGGTCGCGCCGTCGATCGACCAGGTCACGTGGAAGGCGATCCCCACGGCGTGGACGCACGCCGCCGGCGAGCTCGACCGCACGCTCCCGCGCAACACCCGTGCCGTTGTGATGCCCGGCCAGCTGTTCGCGTTCTACCGCTGGGGCGGAACGGTGGACTCGATCCTGCCCGCGCTGACGAAGCGGCCGGTCGCCGTGCGCAACGTCGTCCCGTACGCCGACCTGCACGCCATCGACCTGCTCTGGACCGTGGACAGCCTCGTCCAGCAGCAGCGCCTCTATCCCGGCCAGCTGCGCCCGCTGCTCGGCCTGCTGGGGGCGGGCGCCCTCGTCGTCGGCTCCGACGACGACCTCGACCGCAGCGGCGCCGTCCATCCCGTGGACGCCGCGCGGGTGCTCGACGGGCAGGGCTTCGCGCGCCCCGACCGAGCCTACGGACCGATTCGCCGGCTCGGTGCGCCGCCGGGCGAGCTCGGCGAGGCGGCCGCACTCCCCGAGGTCCGCCGTTACGACCTGCATCCGACGCGCCCGATGGTGCGCGTGGAGCCCGCCGGCCCCGCCACCGTCGTCGACGGCGCGGCCGAGGCGCTCACCGGGCTGGCCGCGCTCGGCGCGCTCCCCGCCGACAGGCCGCTGTTCTACGCCGCCGACCGCACTCCGGCGCAGATCCGGGCCGCCGCCGCGGAAGGTGCCGAGGTCGTGGTCACGGACACCAACCGCCGACGAATCTTCGCGACCTCGCGACTGGCCGAGAACACGGGGCCCACGCTGGCCGCCGCCGACCCCATGTCGGCGGACGCCGCCGAGCTCAACCCGTTCGCCGCCCGCGGGCGCGCGGCGCAGACGGTGGCCGTCTACCGCGGCGTGCGGTACGTGCGATCGCCCGAATCGCCGGGGTTCTCGCTCTTCCCCGAGCATCGGCCGTTCGCCGGCGTCGACGGCTCCGCGGCGACGGCGTGGATCGCCGACAGGACCCTGACGCCGGCGCAGCGTTGGATCGAGATCGGGTTCAACGCGCCGCGTGACGTCGACCACGTCGACGTCCTGCCCTACGACGACGAGCGCGCGGTCGTGGACGTGCTCGAGGTCGCCGGTCGGAACTTCCGCGTGCATCCGGGCTGGAACCGCCTCGCCCTGCACCTCCACCGCGTGCGCTCGCTGCGTCTCCGCATCGCCAGGACGCACCTCCCGCACGAGCCGGGCGGGGCCGGCGGGCTGACCGAGGTGCGCATCCCGGGCGTGTCGGTCACAGAGGCGCTGCGCCCGCCGGTCGTGGCCGAGCGCGCCCTGCACGGACAGGACCTGGCGCGGACGCCGCTGGCCTACGTGCTCGCCCGCACGACGGGGGACGCGCCCTTCCGGCGCGCCGCGGTGACCGGGCCCCAGACGGCCCAGGACGCGCGCAACCGCGGGGACGGCGAGGCGGCGATCGCTCGGCTGATCGATCCGCCGGCCGCCCGGAGCTGGCGTCTGGACGCGTGGACCTCGCCCGCGCCGTCCACGCCGGACTCCCTCCTGGATCGCCTGGCCGGCCTTCGCTCCGCGGTCCGCTTCGACAGCTCGAGCCGGTACGAGAACCAGCCGCGCTACCGCGCGTCGGGCGCCTTCGACGCGGCCGGTGGTCGCGCGTGGGTGAGCGATTACATCATCGGCCGCGCGGCCTGGATCGGCTGGAGCTCGCCCGCGCCCCTGACCGTCTCGCGCCTGCGCCTGCGGCCGGCGCCGCTCCACGTGCGCTTCCCCACGCGGGTGCGCGTGGCTTGGCCGGGCGGCGTCACCCCCGTGCTGGCCGTCGGCCCCGGCGGGGACGTGCTGCTGCCGCGGCCGGTCCGCGCGCGCTCGATTCCGGATCGACGTGGTCGACGCACGCTTTCCGCCGGGCACCAGCGCCGCACAGCGCAAGCGGCGCGCGGTCGCCGTGGGCGAGATCGCCGTCCCCGGACTGCCCGCGGTCCGGGTTCCCAGGTCGGGGCCGCTGCGCTCGAGCTGCGCGCTGGCCGGCGTCGAGTTGGGCGGACGCACCATCGGCCTCCAGCCGTCCGGCACGGTGGGAGACCTCGACGCCGGCCGTCCGCTTCGCGCACGGGGCTGCGGGCCTCCGGCTTCCCTGGCCGCGGGGCCGCAGGAACTGCGATCGACGCCAGGACCGTTCCGCGTGGACCTCCTGCGGCTGCGCTCGGCCGCGCCCGCCGGCGCCGTGGCGCCGTTCGGCGGCGGCCGGGTGGTCGACCCCGGTCGTCAGGGCCGTGGCCGCTACACCGGCGTCCGACTGGCCACGCAGCGAACGGGTTGGCTGGTGCTCGGGGAGAGCTTCAACCGTGGCTGGCGTGCCTCGTGCGACGGCCGCGACCTCGGCCCGCCCAGCGTGATCGACGGCTACGCCAACGGGTGGCGGCTGCACCGCGCGTGCCGCGCCGCGAGCTTCACGTTCGCGCCCGGGACGGTGGTCGACTGGGGCTACTGGGCGTCGGTGCTCGTGTGCCTCGCGCTCGCCGGGATCCTGCTCCTGCGGCGCCCGGGCCGGGCGCGCCGCGCGCCGAACGACGGCGTCGAGCTACCCGCCGCGGACCGCCCGGAGGCCTGGCCGCTGCCGCAGGCGGCGCTCGGCGGCGTGGCCGCCGGGGTGGTGCTCGGTTTCGTCTTCGCCCTGCGCTCGGCGCCGCTGATCGCGGTGGCCGTGGCGGTGATCCTGTGGCGCGGACTGGGCGCGCGGGCGCTGACGGCCGCGGCCGCCGTGCTGCTCGTCGTCGCCGTGCCGGTCCTCGATCTGCTCGTCGGCTCGCCGGACCTGCCCGACCGCCACTTCAACTACCCGGTGGACAAGATCAGCGCGCACTGGCTCACCGTGGCCGCCGTCGTGCTGCTGATGGCGGCGCTGTGGCGGACGCTGCGAGCGGCCGCGCGGCGGCGCCCCGGCGAGCCGTCCCAGCCGCCGCCGGCCGCGGTCAGTACGGCCACGGCCCCTCGCGATGACCCAGCGCCCGCGCCACGCGGTGCGCCCCGATGACGATCGCCGCCTTGACGGCGAGGTTGCGCGCGAACCACGCGAGCTGCGCGACCTGGCGTGCGGCGTTTGCCACTCGCTCCCGCCCGTGCAGCGGCTCACGGCGATACTCGGCCAGCGAGCCGTCGCGACCGGCGTAGCGCCACCGGCCCGAGCCGAACAGCAGGCGCGCGAGCGCCAGCGTGACGCCGACCGACGAGAAGGCGTCGTGGATCAGCATCGTCCCGCCGGCGGGGACCCGGGCGCCCCACCTGGCGATGTCGTCGCGGGCCGGCGCGTAGCGATGCGCTCCGTCGACGTACAGCAGCTCGACCGGCCCCTCGACGGCTCCGAGCGCCGACTGCGACGCTGCGCGGACGTGGCGGACCTGCTCGCTCACCCGCGCCCGCTCCAGGTTCGCCACGAACGCCTGGTGGTCGGCCTCGCCCTCGTCGCGGCTGCCGTGGATCTGCTGCGGGCCGCGATCGTTGCCGGCGTGCGGGTCGATGGCGACCACCTCGACGCCGTCGGCGGCGCCGCGGGCCAGCACGATCGCCGAGCGTCCCCGGTAGGAGCCGATCTCGACGACCTTCGCGCCGGGCCGCAGCGACCGGGCGCGCTCCCACAGCCGGCGCGCCTGCGCGTCGGTCATCCATCCTTCGACGCCGGCGACGGCATGCAGCGCATCGTCGAAGCTCATGCCGGCACGGCGGCCTGCGACGGCGCAGCCGATGTGCGCGTCCGCAGGCACAGCACGAGCATCCCGGCCGCCCCCACGCACTGGACGAGGAGCACCATCGCGGCGAAGGCCTCGAGCCCCGCGGGCGCCGAGGCGAGCAGGACGGGCTCGGCCGCCACGATCCCCGCCAGCAGGAACAGGAACTTGTACTGGAAGAGGGCGAGCATGTACTGGGCGCCCAGGTTGACCATGGCCAGGAGGCTCATGGCCAGCCCGAGGAGCAGCAGCGCGCTGGCCGCCTGCTCGAAGTCCGGTCCGAGCGCGACGCGCAGGAGCAGGTCCGGTACCGCGGCGAAGATCGCGAGCACCGGTAACGCCACCGCGCCGACGATGCCTGCCGCCCGGACGAGCACCGGCCGCGGGTCGCGCCCCTCGGCGGCGCGGCGAGCCGCCTCCGGCAGGAGGTAGATCGCGATGCCCACGGCGACCCAGATCGCCACCTTGGCCGCGGTGGCCGCCCCGGCGTAGGCCCCCGCGGCCTTCTTGGAGGCGTACAGGGGGATCATGAACACGTCGATGTTCTGCAGCAGGAACACCAGGGTGAGCGCTCCCAGCGGGGCCCAGGCGGAGGAGATCAGGCCCGCCAGCGTGCGGCGCGGCGCTCCCTCGGGCGGGCCGAGTCGACGGCGCAGGACGACGCCGAGCGCGAACGACATGCAGACCCACGCGATCGGCAGGCCGAGGAAGGCGCCGGTGACCCCGGCGCCGAGCGCGACCAGGACGAGCGCGGAGCCGAGCCGGACCACGGCCTCGCCGAAGATCGAGATGCCGACGGGCTTGTAGGCGTGCAGCCCGCTGAGCACCCCGCGCTCGAGCGACAGGAACAGCCACAGCGCTGCGAGCGGCAGCGTGGCCGCCGCCGCCCATTCCTGGTCCACGCTCATCAGCGAGGCGAGCTGGTGGCGCGCCAGCGCCGAGATCAAGGCCAGCGCCACGAGGGCGATCGCCAGGTGGCGGCCCCAGGAGGCGAGCGCGGCGGCGAGGGTGCGTCCGGTCCCCAGCCGCCCGAGCGCGACCTCGCGCGCCGCCGCGGTCTGCAGCGCGATGCCGGGAACGTTGAGGATGACCATCGCCGTGACGAGGCGGACGAGTGAGCCGTAGGAGGCCGCCCCGAGGATGTGGGCGAAGGCGGCGACGAAGATCGCCTGCACGGCGTTGGCCGCCATCGAGGCCAGCGCGAGGCCGGCGGCCTTCAGTGTCTGCGAGCGCCGGAGGGTCTCGCGCAGGCCCTCGCGCTCGGCCTCCGCCGCGGTCGAGAGGACGTTGAGGCTCCCATGGGCGGTGTTCTCCCACGTCAGGCTTCGCGCCCGTACCTCGGCCGCCTCGCCGAGGCGCTCGCGGAGCTCGGGGCGCTCGACGATGTCGCGTACCTTGACCGTCAGCTCGTCGACGTCGTCGGCGAGCATCCCGGTCTCGCCGTCGACGATCGACTCGGGGAGCCCGCCGACGCGCAGCGCGGCGCTGGGCGTTCCGCACGCCGCCGCCTCGGTCACGGTCAGACACCAACCCTCGGCGCTCGAGGCGGTCAGGGCGACCCACGCGCGGGCGTAGATCTCCGGCTTGTCGTCCTCGTCGATGAACCCGAGCAGGCGTACGCGGTCGCCCAGCCCGCGCTCGGCGATCTCCTGCTCGAGCACGGGCCGGTGGTCCCCGGCGCCTGCGATCTCGAGGCGCGCCTCCGGGATCGCCTCGAGCACGTCGAGCACGTTCTCGATCCGCTTGTACTGCTTCAGGCGCCCGAGGTAGAGCAGCAACGGAGTGGGGGAGCGCTCGCCGCGATGGAACTGCTCCGGCTCGACGCCGAGATAGGTGACGTGGATGTGCTCCGCGGGGACGCCGACGGCGACGAGGTCGCGGCGGGCCGCGTCGGAGATGGTGAGGAAGGGCGTCCCGCGGTAGAGGAGGCGGAGCGGGATGGTCTCGAGCAGCCAGGCTGCGATCGCGCCGCGGCGGCCCAGCTCCTCGACGTACATGCGCCGGTGCACGTGATGGACGAGGGCCACCCGCGGCTTGCGCAGCCACAGCGGCGTGAAGAACGCGATCCCGTTGATCACCTCGAGCACGACGTCGGCGTCGCGCCCCACCTTTCCTCGCAGGACGGCCCAGGCCGCACGCGGGAACACGGTCAGCCGCGTCCCCACTCGATGCACGGTGAGCAGGGGTCCGAGCCGCTCCTCGCGCTGCGCGCCGGGGTAGGCGCCGGCGACGACGGTGACGCGGTGGCCCCACGCCACCCAGCGGGCGACCTGGCCGTAGAGGTTCGTCCCGGTGCCCCCGCCCTGCGGGTGCGTCCAATCGCGGTCGGTGAGGATCAGGATGTGCCGGGCGCGGCCCCGCAGTTCGGCGTCTGACATCGCCGGGAAGGTACCGAAGCGCTCTGGTGCCGGGCGGTGCTCTACTCTGTCGCGTCGATGATGCGTAGGCGCTGCACCATCCTGTTCGCGCTCGGCGCGATGGCGGTTCCCGTGGCGGTCGCGCCGGCGGCCCACGCCCAGGGGGCGGGCGACCAGCAGTACCAGGATCCGTTCGGCTCGCAGGGCTCCGGCGGGAGCGGCTCGTCCGGCGGCGGCTCCTCCGGGGGCGGTTCCTCCGGCGGCGGCTCGTCCTCGTCGGGCTCGTCCTCGTCGGGTTCCTCGTCGTCGGGCTCGTCGAGCTCGGGCTCGACCGGGAGCAACGCGTCCCAGTTCTCGAACTCGCCGCCCAGCGGCTCCTCGAGCTCCTCGGGCCGTCAGCTCGCGAACACCGGCCAGGACACCGGCATCATCGCGCTCGCGGGCTTCGGCCTGCTGCTCACCGGCGCCGGGCTGCGCCTGCGCGTGCGCGAGGCGCCGCGCCGCACCCGGTGACGGCGGGCGACCGGGTCGCCGAAACCTCCAGCGCAGCTGAGACGGAGGCCCACGCCGCCGCGATCGCGCGCGGCCTCGACCCGGGGGACGTCGTGCTCGTCTCCGGCGAGCTGGGGGCGGGGAAGACGACCTGGGTCCGCGGCGCCGCTCGCGCCCTCGGCGTCGCGGCGCCGGTGACCAGCCCCACGTTCACGATCGGGAGCCGCTACGCCGGCCGCGTGCCGGTCGCCCACGTCGACCTCTACCGGCTCGACCACATCGACGCCGAGGACCCCGGGCTCCTCGCCGACTACCTGACGCCGGACGCGATCGCATTCGTCGAATGGCCCGAGCACGCGACCTGGAGCGGCGCCCCCAGGCTGCGAGTCCACCTCGAGCACCGAGGCGGAGACCGCCGCCGCATCACGACGCTGACGCCTGATGCCTGATGCCTTCCCCATCCTCGCCTTCGACACCGCCACGCCGGCGACGGTGGTCGCGGCGGCAGCCGACCCCGCTCACGTGGTCGTTCGCCGTCACGACCCGGGCCCGGGCGAGCGGCCCGCCCACGCGACCGCGCTGCTGACGCTCGTCGACGAGGCGCTCGCCGCCGCCGGCCTCGAGCTGGGGGAGGTGGAGCGGCTCGGCGTCGGGACGGGGCCGGGCTCCTTCACCGGGCTGCGGATCGGCCTGGCGACGGCGCGCGCGCTGGCGCAGGCGCTCGCGCTGCCGCTCGCGCCGGTCTCGAGCCTGGCGGCGCTCGCCGCGGGCGCCGTCGCCGAGGCCGGGGAGGACCAGGCGGTGCTGGCGGTGATCGACGCCGGCCGCGGCGAGGGGTTCGCGCTCGCGTTTCGCGGCGGGCGGGCGCTGGGCGAGCCGGCCGCGCTGGGCCCCGAGGCGCTGGCGGACGCGGCCGCCTCGCTCGCGACGGGGCCGGAGACGCCGCTGGCGGTGGGGGGCGGCGCGGTACGATTTCGGGCACAGCTGCGAGCGGCCGGGGCGGCGGTCCCGGCGGCCGAGTCGCCGCTGCACCGCCTGGACGGGCGCCATCTGTGCCGTCTGGCGGGCGCGGCGGAGGCGGCCGACCGCGACGCGGTCCTCCCGCACTACGTGCGGGCCCCGGACGCCACGCCACACCCCCGCTGACCCCATCCCGATCGTGACCGACTCCCCGCTCGAGATCCGCCGCCTCTCCTATTCCGACCTCCCGCAGGTCATCGCGATCGAGCGCCGCTCGTTCCCCACGCCGTGGTCGCTGGCGATGTTCGTGCTCGAGCTGTCCAAGCCGTCCGGCATCTGCCTGGCCGCCGTCCGCGACGGCAGGCTCGTCGGCTACCTGGTCTGCTCCCGCTACGACCGCGTGTGGCACATCATGAACGTGGCCGTCGACCCCGACCGCCGCCGCCGCGGGGTCGCGAGCGCGCTCATCGCCCGGCTGCTGGAGCGCGTCGGCGACGCCGCCGCTCAGTACACCCTCGAGGTCCGCTGCTCGAACCGGCCGGCGATCGAGCTCTACGAGCACTTCGGCTTCCGCTCGGCGGGCCTGCGCCGGCGCTACTACCAGGACAACGGCGAGGACGCGCTCATCATGTGGCGGACGCCGGCCACCCTGAACGGCTCGCTGGAGGACGTGCCGGGGGCGGCTCGCACCGTTCCGTCGTGATCCTCGCGCTCGAGACGAGCTGCGACGACACGTGCGCCGCCGTCCTGGACGGGGACGGCGCGCTGCGGTCCAACGTCATCTCCTCGCAGGGCGTGCACGACCTCTACGGCGGCGTCGTCCCCGAGGTCGCCTCCCGCCACCACCTCGAGCTGGTCAACCGGGTCGTCGACGACGCGCTGCACCGCGCGGACGCCGCCTTCGACGACGTCGACCTCGTCGCGGTCACCCGCGGCCCGGGCCTCGTCGGGGCGCTGCTGGTCGGGCTCCAGACGGCCAAGGGCCTGGCCGCCGCCCGCCGCCTGCCGCTCGCGCCGGTGGACCACCTGCAGGGCCACGTGGCGGCGGCCTTCCTCGGCCCCGACGGGCTCGAGCCGCCGTTCCTGTGCCTGATCGCCAGCGGCGGCCACACCCTGCTCGCCGAGGTGCGCGACCACCGCGGCTTCCGGCTGCTCGGCCAGACGCTCGACGACGCCGCCGGTGAGGCCTTCGACAAGGGCGCGCGCATGCTCGGCCTGCCGTATCCGGGCGGGCCCGCGCTCGAGCGCCTGGCGGCCGCCGGCGACCCGGAGGCGTTCGACTTCCCGACCGCGCGCGGGGTGGCGGGCCTGGACTTCTCGTTCGCCGGGCTCAAGACGTCGCTGCTGTACCGGTTGCGCGACCTGGGGGAGGAGGAGGCCGCGCGCCGCCGCGCGGACCTCGCCGCCTCCTACCAGCGCGCGATCGTCGAGGCGCTGGCCGTGCGGGTCGAGCGGGCGCTGCAGCGCACGGGCCTGCGCCGCCTCGCCCTGGGCGGCGGCGTCGCCGCCAACGGCCCGCTGCGCGAGCGCATGCGACCGCTCGCGGAAGAGGTCGTGGCGCCGCCGCCGGAGCTGTGCACCGACAACGCCGCCATGATCGCGAGCGCCGCCCGCTTCGTTCCGGCCCTCGACTACCCGGACTACCTGGCCCTCGACGCCTACGCGACCGGCGAGCTGCCCGCGTGACCCGCGTCGTGCTGTACGCCCGGCCGGGGTGCCACCTGTGCGACGACGCCCGCGCGATGCTCGAGCGGGCCCGGGCCAGCTTCGCCTTTGACCTTCTCGAGCGCGACATCGAGGCCGACGACGCGCTGCTGCGGCGCTATCTCGAACGCATCCCGGTGATCGAGGTCGACGGCGAGGAGGCCTTCGAGCTGCTCGTCGACGAGGCGGAGCTGCGGCGCCGGCTCGGTAGAGTCCAACCCTGATGAGCTACCGGGATACCGCCGTGGGACCGGAAGCCGGCGAGGACGAACGCACGGGCGCGGAGCGCCTGTCGCTCGGTGTCGCCGCGCGCCTGTCGCGCTACCTCCAGGTCCTCACGCAGGCGCGCAAGATGGGCAAGGAGACGATCTCCTCCCAGGAGCTCTCGGACTACACGCACGTCAACTCGACGCAGATCCGTCGCGACCTGTCGGGCTTCGGCAAGTTCGGCAAGCGCGGGGTGGGCTACAACGTCGACTCGCTGGTGTCGCAGATCCGGAAGATCCTGCGGACCTCGGGCCAGCACAACATCGCGCTGTTCGGCGCCGGCCACCTCGGCAACGCGATCGCGTCCTCGGACATCTTCGCCGACCACGGCTTCCGCATCGTGGCGATCTTCGACGCCGACCCCGGCAAGGTCGGCACGCGGGTCGGCAGCCACGAGGTGCGGCCGGCCGACGACCTCCCGGCGATGGTCGCGGACGAGGACATCGTCGTCGCGGTGCTCGCCGTCCCCGGAGATGCGGCCCAGAAGCTGGCCGACGAGCTCGTGGACGCGGGCGTCAAGATCATCTTCAACTACTCCGAGGCGCTGCTGCAGGTCCCGCCCGAGGTGACCGTCCACACCTCGAGCCCCGCCGTCGACCTGCTCTACGCGCTCTATTTCTATTTGACGTAGGCGCCACCCTGCCGGGCTGGCCATGACCATCGACCTGAACAGCGCCCGCGAGCGGTTCGACGCATCGACGGACTTCACCGTCGGCCTCGAGGAGGAGTTCTCGATCCTCGACCCGACGACGCTCGACCTGGTGCAGCGCTTCGAGGAGCTGCGCGACGAGGCCGCGGCCGACCCCGTGCTCGCGGGTTCGATCGCCGGCGAGCTGATCTCCTCGGAGATCGAGATCCGCTCCGGCCGCGGCGCCGACTTTCACGACGCGCTCGGCCACCAGCGCGATCGCCGCCGGCGCCTGTTCACGCTCGCGGCCGAGCAGCGCGCCGCGCTGGGGGCGACCGCCACGCATCCCTGGGCCGACTACCGCGAGCAGCACATCATCGACACCGACCACTACCGCCGGCTCGACCGCGAGCTCGGGTACGTCGTGTGGCGCAACAACACGTGGTCGATGCACGTCCACGTCGGCGTGCGCGGCGCCGATCGCGCCGTGCTCGTCTGCGACCGGCTGCGCCCGGTGCTGCCGCTGCTGCTCGCGATCTCGGCCAACTCGCCGTACCTGGACGGGCGCGATTCGCGGCCTGCACTCGGCGCGCACCGAGAGCTTCACCCGCGTGTTCCCGCGCTGCGGCGTGCCTGACGCCTTCGGCGGCTGGACGGCCTTCCGCGAGTACGTCGACTTCCTCGTTCGCACCCGCTCGATCATCGAGTACACGCAGGTGTGGTGGTCGATCCGGCCGCACACGGCCTTCGGCACCGTCGAGGTGCGCATCTGCGACGCGCAGACGACCGCCACGGAGTCCGAGGCCCTGTCGGCGCTGATCGTCGCCTGCATCGCCCAGGCCGCGCGCGACGTCGACGAGGGCCGGCCCTTCGCGGACCCGGCGCCACGCCTGATCGAGGAGAACGTCTGGCGCGCCACCCGCTACGGGCTGGACGGCAAGCTGATCGACCTCGAGCGCGCGGAGGAGTACCCGGCGCCGGACGCGATCACGCGGCTGCTCGAATGGACCGCGCCCGTCCGCGCCGAGCTGTCGCTCGATCCCGCGCTCCCCGAGCTCAACGGCGCGCAGCGGCAGCGGCGCATGATCGACGCCGGGGCGGGCATGGAAGAGGTGTTCGCGGCCACGGTGCGCGAGACTCGGGAAACCTACGCTCAGGAGGTTGCGGCATGACCGATTCGACGACGTCCACCGGGGGCGGCGGCGCCCCCCGCGAGCCCAGCGAGGAGGAGGTGCGGGCGGCGCTCGAGGCCGAGATGAAGCGCATCAAGGTCGACGACATCGTGCTGCAGACGGTCGTGTCGCTGATCAACCTCGGCGGCCGCCGGGCCGGCCTGGCGCCCGGCACCGAGGGCGAGCGCGATCTCGACCAGGTGCACACGGCGATCGAGGCCGTGCGCGCGCTGCTGCCGCTGCTCGAGCGCGACCCCGAGGTCGCCAAGGAGCTCGGCCCGATCCGCGACGCGCTGTCCCAGCTGCAGATGGCCTACGCGCAGCTGTCCGGCGGCGGCGGCGAGGCCGCCGAACCCGCCAAGCCCGGCGAGCAGCCCAAGCCGGACGAGCCGTCCGGCCCCGCACAGTCGAGCGGCCGCCTCTGGACCCCGGGGCGCTGAGCGCTCACCGCAGCGAGTACACGCGGAACGTCCCGTCGTCGTAGACGGGGGCGCGGCGGGCGAAGCAGCGCGCCGTCGAGTACGGATCGACGCTCAGGAAGCCGTAGCCGTAGGCCGGGTCCGTCACCACGACCCACCCGGCGCGGGCGCGGGCGCGCACCCGGGCGCAGGATTCGAACGGCGGCACGACGGTGAGCACGTGGTTGAAGCGGTCACCGGCGAGCGCCGCGATCGGCGCCCGCGTCGCGAACGCGATCGGCCGGTGGCCGTTGGCGAAGTTGGGGCGCGACACGAACCACGACACCACGCCGCGGCCCAGCGACGTCGACTCGGCCAGCCGGCTGGAGCGCTCGACGTACCCCGTCGCGCCGATCGCGAGCAGCCCGCCGGCCACCGCCGCGACGGCCGCGCCGACGACCGCGCCCGACACCCGCCGCGGGACCGCCCGGCGCAGCGCCCGCGCCAGCACCGTGGCCGTCCCGAGCACGGCCAGGCCGAACGCCACGCCGGCCGCCACCACGAGCAGCGAGGGGGTGAACGGCGGGCCGAGCTGGGCCAGCTCGATCACGTTCCAGCCGACCGCCGTGGCCAGCACGACCGTCGCGGCCGTCGCCGCGCGGCCGCCCGAGCGCGCCGCCAGCGCCACCGCGACGATCGCGGTCAACAGCGCGGGGAGCGCATAGCGCAGCCCGGACTCCGCCAGGAAGCCCGGCCGCGCGAGGCCGCTCGCCCGCGGCAGGCCGGTGACGGGCGCCGCCGCCCACGCCAGCACCGCGAGCGCAAGCACGGCGGCCGCCCCCAGCAGCGCGCGGCGCTGCGTCCGCTCGACGGGCATCCCGGCGAGCCGTGTCCCCGCCAGCGGCGCGAGCAGCCCGGCCACGACCAGCAGCAGCCCGCCGGCCATCCGCGCGAGGTAGACGTCGACGCGGCCCTGGAGCGTCGCCGCGGGCCGCGCGATGAAGCGCTCGCCGACCAGGTCGAAGAACCGCGGCTTCGGCTCGCCCCAGGGCACGCTGAGGTGGGGCCAGAACGGCGAGCCGTACAGCGCGATGTCGCGCACGAACCACAGGCCGCCGATCGCGAGCGCGGCCGCAACCGCGGCGCCGACCGGGGCCAGCAGCTCGCGCAGCCGTCCGCGCAGCAGCCACAGCGCGACGCCGAGGCAGGCGGCCAGCGGGACGAGCGTGGTCGTCTTGGAGCCGAGCGCGAGCCCGGCCGCCACCACCGCCGGCGCGAGCAGCCCGGGGCGCCGCGGAGCGGCGGCGCACAGGGCGCCGGTGCACGCGAGCCAGGCGAGCGCGGGCAGGTCGGTGGAGGGCTCGTTGAGCTCGCGCACGGCCAGCGGCAGCGTCACCAGCGCGGCGACCGCGAGCACCGTCGGCACCAGTCCGATCTCGAGGTTGCGCAGCCCGCGCCAGGTGGCCGCGCCGGCCAGCGCCAGCGTGAAGGGCATCCAGACGGCCAGCGGGACGAACGAGCGGCCGATGCCGCTGCCCCACGCGAGCAGCACCTCGTTCGTGAGCGGGTAGGAGGAGTAGGAGACGCCGTAGTCGAGGCGCTCGAAGCCGCCGATGCCGCCGTCGTGCAGCCACCGCGAGACCTCGAGGTAGTGGTAGAGGTTGGAGTCGAGCCCGATCGAGGGGTGGCGCAGGAGCCAGACCGTGAAGGCGAGGCCGATGCCGCCGGCCACGCCCAGGCCGACGCGCGCCCACGTGCCGGTGCGCCGCCAGGCGCCGCGCAGCTCCGCGCTGGCGCTCACCTCCGGCACGGGCAGGACGAGCACCGCGGTGACCCACGTCAGTCCCGCCACCACGCCCAGCGGCAGCGACTTGGCGCCGATGCCGAAGCGACCGAGGGCGATCGCCTCGATCACGGCCAGCGCGGCCGCGTAGACGACCGCGGCCAGTGCCCGCTCGAGCCCGGTCGGGGTCGAGAGGGAGGCGAGGCGGAAGCCCGTCCCCAGCAGGGCCGCGACCGCGAGCCCGAGCAGCACGTGGTGGGCCACGAGGCTCACGGGGGCAAGCGTACAACCGCCCGGATTGACTAGACTGCCGCCCGCCTCTGGGCCGGGGTCGGCCCTCCAGACTGCTGCAAAGGACCGAGACCTTGAGTGAATTCCTGACCGATCACGGCGTCGTGGTGGCACTGGTGTGCGCCGGCGTCGCCGTCGTGTACGGCGCCCTGACCGCGCGCTCGCTGCTGGCGCTCTCGCCGGGCAACGAGCAGATGCGGGCGATCTCCAACGCCGTCCAGGAGGGCGCGCGCGCCTACCTCAACCGCCAGTACACGACGATCGCGCTCGTCGGCGTCGTTCTCGCCATCGCGCTGATCTTCATCCAGGACGGCTACGTCGCGATCGGCTTCGCGATCGGCGGCATCCTGTCCGGCTCGGCCGGCTACATCGGCATGAACGTCTCCGTCCGGGCGAATGCGCGCGTGGCCGAGGCCGCCCGCGGCGGCGTCCCGCCGGCGCTCAGCGCGGCGTTCCGCGGCGGCGCGGTCACCGGCCTGCTGGTCGTCGGCCTGGCGCTGATCGGCGTGGCCGGCTACTTCGGCTTCCTGACCGCGGTCGTCGGCCGCACCGACAAGGAGGCCGTGGACGCGCTCGTCGGCCTGGGCTTCGGCGGCTCGTTGATCTCCGTCTTCGCGCGCCTGGGCGGCGGCATCTTCACCAAGGGCGCCGACGTCGGCGCGGACCTCGTCGGCAAGATCGAGGCCGGCATCCCCGAGGACGACCCGCGCAACCCGGCGACCATCGCCGACAACGTGGGCGACAACGTCGGCGACTGCGCCGGCATGGCGGCCGACCTGTTCGAGACCTACGCGGTCACCGCGGTGGCGGTGATGCTGCTCGGCGTCATCACCTTCCAGGAGACCACGCAGGCCGTGCTGTACCCGCTCGTGCTCGGCGGCGTCTCGATCATCGCCTCGGTGATCGGCACGTTCGCGGTGCGCTCACGCGCCGGCAACGTCGAACGCGCGCTCTATCAGGGCCTGATCGTCTCCGGGGTGCTGGCCGCGGCCGCCTTCTACCCGGTCACCAGGTGGCTGATGGACGGCATCAGCTTCAGGAACATCGGCGGCACCGTGCACGCACCGACCGTCGGCGACCTCTACCTCTGCTCGCTGATCGGGATCGTCATCACCGCGTGCCTGTTCGTCATCACCGACTACTACACGTCGACGCGATTCTCGCCGGTCAAGAAGATCTCGCGCGCGTCGGAGACCGGGCACGCGACGAACATCATCCAGGGCCTCGCGCAGGGCTTCCAGTCCACGGCGCTGCCCGCGCTCGTGATCGTCGGCGGCATCCTCGCCGCGGACGGCCTGGGCGGCACGTACGGCATCGGCGTCGCGGTGATGGCCCAGCTCTCGCTGACCGGCCTGATCGTCGCGCTCGACGCGTTCGGCCCGATCACCGACAACGCGGGCGGCATCGCCGAGATGGCCGACCTGCCCGAGGAGGTGCGCAACGTCACCGACCCGCTGGACGCGGTCGGCAACACCACCAAGGCGGTGACGAAGGGGTACGCGATCGGCTCGGCGGCGCTCGCCGCGCTGGTGCTGTTCAGCGCCTTCAAGGACGAGCTCAACACCCAGCTCATCAAGAACGGCGACAACCCGGTCGCGTTCGTCCTCAACGACCCGGCGGTGCTCGTCGGCCTGCTGATCGGCGGCCTGATGGTCTACCTGTTCGCCGCGCTGTCGATGGAGGCGGTCGGCCGCGCCGGCGGCGCCGTCGTCGAGGAGGTGCGCCGCCAGTTCCGCGAGAAGCCGGGGATCATGGAGCGCACCGAGCAGCCCGAATACGGGCAGTGCGTGGACATCGTCACCCGCGCCGCGCAGCGCGAGATGATCATCCCGTCGCTGATCCCGATCCTGGTGCCGACGGTCGTCGGCCTCCTGTCGGTCAAGGCGCTCGGCGGCCTGCTGATCGGGGTGATCGCCGTCGGCCTGTTCGTCGCGATCTCGATGACCTCGGGCGGCGGCGCGTGGGACAACGCAAAGAAGCTGATCGAGGACGGCGCCTACGGCGGCAAGGGCTCGGAGGCCCACGCCGCGGCGGTCACCGGCGACACCGTCGGCGACCCCTACAAGGACACCGCCGGCCCCGCGATCAACCCGATGATCAAGGTGGCGAACATCGTCGCCATCCTGATCATCCCGCTGGTCACGTAGCGCCCGGCTCGAGCACCAACTCCCGCACCGCCGCGCCGAAGCGCTCGCGGCCCCAGCGCTGCGCGTGCTCCCGGCCGGCGGCGCGCAGCGCCTCGGCCCGCGCCGGGTCGGCGATCAGGGCGCGCGTGCGCGCGGCGAGCTCGGCGGGCGTGCGCCAGTAGCGCCCCGTGACGCCGTCGCGCACCACCTCTGTCTGGCCGCCGCCGGGGAAGACCAGCGGCACGGCGCCGGACAGCATCGCCTCGGCGGTCGCGATGCCGAAGTGCTCCAGCCGCTCGGGGGTGCGGGCCGCGTCGACGCCGTGGCCCGCGGCGTGCCAGAACAGCGAGGCGCGCGCGTAGCGTTCGGCCAGCTCGGCGCCCGAGGCGTTGACGTGGAAGTGGACGGGCAGATCGCCGGCGAGCTCGCGCAGCTCCGCGAGCCGGTCGCGGGTCTCCGCGCGCTGGTCCGCGCCGCCGACGAGGTGCAGCTCCCAGCCGAGCGCGTGCAGCTGGCGGAACGCGCTGATCAGGACGTCCTGGCGCTTGTCGTGCTGGCCGCGGAAGAAGCGCCCGACCGCGAGGATCTCGCGCGCCCGTCCGCTGGCCGGCTCGGGCGCTCGCGGCGGGTCGACGGGCGGCGCCAGCACGACGGCCTCGACGCCGAGCCGGCGCCGCGTCCATTCCCGCACGAAGTCGGAGTAGACGAGGAACACGTCGTACGAGCGAAGCGCAGCCGGTGCCCGGCGGCGCCCGGTCAGCGTGGCGGCCGCGGCGCGCAGGCGGGCCCCCGGGCGCTCGCGCGCGACCATCGGGAACTGCACCACCGCCACCGAGCGCCGCGCGTGGCTGCGCGGCGGCACGTCGTTGGTGAACGCGACGAGCAGGTCGAGGTCGTGTGAGCGCGCGCTCACCTCGGCGTCGTCCGCCCGCACCGCGGTGAACGCGTCGGCCGGGACCCGGACGTTGAGCCGCTCCCACGCGCCCGGGTCGGGCGCCTGCGGCGCGTAGAGCTCGACGTCGGCTCCCGGCAGGCGCACGGCCTCCTCGAGAATCGACAGAAGGTACTTCTCGCCACCGCCGAGCGCGGCGAGGAACGGGTTGTGGAGGCCGACTCGCATCGTGCGGGAATGGGGATCATCGTTTACCGTGGGCATGTGGGAGGATCAAACAGGCATGTGCCTGGTCAGCCCGCCCAGGACACAGTGCTGGTGGCGGCCTCCGCCGGGGGTCTCAGCGCGCTGACCGCCGTGCTCTCGGAGTTTCCGGCTGATTTCCCCGCCAGCGTCGCCATCGTGCAGCACATCGAGCCCCACCACCGCAGCATGCTCGCCGAGATCCTGGGCCGCAGCTGTCCGCTGCCGGTCAGGCAGGCCGCTGACGGCCAGCCGTTCGAGGCCGGCGTGGTGTACGTCGCGCCGCCCGACCACCACCTGCTGGTCGAATCCGACCGGACGCTGTCGCTCACCCGCACCGAGCTCGTGCATTTCGTGCGGCCGTCGGCGGACCTGCTGTTCGAGTCCGGAGCAACGAGCTTCGGCTCCGGCGCCATCGGCGTGGTGCTCACCGGAACCGGATCCGATGGGTCCCTCGGCATCAAGGCGATCAAGAACCGGGGCGGTACCGTGATCGCCCAGGATGAGGCGACCTCCGAGTTCTTCGGCATGCCCGGCGCCGCGATCGCGACGGGCGCGGTCGACTTCGTACTCCCGCTCGACCAGATCGCAGAGGCCCTGACCGCGCTGGTGATCGAACCACGGGAGGTCTGAGGAGATGAGCGAGCAGGCGGACTTCGAAGCCCTGCTCGAGTACCTCGCGCGCACCCGCGCGTTCGACTTCGCCGGCTACAAGCCGGCCAGCGTGATGCGCCGCGTGACCAAGCGCATGCACGAGGTCGGCATCGAGGGGTTCGCGGAGTACATCGACTACCTCGAGGTGCACCCGGACGAGTTCGAGGCGCTCTTCAACACCATCCTCATCAACGTCACGGCGTTCTTTCGCGACCAGGAGGCGTGGGATCGCCTGGCCGCGGAGGGCCTGCCGCGAATCCTCGAGGCGAAGCGCGACGGGGAGGCGATCCGCGTGTGGTCCGCCGGCTGCGCGTCGGGGCAGGAGGCCTACAGCGCGGCGATGCTGTTCGCCGAGGCGCTCGGTCCGGAGGAGTTCACCTCGCGGGTGAAGATCTACGCGACCGACGTGGACGAGGACGCGCTGACGCAGGCGCGCCACGGCGCCTACGACGCGAAGGACGTATCCGACGTGCCCGAGGCGCTGCTCGAGCGCTACTTCGAGCGGGACGAGGGCACCTTCGTGTTCCGCAAGGACCTGCGGACCACGATGATCTTCGGCCGCAACGACCTCGTCCAGGACGCCCCGATCTCCCGCATCGACCTGCTGTTGTGCCGCAACACGCTCATGTACTTCAACGCCGAGACGCAGGAGCGGATCGTCGGCCGCTTCCACTTCGCCATGAACGCACACGGCCTGCTCTTCCTCGGGCTGTCGGAGATGCTGACCCGCCACTCCGAGCTCTTCCGCCCCCTCGACGCCAAGCAGCGCCTCTTCCTGAGGGTGCCGTCCCGGCGGCGGCGAGGTCTCGACGAGGCCGGTGTCGTCCCGCCGCTGGGTGCCGGCGTCCCGCCGCAAGCTGCCCGCGCCAAGGTCCGGGAGCGCGTGCGCGAGGCCGCCGCCGACACGGTCCCGGTGGCCCAGGTCCTGATCGACGCCGACGACCGGGTGGTCGCGATCAACCACGAGGCCCGGTCATTGTTCGGCGTCGGCGTGGGGGACATCGGCCGTCCGCTCCACGACCTGCGGCTCTCCTACCGCCCGGCCGAGCTGAGGTCGGCGGTCGACGAGATCAAGCACGAGCCGCATTCGACCGAGCTGGGCGAGGTCGACTGGACGACGCCCGGCGGAGCGGATCGACGGCTCTCCGTCCGGCTGGTTCCGCTGCTCGCGGGCGACACGCTGGAGGGCATCAGCATCACGTTCGTGGACGTCACGGGGTTCGAGCAGCTCAAGCGGGAGCTCGCGCGCACCAAGAACGAGGCGGACACGGCCTTCGAGGAGCTGCAGTCCACCTCCGAGGAGCTCGAGACGACGAACGAGGAGCTGCAGTCGACCAACGAGGAGCTGGAGACGACGAACGAGGAGCTGCAGTCCACCAACGAGGAGCTGGAGACGACGAACGAGGAGCTGCAGTCCACCAACGAGGAGCTGGCGACCGTCAACGAGCAGCTGCGCGAGCGGACGGAGGAGGCCGTCTCCCTGAACGTCTTCCTCGAGGGCATCCTCGCCACCCTGCCGTCCAGCGTGATCGTGGTCGCTCCGGACCTCACCGTGCAGCTCTGGAACCGCCAGTCCGAGGAGCTGTGGGGCCTGCGCGCCGACGAGGCGAGCGGCAAGCACCTCCTCAATCTCGACATCGGGCTGCCCGTGGAGCGGCTCAAGGACCCCGTCCGCGAGTGCCTCTCCAACGGCACGGCGGCCGTCGCGGTGGAGCTCTCGGCGGTGAACCGGCGCGGCCGCGCCGTCGACGTCCGCGGTTCCTGCCGGCCGCTGCAGACCTCGAATGGGGTCGCCGGCGTGATCGTGCTGCTCGACGCAACGCCGAGCGAGGGGAAGCGATGATGAGCTTTCGCGCTTTGGTGTCTCGGCGTTTCGACGCTACCCTGGGTGCGTGAGGACATGACCGATTCGAGCGGAGAGCGGGTCGACAGCCTCGACCGGCAGATCGGCCGCATGCGGTCGCAGCTCTCCACGATCGAACGCGAGCGCCGTCGCGAGGCGGGAAACGGTCGCACCGAGAGCACCGACGATCTCAGGATGGCGATCGAGGAGCTCTACGTCGCCGAGGAGGAGCTGCGCCTCCAGCACGAGGAGCTGCTGGCCGTCCGGGCCGAGCTCGAGGACGAGCGGCGCAACTACGAGGAGCTGTTCCAGCTCGCCCCCGACGCCTACCTCGTCACCAACCCGCTCGGCATCGTGCGCGAGGCCAACCGTGCCGCGGCCGAGCTGCTGGACATCGAGTCGCGCTTCCTGCTCGGCAAGCCGCTGGCGACGTTCGTGGACGCCGACGATCGCGGCGACCTGCGCGCCCTGATCAACGCCTTCGGCTCGGCCACCGAGGTGGCCGACTGGTCGACCCGCCTCGTGCCCAGGGACGGTGAGCCGATCACGGTCTCCTTCGCGGCGACGGCCGCCCGCGACGCCCGCAACGAGCTGGTCGGCATCCGCTGGATGGTCCGCGACGTGACCGTGCGCGAGCGCAGCGAGCGGGCGCTGCTGGCGCTCGCCGACCGGCGCCAGGCGATCCTCGACGCGACGGCCGACGGGATCTGCCGGCTCGATCGCGACGGCAGCATCGACTTCGCCAACCCGGCGGCGGCGCGCCTGCTGGGGCGTTCCGAGGAGGAGCTGCGCGGACGCCAGCTGATCGACGTGTTCGTCGAAGGGCAGACCGACGCCGAGGCCACGGCCGACAGCCGCGTCCGGCTCGAGCGGGCCTTCGGCGCGCTGCGTCCCGGGGAAGGGCAGTGGGACTACACCGAGCCCTCCCGTGGGCGGAGCATCTCGCTCAGCTACACGCTGACGTCGCTGGTCGAGGCCGGAGAGGTCGCGGGGGCCGTGGTGTCGCTCGTCGACGTCACCGACCGCCGGCAGCTCGAGCGCGACCTCCGGCGCCGCGCCGACCGCGACGCGTTGACCGGCCTGCTCAACCGCAGCGCGTTCGAGCGCGAGCTCGAGCGGGAGCTGGGCCTGGCCTCGCGCTACCGGACCCTGTGCGCGATGCTGGTGCTCGACGTCGACAGCCTCAAGGTGATCAACGACCACCACGGGCACCTGGCCGGCGACGCCGTGCTGCGCGCGGTCGCCATGGCCCTGCGCCGGCGCCTGCGGCAGACCGACGTCGCGGGCCGCCTCGGCGGCGACGAGTTCGGCGTGCTGCTGCCGCAGGCGGACGAGACGGCCGCCCGCACGGTGGCGAGCGAGATCCTCGCCGCCGCGCGGGCCCACGAGATCGCGCCCGGAGGCCAGGGTCCGTACGCCTCGGTCAGCGTCGGCATCGCGCTGGTCAAGATCCCCGGGCTGCAGACCAGCGACGTGTTCCGGTGCGCGGACGAGGCGATGTACAAGGGCAAGAACACCGGCGGCGATCGCCTCGTGGTCGTCGACGCCACGCTCCGCTGACGCCGCCGCACCGGATCTAGACTCCCGCCCCATGGCCGAACGCCGCCTCGAGGGCCTCCAGCGCGTGCTGGGGGTCAACGCGCTGTTCTCGACGGCCTACGGCAACGTCGGCTCGTCGATCTACTACGCGCTCGGCCTGGTCGCGTCCTTCGCCCTCGGCCTGACGCCGGTGGTCTTCCTGATCACCGGCGTGATCTTCTACTTGACGGCCGCGACCTACTCCGAGGCCACCGCCATGTACCCCGAGGCCGGCGGCTCCTCCTCGTTCGCGCGGCACGCCTTCAACGAGTTCTGGTCGTTCTTCGCCGCCTGGGGCCAGATGCTCAACTACACGATCACGATCGCCATCTCGGCGTTCTTCGTGCCGCACTACATCGGCGGGCTCTTCTGGGACTACCTGCGCAGCTCGCCCGGCGACATCATCTTCGGCATCGGCGTGATCGCCGTGCTGTGCGTGATCAACGTCGTCGGGGTCAAGGAGGCCGCCGGGCTCAACATCGCGCTCGCCGTCACGGACTTCATGACCCAGGTGCTGCTCGTGCTGATCGGCGCGGTCCTGGTGCTCTCGCCCGAGACGCTGATCGACAACGTGTCGTTCGGCGTTGCCCCGACCTGGCACGACTTCCTGATCGCGATCCCGATCGGGATGATCGCCTACACCGGGATCGAGACGATCTCGAACATGGCCGAGGAGGCGCGCGACCAGGAGAGGACGATCCCGCGCGCGATCAACCGCGTGGTGATCGCCGTGTTCGCGATCTACGCGGCCCTGCCCGCGGTCGCGCTGTCCGCCCTGCCGGTCACCCAGCAGTCCAACGGCGAGTACGTGACGAAGCTCGGCATCCCCGAGGAGCAGGGCGGCTTCGCCGGGGACCCGATCCTCGGCGTGGTCAAGTCGCTGCACCTGGGGCCGCTGCAGCACGCGGGCGAGATCTACGTCGGCCTGCTGGCCGCGACGATCCTGTTCATCGCGACCAACGCCGGGATCATCGGCGTGTCGCGCCTGGTGTACTCGATGGGGCTGCACCGCCAGCTGCCCGACCGGCTGCGCCGGCTGCACCCGCGGTACCGCACGCCGTGGATCGGGATCATCCTGTTCGGCCTGGTGGCGTGCATCACGCTCGTCCCGGGCCAGGCCGCGTTCCTGGGGAACCTGTACGCGTTCGGCGCGATGCTGTCGTTCACGATCGCGCACCTCGCGGTCATCCGCCTGCGAAGGCGCGAGCCGCTCAGGCGCCGGCCCTATCGCGGCCCGGGGGTCGCTGCGCGTCGCCGGGCGGGAGCTGCCGCTGTTCGCGGTGCTCGGCGGGCTCGGCACCGGGATCGCGTTCCTGACCGTGACGCTGCTGCACGCGGACGTGGCGCTCGCCGGGCTGGGATGGCTCGTGGTCGGGGTGGGCGTGTACGTCGTCTACCGCCGCAGCCAGGGCCTCGACCTCGTGAGCACGCTGAAGGTCGCCGTCCCGCGGCCGGTGGTCGAGCACGAGGCGGAGTACGAGTCGATCCTGGTCGCGTTCGACGACCAGCGCGCCTACTCGCGCGAGGCCGTCGCGACGGCGGCGAAGCTGGCGGCCAAGCGACGGCGGGGCATCCACGTGCTGGTGACGATCACGGTCCCGAACACGAGCCCGATCGACGCGCAGCTGCCCGAGCAGGAGCGCGCCGCGCAGTCGGTGATCGAGCAGGCCCGGGTGCAGGGCGGCCGGCGCGTGTCGGGGCACTGGGAGAAGGTCCGCGCCGGCCAGGCGGGCCGGCGGATCGTCGAGGAGGCGCGCGAGACGCGCGCGCGCGCGATCGTGATGCCGCTCGCCCGCAGGGGATCCGGCAGCGCCCTGTTCGACAAGGCGCTCGAGACCGTGCTCGCCGAGCGCCCCTGCCGCGTCATCATCGAGTCCTCGCCGGCCGAGAAGCCCAGCCCGCCGGAGCTCGCCGTCGCCTGATCCCCGGCGCGCGAGGTCCGCGGCCGCGGCTGTGGCGCTGAACGACGGTCATCGAGGGAGTGCGGTGCGAAAGGTCAGCGGGTGGCACGAGAAATACATCACCACGATGCATTTCTCGTACCGCCCAGGAATCGTCAGCCGGAGCCGCCTCGAATCCCTCTTCGATGACCGCCGTTTTCGTCCCACGCTTCGGACCAGGCCGAGCGCCTAAGCTCTCGGCAGCCGTCATGCCGACGCCCCGCCAAGCCCACCGCACCGCGACCCGGATCCTGTCGCTGATCATGATCGGCATCGGCATCGCGATCGTCGTCCGCACGGCGCTCGCCGGCGGCGGCGGCGGCCTCGGCTTCCTGCTGGGCGCGATGTTCGTCGCGCTCGGCGGAGGGCGGCTGTACCTCCAGTCGCGCTCGCCCGATGCCTGAACGCCCGATCGTTCGGCGCACGCTCGGCTCGGCGGCGCTGTTCTCGGTCGTCTACACGACGGTCGCCGCGGCGCTCTACTACGCGCTCGGCGTCGTCGCCGACCACGCGCTCGGCGTCACGCCGTTCGTGTTCGGGGCGGCGGCCCTGTTCTTCGTGCTCGCGGTGCTCACCTACGTCGAGGGCGCGTCGCTGCACCAGGAGCGGGGCGGCTCGACCGTGTTCGCGCGCTACGCCTTCAACGAGCTGTGGAGCTTCGTGGCGGGCTGGGCGATCCTGCTCGACTACGTGATCCTGATGGCGATCGCCGCCTTCACGGCGACGAACTACCTGGCCGCGTTCTGGGCGCCGCTGGGCCGGGGGACGGTGGAGGCGGTGGTGGCGGTCGCGATCATCGCCCTGGTCGCCGCCGTCAACGTGATCGGCCTGACGGCCGAGCGGTTGCGACGGCTCGTGAGCTTCGCCGTGGTGGACATCGTGCTCCAGGTGACGGTCGTCGTGCTCGGCCTGGTGCTGGTCTTCTCGTTCTCGAAGGTCCTGGACCCGATCGACCTCGGGACCTCGCCGGCGTGGTCGAGCGTGGTGTTCGCGCTCACGATCGCCGGCGCCGCCGCCTGCACCGGGCTCGAGGCATCGTCCGGCCTCGCCGGCGAGGTGCGCATCGGCCGGCGCGGCCTGCGCCGGCTCGTGGGCGCGCGCATCGGCACGGTGCTGTTCCTCTACGTCGGCGTCTCGCTCGTCGCGCTCGCCGCCCTGCCCGTGGTCGACGGGCACACGGCGCTCGGCGGCCGCTACCAGGACGCCCCGCTGCTCGGCGTGGTCTCGACCTACGAGCCCGGCACCGCGCTGCCCGACGTCCTGCGCTACGTGGTCGGCGGCGTCGGCACGGTGCTGCTGGTGATCGCGGCGAACGCCGCGATGCTCGGCCTGTCGCGCCTGTCCTACTCGCTGGCCACCAACCGGCAGATCCCCAGCCTGGTCGGGCGGCTGCACCCGCGGCGCTCCACGCCGGTGGTCGCGATCTCCACCGCCGCGGTCCTCGCCTGCCGTGCTCGTGCTGCCCGAGAGCCTCGACTTCCTCCTCGGCGTGTACGCGTTCGGGGTGATGCTCGCGCTTGACGATCGCGCACCTGGCCGTGATCGTGCTGCGCTACCGCGAGCCCGACCGCGACCGCCCCTACCGCATGCCGCTCTCGGTGCCCATGCGCGGCGGGTCGCTGCCGATCCCGGCCGTGCTCGGCGCGCTGCTGGCCGCCGCCGGCTGGGTCAGCACGATCGTGACCCACAGCCCGGCGCGGATCGTGGGTACCGCCTGGATGATCGGCGGGCTGGTGCTCTACGTCGTCTACCGCCGGACCGAGGGCAAGCCGGTGTTCAAGCGCGTCACCGTCCCGGCGACCGCCCTGGCCCGGGAGACGGTCGACACCGAGTACGGCTCGATCCTCGTGCCGCTGCTCGGGACGCCGCTGGACGACGACATCATGCAGACCGCCGGGCGCCTGGCGGGCGACGAGGAGGACGAGGAGGGCGACGGCGCCGTGATCGAGGCGCTGTGGGTCTTCGAGGTGCCGATGTCGCTGCCGATCGACGCGGCGCTGCCCGAGAGCCGGCTGGCGCAGGCGCGCCGCGCGCTGTCGCGGGCCAAGGCGGTGGGGGAGGAGTACGAGGGCGTGCACGTGGCGACCGCCACGGTCCGCACGCGCCGGACCGGCCAGGCGATCGTGGACGAGGCCCGCCGGCGCGGCGTCGAGGCGATCGTGCTGGCGGCGGAGGAGCCCTCGCGCATCCGCGGCGGCGCGCTGCTGGGCGGGCGCGGCGGCCCGCTGGACAACTTCGTCGGGGACGTCACGCGCTACGTCGTCGGCAAGGCCCCGTGCCGCGTGATCCTCACCGCGCCGCCGGGCGACCAGCCGCCGGTGCGCGCGCCATCGGACCGCGGCGAGGCGCCGGAAGGGAAGGTGACGGAGCCCGAACCGTCCGGGCGCGACCACTGACTACTCGTCTGCGGACCTAAGTTGGCATTGGCCGAGTGAGTGGCCGTCGTCGTTGGTCCCGCTCGGGGCAGTAAGTGGTGTTGGCGTATTGGACGCACCAATCTAGGTATTGGACGCACCAATGCCCTATATTGGACGGCAATGAGCGTTGCCGAAGATCTAGGCCGTGAGCTGGGGACAACGGGCCGCTGCATCCGTCGGGCGCTCAATGACGGCTTGATCCGCGGTGAGCGGCCCTCACCCAAGAAGCTCCTCATCTCGACCCGGGAGAAGCTCTACCTGCGGGAGTATTGGCGGCTGCTCTTCAGCCTTCGCTGCGCGCTGCGCACCGAGCCAGCCGTCAGCCTAGCCGTGATCTACGGCAGCGTGGCCCGAGGAGAAGCCGATGTCGACTCCGACCTCGACATCCTCGTCGAGCTCAAGCGCGACGAGACCGAGGCGGCTGCCGCACTTCGTCGCCGGCTGGAGCGCGCCACGGGCCGTGAGGTCGGTCTGGCCCGTCTGCCCCGGGTCGAGACACAGGCGCCGCTGCTACTGGCCGAGATCCTCGATGAAGGACGAGTGCTCGTGGACCGTGCGGGTCGCTGGCCAGAGCTGCAATCTCAGCGGGCGAGCATCGAGCGACGCGCCGAAGCCGCGTATGCCGAGGAGATGAGCGCGACACGCGCAGCATTGGAGCGGATCGAGCAGCGGGCTGAGCGGGTGGCCTCATGAGCCGTGGCCAGGGCCAGAGCGGCGGCAACATGAAGCCCGCAGCAAAGCGCGCCGAGCTCGCCCGCATGGGCAAACGCCTACGCAATCTCGACGCTCAGCTGACCGCGCTCGACCTCGCGATCTCTGAGTTCAGTGATGACCGTCTCGACGATCCTGAGTGGGAGCGTGCCTTCACCTCCGGAGATCCCGACGACATCAACCGCATCGTCAATCCGATCACGGGTGGCTACGAGCATGTCGTCCAGAACGTCGTCGAGCTGGCGAAGGCTGCCAGCCGAGTCACCGGGAAGCTGCAAGGCCGGCGCCCACGTGCCGAGGACGCCATTGCACTCCTGGGGCAGGTCAGTGCGATCTCCGGGCCAGATAAGGAACGCCTCGACGAGCTCTACGTGTTCCGGGGCCGGATCAGCCATGACTCACCTGACATCACGGCCGACGACATGGCTCTCTATGCCGAGCGCGCGCTGGCCGAGCTACCGCCAATGATCAAGGGCATCCGGCAGTGGCTCAGGAACGAGGGCATCAACTTCTAGTGTGGTGATGCATCCACGGTTGAACCCGACCTGTGATCCCCCGAGCCAACCTCACCGAATGGAGCAGTCGCGCGCCCTGGCCCCAGCCGGTTCAGGTCGAGCAGGACCTGATCATGGCTCGCTTGATGGTGGAGATCGCCAACCACGAGCTGCTGGGGCCCGAGCTGGCCTTCCGCGGCGGCGCCTGCCTGCACAAGCTCCACCTGCCCCAACCCTTGCGCTACTGACGCCACGGCGCGGGCGCGCGCGTACTACAGTCCGCGCGTGTTCATTCTCGTCGTCGGGGCCGGCCGCGTCGGGTCGACCGTTGCCAAGTGGGCGCTCGCCGAGGGCCACGAGGTCTCGGTGCTGGACGAGGACCCGCTCTCGCACGAGCGCCTCGACAACGAGCTCGACACCTCCTGGGAGGAGGCGGGCGGGCGCTTCACCGTCGGCACCGCACTGGAGGTCGACGCGCTGACCGAGGCCGGCATCGCCGAGGCCGAGGCCTTCATCGTCTGCACCGACGGCGACAACACCAACCTCGTGGTGGCGCAGATCGCGCGCCGGCGCTACGGCATCGAGAAGGTGATCGTGCGCGTGCTCGACCCGCGCCGCGCCGAGTGGTACCGCGAGCAGGGCCTCCAGACGATCTGCCCCACCGCGGTGGCGATCGAGCATGCTGGAGGAGGCCGTGGCCGCGACATGAGGAGCCGCTCGTGTACGTGATCATCGCCGGGGCCGGGAAGGTCGGCTGGAACCTGGCACGGGAGCTGATCGACAAGGGCCACGAGGTGACCCTGCTGGAGAACGACCGCCGCCGCTACCTGGTGGTCGAGCAGGAGCTCGAGCACGCCGTGCAGTACGGCGACGCCAGCGAGCTGTGGGTGCTCGAGCGCGCCGGCATCCAGCGCGCCGACCTCGTGATCGCGGTCACCGGCGACGACGAGGACAACATCCTCATCTGCCAGATGGCGCGCGACAAGTACGAGGTCGAGCGGATCGTGGCCCGCGTCAACAACCCCCGCAACCTCGACCACTTCAAGGAGCTGGGGATCGAGCCGGCGGTGTCGGCGACGGACCTGATCCTGCGCCTGATCGAGCACGAGGTGCCCCAGTACGGGCTCGTGCACCTGCTCGACCTGGCCGGCGACCGGCTCGAGATCATCGAGCTGATCGTCAACGAGAACTCGCCCGTGGCCGGTCAGAAGGTCGCTGACGTGGTCATGCCCGACGGCAGCCTGATCATCTCCGTGCTGCGCGAGGGCGGCGGCTTCGTCCCGCAGGACGGACACCGTGATCGAGGCCGGCGACGAGGTCCTCGTCGTGCTCGACCCCGGGCTGGAGGACGACATCACGACGCGCTTCGCGCCGGACGGCGACCGGGCCGGTGGCTGACCGCCACGTCGACGTCCTGCTCGTCGGCGGCGGCCTGGCCGCGGCGAACTGCGCCCGCTGGCTGCGCGAGGAGGGGTTCGACGGCTCGGTGCTGCTCGTCGGCCGCGAGCCGGACCCGCCCTACAACCGCCCGCCCTGCTCGAAGGGCTACCTCCAGGGCAAGGAGAGCCGCGAGGACACGCTGTTCCGCCCCGACGCGTGGTGGGGGGAGCAGTCGATCGAGCTCCAGACCCGCACGAGCGTGCTCAAGCTCGACCTCGAGGACCGCGTCGCCGTCCTCTCCACGCAGGAGGAGGTCTCGTTCGAGCAGGCGCTGCTCGCGACCGGGGCCAACGTCCGGCTCCTGCGGGTCGAGGGCGTCGAGCTCGAGGGCATCCACTACCTGCGCGCGCTGGGCAACGCCGACACGATCCGCTCCGACACCGAGGGCGCCGAGCACGTCGTGCGTCATCGGCGGCTCCTACATCGGCACCGAGGTGGCCGCGTCGCTGACGCTGCTCGGGCAGCAGCGTCACGATCCTGATGCAGGAGGACGTCACCCACGAGCGCTCGCTTCGGCGCGCAGGCGGGGCGCTACTTCCAGGGCGTGCTCGAGGAGCACGGCGTCGAGGTCGTCGGCGGCGACGGGCTCGCCCGCTTCGAGGGCGACGGCGACCGCGTCACCACGGTCGTGACCGAGCGCGGGCGCGAGCTCGCCGGCCGGGGCCGTCGTGATCGGCGCCGGCGCCGTGCCCGACACGATGCTGGCGAAGCAGGCCGGCCTCGAGATCGGCGAGCGCGGCGGGGTGCGCTGCGACTCGCGGCTGCAGACCTCCTGCGACGGGCGTGTTCGCGGCGGGGGACATCTGCGAGTACGACGAGCGCGATGCACGGCGGCCCGATCCGCATCGAGCACTGGGACGTCGCCTTCAACCACGGCAAGACGGCCGCCCTGAACATGCTCGGCCGCGACGTGCCCCACGAGGAGGTGCCCTACTTCTTCTCCGACCTGGCCGACTGGTGCTCGCTGGAGTACGTCGGCCCGGCGCTCGAGTGGGACCAGGAGGTGGTGCGCGGATCGTTCGAGGACGGCGAGTTCTCGCTCTGGTACCTCGGCGGCGGGCGCGTCAAGGCGGCGCTCTCGATCGGCCGCTCCGACGACCTCGAGCACGCGCGACGGCTGATCGCGGCGGGCACCGACGTCAAGGATCGAAGAGGCCTGCTGGCAGACCCCTCATCCGACCTGGCCGGCGTGTAGGCCGGAACCGCCCCAGGGCCGGGCGACCGCTCGCAAGTCAGGCTGCGGTTTCCCGCGAGGCCTGAGCGAGGGCGCGCGCGAGTCCGCGCGAAACGAGCGTGCGCAGACGGGGGCTCTCGATCCTGTCCGTCCACTCATCCAGTTGCGCCTCGACGAAGTCCTCTGGCACGGAGAGCTCGGGGAAGAAGAAGCGAGCGGAACGGGGCGCGCGGACATAGACGCTGTCAAAGAGCGCCTTCTCGGGCGTAGCCAGGAAGCCGGTCTCCTCGGAGCCGCGATAGCCGTCGAAGAGCTCCGGCGCAAGGTGATGGATCGAGTAGCTGCCGATCGCCGTATCGATGCGGCGCGTGCGGTCGAGAGACGCGACGGTGATCTCGCGCGGGATCTGCTCGATCATGCCGTGGCCGGCGAGCGCAGACCAGAAGGAGACGTAAGCCGGGAACGGCGCCGTCAGATACGGCGCGAGAACGAAGGGATCGATCTCCGGGTCAAGTGCCCACAGGCCGTGGCGCAAGCGGCGCACGAGGCCGGCCTTCTCCATCGAGCGAAGCAAGTGGCTGGCGTTGCTGACCGAGGTCCGCAGCCGCGCGGCCGCCTCGCGCGTCTGCACGATCGGGTGGCCGATCCGCCGCAGCTCGCCGTAGGCATCCGCCGCCGTCATGACGCCTCTAGAAGTCGCTCGGCGACGAACTGCTTCATCTGATCCCAGGTCGCCGGCTCCTTGTGGAGCTCCGCGACGTCCGGGTCGAGGAACGGTTGGACCTGATCACGAAAGGCCTCGAAGGGGAGTTCACGCCCGCGCTTGGCCGCGCTCGTGAGGACATCCGCCTCGATGGCGCCCTTGTCAAGCGGCTTGCGTCGCAGGAGAAGGTCGAGGTCGAAGACATCGCGGGCTTGCGTTTCCGGCCGGCTGGCGAGCGTCCTGACCTTCTGCTCGCTGGCGGCCTCCTGCAGATAATGCTGAACGGTCGGTGCTCGCAGCGCGTAGGGCTGGACGATGCGAGCCGGGACGGATTCGAGAGCGCGCCGCTGCTCGCCATTGCGCCGGCTGAACTCGATCTTCGTCCGCACGGGATCGCTTCGCCCGGCGGCGATGCCGACCTTCCACCGCTGCGTCGTCTCCGTCTGCTTTGGCTTCGTGAACTCGTGCACGCCCAAACCGCCACTGCGCAGTACGATGCTCAGGGCGGGAGAGTTCAGGACGCCGTCGACCTTGTCCCGCAGCGCCCATGACTCGATCCCGTCGGCGTCGAGATCGATGTCCTCGGAATAGCGGACGCTGTCGAAGAAGTAGCGCAGGTTCGTGCCGCCCTTGAGCACGTAGTGCGCCGGGTTGAGGCGCGCCTCGAGGACCTGGAGGAAGGCCAGGTGAAACAGCTCGATGATCTGGGCATCGCGGGATCCGGGCACCGCATAACGATACAAATTATTGAAGCAGCTTTCAACGGCTTGTATTCCTATTTCCGGCTCCGCCGAGCGCCCGCTCCAGCTTGCTCCGAAGGCTCCTCGGGTCTATCGCCGGGTATCGGAAGAGTGAAGGCTCGATCTGCGCGAACAGCTCCCTGAGGCGATCGCGCTCCACGAGCCCCTCGCGCAACATCGCATCCACGTCCTCGAGGTCTTGGTCGAAGCCACGCTCGATCTTCGATAGAGCCTGCGAGTAGAAGTCGAAGTGGCGGACCTGGATCCGGCCCTCGCGGAATACGAGTGGACTGCGCTCGCGCCAACCAGGAAGCTCGGGGACGAAGTCCGGCCGCGAGGCGAGCTCGACGTTCACTCCGAGCTCGTCCTTGAGGCGCGCGATCGCACGCAGGAGCTCATCGGCTTCTGGCTCGAGGCGAAGATCGAGATCGACGGTCGTCGGGCGCCAGCCGAACAGCACGGCCGTCGCGCCTCCGGTCAGGTACAGCGTGGTTTCCCGGCGGGCCTCGCGCCCGAGCTCGCTCGCGAAGGCCCGGATGCGGTCGGCGTCAACGGGCGCCCGCATGCTCGGCCGCCCGGGCGAAGCTCGCGATACGGCCGACCATGGCGTTGTAGCGCGCGTGGGCATCCTCTCCATCGCCGGATGCGAGCAGCTCGTAGAGCTGGTGCAGAGGCGCTTCGACCGCCACGGCAGGGACATCGATTCCGATCGCGCGCAGACGCGGCGAGGCGGCGGCGACGAGCAGGCCTTCCTGGCTGAGGAGGCCCTTGCTCAGGTCCTCGAGGCCCTTGCTCACGAGTTCCGCCCCCGGCAACCGCCGGTCGATCGGGATTCCGTTCATGGGGGGATCGTAGGGCGAAGGGGGCAGGAGCGCCGAGCGTTCCCTGAGATACTGAGCGGTAGGCCCGCGTCCGGGACGGACGTTAAGGATCGGCTAGGCGCCTCGGCGACCTTCCTCCGACCTGTCGGACGCTGTAGGCTGGGAGTCGTCCCGGGCCGGGCGGCTCCGTGCTTGTGCCTGAGACACAAGGTGCGCGCACGTAACCACCAAGGCGATTCGCCGTAGATGGCGAAGGGTCGTGCCGAGGTGTGTCGCGCGGGCACGGCGTACCCCCACTTCGTTACGCATGCCACGAGATCACACACGACCCCGCCGGGCCGTCGTCACCGGCGGCGCGGGGTTCATCGGATCGCACCTCGTCGACGCCCTCGTCGCGCGCGGCGACGACGTGCTGGCGATCGACGACCTCTCGACCGGCCGGCGCGAGAACCTGACGGACGCTCTCAGCGAGGGCGCGACGCTCGAGCAGGCCGACGTGCGCGACGGCGGCGCGATGCGGCGGCTGCTGCGCGAATGGCGGCCCGACGTCGTGTTCCACCTGGCCGCCCAGGCCGACGTGACCCGCTCCGTGGCCGATCCCGACTTCGACGCCCAGGTCAACCACGGCGGCACCGTCAACGTGCTCGAGGCCGCGCGCGCGGCGGGCGCGCAGCGGTTCGTCTTCGCGTCCACCGGCGGCGCGCTGTACGGCGACGCCGAGCAGCTGCCGACCTCGGAGTCCGCGCCGGTGGAGCCGCTGTCGCCCTACGGCGCCAACAAGCTCGCGGCCGAGCACGAGGTCGAGCGCTTCGACGGCGCCCGCCTGTCCACCGTCTCGCTGCGCCTCGCCAACGTCTACGGCCCGCGCCAGGACTCCGAGCGGCGAGGGCGGCGTGGTGGCGATCTTCTCGCGCGCGCTCGCCGAGGGCACCGCGCCGACGGTGTTCGGCGACGGCGCCGCCACGCGCGACTTCGTCTACGTGGAGGACATCGTCGCCGCGTTCACCGCGGCCGCCGACGCTGACGCGAGCGGCGCCTTCAACATCGGGTCCGGGCACGAGACCTCGGTCCTCGGCCTGTTCGGCGCGCTCGCCCGCGTGGCCGGGGCGGGGGACGTCGAGCCCGAGCACGCGCCCGCGCGCGCGGGTGAGGTGCGCCGCTCCTGCCTGGACGCGGGGCTGGCCGACCGCACGCTGGGCTTCACCACGACCTGGCGGCTCGAGGACGGCCTGCGCGCGACGTATGAGTCCTACGCGGACGCGGTCGGACCCGGCGGGCACGCGACCGCCACCCCGGCCGACGCATCCGCTGCCGGCCCGCCCGCCGAGCGCCAGGGTCCACTGGCGTTCCTGCTCGCGCGCCGCCGCGCGGCGCGCAACGGCAACGGCGCATTGCCCGCGGAACCGACCCGTCCGCCGCGGGTCCTGATCCTCTCCGCCGACGTCGGCGAAGGCCACGCTGCCGCAGCCCGCGCGATGGCGGCCGAGGTCGCCGCCACCGACCCCGAGGCCGAGATCGAGGTGGCCGAGGGTCTGCAGTGGCTCGGCCGCGTCTCCGAGCACGTGATCCGCGACGGCTACCGCATCCAGCTGCGCTTCTTCCCGTGGATGTACGGGCTGCTCTACACGCTGGTCACCAGGGTCGCCCCGGTCCGCGTGGTGGGCTTGCGCTGCCTGAGCCTCATCAGCGCCCGGCGCATGCTCCGCCGCGTGCGCGAGCGCGACCCCGATGTCGTCGTCTCCACGCACCCGTCCCTGACCAACATCCTCGGGATCCTGCGCCGCCGGGGCAAGATCGACATGCCCGTGGTCGCCACGATCACCGACCTCGCCGACCACATCCTCTGGGCCCATCGCCACTGCGACATGCACCTCGTCTGCTACGAGCAGGCCGTCGAGCGGATCGAGCCGATCACGGGCCCGGGCAGCGTCGTGCGGGTGCGCCCGCTGGTCTCGCCGCAGTTCCTCGAGCCCTGCGACCGCGCGGACGCGCGCGAGCGCCTCGACCTGCCGCCGCACGACCCGATCGTGCTCGTCTCCGGCGGCGGCTGGGGGGTGGGGGACCTCGACGGCGCCGTCCAGACCGCGCTCGACAGCGTGCCCGGCTCGCTGGTGGTCGTGCTCGCCGGCCGCAACGAGGAGGCGCACGAGCGCCTCGAGGGCGCCTTCGGGCGCGAGCCGCGCGTGCGCATCCTCGGCTTCACCAAGGAGATGAGCGACCTCATGGGCGCCGCCGACGCGATCATCCACTCGACGGGCGGCGTGACCGCGCTCGAGGCGCTGCTGCGCCAGTGCCCGGTGATCTCCTACGGCGCGCCGTGGGGCCACTCGCGCGTGAACGCGCGCATCGCCGAGGCCCAGGGCCTCGGGCAGCGCGCCGAGTCGCTGCAGGAGCTCAGCGCCGCCCTGCACAACATCTTCGACCCCGTCGATCCCTGGCCGGTGCCGCAGGTGCCGCCCGCGCCGCCGGCGGCGCCGCTGGTGCTCGACCCGACGGTCCGCGTGCGCCCGCGCGCGGCGTGGCTGATGCGCGTCCAGCGCGTGGCGATGAGCTCCACGCTGGCGGTCCTCGCCATCGGCTGGAGCCTCAACAGCGGCGCGGCGTACTCGCTCGCCTCCAAGGTCCTGCACGCGAAGCCGCTGACGCGGGTCGAGACGCAGCGCCAGCAGGTCGCGCTCGTGCTGCGGGTGCCGCGGGACTCGATCGGCCCGGTGCGCCGCGCGCTGGCCGCGCGCGGCGGCCACGCCTCGTTCGCCGTCACGAGCGGGGTCGGCCGCACGGAGCTGACCGCGCTCGGAGCCGCGGGCGACGACGTCGTGCCCGAGCTGACGCGGGGGAAGGCCATGCACTGGCTCAAGACGCGCAGGATCCTCAAGCAGGACCGCGCCGCGCTGGGCCTGCCCAAGCACTTCTACTTCCTCACGCCGACGAAGGGCTTCAACCTCGGCGAGTACCTGTACGGGCGCATCAGCGGCGCCAGGCCGGTCGACGGTGCGGTGCGCATGACGCTCCCCTCGGCGCGGGTCACCCGGCCCCTCCACCGCGGTCAGGTGGTCGTGGTCACGCTGGACCCGCACTCGTCCGGCTCGATGGTCTCCTTCGACGCGCTGCTGTCCGAGCTCTCGCGCGACGGGCTGTCGCCGGTGTCGGTGGAGGACCTCGCCGGCTCGCCGGCGGTCAAGGCCTGAGCGGGCCCTCGGGGCCGGCGCCCGCGGTCGACCCAGGCTGAAATCCGGCGTCTCGACGCGCGACACGGACGTGAGGCCGTACTACACTGCCGCCTCAGGGGTACCCCGTCGCTTGATCGAAATGGCCGTTCCAACACCCGGACGAGACAACGGGCAGGCTGCGAAGCCCACGACCGTGGGGGTCGTCGGGCTCGGCTACGTCGGCCTTCCCCTGGCGGTGGCCTTCGCGGAGGCGGGCTGCGACGTCATCGGCGTCGACGTCGACACGCGCACGGTCGAGGCGATCAATGCCGGCGAATCCCACATCGAGGACGTGCCCTCGGCGCTCCTGCGTGCGGTTGCGCCCAGGCTTCGCGCCACAACCCACTACTCGCGGCTTGCACGCGCGGACGCGGTGCTTTTGTGCCTGCCGACCCCGCTGAGTCCGAATCGGGAGCCGGATCTCGCACCGCTGTTGGACGCGATCCACGCGCTCGCCACCGTGGTCCAGGCCGGCCAGCTCGTCGTGCTGGAGAGCACCACGTATCCCGGCACCACCCGCGAGCGCCTCGTGCCCCTGCTGGAGGAGTCCGGCCTCGGTGCCGGCAGGGACTTCCACGTGGCCTTCTCGCCCGAACGCGTGGACCCGGGGCGCACGGACCACACGATGCGGACCACACCGAAGGTCGTCGGCGGGCTCACCGACGCCTGTGGCGATCGCGCCGAGGAGCTCTATCGGCTCGTCTGCGACGAGGTCGTGCGCGTCGGCAGCCCCGAGGCCGCCGAGCTCACCAAGCTGCTCGAGAACATTTTCCGCTCGGTCAACATCGCGCTGGTCAACGAGCTCGCGATCCTCGCCGACCGGATGGGCATCGACATCTGGGAGGTCGTCGACGCAGCTGCCACCAAGCCCTACGGCTTCATGCGGTTCGACCCGGGCCCGGGCATGGGAGGGCATTGCCTTCCGGTCGACCCGTTCTACCTCGCCTGGCGGGCCCGCGAATTCGACATGCCCGCGGAATTCATCGAGCTGGCCGGGAAGGTGAACCAGCAGATGCCCTACCACTGCCTGGGCAAGATCCAACGCGTGCTGGACTCGCACGGCAAGCCCACGCGCGGGTCGCGCATCCTGATCGTCGGCGTCTCCTACAAGGCCGGCATCGGCGACGTGCGCGAGTCGCCCGCCCTGAAGATCATCAGCCTTCTCGCCGCTCGCGGGGCCGATGTCTACTACCACGATCCGTACGTTCCCGAGCTTCCCGGGCTCGGGTTGCGCTCTCTCCAGTTCGAGTCCGCCCTGGCCGGCCCGGACCTGGTCGTCATCGTGACGGCCCACCCGGATCTCGACCTACGCTCGGTCATCGAGGCCGACGCGCCGGTGGTGGACCTGCGCGGCGTTACCCGCGGCGTCGCCGCGGGCAACGTGGTGCGGCTGTAGCTCGCTGAGGCTCGCGGGTACGAGGCGGCTTGCCGGTGTCCGAGGCGCCGCGCAGCCGCCGCGGCTCGCTACTGAGGTCGCCAGCCGCGGCTCTCGATCCACTCGCGGCCGAGCCGCAGGATGAGCAGCAGCGTCACGCCGGCGATTGCGAGCACGCCGATCGCCACCGCGGCCCGGCGTGGACCCTGGGATCCGGTCGAGCGGGGGGACGACCGACGCGGCCTGACGCGCCACGCGAGCCGGCACCCGCGCCGCGGGATCGGCCGCGTGGGGCGGGTCGTTCCCCGGTGCGCCTGCCCGGTTCCTCGCGCCCCCATCCGTGGAGGGGGCGGGATCCGAGGTCTCGACGCGCGCCGCAAGCGTGAGGGTCCCGCCCGCTCCGCAGCCCGGCCCCGCGGCCGCTGCGCGCACCAGGTGGCTCACGGCGCCGCTCTCGGTCCGCTCGACATGGGCGGTCGACACCGCCAGCCGGCGCGCCACCACCTCGAAGGCCTGTGGCTGGTGGCCCGCGAGCCCGTAGCGCATGACCAGGACCCGGCGCTCGAATGCGCCGAGCACTCCGAAGCAGCGTTGCAGCCGCGCCACGCGCCGGCGCTTCGCCGGGGGCGGGATCGCCCGCGCTCGTTCGGTCTGCGCCGACGGACCGCGCCCGGTGGGATCGGGCGATGACGCCGCGGACGCGGTTGGTGCGGTGTCGCCGGAGCCTCCCGGGCCCGAGTCTCCCTGGCCCGTGGGGTCGGCGGAGGATTGCGACGTGCCCGGACTCCCCGACGACGGCGCGCCGACGGCGGACGACACCTCGGGGGGGGACTGACTCCCTACGCACAAGAATCCGGTGATCTTTCCCACAAACGGGTACGTTCTTCCCATGGGCCCGGCAGGGGTCGTGCGGTTCGTGATTCTGATGACGGCGGTGTCCGTCGCGGTCTTCCGGGTCGTGGGCGTGGGCACCGGTCCGAGCGTGGCCTCGACGCGAGTTTCACTGCCACCCGTCCCGCCGGTTCAGGTTCCGTCAACGCCGAGCGTGCCGGTGCCCCAGGTCTCGTTGCCGCCGAGCGTGCCGGTACCCCAGGTCAACCCTCAGTCGGTGCCGGACGTGTCGTCGATACGGGCCGGCGGCGCCGGCTGGGTACTGTGCCCACCATGTCGGAGTGGTTCCTCACGTTCGGCCTGGCCGCCGTCGATCCCGAGCGCCGGCTGGTCATCGGGGCGATCCCCGCGGACCACAGCGACGTCGGCGCACTGAGCGAGCGCGGCATCGACGTGGTGGTCAACCTTTGCGAGGACGGTGAGTACCCGGTCGGGGCGCGCATCGACGTCGAGGCCGCGCTCGGGCGCGCCGGCATCGAAGAGCATCGCCTGCCCTTCACCGATCACGCGGGTCTGGGCAGTACCGAGCTCGACGACGCGGTCGCCGAGGTGCTGCGCCAGCTGGACTCCGGCCGGCGCGTGTACCTGCACTGTCGCGCCGGCCAGCAGCGATCTGCGGCCGTGGCGACCGGTGCGCTGGCGCTACGCGATGGCGTGAGCCTGGAGGATGCGCTGGGGGCGATCCAGCAGTTCAAGCCGGACGCGCTGCCGCTGGAGCACCAATGGCTGGATCTCGAGGTCTGGTACCGCCAACGGACCAGGGACCGGGATCCGGCGGACGAACGCTCGGGCTGACGACCTACGGCGCGATGCGCTCGCGGTCGGGCTCCTCCTCCGACGCGCGGCCGGACGCATACGCGCCCGCATAGCCGTAGCCGTAGCCGTAGTAGCCCTCGCCACGACGCGACTTCACCCGGTTGGCCACGACGCCCAGGACCGGGGCCCCGAGCCGGTGCAGCTGATCGCGAAGGTGCGCCGCGGCATCCCTGGACTCGCGACCCACGTCGGAAACCAGGACGACGCCGCTGACGCAGGCCATGAGCGGGATGGCGTCGGCGACGACCGCGGTCGGCGGGGTGTCGATGACCACCAGGTCGTAGATCGAGGAGAGATCGTCGAGGAGCTCCTTCATCCGGTCGCTCTCGAGCAGTTCGGCGGCGTTCGGCGGGTCAGCGCCGGCGACGATCACGTCGAGCGTCTTTGCGCCGTGGCCGTTGTCCGGGTCGCCGAGGGGCACCTGTTGGATGACCTCGTCCAGGCCGATCCCGTGAGTGAGGACCTCGGCCAGTCCCGGCATCGACCTCAGCCCGTGCTCGTGCGCCAGAGGGGCCGCCGCAGGTCGGCCTCCAGCAGCAGCACGCGGATCGAGGAGCCGCTCGCCCCGGTCGAGGCCAGGTACTGGGCGACCGTGGTCTTCCCCTCCCCCGGGGCCACCGAGGTAACGATCAGCGTGCGCAGTTGGCGGTCCACGTTGAAGTAGCGCAGACGCGCCCGCAGCATGCGGAAGATCTCGGCTTCCGTGAACGGAAGCTCGCGCGTGAAGGGATGCAGGCCTCCGTCGCCCGAGCTGGAGGAGAGCGCCTTGCTCTCCGGTACCGCGGCCAGCACGGGCAGCCCGTACACCTCCTCGAGCTCGCCGACGTCCCTGATCCGCCGGTCCAGGCGCTCGAACAGGAACGCCAGGCCCACGCCGAGCAGCAGGCCTAGGACGAGGCCGAGGATCGCGTTGCGGGTGGTCTTCGGCGAGGAGGGCGAAGAGGGCACCTTCGCCGGCTCATCGGGATCAACAGCACGCCGTGGATCCAGTCGACGCTGCGCACGCTGGCGCGCCAGCGGCGGATCAGCACCCCGCGCGGTGGGGCGCTGCCGCTGCACTACACCGAGTTCGGCTACCAGTCGGCGGGGCGCTACAAGATGCCGGAGTCAAAGCGGCGGGTGTGGGCGTTGAAGGCGATGCAGCTGGTGGCGCGCTTCAAGGTCAAGGAGATGCTCTGGTACCAGCTCGTCCACAACGGGAACTCCTTCGGCGACGTGTGGGACTCCGGACTGGTCTCCCAGACCGGCGTCCGCGACCCCACCTATCTCAACCTGCAGCGCAACCGGCGCTCGTACGCCGGGTTCTGAGCGCTCACTCTCTGATCAGGGCACCGTGGAGGAACGTATAGCGCCGGCCCGCGAAATCGATGGGAGGCTGCGAGACCCGACGCAGTACCGCGCGCGGCTCACCTACCGGAACCAATCCATGATTGGCCGCGCGCTCCACGAGAGCCGAGATCTCAGCAGCACTGAAGATCGTCCATGGAAGACCGAAAAGTGGGGTGTCGCTGGTATCAAGCTTCTCGGGCCAGTAGTCCGTTGAGAACAAGAACGCTCCCCGGGGCTGCAGGAGGCGAGAGAGTTCGCAGAACAATCGATCTTGGTCAACTCCGTGTTCGATCACGCTTATTGCCGTGATCGCAGCAAAATGATGATCAGGCCAATCGGTTTGGGTTAGATCTCCCACGCGGTAATCGACGGCGCCGGCTCTGGGCATTTTGCGAACACGCTCGTCGAGATCGATACCGCATACGTGTCGGTAGCCGAGACTTGCCAAAGCAGGAGGTACGGCGGAGGCAAAGCTCCCGACATCGAGGATCGGTTCATTCGTCGTCGCAAGCGCTGCGACGGCGTCGATGGTGCGCAGGACGTCCCAGCTCTTCAGAGGATCGGGACGTAGGTCCTCGATAGGGGATCCCATGAGTCGGAGGAGCACGGACCGGGCACGCGCGAGAACTCGCGGTGACGAGAGAAGTCGCCGGCGATGGAGCTCGCTGGCGGCAGACGTAATCTGATCGTTGCTCTGGAGTACCGAGAACTCGAGCTGCCCGCCCGAAGCAAGGGGAGTGATACGACGTCTCCCACGGCCGCGACGCGAACTCACGATGCCCCGATTATGGCGTTCTGAGCGGGCTCAGCCGGGCTGAGGGATCGCGGCGCGGCGCCGGTCCTGACCGCTGCGCCGGTCTCGGCCGGACCGCCGATCGGGCGGGCCGCGGCGGCGTTCGGGCGAATGGGCTCGCAGGTCGGGAAGGCCAGTGCGTCGATCGGCGATGCCGCTGCGCCGGTCCGAGCCGGTGCGCCGGTCCTTGCCGCCGCGCCGGTCGCGCCCGCTGCGGCGGTCGTCCTCCGGCGCGCGCCAGCGGCCGCCGTTGGTGCGGCGGACCAGGACGGCCAGCCCGGCGATCAGGGCCAGCAGGACGACTGCCCACGCGATCAGGACGACCGCGATCGTCGATGTCGCGGAAGGCATCGGCCACTGCTCCCAGGACTCGGGACGCAGGCCCATGGGACACGGTAACCCGTGGCCGGATCGCCTGTCCACCGGAATGCGGACCGAGCTTGGTCCGCATGCGGACCGGGGGTGGCGCGGCCGCTCGGCGCCGCGCGTCAGGTCCGCGTGGTGACCCGCGACCCGCGCTCGCCCGGGTCCGTGGCGTCCGGCGATGCGTCGCCGCGCGCGCCGGCGCGGTCGGGGCCCTCGCCGGTCTCGGTCGGCGGCGGTTGGCGGCTCGCCGGACGTGAAGGACTGGACGATCCGGGAGCTGGCCAGCAGGAACGAGCCGGCCGCGACGATCAGCAGCCCGACCAGCAGCACGACGCCGCCGAGCGGGGTCGAGTCCCAGGACTCGCCGACCAGCACCGGCGCGAGCAGCACCGGCACGAGCAGCTGGATGACGAACACGAGCGGGGCCACCTCGGTCGCCCCGCGCGACTGCAGTGCCGTCATCTCGCTGGCCGTCCCGAGTCCCGCCGCCAGCCCGGTGGCGGCCGCCCAGCCGATGATCCCGGTCCAGTCGCCGGTGCTCAGCGCATCGGAGAGCAGCTTGGTCGAGATGCCGCTCCAGGCGAACGCGAGCCCGGCGCTGATCGCGACCGGCAGGCCGGTGGTTCGGCGAATGCGGCTGAGCAGGTAGGGGAGGAGGGCGAGCACGCCCAGCGCGCTGAGGATGACCGTCAGCGTTCCGGCCCCCGCATCGTGCTCGCTGCGCGCCGGCGACGCGAGCGTGAGCAGGACGACGCCGGCGATGATCGCCACGACGCTGATGATCTCCCGGTGCCCGACCGGCTCGTGCAGGTGATGGGCGCCGATCAGCAGCAGCAGGAGCAGCCCGGCGGCGAGGCAGGGCTGGACGACAGTGAGCGGCGCCAGCAGGAGCGCCACGGTCTGCAGCGGCCAGCCGAGGAAGTTCATCGCCGCGCCGGCGAGCCAGCGCGGCCGGCGCAGCAGGCGCAGCAGCAGCGACAGGCGCAGCCCGTGCTCCTCCGGGACCTCGCGGGCCTCCATCGCCTGGAGCGCGATCGCGAGGTTGTACGCTGCCGACGCCGCGACCGCGGCCAGCATGCCGAGGAGGAGCTCACCGTTCATGCGCACCCGGCACGATAACCGCGCCGCCCGCGTCGGACTGTTCGCCGCCGGGATGGCCGTCGGGTACCTCGCGCCGGGGCTCGCGGCGTCGGTGCCGCCGCTGCGCCGCGCGCTGGGCGTGGCCGACCGCATCGAGGACGAGGCCGCGGTCGCGCTGACGTTCGACGACGGGCCGCACCCGCAGGGCACGCCGGCCGTGCTCGACTTGTTGCGCGAGCGCGGGGCGCGGGCCACGTTCTTCCTGGTCGGCGAGCAGGTCGAGGCGCGGCCCGCGCTGGCCGCCGAGATCGTGGCCGCCGGCCACGACGTCGCGGTCCACTGCCGCCGGCACCGGAACATGCTGCGGCTGGCGCCGTGGCAGGTGGCGGACGACCTGCGCCGCGCCGAGGCGGTGATCGCGGACGCGACCCAGCGCGAGCCGCGGCTGTACCGGCCGCCCTACGGCGTGTTCAACGCCGCCGCTTTGCGGTTCGCGCGCTCACGGGCGTGGACGCCGCTGCTCTGGACCCGCTGGGGCCGCGACTGGGAGCGGCGCGCGACGCCGGACTCGATCGCGGCAAAGGTGACCGAGGGTCTCCGCGGCGGCGATGTCCTGCTGCTGCACGACGCCGACTACTACAGCGCGATCGGCTCGTGGCAGAAGACCGCGGCGGCGCTCCCGCGCGTGCTCGATGCGTGCGGCGAGGCGGGGCTGCGGGTGGTCGCGGCGTAGCGCCGGCCGACGGTATCCTGGGGCGCGTCCCTTGCCGGGTGGAGTAATTGGCAACTCGCCAGGTTCTGGTCCTGGAATTCAAGGTTCGAACCCTTGCCCGGCAGCTGGAAATCACGTTGACAAGGTTCGAACGTCGAGAAGCAGTCTGGCCGGCCGCGTAGAGACGGCCGGCCGTGTTGGTGTCGTCCGTCCGTCCGTCTTGAATGCGAACATATGTTCGTGTCACGACGCTACGACTGGGATCGGATCCGGGACTTCTATCAATCCGGCGCAACGATGCTCGACTGCCAGCGTCGGTTCGGATTCTCTAACGGCGCTTGGCACACGGCGGTCGCCCGCGGCGACATCGACCCGCGACCACGACATCCACATAACACCAAACGGCGTGCCCAGGTCGCAGATCTGCTCGCCAAAGGTGTGCGCCTGAGCGACATCGCGCGGGAGCTCGGCGTGTCGAAGGCGACGATCTCCTATCACGCGCGCAAGCTCGGTCTGCCGCCAGTGGGAGCGTTCGCCCGCCGGTATGACTGGGAGGCAGTCCAGCGCTACTACGACGAGGGACACGACCTGGCGGCGTGCATCGCCCGCTTCGGGTTCTGCCGGGCTTCCTGGAGTCAGGCGGTCGAGCGTGGCGACATCGTCTCGCGGCCTCGCGCGCTTCCGATCGAGCGGTTCCTGGTGAACGGGAGCAACGCGAGTCGCCAGAACGTCAAGCGGCGGCTGATCGCCGCAGGGCTCAAAGGGGAGGCCTGCGAGGTGTGCGGCCTCTCCCGTTGGCGCGACCAGCCGCTGAGCCTCGAGCTCCATCACCGCAACGGAGTGCGGGACGACAACCGCCTCGAGAACCTTCAAATCCTGTGCCCAAACTGCCACAGCCAGACGCAGAGCTGGGGTGGGAGGAATCGTGGCATTCGTGTGAGCGAAGCGGCGTAAGTAATCCCCGCCGCACCGGTTCTCCCATCACCACGGACGCGCCGCGGCGCACTAGAGTCGCCCCGGTGCCCAACACGACGCGGAGGGATCAGTGCTGGCACGCAACCCCATCAGGATCATCGTCGGCGGGCTGATCGCGCTCGTCCTCGTCGGCTTCGGCGTCTACCGCCTGGTCAACCGCGCCGGCGGCGCGGTGAAGGGCATCGAGCAGGCGAGCGGCGGCAGCTCCGGCACGAACGCCGCGGACGGCTCCTCGCTGATCCGCACCAAGAACTTCGCCAAGGCGATCGCCGCGGTCAGCCACAAGAGCCGCCAGGTCCTCGAGCTGCGGCTCGAGCCGGCCACGGCGAAGTTCCAGGTCCGGCGCGGGAACTCGGGCTCCGCGCAGGGGTGGGCCTACACCTCGGGCGGCGACCTCAACTCGTTCGGCGTCAAGCTGATCGGGCCGGGGCGGATCCAGGACAACGTGTTCCCGATCTCCCGGCTCAAGGCCACGACGCCGGAGAAGATCGTGGCGGCCATCCACGCCCGCGACGCCTCGCTGTCGCTCAAGGACGTGCAGTTCATGATCCTCGACCTCGACGCGGGCACCGGGAAGTTCCAGTGGAGCGTGAACATCGGTACGCCGGGGTCCGGCTCGCTCTACCAGGCCGACCTCAACGGCGGCAACGTCGCCAAGCCCGGCGAGGCCGCGAGCCGCGCCGCCACGGCGGTGCCGTCACGACACCGGCGGTGCCGTCCAGCGCCCAGGACGCCGTCGCCAAGGCCCAGGCCCTCTCGAAGTGCATCCAGAAGGCGGCCGGCGACGTGACCAAGATCCAGGCCTGCACGAAGTAGACGGTCCGGCGCTTCGGCGCCCGCGCGTGGATAAAGTCCCGTCCCACGATGGGCACGATGCCTCGGGAGGGGAATGCACGCCGCGCCGCTGCGGCCGCCGCACTCGCCGCGACCGCGCTCGCCGGCCTCGCGCTGGCGCCCGCGCCGGCCGCGGCAAGCACCGTGGCGCTCGTCGACCGCGGCGCCGACCAGAACGAGCTCGGGCTCGTGTTCCGCGCCGGCCGCGGGGAGCGCAACCGCGTCACGATCACGATCGACGAGTTCGCGGTCACGATCACCGACCGCGCGGGCGTGCGCACGGGCGACCCCAACTGCACGCGCTCGTCGGCCACGACGGTGTCCTGCCAGACGCCGATCGAGGCGGTCCCGCCGAACCTCGGCCGCGCCGACGTCGCGCTCGGCGACCGCGCCGACACGCTGACGCTCCGCAACAACCTGGCCGGCACCTGCGACGCACACCTGAAGCCCAACCCGGTGATCGTCGTCACCGGCGGCTCGGGCAACGACCGCCTCCGCGGCAGCACGCTGTCGGAGAAGCTGCTCGGCGGGCCGGGCCACGACATCATCAGCGGCGGATCCTGCGACTCCGACGACCTCGAGGGCGGACCGGGCAACGACAAGCTGACCGGCGGCCCCAACGACGACATCCTGCGCGGCAACGCGGGCAACGACAGCCTGTTCGGCGCCCGCGGCGATGACCAGCTCTTCGGCGGCCCCGGGCGCGACCGCCTGGTCGGCGGTCCCGGCCGCGACCTGACGAAGCAGTAGCGGCCCGGCCACCGGCGCCCGCGGCAGGTACGGTGGCGCCGTGGAGCTCGTCGAGCTGGGCGCACTGACGGCGCAGGACTGGATCGACCTCGTGGACGGCGAGCACGAGCCGTTCGGCCCGGCTGGCTCCGCGCTCGAGTGGCGCCCCAAGGACCGTCACGTCGCGCTGCGCGGGCCGGACGGGCGCCTGGTCGCGGCCGCCGGCGCGGGGGTCGCCGCGGTCGAGGTCGCGGGGGCTCAGCGCTTCGACGTGGTCGGCATCGGCAGCGTCATCGTCACGCGATCGCGGCGCGGCGCCGGGCTGATGTCCACGGTCGTCGGGCCGCTGCTGCGCCTCGCGGAGGGCATGGGCCCGGACCGGGCGATGCTCTTCTGCCGCCCCGAACTCGTCGCGGTGTACCGGCGCCGGAAGTTTGCGGAGATCGCGGCACCGGTCTGGGTGGACCAGCCGCGGGGCCGGGTCGAGATGGCCCTCTTGGCGATGTGGCGCCCGCTCCGGGACGCCCCGGAGTGGCCGCCCGGCCGCGTCGACGTCGAAGGCCTGCCGTTCTGACGGGACGAGCGGGCTACGCCGCCGCCTGCTCCGCCCAGTCCCGATACAGCTTCCAGTACGCCCCCTCGGCCTCCAGCAGCTCCTCGTGCGTCCCCGCCTCGACGATGCGGCCGTGCTCGAGCACGACGATGCGTCCGGCGCGCTGGATCGTCGACAGCCGGTGCGCGATGACGATCGCGGTGCGCCCGGCCAGCAGCCGGCGCAGGCCCTCCTCGATCCGCGTCTCGGTGTGGACGTCCACGTTCGACGTCGCCTCGTCGAGCACCAGGATCCGCGGGTCGGCGATCAGCGCGCGGGCGAAGGCGATCAGCTGGCGCTGCCCGGCGGAGAGCTGGGACCCGCGCTCGCCCACCTCGGTCTCGTAGCCGTCCTCGAGCTGGTCGATGAAGAAGTCCGCGCCGACGGCGTGCGCGGCGGCCTCGACCTCCTCGCGGGTCGCCTCGGGCCGGCCGAAGGCGATGTTGTCGTAGATCGTGCCGGAGAACAGGAAGCCCTCCTGCGGAACGATCCCGAGCTGCGAGCGCAGCGACTCCTGCGTCACGTCGCGGACGTCGTGGTCGTCCACCAGGACGCGGCCGGCGGTCGGGTCGTAGAAGCGGGCCACGAGCTTGGCGAACGTCGACTTCCCCGCGCCGGTCGCGCCCACCAGCGCCACGGTCTGGCCGGGCGGCACGGCGAGCGACACGTCGTCGAGCGCGAGGACCGCGTCGTCCCCCGACCCGTAGGCGAACGAGACGCCCTCGAACGAGATCCCGCCGCGCAGGCGCTCGAGCTCCACCGCGCCGGGGCGGTCCTCGAGGTCCGGCGTCTCGTCGAGCAGCTCGAAGATCTTGTCGAGCGCGGCCATCCCGCTCTGGTAGGTGGTGTAGAGCTGCGAGAGCTGCTGGATCGGGTCGAAGAAGTTGTTCAGCGCGGCCACGAAGCCGACCAGCACGCCGACCTCGACCTTGCCGTCGATCACCTGGAAGCCGCCGTAGATCAGGATCCCCACGGTCGCGAACGCCGACAGCAGCTCGACCGCGGGGAAGTAGGCCGCGTTGAGGTAGACGGTCTTGTAGTTCGCCTCGCGGTTCTCCTCGTTGAGCTCGGCGAAGCGCGCCTCGTGGAACCGCTCGCGGCCGAACGCGCGCACGACCCGGATGCCCGACAGCGTCTCCTGCAGGTACGACGTGATCCAGGCGATCTTCTCGCGGGTGATGCGGTAGGCGTCGGCCGACGCGATCCGGAAGGCGAGGCTCCCGAGCAGCACGATCGGGAAGATCAGGAAGGTCAGCAGCGCCAGCTGGGCGTCGAGCACCAGCAGGATCACGATCGTCCCGATCAGCGTGAGCGAGGCCTGGAACAGCGTCACGACGCCGTCGGAGACGAGCGCGTCGAGCGCCTGCACGTCGTTGGTCAGCCGCGAGATCAGCACGCCGGCCCGCTTGCGCGAGTAGAACCCGATCGACAGGCGCTGCAGGTGCGAGAACACCTCCACGCGCAGGTCCTGCAGCACGCGCTGGCCGACCCAGCCGACCAGGTAGGTCTCCACCCAGGTCGCGCCCCAGAGCACCAGCGCCGACACGACGAACGCGGCCACGACGAGGTTGAGCGTGGCGACATCCTTCGGGATGATGCCGTTGTCGATCGCCAGGGTCGCCAGCGGCGGGGGCGCGAGCGCCGCCGCCGTCGCCGCGACGAGCGCGACGAGCATCGCGATCACGCGCCACCGGTACGGGCGCAGCAGCGCCAGGAGCCCGCGCAGCTTGCGCCCGCGCCCGCCCGTGCTGCGCAGGCGGCGGCGGAGCTCTCGACGGCGGTCGGCGAGCGGGCTCACAGCCCCGCCACCTCCGCCTCCTCGGGCTTGCGGGTCAGGAACACCTGGTCGGGCAGCCCCTTCTCGACGATCTCGCGGTACAGGTCGGAGACCTCCACCAGCTCGTCGTGCGTGCCGCGCGCCGCGAGGCGGCCGTGCTCCAGCACCGCGATCTCGTCGGCGAGCGCGATGGTGGACAGGCGGTGGGCGATCACGAACGTCGTGCGGCCGCGCATGACCTCGCGCAGCGCGCCCTTGATCTCCTGCTCGGTCGACGCGTCGACGCTGGACGTCGCGTCGTCGAGGATCAGCACGCGCGGGTCGGCCAGCAGCGCGCGCGCGATCGCGAGGCGCTGGCGCTGGCCACCGGAGAGCGTCAGGCCGCGCTCGCCGATCAGCGTGTCGTAGCCGTCCGGCAGGGCGGCGACGAACTCGTCCGCCTGCGCCCGCCGCGCCGCCGCCTCCACGTCCTCGCGGCTCGCGTCCGGCCGCGCGTAGGCGATGTTCTCGTGCACCGTGGCCGAGAACAGGAACGGATCGTCGGTGACGAGCGCGGTCGCGTGGCGCAGCGAATCGAGCTGGACGTCGCGCACGTCGGCGCCGTCCACCAGGACGCTGCCGGCCGTGGCGTCGTACAGCCGCGGGATCAGCGAGACGAGCGTGGTCTTGCCCGACGCGGTCGTCCCCACCAGCGCGATCGTCGTCCCGGCGGGCACGTCGAGGTCGACGTCGCGCAGGGCCGGCTCGCTCGCCCCCTCGTAGGCGACGCTGACGCCGCGCAGCTCGACGTGGCCGTCACCCGGCGGCAGCGCCGGAGCGCCCTCCGGAACGGTCATCTCGGGCGCCCGGTCGAGGATCTGGAACACGCGCGCGCCCGAGGCGACCGCGCGCTGGGCCATGCCGAGGAACACGCCGAGCGTCCGCATCGGCGAGATCAGCATCAGCATGTACGCGTAGAAGGCGGTGAAGGCACCGAGCGTGAGCGAGCCGTCGATCACCTGGCGGCCGCCGACGAGCAGGATCGCCGCCAGCCCGAGGTTGGGCAGGAAGCCGATCAGCGGCTGGTAGAAGGCGCGCAGCCGCGTCGAGTACATCGACTGGTCGAACACCCGCCGCACGCTGTGGCGGAAGCGGCCGAGCTGGCGCTGCTCGCGCGCGAATGCCTTCACCACGCGCACCCCGGAGACGTTCTCCTCCGCCTCGGCCGTGAGCTCGGCGATCCGCTGCTGGACCTCCTGCAGCGCCGGGCGGGCGCGGCGCCCGTAGCGGGCCGCCACCAGCACGACGAACGGCACGGGCCACAGCGCGACGGCCGCGAGCACGGGGTTGAGCACGAACATCGCCACCGCGCCGAGCAGCAGGGTCAGGCCGGACTGCAGCAGGAACACGAGCCCGTAGCCGAGGAAGAAGCGCACGGCCTGAAGGTCCACCGTGGCCCGCGACATCAGCTGCCCGGTCTGCTGGCGGTCGAAGAAGCCGAGCTCCAGCCGCTGCAGGTGCTCGTACATGCGCTGGCGCAGGTCGTACTCGACGCCGAGCGACACGCGTCCGGCGACGAGCCGGCGCGCCACCGTGAAGCCCAGCCGCAGCAGCGCGGCGCCGGCGATCGCGATCCCGACCGCGACCAGCGCGCTGCTGTCGTGGTGGCCGGGCCGGACCGCGTTGATCGCCTGGCCCGTCAGATAGGGGATGGCGACCGTGAACCCGATCGCGGCGGCCGCCAGCAGCAGCGAGGCGACGACCCCCGCCCGGTAGGGACGCAGGAAGGAGAGCAGCCGCCAGAAGGTCCGCATTACTTCAGAAAGTATAGTTCGGCGCGGCGAACTGCGACACCCCCCGCGCGCGCCACGCTAGAGTTCCGCGCAGGGGTACTCAGGGATGAAGCGCGCAGGGATCTTCCGCAGGGCCACGCTCGCTGCCGTCGTGACGGAGGCGGCGCTCGTCGGCGTGCTCGCCGCAGCGCCGAGCATGACCACGGTGCCGGCGGCGCTCGACCTGCCGGGCGGGACGAGCGTCCCGACCCCGTCGTCCACGCCGGAGGTCAACGTGCCCTCCGTGACGGTGGGCCCGGTTTCGACGCCGGAGGTCAACGTCCCGTCGGTGCCGCTGCCGTCGACGCCCGGGGGCGGCGGGTCCGGGGACGGCGGGTCCGGTACCGGGGGGTCCGGCAACGACCCCCGCGGTGGTGGCTCGGGCTCGGGCTCGGGCGCGTCAGGCGGTTCGACCGGCTCGGGAACGTCCTCCGGCGGCGGAAGCGCCTCGACCGGGTCGGGCTCGCACGCCGTCCGGCCGATCCGGCCGCGGCCCGGTGCCGGCTCGTCCTCCGGCACGATCAATTCTTCGAGCGAGCGATCCACGCAGCGGCCCGGCAACCGCGCCGGACCGGGCGCGGGTCGGGCCGGCGGCAGCACCCGGACCGGTGGCGGAGGCTCGACCGCGGGCATCTTCGCGGCCGCCGGGCCCGTTGCCGGCGCGGCCTCGCCGGGCATCGCCGGCGCCGGCCTGCAGTCGGGGCCGCTGTCGCGCGACCGCTCGCTGGACTCCGCCGCCCGCCATACGCTGTCGGGCGTGTTCGACCGGCTCGCCCGCCTGGACCCGCGCGACGCGATCAGCGAGGTCACCGGCTGGCGGCCCTCCATGCCGGACATGCTGCTGATGCTGTTGGGCAGTGGCCTGGCCGTGTTCGTGCTGGCGTCCGCCGCCATGCTCCGCGGCGGGCGCGACCAGCGCCCCGCCGCCTGACGCCTGCCTAAGCGGGCGTGCCCTGCCCGGGGCATGCGCATAATCACCGCATGGCGACCGTCAACGCCGGCCTGTGCGACTCCTGCCGCCACCAGCAGCTCGTGCGCAATACGCGCGGCTCGACGTTCTCGCTGTGCCTGCGGTCGCGCACCGACTCGGCCTACCCCCGCTATCCGCGGCTGCCCGTGCGCGAGTGCGCGGGGCACGAGCCAGAGGAGCGGACGCGATGACGAGACGCGCCGCCGGCGCCGTCGCGCTCGCCGGGCTGGCGCTCCTGGCCGGCGGCCTGGGCGCGCTGGCCGCGACGCGCGGAGGGTCGTCCGCACCGGGCGACCGGGCGGGCCCGGCGCGCGCCGACCGCTGGATCGCCCTGCGGCCGGCGCCGCTGCGGCGGACCGAGGTCGCGGCCGCGCGCATCGGCGAGCGGATCTACGTCGTCGGCGGGTTCCTCCCGCCGGGGCGCACGACCTCCGCGGTCGAGCGCTACGACATCCGCCGCGGCCGCTGGGCGCGCGTGCGCGCGATGCCGGTCGGCCTCAACCACGCGGCGGCGGCGGCGTACGCGGGGAGCCTGTACGTGGTCGGCGGCTACGCCGCCGCCGGCGGTCTGGCCGGCGAGGTCCGGACGCTGCTGCGCTACGACCCGCGCACGAATCGCTGGCAGCGGCTGCCCTCCGCGCCCACGGCGCGGGCGGCGCTGACCGCCGGCGTGATCGGCCACCGGCTGTACGTCGCCGGCGGCGCGCGCGGTGGCGCGCCACTGCGCACGCTCGAGGTGTTCGACTTCGACACGGGCCGCTGGAGCCGCGGGCCGGACATGGAGGTTGCGCGGGAGCACCTGGCCGGAACGGTGGCCGGCGGCGCGCTCTACGTGCTCGGCGGCCGAGCGGCGGGGCAGGGGAACTTCACCGTGGCCGAGCGCTTCGTCCCGGCCCGCGGGCGCTGGGAGCGCCTTCCCAACCTGCGCAAGGCGCGCGGCGGCATCGCGGCGGCCACGGCCGGCGGCGACGTCGTCGTGTTCGGCGGCGAGGAGGCGGCGGGCACGATCCGTCCGGTCGAGCGCTACGACCCGGCGCGGCGGCGCTGGACGGCGCTGCCGGGCATGCGCACGCCGCGGCACGGCCTCGGCGGCGCGTCGCTCGGGCGTCGCGTCTACGCGCTCGAGGGCGGCGTGAACCCGGGCTTCTCGTTCTCGAACGCGATCGAGGCGCTCGACGTCCCCTGACCGATGCTGCGGGTCGCCTCGACCGCGGCCCGGGCCTGCGCCTCGTACGGGTTGCCGGCGTAGCCGGCGCGCAGGTAGCTGAGCGGCATGCGCAGCGGCCGGTGCTGCATCTGCCACACGTGGCACCCTCAGACGGAATTCCCGTCGAAGGGCCTGGTGCTGCCGGCGTTCGAGGTCGTGGCGGGAGGATGATCCGCGCGTGCGTCGAAAGTTCGCCGGATGGGGGACCGCTGGAGCACGAGTCGTGTCGAGGCGTTCAGCGACGGGGTCTTTGCGATCGCGATCACCCTGCTCGTATTGGAGATCAGCGTCCCGGAGAGCGCGTTCGACGACCTGTGGAAGGGCATCGGGGACCAATGGCCGTCGTACCTGGGCTACGCGACGAGCTTCCTCACGGTCGGTGGCGTGTGGCTCTTGCATCACGCGATCTTCCGCCGCCTGGCGAGCGCGAATGCCGGCGTGATGCGCCTCAACATCCTGCTGCTGATGCTGGTCTCCTTTCTCCCGTTTCCCACCAAGCTCGTCGCCGAGGCGATCCACAAGACCACGGCCGAGCGCGCCGCCGTCATCTTCTACGGCCTCGTGCTGCTGGCGATCTCGGTCACGACCGGCGCGCTCTGGCGCTACGTGGCCGCCCACCGCGACCTGCTCGAGCCCGACGTGACCGACGAAGATGTCAAGGCCATGACCCTGCTGACGACGCCGAGCATCGGCTTCTACGTCGTCGTCGTTCTCCTTGCGTTCCTGGCGCCGCAGGTCGCCGCCTTCGGCTACCTGCTGATCGCCGTGGTCGCCGTGTTCCGCCAGCGCGGCGACCGCACCCCCGCCTCCACGCCCACCTGATCATCCGCGGCGCGTAGTGCCAGACATTCCAGAGCTCGTGGCAGAGCAGGTCCTCGCCGTCGGGGAAGGCCGCGAGCGGCCGGCGCAGCAGGATCAGCGGCCAGGCGGCGCAGCCGTCGAAGCGGCGGAACCACGGCAGCCGGAACAGCCACGGGAGCACGAGGACGCGCACGCGCCGCAGGTCCACCGGCCGGGAGTACAGGTCCAACCGGTCCAGGCGCGCCTTCGCGCGGGCCAGCGCGGCCGCCGTCGCGGGGTCAGCCGTTGGTCGTCGTCCCGCTCGAGCCGGACGTGCTGGGCTGCGGCGTCGCAGAGCCCGTCGTCAGCGCCGCGCCGCACGGCTGCTTCGCGGTCGTGGTCGGCTTCTGCAGCACCAGGAAGGCGCTGAGGTCCTGCGCCTGCTGGAAGGAGAAGCAGTACACGCTCGGCGTCGTCACCCGGCTGATGAGCTTGCCCTGGGCCGAGTCGGTGAGGCCCACGATGCTCGGGGGCGGCGAGGGCAGGACCTCGGAGATGGGGTGGTCGAGCACCCGCTTGAACTCGCTGCGCTGGAAGAACACGGCGTTCTGCGGGCGCTGGCCGGGCGCCGGCGGCAGCAGCGCCACCACGTTGTCCACGTCGAGGTAGCGGAACGAGTACAGCGCGAGCTCCAGCGCCTCCCGCTGCAGCAGCAGGAAGCGCTGCGCCGACGGCTTGCCGCGGTTGATCGCGCAGCGGGACCCGAGTCCGCACAGGCTGTAGAGCGCCGTCTGGCCCCGCACGATCCCGATCTTGGTGGTGTCCTGGCTGGCCACGGCGATCTTCGCCGGCAGCGGGTCGGGCGACGCGGCGACCTTCAGCGGGCCGCCCGTCACGCCGACGAGCTGGTCGCCGCCCTGCTGGCGGTAGGTCGGCGCGACGTGGTCGGCGATCTGCTGGGCGCCGTCGCCGAGCGAGCTGGTGGAGGGCTTCCACTGCGACCAGTTGCCGGAATCGATCGACGGGCCCTGGCCGGACACCAGCACCAGCGTCGCTCCGATCGCCCCGATCGCAACGCCGATCAGCGCGCCGAGGACGAGCCGGAAGCGCGGCGCGTGCTTGGAGATCGGCTCGAACTGCGGCCGCGGCGGATCCTCCGGCTCCTCGTGCACCTCCACCTGGACGTCCGGGGGCGGCGGCGGGACCTCGGGGCCCGGCGGCGGGGGCGCCTCCGGTGGCGGCGGCATCAGGTCGGGCGGCTGGGTGTGGCGGTCGGTCACAGCTTCGGCCAGCTCGCCCGGTCGAGCAGGTCCACGCTCGGCTTCACCGGCCGGACCTCGTCCAGCAGGTCGACGACCTCGTCGCCGTGGAGCTCGCGCTTCTCGACGAGCGCGTCGGCGACCCGCTCCAGCGCGGCGCGGTTCTGGCGCATCGCGTTGTAGGCCTGGTAGTAGGCCTGACCGAGGATCTGCGCGGCCATCCTGCGCTTGAACGGATCCGACATCACGCCGGTGAAGCTCTCCGCGTAGGGGCTGCCCGCGCCGGGGTCCGACCGGTGGATGATCGTGTTGCCGATCCGCTCGAAGCGCTTCTCGAGCTTCTCGCGCTCGGCGTCCTCGTCCTCCTCGTTGTCGAAGCGGCCCGAGAGGTCGATCGGCGGGGGGCCCATCGCCGACGCGCCCACCATGACCAGGGCCCGGGTCGACGCGCTGTGCACGTCGCCGCCCACGCCGACGGAGTTCTCGTCGTAGAAGACGTGCTCGGTCGCCATCGCGGCCAGCGTCATCACGAGGTTCCCCATCACCTCGCTCTGCCAGGCGCTGAAGCGCTCCTCCTTCTCCGCGCCCTGGAAGTGCCCGAGCGCCGACCCGCGCTTGCGCACCGTCAAGCGGGTGGCCTCGACGTTGTCCTGGAAGAGGTAGGACCCGACCGCGTGCCCGGCCTCGTGCAGGGCGACCGCGCGCGTCTCCTCGGCCACGTACTCGACCCCCTGGGCCGTCCCGGTCTCGATCGTTGTCATGGCCTCGACGATGTCGGCGCGGCTGAAGGTCTGGCGCCCCTCGGAGTGGGCGTAGGTGAGCGCCATCGAGCACACCTGCTCGATCATCGCCGGCGAGTAGCCGCTGGTCATGCGGGCCAACTCGTCGCGGCGGCGCTCCGTGTCCATGTCGGGATCGTGGTCCACGTTGGACATGTAGAGGTCGAAGATGTCCCGGCGGTCGTCCTTGGTCGGGGTGCGGAAGAAGATGTGGCGGCCCATGCGCCCGGGGCGGATCAGCGCGGGGTCGAGCGACTGGATCGGGGCGTTCGTGGCGCCGATGAAGTAGATCTGCTCGTTCCGCGGCTTCGGCGGTCGCAGCCGCAGCTTCCGGCCGCGGATGCGTGTGGGCACGATGTAGGTCGCGTCCAGGAACGTGTTGATGCGGTTGGTAAAGAAGCGGCGCATGAACGGCGGCTCGTCGACGCCGTCCATCTGGACGAGGATCTGGTTCAGCGCCATGCCAGCACCCTGGCCGCCCATCATGCCCGGGGCGATGAAGCTGTTCAGGCCCCGGTTGAAGCGCTCCAGCAGAGGTGGGTAGATCGGCTGTGGGCCGGGCGCTCGCTGCCCGAAGACGTGGTCTCGCCACTCGCGCGACTCGATCACGACGTCGCCGGATCCGGTCAGGGCGCCCCAGGGCCCGTAGAACGGGCCTTTGATGTCGGGGGGCGGCTCGTGCCCGCCGACGGCGCCGCCGGCGCCGCCGCCGAGCGCCGCCCGGCGCATGCCTACGGCGTCGATCTCGTCGATGAAGATGATGCACTGGCCACCCCACTTGCGGGCCAGGCGCCGGGCGCGCCAGACCATGATCAGCACGACGATCACGTCCATCCCGATGAACGTCTGCGCGAAGCCCGAGCCCGGCATCGTCATGAACGGGCAGTTGAACGACGTCGCGATGCCCTTCGACAGCATCGTCTTGCCGGTGCCGGGCGGGCCGAGGAAGAGCAGCCCGCGCTCGCGCTTGCCGCCCGCCTTCTCGAACTCCTCGCCCGCCTGCCACAGCGAGATCACGCGCGTGACCTCCTCCTTGGGCTCCTGCTGGCCGCGGACGTCGTCGAGCTTGACGCCCCAGTCGGCGTCGCCGGGCTCGTACCCCTTCATCTGCTTGATGCCGAAGAAGAGGAGCGGGCCGAAGAGGATCGCGAAGTTGATGAAGAACAGCAGCGGCAGCTGGAGGCCCAGGACCAGCAGGGTCGGCAGGAACGACGCGAACAGGTCGCCGAGCGCGCTGAAGGTGTCGAACAGCGCGACGTTGGTGCCGCTGATCTTCAGCATCAGGTTCAGCGCGACCAGCCCCGCGAACAGGATCAGCACCAGCCAGAACAGGCGCCGGAACATCGTGCGCCAGTACCAGACCCGCCGGCGCGCCACGACGTCCTCCTCGAGCAGCTCCTTCTGCGCGCCGTAGAGGTTCGGTGCGGGGATCAGCTTGTGGCTGATCACGTCGACGGCGCCGCGGAACGCGATGACGCCGACGAACGTTGCCAGCAGCGCCCAGTACCAGTCCCAGTGGTTCGCCTTCCAGAAGACGAGGAACCACGCCGGGCTCGTCAGCACCGCGACGGCCGTGGCGGCGCGCGTGAGCTTGCGCCACTCGTAGGCGAGGGCCGTCGCCTCCTGGCTCATCCTCGGCTTGAGGCTGGGCGGTGAGTCCTCTGCGTACGACATTTCAGAAGGGTACTGCGGTCCGCTCCGCTGTCACGGATCAACCAACACCTTGACGCGCCTATATGGTCGCACGATGATCCCGCTCGAGGTAAGGCTGAAGTGAACGTCCCGCCAACCACCGCCGATGTGCCCGCGCTGCCGCTCGTGCCCTCGCACGAGGAGACGCTCCTGCGCGAGGCGGTCGCGGGCATCGCCGCCGGCTTCGGCCCCGCCTACATCCGCGAGAAGGTCGAAGCGAAGGAGCCGCCCACGGAGCTGTGGGAGGCCCTCGCCGAGCGCGGCTACCTCGGGGTCAACATCCCCGAGTCCTACGACGGCGGCGGGCGCGGATTGACCGAGCTGGCGGCGGTGGGGGAGGAGCTGGCGAAGGCGGGCTGCCCGCTGCTGCTCCTGCTCGTCTCGCCCGCGATCGCCGGCAGCGTGCTCGCGCGCCACGGCACGCCCGAGCAGAAGGAGCGCTGGCTGCGCGGCATCGGCCGCGGCGACCTGCGCGTGGCGTTCGCCATCACCGAGCCCGACGCGGGCACGAACACCCACAACCTCTCGACGCGCGCCGAGCGGCAGAACGGCTCCTACGTGCTGCGCGGCACGAAGACGTTCATCTCGGGCGTCGAGGACGCGCACGCCCTGCTGGTGGTGGCGCGGACCGGCACCAACGAGGAGAGCGGCCGCGGCCTGCTGTCGCTGTTCATCGTGGACGTGGACGCGCCCGGCCTCGAGCGCCAGGTCGTTCCGACCGCGCCGCGCAACGCCGACCGCCAGTGGCAGCTGTTCTTCGACGGCGTCGAGGTCGACGCCGACCGACTCGTGGGTCCGGAGCACGCCGGCCTCGCGGTGGTCTTCGACGGGCTCAACCCGGAGCGGATCATGACCGCGGCCCTGGCCATCGGCGCGGCCCGGCGCGCGCTCGACCAGGCCGCCGCGTACGCCCGCGAGCGGGTCGTGTGGAACGCTCCGATCGGCTCGCATCAGGGGATCTCGCACCCGCTGGCGGAGGCGAAGATCGAGCTCGAGCTGGCGGCGCTGATGAACCGCAAGGCGTGCGCGCTCTACGACGCCGGCGCCAGGGGCGCGGGCGAGGCCTCCAACATGGCCAAGTACGCGGCCGTGGAGGCGGCCATCCATTCCGTCGACCAGGCGATCCAGACGCACGGCGGCAACGGCGTGGCGCTCGAGTACGGCCTGGCGGACATGTGGTGGGGAATCCGCACGATGCGGATCGCGCCGGTGTCGCGCGAGATGATCCTCAACTACGTGGCCGAGCACTCGCTCGGCCTGCCGCGGTCGTACTAGCGACCGGCGCCGGCCGGCGCTACCCGGTGAACGACAGGTACCACGTACCGTGGTTGACCTTCGTCAGGCCGCCCATGTCCTGGCTCGTGTACGTGGCGTTGACGAGGACGCGGCCCCGGCGCTTGATCTGGTTCAGCATCCAGCGCGGGATCGGGGTGCGCACGCGCGGGTTGTCGTAGTGGGCGATGATGTAGACGGCCCGCCCGATGAAGCGCCCGCCGGTGGTCCGCAGCGCGACGTCCCCCTGGCAGACCCGGAACGTCAGGTAGGGGCAGGTCGTCCGCAGGTAGGCGTAGCCGGAGTGGGTCACCTTCGCCGCGTGGTTGTTGTTGCGCCCGCAGCCGAAGTTGTGGTTGCGCGTGACGCGCTCGTAGCAGGGCATCGCGCCGCGGAAGGTGAGGATGCGCCCGATCTTGCCGCCCTCCGTGTACCACACGTTCCCGTCCGGGCCGATCGTGATGCCGCCCGGGCGCGCGTGCGTGTTGAAGAGGCGCTGGTCGCCGAGCGGCACGGCGGGGATGCGGAACCAGCAGGCGGCGGGGGTCTGGCCCGCGCAGCTCCACTGCCGCGGCTTGGCGGTCCCGAACGAGCGCGTGCTCAGCCGCGTGATCCAGTTGAGGCGGCCCGAGTCGGTCGCGGTCGACACCCACACGTTCGAGCTGCCCGGGCCGCGCACGAGGTCCAGCGCGCGGCCGCTGAGCCCGAAGCCCTGGACGTCGCCGCCGGCCGGGTCGTAGCGGCCGACCGAGGAGCCCGCCTGGTCGAAGCGATCGCCCCCGGCGGAGAACCAGATCGTGCCGTCGGCGGCCGAGGTGATGCCGCCGTCGGCCGGCAGGTTCCCGGGCAGCGAGACGCGGGTGACCTCGCCGGCCGGGGTCACACGGACGAGCCTGGAGCCGGCGGCGATCCACATCGCGCCGTCGCGGCCCGCGGTGATGCCGTTGCTGGCGCCGCCGTTGTCGAGCACGTCGATGACGCGGCTGGCCGTGGCGTTGAGGGTGCTCGTGAGGCTGGGAAGCGGGACCACGCCGCCCTGGGAGGAGCCCGACAGCGGGATCACCGACACGGCGCCCTGCGGCGTCACCCGTACGACGATCGTGCCGGCGGCGACCCACAGCGCCCCGTCGGGGCCGGGGGCGATCCCGGTCGCGCGCAGCGCGGGCACTGGGAACTCGGTCACG